>CAVXEP010000030.1:0-200000 GCA_963760795.1 uncultured delta proteobacterium
TCTTGGATAATTAGAAATAGATCGGCGGTCCTGTAGCGCGCCCGCATCCTGACCAGCTTGACGAACGCCAAGGTCACCTCGCCGAGAAAGTGCAGCATCTCTGACAAAGAGAGATAAAACCCCGTCGAGGTCGTACCGACCTGTGCCAAAAAAGATAGCCGATCCGCCACCGGTTTGGCGCCTTCTTGCTCTGGTACTATCTCAGCGAGTTCCAGCAGACGGCGGATCCCGTCCGGCAATCCTTCGCGCTCGGTGACAATGTCCTGCTGGCGGCAGAGCTCAGTCACTTTCATCAGGAACATAAGGATGCTGCTGTCCCAAGATGAGAGAGCCTTTGTATCGAAGCTAACGCTGCGAATGCGGGAACTCTCGAGCGCTTTTTGCACCGGGCTGGCCGAGGCAGCGCTTTTTTGCAGTCGCCAAGCGCCTGACAGTTGCACGACGAGCGTGGCATCGCCCTCAGTTTCGAGTGAAACCTTTGACGTATCGTCACCGTGAGTCTGTACTTCCATCACCGGTAGTAACTTGAATAACGCAGGAGGCGAGTCTGACGGGTAACGATCGAGTTGGGCTGTCTTAGGTCAGTTGAAAATAGCAATAACCTAAGGATTGGAAACCATATCTAGAATGGGAATGACGTTACGCTGACCGGTCAGGACTTGCTGTTCAATATTGGACGCTGTCGATAAAAAATACCGCCCGGTCCTCGGAGAGAAGTAGATATCCACGGGTACTACTCCCTTGGAGATCTCACAGGACCTCTCGGTACGTCCATTTGTCCTTGCGCCAATTCCCGAACTTGAGACTTCGCCGCCTCACAAAATCTGAAAGTTTATCTCATCTTGTTGCCGCAGTCGGCGTATTCGCCGCATCACCTTTCAGATCCTTGGTCGGCATCTCCGTTTGATATTGAGGATCGGCGGAAATCTTTAATACTCGCCGCGCTCTCTTCTCAGCCGCTCAAGCTCCCTTTGCTGACGATCTATTTCCAGTTGGTTTTGCCGGATGTTCTCATCTTGCGTGGAGTTCCGGTTTTCTTGGCCCTGCAACTGGTCACCAACTAACACTCCCGCACCCAGGCCCAAACCACCCCCGATCGCCGCGCCGGCGCCTGGATGGCCGACTGCCGCGCCAATGAGTCCGCCCGCAACCGCGCCACCGACAGCGCCGATGCCGGCGCCCTTCTCACGGGTCGTGAGTGATCCTCCAGCGCAACCGGCAACCATAAGCGTACCAGCCAGTAAAAGTATCGGCGATTTGTTCATTAATAATCCAACCATAATCGTGTCTCCTCGTTCGACGATCAGTTCAAGCCCCCTTCGTTCCTTCCTTTGTCAAGCTCCGCACTGACTTTGGGAATGTCGAAGAACTCCAAGAGGGTTTTTCAGCCACCGGCTAGGAAATCTGCGCCAAGTAATCGGTGAGTTTCTTTTCTTTGATGATAAAAAAACGGTCTTTGTTGGTCTCGATCAACCCCAGGTTATGAAACCGCTGCATGAACAAGCTGACCCTCGGCCGGGTTGTGCCGACCATCTCGGAGAGTTCTTCATGGGTGATCTTTAGCTCGATGCGAATGCTGTGCGGATCTTTCTTGCCCATGGTGCGGGCCAACTGTAATAGTGTCTTACCGAGCCGCTGCTCGCTATCCACCGTTACCAGATTGGCGATGACCTGCTGTTGGTCGGCAATGCGCACGGCCAGGTAACGTACGAATCCCTCAGACAACGCGTCGCGGCTTAAACGCGCGAAGAACTGAGCGCAGGGTATTTGCTTTAACTTGGTTTCCTTCATCGCCACCGCGGTTTCGTGACGCGCGCCTAAACCGGATAGACACAACTCGCCGAAAATATCTCCGTCGCCATGGATGGCCAAGAGACACTCTTTACCTTCGGGCGAGACCACGAGCAATTTGATCTGACCGCTCTCAATGAAATAGACCGTCTCATCCTGGTCGCCGCAGGTGTAAACATTCGCGTGCCGCGGGATCTTCACAGCGCGAGAGTTCATCGTCTCGCGCCGTAACGAATCGCGGATTTGCGCTTTGAACCTTTCCGCTTCGGGAGTCTGTTGAATCATTGGCGGGGAGTCTCACTAATTACGCCGCAACCCACACTCGTCACCAAGGCCAAGCCCAGAGCGAACGCCAGTACCGCACGGTTGCTTTGAGTCATAATCGCTCCTAGTAAATGATCGAGCCTTTTTCTAGCTGTGACTTGCGGGCCAGGTATTCGCTGCGTGAGATTCTCTCGGCTTTGTAATCAGACTCCAGCTGGTCCATCTTGCTACTGGCGTTGATCTCGTAACCCGCGCTTGTCCCGATGGCTCCCAGCGCCGCCCCGCCCAGTAACATACAGCCGCTTTGGCTGACACCGATCACAAGTACTCCTAACAACAACAATAACTTTTTCATCTCAACCTCCTCGGTTGTACTGATTAGCAGAGTCGAGTCAGGCTTACCGGACAAATTTCAAGTAACCACTGGAGTGAAACCCTGCGCCCTAAATTGGCTTAACTTGGGCGACTCCGCGGGCAGGTCAACGGCCGCGGCCGCTACCGGCGCCAACGAGAAAATCCCCAGCCTCCACCACCGACCAAAAACACCACTAAGAGAACGATTAACAGCGTATCCATAAGTTTCTCCTTTATTTGCTTTGTCTATTAATAACTCTGTAAGAGCACTATCTGTGCCGAACCGTTCGATGATGGAAAGACTGTGTTTCCGCTAGCTTCTGGAGGCTGTCAGAGGGAGACCAAGTATCGGCTCGTTTAAATCGTCGAAACTCTCGACCAAAGGGTCGAAGCAGATTTCGGCAGGACGGAACCGACTAGTTTATCGCACCGGTAAGCTTACTCGGCAACTGAGGCACTACCAGCAGCGATCGAGTCAAACATCGAGGCAACCGTTCTTCGTGGTTGGTTAATAGTGCGAATGAAATTCCAGCGTTCGCTTGAGCTGCGTCCCAGGGAACCGTCGCCTATGAGCGCTAGACTTCTGTCGATCGTTTTGGTCGTTGACAAGCTCCCGATTACAACCATTGCTTTTGCTCCGATGATGCGCGGACTTACCACAGCTTCGTCGTATCGAGCACATAAGCCTGGCCTGAACCTTGAACGACGGCATCGTGTAAATGCTTCGTCCCGCCTGGTCCGTCACCCGCTTGGCGATCCCACAGGCAGATAAATCTCACTTTCCCGGTTCCATAGGCGCGCGCTTGATCGAGCATCCACAGGTTGACCGCGGCAAAGGGATCTTCGCCGGGGGGCGTAGGTCCCCGCTCTTGCGGCATTATATGCCAACCCCGGACGCGCTCTTTGACCCAAAAAAACTTCTCCCGCCAATGTTCGCCGGCAAAATTGACGGACTCTTTGAGGAACTCTTCTTCCACAAATGGCAAGTAGATCTCGACGCGCAATCCGCGTTGCCAACAAGCTTCGGCAAAGAGTAGATCGCCGCCGCAAGCGCCGCTAGAAATCGCCACATCATCGGCGCCTGCGCCTAATTCATCGAGCAGTTTCTCGATCGCGGCAGTCGCAAGCGGTTCTTTGTCCGGCGGAAAGCGCGCTGGCGAGCGATCGGCGGCGTCAATCATATGGCCACTGAAAAGAAACACTTGACGGGGTGCGCTGATTATCTCTTGGTCAGTGGCAACAGTTAGGATTTGTTCTGCAAGCTGGTTCATTTGCTTAATCTCCTCGCCATAATCGGCGTATAGCTAAGACAGCGTCTCGCCGTTAACGAAGCGCCGTGATCTAAACCGGGTCGAGTTCCGGCGCGCCAGTATCCAATTCCCCGCGACCCAGAGCTTCGCGCGCTGCGCGTGCGAGCTGTTCATAACGCTCGCGAAATCGCTCGAGCTCTGATTCTTCAAGCTCTTCGAGGTCGAGCAACGCGTTGTGCGCGCCGCCCACCGCGCGAATCAGTTCGTCGAGCTTGAGTTGGACGGCGTGACTATCGCGATTCTGGGTATTCTGAATCAGAAATACCATCAGGAATGTGACGATGGTCGTGCCGGTGTTGATGACCAGTTGCCAGGTATCGCTGAACTTGAAGATCGGGCCTGTGACGCCCCAGACTAGGATAGTCAAAGCGGCGATTATAAATGCCGCCGGATGGCCCGTGGCTCGCGCCGTCCACTTCGCGAAGCGGGAAAAAGGCGACGAAGAATAAATCACACTGCATCTGCTTTCGGGCTTCAGGTCCGCTGTTCATTGCCCAGCGACAGAGAGTGGATTTAACAACTGTCCTCTCCGCCCTCTGCCACTGTCATTTGCAAGTCAGGGACTGCTTGGACTATAGCTTGCCGGCAATCGCTTTGGCCGTCGTCACTATGGCTTCAGCGGTTTTCCGGCGCGCCTTGCCGGTTTTCTCCTGAACCTTTCCCGCGATCCGTTCAGCCTCGCCTTTGCCTTCGAGTTTGCGGTCCTTGATCAATTCCCCAGCTTTGTCTTTGATCGCGCCAGAAATTTGTTTGCCCTTACCTTTGATCTCATCCTTGTTCCACATACCGGTCTCCTTTCAGTCTTCGGATCCTTGCGCAAGGATCGGCCTGTTAGTGTCGCCGATAACTTTCGAATCATCGGCGACGTTGAAGTACGTTGCTGTCCAATACGGGACGACGTAAATAGACCGTTTCGTCCTGGTCGCCGCAGGTGTAAACATCCGAGTGCCGCGGGATCGTCATAGCGCGAGAGTTCATGGTCTCGCGCCGTAACGAATCGCGGATTTGCTCTTTGAACCTTTCCGCTTCGGGAGTCTGTTGAATCATTGGCGGCGTTTATCACTAGTTGCGGCTCTGAGCCCAATCTCGGTTGCTCTTTTGCAGGTCGATCGCATGGGTGTGGGGATTACCACGAGCGTCCATCTCCATTTGCATGGCTACGACGTCGCCGGACTGCAGTTGACTGACCGGATAGACCCGCCCCTGATACATCACCCGGGTCTCTGTACTATATGTAACCATTGCGGCATGACCCGGACTGGCTCGGAGATGAATCTCGCTTGCTCCGGTATCGATCCGCTCCACCGTCCGCACGATATCGCTCGGGACCGTTTTACTGGCCCTGGCGGGAAGCGTATCTCTGCCCACCAGGGAGACATTATGGTCGCTGCAACCCACGCTCGTCACCAGGGCCAAGCCCAGAGCGAACGCCAGTACCGCACGGTTGCTTTGAGTCATAATCGCTCCTAGTAAATGATCGAGCCTTTTTCTAGCTGTGACTTGCGGGCCAGGTATTCGCTGCGTGAGATTCTCTCGGCTTTGTAATCAGACTCCAGCTGGTCCATCTTGCTACTGGCGTTGATCTCGTAACCCGCGCTTGTCCCGATGGCTCCCAGCGCCGCCCCGCCCAGTAACATACAGCCGCTTTGGCTGACACCGATCAAAAGCACTCCTAACAACAACAATAACTTTTTCATCTCAACCTCCTCGGTTGTACTGATTAGCAGAGTCGAGTCAGGCTTACCGGACAAATTTCAAGTAACCACTGGAGTGAAACCCTGCGCCCTAAATTGGCTTACTTTGTGAATAGGGTTACGACCCCTTTTTAGAGCCGACCGGTCAATAGCATAACAACCACGACCAGCAGCACTACGCCGGCGAAACCCGACGGCGCGAAACCAAATGAGTGATAACCCCAGTTAGGCAAACCTCCGACGAGCAACAGAATTAATACGATTAACAACAGCAGGCTCATGGTCAGGTACCTTCTTTCTATTTTCTTTCCTCAATGACGATGAGAGCAGCTTACGTGCCAGTGCTGGCGGTTAGGAAGACGGCGAATTTCGCTAGAGATTATTCATAACGGCGGAGGGAAATGGCGGGACGGTTCGGCGAATCAGTCGATACCCTCGACCAAACGGTCGACCGACTAAGTAAATCGTGGCTTTAGGGAGATCGAGTGCGCCTGACATCACCTCCCGTCAGGTGATGTTTTGACCGGCGCTGCATCCGACAGAAAAGAACTATCGCGAGGCTCGCTGAGATGTCCGGCAGCTCTAGGCGATCTGCGCCAGGTAATCGGTGAGTTTGTTTTCTTTGATGATGAAAAAGTGATCTTTGTTGGTCTCGATCAAACCCAGGTTGTGAAACCGTTGCATGAACAGACTGATTCGCGGCCGCGTCGTGCCGACCATCTCGGAGAGTTCTTCATGGGTAATTTTCAACTCGATGCGGATGCTACGCGGATCTTTCTTACCCATGGTGCGGGCCAATTGTAACAACGTCTGACCCAGCCGCTGTTCGCTGTCCACGGTCACGAGATTGGCGATGATTTGCTGCTGGTCGGCGATCCGCACCGCGAGGTAGCGTACGAAACCTTCAAACAGCGAGTCGCGGTGGAGTCGGCCGAAGAACTGCGCGCATGGAATTTGTTTTAACGTCGTCGCTTTCATCGCTGTCGCGGTTTCCAAGCGCGCGCCTAACCCGGAGAGACAAAGTTCGCCGAAGATATCGCCGCCGCTATGGATCGCCAACAGACACTCTTTGCCTTCGCTGGAGAGCATCAGCAGTTTGACTTGGCCGCTCTCGACGAAGTACACCGTCTCGTCCCGGTCGCCGCAGGTGTAAACGTTGGTGTGTCGCGCGACCTTAACGCCGCGAGTGTTCGCCGTCTCGCGCTGCAGTGACTCGCGCAGTTGTAGCTTGAACAGGTCGGCTTGGGGAGTTTTTTGAATCGCCATCTTGTATCCTTAAAAAGCCCACGACGCCTAAAATCACCGTCGACTGGACCGGGGGCTTGGTCCGTCATTCATGCTTGGGAGCGCGAGGCACTTGAACTCCCAAGGTTCGCCATCCTACCTCCTGGTTCGGGTTAAATCCAGGTGGGATGATTTCCAATGCGACGATCGCCAGAGCGCTCCTCAATGCCGGACGATCCCCACGAATAGGATAACGCCCAGCCAAATCATGCCGGTCCGGAACGGAGGTTATCTCCATCTCCGAACCGGCATCGCAGTTAGTTGACCGGACTAGCGGCAATCTGGTGCGAGGTCGAGTTACCAATCTCGAAGGACTCCACTCGGGGAGAGCCTTCAATCACGCTTGATAGTGCCTTTAAAATCTCCGGATGGGTCTTCGTGATATGGGCCTCCGCGTCCTCTTTTTTATCCCATAGACTGATCGTGAGCGCTTCATTGCGTTCCGGCGCGATGAAACTGATGGCGTCGTCGAAGCCTTTTTGTCTCCTCAGCAGAGGAATGACTTCTCCCTCGACAATGCGGGTAAACTCGGCTGCACTCTTGGCCTTGAGTTTATAACTGACGTTTCGACTGAACATGGCAACCTCCTTGGTTGGACCGGTTAGAAGGGAAACTGGAGGAGACTTACTTGAAGAATTTCAGGCAAGCTAAGTCCTCCGAAGAGCTCAGCGCTAATTTATTAACATATCTGAAGGGTTGCCGGATTACTGTCCAATATTAGACGTTTGGCAAAAATTTCTCGCGAACCTAGCGAACGCGAAATTCCTGAGGTACGCTTCCTGGAGAAGACTGAATACGCAGGCGGAGGTTGAGATTCTATGGCAGCGCAAGATTGGGACTTCATCGTGTGGCGGCGAGCCAACGATCTGCTCGAGCAGGCGGAGCGAATTCATCGGAATTTTATCCAAGTCGAAGCCGGGGCTCGCTATCGGGTTTCTCACGGGCGCACACCAAGTTGGCAGCCGCCAGTTAACGTCGTCGAGACCACAGAAAGCCTGTGGGTCATTTCGGCCCTCGCCGGAGTTGCCGTCGACCGGGTCGACGTAAGGCTGGAGGGGCGTGATTTGATCATCGCCGGCGAACGACCGCTGCCAGAGTGCTGTCACGACGGAGAATTAAAGCTATGGGAAATTCCCCTCGGCCGTTTTGAGCGTCGGCTTCGTTTGATGGGAGGGGAGTTGCCGCTATCTGTCGGGAAGATATCGTTCCAGGATGGCTTGCTCACCATCCAGATAAGGAAGCAATCATGAGTGCCGCTGAGACAGAGACTCCGCAAACTAAACCGCGTCTCAATATCCCCCCCGGCGCATTGATCATCATACCGATGCGCAACCAAGTGCTCTATCCGTCCATGGTCATGCCGCTGATGGTCGGCCGGCCGGCGCGGCTCCAGGCTATCGAAGAAGCCGTGCGCCAACAACTGCCGCTCGGGTTTGTCCTCCAACGCGATCCGAATATGGACTCGCCGCAACCCAAAGACCTGTACGAAGTAGGCACCGCGGCTGAGGTCCTGCGAATGTTCAGCCTACCGGACGGTCGGCGTCAGATCATTGTCCAAGGCCGCCGCCGTTTTGAGATCGGCGAATTTATTGAGACCGATCCACTGCTCATTGCGCGCGTCATTATGGTCGAAGAACAGACGCCGCATACAAAAGAGTTCGAGGCAAGAATCTTACATCTCCGTCAAGAAGCTGCCCGGGCCCTAGCGTTGTTCCCGGAGCCGATGAACGAACTGAGAGCGATGATCGAAAGCATCGAGGACCCGCTATCCGTAATCGATACGATCGCTTCCACACTGGATTTACCGGCCGCTGAGAAGCAGGAAATCCTGGCGATTCTTGACCCGGAGACGCGTGCCCAGAAGGTTTCGGAAAAGCTCGCGCGGCAGATCGAGCTGCTGGAACTAAGCAAAAAAATGCGCGACGAAACTCGCGAGTCCATGGATAAGTCTCAGCGCCAATATTTCCTGCGCGAACAATTGAAGGCGATTCAAAAAGAGCTAGGCGAGGAGGATGGCAAGGGCGTTGAAATCGAAGAGCTAAGAGAAAAACTCTACGAGGCAAAGATGCCGCCCGATGTCGAGAAGGAAGCGCTAAAAGAACTGACTCGTTTGGAGCGCATTCCTGAGATGGCGCCGGAACACTCGTTGTTGAGAACCTACTTCGATTGGTTGGTAGAGCTGCCTTGGAGCGTGCTCACCAAGGAAGAAATCGATCTGCCGAAGGCTCGCGAGATTCTCGACGCCGACCATTACGGTCTCGAAAAAGTGAAAAAGCGCATTATCGAATTTCTCGCCGTTCGTAAACTCAACCCGGAGGGGAACAGTCCCATCCTCTGCTTAGTCGGCCCTCCGGGAGTAGGAAAGACCTCTCTTGGCCAAAGCATTGCTCGGGCGATGAATCGCAGGTTTGTCCGACAGAGTCTCGGCGGCGTCCATGACGAGGCGGATATTCGCGGCCATCGGCGCACCTATATCGGCGCGCTACCGGGAAATATCATTCAAGGGATCAAAAAAGCCGGCAGTCGAAATCCGGTTTTCATGCTCGATGAAGTCGATAAGCTCAGCGCGAGTTTTCATGGCAATCCTGCTTCGGCGTTGCTGGAGGTCCTCGATCCCTCGCAAAATTCGACCTTTCAGGACCATTACCTGGGCGTGCCTTTCGATTTAACAAAAGTATTGTTCATCGCCACGGCGAATGTGCTCGATACCATTCCAGGTCCGCTGCGCGATCGAATGGAGATTTTGGAATTGCCGGGCTACATCGAGGAAGAAAAGCTTGCCATTGCCAAGGGATATTTGATTCCCCGGCAGATTTCCGAAAACGGCCTCAAGCCGGGCGAGATTAATTTTCCCGACGATACGATTCGGGAAGTGATTCGCTCCTATACGCGCGAAGCCGGGGTTCGCCAACTCGAGCGCGCGCTAGGAGCGGTCTGCCGTGGTGTGGCAACGCGCTTCGCGGATGGTTTTAAAGAACCGATTACCGTCAGTCGGGAATCTCTCCATACCTATTTGGGTCCGCAGAAATTCTTTAACGAGATCGCGCTGCGCACCAGTTTACCCGGGGTCGCAACCGGCTTGGCCTGGACGCCTTTTGGCGGCGACATTCTGTTTGTCGAGGCGACCCGGATGGCGGGAGACGGCAAGTTAATCTTGACCGGTCAGTTGGGTGAGGTCATGAAGGAAAGCGCTCAGGCCGCTATGAGTCTGGTCAAGTCTCGCGCCGAGACCCTGGGCATCGATCCCGAGATCTTCAAACGCAATGACCTGCACATTCATATTCCCGCGGGCGCTGTGCCCAAGGACGGCCCCAGTGCGGGAATCACTCTTTTCGTCGCGCTCGTCTCACTGCTGACCGGACGGCGCATCAGCAAAGATGTGGCGATGACCGGTGAGATCAGTTTGCGCGGCTTGGTACTGCCGGTCGGAGGGATTAAGGAAAAAATGCTGGCGGCAAAAAGCGCCGGGATTACTCGTATTTTGCTGCCTGAATTAAACCGGAGAGATTTGGAAGAGATTCCCGCCACAGGTCGTGAGGGCATCCATTTTGAGTTTTTAACGACGGCGGATGAAGCCTTGCGGCTGGCCTTCGAACCCGACGCGCCGACCGGTTATTCTCCCGGTGAAAAACTCGCGGCTCGCTCCTTCTCCTGACAAGCGCAACCGTCGCGACATGCTACGTGAAAGCGCGTTCCAGCTGGCGCAAGATCCCGTCGGGCTCGCGTAGCGAGAGTTCGACAATTCGATCCGCGCGCGCTTGCGTGTCGCTGACGGCGTAAATACGCAGCTGCGGCGCGTTGCCCGACGGCCGGATATGGGCGATATCGCCGTTGCGGAAATAGATGCGCACGCCGTCAAGGACGTTAATTCTGGCGATGTCGTCGAAACCCGAGGCTGGCGTGAAGTAACGGCTCAATGTTGCTTGGCAGTGCTGCCAGTTTTTGTTGGCCGATGGCGCAAGCGCCACCCGACTCCCATCGGAGCGACTGCAATCGACAACACCGTCGGCGCCATCGAACTCGACTTCCACGGCAGCGCCGGCGGGAATCAGTTGCGCAAGAATCGCCAGGCTCGCCGCCACCGGGAAATTGTCGAGCAAGCCGGCCCGGCCAAAACGCGCCGGCAAGCGGTCCCACAGCGCCGCCAAACTCAAACCCTGGTCCGCCGCGGCGCTTAGATTAGCCAGGATCGGCAGCAGCGCGTCGCGCGTCGGCAACGCTGCCAATGCGCCGCCATTCAACTCGATATCGCTGCCGGTCAAAAATCCGCCGTTGGCCTCCCAGCCAACGATGCGCAGGTGCTTGCCAATGCCGCGTAAGTCATCGAGCGCGGCGACGACGTAGGGAGAACCGATCTTGGTCTTCTCCAATATGATTTTGCGTTCCTTCAGACGGCGTTCGACTGCGTCATTGGCGCTGATCGGCACCGCCGCAGCATCGGCGCGCAAGTATTCGGCAACCACCACGCCGAGCATATCGCCGGGCAGGAAGCGCACGCATCGAGCGCCGAGAACGACTTCATTGGCCGGTAACACGGCGGTCACCAACGGCCGGTCGGAGTCGCCATCGGTAGAAACGATGGCTGCAATCGGCTGGCCGCCGTTTTCGGCGGAACGGGCAATCTCTTCTAAGCGCTCTAACTGTTCGTCGGTGATATTCTCAGTGTCGATGGGAATGAAAGTCTCGCTGCGTCCCGCCGTTACCACTTCGGCGGACAACTCGCGCAGAATCCGCGGCAAGAGGTCGCGCCCCACGGCGGAATGCTGATAGACGAGCACCCGCAAGCCCGCTAGACCGCCGCGCTTAAAACAATCCACGTAGCGGCGCACATACGACTCTTCGGCAGCGCCATCGAGCGGCGGCAGTTCCGGCGCGCGCTTGAGCATGCCGCAAGCGTCAAACAGCGAAGCGGTTGCGCTCCAGCGGTATTCTTCGGCCCGCACCCGTTCGACTTCGCCGATGATGCCGGCTTCGTCGGACTTCAAAACCTCGCCGACGCTTTTATTGATCTTGATGCCGTTACGGTCGAAGGGAATGTGGCTGCCGGTCACCATCACGCCGGCGCTTTGTCGCGAGATCGCTTGGGAGACTAAAGCCGGCGTGGGAATCTTGCCGGCGTTTTCCACCTGGCATCCCGAGTCGAGGATCGCTTGGACACAGGCGCGCATAATCCGCTCGGTGCTTGGCCGCAGATCGCCGGCGATGACCACGCGGCTATTGGCGCGAATGTCACCAATGCCCAACAAGTAACGCAGTGCGCCTTTGACATTGATGTAAGCTTCGAGGTCGGTGATGTCTTTAACCAAGCCGCGCAAGCCGCTGGTGCCAAACGCCAAGGGGACCGGCGCGTAATTGAGAAACTGAGGAGGAGCTATTTCTGTTTCCGCCATCGGTAAATTGTAATGCACTATTGGTCTTCGAGCCAGTGATTGCGACGCAGGTGCGTCCTCCTGTGGGCGCCAGTCCTAGAGCGTAGACACGGGGGTCCTACCCTGCATGACCATCACGTTCGAGATGGCGCCGGGTAGCACTAGTTCTTATCGTCTGTTTCCGTCTTGGCGAAACAACGATCGAGGAAGATCGCCAGCGGACCGCGCGCCTGCTGCCGCAAGATGCCGTCGAGCTCGCCCTTATTGAGCCAGATTCCCTCGCAGTTTTCACAGCGGTCGAGCATAAACCCCAGCAACGGGTACTTCTGGAATCTTCCCGAACACTTGGGACAGGTCGCCATCGCCGCATCACGCCGCGCCGCTTGGACTTTGTGAAACTCGATCCGCAGTTCTCGATCAGTTCATGTTCCTTTGCGGCAAAATAACTATCTTCGTTGGCGCGCTCATCGAACTTTTCTTCGGGGCGTTTGGTTTCGCTCTTCATCAATGGCTTCTGGGTAGATCGAATCGGCGCGGTTCAGCGGGCCCGATCATTTCCCAACCGCTGGCTATTCCCGTTCGCTGTTTGCTCTGATGGCTTTCGCTTTCGGAGATGTCCGCGGCGCGTCTTTTTTCTTGAGGCTGTCGATGCTCCGTACTTTTAAGATCGCTTGCAGCGCTTGCCGGTCGACAACTTCCTTTTCCAGCACCAATTCCTCAAGGGCCGTGCGGTGCGCGACTCGAATATCGCGCTCTCTGCCATGCGCTTCCAACAATATTTGTTTAACCTCTTCATCGATCTGCCGGGCGGTTTCCTCGCTATACTCTTTGGCTCTGGGCATCATCAGGAATGTCTCATGGCGCGGTGCTTCGAGAGACGCGAGAGCGAGTTTTTCACTCATGCCGATTGGGTAATCATAGTTCTGGCGATCTCGGTGGCGCGCTGCAGATCGTTTTGCGCCCCGGTCGATACGTCGTCGAAAACGATCTCCTCCGCTACTCTACCGCCCAAAAGGACGTCGATGCGCGCGAGCAGCTCGGAACGGGTCATGAGATAGCGATCTTCGGTCGGCAGTTGAGTCGTGTAACCCAATGCCGCGATGCCCCGTGGAATAATCGAGATTTTGGAAACGCCATCGTCGTCAGGTTAATTGGCTTGATAACCGATTCCTCCTCGATGACAGTAAAACTGCGGTTATACGGTAACTTTATTCTCAGTCCCTATAGTGCGACGAATCTGCAACGACAATGCGGTTAAAGGCAGCGCGGTTGGGCTAACCGGTCAGGTCCACACACACGAGGTCTTGAGCGGATCTCAACTTCACAACCCGTTACCTCGCGCCGCGGCCGCTTAGGTTATCTTCGGCAGTTATTCATGGCGGAGCTGATCGCACCTCGGTCTTGAGTATTTTCCATCGAGCCTTTTCACCCGGCTTTGCGCGCCTGCAATGCTCTTTCGATCTGTTCCTCGACCGCGCTCCTGGTTTCACCCAACACTTCGGAAATTTCACAAACCAGTAGCTTCTTCGCTCGTTCCAAAGTCTGCCGTTCGTGGGGCGCCAGCGTCTTGGTCTCGTGCAAGTCGGTGAGCGACTCGACGATCTGCACCAGGTCCGATGCCGACCCGGAACCCAATAGCTTGCCGTTATCGAGGGCGCGCTGCTTCCAGTTGCGCGCCGTGGACGGTGGCGGCGTTAGCTTGCCCGGCTGGCTCAACCGGCCGAGCAGTTTGCGAATCTCCGACTGTTTTAGCAACTGCCGGATGCCCAATCCAGTGATCTTGTCGACCGGAATGAACAATTCCCCACCGTTATCTTCGAGGGGGGCCAGACGGTAGAACGCCGTCGATGTGCCGCCAACCTGTTTGTTGACCACCGCGCCGATCACACAAGGTCCGTGACTCGGCAGACTGACTTTTTCGCCAATACTCAATGTCATGCAATTCTCCTCTGTTAGTTGGGCGCCGCGAGACTCAAACCCTGAACCGTTCAACTTCCTTCAGTATGAAGAAAGATCCCGCACGTGATCCGGAACCCGCGCGTCTTTTTCGCACCGCGTCCCCGCAAGGGTCGGAAAACGACGATACCGGCGGAGAACTCAAGCTAGCCGTACCGATCGAAATCCGACTTTCTGGGCAACACCAGGTCTAATCAGTTCGTTGACTCGGACTGCTCAGCGGCTTGCTCCGCTTCCCGTTCTAACTGCAAGATATCCACATCCAAACTATTTTCGCCCGGCACTTTTTCATTCTTGCGTTCCAGCCGGCGGGCTAATTTCTGCTTATGTTTTTCTTTCCGCGCGTTTTCCTTCTGGCGTTTTTGAAATGTCTCAGTACCCATAACCGCTCCTTTCATTCCTTGAGTGTTGCCGTTGATTCGTCGCCATTCCGCTCAAGCCACTCGAGAATGGCGTGAAGGCTCCCGGTGGCCATCGCGATGCTGGTATCCGCCGCGCCATAATAGAGGTGGATGGTGTCGCCGTCCGGCGCAATCGTGTAGCCGCAAGGAAAAACCACGTTGTCGACGTCGCCACGCTGCTCGTAAACTTCTTGCGGGTTGAAGATCCACTCACCGCCCCGTTTTATGCAGTGCTCCGGCGCTTGCAAATCAAACAGAGCCAGTCCTAACCGATAAATGGCTCCGGCCGCGGTCAGGCGTACGCCGTGGTAAATCACCAGCCAGCCATGCGGCGTTTCGATGGGCGGCGGCGAGAGGCCGATTTTATTAGCGTCCCACCACGCGCCGCGGCGCGCTTCCAGCATCAGCTTGTGATTGCCCCAGTGGCGCAAGTCCGGTGAAAAAGATAGCCACATATGCGCGCGCGGAGCGCTGACGGGCCGATGGATCAAAGCCCACTGCCCGTCGATACGACGGGGAAGTAACGCCGCATCTTTATCTTCCGGCGACATGATGATGCCGTAGCGCTCGAAGCTGTGAAAGTCTTCAGTGAGCGCCAGAGATACGCCCGGGCCATCGCGCGAGAACGCGGTATAGACGACGGCATACTTGCTCAATTCGGGAATGTAGGTAATCCGCGGATCTTCGATACCCCACAGTTCTTCCGGGAAGTTTTCTGGGTTGGCCAGCAAGGTTGGCCGGGATTCAATCCGCCAGTTATCCGCGCCGTTGTCGGAACGAGCGACAGTAAAGTGGGAATGGCCCCGGCGATCCTCAACGCGGCAGAGTAACAGGGTGGTTCCATCGGGCAACAGTGTCGCGCCCGGGTTGAAAATGCTATTGACGGGATAGGGCCAATCGGCGGCGCTCAAGATCGGATTGAGTTTATGACGGCGAAAAAGTTCGGCGTGTTGATTGTTCATCAAACTCCTGTTTCTACGGACGCCAATGTTGTTTCAGCCAAGCGCAGTTCGAGTACGGCCTGGAGAAAAGCGAGGGAAGATTCCGCGCCTTGATTTTCATTCGTACGGTCGGGATGCAGTCCGTCCCGGCAGCCGCCGGTGGTCGGATCGTAGATCGGCAGGTCGAGATCGTTGCGCCCGAGGAACCAGTCGAAGGCACGGCGCGCTTCTTTGTACCAACTCTTGTCTGCCGTGATCCGGTGCGCTTCGAGACAAGCCGACACCATGGCCTGAGCCTCAACCGGCTGCTGATCGAACCGGGCACGCGCACCGCCACGTTGATAAAAACCGTTGGAGCCGATGGGCACGAAATGGCCTCCAGCCTCGTCAGCGTGCTGTAAGTCTGCCAGCCAACGTAGCGACTCCAGTCCTGCTTCGGTCATGTCGCTACTAGGGATGCCATGACCGCACATTAGCAGGGCGTGCGGCAGCGCGGCATTACAATAGGTCAGCGATTCTTCATACCAATACCAAGCGGCGGTTCGACTTTTGCGATACAGAACGAGTAACCGCCCAGCCAACTCTTCCCTCACCTGAGTGATGGTTCGGTCACCGGCAAAACGCTGAAGATACTCGTTGATGCCGATAAGCGCGAATGCCCACGCCCGCGGGCTGGTCGTGTCGAGCACCGCGGGCAACGACTTCTCGAAAACCCAGCCGGCCATGTTTTGCAGCGCCGGCGTGTTGGAGTGGCCCAAGACTGTGCCAAGCGCCCACAAGGTGCGGCCGTGACTGTCGTCAGAGCCGTTTTCTTCCAGCCAGTTGCGCTGATAGTCCATGAAGTTTCGAAAGCGGCCGGTCTTCGCATTGAATGCGTACCAGACGAAGGCGAAATAGCGCGACATGAGACCGGCAGTCTCGACATTGCCGAGTTCTTCCAAGAGGGCGCTTACTATCAGCGCGCGCGCATTGTCATCGATGGTGTACCCCTCCTGATAATTGGGCACGGTGAAAATGGCGTGTTGAAACATGCCGGTATCATCGGTCATACGGCGCAAGTGATCGAGCTTGAGCGGCGGCAGTTCAACCGGACGTTGGTCGAGGGGCTTGACGACAAAATCTGGCGGGGTGAAGTGGCGCCGTTCGGCGCGGGCGCGCTGAAAACTCTCCATGTAGCGGCGCGCTACCTGCGGCCAGATCATTTCGCGACCGTAAAGATAGGCGCGCTTGCGCATGCTATGGCGCTTGGCCTCGTTGTCGAGCAAATCGATGACTTGCTCGGCCAACGCCGCCGGATCGCGGAACGGCACGAGCGCGCCACGTTCTTCGGCGAGCATCTCTTCGGCATGCCAATAGGGCGTTGAAATAACCGCCTTGCCGGCGCCGACGGTGTATGCCAGCGTGCCCGAGACCGCCTGCGCCGGGTTTAAATAGGGTGTGATGTAAATATCGGCCGCGCCGATGAACTCGACCAGCTCTTCCAAGCTGACAAAGCGGTTGTAGAAGATGACTTGGCCTTCGACGCCTTTTTCTTGCGCCAGCCACTGCAGCGACAAGCGATAGGTTTCGCCGTCATGGCGCAACACATGGGGATGGGTCGCGCCGACGATGAAATAGACCACGTTGGGATGCTTGGCCAGAATCGCCGGCAATGCGGAGATAACGGTCTCGATCCCTTTGTTGGCCGACAGTAAGCCAAAACTAAGCAAAACGATTTTACCTTCGACGCCGAACAGATCTTTGTGAAAACTCGGATCGACAAACGGCAGGTCGGGAATGCCATGCGGGATGAGATCGATCTTCTCCGGCGCTACCTGATAGATCTCCTGCAAGAACTCCGCGCTGCGCTTGCTCATCACCACCAAGCGATCCGATAGGCCGGCGACCTCAGTCAACACGCGCCGTTGCTGCGCGTCGGGGTCGCGCAGGATCGTATGCAGCGTCGTGACGATCGGCATGCGCAGATCGCGCAGCAAAGTCAGAATATGGCTGCCGGCCCGGCCGCCGAAGATGCCATATTCGAATTGCAGACTGATCAGGTCCACCCCGTTGATGTTCAGAAAGTCGGCGGCGCGCCGGTAAGATTCGATGTCTTTCTCGGTCAACTCAAAACGCACTCGCGGGGGATAGGCGTAGCCGCCTTCGATGTCATTGACCGGCACGGCGATGCAAGTCGTGTCGCCATGCTCGGCAGCGATCGCTTCGCACAGGTCGGTGGTAAACGTGGCGATGCCGCATTGTCGCGGCAAGTAATTACCGACAAAGGCGATGCGATTGATCGCGGCGTTTTTAAGATCCTGTGGCAATGGGAGAGTGCTCCTAGCCGGCGGTATCGCCTAGCGGTTGTCAGTCATGGTCCGGCCCAAAAACGCGAAGAGGCGGTTACCGTAGGTACCGCCTCTTCGAGACTCGGGAGAATTAAACCGAGTTTGTTCTATGTGAACGTTAGGTCAGTAATCGTACATTTGATTGTATCAGACGAGGTTTATAAAGATAGTCCCTACTTTACTTTCACGACCTTTGCGGGTTGCTTGGCCAGAGCGGTTCTAGCAGCTGTTTGCTGTTGTATTTGCTTCTGCTTTTGGTGCTTGTCCTTATCCTTTTTACTTTTATCGCCCATCTTAAACCTCCCGTGTCCGATGTTCGTCCCGCTGGCCCGTGCAGTAGATGCCCGAGGCGGCGCCGACCGCTTTGGCGTTGCGAAACGTTGCTCGATCTCGCGAGGACGAGATTTACGACTTAGCTTCCATAAGAGACTTGGCACAACCCTCAGCGACCTTGCTGTCGGGTCGTTCTTCACCAGGCAACGTCGCCCAGCCCTGCTCTTCGACGAACTTCTGCCCGTCCCAAGCATCCTTGGCCTTGAGCGCCTTGAGCTTCTGCTCCTTATTCGCATCTAGGTTAAACCGCGCGACACAGCTAGGCGCGAAACGTTTGGCCACGGCATTTTCGGCGATCTCCTTGGCCAATACATCGGCAGTACCGCCGGTCACCCACCCGCCCCAATTGAATCCGACGATCATCGCGAGTACCGCGCCACCGGCAGCGCTCCAGCCACCTAACTTAACTTTGTCCCAATCCATAAGAACCTCCTCTTCATTGCGCACATGGAATCCATAGACTTAACGATGCACAGCTGTGACAAATCCAATAGTCGGAGTAGCGTTGCGACACCGAGCACTCCTGGCAGACTTTGCAATAGCGATGACCGCAGGAGTCGCATTTAACCCCGCCCGCTGGATCGTCCACGCATTTTGCCTCTATCATTGTTTTTTGAATCCGCTTCGAGTGATATCAAACTCGAGTAGTCACCGTTGATTTTTCCAACCAGCTCACCAACTCGAACCTATGCATTTTCGGCGAGGTTAAACGTCCTCGACAGCAATTACTGTCCAATAGTAGACAGTCTTCGATAATACTTTCAACGCGGGAATAGCCGCCGCCGCAGTGATTCATGGATAGGACTCGACGATATCGCCAGGACCGCCCTGCAGCACAGACCAGTCGCGTGGTGCGCTTACAGAGGTCGCTTGATTGAGTTAAGATCGCCGCGATGGCGCCGATCATATCGATTTCGAATTTGACCAAGACCTACGCTTCCGGCCATCAGGCGCTCAAGCGCATTGACCTGCAAATCCATCAGGGTGAGATCTTCGCCCTCCTGGGTCCCAACGGCGCCGGCAAGACCACGCTGATCAGCATTGTCTGCGGCATCGTCACGCCCACTGAGGGAGCCATCGTCGCCGCCGGCCACGACATCTGGCGTGACTATCGCAGCGCGCGCGCGAAAATCGGTCTGGTGCCGCAGGAGCTCAGCACCGACGCCTTCGAGTCGGTATGGGCGACCGTGAGCTTCAGCCGCGGTCTTTTCGGCTTCGCTGCCAACCCGGCCTACATCGAGCAACTGCTGCGCGAGCTGTCGCTCTGGGACAAACGCCAGAGCAAGATCATGACGCTCTCCGGCGGCATGAAGCGGCGCGTCATGATCGCCAAAGCGCTGGCCCATGAACCGCAAATCTTGTTCCTCGACGAGCCCACCGCCGGCGTCGACGTGGAGCTGCGCCGCGACATGTGGGCGCTGGTGCGCCGGCTGAGAGACAACGGCGTGACGATCATCTTGACCACCCACTATATCGACGAAGCCGAAGAGATGGCGGACCGCATCGGCGTCATCGACAAGGGCGAGCTGATCCTGGTCGAGGAGAAAACCAAGCTGATGAAGAAGCTCGGCAAAAAACAACTAACGCTCAATTTGCTAGAACCGCTGGCGGCGCTCCCGCTGGAACTCAGCGACTGGCACCTGGCGCTCAACGCCGGCGGCACAGAATTGGAATACATCTTCGACGCCGCCGAGGAGCGCGCCGGCATCCCAGCGCTCTTGCAGCGCATGAGCGACCTCGGCATCCGCTTCAAAGATCTCAATACCCGGCAAAGTTCGCTGGAAGATATCTTCGTCAGTTTGGTCAGCGACCGGTGAGGGAGGAACTTGTTCCAATCGTTCCAGCGTTCAAATCGTTTAGGGAGGAATTTTCGGAATCGGCGAGTCAACCGCAAAGCACGGAAAGAACCCCAAGCAATTCTGAACTTCATGCCTTCGTGTCCTTCGTGGTGAATGATCCGTTCCGAACTTTGCGCTCTCTGCGGTTAAATCTCCGGCTCCGACAGGTCGAAACAAAAAATGAGCAAGCTAGCTTTCAACCGTCACAGCGTCTGGGCTATCTATAAATTCGAGATGGCGCGCGCGCTGCGCACTCTGTTTCAGAGCGTAGTCGCGCCGGTGATCACGACTTCGCTTTACTTCGTCGTCTTCGGCGCGGCCATCGGCGCGCGCATGGCCCAGGTCGACGGCGTCGCCTACGGCGCCTTCATCGTGCCGGGATTGATCATGCTCTCGCTTTTCACCCAGAGCATCTCCAACGCCTCCTTCGGGATTTACTTCCCCAAGTTTACCGGCACGATTTATGAGCTCCTGTCCGCGCCAGTCTCTTACCTTGAAATCGTCGTCGCCTACGTCGGCGCCGCGGCTTCCAAGTCCATCGCCCTAGGCCTAATCATCCTCGCTACCGCCGCGCTGTTCGTGCCGGTCCACATCCAGCACCCGTTATGGATGATCGCCTTCCTCGTGCTCACCGCGGCGACCTTCAGCCTGTTCGGCTTCATCATTGGAATATGGGCCAAGAACTTCGAGCAGTTGCAGTTCATTCCGATGCTAATCGTCACGCCGCTAACCTTCCTCGGCGGCGCCTTCTACTCCATCGATATGCTGCCGCCGGCCTGGCGCACCGTCACTTTGTTCAATCCCGTGGTCTACCTGATCAGCGGCTTTCGCTGGAGCTTCTACGAATCGTCCGACGTGAGCGTCGCAGTCAGCCTCGCCATGACGCTGGGGTTCTTCATGCTTTGTCTGGCGGTAGTCGGCTGGATGTTCAAGACCGGTTATCGGTTGAAGAGCTGAACCGATGCGGGATAACGCAGAGGGCATCACTGGCGAATCTGACTCAGGAAATCGCGGCCAACATGACCATTGAAAGGATTGACGTTAGATTTCCGATCACCGACTCCAAGCCCATGATGCGATATCATTGCAACGCTAGAGCGTTGGCAGCTTTCTTAACTGTTTTCACGGCAGGTCGTTCGATTGCTAATGCCCGAAGATAAGCAGCTAAATGCCTTGCCCAGACTTTGACATTTCGCTCTTCGAGGACGCCGCTATGGTCCCCGGGCACGTCATGAATGGTTACACGACCTGTGCATTGCTTAGACCAATGGACCCGGTGCCGGCGAGAATAGTCTTGACCGAGAAAGAGAACCAAATCCCCCTGGAAAGGTCGTCCCACATAATATCGTAGGGCATGAAAATAGATTTCCAAAATGTAGCGGCTGCGCAGAGACACCGGGATCGAAGCACCCAGGCAATCGTATATCTTACAGATGGCTTTTTGAGTTGCTCTTTTCACAGACCCGACCCGATTCCGCATTTGGCCGATTAGTCTACTTGTCAGTCGGTTCAGCCCTTCGTTCCAATGGCTATGGGTTCGGAACGACAGAAAAAGTTGACGAAGATGGCGCAGATCGTTTAACGGAGTCCAGATCGACGGGGATTCCTGCGAACTTTCTGTCAGTCCGGTCGCAGGGTTAAGCAGCACTAGCAGATCCACATGTTCGCCCTTACTTTGCAGTTGGTTGGCTATTTCAAAAGCTACTAAGCCGCCAAAACAATTCCCGCCTAGACGATAGGGACCATAGGGTTGGACGGTGCACATCTCTTTGAGGTAGTGAGTGGCTATGTCTTCCACACTCCTATAAAGCGCGGGCTGCCCATCCTCGCTTTGATGTTGTAACCCATACAAGCACTGCTCCGCGTCCAGATAACGCGGAAAGTACGCGTTGCTGCCGTCGCCGTGGATCCAAAAAAAAGCCGGTGTCGCTCCCTTGGCTTGCAGCGGAACGAGCGATGAACATGGCGTGGCAACTTCGCGATCGTGGAGAATACTTGCCATTCGCTCGACCGTCGGCGCTTGATATAAATTGGCGACGCGCACCGTTCGCCCGATTTTTCTCTTGATTAAGTTTACCAATCTCACTGCTACCAGCGAGTGGCCGCCTAAATCAAAGAAGTTGTCGTGAATCCCGACCCTCTCCATGCCGAGTACTTCCGCCCAGATGCTAGCCAGAGCCTGTTCCATTATAGTGCGCGGGGATTGATAATTCCCGACTATCGCCAGCCGTTTCTGATCTGGAATAAGTAAGGCTTTTCGATCGATCTTTCCATTAGGTGTTAACGGTAAGTCGCCGAGCAATACAAACGCCGATGGAATCATATACTCGGGTAGTTGATCTTTGAGGTAGCTCCTCAGCCGGTCGGTGGTCAGGTCCAGTTTCGGTCGCGGGACAATATAGGCAATCAATCGTTTGTCCTCTGGATCATCTTGCCGCGCTAGCACTGCCGCTTGTCTAATTCCTGGATGTCGGACGAGAATGTTTTCTATCTCTCCTAGTTCAATACGGAACCCTCGCACCTTGACCTGATTGTCAATTCGGCCAACGAACTCCAAATTGCCATCCGGTAAGTAGCGGACTAAATCACCGGTTTTGTACAAGCGTGCCGTTGGATTCGTGCTGAAAGGATTTGGTATGAATTTCTTCGCCGTAAGTTCGGGTCGATTGAGATAGCCTCGCGCCAAGCCGGCGCCACCAATGTGTAATTCTCCAGGAATCCCGATTGGAGTAGGGTGAAGGCAACTGTCTAGAACATAGATTTCGGTGTTGGCGATCGGCCGACCGATAGGTATCGAAGGATATCCTGGTGTTAAACGGTGCGCAGTGGACCAGATGGTCGTTTCCGTGGGGCCGTACAGATTCCACAGCGTACCGCGCGCGAGCAGCGGCTCGACTAAATCCGCGGCTAGAGACTCGCCGCCGCAGAGAATCTTGAATTGACCGGCACCTTGCCATCCGGCTTCAAGCAAGAGCCGCCATGTCGACGGGGTGGCTTGCATCGCAGTCACGGCACGTTGCGTCAGGAGCGTGAGTAGCCGGAAGCCGTCCGCCACATCTTCGCGTCCTGCCAACAAGATCTTGGCACCGGTGATCAAGGGGAGATAGATTTCTATACCGGCAATATCAAAGGAAATGGTGGTAACGGCCAGTAACATGTCCCGTTCAGTGAACGCGAGCTCGTCGCGCATGCTGTTGAGACAATTGACCAGCGAGCGGTGCGCAATCCCGACTCCCTTAGGTGATCCCGTGGAGCCGGATGTGTAAATCACATAGGCCAAGTCTTCGGAGGCGCTATTGCGTGCCAGATTCTGCGTGCTCTCCTGATCGATTTGCCCGGACACCATATCGACGCAAACCGTCTCGAACGGCACGCTCTCAGACTGGGACGCTGAGAGGGACAGAGCCAACTTCCTACGCCAGCGATCCTCGGTCAATAAGACAGTTATTTTGGCGTCATCGAGCATGTAGGCAAGCCGTTCCGGCGGATACGTAGGATCCAAGGGAACGTAGCCGCCGCCGGCCTTGAGAACTCCGAGAAGCGCTTCGATCATTTCAACGGATCGTTCGATGCATACTCCGACCAATTTTTCTGGCCCCACTCCCAGACGCTTGAGGTGGCGCGCCACCTGATTGGCACGAGCATTCAGGTCGCGGTAGCTCACCCGTCTGCCATTGAACTCCACGGCAATAGCGTCCGGTGTGCGCTTGACCTGCGCTTCAAACAGCTCGTGAACAGCGGTCTCGGTTGAAAATGGTACAACCGTATCGTTCCATTGTCTGAGCAGTTGGTGTTTCTCGCGATCCGAGAGCAAGGAGATTTCCGCAACAGATTGTTCGGAATCGGCAATCATGCCGACAAGTAAATTTTGCAGATGCTCTAACATCCGAAAGATCGAGTGATCGGCGAAGCGCCGACGGTCATACTCGATACGTAAAGACAGCTGGGGATCGGCGCACACGTTGAGCGTAAGTGGATAATGGGGCTGACCCTTATGATAAAAACGGCGATTCAGCCATTCGCCACCTTTGGACCGCAACGAACCGTCGGCAGTTACGCTTTCAAACACAACAATACTCTCAAAGAGTGGCTTGCCGTGCTCAACGTCACTCCATTTTTGGACCAGGTGTAGCGGAGTTTGTTCGTAGTCACGTAGCTCGACTTGCTGCCTGCGCAACTCGCCCAGGATGTCCATCATGCGCGATTTGGGATTCAGTACTACGCGCATCGGCAGTGTATTGAGAAACAGACCAACCATCGTTTCGGCGCCTTTGACGGATGAATACCGGCAGGCCCGCGTAGCGCCGAAGGCAATGTCGTTCTCGCCGCTATAGTGATGCAGCAAGATGGCCCATGCACCTTGAATCATGCTATTCAGCGTCAACCTATGGGCTTTGGCGAAAGTATCGATGCGTACCGAGGTGTCGGCGGGTAAAGCCAGTTCCTGGGCGGTGAAAATTTGATCGACTTCATGATCCTTTTTTTCAACCGGAGTTAGGCGGAGCTGCACAGGTGTGTGAAATCCTTTGAGCGTCGCCCGCCAGTAGTTTTCATGTCGCACGAAATCTTGGCCTTGCAGCCAGTCTATGTAGTCGCGAAAGGGTCGAGGTTTCGCAAGCTCCAGGTCATCGCTATCCCGGAAAGCTTGATAGTATTGAAACACCTCGTCCATAATCACGAACGTCGATCGGCCGTCCAGCAGGATATGGTGATACGTCCAAAGCAACTTGTATTGGTGTTCAGCGCACCGAATTAACTTTAGGCGAGTGATCGGCGCTCGCGATAGATTGAATCCGCAGCGCCGATCGTGCGCCAGCAATTTCAAACGTCGCTGTTCTTGGTGAGAGGAAGTGAGATGGCGCCAATCCTCGACTTCAAATGGAACTTCAACCTGGCGATGTATTTCTTGGATCGGTTCTTGATTTCCATCCCAACGAAAGCTTGTGCGAAAAATGGCATGCCGTTCGACAACGCGCTGCCACGCCCGAACGAGCGCGGAGGTATCGATTCCTTCGTCCAGAGTACAAACAATTTGACTGACATAGACGCCTTGCTCCACGGCATCGAGACAGTGAAATAAGATGCCCTGTTGTAGTGAGGATAGCGGGTAGGAGTCGACTACGTCGAGGTGTCTTGTGTCGATAGCATTCATATTCATTCCAGAGAAAAATTGCCTCAGCTTCGCTTGCGATTGAGCGGCATCTTTTTTTTCTGTACAAGATGTAGCCGCCTTGAAATGCGTTTGAGCAAGCCATGTGCCGTAATCGATAGCCTTATTGCCAGCGAAAATTAGCCAGTTAACTTGGAAAGAATTTTTCTACCGCGTGTAATTCGGAATGCGAACCAAACGGGTTATCGTAACCGAAATTACCCGCAACGACTCAAGCCCTCCAACGCTTGGCTTCGGACAAATGCGAATCTGCTACGAACGCTTTCGCTTGTGACTTAATTGTCACAATATGGCGCGGCGCTTTGCTGTCCGAATGGCCCGGCGAAATTAACGATCAGGGCGGGATCGCCTGTTGTCCTGGGGGAAGATTCGCGGCAAATAAGCGAGGCTGACAGCGCGGGAGTTTTTTAATGACCCAAGCCCCAGCAAGCGGTGAGTAGTGAGTTCCAAGATAATTCAAAATAAGTTTGTTGAATTACCTTGGTCGCACTTACGCCATGGATTTCGGCCTGCTCGGTTTCGCCGTCAGATCTGCGCCAAGCGCCTTGAGCAGTTGAAGTTCATTCCAAGTTTAATCGCCATGCTCATTAATTTTTTCGGCGGCGTGTTTTTTATGCCAATCGACAGCTCCGGCGCAGCGTTAGGTAATACCCGTCGGTCTATCTGACTAACGGCTTTCGCTGCACTTCTACCATTCGTTCCATGTGAACTTCGATTACTCTGACGCGGCCTTTTCATTAGTTCGGAAAAATCGGTAGTGTGACTCAATCGCCGACGCTCGGGCCGGAATCAAGGGAGACACTATGAAACAACATGCCAAAGACTTCCGTGTGCGCGCGGGAGCGGATGTCAACCTCAAGAAGTGGCCCACAGTGGTGCAGCCTTATTACGATTCGAAGAAGCATTATAAAACCATTCTGCGCGAGCGCGTCGAGAAGTTAAGCGATCTGCAAAGCATTCTTTACGCCGCCGACAGTTATGCGTTGTTGCTCATCTTCCAGGCCATGGACGCCGCGGGTAAGGACAGCGCCATCAAACATGTGATGTCGGGCGTCAATCCTCAAGGCTGCCAGGTCTTTAGTTTCAAACATCCGAGCCTCCACGAATTGGACCATGATTTTTTATGGCGCACGAACCAGTGCTTGCCCGAGCGCGGGCGCATCGGCATTTTCAATCGTTCGTATTATGAAGAGGTGCTGATCGTTCGGGTTCATCCGGAGTTGCTGAAGAGCCAGCGGATTCCCGATGGGGCGCAGGACGAAAAATCGGTCTGGCAAGGGCGCTATCGCTCGATCCGTGCTTTGGAAGCACACCTGCACCGCAACGGCACCCGCATCATCAAGTTCTTTCTTCACCTGTCCAAAGAGGAGCAGCGCAAACGCTTCCTCGCCCGCATCGACGAACCGGATAAGAATTGGAAGTTTAGCATGGACGATTTGAAAGAGCGGGAACGTTGGAGCGATTACATGAAAGCCTATGAAGCTTGCCTGAGCGCCACCAGCACACGCCAGGCGCCATGGTACGTCGTTCCCGCCGACGACAAAACGAATACACGGATGATCGTTTCGCAGATCATCCTGGACACCCTACAGGATTTGAAATTGGACTATCCTAAACTCAGCCATGAGAAGCAAAAGGAACTGCGCTCGATCCGCAAGCTGCTGGCGAAGTGAAATGAAAAACCAGTATCGTTGTGCACCCGGTCTTGGCCGTGGTTGGTTGCGATCAACTAAAGTATAGACGCTCCAAGGTCTTGGGTGGCACAGTGAGAGATTGCCTGTTCCTCAGGTAAACGTCCTTGACATATCAAGTGATTCAATTAAAAGAATGATTACGCCGCCACTCAAAACTCTGAAAAATTCGCTCACTCGGTAGGCAATTTTTGCCGGCGTAGTGGAGAACATCGGATGCCAGTCCCAATCCTGCTAGCGAGAAGTAATTTAGCGGTCACGCTGTTTGGTCTGCTGCTATTCGCATCCGCAGTTTACGGCCAAGCCAAGTAAAGCGGTCGAGCGCGCCGGAATGGGACAAGTTGGTTGAAGCCGCGCGAAAAGAAGGCAAGGTCACTGTATCGCTTCCGGCCAGCGCCGAGTTGAAAAGACAAATAGAAGAGCAATTCAAAAAACGCTTCGGCATCGAAGTGGAAGTCTTCACCGCGCGCGGCAGCACCGGCGTGCGCCGCATGGCGGACGAATTCAAAGCCGGTGTACGCCATTTCGATCTCCACATCGGCGGTTCCTCTTCGATCATCTCCGGCATGCTCGACGAGGGCATCCTTGATCCGATCGATTCCTGGCTGGTGCTACCTGAAGTTAGAGATGCGAAACAGTGGTGGGGCGGTCATCTGTGGGTCGATACGACAAAACGATTCATTTACATGTTTCAGGCTTATTTGCCGGAAAGCATTTGGTACAACTCCGATCTGGTCAAACCTAGCGAGCTGCGTTCCTTCGACGACTTTCTCAACCCCAAGTGGAAAGGCAAGATCGGCTATCTCGATCCGCGCACCCCAGGCGGCGGAGACTCCAACTGGTCCTACATGTGGCAGGTCAAGGGCGAAGAGTATTTGAAAAATCTCGCAGCGCAGGATTTATATATCGGCCGCGATCAGCGCGTGCTTTCGGAGAGTCTGGCCAAGGGCCGCGTCGCCGTCATGATCGGCAATACCTACTATTCTTTTATGCCGTTTGTAAAAGCCGGTTTGCCGGTCAAGCCCCTGCCGACTCTCAAAGAGGGAACTTTCGGCACCGGCGGCAGCGGTAATCTGGCGATCATCAAAGCGCCGGCCCATCCGAACAGCACAAAAGTTTTCGTCAATTGGCTTTTGAGCCGCGACGGCCAGGAGGTCTTTTCCCGCGGTCTGGCTCAAGCCACCCGACGTCTCGATGTCGATACCCGCTGGCTGAGAGAATTGGGCACGATCGCAGCGAAAGATACCCTGTCCGTCGAGGACTTTTGGCGGGTCGAAAATCAGTCGGAAGAAAAACTCGATAAGGTTCGCAAACCCGCGCAAACGTCTGCCCATGCGCTATTGAAATAGCCACGCCGACGATTGCGCCGAGTGGTCAGTCCAAGTAAAGGCGAGCAGCGAAAGGAGCCATGAAATGGCTAACACTGCGACAACGAGCGAATCCAGCTTCGATATATTGGAAGGGTATTTCAAGAAATACCCGGACGTTCCCAAGGAGACGATTCTCAAGCAACATCTGCTGAGCCTCGGCCATTGGTTCAGCGACGCCGCGCTCCAAGCCGCGGAGGGCGCGCTAGTCAAGTCCTACCGCTTGTTCTCCTACGACCTGGTGCCGATGTCCGAGTTCAAACGTAACGAGCATCGCCGCGTGCCCGAGCACTTCGTCACGCTCAATGGGCCCTACGGCATGCGCCCGGTGGCGACTCAGACTTCGCTTTCGCCCTATTCACCGTACCTGATCGATGTCGTCGATGGCCGGCTGGTCATGACCACGGAAGGGCATATACTCTCGGAAGTCCGCTTCCCGAAAACACCTGACTACTATGCGAAGAGTTTGCCCGACGGCACGCCCTATCATGAGATCGTCGCCTTCGGCGCGTTCATTACGATCTTTCGCAATTGCCAATACTGGGGCGCGAAAGAGGAATGCAAGTTCTGCGACATCAACGAGAATGCCCGCCAGATGAAGCTGTCGCGCGACTTCACTTTAGCAGCGCCGGTCAAATCGTTGGAAGATGTCATGCTGGTCTGCGAGGAGGTCATCAGCGACGCGCGCAGACTTGGCGTCGCCGGGCCTGGCTTCGTGCTCAGCGGCGGCTCGATCACCAAGACCCTGCACGGTAAAAGCGAAGTGGATTTCTACGAGGAGTACATCCGCGCCATCAAAGATACCTCGTCAAAGCCGAGAATTACCTTCGAGGTAAATGCCCGGCCGCGCGAAGAGGTGGCGCGCTACAAAGCCGCCGGCGCCGATAACATCCACTTCAACATGGAGGTCTGGGATAAAGAACTCTTCGCCTGGATCAATCCCGGCAAAGCCGAGCGCGTCGGCTGGGACAATTGGGTGCGTTGGATGTGCGACGCGGTGGAAATCTTCGGTCCGGGCAACGTCCAGCCGAGTTTCGTCTCGGGCATCGAAATGGCGCGGCCGCACGGCTTCAAAACCGTCGACGAAGCGGTCAAGTCGACCACTGGCTGCTTCGAATTCTTAATGTCACGGGGCATTATGCCGCGGCCGCAGCAGTGGCGGCGCGAGCCGTCGACGGCGCTATGCCGGGAAGCCGAGCAGCCGCCGGTGCCCCTGGACTATTACATACAGCTCTCGCGCAATTGGTACGAGTGCTACCAGAAATATCGCTCGCAGTTGCCCAAGTTTGGCACGCGCAAGGCTGGGCTGCTTGCCGAACGCAATTTGCTCGGACCGGTGCACGGCGCCTACGGCGATTTTGCCATGCTCAGCGAAAATCTCTTTCCCGACGATATCGAAGAGCAGATCAACCGGCGCAGCGTGCCATTCGAGAATATCGCGGGAGGCGCCCATGTTTCATGATATATCCACTGACATGCGCTCGGTGATGCACGCGCTCGAAGAGCAGACGGCGCGCGATCAGCCTTCGCTGCGCAGCGTCGACGCCGACGTCGCGCGTGTGCTATCGCTGCTGGCGATGTCGGCGCCGCCCGGCGCTTTTCTCGAACTCGGCAGCAGCGGCGGCTACTCGAGTCTATGGCTGTCGCTCGCCGCGCAGGTCAAGGGCGTGAAGCTCACCACAGTCGATTTGAGCGAGAATAAAGTCGCCTTAGCGAAAGAAAATATTTCCCGCGCCGGCGCGGCCAGCTTGGTCGAAGTCCATCATGGCGACGCCTTCGACTTCGCCGGCCGTTCCGAACCGCTGGCGTTCTGCTTCTCCGACATCGAGCCGCCGGAGCTAAACGCCAAGATCTACGAGCTCGTCGTGCCGCGCCTGGTGACCGGCGGCTGGCTGGTGGTCGACAACGTCACGTCGCCGCGCCACCAAAAGCAGTTCATCGAACGCGCCTACAGCGACCCGCGCGTCGACTGCGTGCTCCTGCCCTTTCCCAAGGGCGATATGATCTGCCGAAAGTGCTGAAACCAGCGGCAAGAGCGGCCGAGTGTCGAGTTCGGCTAGATGCCAAATACGCCGATTCATTACTACCTAGCTCGACGTCGAAGATTCGGCCACGGAGAAAATCCCACCTGGAGTGGCTATGGAACCATCGCACCGCAGCGGACCATTATCAGGTTATCGTGTGCTTGATTTGGCGGGGCCGCCGGGACTGCATTGTACTAAGCTCCTGGCCGACATGGGCGCCGACATGATCAAGGTCGAACCGCCCGCGGGCGAGCGGTCACGGCGGATTCCGCCGTTCAAAGACGATATGCCGCATCCGGAAACGAGCCTTTACCATCTCCACTTCAACACCAACAAACGCAGCATCACGCTCGATCTGGAGAGCGCCGACGGCCGGGCGATTTTTCTCCAACTGGCGGGCAATGCCGACGTTGTCATCGAAACCTATTCACCCAAGCAATCGGATAGGCTCGGCTTGAACTACGCGCAGTTGAGCGCCGTCAATCCCAGGCTTGTCGTCGCCTCCATCACCGCGTTTGGCCGGTCGGGTCCATGGCGCGATTACAAAGCCGATGATATCGCCGCCATCGCCCTCGGCAATTTGTTGTACATCGCCGGTGAGCAGGGTAAACCGCCGATTCAACCCGCGGGCGAGCTTGCCTATGGCATGGCATCGACCTACGGCGCGTTGGGCATCGCGGTTGCCCTCTATCACCGAGTGGCGAGCGGCCGCGGCCAGCATATCGACGTGTCCATGCACGAATGCGCAGCGCACATCGCCGGCTACGCCATCCCCCATTATAGCGCCAGCGGAGCGAAACCGGCGCGCGCGAAACGAAACGGCGGAGAGGCGGATCTCTACGATCCCTTCGCCGTCAAAGACGGCTATGTGCGATTTTTCATTGTCGCCCGGGAACAATGGCGCCGCCTGGTGGAATGGATGGGGCGACCCCCATCGATTTCAGGTCCCGAGTTCGAGAAGACCACCTATCGGCGCCAACACCCGGCCATCGTTCAGTCCGCGATCGCGGAATTTTGCCGCGGCTTTACCAAGGAGCAAATGTACGAGGAAGGGCAAAAGCGGCGCATCAGCGTCACTCCGATCAACACGGCCGGAGAGTTCATGGAGAGCTCTCAGACCAAGGCGCGCCAGCTTTTTGTTGAACTGAATCACCCGGTGGTCGGCAAATATCAGGAATTCGCCGGCGTGCCGCGACTCACAGAATGCCCGGGCTCGATCCATCGGCCGGCGCCGCTGCTCGGCGAGCACAACCAGGAAATCCTTTGTGGCGAGCTAGGGTTGTCCAGTGAAGATCTAATTGGCTTGCGCGCTGCAGGAGTTATTTGACGACAAATTGGAGTGCTGGAGTACTGGAGTGATGGGGTTCCGAAAACCCAATGCTCCATTACTCCACCACTCCATCACTCCCGCATTTTGGAGACCTTATGAGCAACCTACCCCTTGAAGCCATTCGCGTTGTCGAGTTGACCACGGGAGCCGCGGGTCCCACGGTGGGTCGGGTGCTGTGCGAGTTCGGCGCCGAAGTCATCCGTTGCGAGACCCGCTTGCGCGGCGACGGCCACCGCGGCGAGGATCCCAAACTGTGGAACAAGAAACCGGACTTTGTGAAACTCCAGCGCGGCAAGAAATCCTTCACCGTGAATATGCAAACCGCCAAAGGGCGCGAACTGGTTAAACGATTGGTGCAAAAGTCCGATGTCCTCATCGAAAACTTCGGCCTGGGCATCTTGGAAAAGTGGGGGCTCGATTATCCTCAGCTCCAGGAACTCAACCCGTCGTGCATTCTGATTCGCGTCAAAGGCATGGGCTGCACCGGCCCCCACGCCACCGACCTCACCTATGGCCCGAATGTGATCAACAACATGGGCGCTACCTATTTGTGGAACTATCCCGACGCGACGACAGCCACCGCAGAGCCAAGAACCCAGCACCCGGATTTCATGGGCGGTGTCGCCGGCGCGTTCGGAGTCGTTGCCGCCTTGCTCCAGCGCACGGTGACGGGCCGCGGCGACATGATCGATAACGCGCAGCTGGAAATCGGCGCCTCGCTTCTCGGACCCAAATATATGGAATACTCCGTGAACCAGCGCGACCCCAGACCCCAGGGGAATCGCAGCTTGATCGCGGCGCCCTACGGAGCGTACCCATGCCAAGGTACAGACCGTTGGTGCGTGATCTCGGTCTACACGCAAGCTGAATGGGAAAGTTTTACCGGTGTAGTGCTGAAAAAATCTGGAGCCAAGCCCGCTGCCAAGTTTGCCACCCACCTGGGGCGGTTGCGGCACCGGGAAGAATTGGACCAGTGGGTCACCCAATGGACCGTGCAACAGGATCCTTACGCCATTATGGAAAGTCTACAAAGCGTCGGCGTGTGCGCCGCCGTCGTTCAAGAGGTGGAAGATCAATTCAAACGCGACCGGCAATATGCCGCGACCGGATTCTTGGTCGAAATGACCGAACCTGAAGCCGGCAACATCACCACCGAGAATGTCCCTCTACGTCTTTCCGAGACGCCCGGTGAGGTGCGCGGCCTCGCGCCGTTAATGGGCCAACACACCTACGAAATAGCGCGAGATTTATTGGGTCTGGCGGACGACGAGATCAAGCAGCTCGAGGCGGAACAAGTTTTGTACTAGGCCGCCCTCGGCTCTCTGAGCAATGGTTTGCTTAGATCAGGATAGTTTTCAATGATTCATGTTTCATCACGCAAGATGAAATTCCTGCTAATCGCTCGGGTGCATTTTGCCGGCTTGCCGTACGGTGTCAAAGACTCGCCCCTTTAGTTCTTATTCCCATCACATAGAATAGGTGGCGGTGACATAAACTTGTGTCACCGCCCATTCGTCTAAGCAGATTGCCACTCTGGAACTGCGACGCGATGGCTCAGTAACAAGAGAATAACCGTGGCTGAAAAACCGTCTCCTACAGGACGACTTAGACGCTTCTACCATCGGCTGCCTGCCAACGTCCGGGCGGCCCTCGATCCTAACCTAAGCATTCGCGCCAGGCTGCTTCATGGGACCAAGGCACTGGCTTTATTGGGCGGTCTCGGACTGACCCTGTTGTTGGTTTACGGCGTGGTTTTGATACCGTTCACGCCGAGTATCGCCGATCTACAACGAGCCAAGATCGACCAACCCAGCGTGCTGATTTCCGCCGACGGCCGGCGTCTCGCGACGCTTAAACCAATGAACCGCGAGTGGGTTCGGTTAAATCAAATCTCTCCCCACGTGATCACGGCCTTGATCGCCACCGAAGACCACCGCTTCTATAACCATTACGGCGTCGATCTGCTGCGCGTCGTGAGCGGAATCCTGCGCACAATGATCGGTGATCCGCAGGGCGGTTCCACGATCACCCAGCAACTCGCGCGCAATTTGTATCCGGAGGGAATTGGCCGCCAACGCACCGTCACAAGAAAATTAAAAGAGACCATCACCGCGATCAAGATCGAGTTCGCCTATAGCAAACAAGAAATCCTTGAAACCTATCTCAATACCATGCCTTTTTTGTACAACGCCTTCGGCATCGAAATGGCTGCGCGCACCTACTTCGACAAGCCGGCGCGAAAGCTCGATGTCGCCGAGAGCGCGACGCTGATCGCCATGTTAAAAGGCACCGCCTATTACAACCCGGTGCTCAATCCGGAACGCTCGCTCAAGCGCCGTAACGTCGTGTTGGGGCAAATGGTCAAGCGCGGCGTCTTGAGCGAGGCCGAATTCAATCGGCAAAAACTCCGCCCCATACGCCTCGATTTCGAACGCCAGCCGGAAGCCCTCGGCTCCATCCCGCATCTCGCCATGCAGATTCGCAAATGGTTGATCGATTGGGCGGACCGCAACGACAAGAATATTTATACCGACGGCCTGATCGTCCACACCACCGTCGACTCGCGACTGCAGGCGCTTGCCAACCAAGCGGTAAATCGCCAGATGGAAACTTTGCAAGCGGTCGCCGACGTGGAGTGGGGTATGAGCTCGAACCAATTGTTATCGACGGAAGTGAACACCTACGTCCAGCAGAGGCGGCGCGTGCAGCCGTTCGGTTATTTTTGGAAAACTCAATCCGCCTTGTTCGATTCCTTTATCCGCGAAAGCCCGGCTTATCGCCGCGCGCTGGAGGCCGGGACGAAGCCTGAAGCTGCATTGGCCCAGTTGAAAACCGACAAGGAATTCCTGGGCAAGCTGCGCGCCGAGAAGAGCCGCTTACAGGCGGGTTTCGTCGCCATCGATCCGGCCAGCGGTCACGTCAAGGCGTGGGTCGGCAGCCGTGACTTCAGGACCGATCAATTCGATCATGTCGTGCAAGCCAGACGGCAACCGGGCTCGACCTTCAAACCGTTCGTTTACGGCGCCGCCATCGAGCAGGGAATGTCGCCCGATAAGCGCTTCGTCGACCGCGCTGTGGAAATCTCCCTGCCCGGCGGCAAGGTGTGGCGCCCCGCAGATGCCACGGCGCCGACCGGCCGATCGATGACCGCGCGCGAAGGTCTGATCTTCTCGAAGAACACCATCACCGCCCAGGTCATGCAGGAGATCGGCCCGAGAAAAACCGCCCAACTGGCGCGATTGATGGGGATTACCCAGAGTAAACTCGAGGAGGTCCCGGCGTTGGCGCTCGGCACCAGCCCGGTTACCCTGCTGGAAATGGTTTCCGCATACAGCACCCTGGCCGCCGGCGGTCAATATCGACCGCCGATTTTTGTCAGTCGTATCACCGACAAGAACGGCAACGAGCTGGTCAGCTTTGCCAGCGAAACCCAGCGCGTTCTTTCGGACAAGAGCGCCGGCGAACTGATCAACATACTGCGCGACGCCGTCGACCAGGGCACCGGGCAACCGGTGCGCGCCCAGTTCGGCCTGCGCGCCGACGTTGCCGGTAAGACCGGCACCACTCAAGACAATACCGACGGCTGGTTCATCTTGATGCATGCGCGGCTCGTCGCCGGCTCATGGGTCGGCTTCAACGACTCGCGCATCACCATGCGCAGCGACTACTGGGGCCAGGGCGCGCATAACGCCTTGCTGCTGGTGGGCGATTTCTTTCAGCACACGCTCGACAGCCAATTCGTCGCCGCCGCCTCCCGCTTCCCCTATGAAAGGCCGTACCAAACTGTCTGGGATCCAGTCATCGACAGCGCGAAAGATTGGTTGGGCGGCATCCTTAGAGATTGGGGATTTGGCGATAGAACCACCCCGGCGCCGGCGCCCCAGCGCCGTGAACGCGACCTCGATTCAACGCGAGATTGAGTCGTGGGTCCGCGTCGGCGTCATGAGCCAGAGCGGATTGATCGGACGGATTTACAGATTATCAGGATAAATAATCGAACCACCGCCATTCGTGCGACCGAGCCTAATTCGCAGCCCCGAGGCTTTTGACACCCGTGAACGCCGAGAGCTGGCGCAATGCTCCCGGCGCCGCAACCGCAATAATCAAAGACTATACAGCGCTTGGGCATTACTCCCCAAGATCTTATCAATGGAAGTTCCCGATATTTTTCCATCGGCTTTAAGTTTGCGCATGGCGTTGAGTTCAGATGACGTATCGTTGTGGCCGTAGTCCGTTCCCAGGACCAGATGGTCATCCCCCACATGGTCGAGGATATAGGGCAAATCGTCACTGGTTTGGCACGCCACATAGATTTGATTCTCGCGTAACAGCGCCGCCGCCGGCCACCGTTTCTTTTGCCGGACATAGCCGATCTCCAAATGATTCATCACGTAGGGCAGCCACTCGGCGCTGACTTCGACAAAGGCCCACCTTAGATCGGGAAATTTTAGCGGTAACTCCGATGTGATCAGGCTGCCAAAAAGATTCACCGGACCGAATTTGAACTGTCCCAGGCTGGCACCGCGGCCAAAGATATCGAACATGTCGAGATTTCCCGCCGATGCATGGACACAGATGGGCATGCTCAGGCGGCTGGCTTCTTGATAGATTGGATAAAAATACGGATCGGTGGGCAGCTTGTCGCCTTCGACGCCGCGGATGAAAACGCCGCAGGCGCCGTTGGTTTTTGCTAAATTCAACTCTTCGAGCGCCTTGTCTAAATAACCAAGCGGCGGCATCACCACCCAGCGCAAGCGGCCGTTACCGGCACGCCAAATCTCCGCCATCCAGCGGTTGTAGCTCTTACACAATGCGGTATCGACATGGGGCAGGGTCGTCAGTGCTCTCAAGAAAAGACTCGGATAGAGCACCTGAACATCGATGCCGAGCGCATCCATGTGGGTCAGCCGAGCCTTGATATTTTCCATCTCTCGGCTTTCCCGCGGGGTATCGTGGCCAATGTTGCGTCCTTTGGCGAATACCCGGCCGCCGATCTTCCAAAACTCATCGGTGCCGCTTTTACCCGAGCCATCGCCTCCGTAATCTTTGAATACCATCACCCGTGGAGCGAACTGCCGCTCCGCTTCATCGAGAAAATCCCAGGTCCGTTCCGACTCGACCACATGCGCGTCCGCGTCGATGATTGCCATAATTCCTCCTTAACAGCTGCGGTTCTTCCTGACTTTTGGGGATGGTCGTCCCCCGCCCCAGCGACGATTGAGTCTCAAACTCCCCGACCGTTGCGACTCACCACAGCCACTCCAATCGCGCTCAACCGCTTGTCCAGAACGGGTGGAGTCAAGCTGACTATAGATGAATAGCCTTCAGCCCACGGCGGCTTCCGAGAATTTGTCAATTCTCGGAAGCCAAGCCAAAATCATCGGGCTGATCGTTCCGTAATCGCCAGCGCCGGCGTCACCATCGAAACGAGTCAAGAGATCACGGCAATCGCGTTGATCTCCAACAACAACTCCGGCCGCGCTAGCGCCACCACCTGCACCATCGTGCTGGTCGGGAAGTTTGCGCCCAACACTTCACGGCGCGCCTCGTTGATGTCGCGGTGATAACGCACTTCCGTGGAGAACACATTCATGGCCACGATATCCTGCATCGTGCCGCCGGCGGCTTCGACGGCGAGCTTTATCTTGCCGAGCACGGCGCGCGTCTGCGCGCCTGGGTCGCCGACACCGACGACTTTGCCTTCGTGATCCGAAGCCGTTTGCCCGGCGATGAAGACCATGCGGCCGGGTTGGGCGATGTTAACTAACGCATAACTCCCGCGCGGCACGGGCAGTCCGTCCGGATTGAGTGTCGTCTTTGCCATGGAATAGTCCTCCTCATTCACGATTAGATTTCAGGCTTACTCATACTCCAAAAAGCCAGCCGAGCGATAGCGGCGCCAATGGGCAGGCTTGCGCCTCCTGGCAGGGCGGCGTCGATGCCGAGCGCTTCAAGGAAAAATCGTTGCGCCAATCGGGTTGGCCATGTATATCTCCCTCGTCATTGCCTATGTGGCGGTGAATACAGGCCGGGCGGCGGCGGGCGCAGGGCGCCGACCGGTACGCAATGAAACAGGAATCTGTTGCCCGCCAAGCTGAAAGGAAAACGAAAACATGAACGACGAATCGAATAACGCGGTCAAAAGCGATTTCATCACGGCGCTGCGGATTATCTATCGTGAAGGACTGAGCGACGCCTTCGCCCATTTGAGCGCGCGCAGCAACGACGGCAACGAGATGATGTTCATGCCGCGCAAGAGTCCGGCCCTGGTGCAACGCGACGAGTTGTTTTTCGTCGACTTCGACAAACCCGTGCCGCAGTCTTCCTTGCACCAGGCGATTTATAAAGCCCGTGCCGACGTCAAGGCGGTCTTCCATTTTCATTCGCCGGCTGTGGTGCTGCTCAGCGTCATCGGCCAAACCATTCGCCCGATGCACAACTACAGCGCGATTTTTTACCAGGGCGTGCCGCTCTACACCGGCACGGGGCAGGTTGAATCGCCGGCCCGGGCCGGGGAAATGGCCAAGTTGCTCGGCGATGCCAAGGCGCTGATGTTGCGCGGCCACGGCGCCGTCGTCGTCGGCCAGTCGATCCGCGAAGTTTGCATGCTGGGATTGTTTTTAGAAGAGTCGGCGCGGCTGCAAGCCGAAGCGATGCGGCTCGGCACACCCATGTTCATGGAGCGCGACGAGGCCGAAAAGATCGCCAAACGAACTTTCAAGCCCACTTCCGTGGAACGTGCTTGGGATCACTTCGCGGTGAAATGCGCGGGGTGAGTTATTTGCGGGAGTTCGTCGGCACTGCGCAAATTAAGCTTGGTGTCCACCCGTGAGGACTCTCTTTGCCGATCCAATCCTGAGTAAGTGAAGTCCGGCATCCACAAAAAGTCGGGCTGTCAAAGCCTAACCTGGCGCGCTTCCCTTAGCATTCAAAGCGCTTTTTAAAAACACCGCGCATAAGCACGATAGCGGTATTTGTCAAGCCACTTGACGCATTAGTGGGCGGTGCTTATTTTCCAACCATCACAAAGGAGGGTCATGAATATGGAACTCGTAAGATTTGAACCGTTTGCCCGCGTTGGTAACTTTCGCTCTTTAATTTCCGACTTGTTCGAGGATAATTTAGAGCGGTCGTCAGCTCGGCCCAGTGTTCGCCAGTGGCATCCAGCGGTGGATGTATTGGAGAGCAAGGACGCTTATCTGATTCGCGCAGAGCTTCCTGGAATGAAACGGGAAGACATCAAAGTCGAGGTTAAAGACGGCAAGCTGGTGCTCAGCGGCGAAACCAAGTCCGAGAAACCGGATGACGGCACTGCGTACCGCCACGTCGAACGGGTCGCGGCAAAGTTCTGGCGCTCGTTCGCACTGCCCGAGACCGCGAAACCGGATGGCGTCGAAGCTACCTACAAAGACGGCATTCTCGAAATTCGCGTGCCGAAAGCGGAAGAGATCAAACCGCGGCAAATCGAAATTAACGTGCAGTAATTCGCAGTCAAAACCGCAAAAAGACAAGGGAGGCGTTTCGCCTCCCTTGTCTTTACGGCACAATTCCCCGCCGCTACGCTTCAGCTTCGACCCGACCACAACCCCGCCATCCTGATAGCGTCGTGATCCATCGAACTGTTGCTCGATACGCAGAAGCTCGCTGAGCTGCAAAAAATTGTTCTGTGATCGTCAGAAATTCGAGTTATGATTAACTCGTATGGATGTCGTTGCTCATGGACTGTGGGGCGGCGCGCTTTTTTATCGGCACGGCCGCAAGCAGTATTTAGCTGGCGCTGTGCTCGGCATGGCGCCCGATCTATTATCGTTCGGGGTTTTTCACATGACCCAGCCGGGCTGGCTTGCCGAGCGTTTACTGGGAAATATCTCCGGACCGCCGGCGCTGGCGTCGCTACCTCCATATGTCTTTCACTCATATAACGTCACTCACAGCTTGATCGTTTGGACGGCGGCCTTTGGGCTGCTGTGGGCGCTGATCAAGAAACCTCCTTGGCTCCTCACTGCTTGGTTGCTGCATATCGTTTGCGATATTCCCACCCATGTCGCGAGGTATTTCCCCACGCCATTTCTGTGGCCTTTGCCGACACCCTTCGTCGACGGCGTCCCGTGGTCAACGCCTTGGCTCATGGCGGCCAATTACGCCGCAATGTTCTGCGTCTATTGCTGGCTTGCCTGGCATTTCCGCAGAACAGGCAGCGGAACTAACGAGTAGAAAATAGGTCGCTCCTCGCGGCGTCACAAGCCGTTGATTTCGCACCTATCCTCACGCATCCCCGGCCGCCAATAGCAGATCGCCTAGAGAAAATTTTCCTGACGGGTTGATTTCACGCCGTTTAGTTTAGAAACTTTATGAACCACAAGAACCACGCCGAACCGTGGTTTCGATGGAAAGGTGATGTCATGAAGCTTTACTACAATCCTCAAAGTCGCGCGGTAATCGCCAAGTGGATGCTTGACGAGTGCGGTGCGCAGTATGAGATCGTTCCCATCGATTTTGCCAAGCGCGAGCACAAGGCGCCGGAGTTCCTCCAGATCAACCCGGCCGGCAAGCTGCCCGCCCTCGTCGACGGCGACTCGAAAATCTTTGAAGGAACGGCGATCTGCCTCTATCTCGGCGACAAGTTTCCGCAAGCCAACCTCGCGCCCAAGATCGGTACCCCCGAACGAGGCCGCTATCTCTCGTTGATGGTCTATTCAACCTCTCAACTCGAGCCCGCGATGGGCGACGCATTATTAAAAGTAGAGCACCTGCCCCAGCGCGGCTGGACCGATTTCGCAACGGCGCAAACCGTCGTCGAGGGCGAGCTCGGCAAGGGGCCCTATTTATTCGGCGACTGGTTCACCGCGGCCGATATCATGATTGGCTCCATGTTCATTTGGAAGCGCATCTTCGGCGCGCCCCCGAGCCGGCCAGCAATCGAATCCTATGCCGATCGTCTCCTCGCCCGTCCCAAGGCGATGAAGCTGGGCAAATGATGCCTAATCGCCGCGGGCGATGGTACAGCGGCCGTTTGATTAAATCCCGATTTGTTTAGAAAGCCCGGTCCTGGGCTTGGCCGCAATCCTTACATCACCAACCGGTGGGGTCGATTCGTACACTGTTTCATGCTTGCACGAATCGGGTCCATAGCCAGGTTGCAAGAATTTGAAGGAAACTTCCTTCATGAAAATACTACTTGTCCGGATAATCCGGATGCGGTGGCAATAAAATTTAATATTATTTTGAGCGCATTTTGGCATTGGGATTGCTGTTTACCAAAGCGGAGGTGAATTATGATTGCCATTAAGAAAATCCTCGTTCCTATTGATCTTTCCGATGTTTCCATCCCGGCTATCGGCTACGCCAGTTCTCTCGCAACGGTTCATCACGCCGAGATCATTCTACTTCACGTCATTCATACAGAATCGTTGAAGGAACACTTTGCCGGAGGTTATGGCGAAGGCTTGTCTTTTCCGCCGGAGACTCCAATGAAGGTTCGGCATGAAACAAGCGTTGATAACATTTTCGCGATGAAGAAGCAGATGGTACTCAAGTTCCTCGACCAAAAGATCCGGCCAGATCTCCGTAATCTGGTGAAGTTCACACCTAGGGTAACGCTTGGCAAGGTCGCCGAAGAAATCATCGCCGCGGCCAATGAAGACAAATGCGATCTCATCGTCATAACGAGCCGCGGATCGCGTCTCCGTCGTCTGCTCGGCGGGAGCATCACCGACCAGGTGGTGAGAAGCGCTCCGTGTCCGGTGCTTTCGATGCAGCCCTCCGCCGAGGTCAGAACAGAAAACGACGAACGATTGCAGATCAAGTTCATGGATCAATGGGCGGCCTAACATCGCCGCCGCGTTTTGTGAAATAAGCGCGGCCAGGTTGATTGCCGGGTGGGCATAACGCTTTTGGAGGTCTTACCCGAGAAACCTCAAGCCGGAGGAAATAGTTCAAAAAGCCGTAAATGTAATTTCGCGTGCCGCGGCACCAAGACAGGAGGAAGCCAAATGCGTTGCACTATTTTTGCTTTCGTTATTCTCGCGATTTTTTTCTCTACTCCCGCATTCACCCAGGTCAAGCAGTGGACGGACAAAAATGGTGTTGTCCACTTCGAAGCGGTTGGCCGCCAGGGAGCCAGGAATACAAACTCGCCGCAAACGAAAACCAATGCGCTTCGACCGATCGACAGGAATTTCGTAAACCTTCGGCTCGGTGACGACGAATCAACGTTCACCGCTGCAAAAAAAGGCGTGCAGATTACCAACAACGGGGATGATGGCAATTTTTATAGCTACTCCAGCGCATTGCCTGAGGGCGCAATCAATATGGGCATTCTCTTCACTACCGGTAGACTGGCGCTGATCATGATCGAGTATCGCGACTTCGGGGTGGCAGGGTGGGATCAGCTCGTCAACGAAACTTTCAAGAAGTACGGACCGGCCTTGGGCGATAGCCGAACAGCGATTTGGCATGACGGGACGACTCTGCTCAGTTTACAACACCAGTTGAGCGGCAATATCACGGTCAGGCTGGAAGACGTCGCGGCGATGTCGAGATACTCCGAGCAAGAGCGAGCCGCGCTGCCGAAATTTTGACTTTGCTGCGGTCGTTTACGCGAGAAGTTCGTGCTAGTCGGTCGGTGGTCGTTTTATCGTCACCTGGTCCATGGACGCTTCTCAGGCGCCGCTCGACGCACTGTGAACTGCGCAAATAACCGGCATTTTTGAATTGTGCGCGATGAGGTGGGTTTATTCGGCTGTTCGCGGTCATCATGACTAGGCGATGCCAAGATGCTGATGCTGCGTGGCCACGGCGCCGCTAAAATACTCTCGGTCTCCACATGTACCAGGTCGGCGTGCCGATGATGTTTTCTTGGTGGCGCATGACGAAGCCGAATGTTTTGTAGAAATCCGCGTTCTCGGCCCGGTCAGTTTCAAGATAGCCCGCGGCTTTTTCCCGATCGAGATGCTCAATGTAACGATGCATCAGCGCCGTGCCAATACCTTGCCCCTGCCGTTCGGGCGCGACGCCGATCGGACCGAGGTGCACATGCGGCTCATCGGGATCGAGATGGCACCATCGGCCGTACCACCGGATGACTTGCGGGATCGCATCGCCCAACGGTTTGAGCAGTGTCGCCGCCGTGTTGGGAACCTCCTCCGGCGCGGGAAGACAATAGGGTGCGGCATTAAAATGCATATAGCCGCACACAGCGCCGTCGCGCAACGCAACGAACGCCGGCCCGGTATACATGTTTCTCAGGCCAATGCGAAAAAAAGTGCGATTTTGATCGAGGCGCCCCGCGCCGAAAGCGGATAGATGAAGCGGACTGGTAACGAACGCTTGGGCCAACATCGAAACACAGTCGTCCAGGTGCGCAGCGGAATATTTTTCAACGACAATCGACATCTTCATGCGTCTCAGGAGTTTTTGACTGGCTGCTTAGAAAATACCGGCAATCTCGCGATTGGATGCCGTACTTCTCGAAGGCGCCGGTCACCTTGGCCAGTCATAACCCGGTTCCCGCCGGCCCAACCGTCGAATGGCCGAGGCGGAATTTCTTGAGCTCCGCCGCTTTAGCTTCAACTGCGAGCGGTAAAATGACCAGCAAGCTCAGCAACGCGCGGGCAAATATCGCCACCGATGATTCATCATTTGTTGTCGCTCCGCGAACTCTCCTGCCTTGTTAGCACGAGTTCTATTTCATGTTTAACGATTGTCTCAAGTTATCAAACACTCAACCTTCTGAGAACTCGTAACTTCACCGCGAAAAAATATCGGACAGTCTATACTTGGCGGTCTCCATGCTCGCGCTCGCGCACCGGTGTCCACGCCACGCGAAGACTGCGACCAAATGGACGATTTTGACATCACAGATTCTGCGATCGGCTGGCAGCAAATATTGTGCCTTAGTTGGGTATGCTGGTAAGGGTCCCTTGCGTTGATTCTAGACCTAACCCTGCCCCCATGCGTATCGAAACGTGGAAAAACAAAGAAGGGGGTTCGAGCGACTCAGCTGAGCAAGATAACTCAATACTCACTACCCCAACTACGCGGACCCCGACCACGGCGCTGGAAGACCTGACGCTGAACTTGATTTGCAAGATAGGCAGGTTATAAATGCCCCTGAGCCTAGTTTGACAACTCCCCGGTCCAGCGATACTGCTCGGGCGAGAAAAAACGTTGGTTTAAGTTTCCTATACATATAATCGGCACAAGACCAGGAGGTAGAGTCATGTCAACCACAACGGAGCGCCCTCTCGCAGATGCGCTCACCGCAATCAAGTCGCGTCGCTCGGTGAAGGAGTACCTGTCCACCGAGATTCCTCGGGAGTGGATCGAGGAGCTGCTCGACGCCGCCCACTGGGCGCCCAACCACAAATTGACCCATCCCTGGCGTTTTCACGTGTTCTCCGGAGAGGGGCGCGAGCGATTGGTCGCAGCCCGTCAGGCGTCAGTACGTTGGGCCGCGGAGAAAAAGGGCGAGCAGGCGAGCGAAGAGGCTCTCAAATTCGCCCGGGATAAGTGTTATTCGTCCCCGGTCCTGATCATCGTTTCCATGGTTGGCGATGAGAAAAAAATCACTGACCAGGAGAACTATGCGGCCTGCTGGTGCGCCATTGAGAATCTGCTGGTTGCCGCCAACGCGCGCGGCCTGGGCAGTTATCCCAGCACGGGCGACTGGATCGACCAAAACTTCGTTGGCCCAGTTCTCGGACTCACAGAAAAAGAACGGCCGGTGGCGTGCATTTTCTTGGGCTACTCCGAGCAGGCGACCATGGCCAAGCGCCTGCCCGTGGATCGCCATACCACCTGGTACACCCAAGCCTGAAGTTCTCACCCGAGTAACTCAGTAAAATCCGCCTCTTGAGGCGGCCACAAAACTGCTGACAAGAGCAAAGGGGGTCGAACACCCCCCCTTTGCTCTCGAGTGGGCTTCACCCCGCTCAACAATCCGTTGATTGAGACCAGCTCGCCGGAGTTTGTCAAAGCTGAGATCCATGGGTTTCTCGACTTTGTAATCTTCGCGCACGAGTTTCACCGATTGCACCGCGCCTGAGTGCGCTCATGATAAGCGGTCGTCTTTTCGTGCATGCGAGACGGTAGCGCCACTCCTGCGCTGCACTGCGCGGGGCGGAAACCGCTAGCCATTTGGTTGATCACGTCATTGTCCCGGGTCCCGGTACGCCAATGGGTGCTGAAGTTTCCAATATGCAAGATAGTCAGGCTATAAAAGTCTGACTTTGGCTCTTTTCCATGATCGAAGTCGACAAACTCACCAAATCCTTCTTCGTCCACAAGAAGGAGGCCGGCCTACTCGGCTCGGTGCGTTCACTATTCAAGCGCGAGAAAATCGAGAAGACCGCGGTGAGCGAGGTTAGCTTCCGAATCGGCGAGGGGGAAATCGTCGGCCTTGTCGGGGCCAACGGCGCGGGCAAGACGACGCTCGTCAAGATGCTCGCGGGGATCATCTTCCCGACTCGCGGCGACGCACGCGTGCTGGGGTATCGGCCGTGGGAGCGGAACGACGACCTGCGGCGACAAATCGCCCTCATCATGGGCCAGAAGGCACAACTTTGGTGGGACCTTCCGGCGGCCGATTGCTTTCTGCTGCTGAGGGAAATCTACCGCATCCCAAAGGAGCGCTTCGACGCGACGCTTGGCGAACTCGTCAAGGTGCTCGACGTGAAAGACCAGCTCAACATCCAGATCCGCCGGCTTTCGCTGGGCGAGCGGATGAAGATGGAGTTGATCGCGGCGCTGCTGCACTCCCCGCGCGTGGTCTACCTCGACGAGCCAACCATCGGGTTGGACATCACGGCGCAGCGTTCGATCCGCGAGTTCATCCTTCGGTACCAGTCAGAGCGGCGCCCCGCGATGATACTCACGAGCCATTACATGGAGGACATCGAGCGCCTTTGCCGGCGCATCATGATCATTCGCGACGGGACGATCGTGTACGACGGCAGCCTGCAGGAAGTCGTGACGGCGTACGCGCAGCACAAGGTCGTGACGGCGCATCTTCCCGAGGGGGCGGAACCGTGGGCGGACCGCGCGGAGTTGGAAAAGCTAGGCGAGGTGAAGGAGTGCACCGATGGCTCGGTGAAGATCCATGTTCCGCGCGCGAATGTTGCGCAGGCCGCGGCGCGTCTTGTGAATCTCACCAATGCGCGCGACCTGTCCGTTGAGGAAGAGGACATCGGGACGATCATCGAGTCGATCATGCAGGCGCGCGAGAAGGGACCGCAGTGAGGCCGCGCCTCTTCTGGTCGATCACGACGATGCAGGCGCGGAAGATAATGAGTTATCGCGCCGACTTCTGGATCAGCGCCCTCTTCGGTTTCGTGATCCAGATGGGTGTCGTCTATTTCCTCTGGGACGCGATGTTCCGCGAATCGGGACAGGAGCGGATCGGCGGCTACACGTTCAGGCCGATGTTGATGTACTATGTGATGGTTCTGCTCATCAGTAAAGTCGTCAACGTGCGGATGGGAGACGGCATGGTTGCGGGTGATATCTACGACGGCGGACTTTCGCGCTACATCCTATATCCGACGAATTACTTTCTCTTCAAGTTCGCCCAGCGCCTCGGGGACCTCACGCCGGCACTGGTCCAGATCACGGTTTTCGGGACCTTCTGCGCACTGCTTTTCCGCACGCCGGAACTCGATATCGACGCGGCGGGCATGCTCATGGGTGCGGTGTCGCTGTTTGCGGCGACGACGCTGATGTTTGCGCTGACGATCCCGTTCGAAACAATCGCGTTCTGGGCCGACAACGTGTGGAGCCTGAATGTAATGCTCCGATTCGCGGTCCAACTCTTCGGCGGGATGATGATGCCGATGACGCTGTATCCCGAATGGGCGCGCGCGGCATTGCACTGGCTCCCGTTCCGGTATGTCTTCGACGTCCCGGTCAACGTCATCCTCGGCAGGATCGGCGTCGGCGAGTGGCTGCTCGGGCTGGTTGTTTGCGCCGGCTGGCTTACCATCGTCTCGGCCGTCACGGCGCTGCTGTGGCGGCGCGGTTCGCGGACCTACACGGGGGTGGGGATGTGATCCGCTACTTTCGGCTCTACCTCTATTTTCTGCAATTTTCTTTCAGCCGGGCGATGGAGTTCCGTCTCGATTTCTTTTTTCGAATCGTGATGGATTGCATGTTCTACGTCGTGCAACTCGCCTTCTTCTTCATCCTGTACGAGCACACGAGGCTGCTGGGGGGATGGAACCTCGATCAGATCATCATCTTCACATCGGCGTGGCTCTTTCTCGATGCGGTGAACATGACTGTTTTCTCGAACAACATGTGGTGGCTCCCGATCCTGATCAACCGGGGAGACCTGGACTACTATCTGGTGCGCCCCGTTTCGACGCTCTTCTTCGTCAGCTTTAGAGATTTCGCGGCGAACTCGTTCGTCAATCTCGTCATCGCAACGGGGATCATGGCGTGGTCGCTGATGCGCTATCCGCAGTCGTTGGGCGCGGGGCGGGTTCTCCTCTTCTGCGTGATGCTGGCGATCGGCTCGTTCATCTTCTACGTGATCCAGATGGCGTTCCTGATTCCGACTTTTTGGCTGCATTCCAGCAGTGGGTTCTGGGAGCTGCGCTTTCAGGTCGAGAAGTATGCCGAGCGTCCGGACCAGATTTATTCGCGTTGGCTGCGACGCATTCTCCTATCCGTCCTGCCGCTCGCGTTTCTGATTTCGGTGCCGACACACGCGCTGTTTTCGGGACTCGACTGGAAGGGCGTGCTGCACACTGTCGTCATCGTGGTAGGATCCTTCGCGTTCCTCATCGGTTTCTGGAGGCTCGGGCTCCGGTCGTATGTTTCGGCGTCGTCGTGAGAATGGCAGCAGGGGCAGCGTTGCCAGCACGGACGACTGGATCGACCAAAACTTCGTCGGCTCAATTCTGGGACTCACAAAGAAAGAGCGGCCGGTGGCTTGAATTTTCTTGGGCTACTCCGAGCCGGCGACCATGGCCAAGCGCCTGCCCGTGGATCGCCATACCACCTGGTACACCGAGGCTTGAAATTCTCACCTGAGTAAAATGGGGCCACCGTGCCGGAGTTTGTCCGAGCCGAGTTCGATGTCTTTCTCGAATTCGGAGTCGTCGCGCACGAGTTTCTCCGACTGCGCCGCAACTGGGGTATCAGACTGTGTCGCGATACCGTTCATGGTTCGAGAACCTCACCACGAACGGTATTGCTGAGTCGTGAATTAAAATACTTATCCGTTCGCCCTGAGCTACCGTCGAAGGGCTCCGAGATATTGCCAGACACTGTGGTGCGCGGCGCAGGGCGGAAACCGCCGCCCACTTGCTTGATCACGTCATCCCCTGGTCCCGGTGCGCCAATGGGTGCTATCGACTGTTGACCATCAACCAACTTTGCGTCAATAGGATAGGTAGATTTCGCAAAGCGGTCCAGATCGCGCAAGGGGTTAATTGCTGGAAACATAACCGTTTTTTCTGCCGGCATCTTTCGCCAAGTTTGCCGATAAACAGCCGCGAGGCAGCACCTATGAAACGAAGCATGGAACGAATTCTCACTACCCATGTCGGCAGTCTGCCGCGGCCGGTTGACCTGCGCGCCATGTGGGCGAAGAAATCTAGTGCAGCTGAGGACGAAGCCGCACTGCAATCGCGGCTGCGCTCCGCCATCGGCGAGGTCGTGCTGGCGCAGCAAAGCGCCGGCATCGATATTCCGAACGACGGCGAGTTCGGCAAGCCCATGCGCGCCGCCACCGACCGCGGCGCTTGGGGCAACTATATCTTCGACCGCCTCTCCGGCTTCACGGCAACTTCGCCGCAGACCATCGCGCCCGATACCGCCGCGCCCGGAGCAGCGATGCGCGTCGTCGGCGTGCGCTGGGAACAACGCGAGTTCGCTGAATTCTACGCCGACACCGGACTCGGCGCACCGAGCACCGCCGCCATGCGGCCAACCTGCACCGGACCCCTCGCCTACACCGGGCAAACTTTTTTGCGCGAGCAGCTTGCGAGCTTAAAGGCCGCTACCTATGGCGCCGGCATCGGCGAAGCATTCGTCAGCGCCATCGCCCCCGGCAGCCTGGAGATGTTCTGCCGCGATCAGAACAGTTATTACCCGACAACTGAGAAATTCTTGGAAGCGCTCGCCGCCGCGCTGCGCGAAGAATATCGCGCGATCATCGACGCCGGGTTCATCTTGCAACTCGACGATCCCGGCTTGCCCGGCGCCTGGGACATGCTCGATCCGCAGCCAAGCGTCGAGGAGTACCGACGCTACGCATCGCAGCGCGTCGAGATTTTGAATCACGCGCTCGATGGCATCCCGATGGAGCGCGTGCGCTTTCACATCTGCTGGGGCAGCTGGCATGGTCCGCACACCACTGATTTTCCGCTGCGCGACATCGTCGATATCATGCTCAGGGTCAACGCCCAGGCGTACCTGGTCGAAGCCGGCAACGTCCGCCACGAACATGAATACAAAGTTTGGCGCGACGTGAAATTGCCCGCCGGAAAAATTCTCATCCCGGGAGTCGTCAGCCACTCCACCGATCTCATCGAGCACCCCGAACTGGTGGCCGACCGTATCGTCGCCTTCGCTGAAATCGTCGGGAGAGAAAACGTCATCGCCGGCACCGATTGCGGCCTAGGCGGTCGCGTGCATCCGCAAATCGCCTGGGCCAAGCTGCGTGTGCTGGGCGAAGGCGCGGCGATCGCGAGCAAGAAGCTGTGGAGCTGAGATTAGGAAAGATTCGGAGGATGGTTAGGAGTGAAAGATCTGAATGCAGATACTTCCCTCCCCCTTCCTGTTGCTGGATTCGCAATGGGTCGATCAAGGGAACTTCGTGAGTGGGATTTGAACCCCTTTGGCAACCCCGCAGTTTTATGCCCGCTTAAGAGGCGGGGATTATAGGAATTAACCTAATGAGGAGACCTGAATGAAAATCGCTCTTTACTACGCCCCCAACACCTGCGCGCTCGCTCCCTATGTCACGCTGACCGAAGCGGGCGCCGACTTCGAGGTCCGGCCGCTCAATTTCCGCAAGCGGCAGAATTTCTCGCCCGAGTATCTAAAACTAAACCCGAAGCACAAGGTGCCTGCGCTCGTGGTCGACGGCAAGATACTGACCGAGAACGTCGCCATCCATCAATGGGTCCATCGGACCTTCCCCAACGCGAAGATCCTGCCCGCCGATCCATGGGATCAGTTGCAGGCGATCTCGCTGCACGCCTGGTGTGCCAGCGGCATTCACCCCTATCTCAGCCGGATCAACAACCCGCCAAAGGTCTCTGACGCAACCGGCGCGTCCGACAGCGTCATTAAGTTTGCGACAGAAGGACTGTTCGAGAACTTCCGGATCGCCGACGATTTGCTGGCCGGGCGTGAGTACTTCTTCGATCACTTTACCGCCCCGGACGCGCACTTCTTTTGGTGCTGCCGCCGCGCCAGCCAGTTGGAGGTAAACATCTCCGGCTTCCCCAACGTCGTCGCGCATTTCCAGCGCATGCAGGAGCGCCCGAGCGTCAAGAAGCTGATCGCCTACGAGAAAGAAATTAATGAATCGTTTGCCAAGACGGCCTAGACAACCACAGCAACTTCGATTGTTCGATGGCCGACCTACTCAAAAGGAAATTCCTATAATCTATCATTTGAAGGAGAGCTTCGTGGCGAAACGACGAAACCCATCAATGCTTGTCATCATCAGCTGCGCCCTGGCACTGTCGACCGGCTGTGCGACGCAACAGGAGTTGACGCCTATGCGGGCAGCCGAGACGCCGCTGATCGCTAAGGGGCGGGCGCTCTTCAACGACGTGAAGCTGTCGGCAGATGGCAACTGGTCGTGTGCTTCCTGCCATCCGAATCACGGTCACACCAACAACAAGACGTACGTCGGGCTTGGCGTCGTGCCGGACGGCGACCCAAATGGGCGCAGCACGCCGACGCTTTGGGGCGCGGGCACCCGGCAGGCATTCTCATGGGCGGGCACTGCCCCGAGCCTGCAGGCCAATATGCGCGGTATCATCGTCAATCGCATGAAGGGACCGGAGCCTTCGGCGGAGACGCTGGATGCCCTGGAAGCCTACGTGAAGTCCCTCGGCTATCCGCCAAACCCCAACTTGAACTCCGATGGAACTCCGTCGGCTGTGGCGCCCGCCGCGGCCAAGCGCGGATACAACGTCTTCGTCCGGGCGGGCTGTCAGGCGTGCCATCTTCCGCCGACCTTCGACAAGAAGGAAGTGGAGGAGGTCTTCTCCGGAGGAAAGTTCAAGGTTCCCTCGCTGCGCGTGGTCTCTCTTACCGCCCCGTATTTTCACGACGGCCGCTTCGCCACGCTCGAGCAGACCGTTCGCTTCATGTGGGAGTTCGTGCAAAAGGCGGGAACTACAGAAAAGCTAACGGAGAACGATCTGCGCGACCTGGTGGAGTACCTGCGCATCCTGTGAGCAGCCCGGCCGGGAGGAAATGCCAACAGAGAAAGTCTGAGGGTCAGCCGTGATATTTTATCGGTTCTGCTAGAAACCCCTCAAGTTTTTGTTTGTTCATTTAAATCTACGTTGACAAGCGACGATATCGCCTTCATCGTTTTCTCGTCAAAAAGCTGCTCGCCTACGAGAAAGAAGTGAATGCAGGGTTGGCCAAGACAACCTAGGCGAGTTGCGCAGATCACATGCAGTTGCAGAGAAGAAGTATACCCCCTGTACCGTACGAGGACGAGAAGATAGAATCAGCGAGAGGCGGCCCATCAAGCGGCCCATTTGCATTCAAGCCGGACAGCAAATGTTTTTGAACTGTTATTAATTTAAGATTCGACTGTGAATCGTTCTCGGGAGTAACGTGCCAGGAACCGCAACCATGATCGGCCGATCAAGCTTCCGCATTCGAGCTCTTTTGCTGATCGTGCTCATGACGCATTTGGCCGGCTGTGCGCGCCGGTTTCCGGCGACTGAAGTCACGCCGATAAAGGCCGCATACGCCGCCGAGCTCCAGCGATATCTATTGTCTAACAAGCGCGACGTAGCGCAATTCAGGTTGCGCGGGCCCTTTGCCGTCATCGAGCGCAGAGACCTGGAAATCCCGCTGGCTGCCGGTCTCACGGTGGCAGCGGATTTATACCTGTGCGGGGCAGCCCTCAAGGCTCCTCTGATCATCGTGTTGCACGGTCACGACAATTCCAAGGAGGACCATGCCTTCCAAGCGATGCACTTGGCCTCCTGGGGTATGCATAGCATTGCTCTCAACTTGCCCAAACACGGCCCGTGGATCGCCAACGGCAGAACCCTTGCCAGGCTCGTCGACGCCATTCATCGGACGCCGCAGCTGGTCGACGGCCGCATAGACGCGGACAAGATCATCCTGGTGGGCCACTCATTCGGCGCAACCGCCGTCGCCACCGCGTTGGGGGAACGCGCCCCCGCACTGGGCGGCGTGCTGCTCGATCCCGCCGGGATCGGCCGGCAATTGCCGCAGTTGCTGCAGCGGATCACCGTTCCGGTGATGGTGATCGGGGCCGACGAGGACATCCGGCCGACCCGCAACCGCGGGCAATTTTACCGCTTCATTCCGGCCGCTGTCGGCGAGATCTCGATCCGGGACACGCTCCACGAAGATGCGCAGTATCCGAACCAGCACACGCTGCGCCCATTCGAAGACGACCCGGATGATACCGAGGAAGCGCAGATTGCATTCGTCAGCGCGCTGACCGCCTCCGCCTTCGGTCTTGCGGCCGCCGGCACCATAGACTATGGCTGGGACAGCTTTGAACAAGCCATTAAGAACGGCACGTTTTTCAACGCGCGGAGGAAGTAATCGTCATGGGTTTAGTCAAATCGACAGTGAAAGTATGGATCACCGCGCCAGTGCGCCTGGCCGTTGTGATCGGCATTGTCGTGCAGGCGCTTGGTCTGCGAGCCGGCTGGCCACAAGAACCGCCTCAACCGCGACTCGACGAGGAAATCACCAAACAGGAAGAAATATTCCGCAAACAGGGCGCCGATGTTCCCCGCGGCTACGTCACGAATCGGGGGCTCTCGGACTACGCGGAGCTTCTTCCCACCGGCTTCTGCGACGCCCTCGGCAGGCTGGGTAGCTCGGACCGTTGGCTGGATATCGGCGCGGGCGCCGGGCAGGCCATACTGGCCTACTACGCCCCCGAAAACGCCGCGGCGCCGGCTGAAAAATGCGTCCGGCCCGGCGCTAGGGCGCGCGCGGTCGCGCTGTCCATCGAGGACCGCCGGACCGACGAGTGGCGACAGCGAGCCACGAGCGTGGGCGATGACCGTATACGCTATCTCTCCGGCAGGCGCCTGCGGCAATATTCGCCCGAGGAGCTGGGAAAATTCCAGATTATTACCGACGTGTTCGGCGGCTTCACCTATACCGAAGACTTGTCCCAGTTCGTTGACAAGGTGCTGAGCTTGCTGGAGGTCGGCGCTGGCTTCTACACGTTGGTGCCAGGCGTGCACTTAGAGGATGGCAAGGATAGACTCGGCAGCTTTTACCTTACCGAACTGGAGAATGCCGCGGGCCGCCCCGAGAAAGTGTGCTCCTGGCTGAAAAAGACCGCCTGCGTGAAAGTCACCTGCGAGTCGAAGAGCGACTGGAAAAGGCCCACCGAGCTGATAAAAATCGAGAAGGTCTGCAGCGATGTCTCGGTCCCGCGCATGAAATTATTGGAATTCGTGGCGGGGTATCCTCCCGACAGGCGATTCCAACTGGACCGGTAGGAGTGATAAATCTTGGCTTACAGTTCACAAACCGGAAAGATCAATGACTGTCCAGTTGGATGGTTTTCAGGCTTCCCCAACGTCGCGGCGTATTTCAAGCCCATGCAGAAGCGTCCGAGTTTTAACAAGCCGCTTTCCTATGGGAAAGAAGTAAACGGCGGGTTTGCGATAGTCGGCCAAAGCAACTATAGACTCTTGCCGATTCACGCTGTTGCCGGGACGCATAAAGAGCAAGCTCGAAAATTAAAAATTTCACGATTCAAGACTGCTCAATTCGACAGTCAACAGCGGACTCATGCAACGGTCAGGCAACCCACAGTCGGTGACGGCATCGGAATCGCCATGAAAACCAACCTGCTTTTGCTCGCGATTATTTATTTACTCGGTACCAGTAGTTTTGCCGCATCAAACCCTTTTGATGACGCAAGCGCTGCCTACGAGCGTGGCGACTATGTTCAGGGGATACAACTCTTTCGCCAGCTTGCCGCGAAGGGACACCAATGGGCGCAGAGGAGGCTGGGTTTGATATATGCAGAGGGGAAAGGCGTGCCGCAGGATTATCAGGAGGCTGTAAAGTGGTTTCGCCTCGCGGCAGCGCAGGGAAATGTTCCGGCGCAGTATAGTCTGGGTCTGGCGTATGAGAAAGGGCAAGGCGTGCCGCAGGATTATCAGGAAGCCGTGAAGTGGTATCGCATCGCGGCGGCGCGGGAAGACGAATGGGCGCAGACGAGGCTGGGTTCGATATATGCAGAGGGGAAAAGCGTGCCGCAGGATTATCAGGAGGCTGTAAAGTGGTATCGCCTCGCGGCGGCACAGGGATACCCACCGGCACAATCCAGTCTGGGTCTGGCGTATGAAAAAGGGCAAGGCGTGCCGCAGGATTATCAGGAAGCCGCCAAGTGGTATCGCCTCGCGGCAGCGCAGGGAAACCAATTTGCGCAAATTAATCTCGGTGTGATGCATACCAATGGCACAGGGGTGCGGCAGGACTTTGTGCGAGCCCATATGTGGTTTACCCTCGCTGCCGCAGCATTGAGCGGCGATGCTGGAGATACGGCGACAACGAATCGCGATGGAATTGCCGCAAAAATGACCGCCGAGCAGATTGCAACCGCGCAGGAGATGGCACGGCGCTGTCAGCAGTCTGAGCTTAAGAACTGCGACTGAAGCACCACCGAGTTGGGGGATGGCGCCATTAAGAACGGCAGGTTTTTCAACGCGAGGAGGAAATAATCATCATGCGTTCAGGCAAATCGTCAGTGCTAGGATGGATGACCGTGGGAACAGGTGTAGCCGTTTTGATGATCCTGCGAGCGCTTGGTCCAGCAGCTGGCTGGGCACAGGAACCCGCTCAATCGCGGATTGAGGAGGAAACCTCGAAGCAGAAAAAAATCTATCAAAGCCGGGGCGCCGATGTTCCCGACGGCTACGTCACCAATCGAGGGCTCTCGAACTACGCGGGACTCCTTCCCTCCGGCTTCTGCGATACGCTCGGCAGGCTGGGCACCTCGGACCGATGGCTGGATATCGGCGCGGGTGCTGGGCAAGCAATACTCGACTACTACGCACCCCCTGACGCCGCGGCGCCGGCGGAAAAGTGCGCCCGGCCCGGCGGTTTAGCGAGCGCAGTCGCGATATCCATAGAGGACCGCCGGACGGACGCGTGGCACCGGCTGGCCGCGAGCCTCGGCGAACGTATACGGTATCTCACCGGCAAGCTCCTGCGGAACTATTCGCCCGAGGAACTTGGAAAATTCCAGATTATTACCGATGTCTACGGCGGCTTCTCCTATACCGACGACTTGTCCCGGTTCATGGAAAAGGTGCTGAGCGTTCTCGAGGTCGGCGGTGGCTTCTACACGATCGTGCAGTACGTGCATTTACAGGCTGCCAAGGACAGCCCCGCCACCTGGTATCAGACCGAGCTGGTGGATGCAGCCGGCCGCGGCGAGAAAATGTGCTCCTGGCTGAAGAAGACCTCCTGCGTGCAAGTCAGCTGCGAATCGAAGAGCGCCTGGGACCCGCCCACCGAGCAGATCAACATCCGGAAGGTTTGCAGCGACGTCTCTGTCCCGCGCATGAAGCTAGTGAAGTTCGAGGCGGGGAATCCTCCCAACCGGCGATTCCAACTTGAGCCGTAGGGATTGTGGAGTTGAATTCACAGCGGCAGTGGGTAATGAACAAAACAAGTAGCTGGAAAGTCTAGAAGTAGATTGCTATGTCACCCCCCCGACGTCTCCGCGCCGAACTGGCAATTTCGTTTAACATTGCTCGGAGGGCTGGTGATTTTGTTGGGAATCATTGCTTGACGGGGGGTCTTGTGACTTGTGCCCGGGTCGCAAAAAAAAGCGTGATTTTAATTGACATGCTCGCACAGAGCGATTAAGAATAAGCGGTAAGAATTAGAACTGGGAGGAGAAAAACGTGAGAAATAAAAGCATATCGTTGTTGGTTTGGATCGGGTTGATTTTTGCTCTCTTAGTGCCGCTTTCGGTCGCAGCCCAGGAGCCCGCGCCCGAACAACGAAACGGCAAGTGGACGGCGGGCGCCGATATTGGCGTGATTTTCGCGACCGCCGACGATGAGATATTTGGCATGAACTATTACGGTGACTATTACTTCAATCAGAATGTTTCCATCGGGCCGCTTCTCCAATTCGGATTCTCTGGGGACCTCTTCCAGTTCGGTCCCAGCGCGCAGCTAAAATATACCATGGACATCGACAACCGCTGGAAGGCCCATGCTCAGGTCGGACTTGGGTTTATCTATGCCAACTTGAGACGCCCCGGTTCAAATAATAATCAGGATGACACGAGTATCCTGATGCCAATCGGAGGCGGTATAGAATACAAATTTACCGACAGACTTTCGGCCGGCGGCACGGTGATTGCGAACATCATGGATCTCAATAGCGTTCGCGGCGAAAACTTTAGCCTCTCGTTTCTCGGCGGCATAAAATGGCGTTTTTAACGCGACGAGGTAAAATCCGGCGGGACCAGCCCGCCGGATTTGCTTTCGCCTCGCGGGTCGGCGACGAATCAGCGCTCGAAGGTTGTAGCGAGATATCAACATCGGCGGCATCAGATCTTTAAAGTATTGACCGCCGTCATCGTACGCGCTGTTGAACTGTGCGGGTGGTGAACCAGGCACGGCCACGACCGCCGTTTTGCCTCACCACAATACAGCGTCGGCTTGTCCGTCAAACCCGGGCTACCTCAACCTGACCTCTTTTCTTTTCGCCTTGGCGAACGGCAATCATCGGCTCAGCGAGCTGGGCCACAGCTTTCCAACCCCAAGAAACCACTGACTCTATCCCGACCACGCAGTGACCGGAAGCGGCTCGCGGAATGGCGGAACTTCCGCGTGCGAGGAACTCGAAGATGCGGGTCAGCACGAGCTGACGATCTGGTGCGCGCTTGCCGGCGCCATGTCTGACCTGGGCATGAAGCCGGAAGTTATCGACTTCGTTGAGACTTTCACGCTGAACACTGATTCGTGCTTCGCGGTCTTCAGCTGAGCCCCTTCCCTACCGCTTATTGTCGCCGGCCGTGCTTTGGAGTAGCCCGCAATGACTGTTCCAAAGTATTCCATAAAAAAGTCTTAGTCAGAAGCAAAACTGAAGTTTGTCCTGTTTGTTTTCCCTCCAGCCAATTCAAGGCCGCGCACCGGACACAGCAATCTTTGGACGGAACGGATGAAAGCTAAATTCGATTTCCCCCGCGCTCTGGTTGTCGTTGCGTTTCTGCCTGGTGATCTGGACCGTGGCAAATTTGGGCTGAGCAGCGTTGATGAGATACACACTCATCTGGGTTAAATGCCGGTTCTCGAGCGTGAGCCTGTGGGGGCCGGCCGCGAGCGAGCTGGAGATTGCGGAGAATCCTATCTGAATTGTTCCCGCACCCGTGCGGAGTTCTGCAGGCGGGACGAATTCAGACGCGCTGAGCTGCAATTCTAACTTGCGCCCGTCTACACGGAGCGTGAGATCGCCCTTCAGCAACTTGGCATAGACTGCCGCTTCGCTCTTGGATATCGCGCCGTCGCGGTCGCGGTCAATCTGGGCGATCACCTGTTCAGCGACAGCCACGCCCGGCGTAAGGTTGATTTGCAGCCGGACGCCGCCCGGTTCGATGGCCACAAGTGTCGCTTGCAGATACTGGTCGTCCCGATGCGCGAAAACCCCGGACGGAACCGCAAGCAACGCGAGCAGCAGCAGCAGGTGGCAGAGTGTCCTGGTCACGGCTTGCGCCATTTAATTCCGTAATCGTTGGTAGGATCGCGGTAAATCGTGTGGATGTGCTTTGTCGCGTCGCCGCCCAGGCGCTGTGGAGCGTATTCGATGATTACCGTCGGCCCTTGGATGCGGAAATAAGCCGCGCTGCCTTTTTCACTTGGGCCGCTCCAAGCGAACCAGGTTTCGGCGATATTCTTTTTCATCTCGTCCATTTTCGTTTTCGCGGCAGCTTCGTGCATGATGCCGGTCCATTCGCTGGCGAGATCCAGCAACATCTGACGCTGCTTCTCGGTCAGGGCCGAGGCTTTGACCCCTTCAGGCTGAATCGTCTGCCCGTCACGGCCGGGCCCGAGTACCAGGTCGCGCATCTGGAAGTCAAGGATAGCCTGCTTGCGTTGCGCTTCGTTCAGCGAACTAAGCAGGGCAAACGCCTTGTCCGTCTCGCGACCAAGGGGGCGCACCGTTTTGCCTTCGAGTTCGTAAATCGCCGGTTGCGCGCCGGTGTGGCTGGGCGCGAGTGTGCGTTGGTCGCCGGCAAGCGTGACGTTGAGGCCGAGATGGTGGCCGCCGAACTGAATCATCCACGGCTCGGTGGTGGAAGGCTGGCCGAGGAACGAGAGATAATATTCTTCGCGCCCAAAAATCGCCTCGCCGCTCGATTTTCTCAACAACTCGTCGGCCTCGACAATCTGCAGAATTTTAACGTAGCCCTGCGGACTCAAGGCCGCTGCCAACACCGCCAGCGCCGCCTCGCGCTGGGGTTTTGTCAGGTCGCCCATGCGCAACCCCTGCCGTTTGAAGATTGCCGTCGGAAGATTCGACCAGCGCTTGCGTTGCGCTTCGTCTTTGAATTCAAAGACGACCTTGCCACGCTGGGCATCATCAAGCGTGGCGAGGAATTTTTTGCGTGGCTGCGACGATACCCGCGGTCGGCGCGCCGGGTGTAGAGTTCGTCTGGGCAAAGCTGTTGAGCGCAACGCCAGCGCCAAATAACAGAATCAAAACCAGCGCAATCTTTTTGTTCATGGTTAAATTGAAACTTAGTCCCGGCCACGGGGCTTTAGATTATAGTAAGGTTTCCGCATTCGTTATAAACGATCCGCTTGACGCCATTGGCGCTGAAGCGTTTGGATTCCAGTCGACGGATTTGTCGGCTGAACGAGTGGGACCAGCCTTAACACTCGTTTACCCACACATTTAACGAATTCGTAGAACGTTAAGATTACAAGTCCAGACCCCAATTACGATTACGTATTTGTGCCTACAGTTGCCATCATTCCTGCCATGCCGGCTTTTCGTCGTTGAACTAACTTTTATTGAATGCCCGGTCGTCCGGCGTAGCGCGCCGTCACCGCCTTCACGCGCGGATCGCCGGCGACCGCGAGCCGCCCGCGGTCATGCAACACGTTGCTGCCGACCTTGAACGTCGCGCCGCGCGCTTCCGCCGCCGTGTGCAGATTGAACGGAAACGAAGCACTCTTGCCCGCCTGCCCGAGGTGCATGTGCACCGCACCGGTGTGGAACGAGGCGACGAATTCGCGATATTCCTCATCCGGGCACTGCGCGGGTGACACGATCGCGTGCGGATGCACGCCGCCGTGAGGTCCCCGGATTTCGAACGCGTTCTTCTCCCCGACGCGCCGCGCGAGAGCTTCGAGGAATCCACAAATGGCTGTCGCTTCCGCGCCTCCCTCGATCTTCGTCATCTGATTGTCTTCAACCGAGATGCGCACCGGCGCAGAGAAACGAACCGGCACCCCGATCTCTTTCGCCCAGACCGGCATCATCTGATCGAACACATAGATGCCGGTCGTCCCGACAGGATTCACCGCCGGATAGATGCCGTCCGGGAACGGACGATAGTAACCGTCGCGACGCCAGTAGGCGTAGCCTTCGCCGCCACGCCCCGGCGACCCGACCTTGCCTTCCAGATGTGTGCCGTTGGGATGGTTTAGACTCCATGTTTCGTCTGGCTTGATCAGTTCCGCCATGCGGTAGCGGATCTCGGCGATGAGATCGTGCGGCGTGCGCGCCCAGTCGCTCATAATTAGACCCGTCGTGGTCGCCATATTGCGGACCATCGGCAGCTTCAGCTCCTTGAGAAGCTCCGGAAATTCCTTGAGGTGTTCTTCGGACGAGAGATCGCTGATGTGATTGATCAGCAGATCGGCGCCCCTCATCGCCGCCTTGACGATCGGCGGAATCTTCCAGGCCGTCTCCGGCGTCGGAATATCCGGCCAGATCACATTCGGCCGGCTCGGCATGTCCACCCATAGCACGCTGGGATGCGCGCCGCGCGCCTGCACTCCCGACTGAATCCATGCGATTGTCTGTTCGTCAACGAGATTGCGGCCGCCGTGCAGGCCATCGACCGCCGCGAGAATCAGCACGTTCTGGCCCGGCTTCACAACCGCGCAACAATCCAGCATATCGTTGATCGCGACTGCGGCGTCCGCCGGCATGTAAGCGATGGACATGGCATTCCTCCCGAAACTGTTGGCGCTATCTGGCGCGCAGTCTTCCTGTTGTTGCGCCGCCGTCGAGAACGAGCGTCGCGCCTGTCATATATCGTCCGGCGTTTGACGCGAGAAAGGCGACCATTTCGGCCACATCACTTGGCTTGCCGTGGTAGCCCATCGGAATGTTTGGCGCCTCCGCTTCAGGATCGGCCCCGGCTCGATGACGGATCGATCCGGGTGCGATGCAATTGACAGTGATCCCGTAGCGACCGACTTCGAGTGACAGGGCGCGCGTCAGCATGGCCACTGCCGCTTTCGAAGCCGCATAGGCGGCGCCGGCCGCGTAAGGCGATACGCCACTGACTGAGCCGATGTTGACGATCGTGCCATAGCTCTGCTGCCGCATCGCCGGAATGGCCGCGCGGCAACAGAGCATCGTCCCGTCGACGTTCACCCGGAAGGTCTCTCGCCACGTGTCAAGCTTGTGCGTCTCGATCGTCTCCAGCGGATGATAGGCCGCGTTGTTGCACAGAAGATCGAGCGAGCCGAAGGCCTGCAAGGCGGCGTCGACGGCCGACGCCGCGCCCCGCTCGGAACCGATGTCGGCTTCGACGACCCGGACGCGATCGCCGAATTCCGCCAGCGCAGTCCGCGCACTTGCACAGGCCTGCGCATCGCGATCGACGGCGACGACTGAGCCGCCGAGCGCGAGAAAATGGCGGACGATCCCAAGTCCTATCCCCGACGCGCCACCCGTGACGACGCTCGAGCGCGGATGATCTGGAAGCTCGGCCCTACGCATAGGCGGTTAGCTCAGCCGCGGCTGCGGCCACTTGAATCGGCCATCGAGGGTGGGCGGGGTGAGGCCAGACGCCTCGTAGGCCCACACGCCGATCTGGTCAGACCAGATGCGGTTGACCGCCTGGCGATCGCGGATCGCCTGCAGGCAGGCGTCCTGCGTCTCCTTCGTGTCGGCGTACTTGGCCAGAATTTCGAGCGGCGCGTCGCCGTGACCGCCGTCGGACGAATCCGCCTCGTCGGCCGCATCCCAGTGTGCCAGAGCCTTGTCGTCAAGCTTCAGCTTGTCCCAGTTTTCGCGAGACGTGCGGGCGCGATCGCCGACCCGCTTGATCATCGCCTTGCCGCGGGCGACCTCGTTGCCAGCGATGCTCGCGAAGGCTTCGAGCCAGGGGCGATAGCGGCTCACATATTCGCAATAGGTGATGCGCATCTTGGTGATCGGCGCGCCCTGATAGTTGTAGATGTAGTCGCGATCGAGGCCGAGCGCGACCGCGAAGTCGACCAGGCTTTCGTAATGGCCGGTGATGATCGTCGGATCGCGCACTTCCTCCACGAAGGCATTTTCGATCAGATACTGCCGCACTTCGAGGATCGGGCAGTTGCCGGTGATGTTGGCCAGCCAGCGCGGAAAGTTCGCGGCGAACACGCAATGTTCGAGCGCGTAGACGCGCGCTCCTTCGCGCGTCATGTGATCGGCGTTGTAGGTTTCGAGCAGGGTCGGCACGGTCCACCGCCCTTCCTCCAATACATCGAGAATGGCTTCCTTGAGCTGCTCTGCGCTACGCATATAGCTTCCTCCTGGTAGGTACGCGCTGATTTCAAAAAATGACTCGTTATCGCATCAGCGCAGGCCGAAACTTTTGCGGAAATCTTCCGGGTCCATTTCATCGCTGCTGACGTGCAGTGGAAACAAATCGAGATTCTTTGCATCGAGCCGTTTAGCAGAGGGCAGTACGTCGCCGCGAGTGGGAACGCGGCCCATCGACTTAAGAATTTCCGATCCCTCTTTGGATAACACCAGATCGACAAATAGATTAGCCGCATTGGGATTCATGGGACGCGCCGCCAAGGCAATGGAGATCGGCGCTGCGACCATCGGTTTAAGCGAGACCCAGTCAACTGGCGCTCCACGCGTTCTTAGACGCTCGACGAGATGCGCATAAGTGATCGCGACGGGGAATTCCCCGGCCGCAAGCAAGTTGGCGATCAATACGTTGCCGTCGCGCAAGGCCAACTTCTGCCGATTGAGTCTGCGCATGAAATCGCCGCCCTTCTGACTGCCCCATGCGGTCATCATACCGAAGTACCAATCGTACGAACGCGGATCGAGCGTAATCTTGCCATCACTCCACCTGGGATCGAGCAGATCGTCCCACCCGGCCGGAACTTCCGACGGCCGGACGCGTTGGCTGTTGTAAGCAATCGTGTAGTAGTTGTTGTAGATGTCGACCCAGCGACTTTGTTTGTCTCTGAATTTGTCCGGGTAGGCGGCCAACTCGGAAGACAATATCGTCCCCAACAAACCCCGCTTTTGCAGCAAGAGAAGATCGGAAACTTTCCCTGACACCACATCGAAAAGAAAACGCCCGGCACGGCTCTCGGTCAAGATGCGGTTCAGTAGCGGCGCGCTGCCGGCGCGGAAGAAGCTCGCGTCGACAAACGGATAGCGGCTGCGATACAATTCGATCAGCTTAGTCGAATCCTCCGGCTGCATCGCCGTATAAAGAACAAACTTACCCTCTTTTTTGGCGCCGTCGATGGCCGCATTCTGGCTTGCTGCGAGGGATAGACCGGGAAAAAGCAGGGAAACAATTATGATTAGAGATATCAATGTCTTACCCCACCTTCCAGTGGACTGCTCTGATGCTGTAGCCTCTACCTTGAATGAAATAGATGTAAGTTTCCCGGTGAGTGTGTCCAACGCTGGCCTGCGAGTGCGGCGTAATCTCCCCAATCGCAGTGTTCGAAGGGTAATTTCAAATCCCATTCGAAAGTCGGTCAAATTGGCGACTTTCACTCCCCCTTCGATCGTTTTCCATTGCAGCTCGCCTGCGTGCATCCTGATGCGTGATTCGTTCTTGCCGTCGATAATCTCTTTTTACAGATCGAGCGCTTCCGGCGCACGCGACGTAACAACCCGATCCTCGGTTGACTAGAATTCGCCCTTTCGCATTGGAATACCCATGATTATTTTCTCCTAGTGTTGACCGCTGTTATGGATAGGATTTTAAACCGCCTTTTATTTCTATGGTCGGAACCTTATTGCACGACCGGGAGAATTGTCAATTCGTTGTCTACTTGACGAAAAACCCACTGTTGTACCGGTCGGCTCGCCCGGAGAGCGGTTGGGACACGCAGAAAGGTTCCATATGAAGTCTTACGTTGGTAGGGGGCACCAGTAGCGTCAAGCCTTTACTTTAAAGAAACTACGAACCCTACTATAAGCTAAAGACCTCGACCCTATAAAAGCCCTCCGATCTCGTCCAGCACCCGTAACTGGTGGCCAATCGCATCATCACGTTCGCTGAAATCGTCGGCCAAGAAAACGTTAGCGCCGGCACCGAGTGCGGCCTAGGCGGACACGCACACCCGTAGATCGCGTGGGCGAAGTTACGTGTCCTGCGCGGCGGCGCGGCGATCGCGAGCAGGAAGCTGTGGAGTTGAATTCAATGTGCTGGCTACGTTGGGGGTTGGCAGGTTTGTCCAGCTAGTCGGCTACGTCCCCTAATACTCCTTGGCCGCGTCCATAGCCAGCTAAAAATCGATCGCTCCGGCCGCGAGATCTCCTTTCAAACTGGCCATTGAGCTGAGCTTCGCGATGTAAGCTTTTCACTTGCTCCGCGGTGGGCAGGCCGATTTTGCAGAGCGTGTCGCGCACGCGCGCGCTAAGCTTGAAAAATGTACCGGGGTCTTTTCCCGCTTTGGAGCGGTCGTGCTGGAAGATTCTTACAAAACCATCAGCGTGTCGGAAACACAACGGAATCCTATGTAGGCGTGGCCCGTGGCGGCGCGACCGGCGTCGACGGCCTCACGGGATGTGGACGTAAGCCCTTCGGGACCGCTGGATGAATTACCGCCGCGGGCGACCACCGTGTCGGCGGTCGCCGGCTCCTCGCGTCCGTCCTTTGGATTATAGGGATAGGGTTTATAAATCGAACGAGTCCATTCCCAAACCTGTCCTGCCATATCGAGAACCCCGTAGGGGCTTGCGCCTTTGGGAAACTGCCCGACGGGAACCGTTTGACCGCGAAAGCCACCGATAAACGCCAGATCAGGGCGGGGCATGTCATTACCCCAGGGGTAGAGCCGGCCGTCGGTTCCACGCGCGGCTTTTTCCCACTCCGCTTCGCTGGGGAGCCGCTTACCGGCCCAAGTGCAATAGGCGGCGGCACCGTACCGGCTCATCTCACCGACAGGGTGATTCTCAAAACTTTCCTTAGGCAGCCACTTGCCGCCTCGATTGTGGACGAGAACGTCGGGATCCGCGACATCCAAATACATTTCACCGTTGGGTCCGGCGGGACCCTTTTCCTGGATGAACTTCGCATACTCTCTGGCGGTAACGAGATTTCTATCGATATGGAAGGCTGGGAGAAACAATTTGTGCGCTGGCGTTTCGTCTTTTGGCCCACTGTCTCGCCCCATCGTAAATTCCCCGGATGGGATGATAACCATTCCAGCAAACTTTCCCCCTTGAGTCTCCACTGCCGCGGCGGCGCGGATTTCCCGCGCAGCGATCATGGCAAGGAACGTAAACAAAATCGTCAAAACTATCAGCTTCCGCGGGTTCGCAGCCATGGCTGCGCTCTACCATGGCGGAATGTTGGATGGCAAGCGGTAATTCCTCGGTCAGCGAAAATCACAGGGCAAGATTCGATCCCCAAGACTAACGCGAAGGTCGCTTGTTTTTTTTGAGTCTATAGATACCCCTCGAGTTCTAAGTGCAACAAGCGTGGAGCGGGACGTTGTTTACCAACTGGACAAATTCTGCCGCCTTTGACCTATGACCGGAAAATGGCCGCTGAGCAACGCTAGTCCACTTAGTAAAAGACGTCCAGTTATCCCCCCTTCATTCTCCTGGTCCTGCTGCGACAATAGGTGCTGTCATTTCCAATCTGCAGGATAGTCGGGTTATAAAAGTCTGAGCCTGTGTCCCCTTATTGATATCATCGTGGATATGGATAAACCGTTCGATCTACCGGCGACAACATCAGTATTCTCCCGAGCCTGGTACTCGTCTTCCATCGCCGACTTTCTACAAACCCAACCAGAGGCAATTATCGGGCGACTGGCAACAAACAGCGAGTTTTCTTTGCTTTCGACTCAAAAGGATGCGTGGTTGGTAGAAATTGGCTTCCTGCAAGAACAGCTCACCGGTTTAACCGGTGCGTTGTTTTTGGAGTTCAACATTCCTCGGATGGGTCGGCGGATAGATGCAGTGCTGCTCCTCGGCCCTGTAGTGTTCGTGATTGAGTTCAAAATTGGTGAAAGCAATTTTGACCGCGCGGCGTCAGATCAGGTTTGGGATTATGCGTTAGACCTGAAGAATTTTCACGACGCCAGCCATTCTGCTGCGATCGTTCCGATTCTCATTGCAACCGAGGCCAGTGAATCCGCCGAGTTGAAACTCTACGCCGATGCCGACAAGGTACACCGCCCCATGCACGTGCATCCTGGCGCATTTCGGCAAGCGATTGACCTTGGACTCCAGGCCGTAACCGACGCAAATATCGATAACCAAAAATGGCAGAACGCTCCGTATCGTCCCACGCCCACGATTGTTGAGGCCGCACGTGCTCTCTACGCGCAACATTCGGTTGAAGCGATCGCCCGTTACGATGCAGGAGCACAGAATCTGCGCGTCACATCATCTCGCATTGAAGAACTCGTCGATGAGGCAAGAGCACAAGGGCGCAAACTCATCTGCTTTGTTACCGGTGTTCCAGGAGCTGGCAAAACACTGGTTGGGCTAAATGTTGCAACTCGACGCCGGGACATCAACCAACCGACACACGCCGTATTTCTTTCGGGGAACGGTCCGCTCGTGGCTGTGCTCCGTGAGGCGCTGACCCGCGACGAGGTCGCCCGTCAGAAAACTCTTGGCGTTCGAATACGCAAGGGCAAAGTTGGCGAGAGCGTCAAAGCTTTCATCCAGAACGTTCATAATTTTCGCGACGAAGCTTTGGTCGACTCCGGCCCTCCGGCCGAGCATGTGGTGATTTTTGACGAAGCTCAACGGGCTTGGAATTTGCGACAAACCGCGAATTTCATGAAGCGAAGAAAAAATCGGCCAGGGTTCTCCCACTCCGAGCCGGATTTCCTGATTTCATGCATGGATCGCCACACCGAATGGGCGGTAATTGTTTGCCTTGTCGGCGGTGGACAGGAAATCCATTTAGGCGAAGCCGGCATCGATGCGTGGCTTGATGCTGTGAATTCGAGATTCCCACATTGGCACATGCATATTTCATCAAGACTCACCGATACCGAATATGCGGCTGGCAAGGTCTTGGAAGCCGTCCGCCAGCGGCAGAATACTCACTTTGACGACTGCCTGCATCTCGGCGTGTCAATGAGATCGTTCCGCGCTGAAAATGTGTCGGCGTTTGTCAAAGCGCTGCTGGACTGCGAAAAGCGACCAGCGCGAGAAGCCTTCATACAACTTGCAGATCGTTATCCCATCGCTGTGACCCGCGACTTGAATCGGGCCAAGCAGTGGGTTCGCTCCCATGCCAGGGGTACGGAGCGATTCGGATTGGTCGCCTCTTCGAAAGCGCAACGTCTCAAACCTCACGCGATTGATATTCGAGTGGACGTTGATCCGGTGCATTGGTTTCTCAACGACAGAGAAGATACCCGATCAAGCTACTATCTCGAAGATGCTGCCACAGAGTTCCAGGTGCAGGGTTTGGAATTGGATTGGACGTGTGTGACTTGGGACGGCGACCTGCGGTTCACCGGATCCGGCTGGAGCTATCATGACTTTCGAGGTGATCGATGGATCAATATCGGAAATCTTGACAACCGACGTTACCTGCTCAACGCTTACCGGGTCCTGCTGACTCGCGCTCGGCAAGGAATGATAATCTTTGTGCCGACAGGCGAGCCGAATGATCCGACTCGGTCACCTGAGTTTTACGATTCAACATACAACTTCCTTATCAATGTGGGCGTTACGGCTCTGCGATAATCTTCTCGGTCGGGGGATGGGGTGACATCATTGTTTTCGACAAAGGTAATCCATACCTGCAGGCCGTCAATTGAAAACTAACCGGAGGCTGACATGGCAGCGGGAAAAAGCGTTCTTATAATTGGCTTCGAACCAACGCTTCTCGATTACTCCACTATCCCCGATTTGGACGCAGCTAAAGTCATGGCTCAGCTAAAAGCCGATGAAGCTCATTTACGGGGCTTGGGTTACGAGGTGGAACTGTGCTCGACGGATCTTGGCGAAACCGCCGAGGCATTCGTTCTCGATCGACTCCGACGGAAACAATTCGATTGTATTGTTATCGGCGCGGGAGTGCCAACCCTACCGAAATATTTCATCTTGTTTGAAAAGTTGATCAACGTGGTGCATGAGCATGCTCCTCAAGCCAAGCTGTGTTTCAACACCAAGCCGAGCGACACGGCTGAGGCAGTCCAGCGTTGGATCCGACTTGCCAATAATACTGCTGCACCATGACCAGGCGCCGGCATGGGTCAAATCTCGTATTTCGATATTCGAGACTTTCACCGCGCTCACTGCGTAATCAACGCGAGAGCGCGGTCCTGTTGTTTTGGTTTGGACGAATCAATCGGGATGACCCACCGAGCCCGGCTGAACGCCTGAGGAGCAACGATAGATCGGTCGCGTTAACTCTACTGAAAAGCATTAGCCCTTGCCCCGCGCCGCCATCCAGCTGGCGAGCAGTGCTCCCGTCCCTGCGGCAAAGTGCTCCGCCGCCATCGGCAGCCAAGTACCGTTTGCGACCAGGCCAGGACGCTGGAAACAGACGTGGTTGACCAAATGGACAAATTCTGCCGCCTTCGACCTCCGACCGGAAGATGGCCGCTGAGCAGCGCTAGTCCACTCGTGTAGCCCCAGTTTTTCACACTATACGAACTTCCAACCAGAAGCCTCCCGGTGGCACGAATAGAATCGCGCGTTGAGCAAATCATAGTTGATGAGGAGGCAAAGGATGGAACGAGAACAGAAACGACTCCAAGACTTTCGGCGATTGCGTCAGGAAATACGCGGCTCCCAAGACTACCTGGTGGTAGGGATCGATAGCAGCAAGGACCGTCATGACGCGTCACCTTATCCTTCTGTGAGCTTGTCCTGCGCGCGACCGGCTCAAGCCATCCAAGCAGATGAGATTTTTCGACTAGGACTGCCACTGGCGTTGTGATACAGATTCGTAAATCCAGGAGAAGACCATGACGAAGACAACAGTTTCTCTGTTCGCAATGGTGGTGGCAATTTTTGCCATGTCGCAGCCAGCATCCGCCGCCGAATGGCGCGGCGAATGGGAGACGGCGCTGCAAAGGGGCAAGGCCGAGGGCAAGATTGTGCTGGCGATTCCGCCCAGCGCTGAATTGAGAAAGGAACTGGAGCCCTTATTGAAACAAAAGTTCGGCATCGATGCCGAATTGCTGGTGTCGCGCGGCGCGGATTCGGCGAACCGGATCGCTTCGGAGTACAACGCCGGCGTGCGCACGATCGACGGCTTGATTCAAGGAACGACGACGGCGATGTCTCTGCAAGACAATGGAATGTTGGACGCCGTGAGCGCCTATATGATTTTACCAGAGGTGAAAGATCCCAAAAACTGGTGGGGCGGCCATATCTGGAACGATAACCTAAAGACCAATCGTTTCCTTTATTCATTCGTCGCCAACGCGGGCACTGAAGGGTTATTCTACAATGCCGATTTGGCGAAGGCGGATGAGCTACGCTCTTTCGATGATCTTCTCAATCCCAAGTGGAAGGGCAAAATTGGTTTGAACGATCCGCGCATCGGCGGTTCGGGAATCTCATTGTGGTCTTTCATGTGGGAGATCAAGGGCGAGGATTACCTTAGGAAGCTCGTGCAGCAAGATCTTTTCCTGAGCCGCAATCTTCGACAGGTCGCGGATGCGCTTGCAAAAGGAAAGCTCGCGGTGACCATCGGCCTCGGCCGCTCTGAATATGAGCCATTTCTTAACGCCGGCCTGCCGATCAAAGAAGTTCCGACCCCCAAAGAAGGGCTGCCGGCGAGCAGCGGCTACGGCGTGCTTGGGATCGTCAAGAACCCGCCCCATCCAAATGCAATGAAAGTGTTCGTCAACTGGTTTCTCGGCAAAGAAGGCCAAGAGTTTTACGCCAAGGTCATGAAGCAGGGAACGCGACGTCTAGACGTGGATACGAAATGGATGAGCCAGATCGGCGTCGATGCCGCCAAGGACGTCATGACTCTTGCGGACTATCACAGGTTGCGAAACCATTTAGAGGACAAAGTCATCAAAGTTCGCAGGCCGGCGGCCGAGTTTGCCGAAAAGATTCTCAGCAAATGAGTCTCCGTTCGGCAACACATCGAGAACGAATTATTTTCTTTTGGTATCACAGCACGGGTTTACTCTTCAGATTTTACAAAAGTTTCACAACGGCGATTCCCCAATGCTAAGCGAATATTCCTTGACAAGCCGTCTTCAAAGTCAGTAGATTTCGTCGATCGATTTTTGATTCGATTGGCTTCGAGGTGAGCAGCAGTGGCAAAGTGGCGTAAATTTATCATCCCTTCGAGACCGACTTGGCTGGTCATTTTGAGCTTCGGCGTAGCCTCTCTTGCTCATGCTCAGACCGCTCAGTGGCAGCAAATCGTCGCGGCGGCGAAAAAAGAAGGCAAGGTGGTCGTTTCAATACCTGCGGGCGCCGAATTGAGAAAGAGCTTGAAGGAGGTTTTTGAGAAGCGTTACGGCATCGAGTTGGAGCTCGTTACCGGCCGTGGCACAGCCATCGCCAAGAAAATTGCCGACGAGTTTAGAGCCGGGCTGCGGCTCACGGATGTCCATACGGGAGGATCGGGACCAATTAGTTTTGGTTTGGCCGGCATGCTCGAGCCGGTCGAAGCGCAATTCATTCTTCCCGAAGTCAGGGATGCTAAAAACTGGTGGGGCGGCCATATGTACGTGGATAAAACCAAGCGCTATGGCTATTCATTCCTCGCCTTTGTTCAGGACGCTCTCTGGTACAACAGCGATCTCATAAAACCGGAAGAGTTGCGCTCGCTCGACGATCTTTTGCAGCCCAAGTGGCAAGGCAAGATTGGCTACAGCGATCCGCGGCGCGGCGGCGCTGGACAAGGTAACTGGACTTTCTTGTGGAAAACCAAGGGCGAAGAATTTCTCAAGAAGCTGGTGCAGCAAAATTTGCTGATCATGACCGAAGAGAGACCGCTTGCCGAAGCCTTGGCGAAGGGTACTGTCGCTCTCACCATCGGTCTGGACATCGACAATTTCGTGTCCTTCGTGAAGGCTGGACTTCCGGTCAAGCCGCTGCCGCAACTCAAAGACGGCATTTATCCGGTTACCGGCTCCGGCGTGCTCGCGGTAATCAAGGATCCGCCTCATCCCAATGCCACCAAACTCTTCGTCAATTGGCTGTTGAGTAAAGAGGGACAGGAGACCTATCAAAATGCCATCGGGGAACCGACGCGGCGTCTCGATGTCGAGGTGTCGAAAGAACCCTATGCGCTCAGGCCGGCGCGGGAATTCATGAGCGTGGAGCAATATCATCGCCTCGAGGGTCACAGCGAGGAAAAGCAAGACACGGTTCGCAAGCCGGCGTTAGCCGCGGCGGAGCGCTTGATCAAGCAATGAATTTATATTGGGAAAACAAACAGGTGGGGCAGCATGAGCGACAACGAAGAACTCAAAGATAAATTATCCACCGCGGTGCAAATCCTGCGATGGGAATTGGCAGACATGTGGGGCCATGTGGCCTGTCGCTCGCCGCGCGGCGATAGTTTTCTTATCATGCCGATGCGGCCGCCCTTCGACCCCGAACTCGCTGACGATGAAATCCTCGAATACGATTTCGCCGGCAAAAAGATATCCGGCCGGCGTGATCCGCCGGAGGAAATTTATTTCTTCACGTCATTGTTCCAAAAGCGTCCGGATACCGGCGCCGTGATTCACTGTCATCCACCGGTGGCGGTGTCGCTGATCGCGACCGGCAAGAAAATCGTGCCGATCCATCAGCATTCGATCAAGTTCGGCAAAGGAGTGCCGGTGAGCCCATGGCTTTACGGCACCTATCATGAAGACGGCGAGCGAGCGACCAAGGCCATGGGACAGAGTTTCGCGCTGATGATGAAAGGACACGGGGCCAACGTAATCGGCAATACGATTCAACAAGCTTGTCTCAACACGGTTCACCTGGAGCGCACGGCAAAGATGCTCCTGTGGGCACAGAGCGTCGGAAAAGCGAGTCCGATTCCGCGGGCCGTGGTCAAGAAGTACGAGCAAGTCGAAGCGGAGCGTGCGACGGCAAGAGGTTCCAGGCCGCCGCGTTCCCCGGAATGGAATTTCTACGAACGGCTGATCAAACGCGGCGAACGCTGGAATACATGGTAAACCTCAGAGTTCCGTACCGGCCTTTCAACAAATGAAAATTTTATTCAAGAAAGCTATGTAGGAGAGCGTATTCTACGCGTAGAAGTTGGTTTGGTTTGCGGAACGTGATCTGCTCACTGAGCAGCAAGTAGGGTTTTCAAGAGAATCGGATTCAGCAAAAAGGAGTTGAACGCTATGGCTAGGATTCTGATGATTGGCGGAGACGGCAGCAGCTGTGGGCATGTGGACTACGGCTATTACCGTATGAAGGAAGAGGGTTACGAAATCGTCCTCGCCGCGCCCGAGAAACGGCAGTTGAAGGCCGTTGTTCACCAGGGCGGACGGGGATTGCCCGGATACGAGGAACTGCCGGGTTACATCATCGAGGCCGACGCATCGTTCCATGATATCGATCCGGCTGACTTCGACGCGCTGCTTCTTCCTGGAGCCCGAGCGCCGGAGTACCTGCGCAACATTGACCGCGTCAACGAGGTGGTCCGCCATTTCCTTGACACCGACAAACCCATCGGCGCGATCTGCCACGGCCCGCACCTGCTCCTATCGGCAGGGGTGACGGGACGGCGCATGACCGCCGTGGATGGGATCAAGACTGAGGTAACCCTGGCAGGGAACACCTACGTGCAGGCGGGCAGTGAGCCCGTGATTGATGGAAACATCGTTACTGTGTGGAGGACCCCGTTCTATCATGTGTGGACGCGGGCGTTTCTGAAGATGCTCAGGGAGCGCGGCATCATGCCCGAAAGTGAGACGCCAAAGGCCAAGGCGGCTGGCGCAAGATAGAGCGATGTTGGCGCTTCGAGTCCCGCTGCGGATCCAATAAGAAGTCACGGCTGTCGCGGGTGGGCAATGCTCGCCTGCTGGCTGATTTTGGCATCGCATGGGATAGATCGTTGAGGAACTACGATCTCTCTTATGTGATGGAGCCAATGGGGAATGTTCATCGTTAAGATCCCCATTGGCAGCTCCAAGGAAGACAGCTGCTGCTTCGGCGGTTGGCCGCCGATAGCGATCTGCACGGTCCTGGAAATGTGGCAGGACGAGAAGCCCGTATGGCAACATAAGGAGAAAAAGAATGACACGCATATTGATCATAGCCGGAGATTTTACCAGCAGCGGCCAGCTGCAGTATTCCTACTACCGCATGAAGGAAGAAGACTTCGACGTAACCATCGCAGCGCTCGAGAAGAAGCGCTTGAATACCGTTATTGACATGCGTGAGGAAGGCTGGGATCTGGATACAGAACGGCGTGGATATTCATTTGACTCGGATATGACTTTCGCTGAAGTGGATCCGACCACCTTTGATGCTCTCATTCTGCCTGGCTGGCGGGCCATAGAGTACCTGCGAAATAATGAGCGCTGCGTCGATATCGTTCGGCACTTCGTTGAGGCAAACAAACCGATAGCGGCCATTGACCAAGCTCCGCGCTTACTTATTGCCGCCGGCGTACGGGGTCGGCGCATGACTGGTATCGAGATGATCAAGACCGAGATTGCACGGGCGAATACCTACGTCGACGCTGGAAGCGAGCCGGTTGTGGATCGCAACATCCTCACTGTCTCGCGGCGCCCATACTACGACGTCTGGATGCGCGAGTTCATGTCAATGCTGAAAGAGCGGAGGCTCGCAGGCGTCTAACCACCCTACGTTCTTCAGCCCTACGGAATACCGTATTCATCACGAGGTTCATGCCCCGACACTAGCAGCAAAGAAGCTTCCAGGTTTTGGCTCCATCTATCTCCCGTCCAGGGAGGGGCCCTGTCCCAGGTCATCGGGCACGTGCCCGGACCCGCTGGGTTCTAAGCTGCAGCGCATGGGTTCAATTACGCATATTGAAGGAGACACCCATGAGACGGATTCTTTTCGTGCTGGTTGCAGTTATAGCGTTGGCCGGCGTGGTCGCCTACATGGCCCCCGCATCTGGACAGACCGATAAGCGGACAGGGGACGCCCTGGCGGGCAAGCTTGCTCGGCGCGAGGTCCAACGCTCGCCGTTATCGATTCCAAGCCGCGAGATGGTCCAGGTGGAGACGTTGATTCCGGCGGGAGTCGAGTCCGGATGGCACGTTCATCCAGGAGAAGAGGTCGGCTACATCATCGCAGGCCAGGTCGAGATGAGGGTACAGGGACGTGCCACCGTAGTACTGCGCCCAGGGGATGGATTCCTGATCCCGCCGCGGACTCCTCATAATGCGCGCGACATCGGCCCGGAAACCGGCAAGATGCTGTCGACGTATATCGTCGAGACAGGCCAGCCGATCGCTACGTTCGTGGATCAACCCGTTCAGCGCTAGGGCGTGCGACCGAGAGGCGTAGGATTTCACCTGTTTACGATCGCTCAGCAGTGGCAGCATTGGCGCAGCGCGAAATGTTTATCTTATTCATCAGTAGTTCCAAACTTCAACAGGAGGTTCACAGATGAAGATTTTTGTTGCAGGGGGAACAGGAGCGATCGGTCGTCCGCTGATCGCGGAATTGCTTGCCAAAGGACACGCGCTAGTTGCTCTGACCCGTGACTCAGAAAAAACTCAGGCTTTAGTGGAACAAGGCGTAGAACCTGCGATCGCCGATGTATTTGATCCCGATGCGGTCAAAGCGGTTGTCGGTCGCGCTCAGCCGGAAGTCGTGATTGAACAACTCACCGCCCTACCCAGAACCTACACCCGTGAGTCAATGAGTGCCGCCGCCGCCTTCAACACTCGCATCCGTTTAGAAGGGGGTGCCAATGTGCTGGCAGCCGCGCAAGCGGCGGGTGTGCGGCGTTACCTGAGGCAGTCGATCGCATTCTGGGCGGTTCCCGGTCCTGGATTGGCAGATGAAGAAACGCCGCTAGCCTTTGATGCCTCGCCTGCGGTTGCAGCAGATGCCCGCGTAGTAACTGAGCTTGAGCATCGCTTACTAGGAAATCCCAACATAGAAGGGATTGCCCTGCGTTATGGCTTCTTATATGGACCCGGCACCTGGTTCACCCCCGATGGCGATGTTGCCCGACAGGTGCGACAGCAACAGTTCCCGATCGTCGGCAATGGCGAAGGCGTCTGGTCGTGGTTACACATTGAGGACGCGGCGATTGCCACCGTTGCAGCAGCAGAGCAAGGCAATCCTGGGATTTATCTGATTGCGAATGATCAACCTTTAGCGGTGCGCGAATGGCTCCCTGCGTTTGCTCAATGGCTGAATGCTCCACCACCGGCGCAGATATCGGTTGAGGATGCGCTGAAAGCGAGTGGTGCGGATGCGGTTTACTACGGGACTCAGATGCGAGGGGTATCGAATGCCAAGGCGAAACGCGAACTGAATTTTCAGCCGCGACCGTTGGAGTGGATCGTTGACAGCGCCGTGGCCCATGCCAGTTAACAAGCTAGGGGAGAAGCAAGCTGAAGATTGCTCAACGGTAATTAATCATTCTCGGCGCGGCGTCCGAGCCGCTGCAGGTTCCCGGATTCCGCTCATCCTGGGAAGACGCTCGGTGTGGGGTTGGCCTTCCGGCATCTCCATCGATTCCCAGGACACGCTCAATTTCGGCTAGCTCACCGGCGGGCGGACGATGAGCGAGGCTTTTTCGCTCGAGCGCGCGGCCGAAGCCTACGAGCCCACGATGAGCGGCGGTGCTCACCATGAGCGATCGCACATTCACAAGCCATTGAATAAGAGCAACATTTAAATAAAGAAGGAGAACCAGAACACGAGTGATAGAAATTCAAAGCGAACGCCGACCGATCTCACCGGAGATGCGGTTGAGGAAAATTCGAGCAAGTTGCGTCGGCTGCTTGCCGACGGTTTGCGCTATACGTGAAGACGAAGAACTTTCACTGGCACATCAGCGGGCGGCACCGCCTGCTGCTCGGTGAGCAGTCCAGGCAAATCTTTGCGGTGCCTCGGGCAAAGAACGAAAGGTCAATTATGCTGAGGAAGAAAATAATGATGGTGGTCCTAACAGCTCTCATTGCCGGCCCGGTGATGGCTCAGGAGGCCAAGGTCACGTCGCTCATCTCCAAGGATCTGAGAGAATTTTCCGGCAAGGAAGGTTTGATGATAACAGTGGAGTATCCGCCCGGTGGGTCAGACCCTGCCCATCGACACGATGCACACGTGTTTGTTTACGTGCTGGAAGGCTCCATCGTGATGCAGGTTAAGGGCGGAAAAGAAGTAACCCTGACACCCGGGCAGACCTTTTATGAAGACCCCAAGGATGTCCATGTCGTCAGCCGGAACGCGAGCAAAACCACGCCAGCCAAATTCCTGGTTTTCTTTGTCAAGGACAAGAGCGCTCCGGTGCTAAAGCCAGTGAAGTGACGCGGAGTGTCTCTTCCCGCTTGCTCCCATTATCGGCGATGGAGCGTACTATTCCACGACGGAATCGAGATCCAGCTTCGTTATGTCGCGACTGAGGACATCAAGCCTTTGCTCGCGGCGAGAAGAGAAACATCGGAAGGGGAATATGGCAAACCCGCCGATGCGGCGTACACAAAACCTGTATTCCTTTGCCATCAACCTGTGCAAGCGCGCGACTTTGTCTTCACCCGTTACGCACTATGAGCGCCAGTAATGAACTTCAGCACTTATAACAAAGAGAAGGAGCAGTAATCATGAACATGAAACTAGAAGTGGTACTCGTCCCTGTTTCCGACGTCGATCGCGCCAAAGCATTCTACGAGAAAGTGGGGTTCCGATTAGATATCGATGTCGCGAATGAAAACTTTCGCGGCATACAATTCACTCCTCCTCGATCGGAGGCGTCGATCATCTTCGGCAAGGGAGTCACGTCAGCCAAGTCTAGCTCCACGGAGCTGGTCCTCGCCGTGGACAACGTCGACGCCGCCCGCAACGACTTGATCGCCCGCGGCGTCGACGTGAGCGAGGTCTTCCATTACGCCGGCGGCCCCTTCAACAACGCCGTGGAGAACCCGCGCGTCGCTGGGCGCGATCCGGAAGGTCGTTCCTACTTCTCGTTCGCCTCGTTTGAGGATCCAGACGGGAACCGCTGGCTGCTCCAGGAGATCAAGGAGCGGCTTCCCGGCCGCGAATGGAAGTAGAAGCGAGCACGAGCGCGTTTGGGACACGACGATCTCGACCTGCGCGGCTGGACGCGACCTACCGTTCGTGGCTCGCTCAAACCTGCACTCGAACCCTCTGCCGAGGCCCGCACCAGTAGGTTTACCGGGCGAGGTCGCCGAGAAGGATGAGGGCTGCGAACCCCGCAGCGGCGAGAACGCCGGAATAGCGGGGCCCATTGTGGAAGGCCTCCGGGATCATGCTTTCCGCCGTCATGGCGATGAGCGCCCCGGCTCCGTATGCCTTGAGGATTGCCTTCGCGTGAGGGCCAAGGTCACTCAGGAAGTAGAAGGCAAGAGCCGTGATCGCCGCCGTAACAAGCGTAGTACCGCTCCATAGGATCAGCACGTAAGTAGATGAGCGGGACGCGAGACGCATACCGGCCGTCCCGGAAAGTGCCTCCGGCACGTTTGCGAGCGAAAGCGCGATGACCAGTGCCAGATCGGGTCCCCCGGCCCTCAGGGTGAAGCCAAGGACTAGCGCCTCCGGCACAGCATCAAGCGCGGTGCCGAGTGCAATGGAGGTGCCGCTGCCCGGCGCCTCGGCTTCCGACGGCTGCGGCTTGCATTCCCCGCAGCGCTTGCGGTCGTTGGCGGTTGCGAGAGCTGCGTTCGCGATACTGAACGTAGCGGCACCGGCAACAATTCCGCCTACAGTGGATGCCGCGCCGGCCAGCATGAGCGCCTCGGATGCGACCTTGAACGAGGCAGCGGAAAGCAGCACGCCCGCCCCGAGCGACATGAAAGCGGCGATGGCCCGGTGCCGGAGGTGCGTTATTAGCCCCAGAATCGCGCCGACAAGCGCGCCGGACGCCGGAGCTAAACCCCAGCAGAAGGCCCACACTGCTCCAATGATACCTTCGGACATTGCATGCTCCTCTTGGTCGTGACCCACGGAATCCGGCCAGCGGCAAACAAGACGGTGCAGGAGGAAATCGCGCGCACAGCTAAAGGCCGCGCCGTTCTGGCCGCTATAGCCATCAACGAAGCAAATATGCGTACCGTGCTACGTATCGGCGCTGTGCATTGCTTTGCACACCTCTAACGTGGATTCGCTGGACGATCTGCTGTTAGGCCTGCTTTGCAACCTTATCGGTGCGAATCGGCAGTCTCCAGTTGGGCCGGATGAAATGGCAGGTGTAGCCATCGGGATATCGTTGGAGGTAATCCTGATGCTCGGGTTCGGCCTCCCAGAAGTCGCCTGCCGGAACGACTTCCGTAACGACCTTGCCCGGCCACAGCCCTGAAGCATCGACGTCGGCGATGGTGTCTTCGGCAATCCGCTTCTGCTCGTCACTGGTGTAGAAGATCGCAGATCGATAGCTGGTCCCGCTGTCGTTGCCCTGGCGATTGCGCGTGCTTGGGTCGTGAATCTGGAAGAACAATTCGAGGATCTGCCGATAACTGATCCGGGCAGGATCAAAGATGATCTCGACTGCTTCGGCATGTGAGCCGTGATTGCGATAGGTAGCGTGGGACACGCTGCCGCCGGTGTAACCGACCCGTGTCGACAGAACGCCGTCGTGGCGGCGAATAAGATCCTGTACGCCCCAGAAGCAACCGCCGGCAAGAACGGCGCGTTCCTCAGTCATTGGACATCCTCCACTTGGTTCAAGTAAGCCCCATAACCCTCGGCTTCCATATCGTCCCGATGGACAAACCGTAAGGAGGCCGAGTTGATGCAATAGCGCAATCCGCCGCGGTCACTCGGACCGTCGGGAAACACGTGCCCGAGATGGCTGTCTGCGTGCGCCGAGCGCACCTCTGTGCGTGCCATGCCGTGCGTGATGTCTCGTAACTCGTTGACGTTGGCCGGTTCAATGGGTTTGGTGAAGCTAGGCCAGCCGCATCCGGATTCAAACTTGTCGGAGGACGCGAACAGCGGCTCACCCGACACAATATCGACGTAGATGCCGGGTTGCTTGTTATCCAGATATTCCCCGGTTCCAGGAGCTTCAGTGCCGTTTTGCTGCGTTACGCGATATTGCTCCGGCGAAAGCCTTGCCATGACGTCGGGCTCCTTGCTGAACTTTCTCATTTTTCTTTCTCCTCGTGCTGGACGTAGCCGGAATGAATATCGAGAGCTTCGTGCGGCGCTGACAGTCGAAGCAGCCGCCCGTCTATGCCGCGGACAAGACCTGAAAAAATCTCTAGAATTTCCGGATACAGCCGGATTGCCCAAGATACCGGCATCGCTAGTCACTAAGCGAAGAGTTGTTGAAAGACCGGCCAAGGCTCGTTCGCGCTATAAAAGAACTGCAGGAGGCGCCCCATAACTCATCCTCCCTTTTCAGACACTCCTACTTTAAAGCGTGTACGTTAAGATCACTTTCGTCCAGTAAGTACAGCTATCACCCGCGTACTTGTGGTACAAGAAAGCCTGTGTGCAAAAGTGAAATTTACGACGCAAGCGCAGTTACTCGTCCGAACTGGAACAGCAGCGTTGACCGTAGAGAAATCCGGCCCGTTCTTCGCGTTGGTACCCGAGTGCGGGCGTGCAGGAGTTCGTCAGGAAGAATGCGGCGACATTTACCGCGTCGGCAAAGAGACGACCGGTAACGCCTAGGAGAAAGAACATGCCACATCTCAAGTATACAACGTCCAAAGGCGCGTCGGCGACAGACTGCGAAGGTTGTTGCAAGAGCGGCCAAGCACGTTCGAGGAGTAGAAGTTCTGCAGGAGGCACCCATAAATCAGCCTCGAAGCAGATACGTCCGATGACCTTAAAGCGTGTACGTTAAGATCACTTTCGCCCAGTAAGTACAGCTATCACCCGCGTACTTGTGGTACAAGAACGAGCCTGTGTGCAAAAGTGAAATTTACGACGCAAGCGCAGTTACTCGTCCGAACTGGAACAGCAGCGTTGACATTGTATGACGTGAACCGGTTTTGAAGGCCAACGGCACACGCGGGTCAGCGTTTCTCAGAAACCGCATGTTGACAGAGCCGTCGCAGAGACAAAGGCGAACCTGCGCCGCACCACAAAGGATCGCTCAAATGCCGAAATCATCGATACAAAAGTTGTTTACAGTTGTACTCGTACTCAATTTCGTGATTTCAGCTGGGTGTGCCCAACTTTGGCGTGAGCGAGACCCGCAAGCGGAAATCGGCTTCATAGACATCAATTCCGACATGAAGCTCAGAAGAATGATTGTTCGCAACGCGAGACCGAAAGGCGTTGTGCTCTTCCTGCATGGCTTTCCTGAGACTCTGTATGCCTGGAAGCACATCTCCGTGATTCTCGCCAGAGACTACGAAGTACATGCTTTTGATTGGCCGGGCTACGGTCTTTCCTCGAGACCGCCTGCTGATCAATTTTCTTACGCGCCCAAAGACTATGCGCACGTTTTGAAGGAATACATCACGAAATCAGGCATCGATACTTCAAAGCTCGTGATCTATGCCACGGATATCGGCGCCTTGCCCGCCCTTATTGTTGCTTTAGACGAACCCAACTTTGCGAAAAAAATGATTGTCGGTGATTTCGCCCCGTTTGATAGACCTCAGTACATGCATGCCAATTTACAAAGCCTGAAATCCAAGCTTTCTTCTGACCGCACTCGCGACCACATGAACAACACTCGCGATGAAATTCTGGAGAATGCCTTCCGAAGAGGGTTGTCCAGGGATGAGCAGTTTGAACTTTCTCAGGAATTCCGAGATGACATGTTTAGAGGATGGAGCCAAGACAACATGACATCCGCGGACGCCTTCTATCATTACTATTCACACTTCACTAGGGACCAAGACTATTTTGAGTCCAATCTGAACAGGCTCAAAACGCCCGTTACCGTCATTTGGGGTGAGAAAGATTTTTATATCAACAAAGAAATGGGAGTTGAGTTCGCCAGTAAAGCCAGAATAGAGCTCATTGTTCTTTCCCGTCTTGGGCACTATCCGCATCTCCAAAGCCCAAAACGAACAATCGACGAAATTCGTGCGTCATTTGATAAACGATAAATTTCAAGAGCGCTAGATGGCTCGCGCAGAGATCCACGGTGTGGCTTGACGCATACCAAGAAATTCGTCGCGCTACATGGAGGCAGGGGGCTAGGCTAGGGCAAATCTTGACTTTGGTATTTAGCAAGGATGATTTATAGGTAATTCATGGCACGGCCATCGCGCAGGTCGGCAGGAAGGTTTGATGTCTATGGACACTGTGAGAGTCGCCTATCGCGACGATGATCGAACTCCGGTCATCTACTGCATCAAAGAAATGGGCGCGAAACATTATGGCATCAACGTTGAGGTTTTGAAGATCAAAGATTATGGCGCGTTCGAAGCTTCGCTGTTCAACGATTCAGCCGATGTGTTGATCGACCACGTGGAATTTCTTTACGCCGAGGCAACCAAAGGGAAAAAAATTACTTTCTTTTGCGCCCCCCGCATCGTCCGCGGTTTGGATTTGATGGTGCCCAAGCACGTCGAAAACGTCAGCGAATTCGCCGGCAAGAATATGGCGGTCAGGGATTCGGGCCGGCCTTATACGGTTACGCTCTGGCTGAGGATGATGGGATTAGAGGGCAAAGTCGGGGTTCCCATCTTCAAGGATGCGGACGTGGGAAGGTGGGGGCAGTGGAAGAAAGTCGTAAGCGGAGAATGCATCGCTTGCTTTATGGATCCCCTGTACCAGGCAGAGCCCTTGAAAGCCGGTTTAAAGTTTCTCCCGGTTCCCGATCTTGCCGCGGTGAGCCATTACGCCCAGGCGTGCACCGCCGAGTTCGCGCGCAAGAAATCTGCCGTATTAAAAAATTATGTGAAGGCGGTCATTCATGGGATTTGCTGGATGAAGCATCGCAAGCAGGAAGCCATGAAAGTTGTCACGGGAGAGCCGATGCAGCGGATGAAAATTAGCGATGTCCATGAGATGGAGAAACATTTTGACGCCATTGTCGGCAAGCTGCAGATCAAACCGTACCCGACGCCGCAGGCCCTGGCCGCCACCTACGAGATCGCTTGCGAGGAATATGGCGCCGCGAACCTAAATCCACTGGCTCTCTGGGATATGCATTGGGTTAAGGAGCTTGACGACGAAGGCTTCATCGATGCGCTGATTCGGAGTATGTCTGACCGGAAAGCGCGTTGACTTACTTTTTTTCCCAACGATAAGACCAACCGGTGATTGAGGGGCAATCCATGGCGACAAATGACGTTTGGGGCGCGCGGGCGGACCAGGTCGGCAGCCTGCTGCGGCCGGATCGCTTGATTGCAGCGCGCGAGAAGGCAAACGCTGGCCAGATGGAGGCGGTCGAGCTCCGCGCGATGGAGGACGACGCCATTCGGGAAGTCGTTCGCATGCAGGAAGCGGTCGGGTTACGGATCGTGACCGATGGTGAGTACCGCCGCGCGAGCTATTCCGATTCATTCACGGCTTCCGGCATTACCGGCGTTGAACTGCGGGAAACCGAGCGCGAGGGGTGGTCCAAATCGACAAAGTTCGGGTCGCGGACCGCTCGGCTCATTCCGGCCGTCGTCGATCGTCTCGAATGGGCCGGCGGCGCCAACGCCAGGGATTTCGCCTTTCTTCGATCCGTCACCAGCCAGATCCCCAAAATCACCTTGCCTGGACCTGGCTACATCCACTACCGCGCCGGTCGCGCCAACATCAGTCGAAGCGTCTATCCCGATCTCGACCGCTTCTGGTCCGATCTTGTCGACTGCTACGTGAAGGAATTGCGCTCGCTCGCGGATGTCGGCTGCACGCACCTGCAGATGGACGAGACGTCCTTCGTCAAATTGGGCGACGCGAGGGTCCGCGCCATCCTGCGCGATCGCGGCGACGATTGGTCCGACCTTCTCGACCGGTACATCGCGGCGATGAACGCCATCGCCGAACAGGCGCCGCCGGGCATGAAGCTCGCCGTGCACATCTGCCGCAGCCAGAATCCCAATTGGCAGGCCAACGCCAGCTACGACCCGATCGCCGAGAAGATTTTCAATGCGCTCAAGTTCAACGTGTATTTTCTCGAGTACGACAACGCCAACGCCGGCTCCTTCGAGCCCCTGCGCCTCGTGCCCCCGGGCAAGCGCGTCGTACTCGGCCTGATATCCACGCGCGTTCCCGAGATCGAGGATATCGATGGCCTGAAACGTCGCGATCGAGGAGGCGAGCGGCTATATTCCACTGGCGCAATTGGCGATCGGTCCACAGTGCGGCTTCTCGACTAACCTAATCGAGGGCGTGCATCTCACCAATGAAATTCAGCGCGCGAAATTGGCACTCGTCGCGGTTGCCGCGCGGGAAATCTGGCCCGGGGGATGAGATCAAGGAGCTCGATTGACGTGGCACTAAAGGCGGTGCGGGCCGTGGGCGTAAGTTATAAGTAAAGATTTGACCGTATTCCTGATTCGCGACTGAGACTCGGACGCTAATGGACTCAAAGGAGTTGGATCGTAATGGCCGGCGAGACCGAAAGAGTATCTGATCTACCTTGGGAAGATGGTTTGCTCGAGAGAAAGGTCGAATCGGACCTCAAAGACCTACTTAAAACAATCGTTGCCTTTGCGAACTCGGTTAAACCGGGACACACGGCATTAATCCTGATCGGTGAAAAGGACGACGGCTCCGCCCAGGGAGTGAAGTCGCCCGACAACATCCAGAAGACCGTGAGAGAACACTGCAATAAAGTTTTTCCACCAATTCTATGGAGGACAGCCGTCTACGAGAAAGCCGGGAAACACTGCGTTCGAGTTGAAATAGAGTACGATGGCGACACTCCTCACTTCGGGGACGCAGCCTGGGTGCGCCGCGGATCCTCGACTGAAAAAGCTAGTGATGAAGTGTTTCAGAAACTGATAGAACTTCGACTAAGCAAGGTCGAAGAACTAGCTCAATGGCTCGGCAAAGAGATTAGCATACAAGGAGATACCGGTGCCTTGCTCGATAAAAGGGTGGGAGTTCAGTACGAAGTTCATCCGAGGCTCGCGATGGAATCAAAAACAGGCGTTTTAAAGATCGTCAACAAATTTTGGGCCTCTTTTGAAATCGGCGAAGCACGAAAATCCGAGCCGTTAGAAAAGCTCATATTGACCTGGGACGATGCTAAAAGTCGTTTAAAAATTCTAGTGAGGCCGTAAAGAGCGATCATGGGACAGAAAAAGGTACCGGGAGTCTTTTTCGTCCTCTGCTGCAACCAAGTTAGCGGGGATCGCCCCACACCGGTTGAATCTCTGACGTCACCTCGGTGTTAAAAGTAAGTCCGAAATCCGCCGCGACGCTTGCCAGCTCGATACCCTCGATACCATTGACTCGGCTTTCACCGGGCCGCGCTAACGCGGCGGCAGCGGCCCGGCGCCGGACAGCTTCTTGAGTGTGTCGATCACTTCAATATCGCGCGGCGTCTCCTGGATAATCTTTGCCATCGCGTCCGGCATGATCAAGTCCGCGCTTTCGCCGGTAAGCTTCTCGTATTCGGAATGGAAGTCGCGATCCTGAAAAGCTTGAACGACCGCCTCTTTGAGAGTTTTCACTCGCGCCTGGGGCGTGCCCGGCGGCAAAACATACGGCGAACCGATCACTCTGAATGAGCGCCACAACTTGAGGAGCTTAATTTCTTTTTCCGATTTGGCGAAGCTTTCGATCTCAGGCAAGTGGCCAAAGCGCGGGTGTTTGAGCCCCTTCGGCGCTTCGAGGATCGAGTGGAAATTCATCACGCCTTTTTCTAACCACTCGGGGTTACGCCTGAGCACCGAGGTCGGGTTGTTCGAGCGCGCATCCAACTCGCCGCGCAGCAGCGCCGCGTCCACCTCTGGAGCTGTATAGCCAGCGATAAATTTGGCATCTTTCATGCCGATCAACTGGGCAAATAGCCGTCCCGATACATAGGCGACGTGGCCGACCGATTGGGAACCAACCCGGATGCCCGAGGCCGCCCGCAGCTTTTCGATACTGTCGAGGCCGAGTTCTCTCCTCGTATAAATGATTTGATGGCTACTGCCTTCCGAGGAGCCGAGATAGATAAATTTATCGACGTCGTACATGACGCCGGACTCACCCATAATTTGCAGCGCGACGAGACCGCCACTGAGCGCGCCTAGAGTGAGACCGTCTGGGCGTGCATTGCCGTACATGTAATTGGCCGCTTTCCGTCCACCGCTACCGTCCATGAACTCCAAAAGGACCGTGGGGTTGCCTGGGATGTATTTGCGCAGAAAGGGAACCAGCGCTCGAACGCGGAAATCAGCCGTGCCACCCGGTGTGCCAGCGACGACCACTTTCACCGCTTTTCCCTGATAGAACGGAGTCTGCGCGAACGCAGAAAACGGCGTGATCGCCAGTATTCCAACGGCCGTCGTCACAAGCGCCAATACGAACTGATAGAGTCTGGGCGCAACACGCATCGACATAGGTGCCGGTTGAGGCGACAGTGAAATGCGAAAACTTCCGAACCGTCTAGCTGGCATCATCATTCTCCTCTGCTGGGCTAGCCGCGCTTCTCCGAAAAGTAACAAAATTCAACCTAGAATGATAGCCGCAGTGATCGCTGAGCGCGAGTTAGCGTACGAGCAAACCGCCGCCGAAACCGCGAGTGCTCAGTGATTTGAAGGCAGTACGGTTGCTTGAGCCGGCATCGCAGGCTAATCACATCCGAAGCTAATCCATCGGTGCTTTACCACCCGCCTTGATCTCTTGCCCTTCGGGGCCAAAGCGGGAGTTTTCATAGGTTTCTGCCCTCGTTCCCAAGAATACATAACCCGTGTGGCTCGGCGCTTCCTGCTGGTAATATTGTCCCTTGGGAATCACGACCAAGACACCAGGAGTAATGGATTGCCGCGTTCCATCCGGGAAGTTTAGCCAGCATTCGCCCTCTAGACCGTAGAAGGTTTGATCCGCGGTATGTCTGTGCATCGGACCTTTGTCACCCGGAGGGCTATTGTGAATCCAGACATGAGAGGTAGCGGAGTTAAAAAGTAAATTGTCATGCTTGCCACGACCGACAATTCCTTTTACAGACGGGTGCTCACTGACATCGATACGCTTAACCGGCATAAACCCCTCCATTGATTATTATTTCCATGATGAGCATGGGATGTTCAGGCTTTGCTTATCTGATTTTTGTAGCGATTTCTCCTACCTATCGCGCGAGTCACTTCGCGGCGAGGGATTTTGTCGCGGCGCGGGCATAGGACCAATCACGAACCTTGGAAATATCAGGCACGGCGTCGGGCTTTAACTTGAGGGAAGAGGCGGCAAATTCCATTGCAGTTCTGATTACCGCGTCATCGACAATCATATTGTCGGGCATGTGGCTGATCAGGAATTCGTAGCTCTTAGCAGCTTCGTCTTCCGGCACTTCGAGATAGCTTTTCAGGAACGTTATCATTTCGGACTTTCGTTGCTTGACGTCTCGGATTCCTCCGGCGACGCCGCGGAGAACGGCAAGAACCAAATCGCGGTTCGCGGAGAAGTAATCTGGCAACCCAGAGATTCCGTTCGTTGGATAGCGCACATAATCGGGACCCCAGGCGAGACGATTGTAACCCTGCCGTTCAGGGGCGTAGTTCATCGGGATGATCATGAGAGCCGCGTCGACGAACCCCGCCGCCATCGCGCCGCTGCGCGTTTCGCTTCCGCCGACGGCTATGTAAGTCACGTCTCGATCCGGATCGAGACCGCTGCGCGCCACGATCTCACGGACAACCAAGGTGCTCATGCTACCCAACGAACTCACGGCAATTTTTTTGCCTTTCAAATCATTCATGCTTTTGATCTGCGGCCGGCCCACTAGAACATAGGGAGCGTTATCAACGTTGACCGCCACGGTGCGAATCGGCAGGCCTCGAACCGAGGCAAGAATCGCGGTTGGGATGATGCTCATGAAGTTCAGTTCACCCGCCATAGTTGCCTTGATGATAACATCGCTCTGGCGAATCGTGATCAACTTGACATCCAACCCCTCCCGCTTGAAATGACCTTGCCTGATGCTCATTTCAAAGGCCAAAGTAGCCATGGTTCTCCCGGTCATTCCGATCGTCACGGGTCGAAGCTTTTGGCAGAAGCCTGACGTAGGTAAGCAAAGTGCGACCAGAGCGAATGAAAATCACCAGCTCACATCGTTTCATGAAGATATTCCTAATTGGTGATCGTAGCGACTCGCCGACGTCGCGCCGCTGACGGCAACCTTGCCGTTGTGGGTGGTCGTCGCGAGCAAACTATTTCTAAACGATGTTGAGAGAATCACGCCTCGCATCATCGTTGGCACTCTCCTCGTTGTCCTCGGCACAATCGCCATCTCGCCGACAAGAGTGTGATGTTCACGGCTGGTTCAAGCCGGTTTCGCCTTCCGCCAAATCGTTCATCAGCTCGGCCACGGACGCGAGTTTTTCTAACGCGCGCGCTTTGCCGATGACTTTATCCTGGCGTGCCGACGGCATTCTCCCACGCGCACAAGCGCGGAATTTGGCCTCGACTTCGGCCGGCGACATGGGATTGTTGGGATGGCCTTTGGGAAAAATGACCTCGACTTCCCGGCTCTCGCCGCTTTGCAAAATCAGTTTCACCACGGCCGGGTAGCTGCCGGGCGTGTACTTGTTCAAACTCGCGTCGGTGCGGACCGAGACTCGCGCCATCGCTTCTCTCATTTCGGGTTGCAACCAGCGCCCCGGGGCAAATTGCCCTTCAGAAATTTCGCCGTCCGAAAGCGCCGCTGCCGCGAGATAGTAGAAGCTATGATCCGCGCTTTCGCGGCTTTCCGGGTAGCGCCGTTGTTGGTCCGCCGCTTGAGTGCTGACGATCGGGATATCGGCCATCACCACCTCGATGCGCTTAACTTCTCGCGCCGGGTCGGCGATGCCGGCGCGCGCTTGAAGCACGCCGGCGACCATGGTCTGGGCCGTGCCGATACAGGGATAGGCTTTGATAGCGGAGGTCAGGATGCGATAGCGTTCGCCGATCGGTTGAGCGAGAAGATCCAATTTTGCCCCAGCGAGCATGCCGGTGCTCAGCCCGCGCGGGTGTTCGATCACCCCTAGTGATCCGGTCACACCCTCGGCGGCAAACAACGAACACAGTACCGCTTGGGATGCCACCATTGCGTTGGCGTTCGCTTTGGAATTGGCCAGCTGCCCGGTGCGCACGACGGCGAGCGTGTTGCCATGGGTGGCCGACAGCGCCGCCGCATGGGCAAGCTGCTCCGGGTTCAATCCCATCAGCCGGCCGGCGATCAAAGGCGCCGCCAATGCCGACGCGGTCGTGTGATCCCAGGTGCCGCGAGCCGGAATGATGTCCTGCATGCGGCAGTAAATCTCGTAGCCGAGCGCTACGCTGGCGATCACGCTCAGCCCTGAGGCGCCAAACTTTTCACCGACGGAAAGCGCCACCGCGATATTGTCGCTCGGATGGCCCATCTGTCCGGGACCGATGTAGGCATCGTTCAAGTCCAGCGAGCGAATCAAAATTCCATTGAGCAACACGGCCTGCGGCAGATTAAACCGCCGCGATGAACCGATCACGGTGCAGTCCGGGTTGCCGCCGAGTTGGCAAGCACGCGCGACGCGCGGGCAAATGCCGGCTCCTCGGTCGCGGCCAAAGCGCAGCCGATGGCGTCAAAAATCAGCGCCTTGGTATGCTCAACGACCTCCAATGGAATTGCCGCAGCGGCAACGCTGAGCACGTTGCCGGCGATTTGTTGCACCAGGGTAGCTGGTAAATCAGTGCTGGCCATAGATCACGAAAAGCTTTACTCCGAGTTGGCCCGAGTCGCAACACGCTTTTTCTGATCGGCGTGCTGCCCCGTTTCCAATTCGAGACTGACACAAAATCTTTGCGAACGGTTACGAAGAGCAAAACCGACAGAAACGTCAAGCTTCAAGACTCGACCGCGAAGCTTGCCCCGAAGCTATCCATTACCATTACGTGATGGCGGGTCAATTCATGGCAGCGGTATTTGCACGGAGCAAGAAAGTCGAGAAGTAAATGTCTAACCCGGTGATTTCCTCCGTCTTTAAATTGACTACTCACCGGATCAGCGCTATAGCTTGCTTCAGAAAAAAGGGTGTTTAAATTAATCTATGGATCTTTCGTGAACAGCTTGTGTCGTCGGGTGCTGGCACTGGCGCTTGCCGGAGCGGCAATCGCTGGCAGCGGCTGTTCGACCATTCTAGCCGTGCGCGAACAGCAACGGCGCGCGGACCGGAACGCCGTCATCAGTGGGACGGTGACGACCGATCATGAACCGCGGGGTCCTATCATCGTTGGGATCCTGGCCCAGGGTAAGTCGGGTCCGTTCCTCCTCGACCACTTCGTGACGCAGAAGCCAGGCCCTTGGATCTTTGCCGTAGAGCCCGGGACGTACTGGCTCGCGGCGTTCGAGGACATCAACGGCGACGGTCGCTACGACGAAGAACCGGCCCTTCGTTCCGACCCGAACCAGCCCATTGCGCTCGCAAGCGGTCAGAAGCTGGAAGGTGTCAAGCTGCGTATTCCGTTGCAGGGGCGCTTCACACGCGACAAGTTTACCCTAAGCGACCTCCAGGCCCGCGATACCGCCGACCAGGACCGCGTCAGTGTGTTCGCCCTCAGTGTGGCCGGCCAGGTGACGACCCTCGCCGATCCGCGCTTCAGCCGCGAGGTTGCCACCAAGGGTATGTGGCAGTTCTACGACTTCCTGCTCGATACCCGACCCGGCATCTACTTTCTTCAGGAGTACGATCCGAAAAAAATCCCGGTGCTCTTCGTCCACGGAATCGCTGGGACACCGCTAGACTTCGCGCCGCTGATCGACAGGCTGGATCGCACGCGTTTCCAACCTTGGGTCTTCTACTATCCTTCCGGAGCCCGCTTGGAGAGTCTAGCCGCTCTATTGACCCAACTCTTCGTTCGCCTTCGCGTGCAGTACGGCTTCGACCGGGCGGCGGTCGTCGCGCACAGCATGGGCGGGCTCGTGACACGCGGGTTCTTGCTACAAGACTACGACACCAACGCAGCCGATGTTGTACGCGCCTACGTGACGATCTCCTCACCTCTGGGCGGTATGGCCTCGGCCGGCAAAGGCGTGGAGTCGTCCCCGATCGTCGTTCGTTCGTGGTACGGGCTGGCCCCCGGCAGCGAGTATCTCGACGGACTCTTCTACGAGGACCCGGCCGGAAAGACCAAACGCCGCCGCCTGCCCAAGACCATGAGTTATCACCTGCTGTTCGGATTTCGTGGCTCGGGGCCCGACGACGGGATCGTTGCGTTGTCGAGCCAGCTTCGACCAGAGGCGCAAGCGGAAGCTCGCACGGAGCGTGGCTTCGACGAAACTCACACGAGCATCCTGCAAAGCGCCGCCGTTGCCGATTACTTGAACGAAGTCCTCGCGGCGCTGCGCTGACGACGCCGCGAAGGTGCGGCCATGGACTCGCGGATGGCGCGGCATCATCTTTCCCCATCAAACGTTGGTAGAGTTGGGCAAGTCGGACACATGACAGGACCGACATCGTAGATCTTAGAGGCCGCTTTTCGCGCTCAAAAAGGCACGTCTAAGCTCTTATGCGACGCCTTTTATGCTATCTTCTCGCTTGAATTTAAACAGTTGTGCCGGTCCGATCCGGCGATTTCCCCTGAGGTAGAATCATGCTGCGCTTGACGCTGGCCGCGGGCCACTATGATCGGACGGAGGCGCTCCGTGACGGTCGGGTGCGGGCAGAGGGCATCGACTTGACCTACATCATGCTGCGCGTGGAGGAAATTTTCTGGCGCATGGCTCAGCACCGCGAGTTCGACGCCTCGGAGTTCTCCCTGGGTGGGTATGTCGTGCGCCGCGGTCGGGGCGCCGACGACCTGGTCGCGATCCCGGTTTTTCCGTCACGCTTCTTCCGGCAGTCGTGCATCTTCGTCCACGAGGGCTCGGGCGTCCGCAGCGCGGAGGACCTTCGTGGCAAGCGCGTCGGCGTACCCGAGTACCAGATGACGGCAGCGGTGTGGGCGCGCGGCATCCTGGCAGACGACTACGGGGTGCGCGCGGCCGACGTTGAATGGGTGCAAGGCGGGCTCGAAGAGCCCGGTCGCATTCCATTCGAGCCCGCCGAGCCCGCGGGAGTCACGGTTGGCTTCGCGCCCGCGGATCGCTCGCTGGCGCAAATGCTGGAGAGTGGAGAGATCGACGCGCTGGTCACCGCCAGGACGCCCTCGACCTTTCAACGGAGTGGCACGGCGGTGCGGCGGCTCTTCGAGCACCCGTTCGAGGTCGAGCGCGACTATTTCCGCCGAACTGGCATTTTCCCCATCATGCACACCCTGGTGGTCAAGAAAGAGATACTCGAGGCCAACCCCTGGGTGGCGTTTACGCTGTTTAAGGCGTTCTCGGAAGCCAAGGATCTGGCGATGGCCGACCTGACCCAGACAAGCGCGCTGCCACTCAGTCTACCGTTCCTGATCGAGCACGCCTACCAGACCTCAGACCTGATGGGCGAAGACTTCTGGCCATACGGACTTGAGAGCAATCGGCACACACTCGAAACGTTCGTACGCTACATGCACGAGCAAGGTCTGATTCCAGAGCCGATGGCGCTCGAAACCCTGTTCCCGGAGAGCACGCAGCGGACGTTCAGAGTGTGACGCGAAGCGGAATCGTTACAGCATACAAAGAACGTGGCTATCGGCTCCGCGAAACCGCGGCGCATCCGACGGTGAGACGACGACTCAAACTAATGAAGGTGCGAAGCGGGAATGTGTGATGGCAAGACCTGATCCCAGAGCGTTGGTTTTCTATTTTACCGCCGTCTGTGCCAGTAAAAATCAAGTTGCGAGCCGGAACTCGGCAACCATGAGGATGGTTAATCAAGGATGCGCTATCTAATTATCGTGGCCTGTTTGTTGATTTTGCCTGCTAAGACTGCCGCAGAGCTAGTCACTTTTCCTGGTGCTGTGGCGGATGGGTATTCGGCAGTTTCAGAGGTGAAGGGAGATCTGGATCTTCCCGAAGCGAAGGCCGGAGCCAAGCTCCCAGTGGTGCTCATTCTGCACGGGAGCGCGGGCATTGACGGGCGCGGCGAGTTTCATGGAAAGGCACTCAATGCGGCAGGAATCGGTACCCTGGAGATCTTCATGTTTTCTCGCGGCAACCGACCTCGTGCAGCGAGGAACCAGAACCTTACGCACATGTATGGTGCGTTAAAGTATCTGGCCAGCCGACCGGAAATCGACCCGGGACGCATTGGCGTAATGGGTTTTTCGTGGGGAGGCGGACTCACTCTGGCTGCGGCCTCCGCAAGTGTTACGCAGCTATTCACGGGCGGGCAGCTGCGCTTTGCCGCTCATGCGCCATTCTATCCCGTCTGCTGGTCCCAACTTAGGATGACGTCTGACCCCAAGGCATCAAGTTATGGCAGGTACAACACCCTCACGGGTGCTCCCGTCCTGATGTTCGCGGGCGGTGAGGACGATTATGACGAGCCAGACACTTGCCAAAAATTCATTGCTTCGCTTGGCGAAACTGCGCGGAGCCATGTTGCCCTCAAATATTATCTCAAGGCCACGCACGGCTGGGACATTCAGGAGCGGGCACGAGTGTTCTATGAGAACTCGGCTGCGCTCGGTCGAGGAGGCAAGGTGCGCATGACTCCCAATCGGGAAGTTGCGGAGGACTCGCGTCGAACCCTTGTAGAATTTTTCGTCCAGCACCTGAGGGTGCCCTGAATGCTTTGACGCCGAACAGCGGAATGGTCCTACCACCAAGAAGCTCTACGACACTCGCCTAAACAATTCTCGATTCCGCCATGTGCTGGGGTGCGCTGACGGCGGAACGGCATCGGGCATGGCTACCCAGGCGAACATCTAAATTTTCTCTTTGGCATTTTTCTGTTGCGCCTTTCACGATCGGTTGCCAGGACCAACTTCTTCAGTCGAGTTAGGCTCGCAGGCCGCTATTTTTTTTCGCCCCTGAGGTGATAGAGGTCATTCAGCTTCCGGCGAAATGCTTCCTCGCCTCCGGGCAGCGCGTCGAATTTTGTCGTACCGTCTGTTTGTCGGAGGATTTTCTGCCCTTCATCGTCCTGGTGCATGCTCAAAAGTATCTCTTTGAGGCGCTTTATAACTGCGTCGGGCAGATTCCTGCGCACCGATACGAGGTGCCGCGGCACCGATCCGCTCTCGACGAGAACTGCGAGGCGGGCTTTACTCGTCTCGTCTAAACTCGCATAGTCCTCGTTACTGATTGCTCCTGCCGCCACTTTCTCTTCGCGCACCAGTTTAACGACATTTTTTTCCGAACCGGCAAAAATGTAACCGATTTCGCCCACCGAGAGCTTGGCTGAGAGATCCGGTTTTTCCGCCACCCGGAAGCGCTTCTCAAATAGCAAGAGCTTCGGCAGAAAATAACCAGATGTCGATCCAGGATCTTCGAAAGCGATCATCTTGCCGAGTAGATCTTCGAGACGAGTGATGCGGCTTGCCCTGTTCGTGAAGATGACACCCCGATACTCGCTCATGCCGCCTTTCCAACGTCTGAGCAATAGCCTGCCAGTGCCAGTGCGGTTGATGAGATAAGTGGGAAATGGACTTTCCAGGTAGAAATCAACCTCCGCCCGCTCAACTAATTCTATGAGCTGGGAGATGTTGCCCGCGACGGTAACGGTACTCTTAATCTCCCCACTCGGCGCAAGTTTACGACCGGCATACTCCACGAGAGGACGAAAATGCTCCGCCACCCGCTCCGGTGCGCTCTGGTAGACCACTCCGAGGGTGAGCGCTTTTATGCTTACAGTTGGTTTTACTTGTGCTTCGGTTTTTGGTCCCGCGATGAGCAGGAGCGTGACGATGAGAAATGCTACGTAAACGCAAGCCAATCGCTTTTCCACGGCGCGCTCTCGGCAGGTTTGGCAAGACCAGCATGGGCTGCCGAGATTCGCGTGCTCAATGCCAACGCGTTGACAATAGCGCTGCGGAAACTGGCGGCACTTGCCGATGCCTACAAGTCTACAGGTCGTAGAGTTCTTTCGCATTGTAGTGGAGGATTCGATCTTTGGTCTCCTCGCTAATGTTGGTCCGTTGTTTTAGTACGGATATCGCGTCGACCTCGCTCGACGGGTCGGTGTGTCCATAATCGGTGCCAATAACCAAACAGCGCTCGCCGGCGTAGTTGAGAACGTAACTCAAGTCATCGTCTGTCTGGCACGTCACGAAAACCTTGTATTCACCGAACAGGTCTTCAGGGAACGCCTTGCCCAATCTTTTGTGGCGCAACACCGCCTCGTTGTAGATCCATGGTATCCATTGAGCGCAGGTCTCGATGAATCCCCATCGGACCTTCGGGAAGACGCTCGGCAGTTCGCTCACCAGAAAATTAAAGCACGAGATAACCGTCGGTGCCCTGAACATCGCGAAGCGATTGGCCGGGGTGTCCCTGAACAGATCAACATTTGTCGGATTCCCGTTGGCGATGTGCAGTGCGATCGCCAAATTGAGCGTGCTGGCATGTTCATATATGGGATAGAAGTAAGGGTCGGTCATGTGCCGATCCCCCTCGATAGGGCGTATGCAAACCGCGACCGCCCCATGCTCCTTGGCGATACTCATTTGCTCGATCGCTTCGTCCATGGCGAGAGTCGGAATGACGCAGGACCAGCGGAGACGACCGCCGGCTTTTTCCCAGATGTCGGCAAGCCACCGGTTCCAACTCCTGCAAAGCGCTGTTTCCACCTCGGGCTTTTGCGAAACCTGCTCGATCCACAACGTGTTATGGAGGACCTGGATCTCGATCCCGAGTTCATTCATATGCCTCAATCGAAGGTCGACGTCAGCCATTTCGCGGGACGCTTGCGGCGTTTCGACCTTTCTCCCCGAGCGTTCCGACAACTCGCGAAGCTGTCGTTCCGTAAAGGTTGGGAAGCGAAACCCGCGGATCTTATCGTCGATCACCCAGTATTCGCGACCCGGTTCGTCAGGCGATGAGAATAGGCGCGGCCGGAACTTCCGTTCAGACGCCTCGAGGTAGTCCCATGTGTGCTCTGTTTCGATAACATGGGCATCTGCATCAATGACGTCGAGATTGGTTCTTTCGGTCATTTCTCACCTCCCTTTCTTTGCCATTTTCTACTGCGCTGGCACAACCCTTTCCTTCTGTCGGGAGCTATATCTTCGAACCGGCGAACCGTCAAGCGCGAGTGTTCGATGCTGTGAAAACGAGAATCTCCGAGGACGATCGCTGCTGATGGACTGCGCGACTTTGAGGAAAGCCGGGACCGGCGTTGTCATTGCGCGCACCGACAAGGCTGGAGCGGTCCGTCAGCAATCGGAGGGGCAGGATAGACGGCCATTCAGCTTTCCCGACCCTTGCATATTAATTCCGCGGCTTGACTGACCATGAACTCCGCGACTAAAAGAGTCGTAGTCACTCACCGCGCGCCTGCTTCTTATCGCCAGCCGAAAGGAGTCGGATTATGTTTGAATCGGATCGATTTATCGAGGATTGTCGCCGGTGCCTTGGAGAACAAAATTCCCACGCTGCGGTGCGTGAAGTCGTCGGCAGAGCGGTGAGTGAACCGGGCCCGATTCTCAAGACGCTGGGAGAGCCGAGACTCTCCGGCATCCAGACGCTCTACCGCTCTGACACATTGACGATTTTAAACGTCCTGTGGGGACCCGGGATGACTCTATACCCCCATGACCATCGAATGTGGGCGGTGATCGGAATCTACAGCGGGCGGGAGGAAAACTCGTTCTACCACAGGAGCGAAAGCGGTCTCCAGGCGCACGGCGCAAAGACGCTCGACCTCAAAGAAACTCTGCCGCTTGGCGAAGCGGTCATCCACGCAGTCACCAATCCGCTCGACCGCATCACAGCGGCGCTCCACGTCTACGGCGGCGACTTCTTCACCGTGCCGCGCAGCGAATGGGATCCGCAAACGTTTCAGGAGCGGCCCTTCGACATCGAGCACGCCAAAGAAGTATTTGCCGAAGCGAACAAGCGCTTAGTTTCCCCCGACGCGGTTTCGCGTTAAATACCAAAGAGAAAGCTGCAAGCGCTGCGGAGATGCGGGAATTGGAATACTCAGTTTCGCGGCTGCACTTGGATTGAAACCCCGCGGCATGCCTAGAAAGGTTCACGTTCCCAGTTTCCAGCCCTAAGTTTTCAGTGCCTGTGCAGTGATTCGGAAAGTTTATTGTCGCTGCCACCAAAAGAGTGGCCGTAAAAGGACAACCCGCAAACCGAATTGCGAAATGGCCGCTGCATTCTACCCTTCGTGCCCGCTCGTGGTAAGGTTACCAAGACAAAACGACGCATCCTTCACAATCCTGCAGATAAGTATGGGATGTCAGTCGCATAGGCACAGGAGAAACCGATGAGCGAATCCGACGTAATACCTGGAGATGCTTGGCCGAGTCTGCCATTGGACGCATGGAGCGACACCTACGCAACGCTTCATCTTTGGACGCAGATAGTCGGCAAGATTCGTCTCGCTCAGACTCCCTGGACGAATCATTCCTGGCACGTAACTTTGTCCGTGACGGCAAGGGGCCTCACCACCGGTTCGATCCCGTATGGCACCAGAGCATTTCAAATTGACTTCGACTTTATCGCTCACCAGCTCAATATCCAGTGCGACGACGGGCGCGTCGCGGGTTTTCCACTCGAACCACAGTCGGTCGCGGTTTTCTATCGGCGGCTCAGAGCAGAAATGAAAAAGCTCGGCCTCGAGGTGAAGATTTACCCCAAACCCAACGAGGTCTCCGACGCCATTCCGTTCGATCAAGACGAAGCTCACGCTTCATATGACCCGGACTACGCCAGTCGCTTCTGGCGCGTGCTTTTGCAAAGCGATCGCATTTTTAAAATCTTTCGCGCACGCTTCGCCGGCAAGTGCAGTCCGGTGCATTACTTCTGGGGGGCTCCCGATTTGGCCGTCACGCGATTTTCCGGCCGGCTCGCTCCAGCGCATCCCGGCGGCGTTCCCAATCTTCCCGATCGCGTCGCTCGAGAGGCCTACTCGCACGAGGTCAGTAGCTGCGGCTTCTGGCCGGGCGGCGGCGCCATCGCCTATCCCGTATACTATTCCTACGCCTATCCGGAACCGGAAGGTTTTGCGCAAAGCCCCAATCAAACCGGCGGCCGCGTTCTACAACACAGATCTCCGGGAATTCATTCTCCCCTACGATGAAGTCCGCAATGCAAACTCACCGGAAGATACGCTTCTCGATTTTCTGCAGACAACCTACGAAGCAGCGGCCGATTTGGCGCACTGGGATCGCGCATCACTGGAAGGGCTTCGCTACCTATAGCTAGGTGTTTCCATCACGGCCACCCCAAACACAAACCCTAACCTCGGATGGTTGTGTTCGCGGCACACAATTCCGTTCTTTGAGACAATGTAGAGATACGATTCGGGCTTTCACTAAGGTTTGACATCATTGGTGTTTTCCTACATGGAAGAGTTTGTAAAGACTCGTTCACGCAGGGTCCCGAGCGGGGAAAGCCTCATGGATCATGGAACAAAGAATAAGGAGAAGTGAAATGAATCAAAAGATAAATTTATCGAGCTCGATCGGATCCGCAACCTTTATGTGGGCGATTGCCTTGGCTCTCATTGTCTGCGGCGCTTCTGCCAGGTAAGGTTTTCGCGGCTGCAGCAGATTCTCTCGATCAACTTTATGAGAAAGCAAAAAAGGAAGGAAAGGTTACGCTTTATGCGCCGCTATCCCCTACGCGATGACGGTTATTCCGCCTGCGTTCATGAAGCGCTTTCCCGGCGTGACGGTCGATCATATCGACGCCACGAGCGATAAGCTGATCGCGCGAGTGCTCGCCGAGCAGAAGGGAGGACGCGTCATTGCCGACGTCATAAGCGGAGCGCTGACCTATTTGCCGCAGATTCTGGACCTGAAAATCGTCGAGCACGTCGTCATACCCGAGGCAGCGGCGTATCCGGCCCAGTTGAAAGGCGACCTTTGGGTGGCAACGGACACGCAATACTATATTGCCGGATGGAACACCAATCTCGTCAAGAAAGGCGACGAGCCAAAAAGTTACGAGGAACTCGCCAACGCTAAATGGAAAGATAACATCATGGGCGAGCCGCGCGATTACCAAATGCTGGTCGGATTTGCCAAACGAAAATTCAATAGCGATGAAAAGGCGATCGATCTGTTCAAGAAAATCGCCGCCAATCAAGTGGAGTTTCATCGGGGCCATTCGCAGTTGACCGAGTTCCTCATGGCCGGTCAGCGCGCCGTTTGCTTTACTTGCTACTCGCACCATTTTCCTGTGCGCATGAAAAAAGGCGCGCCGATTCAACCGCTAATGACCGAAGGTGTGGGCGAAGTGGGCGGCTCTGTAATGGTAATGAAGGGAGCACCCCATCCAAACGCGGCACTACTCTACGTTCGTTGGGCCGTCAGTGAAGAAGGACAGAAGGCTTACGCTCAAGCGGGTGAAACTCCTGCTCATCCCAAAGTGGAACCCTTGGAAAAAATCCGGCCTACGACGCCTTACATGCTGACCATCGACGACGTCAGAGAGTTTCCGAAGTATGAGAAAACGTGGAAGGAAATCTTTCAGATCCGCTGAAATTCGGGAGCGGCCTTCCAGCTGACCGGCCGCGGCAACATGCGAAAGAAAAGAATTTTCAACGCCGCTGACGGCGATCGGTAGGTGATCCCATACGACAAGGAAGAGAATAAAGCGTTTGCTAACAAGGCCCAGGGAATTATCAGATTGCGCTTACGCACGCAGTTGTCGAGAAGTGAAGATCTGACGCTGCGATCAGGATCAACGTCTGGAGCGATATCAAAGGTAAAGATTTAACCCTAGGTGCCGACGTTGATTGTGCTTGACGCTGCACATTGACTCTACTATCGTCCGAGCAAACGCAGCTATGGAAAGTTTCCGGCACTGCGGCGCACACAAACCAACTTACCGGGGGTCCATGATGTTCTGCCCGCGATCCCTATCCGGCAGCAAAAAATTGCCGGTTCTTGGATGCAGCTTTCTGCTGCTGATTGTTTTAGCCCTGCCGAGTTTTGCCGCGGATAAAGTCAGAGTGGCGTTCTCGGCGGTTTCGCCGACCCAAGGGGTGTTGTGGGTTGCGGACGTCGGAGGGCTTTTGACCAAGAACGGCATCAGCGCAGAAATTGTTTACACACGCGCGGCGATCGAAACCTTGGTGGCGGGCGAGGTTGATTTCGGCCAGATGACAGGCTCCCTCATGTCCTCCGCCAGGCTGCAAGGAGCCGATCCGGTGATGATTGCCGGCGTGCAAGACATCCTCGACGACCGGCTGGTGGCGCGTCCCAATATCAAATCCATGGAAGATCTCAGGGGAAAACGGATTGGCGTTTTCCGCTTCGGCGCAGCCTCGCATTTGCGTTTGATCTACGTGCTGCCGCGCTACGGCTTGAGCGAGCGGGACGTCACGCTGCTCCAGGTCGGCGATAGTCCGGAACGACTGATGGCGATATCCGGCGGTTCCATCGACGCCACGCTTATCTCGCCTCCCGACCATTTGGAAGCGCTGCGCGCCGGCATGAAGATCTTGCTCAATCTGCGCGATTTGAACATTGCGTATCAAGGCAGCGGGCTGGTCACGACCCAGCGGGTGCTGGCGCGCAAGCGCGATCTCGTGCGGCGTTTTCTCAAGTCCTACGTCGAGGCGATCCACCTGGTGAAGACCAATCCCAACATCTCCAAAAAGGCTTTCGCAAAATACCGGCAAACCAAAGACGACAAGCGCGTCGACGACGCCTACCAAGCTCTGCGCGAGGTCGTCAAACCCAAGCCTTATCCGTCGATCGAGGGATTCAGGACGATCATTAATGATGCCAGCGAACGGATACCCGCGGCGAAGACGGCGAACCCGAAGGATTTTATCGACGTGAGTTTGCTGGAAGAGTTGGACAAATCCGGATTTATCGATGCGCTCTATCGGTGACGGCACCAAGCCGCGATGCATAGCATGCTTGACTGCAGCGCGATCCTTTAGCTCAATTCCACAATTGTTTGGTCGCCAAGCGGGCGCCTTCTGCCAACGCGGCAAACTTTAGCCAGGCCACGCTGGGATGGGTATCGTTGAACCGCAGGGCGGAAGCGGCAAAGCCGCAGTCGGCGCCGGCGATGACGTTTTCGCGCCCGACCAGCTTGGCGAACCGCACGATCCGTTCGGCGACCAATTCCGGGTGTTCCACTAAATTTGTCGTGTGGCTGATCACACCGGGTATGAGGATTTTTTCGGCGGGCAGCTTGACCCGCTCAAAGACATGGTATTCATGTTCGTGCCGCGGGTTGGCCGCTTCGAACGAATAGGCGCCGGCGTTGATCTTCAGAAGGATGTCGACGATATCCCTCAAGTCCATTTCGTGAATGCGCGGACCGACATCGATCGAGTAGCAGGTGTGAAAGCGGACCTTCTCGGGCGCGATGCCGCGCAGCGAGTAGTTGATCGCTTCGACACGCTTTTCCGCCCACTTCCGGCAGTCTTCGATGCTTAACTCCGGATGCATCATATAGTAGGTGACCAGGCGCGGATCGTCGATCTGGAGAACAAATCCGGCGTCGACAATCGCTTGGTATTCTTCGCGCAGCGCGTCGGACACCGCCAGCTCGTACTCCTCGAGGGTGCGGTAGTATTCATTGGCAAACGTAGACGCGACATAGGACGAAGCGATCGCTGGAACAAACACGTCCTCATGAGCGCGGCCGGCAACCGCCGCTTTGAGATTGGCGATATCGGTCTGGACCGCCGCCCGGCCTTTATAGCTGACCGGCCCGGTGCAGATATCGGCGTCACTGCCGCGCCCGCTGCGCCCGCCAAACGGTGCGGCGATGCGCTCGGACCAGGCGTAGTAGTCGGGAAAAGCGAGATACTCCCGGCCCGCCGAGCGCGGCCGCATCTCCTTGCCCGGAGCGGGCGGCTTGCGCTCGAAGCCGTTGAATCGTTCGATGACATAAGTGAAGAAGCCCGATTTGCCCTGCTCGCCGTCAGTGACGATATCGACGCCCGCTTCGACCTGCTGCCGTACCACGCACGCGACCGCCTCACACACCTGCCGCGCAAGCTCTTCGCGGTCATAGGGCTGACCTTGTTCCTTGAGTCGAAGCAGCGACAACAGGCCGTCTGTTCGGGCCAGGCTACCCACGTGGGTCGTGAGAATTCTTTGCGTGCTGTGCTTCATGGTATTTCCCTTTTCTTGGTTGGCTGAGGCTGAAACCGCGCACCGTCGCCGCCGGACATTTGCGCTGGAACTTAGCCGCATAGGCTAGGTTGTGTCAACTCGCAATCGAGAATGGTTTGCAGAGCAATGGAGCCTGCTCGGAACAGTGCACCGGGCGCAGGCTTTGCTCATTTGCTTAACGCTCTCAAGCCTCAAACGCACTCCGCTACTTCAACGAGATGTCCGTGGCGAAAACAGACGGGCCGCAGCTGTCCAACGGCTTTTGTTAACTTGACGACTTCGGCCTAGGCGGGCGATTACACCCGCAGATCGCGTGGGCGACGTTACGTGTCCTGCGCGAGGGCGCGGCGATGGCGACCAAAAAGTTGTCGAACTGGAAGCAAGAACGGGGCTGGACGATTGTTAAGATTGAATGGCCTAAGCCCAGTTTTTTTCCACCCATTCAGTTGATCACGTCAGTCCTCTTATCCCGCTGCGCCAGCTTGGTTTTCAAATGGTATAAGTTAACGGCTTGACCATCTCGGCCTTCCACTCGGCTTTCAAGACCTGACATTGAAGAGTTGCTAGCCGGAGCCGACTTGCCGTTCCTCATCACTTCGCCTCACTGATTTCGAATCCCAAGCTGCGTAGCAACGTGACTGTTTCTTCTTCGGTCAGGGTGCGCCCAACATTCTCGTGCGCTCTGATCAGATGCGGCATCATCTCGGGCTTGAGCACCATCCAAGCCGGCACCTTGGCAATTGTGACACCCTCTTCCATTTTCGCACCTCCGATCTCGGCCCAACCGATAAACTTTCCATTTGTCGCACGGCTAAGTGTTTAAACTCAGCGCTAAATGGCTTCTGCTTTCCGATCAAACGCCTCTCCCGGACTCTTAGGCCGTTTCATGGTGTCCGTCAAATCCGGGCTACCTCAGATCTTTGGTTTTGCTTTTAGATCGACATAGGGCGCGGCAATCGCGAGCAAACAGTGTGGAGCTGAGAGCAAGAAAGGAGCTGGACGATTGTCGAGATTGAAAGGCCTGGGCGCAGATTTTTACCACCCATTCAGTTGATCATGTCAGTCCCTTTATTCCGGTGCGCCGGCTTGGTTTTCAAATGGTATAAATTAAAGGCTAGACCCTCTCGGCTCTGTTTCGCCCTTGACCTCACCTATTCGGGTTTGCAGGCCGTAACGGTTATTTCCACAAGCAGTTCGGGGAAGTTCAACATCGCTGCCACCGTGGTCCGGGCTGGTTTGTTGGTCGGGAAAAACTTGGCGTATTCTTCATTGTAAGCTGCAAGGTCCTCACGTTTGGTCAGATGCGTCAATACCGTCAGAACATTGTCGAGAGAGGTACCCGCGGTTTCCAAAATCATCTTGATACGTTCGATGGCGTACCGAGTCTGCTCGCGAATGTCTCTGCCGACCTCCCCGGTAATTGGGTGCCGGCCGGTCTGACCGGCCACGAACACCAGATTGCCAAAACATGTGGCTGGGGAGAGGTTCGGATTCCCCGCAGCAAGATTCACCTGAACAATTTCTTTCTTAGCCATCGGATCTCCTTCAAGAGAAACGCTTCTAATCTTGATGGGTCGGAAAATAGCGCCGGGAGTCTTTTTGCTGTCCGATACTAACAGCAAATTTTTCCGACCGGTAATCAGAAACGCCAAGATTCAATACTTAACTTGGATTTCCCCTCAAGACGCACCGCAAGCGCAGACGGCTTGTGTTTGAATCCTGCAATGCGTTACAAGGCGAACCATGGAGAGTAATCCATGAACCGTTTGTTGCTAGTGACGGTCGCGCCGCCGCGCTGAGGGAAGGTCTGCTATGGGAGCGAAACACTTGATCATGCGCTTTTGCTTCACGGTAGTTGCGGTTTTAGCCGCTCTTGCCGACGGCGCTTTGGCGCAGGCTCCCTTTTATCAAGGTAAGACCTTAGTGATTGTCGTGGGCACCGCCCCCGGAGGAGCGGGAGACCACCGCACAAGGGCCCTGGTTCCTTCTTTGCGGAAATACATCCCCGGAAATCCGACGATCGTGCTCGAGCACAAGGCCGGCGGTGGCGGTCGACAGGCAGCCAATCATGTCTACCAGGTCGCGAAGCCGGACGGATTGACCTTAGGAGCCTTGAGCGGCAGCATCGTCGCGCTAAACGTCCTCGGCGCGACCGGTGTCATGTACGACATCGACAAGTTTATCTACCTCGGTGCGTCCGAAAGCACGTCGCATCAGATCCTGTACACAAGAAAGGAACTTGCTCTGACCAATCCCGAGAAGCTTCGAGCGGCTTCCGGCATCAGGATCGGCGCCCAGGCGGTAGGACACCCAAACTATATAGCTGGGCGGCTTTTTGCCTATTTTCTCGGTTTCAAGGAACCGAAGTTTATCGTCGGCTACACAACTCCGGAGATCGAGGTAGCTCTATTACGCGGGGAGCTCGATGGCAGGGCGAATAATGTCGCACAGCTACTACACCGCAACCCGGATTGGGTGGAGAAAAGCGTGATGAATATCCATGCTATGTTGGAGATTCCGAAAGGAGCCAAGCATCCGCGCTTCGGTCGCGTCCCCGAGATCGAAAGTTTTGCAAAATCTGAAAATGAGGCCAAGCTCCTCACTATGTACCGGACCTTGAGACTTGTCGGCGTGCCTTACGCTTTGCCCCCGGGAACGCCGAAGGACAGGGTCATGATTCTCCAGGATGCCATGCGCAAGGCTTTCAAAGACGCCGATTTTCACCGCGAATACGAAAAGCTTACCGGGGAAGAACCCGATCCGCTCATGCCGGAAGAGATGGAGAAAGCGATCAGGGAAATGCCGCGTGACGCCGAGGTGATCGATCTGCTAAAAAAACTTTCCGGCGAGGGCTCGCTTCCCGCGCGATAATGTGGCCCTCACAGTGCAGCCTTTTTCCGGACGTGACCGGCACGCTGAACTTTGAACGTTGAACCTCGAACAGGCTAAAAGGCATCTGGTCGCCCCGCGAAGACAGCGGATCATTGACGCAACAAACACTCCTATATCGACGAGAAATGCGTCTTCTATGAAGCGGAAAAGAAATGCGTGGAATGGGACAAGTTGATACAGCATCGGGACGGGAGGAACTCGCTATGATCCGATTCGCGTCCGTAATTTGCACCATAGTTTGGCTTCTCGTCTACTCAACCGGCGTTGTGCGCGGCGCGGAGCGGAGCCGGGATCAGCCGCAAACAGTCCGGATTGCCTATGTCTCCCCGGTAACCACGATGGCGCCGATCTGGATCGCCAGCGAGATCGGCGCCTACCAGCGCGAGGGCCTGGACGCAAGGATCATCTACATCGACGCTAGAGTCGCCGTGGCCGCGCTGGTCGCGGGCGAGGTGGACACCGTAGTGATCTCCGCGCCGTCCGTGATACCGCCCGTCTTGAGCGGGGCCAACATCGCTTTTATCGCCGGGCTCCACAACAAGATGATCTTCTCCTTCCATGCGCAGCCCGACATCCAGAGCCCAGCCCAACTTCGCGGCAAGATCGTCGGTTCCAATCGGCCGGGAACACCGGCCGATTACGGCAACCGAGTCGCGCTGACAAAAATGGGCTTGAAGCCCACCGACGTGCAACTCCTGCCGCTGGGAAGTTCGGCAGTCATGTGGCAGGCACTGCAAACGCGCCAGGTCGCCGGCGTGACGCTGGCTCCGCCTTACAGCTTTAGGGCGGACGCTGAAAAATTTTCACGCCTGATCGATACCTACGATAAACCCTACCAGAACACCGGCGTTGTGGTTCGCAGAGACCGAATCCATTCCATGGCCGACACGTGGCTGCGCTTGCTGAGAGCCCTGCGCCAGGCAAATCTACGCTGGTACGAAGATCCGAAGCTCGCCATGTTCGTGCTGAAGAAGTACACCCAGCAATCCGATCCCGACGTGCTCCAGAAAACCTACGATTTTGAGACCAACCCACCGGGCTTTACCAAGGATCTCAAGGTATCCGACGCCGGCCTTCAAGGCATCCTCGATTTTCTATCAGCGACCGTTCGCCCGGAGGCGGCAAAAGCTTCGCCAAAAGAATTCTACGATACAACCATATGGGACCGGCTGGAAAAATAAACGATTTAAAAGGCGGTAACCCGCTGCCTGAGGATGGTTCAGAATCCGTTCTGATGCATGGTCATGAGCAAAAGCCACAGTGTCAGCCATTGATTGTTTGCTTATGGTCAAAGACTAGCCCAAACGTTATTGCCCGAAGGTAATAAACAATGAAGATCAAAGCAGTGATTCGGATCGTTATTCCAGCCCTATTTATGGCGGTGACGCTTTCACCTATTCATGCACAAACAGCAGGGGAAATTCTCAAAGCTTACGACGCTTTAAAAAAGCCGGAGCGAAAAAACCGGCTTATCGAAGGAGCGAAGAAAGAAGCGCGGCTCGTCGTTTACGGTACACTAGGCATCGATGCGGCTCGGCCGATGCTGGAAAAGTTCCGTCAAGCCCACCCGTATATCTCGATCGGCCACTATCGCTCGGGCTCAACCGGTGTCTATAACCGGGTGGTCAACGAAGGACGGGCGGCAAAACAGGAAGTGGATATCATCGAGCTGTCAGCCGGGCCGGTTGCCGATCTCATTCGCGGCGGCTTTGTCGATCCTTATCGCTCCCCGGAAACAGACGCGATGCGTCCCGAATTCATCGATCCGCGACATCTCTGGAGCGCGTACCATTACCTGGTCGTGGGGCTCGCCTACAACAAGAACCTGGTCAAAACCAGCGAGGTGCCGAAGACCTATCAAGATCTTCTGCTGCCGCGCTGGCGCGGCCGCAAGATGTCCCTCGAGAAAGACGCCGGCGATGTCTTCGGCGGGTTACTCGACAGTTGGGGAGAAAAACAAGGAATCGAGTACTTCCGCAGGTTGGCCAAACAGGATGTTCTGATTCGCAGCGGCTATACGCTCCAGGCGCAGCTCCTCGCCGCCGGAGAAGTTGAACTCGTGCCGTGGTCTCACTCGCAAAGGCCGCTGTTGATGGCCGATTCCGGAGCGCCACTGGGCATCGGATTTTTGGAACCGGTACTCTCCAAAGCCCAAGTGCTGTTGCTGGCGCGTCGCGCGCCTCATCCGCACGCCGCGGCGCTTTTCATCGACTGGGCCCTCTCGGAGGAGGGTCAGGCATTTGTCGGCATCGACATCGTGCGCAGCCCTGTGCGAATTGGCCAAAAGCAGAAATATGTAGAACTGGGGCGACCGAAAACCAAAGTCATCACACCGGAATTTCTCGGCCAAAACTACGAACGCTACACAAAATTGTATCACGAGATTTTCAACACCCAATGATGCGTGCCGTGAAAGCCAAAAAAATCCAGGAGTTCAAATCATTCCAGCCATTCAAAACGACTAAAGCCGATGAGCACGTTCAATGTTCAAATTGAAAATGCCTTGCTTCTGATTTTTTACTTGAATGCGCGCCATGTGCCTGCGCTGCCATGTCACATCCGCAGTTTCTTGATCAGATAAGCCGTGGCCTTCAGGAAGGTGATAAACGCGCCTAACGTCAATGTCGCGGGAAGAGCGACGAAAAAAATCTGTCCTAGTGCGGCGGCAGGTGTCGGTCCCGTAGTCGCGCCGCCGACAACCGCCGCCGCGACAAGAGCTAACGACACGACCGCCGAAATTGCATAGATGCCGATGGCCCTGCGCAGAATGGGAGCGGAATGGGATAGCCCGAAGCGGCCGACCTCGAAGCCGCACCACAGCATGACCGGGGTAGTGCAAATGGCAGCCAGTACGAAGGCTTGCAGGATCGAGTACAGGTGCGGGGTCGAAGCAGAGCCATTTCTCACTGCATAGAGCCAGGCGAGAGCGGGAGCGCATATCGCTGCCAAAAAGCCTGCAAGTAGCAGCGACTTTGCGATGAAAGGAACAGCCGGTCGTCCTCGCGAGGCTGTGGGGGTTTTTAGGATTTTGTCGATTTGATCCAGGATCACTGTGAACTTCGGGTCGTCGGCCCGACCGGACCACGAAGATAGATCGAAAGTTTGCAACCCGCCGAATCCGAGCGGCAGATCGGTGTCATCCATGCGAATCGGCAGCAATATGCCTCGCGACACTGCGCGCTCCGATTCATCGATGACATATCGACTCTGTTTCGAGCGCGCCGACCAAACAACGATCGCTACCTGAGCGAGCGTCAGCCGCGCAAGAATCTGATCGCGGTAGGGACCGGCATCGAGATCGCGGTCAAACCAGACATCATGACCCGCCAAGGTTAGGCTCCCGGCGAGGCGGTCAACAAAATTGCGATCGTTGCTCGCGTAACTGATGAATAGCTGGGCCACGTTCACGCGCTCGCAAGCCGGCCCAACGCTTCATCGATGGCGCGACGGAGTTTGAAAAGATTCTGCCTCAAAACATTGTAGTGGTTAATGAGACCCTCGAATTGCAGAACCTCGTCCGACGAAGCGGGGGGAGTCATACTCTCGAAGGTTTTCAAGGCAGCGCCGCGCGCGGCGAGAGTGTCGCCTAGGGCGAGGCGCTCTTCGGTGGAAAGGGCGACGCTGAATGGCTGCCCGCCTTTCTCCGAAAAAGTTCTGACCTGGCTCACCGCTTCGGACACGGTACTGATCTGAGGCAAGACATTATTGTCCCAGTAATTCTTCCTTTGCGCCGGCGTTCTGGATGGGTCCCTAGCGATCTTGACGAAAAACTCGAACTGGCTTACCAGCGTGGTCTGCTCGAGGAATAATATGTCTAGTTGATCTTTTAACTTTTGCAGCTGGCTCCTCGCCGAAATTCGCTGGGCGGGCGGCAAGCTATCGAACCTGGTGTTATCGAGGCCGATCGCGGCCTGTAGGACCAGTGACGCTGCAGCATTGAAATATTTGGTGAGGTCACTCCAGGCTTCAGAAAAAAGCGTTGCTGCCATGGCGCTGCTGGCCGACGTAATCAACGCCGCAAGTAAAAGCTGATGCAGCCGACGCTTAAACTTCATCGCAGACCCTTTCTGCCAGAGCGGCGCATGGTCGCAAAGCGATGCCAAAAAACCCACGGGAGATCTTATCCCGCAAAATCTGCCGGTGAATTCAGCCACAAATAATATAATGGCAGACGTCAGAAGGGAAACCCGCGCGAGGATCGATTCTGCGGCAAGGTCGAAGCGGCATTTGGGGCAAGAAAACCTCTTCGCCGCGCCGACTGCGGCCTAGACGGCCGCGTCCATCGGCAAATCGCCTGCGCCAAGCCGCACGCCCTGCGCGACGGCGCGGCAATCGCGAGCTAGAAACTGTCGAGTTGAAGCCAAAAGTGCTGGCTGCGTTCGGGTGTAGGGAGTTTGTCCAGGTAGTTAGCTACGTCCCTTGATTCTCCTTAATTCTTTTCTTCTGTGGTATTCTTGCGGCCAAACATTGCAGGCCGACCGATATGCAAGCCGAACATTTCGATGTTTATGACATCGATGGAACTCTGACGATACCAGGCCATGACCTTTGGTATCTGTGCACGAGGAATCTTTCCGCGGATAAAGATCTGTTCGACAGGTATGTTGCCCAATGGAAGAGCGAAATTCACAATGGGATGGCTCCTTTTGATCGTTCTCTGACAATGATGAAGAGAGGCTTGGCACTTCTCGAAAATAGTGTCAGCTCAGAGCTGGTTGCCGATGAAGTTCAGCGCATAGCCGGCAATCTTATTGATGAGGAATTAGTCTGGCGAGAGGCGATTGATTTTCTGAAAAGAAGAGTGCGCGCTGGGAGCGGAGCGGTCTTTTCGACCACGAATTATCACGAGGGAGCTGTTGGGTTTCTCCATGCTTTGCACCTCAGAGGTTGGATCAGCCAGACGGAATTGAAAAGAATCGTCGTATCGGGTTCGAGAATTGATTGGAGCTCCAGGACTGTTGTTCATTTCAATATGGGTCGCAACAAAGTTATCGGTCTGGTGGACGCCTTAGGAATCAGCGAAGAGGCAGTGAAAGCTAAGATAGACTACGCTTTCGGGGATGATCCCTTGGGCAGCGACCGAGAGTTGTTGGAGATTGCAGCTTATCCCTACGTCATTAAGAATGAAAAACATCGTCATTTGAATTTGCCCGCTCGCGTAAAGTTGGTTACGTGGTCAGAGGTTGCAGTAATGTCCGCCTCAGAATCGATGGTGTTGCACAGTGACCCTGCGAGGAAGTAGCCCGACTCGTCATTCTCTGTCAGAGCAGTGACTCCCCCCACGCATTGTGAGGATAATACTAAGCACAAAGCAGGTGGAATTTTTTTCCCCGAGCTCAAACCAGGGTCGGGCCCGTATTGTTCCAGTCTTGCGGATAAGCGATATACTCTAAACGTCGGTTCTTTGGGAGCTGTCTATATGGAAGCGGAAGATCTCGCCAAACGCGTTCGCGACGCATGCCTGGAAGCGCTCCTTCAAGCCTACGAGGATGCGGGTATGCAGGGACTCTGTGCGGAAGGGCGTTGGGAAGCAGCTGTCGGCGCGCTGAAGACAATTGAACTGGCGCCGCTGTTGCGTGAGTTCAAACACCCGTCAGCAGATTGATCGGCTTGATCCATAATCACCAACGCTCAGGCAAGCTGCTAATTCTACGATCATGGAGCATAGATGATACGGAATTTATTGCTGGTCGCAAACACGAGTACGCGCAGCCCGCTTATTGCGTCAAACGCATTTGCGTCGACAAGGTGTAACTCAAGCCGTCGACTTCGTATTCAAGCTCACCGAAAAAGGCCAGACGGCCTTGCTCCGGCCGCGCGACTTCGCCGATCACCCTGCCGTCTGCAACGCGCAGATTTTCCTGCCGCCATTCGGTCGTGCGGAAATCGCTGCTGGCTGATCGGGCGACCCATAGTCTCGCGCTACGCGGCGCAGGCGTCGCGTCGATGATCAAGCGCAGTTTGCCGTCGGCGTTTTCGTGCCGCCAGCGTAAGCTCGGCATCGCCGTACCGTTGATCTGATGGCGCGTGAAGGCGGCGAGGCCGGCGATCAGGTCGTTCAATTGCTCGCTCGGCGGGCGGTCTTGGCGTCGCAGATTATGTTCCGCGTTGGGAAGATAGAGCACCCATTTGTCATTCGGGATGCCGTCCCAATATAGGTTCAACGCGTCGGTGGCCCAGTAAAAATCGTTGGTGCCGTTGACGATCAACTTGGGCATCGTCAGCCGGTCGCGATAGGCCCAGGGATCGACCATATCCAAAAGTTTTTTACCGGCGGGCGTCTCGGGGATCGGCAGAAGACCGCGGCTGCTGTACGCGATGAGACGCGCGCTATAGGCGCCGAAAGCTTCGATCTGGCGCGACATCTGCGCGCGCATGTTGAGCACGTCGATGACCACCGGCGCGATGGCGCCGACGCGCCGATCGACCGCGGCTGTCAGCCAGGTGGTCCAACCGCGCTTCGAAGCGCCGGCGACGATGAACTGGTCGACGGGCGCGTCTCCATTCTTGCTTGCTGAACGCCTGCAAAACGTCCATCGCTTTGACGACGCTCTTCACCATCGGCAACAGCAGCGGCCAGTTGTCGTCCCCGGACTTGAGGTAACGGACAAAAGTTTCCGCGATCAGGTCGTCTTCGCTCAGGTTGCCCTCGAGCAACGGCTGATTGGGAATGTGATAAACGAAGGCGACCGGCGCCTTGATCTTGCGCGCCAGCTCGAGCCCTAGGGCGTTCGTTTGCGCCGACGCCGAGCCGCCGGTCACCCAGAGAAGCATCTTGGCCGCCGGTGTCGCGTCCGCGGGCTGATAAACCTGCAATTGGTGGCGCCACTTCTCTCCCCGCCAAGTCTGCGACACGAACTGCAGATCGTAAATCCGATCGCCGCTCTGCTCACGCGCGATCTTGGTTTTCACCTGCCACTCGAAAGCGGGCTCAGGCTTGTCTAGGTATTTTTGTAGGTCGGCGTGGCTATCTGGTGAAATCAAAGTCGCCGCGGCGAACACGCAAAGTGAAAGTAGGATCCTATTCCCAAGGTGGTTTCGGACGATCATGGATTCTCCCCTTCTCCGCGTTCAGCGTTTGGCGCACGCAGGTATCTTAACAGTTCTTTCGGTGGATCGAAGGCGAGATAAGGAAGGATCGCGCTTCAAGCTGTCTCGACAGTTTTTGAATTTCGCTTCCTGATAGGCGTAACGCGCGACCTCTCCGGGCTGCAACAGCGTTGACATCATCTGTAAACCACGGTTTACGTCGCCGCCAAAGGGCGGTCTATTCTCTTACTGAACTTTTCTTGTGTTTCTCGATATTGTGCGGCAGCGCGCCGTCTTTCATCGTTGGCACGGTGGCTGCTTATTCTGCTTCTTGTGAACAATAGAGTGCACTGCCCAGCGCAGTTGGGATATTAACTCAAACAGGGAAAGGGGAATCAGATCATGGCTCGAAGAAGGAGCGTTAGAAGAAAGTTGCCCAAGCTTGGCAAGGAAGGATTCGTCACCAGCACATTCGCAACTCCCGACGTTGAGGATTACGTCGTGGCGGAACTCCGCTATGAAAGTCCGGTCGCTTACACCAGGTCGCGATTCGTCGCACCTGCGGTCGGTGCGGGCGACGCAAACCGCTTCAACCAAGTGCTAGAGAAATTCGACATCAAGGAGATCCGTTCTCAATTCGGATTTCCCGCCGCCCAAGTGCGCAAGCGGGTTCAACTCGCTGCCGCGCTGCCCAGCGACCCCTCCACCAATATCCTGAAGGCGAAAGGCGCCGACGCTGAATTTCGTCAGAGCGGCTTCGTTCAGATCATTCCGAAGCGCGGGGAAGATAGTAAAAAACTCGCCGCCGCTCTGAACCGGGAAAAAGCGGTGTGGAAAGCCTACGTGGCACCGCGGCCGGTGCCCGCGGGCCTATCCGGTAGCAGTCCCGGCACCCGGCTGTTCGAACCGGCGCAGGGATACCTTTATTCAGCTCCGTTCGGCATCGGCGCGGCCGATGTGTGGAGCCTGGCGGGAGCAAAAGGGAAGGGTATCACAATTTGCGATATCGAAGGCGCGTGGAATACCAGGCACGAGGATTTGCCCGCGGGTATTACGCTCATCGGCGGAACGATGATCGCTGACATTGGCTGGCGCAACCACGGCACCGCGGTGCTCGGCGAGATGATCTCGCTGCCAAATAGCAAGGGCTGTGTCGGCATCAGCCACGAGGCCAAGGCAGTCGTCCACTCGGCGGTGATTAACAATGTGTTCAATTTAGCCCAGGCGTTGACCAACGCCACCAGCCAATTGAAAAAGGGCGATGCAATTCTGATCGAATTGCAGGCCACTGGACCAAACAATAAATACGTCGCTATGCAGTACTGGCCGGATATCTTTTCGGCGATCGTAGCGGCGACGGCCAAGGGCATCACGGTGGTCGAAGCCGCCGGCAACGGCAATGAAAATTTCGATCTGCCGATCTTCAACAATACCGGCCTGCAGAAAGACAGCGGCGCCGTCGTGGTCGGCGCCGGCATTCCACCATCCAATGCTTTCGACTTCGACGGCGGCGGCGGTTTCGGTTCGGCGTATCAACAGATCGGCGTGCCGCGCTCGCGCATTTGGTTCTCCAACTACGGCAAAATCGTCAACGTGCAGGGCTGGGGCTTTCACGTCGCAACGCTCGCTTACGGCGACATGCAAGGCGACGCTTCGGAGAATAAATGGTATACGCTGCGTTTCTCCGGCACTTCGAGCGCATCACCGATTGTCACCGGCGCGGTAGCATGTCTGCAGGGACGGGCCAAGGCTAAAAACGGCGCGCCCTTAACGCCGGCCAAGGTGAGAGCGATTCTGATGCAATCAGGGACGCCTCAGGTGGCCGGGCCTGGCGTGCCGCTTTCTCAGCGCATCGGCCCCCAGCCCAATCTGGTCAAGGCGATGACGCTTGTCTAAGAAATGATTGCAACCGGAGAATGGCGGGAGCAGAATGGTATTGTCATGTTTCCCGCTGTTCCGCCGCCGAAAGAGCTGAGTTGCCGGTCCATCGACTTCAAATTGAAGCCGGGCTGGCGCTTCGATGAGGCGAAGGGCGTTTTCATCGACCGGAGCGGCGTGGAGTTCGCCACGCCGCGGTTGCCGAAAAACAGCCGCGTCCTCTATAAAGTGCCCAGCCTGGCGCGATCGGCATCCAAAAAACTCTCCGGCGCTGAAAGAGATTTGCAGCGCTACATGCAGGTGATCCTGCCTTCGCCGCGCTCGACCAAATCGGTTTTGCAGGCCGTCCAATCCCTGCCCGCCGTGGAGGAAGCGCATTTAGCTCCCGAAATCAGCCTGCCGATAGAAAGATCCTCTGAACCAAAGAGCAAGCGTTAAGACATGGGAAACGGTCAAGCTTATAGCGGCTCAAAGCGCTGATGCTTTGCAAAAGGCTTGCGCAGATTTGGAGCGACGTCGGCCCGGCTTGCTGCGCGCCTTCGAGGCACGCACCGCTAGAGGAGTTAAGCGATGATAATTTCTGTCGTGAACCACACGAAAGGCAAGCTGTCAGACGAACAGGTGCAGGAAGGTATACGCGCGGTCAACCGCCAGATCGCGCACGATTTCAGGCCATACTGGGACTTCGGGGCGGAGCTCCGGCTGGAAGGGGTCGTCGGCAACGCGCCGGATGACGAGAAGCTGCCGGAGCTGCGAGGTGACGCCATCCTTTACCTGTGGGATGAGGTCGATGTTGACGATGCGCTCGGCTACCACGACTTGAACGCGCGCGGTGTGCCGTTCGGATTCGTGTTCACCGAGCTCGTGAAAGAGCTGAAGGAGCCGTGGACGGTTACCTTTTCCCACGAGGCGCTCGAGCTCCTAGCGGATTCAGAAGCCAACCTGTTGGTCGCCGGCCCACATCCCGCCGATCCCAAGGAGGAAGTTTTCCATTGGTACGAGATGTGTGACGCGGTGCAGGACGAAAAATACAAGGTAGACGGCGTGTGGGTGTCGAATTTCGTGCTCCCATTGTACTTCACGCCGGATCCGGAAGCAGGAGGCCGCAACGATTTCCTCGGACGGGTCTACAAGAAGACCACGTTGAGGTCGTTCGGCATCAACCCGGGTGGATATATCGGTTTCTACAACCCCAAAACCCGAAAGCATGAGACGTTCGCGCTAAAAGCCGACGCCCGCGCGCGGCAACGCCTCGCCATCAAATCAAAGGCGCAGCTGACGCGACGGTCGATGCGCTACAAGCTTGGCGTCTCCTATCCGGAGCGCATCGAGAGCATGGTCACGCGCGCGACACGCGGCCGTAGTGCACAACGCGCCCAGCGTCCGCCACGACGTCCACCCGCTCCGCCTCGCGCGGTCGGAATGATCGACCAGTCGACCACGCGACCAGGCTTAGGCGTCGACTGAGCTCAATGACGGGGGAATCAGGCACTGTTGACTAGATCGAAAAAATTCTCGTTAGGCTCTCAATTAGTGGAGTTCTACTTTTTCTGAGGAGAGTAATAGGTATCGAGCAACCGCTGGCGAACCGCCAACTCCCCTCCCGGTAGGGCGTCGAACTTTGTCGTTCCGTCGGTTTTTTGCAATATCGACCGTCCTGCCGAATCTTGGTGCATCGACAGTAGGGCCTTCTCCAGACCCTTGGCCAGCTCTGGAGCCAAATCTTTTCGAACAGAGACAAGGTGGCGCGGTAAACTCGCCGTTTCCGCCAAAATGGTTATTTGCGATTTTTTGCTGTCGTCGAGGGCGGCATGGTCATCGTTGCTAAAAGCTCCGGCGGCGACTTTTTTTGCGAGAACCGAGTCGACGAGTTTCTCCTGAGAACCGGCAAAAATGTAACCGATCTCTCCGCTGGCGACCTTGGCATCGTTTTGAGTCTTCTGTAAAAGTTTGAACCCCTTTTTCGTGAGATATAGCTTCGGGAGAAAAAAACCTGAAGTCGATTCGGAATCTTCAAAAGCGATGATCTTTCCCTGAAGGTCTTCGAGACGCTTAATCCCGCCGTTTTTCGTGGTGAAAATCGCGGCGTGGTACTCGGCCATGCCTCCTTTCCAGCGCCTGAGGAGTAATTTACCCGCGCCGTATACGTTGTTGATCATATGCGTCGGATGGGGGCTCTCCATGTAGAAATCGGCCCTCCTCGCCGAAAGCAGGCTGGCGAGCCGAGACTGCGTCGAAACGAGCACAATCCTTCCTTCAAGCTTCGACGCGGAGGAAAGTTTTCTCGCCAGATAGCCGACAAAATCCTGAAAATGCGCCTCGATCTCCTTTTGATTTGTCTCAGCGACGATTCCTAAAGTAATCGTCTTTGCTTCAGATCTGCCGGGCTTCTGCCCCGCCGCGCCGGAAACCAGGATGATTTCGAAAAGGAGAATCGCGGAAAAGATGGCCAGACTGCGAGCCAGTTTCGTCACAAACATAATTTAACGACCAACCGCTCCTTGGCGTAGGTAATATACAAACGCAATGATCTTAGCAAGAAAAAACCCGGCACGCCGCGTTCCCGGCTTATGGTGTTCCGGCTCAGGGGGTCTGAGACCCGAAGGCGAGTCGCTCAAGGACTGGCGAAACCAACATCTGCAACGAGCACCTTGAACATTGAGCAAGCAGCCTTGATTCTGCGAGCTGTTAACGGGACGTAATTGATTAAATCTAATATTCCCCGCAGCTTGTTGCGGGGACAAAATTGCTGGGGTTTCCAAAGGGGGTTGAACATCCCCTTTGGTCGCGAGCGGGGTTCATACCCCGCTCGCGAAATGCCCGGTTGATTTGACAAACTCCGGCTCAACAACTTCGACACTCCGGACGTCGAAATGCCAACCTGTCGCGCCACCTCGGCCAATCTCCGGGCGATCTCGGCTCTCGCCTGCGCCGGCGGGTCGAAGTAGGAAGGCGATCCAGGTGGATTATTTTAAAACGTTGCCGCGAGTTGTACGGCCGACGCTTTCGCCTTGCATTTGGTGCGGGCGAGCGCGTCGGCATCCGCCAACGTCGGCGCGACGCTGATCTCGTGAATGTCGGTTACGCCAATGAAATTCAACCACCGGCGCAAATAGGGCTTTTGAAAGTCAGAAGGATCGCTCACGCCATACTCGCCGGCGCTAGCGTAAACCATCAGCGCTTTTTTTCCGGAAAGGAGACTCTTGTAGCCTTCCGCTCTGGACCACGACCAGTTCTCTCCGGCAAGGGTTACGACGTCAATGTAATGCTTAAGGCGGTACGGAACACCAAAGTTCCACATCGGCACGCTGAAGATGTATTTGTCGGCGGCATTAAAGCGCCGCGAAATCCTTTGAACCGCATCCCATCGCACCCGCTGCTCCGAGAGTGAATTCCTGCTTTCGCAAGACGGCGAACTTCGCCTCGATCGTCTCGGCATCGAACGGCGGCAAGTCCGCGAGCCCAAAGATCGATCGACTTGAAGCTCGTCTTGTGGATGCATCTCTTGGTAAGCTTGCAAGAAAACCTTCGCCACGTCGATCGAGTGAGAAGTCGACTTCGCAGGTGAAGCTTCGATATAAAGCAGTCGTGCCATAAGCATGTCCTTTCTTGTTACTATCGTTAAGCCTTCAGCGGCTTGAGCAGATGCTTGCGAAATGCGGTGAAGATCGGTAGAGAGTCATGCCTTTCTTTCTCAGCCCTCGTGGCGAGGGATCGGAACGCTCTGCGAACAGTCGTTGGCTTCGTAACCCAACCCCAACATCGGAGCTACTCGCCGATGAGGCGCAGGTTGTAGGCCGCTTTGAGGCCGGGAATCCAGTCGTTGAAGAAGTGGATGCCGTGCGGCTCGCCAAGGCGATTCAGTTCGTCGAGCCCGATCGGCCCTTGACGCAACCGCTCTCCGAAGTCCTTGAAGAAGCGCTCGAACCCACCTGGCGTGTACAGCTCGACGAGGCGTGCGGGCTCGGGTCCCCCGTTCCACATGGTGTGGGGGATCCGGCGAGGCTTCAGCACCCAGCTGCCGGGTGTCGCCTTGACGACCTCATCGCCGACCCGAGCGTGCATCTCCCCCTCGAGCACGTAGAGCCAGACATCGTTCTCGTGCACGTGCGGCGGTAAGAGAAGACCCGGCTCGAACGGCTGCTCGATGATCGAGATGACGCCGTTTGTCTCCTCGCTGTAAAGCTTGATGATGACGCCGTTAGCGTCGTCACCTTCGTCGCTAGCGACCAGCGTCTTGCCCTTGATTCGTTCACGCATGGCTCACCTCCTTCTCAGACCGAGCGTCGGGGTAGTACATCGCGGCTGCGGCCTCGACGTCGCGCGCGGTGCAAGCTTTCGCGCGCCAAAGGTTGGCGAGTCCTGGTAATGGAGCACCCATAATGATTTCCTCCTTGGGTTGTTGCGCTGCTTCTGGATTAAATTATGGGTCTGGTAATTCGCTACGCAATCCGCAAAACTTGCAGACGAGGTATGCGAAAATGCAAGGTTTGGATTGGGATGATCTCCGTTCTTTCCTCGCGGTGATCGAGCGCGGTTCCATTTCCGGCGCGGCAAAGTTTCTCAAAGTAAACCATTCTACGGTGCTCCGCCGCCTGGCAAGTTTGGAGAAGCGGCTTGGTGCTCGGCTGTTCAACCGCTTGCCGAAAGGGTACGAGCCAACCGCGCAGGGAGAGGAGCTCCGCAATCGACTACAGGGCGTAAGCGAACAGATCGATAGCGCGCAAAGGAGTTTGAGCGGGCGGGACCTCGAAGTCGCGGGGACCATTCGCATCACGACCACCGATACCTTGGCGCACCGGCTGCTGATGCCTTATCTCGCTGAGTTTCGCGCCTTGAATCCGGCGATTCAGATAGAGATCGTGATCAACAATAGCTTCTCAAATTTGACCCGCCGCGAAGCCGATATTGCGCTGCGTCCATCGAATACGGTTCCGGAGAATCTTGTCGGCAGGCGCATTGGTTGTCTTCGGACAGCTATCTATGCCGCGAAGAAATACCTGAAGGAGAACGGCAGAAAGAAAGAATGGGCCGCCCACGTTTGGGTCGCGCCGGATGAAGCGTTATCGCATTTGGCCCAAGCAAAATGGATGCGAGACAATATTCCCCCAGATCGCATCGTGGTCCGTATCGACAGTCTTCTAGGGATGGTTGCTGCCGTGCGCGACGGTATGGGAGTGGGACTGCTGTTATGCATTCTCGTCAAGGATGAACCCGATATTGTGCCTCTGGCGGAACCGATAAACGAACTCGAAACCGACCTTTGGATCCTGACCCATCCCGCTCTCAAGGGCGTCGCTCGAGTCAAAGCATTGTCTGACTTCCTCTACACTAGGCTGCGCGCGAACTACAGCCTCAGCTGAAGGTGCGCATCCCAAGCTTATCGGGCTACGTTTACCATGACGCGAGCCCGGCTTATGGTGTTCCGGCTCAGGGGGTCTGAGACCCGAAGGCGAGTAGCTCAAGGACTGGCGAGACTAATATCGGCAATGAGCACCTTGAACATTGAGCAAGCATTGCCTTGATTCTGCGAGCTGTTAGAGGTTGCCACATAGAAACTTCGGTGATATGGCAGAAAATCATGACCCAAGCTCGAACGAACCATCATCATTGCGGGCGAAGTTTTGATGCAGACGCAACTATGTTGAATCATTGTTGTGCCTATCTCTTGCGCGTGCCTTAACCAGGAGAAGTGAAACATGATTACTCGTTATCACGGCTCCAAAAGCATGTTGGCGATTCTCGTATTTGCCTTGCTCGTGAGCGCGTGCGCTCCCGCGATCAACTGGAATTATCCGCGCACCCCGTCGAATACCTTCGCATCTCCGCAAACCACTACCGTCGGCGCGTTGTTTCAGGAAGCGGCCGACAAACATCCGGGACTATCCGGCTTCTCTCTTATTCGCGACGGTAGTACGGCGTTTATGGCTCGGTTGGGGATGGCCGACTTAGCTGAAAAGACGCTCGACGGGCAATATTACATCTGGGATAGCGACACCACCGGGCTGATCTTAGCCGACCGGCTGCTGCGTGCCGCGGACCGCGGCGTCCGTGTGCGCTTGTTGATCGACGACCATTATATGTCGGAAACCAGAGACGCCAACATTGCCGCGCTCGACGCCCATCCCAACATCGAGATTCGTTTCTTCAACCCGATCAGGAACCGGCGTTGGCGCGTTATGAGCTTTTTGGCCGAGTTTGGCCGTGCCAACCATCGGATGCACAACAAGCTGTTCGTCATGGACAATGCCGTGGCAATTGTCGGCGGGCGCAACATCGCAGATACCTATTTTGGCGTAAAGGCGGATTACAACTTTCGCGATCTCGATGTTATGAACAGCGGTCCGATCGTCAACGAGTTGTCGACGAGCTTCGATATGTTCTGGAACAGCGAGTGGGCGCTACCGGTCGGTGCGGTCGTGAAAGAGGACGCCACCGAACGGGAATTGGCGAAATTTAGGACACGGCTAGCGGAAAAACTCGCTGCCACCGGCTATCCCTATCCGATCGACGAACATTTGGCCGATCTTCGCACGCGCTTGGTCAAGATCCGGGACAATTTCATCTGGGCGCCCGGCAAAGTTGTCGTCGAGCATCCCTCCAGGGTCAACGCCAATGCGGACAACATCATCGCTTTGGCACTCCGCCAACGGGTCAGTGAGGTGGAGCGCGAACTGTTGATCGAGTCGCCGTACTTCATATTGGGCGACGTGACTATCGAGAGGGTGCGACAACTCACATCTCGAGGCGTCAAGGTGCGTGTGATGACCAATTCCGCGGCCTCCCATGACGTGCTCCCGGCGCTGGCCGGCTATGTCTATACGCGCAAGAAACTGCTCAACGCCGGCGTCGAGCTGTACGAGCTGCGTCCGGATAGCAATATGAAACGAGATTGGTCGGCCTTGGCCGGTCAATCGAAAGCTGCGTTGCATGCCAAGTCCCTTGTGTTCGACCGCAAGTCCGTGTTCATCGGGAGTTTCAATCTCGACCCTCGATCGACGGCCCTCAACACCGAGATCGGTGTGATCATCGATAGTCCGGAGATTGCCGGGCAGGTGGGAGAGTTGATGGATGAAGGGGTCTCCCCCGGCAGCGCCTATCGCGTCACGCTCGACAACAACGAGAATCTGCTCTGGAGCGCTGAAAACAACGCGGAAAAAGTGCAGTACGACAGAGACCCGGAAACAAGTTTCATGTACCGGTTCGCCATCGGCCTCATCGGCATGCTGCCGATCGAAGACCAATTATAGGAGCTGTGCGGTGTATTGAACCAAAGGCCACTGTACAGGCTCAACGGTTTTGATACACTGATCATCGAACCCAATACTGCCGGCGAAGTTATCGGTTCCAGATGGGAGATTTCCTTACATGCCACGATTACGTAAGCCGCGCGCTGCAGAAGAGTAGACCTAAGCAGGTAGAAACTTCTATGCTCAACGCTTTCAGAAAAAAGCTATTAAATTAGACGTCCACCGTTACGCAACGGTAGGCGCGACGATTTCCGGCGAACGGGGATCAGAAAGGAGAGGAAAACGATTAAGGACAGAAAATGATGAAGATTGTGGAAATTATAGTCAGTCCCACCGCTGTATATGTCAATCAAGCGGTGGGCGCAACGAAAATCTCCGGCGGACGGGGATCAGAAAGGACAGGAGAACTATGAAGGTTGCAAATCTAGGGCGGGCGGTTGGCCTCGCGTCGGTAATCTTGCTGGGCGCCCTCGGCAGTGCCAGCGCTGCGGATCAATGGGCCGTGATCAGCGAGAAGACGATCAAGGCCACCGATCCAAGCACCGAGATCAAGGCCGAAGCGGGAAAGATGTGGAAGGAGAAGATCAGGCAGACCAAGATCTCGGTCGAGGGCGCTGACGTGCAGATCACCAAGGTCGTCCTCAAATGGAATAATCGTAAGGACGATACCATCACGAATCTCGGAACCGTGAAGGCGGGAGGAGAAACCGCTCCGAAGGACGCGCCCGGACGCGAGGCCGCCCTGACGTCGGTGGCGGTCCAGTACAAGATCCTCAATAATAAACCGACAGCCACCATCAAAGTTTGGGCTTTGGACTGAGCGGGTGTGAACACCGCCGCGGACATGTAACTCCGATCAACGCGCGGAAGCGAGGCGATTACGTCACGTGGAAGCTACGGCGTTCACGTCTCACGGTCACGGCGAGGCTTCGGCACACCGAAGCCTCGCCAGCCGTGAATCATTCTCCTACGCCCCGCTTCATCCCCCTTGTCTGTAAATCCCTGGTACGCATACGATCACATCAGTAAGCGTCCATGGTACTCAAAGCGAGCCGTGGCGTCTTAGAGCAGTTCGTTAATCATATAGAAAGCGTTATCTTTCAATTTGTGCCATAGTCCGCGTTTGCGTCAGGCCTCAAGCTCAACTTCCTTGCAATCGGGCGCGTACTTTTCGAAGACTGCATCGAGCCGCTGTGCCGTTGCCGGCTCCAGAATGCCGGGGAGGGAAACGGGGTCGGGAGTCTTTTACTTTCGCTTTGGACGACCGCGCGAATTCATTGTCGCTTCAAGCCCACAAGGTTAGGCAATAAGCCAATGCTCAGGCATGATCCTGGCCCCTTGCTCTATTTCCGCTATTTCCCCCGGCTTCGGACTTCCAACGGTCACTCGGGGAGCGGGATAAACTCAGGATCACCTGGAACCGGCGCGAACCGGCCGCTCTTCCAATCCGACTTGGCTTGCTCGATCCGCTCGCGCGAGCTTGAGACGAAGTTCCACCAAACATGACGCGGACTATCGAGCGGTTCACCGCCGAAAAGGACGAACCGAGCGGCCGATACAGCCTTGATTGTAATCTCGTCGCCGGATGAGAAGACCAGAAGTCGGCCCGGCTCAAATCTTTGGCCATGAATGTCGACGTCCCCTTCCAAGAGATAAATCCCGCGTTCGTCATAATCGTTATTGAGCAGGAACGAAGCTCCGGAATCGACAGCCGCATCGGCATAAAACAGCTGCGAGAGAGTCTTGACCGGCGATGCCTTGCCGAAAAGTGAGCCGGCGATGATGCGAACGGTCTTTCCTTCACCATCGATTTGGGGCAGCAAGTCGGCGCCGTAATGCGTGAAGTCAGGGGCCATCTCCTCGTACTGTTTCGGCAGCGCGACCCAGATCTGAATGCCGGAGAGTTTCTGGCGCCGTTTTCTGAGCTCGTTATCGGAGCGCTCGGAGTGTACGATTCCGCGTCCGGCGGTCATCCAGTTAACCGCGCCGGGCTCGATGGCTTGCACGCTGTTGAGACTGTCCCGATGAACGATCGTGCCCTCGAACAGATAGGTCACGGTGGCAAGACCGATGTGCGGATGCGGTCGGACGTCGATCCCAGAACCGGGCGCCAGCTCAGCAGGTCCCATCTGGTCGAAGAAAACGAACGGACCGACATTTCGCCGCTCCGCAGACGGCAGTACACGACGGACTTCAAATCCGCCGATGTCGCGCGGCCGCGGGACCACGATAGTTTCCAGTGCCCTGCACGCCGGTGCCATCTTCGCCTGGGGCTCTTCAGCCGGTAGCCAACTCATATGGATCTCCTTGGGAGGGCAGATTAGGTGAACTGCCAAATAATCTTACGCAGGAACTTGTCGTGAATCCAACCGGCAAATCCATTCACGGTGCCGCCCTCGGCCACCGGGTGCGGCCTAGGGCGGCCGCGTCCACCGGCAAATCGCTGGGCTTAGCTGCGCGCCGCGCGCGACGGCACGGCGATCGCGAGCAAGCAGTTGTCGAATTGGGAGCAAGGAACGGCTGGAAGAATGTAAAGATTGAAAGCCCTGGCCGCAGATCTCTTTCCGAGCGGCAAGATAGTCAGGTTATAAAAGTCTGATCCTTTCTCTTTCCCTTTGGCATCTGCAAGTCCCTGGTGGCATTCCAGTCCTGCCCCCAGGGAAAACTTTCCAAATGGCTAGAAGCGCCGAGGTAAAAGTTTTAGCATATAGAGCAAGAAGGAAATCCGACCGTCTCCTTTTTGAATAGATCCGACAATGCCATGAAAATAACTTTAACGTCTGGATTACCCGCATCCATCGAGTCAACAGGAGTTTTAGTATGCGCTTTTATTTCGCTCTCATTCTTGTCGCCCTGTGGGCGACGTCGGCCCGAGCAATCGAACCGGCGGACTATAAGTATCCTTATCCCGATCCCTACTTGGCAACCGCCACCCTCTCGATCTTGAGCGACGACGGCGCGACGTCGGCCGCCCAATCGACCATCGTCCGCGTGCCGGGACTTCGAGGCAGAAATAATCTGCCTTCTCTCCAAGGACGCGGCGACGTGAGTCTGGCGCTTTATCGCCAAAACCGCGTGGCGCCGCTGCTTTTCATTCTTCCCGGCCTGGGCTCGAGTCCCTACTTCGGGATCGCGCCGTATTTGGCGAACCTGTTCCATCGAGAGGGTTTTCACGTGGTGGTTTTACCCTCGCCGATGAGCTGGAACTTCGCGTTATCGGCGAGTCGCAGCGGCGCACCCGGTTACGCGCCGGAGGACGCCCGTGATCTCTACGAAGTAATGCAAAAAACTCTCAAGCTCTTGCGCGACCGACACAACGTCAGGACCACCGCGATTAATTTTCTGGGGGTCAGTTTAGGCGCCCTTGAAGGCGCGCATTTGAGCGTCATCGATGCCGACGAAGGCAAGATCGGCATCGCCAAATATCTCCTGGTAAACCCGCCCGTCGAACTCGCTTACGCCGTCAGTAAAATCGATGAATGGAAAACGTTGGACAGAAAGTTGGGCAAAGAGAAGTCTCTACAAGTCATATCGAATGCGCTTGCCATCATCGATTCGTTTGCCAAGGCAAAGCGGGACGACCCCGAGGTCTTCGAGCAATTAGCGAAAAAGTTCGCCGCTTTCAAGAGAGAAGAGATGCAATTCCTCTTCGCCGAAAACCTGCAAAGCCAGCTCGCCGAACTGATCTACGTCACCCAAGTGATTCAGGACCAGAGAGTGCTTACTGCCCCGAGAAATGACAAAAGAAAAAGGCTGGAGGAAGCTAAGGACTTTACGTTCACTGACTACGATCGAAAAATAGCTCTCCCCCTATGGCGAAGGCAAAAAGGAGATTTGCAGGCCGAACCGCAAAGCTTCGTTCAACAGGGGTCATTGGCGAGCATCTACGATCGGCTGCGTGGTAATCCTAAAGTGCACATCGTTCACAACGCCGATGATTTCTTCGCCGAGAAATCGTCCATTGAAGCGCTCAAAGAAGCCTTGGGCGACCAAGTGATGCTTTATCCACGTGGCGGGCATCTGGGCAACATATGGTATCCGGAAAATAAAGAATACGTACTCAAATACTTCCAAGCGCGTCGCTGAACGAAAGCGATTTGTCTAGCCCGCCCATCGAGTCTTAGGTATCAACAGTATCGCTCTCCGCTAGGAGGCTTCGTCGGTCTCACCACGTTGTCAACGTGAGAGCGCGGTCCTGTTGTTTCAGTTTGGAATTGTTGGATTTCCTACCGATCCCGGCAGAAGACCCGACGAGTAACGCTGCGTGTTCGTCACCGTTATCCACCGCATGACATCTGACAGCTCTCCGTCTGAACGCGGCCCAGACAGTAAGCTGTTGTGCATGCCCGTACGGTGATGAGTTTCAGCGAGAGTTTTTTCAAATTGCAGAAAAACGGCGGGCTTCGGGCTTCTCGAACAACTCTAACCGACCAACGCGCCGGTTTAGGACATGTTACGCAGTTGATTCAGCCTGAACGTAAAATCCGCAATGATTTCAGTAGTGGTCTCGTTCGTCCCGCGACTCTCGATGCCTGAAAATCGAGTTTTTCAACAGCCTTATGATTTGACCCTTCCGGTTGCTGATCCGGTGCCGCAATGCGTTGTCGTTTCCGATAGGCAAGATAGTCGAGTTATAGATTCTGCTGAAAAACTCTATGAATGCTTCGACCAGGCTCAGCACAAACGGATAAGCTCCAATGATTTCAACCGCTCCGACGTTCGTCCTGAGGCTCTCGAAGGATGAACGGAGGGTTTTTCAGCAGAATCAGTTATAAAAGTCTGACCTTTTGCTTTGACGCGCGAAATTTTGACCGGTTTTTTTCTTGCGCGAAAGGACTTGGCCAAGAGTCAATGCATGTTAAAATTATAACCGAATAACCCGCCGACGCGGCGGTGATCGCCGTATTTATCTTAGTAAGGAGATAATCATGCGTTTGGGATTTGCACTTCCACAGGTAGGTTCGATCGCCGGACCGGAGGCATTGGTCAGGGTTGCCAAGCGCGCCGAAGATTTGGCTTTCGACAGCCTTTGGGTTCTTGATCGCATACTCTGGCCGGTCAGTCCGCGGGCGCCGTATCCGATCGGCGACGGTTCTTTACCGGTTCAATATAAGAACGTGCTCGATCCCGTCGACACGCTGACGTTCGCCGCCGCGCACACCAGCCGCATCGCTCTGGCAACCGGTGTGCTCAACCTTCCCTGGTACAATCCGGTTTTGTTGGCGCGGCGGCTGACCACTCTCGATGTTTTGTCGGGCGGACGGCTGCGGGCGGGATTCGGCATCGGCTGGTCGCCGGATGAATACGAAGCGGCCGGCGCGCCTTGGCAGGATCGCGGCAAACGCGCAGATGAAGCGATCGCGATACTGAAGAAAATCTGGACGACCGATCCGGTGGAGTTTCACGGCAAGCATTTTCGCATTGCAAAATCGTTCATCGGGCCCAAGCCGGTGCAGAAACCGCATCCGCCGATCTATATGGCGGCATTTACGCCTTCTGCCATGAAACGCGTCGCTGCCGAGGCCGACGCCTGGCTTCCGGTGGGTATTCCGCTAGCCGGAATCGGAGCGATGTTTAATGACATCAAGAACATGGCAAAAGCGGCCGGTCGCGATGCCGCCGCGCTCGAGCTGATTATTACGGCGGGCGTCGAAATTCATAAAACGCCCGTCGAAAAAGAACGGACCGAGTTTACCGGGACGCTCGAGCAGATCGGCGAAGATTTCGCGACGGCGAGGAAACTCGGCGCAGCGGAGATCGCGATTTACGCGCAATTTTTGCCGCCCGGGGAAACCGCCGAAGATCTTATCACGCGAATGGAAACTCTCCGGACGATCGCAAAGTAAGCTCACTGTTGAACGCATCGGCTCGCATCGCGATACACGTTGACCGACGAGGAAGCACGCAATTTCTACCAAGCGGACTGCAATCTATATTTACCAACCGAATCGGGTGGGCTAAAAGCCATCTTAAAGCTGCTGGCTTGCATGATCTGACCCCCGGCACTTGCCACTCCAGGCTAATGCGCGGCCTTTGCCTGAACCAGTCGCGATAAGTTCGGGGTCGATTGGCGTAACTCAGAAAAATTTCTGCGCGGCGTGCTGAGCCGCGAGCCAGCCAAAAGTCATTGCGCCCGCGAGCGGCAGCCCTGCTTGAAATCCAACGCCGACATGTTCGAGCGCAACCACGTCGCCGCAGGCGTAGAGGCCGGGAATATCATGGCCTCTCATATGAATCACCTGGGCGTCTCTGGTCGTGACCAAACCAATCGAATTGCCGCCGAACGGCTGCATCTCGAAGCCAAAGAAAGGAGGCTCTGAAATGGCGCCCAGGTTCGGGTTTTTCTGGTTCAAATCTCCGGCCGCTTGTCGTGACCAGGTCATGCGCCCGCGCTGGAAGTCGGCGTCCTCGCTCTTCTCGACGAAACCGTTGAAGCGCTCCACCGCTGCGGTCAACCCGGCGCTATCCACACCGATAGTTTTACCGAGGTCGGCAAGCGTGCTGCCGCGCGGCAGCCAGTCCGGAGGATCGGCCCCGGGCGGTACCGGCGGCAAGCCATACTTGCGCAGGTATTGCGCATCGCAAACGAAATAGCAGGGCACGTTAAGCAACTGATGACTGCCGGCATCATAGTGGCGCAGTTTGCTGGCGACGTCTCCAAACGAAGACTCATCAGCGAAGCGGCTGCCGGCACGGTTCACCAGGATGCCGTGGGGATGGCCCAATTCGTGGGTGCCGGCAACACGCAAAATCGGTTGGCCATCGACGCTTTCTCCTTTTACGTGGCGGCCAAGCTTGATGCTCAAGTTCCAGTGCATGACGGTGAAAGCTGCGCCAATCTCCAGGCCCATCACCAAACCGTCGCCGCGATTTCTCGGCGAGCCGTGGGGTGGCCAAGGGTTGAACTCATCGAACCAGCCCATGAGTTGCGGGTTGGAATCGTATTTTCCGGTCGCCAAGACCACGCCGTTCTTGGCGCTGAGGGCGAGGATCTTTCCGGCGCAAGAAACCTCGACTCCCATCACGCGGTTATCTTGGACAATAAATTGGTTCGCCGCCGTATTGAGACGAAAGGGAATATCGCGATCGAGTGCCGCTTTGAAAAAATGGCCCGCCACGGCGCCACCCAGCGTTCGAATATCCTGCGCCTGGCGTTCATTGACGACTTTCTCGTCGAGGTTACGGTAGCCGCCCCAACCACCCGCAGCGGTCATCTCTTCAAAAGTCATCCGTCCGTGGGCGAATGGAGTGCGATCGAGTTTGCTCTGCCATGAGCCGAGAGTGCCGGCGTCAAAGGGACGGAGCTGGTGGCTTCTCCCCCAAGGTTTAGATCCTTGACCCAACGGATAGTAATGATCAGCCAATCCGTCCAGAACGTAAAAAGGCAGTCCGACTCTCTGCTCGAAAAACTGCAACGCTCCGGGCGACTGTTCGATGAAATGCTGTGTGATCTCGGGATTGTTGCGTCCTCCCCCGAGATAGTCGAGATAGTCGCGGCTTTCGGCGGCGGAGTCCGTCGCTCCTTTTGAGCGCGCGAGATGGCTGTTGCCAACCCAGACAATTCCCGACGACCAGCTGGTCGTGCCACCGATCTTATTTGCTTTCTCGATAACCAGCGGACGCAGCCCGAGCTCGGCCGCCGCTACGGCTGCCGCCATTCCCGCAAGGCCCGAGCCGATACAAATCAAGTCGAACTGGTCATCCCAAAGGATTCTTTCCGCGCCACTGACAAACTTCATTGCGTAATCCTCCGTTCTAACGGCGTTGTGAATGGATTTAGATACTCGAGCTAAGTCGTCAGTCCGAATCACGTGTCCGGCAATTCGCCGTCAAGGTTACTTGTATAGACCATCGATGAAACCGCTCTGGTCAAGCTCGCGAACAAAGCGCGCGTCGAAAAAGCGCTCGACGTTGACGTTCTTGGCCTTCGGATTGGTCTGGGCGATCTGCTCCAACGATACTTTAATGCCACCCACCGAGGGGTAGGGCTTGCGCTGGTATTCCTGCACGTTGAATTCATAACCGGCCTCGATCAGCGCCGGGTCCTTAACCTTCATATAACGAGCCATCGTTTGCATGGTTTCGGCCTTGTGTGTTTTGTAGTAGCGGATTCCTTCGACCAGCGCCTTTGTAAACCGGCGAACTGTGGCTTCCTCGGTTTTAATCGTCCGTCGCGTGGTGACAATATCGGCACCCAAGAATTCCACGCCGAGCTTTCTGACATCGATCAACAAGGGCAGACCGATCTTATCAGCGGCGACCTTATCCTCGGCGGAGAGCGTCGTACCCTGGATTATTCCGGCTTGCAGTGCGGCGAGTCTCAGCGGCGATTGTCCCACTTGTCGGATGGTCACATCCTTGTCGGGATTAAGCCCGAGTTTTTCCAAAACCAGCCGCAAAATAAAATCACCTGCGCCGCCATAGCGGTCGATGCCGAGAACTTTTCCCTTCAACTGCTCGGGTCTGGAAATCTCCTTTGTCGTGACCAGGAAAGACAGGCTCGAAGTCTTCCTCAGGCTGCCGATCAAGACCAAATCGCTACCGGAGAGATTACTGTTTACAGCTGCAGCGCCACCCATGATCGCCACCGGGACGTTGCCCGATAGCATCGCCGCAGCCAAGATCGGTGAGCTTTGGATTAACAGCACATCAACGTCGAGCCCGTTCTGGACAAAGATCCCAGCGTCCTTGGCTACCCATATTACGGAATACCCCGACGTGATGGTGCCATAACCCGCCGTTAATTTGGTTAAAGGCTCGGCTGCCCAACTGGAAAGATAAAGGCACTGACAAAGAAATATCACCAGAGCGGTCCATGAGCGTATCATTCTGCATTTCCCTCCCATTCGATCATGAAACCACCGCACGCCTACGAAGCTCGATGTCCGGGCTCTGACTCAGCGAATGACCTGCGCAAGACAGCGCTGGTTATCGATTGCGCCCCGGCTGCAATTGTCGCTGGGAGTATTCGGAAAATTTCCAGCGACAAGCGCCAATGCGGCGAGCCGACTTCCTATTTTTAGCGCGGTGCGTTCGCTCGCGACAGCGTCGAGGTGAGGATTTTTATGTTTTCGCTTTTCTCTATGTAACGCACGAACAGGTATTTGTTTTCCTGGGAGTCAAAGCTGCCGCCGGCACGTCGCCCGCTTCTTCTTTAACCTTGGCGTGAATGAAATATAGATCGTCACCCTTAAAAGCGCTGCATTCGACGTTCTAGTGAAATTGCATTAACGCCTACGGCCAGAGCAAATCGGTTGGGGGACCGTAGGGACGCTGTTGTTGACTAGCTGGACAAATTTTTCCTTGGCGCATTCGATAATCAAGTCGGTGTTCCTATTCGCGACCGAATAGGTTTTTCCATGAGCTAGTCCGCTTAGTCAACAGCGTCAACCTCTCGCGCGGTTGATCGTGAGGAGCTAGACTACAGTCCCCAGAGTCGTTTGGCATTGTCACAAAGGATTTTACGTTTTGCCGTTTCGTCAACGTCTGTTCGTTGGCGCATGATCAGCGTGGCATCCATCTGGCTCGAGCCATCATAGTGGCCATAATCGCTGCCGATCACGATATTGTCCGGGCCGCATGGGTAGGTATAGGACAGGTCATCGTTGTTCTGACAGGTAACAAAAATATTAAACTCCTTCAGCACGTCTTCGGGCAAAGGAGTTTTGCGCTGTTCGCTCCGCCGTTTGGCTTCATGAATCATCCAGGGGAGCCACATGGAGCCGGCCTCGATAAATGCCCAGCGAAGCCGGGGAAATTTTAGCGGCAGACGGCTTTCGAGCAAACCTTCGCAAGCTCCAGCGGTAACGAGCCGAAAGCGCATTAGACCGAAGGAATCCGGATCATAGGCGGGTTGGGTCAATGCCACCAGAGCGGCGTTGCCGTTACCGATGTGAATCACGATAACCAGATCTAAACGCTGCGCTTCTTCGTACAGCGGATGGAAATAGGGATCTATGAGCAGCCGGTCGCCGATGATCGGTGGCAGCGAAACTCCGACGGCGCCATTATCCCTGGCCCACTCAAGCGATTTAACGGATTCATCCATGCTCATCAAAGGCGGCACCGCGCACCAGCGCAAACGTCCATCGCCGCGCCGCCACATCTCAGCCACCCACCGGTTCCAACTTTTGCATAGCGCTAACTCTACCTCGGGGCGATCGGTTGCCGGCACCGTCCACAATGTATGGATCATCACCTGGACGTCGATGCCCAAACGGTCCATGTGGCGCAGGCGACGCTCGACGTCGTCTCCCTCCCGCGCGCCAATGGGAGTGACGACATCTCGGCCGAGCTGTTTTGACCGCTCTGCCATTTCTTCTTCAGTCAGCGTGGGAAATCGCAATCCGCGAGCCTGGCCGTTGATGATCCACCATTGTGTGTGCGGATCCGTCGGATGCGCTGCCAAAACCGGGCGGTGCTTCTCATCGCCCGGATCCATGAACTGCCAGGTGCGCTCAGTCTCCACAACATGCGAATCAGAATCTATGACCATGTACTTTGTCTCTGAGACCAGGCCTCTTTCCGTATCGCTCGCAGCAATCATAAACGCCTCCTTTTCTCACTCAACGGGTTGGCCGACGATCTTGAAACTTGGATAAATTTTGCCGAGACAAAATTTGGCAAAGTTCCATTGCGCTTTTTCTGTTTCTCGTACAACAAGATCAAGCTTACGGCGTCGAAATTGCCATCAACATTTTGCCATTCTAATGAGGCACTGCGGTCCAGTTTTTTAATTTATCGATGTCTGTCGGTCGAGTCAATTAATATCGCCTGCGAACATGTGGCGCGCATGGTTCGACCGTTCAAAGCCTCACGGCAGGATTAAGGCAAGTCTAACACGCGGCCGGGTCTATGACTTCACAACTCTAAGCTTTGCACGTTGTCGGTGCGCGATACGCGACCTTGCCTTAGCGGCAATCGCGTCTGCGGCCCCTTCGGCATCCCTGATAGTTTGTTCGATTCTATCTGGAGCGATACCACGACGAATTAGGCCATCGATAACATTTTTTCTTCGCAGCGACTTGACCGCTCTCCTTATTTCTCTTGCGTCGGCCAACATGTCTTCTGGAATATTCGTCATTCCGCTCCATTATCGGGTTTCCATCTACGGTGCAAATCCGAGTGGCGTCCTCGGCTCAACGCGGTGCGTTCGCTCGCGACAGCGTCGAGGTGAGGATTTTTATGTTTTCGCTTTTCTCTATGTAGCGCACGAACAGGTATTTGTTTTCCTGCGAGTCCAACGCAGCCGCCGGCACGTCGCCCGCTCCTTCTTCAACCTTCGCGTGAATGAAATAGAGATCGTTACTCTTGAAGGCGCGCATAAAACCATTTTCGAATTCATCGAGCGTCTGCGCAGTCAGCACGTTGGCTATGCCGCAACCTCGAGCGATGGCGGCCAGGTCGGCCTGCCCCGCCGTCGCCGTCGGCGCGCCGCGGGAAGACTCATAGCATTCATTGTCGAAGACTACGTGAACCAGGTTCTTCGGATGTTGATTGGCGATGGTTGCCAGGCTGCCGAGATTGAGCAGCAGCGAGCCGTCGCCGTCGAATGCGACGACTTTGCGGTGCGGCAGAGCCAGGGCCAATCCGAGCGCCATGGACGACGTCAGACCGAGATTTTGCAGATGGTAGTTGCCATGGTGCGGTCTCAGGGCTTGCCATTCGTGGCGCACGGCGCCCAGGTTGGTGACCACCAGCTCGTCGCCGAAGTGCGGCGCGATTGCCCGTAGACAGTCATATCTTTTCATCGAGTTACCTCAGGGCTTGTTTGTTGAGGACAATGGCCGTCGGCCGGCGCGACGAGCGCGCGAGCACCTGACTATCGCGAATAGTCGGGCGGATCTCCTCGAAGCGGCCGACTTTCTCGTAAACGATATGCATGGCCTGCAGCACCGGCTCGGTCAGAGCGCCGACCGTGGCGTGCCCGGCATTGTCCTCGCCGACACCGCCGCTGTGGCCGATCAACATCAACACGGGTATCCCCGGATGAATGCAGACCGTCGCCAAAGCGTTGGTCGACAATAAAAATCCCGCGTTCATCATCACCATCGCCGGCCGTTTGCCGCCGAGGTAGGCGCCGGCGCAGATGCCGATGCCCTCTTCCTCGCGGGTTACCGGCACGTGATGAATCGCCGAATCTTCGCCGAGCGCAATCACCAGATCGTGCAGGTTCGCTTCCGTCAAGGTCGCGACAAAATCGACCCCCGCCTCTTTCAGTGAATCGACGATCTCCGCCGCCACTTCTCGTTGCATACTTCTCCTCCTTCGGTTCGCAACCTTTATTGCGGAGACCACGCTGGCAGTCAAGCGAACCTGAGCTTCATCAATACTCTGCCGGCCATAGATGAATCGCCTTTCGAGTCGGACCGTTCTTGCTGCCCGGAAAGCCATCTCAGATATTTCTTGTCTCAGTTCGCTTTCCTGGCATCGTGCGCCGAGCCTGCGCGACCTAGTCGGAAAAACTCCCTACCGTTGGTTGCGGTAGGCGATTTCCTCCTTGGTCTTCCGCGCCGCGATTTGCGGTTCGAGCCGTTCATGTTCGGGGTTCAAAGTTCAAGGTTAAAGATCGCGCGCGGAAGCGCTCGCGCGCCCGCTTGCGCCGGACCTTCCCGTCGGAATAGGCTCAATCACAGATTGATCTTTGCAGGAAAGAATCGGCATCCGGTAACGTCGGAGGGACGCCATGCAAGATACCTATGACACCGTCTACACCCGTTGGCTGAACGATCCTGAGAATTTCTGGGCCGAGGCGGCCGAAGCGGTTCATTGGGATAAAAAATGGGACAGGGTGCTCGATGACTCGCGGCCGCCGTTTTACAAATGGTTCCCCGGCGGATTGCTCAATACTTGCTACAATGCGCTCGATCGCCACGTCGAAGGCGGGCGGGGAAATCAGCCGGCGCTCATCTATGATAGCCCTGTAACGGGAGTCGTCCAGACGTTCACTTACCGCGAGCTGCTCGATCAGGTAGCAAGCTTCGCCGGTGTGCTTGCCGGGCAAAAAGTTCAGAAAGGCGATCGGGTCATCATCTACATGCCCATGGTGCCGGAGGCGATCGTCGCGATGCTGGCATGCGCGCGCATCGGCGCGATTCATTCGGTGGTCTTCGGCGGTTTTGCCGCCGCTGAGCTCGCCAATCGCATCACCGACGCGCGACCGAAGATAATTATCTCGGCGACCTGCGGCATCGAAGCCGGCCGCATCATTCCCTACAAGCCCTTGCTCGACAAGGCGATCGACCTTGCGACGGTTAAGCCGGAGCGCTGCATTATTGTCCAACGTCCGCAGGCAAAGGCGTCCATGATCGGCGGGCGCGACCTCGATTGGTCGGAAGCGATGGCGGACGCAAAACCAGTCGGCTGCGTTCCCGTCGAGGCCACTGATCCGCTTTACATCCTTTACACTTCCGGCACTACGGGTATGCCCAAAGGGATCGTGCGCGACAATGGCGGGCATCTGGTCGCGCTCACATGGAGCATGCAGCACATCTACGGTGTGGAGCCGGGCGAAGTGTATTGGACGGCGTCGGACGTGGGCTGGGTCGTTGGCCACTCGTACATCGTTTACGCGCCGCTGTTCAACGGCAATACCACCGTGCTCTACGAGGGCAAACCGGTCGGCACTCCCGATGCAGGCGCGTTCTGGCGGGTCGTCTCACAGCACGGCGTGAAGGTCCTGTTCACGGCGCCCACGGCGTTTCGCGCGATCAAGCGGGAAGACCCCAACGGCGAATTCATACGCAAGTATGACTTGAGCGGCTTCCGCACGCTCTTTCTCGCCGGCGAGCGCTGCGACTCGGACACGCTCTTGTGGGCGCAAAAGCAGCTTGGCGTGCCGGTGATCGATCACTGGTGGCAGACCGAAACGGGCTGGCCGATCGGCGCCAATTGTATCGGATTGGGAATGCTTCCGGTGAAACCGGGTTCGTGCACGAAACCGGTGCCCGGTTACGATGTCCGGGCGTTGGACGATGACGGCAGGGAACTATCGCCGGGACAGATCGGCAGTATCGTAGTCAAGCTGCCATTGCCGCCGGGCTGTCTTCCCACACTGTGGAACAACGATGAGGGCTACCGCAAAGCCTACCTCGCCAGGTTTCACGGCTACTACCTCACCGCCGATGCGGGGTACAAAGACGAGGACGGCTATCTTTGGGTGATGACCCGCACCGACGACATCATCAACGTCGCCGGTCATCGGCTCTCCACCGGCGCGCTGGAAGAGGTGCTGGCCTCTCATCCCGACGTCGCCGAGTGCGCTGTCTTGGGAGTCGCCGACGAGATCAAAGGGGAAATTCCGTTGGGCCTGATCGTGCTCAAGGCCGGGGTGCGACGCTCAGACGGCGAGATCGTCAGCGAGACGGTCCAGATGGTGCGCGAACGGATCGGCGCCGTGGCTTCGTTCCGAGTCGCGACGGTCGTCAAGCGGTTACCCAAGACGCGCTCGGGCAAGATTCTGCGCGGTACCATCAAAAAGATTGCCGACGGGGTCGAGTATCAAATTCCGCCTACCATTGATGATCCACTGATCCTCGATGAAATTACCGCCGATTTGTCCGCGCTGGGCTATCCGGCCGGTTCGGCAAGGAGCTCGGCTTGATCACCGCGTTGGCGTGAACTTGCATGAAAAGGATTGCGGGAGGCTGACAATTCAGTCATGCATTATTGACTGAGCTTCATCCAACCCTCTGCCGCCGCGGCGAATTTTTGCGCCGTTCTGTGGTGATTTCCCGATTGATCTGACATAGCTGACAAGATCGCGCTGCTGCCGACATGCCGCTCTCCCGCAACCTAGTTCTGCTCCTCTGCGCCGGCGTCGTAACCATGACATCGATCGGCATGAATTCGTTCAGCCTATTTCTGCGGCCCATCGAGGCGGAATTCGGCTGGTCGCGCACGACGGCCACGCTGCCGTACATGTTTGGCATGCTCGGCTGGGGAGTAGGCGGCGTCCTCTTTGGTAAATGGGCCGACGACCTGGGCGCGCGCCGCGTCATTCTTCCAGGGGTTCTGCTCATGGCGGCCGGCTTTTTCGGCATGGGCTATTTCGCAAAATTTGTGGCAACTGTCGCTCGCCTACGGCATCATGGTCGGCCTGGCCAAAGGCGCCTGCGGATTGGTGATCATCTCGCTGCTGGTCGCCAAGCACTACGAGGCCAATCGCCGCGGGCTCGCCGTCAGCGTCATACAGACGGCCTCGCCGCTGAGCCCGCTGTTCTTTTCGCCGTTGCTTTACTTCTTGATCGAAAGGTTCGATTGGCGCGCCGCGGCATTGGCCAGCGGCGTCTTGCTGCTTGCGGTGGCATTTCCCTTGGGATGGCTCGGCGCGCGCGATCCGGTCGATGTCTCGACCAGCCGGCGCGATCGAGCGACTTGGGCAAGCTGCCTTCCCTACCTGCGTGATCGTTCGATGATCATGATGTTCGCTGGCGCGATTTTCCTGCGGTGTCGGTTTGTTTCAGACCGTGCATCTTGTGGCGATCGCCTTGAGCAAAGGCTTCGATGCCGCAACCGGAGCTATCGCTGTCGGCGTTTTTGGCGGAGCGGCGGCGGGGTCGGCGCTGTTTTTCGGCTGGCTCTCGGACCGTTATGGCCGAGCGCAAGTGCTCGCCCTCACCTACCTCGTGCGCGGCTTGGGCACATTGATCCTTGCTCTGGATATGCCGAACGAGCTGGTCTTCTACGCCGTCGTGGCGCTCGCAATGGGACCCACCTTCGGCACGATCGCGGTGCAAAATGTGATGTTCTACGAGCTTGTCGGACCGAGGATGGCGGGAGTCATCCTCGGCTTGAGTTTCATCGTCCACCAGATCGGCTCCGCCGGAGGTCCGATGCTTGCGAGCCTCGCCTACGACATGACCGGCAGCTACGACGGTTTTATGATCATCATGGGGGTTATTTTCCTGGCCTCCGCGGCGCTCGTCTATAGCTCAATCTCAGGCAAGCCCATCGCCGCAGCTCTGAGCATGAGCGAAGCCCGCACTTAAACCGCCCTATTGATCTTGAATGCCCGTAAGGGGATGGGCCTCAGCAAGAATTTTTTCAAACGCAGAATAATCGACGCGGTTCTCGAACAGCTTTAACCGACCGACGCGCCGGTCTAGGACATGGTACGCGATACCACCAGTCGATAGGCGAGGCCGACGCGGCATTTGATCATCGCATCTACCGCAATCCCGCCTCGCGCTTCAAGAAAAGACTCCCGACCTCTTTTCTCCCCCTGAACCTGTCAACGAGGTTCAAGCGGAACAGACTGCAGCCGTTTGTTATCCACCCCGCGCGTATGACCGCTTACTGACTAGCCTTCGCGTTGAGATGGCGGTCGACCATGCTCTCCAATACTTCGAATGGCGCGTCATCGGGCATCGCCGTAATATCTCTTGCGATCTCCCCGAAGGTCGTCTGAACGCTTTCATCGACGAGCGTTGGCCGAATCACGCCCTTCTTGAGCGCTGTGAGCTCCACATTTTCGGTCCAAAGCCTCACGTTTGAGGACCAGGAACCGATCCGCACACCTGTATAGAGGATACGCGCTTGATAAATAGAGCATCCTCCCGCAAGACAGGCGTAGTAAAACATGCGGTCCGCGTCCTTTCGGGGAATATTCGGATCGTCGCATGCGACATCGTGCACCACGGATGCCCGGCGATACTCGCCGGTGTAAGGAGAACCGATGAGCGACCACAAGGATGCAGGGTTGCTCGCTCCATCGATGACGCTTCCGGCAGGCGCTGACCAGCGTTTATTGTCAGGGTCTTCGTACCAGAAATCATTGAGCAGACGCATGCGCCGATCGTCGCCTGGCTCGTTGAGCCACTCGGCTGTGGGGTTCCCCGAAAACGTCCCATTGCTTGGCATACGATCTCCTCCCCCTCGTTTTTGGAATTACGGCTCTCGCGCCATTCTTCGTTTGCTGCGTTCTTCCGGTGTGCCCGGTATGTAGTATTTTTTCGACCAGCGCGATGTATCGTCCAATCGGAACGTCGTCATCGAGTTTTCCTGCTGTCTCCTGATGAAAAGCGCGCGTGCACGATAGTGTTCATAGAGGCGCATGAATTCGGCAAGATAGATTCCCGCAATGCGCCTGCTGCCACGAATTTCTAAAAGATTTTCGTCATTGCCGTACTGCGAAGCATTACTCATGTTCGCCGAACCGCTGTAGACCACCGGGCTATCGGTCTCGGCATCGATGACGATGAATTTGTGGTGAATGATCACGGGAGGAAACGGGGGCGGTCTTTCGCCGGGAAAAAGTTGCAACTCGGAAAAAAATCCCGTTGGCGTATGGCTCGGACTGAAAAAACGCCCATCGATCACATCGGGTTTGTCGCTATATTTGCGATGGTACAACTCCATTTGTGCCAGTTGCATCGCGTCCAGGTCGTCGTCTTCATCGAGATCGCCGGCGCTCTCGGCGATGAGATTCACCAGGCCGAACATCATCTTGCCGTTGTCGCCCACCGCGAAACACGCCTGACGCAGAATCTCGTCCGTTGGCGTGAACAGGCAGAATAGAACCGAACTGCGAGCGCGGTGGATTGCTTCCACAACGCGGTTCAGCGAGAGCCTCGCATCTTGAGGCTCGGGCGAGAAGAAAACCGATACTCCGGCATCGCCAACCGTCACCGGGTCGAGCCATGCAGCGTGTTTGGCAGTTTTTCCAAGGGTCAGATCTTCCGTGAGGAGATGATAGCGCTCAAGGTATTGATCGGCGAGTTCCGGTGATTCGAATGTGTGAACCAAGTTCGCCTGGGACGTGAGTCCGCCTGTCGTATAATTCGCCGATCCGCATAGCAATTTGGCCGGACGCGACTGTCCCTCAAAAAGCCGCTCCCCGGAAACCAGAAACTTGTTGTGCATGATCTTGGTTTTGGTGCGCTTGGAAAATTCCACCGCCGGTAATTTGCCGACGGCTTTGGAATTCGGATTGGGTTTGCCGTCTTTCTTCATGGCCTGGCGGGCGGAACTTCCTTCATCGTAAACGAGGCCCATCGCATGACCTGCGTCCGCATGTTTCTCCAATGTGGGTACAACCCAAAGATCGTCGGTTAGGTGATAAATCGCGCCGGCAACTTCTTTGGCCGAACTGAAAAAGTGACCGAACGCTGACTCCATCCCGTTTGACAGCCACGTACGAAGTTTTAGCGCATCTTCTGTCGAAGGCGTCTCGTTGGCGGCAATTCCCATTTCTTTAGTGATCTTCGTAAACGCCTGCGAACTGACGACAGCCCGGTTGAACCACACGCCGATTCCCCGTTCGACGTGACGGGGAATGACCACTTCGAGCTTGGTCGCGGCGGCGCTGACTGGCGTCAGGTTTGCGGGGGGCGTTCCTCTGACCGGGGTTATCGTGTATTCGTATTTCTTCCCCGGCTGCGGGTTATCGATGCGGGCGTCCCACCACATGAACTTTTGAATCGGCGCTTTATCGGACGGCACATCCGCGCCGTCCGCGACGGGGCCGGAAAACGTCAATCGATTAGGGAGAAAACTGGAAGCTTCACTGCCGAAGCCTGGAGCGCGTTCGATTTGAAATCCCAAAAAATCCTGAAAGTCAGGTCCGTCGTCCCAATCAAACGCCAATAGCACCAGTGTCGGCGACAGAAATGACCGTACGCGAACTTTCGTGGCCATGGAATTCCTCCTGGAATGTGGATGGTAGAAACCCGCCGTATCGATCCTTTGCGAAAAAGACACTGGGATGGTCAAATGCGCTATAGTTCAGCCAAACGCGTTTTGTCAAGTTACGTATTGGTGACCCAGATCGAATGCCGATTTGTCGCGCGCTATGCGTATGGACGAGTAATGATGGCGTTGAGCCAGTATTGGCTGACGTTAGGGCCATCGCCGTAAGTTCATGAAAATAGACTTTGCATATAAATACCTATGTGATAGAACTAGCTAAAATCCCTCTTCCAGGATTCTTCAGGGACCTCAAAACTGGTGCAATTATTTGCACAGATGTCCTAAATTACAAATCATATAAGACACATAGAGACCAGGCCAAAAGCCTCGGTGACCTGAATATCGAGATTGCCACTCTTAAGGCACTTCTAGTTTCTGTTATCGCAGGAATTGATGGATATGGCGGAACAATAATAATGTGGTTAATTGTCATTAAACCGACAGGTGTCGCATGCTCGTCTAATTCTTTGTTAATCTCTGGTTTATCGGTGTCTTTTCCCTTAATGATTAGGAAAGACCCTTCATCGTCTACAGTAACTGAACTTCTGTATAATTCGAAAACTGCCTCAAAAAAAGAACGAGAGGATGAGCCATGACCAGGATAAAGAGACGGAGTGCTCAATAGCAACCCTGCTCAAGGGGGCGGTTCTCGCCACGATCCCTAACCTGCTGTCCTTCGCCCGGATCGTCGGGGTAACCTTAGCGGTTATTCTCTACTTGGGAGGACACGGTTGGGTGGCAGTGGCGATCGGCACCGTCGCCGGCCTGACCGACCACCTCGATGGCTACCTAGCGCGTCGGCTTAAGCAAGAGACTGCCCTCGGAGCCATGCTGGACCAGCTCGCTGACAGTTTCACAACGGCGATCCTGCTCGCCATGCTCGTCGTCACGGGCGGTATCCCGTTCGCCTATCTGGTGATCTTCCTGTTAAGGGAGTTCTGGGTTGGCACCGTGAGGCGGTACGGCGCAACGGTGGGCATCGATATCCCGTCGATCGCGCTGGGCAAGATGGCGACCACGGTGATTTACTGCGGCCATTCTGACGGTGGCGATCATTATCCTGCCCGATATGCCCGCGCGGGTCGTGACACCGGTGCACTGGACAGGACTTGTGGGCCTGGGCGTGGGTCTGGCCATCAGTTGCCTGACGGGCTGGCGCTATACAATAACTTTGGGGGGTAAGATGGTGTGAAACCGATATCCATAAATACTACACGGCGCCGCGCCGAAATTCTGCTCTGCCCAGGTCCTGTCATGCTATCCCCTGGCGTCAAGGCAGCACTTGCCGACTGCGAGATAGGACACCGCGATAGCCGCTTCTCGCAGCTGGTTACGCGGGTGCGGTGCAATAGCCGCCACGTCTTCCGCTCTGGAGATGAGCACAGCATCCTTTTCATCGGCGGACCCGCGACGGCTGCAATTGAAGCGGTGTGTGCCTCGCTCGTGCCACCGGATGCCAGGGTGCTTGTCCCCGTCAACGGGTCATTCGGAGCCCGTATCGCGGAGATCCTGAATGTTTACCAGATCCCCCACACAGTTATCGATTTCGGGTTCGGTAAGCCTTTCAATCTGGATCGCATCAAGGCGGTCATTGCGGAAGAGCGCCAGTGCGGGTTCACTGCGGTGGCGATGACCCACCATGAAACGTCAGCGGGCCTGCTCAACCCGGTGGCGGCCGTCGGTGCCCTGGCGCGGCAGCACGGCCTGAAACTGATCGTCGACGCCACGTCGAGCGCAGGCGTCGAGGACCTGGATGTAACCCGCGATGGGATCGACGCGTGCATCACGACCTCCGGAAAATGTCTGCATGCGGCGCCTGGGCTCAGCCTTGTCTGCGTGCGACGCGACCTGCTTGAAATGGCCAGGCTAATACGCCCGCGCAGTTATTCGGTGGACCTGCATCGTTACCATGACCAGATGGAATTCAATGGCCAGACGCCCTTCACAGCCTCTGTGCCCTTGTTCCTTGCGCTCGACCGCGCGCTTGAAGAACTTCTCGATCGGGGCATCGATGAACGACGACGCGTCTACTGGCGACGCCGCGAAATACTGGAGGCGGGAATGGTACGGCTGGGGTTACCTCTGTTGCCGTTGCCACCGGGGAGTGAAGCCGCCTCGATTCTGACGGTCGGCGTTCCGGAAACACTCGGCTTCGACGCGCTTTACGCGGCCGTCAAGGATCGTGGCTACCTCATCTATGCCTGCAAGCCGCCGCTGGCGCCGAACTACTTCCAAATCGCGGTCATGGGAGAATTGGCGGACGATGAGCTCCATGAATTTCTCGAGATTTTGCAGTCGTTGACGACCACAGTGCCGGCGCGTTACCTGCCTATGCTAGCTTAGCCCGCGGGTGATCAAAATTGACAGGAAAAGAAGCGTCGCCGGCCGTCAACACGTGGGTATTCCGCAACTGGCGCCATTTTCTCGCGTTCGGTCTCGGTAGCGGACTGGCCAGGTTTGCGCCGGGCACGTTCGCCACCCTCGTTGCAATCGCCTTCTATCTTCCCCTGAGCCAGCTGCCGCACTGGCTCTATGCAATCTGCGTGTTTTGCGCCTTTGCCTTTGGTGTCTGGCTTTGTCATAGCGTCGCGCATGACCTCGGTGTGCACGACCATGGCGGCATCGTGTGGGACGAGTTCGTCGGTTACTGGATCACGATGTTCCTAGTGCCCGTCAGCTGGGGCACGGTCCTGGCCGGCTTTGCGCTGTTTCGCCTGCTCGACATCTGGAAACCATGGCCGATTTGCTGGATCGACAAGCACGTGCTAGGCGGCTTCGGCATCATGCTGGATGATGTGATTGCCGGCGCGGCTGCCTGTATTATCCTCCACTCCCTTCGCGCGGGCGCCGGTTTTTGAACCATCGGCCATTGTCGTTCCCGAAATCAAGCCAACGTGCAGTTACTGCTGAACGGTGTGAGAAATGCGTACGTGACAGAGCCGAGTTTCCGTGTCTCGTATAGTGAACACATTGGTATCGGAACGCTATTCAAGTCTACTATCAGCGATGGTGTCGACAAGGGGTTGTAACGACCGATGTTAGTCTGCGGCTCTGGCTGATTTTCTATAGGGAGCTGGCCACATGCATTAATCCATAATAGACGAGTAGCAGATGATAAGGAGTTGGCGCGCGGGGTTATTCCGTGCGCTGAAGATTATGGTACACTACCCAGGTAGCCAGAGGCTGACTGCCATGAAAATCGAGTACTTAAAAACACAGATAGTTACTGTAATGACCGTCGCATTGGCTGCGTTTTTATTATTGCTTGCTTTTAAATGGTTATGGCGGCCAGGTAGCACACGTTGATGAGGCGTGTTTTCAACATAAGCATCAACTACACTGGAGGGCTACTTCTGCTTATGGTGCTGTTACCTTCTTGTGCAACAATGCAGCTTCATTCAACACCACCCGTGCACTACGATCAGAATTCAAGCATTCCGGATCATGCTGACCAGCATTCCAATGAACATGGTCTCAGGGTCATGACACTGAACGTAGCCCACGGGCGAGGGACCAGTTTTCATCAATTGCTGCAGCATTCAGCCAAGATTGTGAAAAACCTAGATCGTATAAACGAACTAATGAACCAGGCAGCACCGGATATCGTTGCTTTTCAGGAGATCGATGCGCCTTCGTTCTGGAGTGGCAATTTCAACCACGTGGGATATCTTGCAAGTCGCAGCATGTTTACCCGTTCGATTCAGGCGTCACACGTTAATGCGATGAGACTTTCCTATGGTACAGCACTGATATCACGACAGGAGATGTCGAATCCGCAGGCGGTTACATTTAACCCCTCACTTACACTGGTACCCACGGGTTTTGTGGTATCGACCATTAGTTGGCCGGGAAGGGACAGTATCGACATTGATGTAGTTTCTGTTCATCTGGATTTCATGAGTGGTTGGGTCCGGAAAAAACAGGCAGACGAACTGATTGCAGTTTTACGTGCCAGAAACAATCACGTGATTATCATGGGCGACCTGAACTCAGGATGGCTCCCGCAGGACTCGGCAGCACAGTACCTGGTTGAGAAACTTGGGCTGAAGGCGTACCAGCCGGAAAACCGCAATCTGATCACTTTTCCCCTGCTTCGCAGACGCCTGGACTGGGTCCTGATATCGGCCGGTCTTGAGTTTTCTTCCTATGAAGTTATCGGAACCGATATTTCCGATCATCGTGGTGTACTTGCCGAGCTTACGCTTTCTGGCGGGTAAATAATGGTGGTGGAGTCGCCAGTGTATGGCGACATTTCGCTCTAATCGCCTCACTTGTGTGCTCGTATGATGCAAAAACCGGATTGACCGTCCTGTCGTGCAGGCGATCCAGTTCGGCCACCGCCTTGTTGGGCAGGTCGCGGCACAGTTTGTCCACCTGCAGGACAAGGCACTGTGTGTAGAGCGGGTTTTTTTGCCAGCCCGATACCACGCGACAGGGTCAGCTCACATAAAGAATCCAAATTTCACTGTTCAGAATAAAAGACAATCTTTTTAATAAAGGCGGCGGCGCCACCTTTTGTGTCGTCGGTGTTCATTTCAAACGCAAAGCCTGTGATGGGCGGCGTCTTTTCCTGTTTGAAAACGTCTTTAAATCGATTGTTGACTTCAAATTTGGTGACAATGGTTTGCCCCAAAGGCGCGCCATTGGATACACAAAAGTAGCGCCCCCCTTCCTGGTATAAAGCACCGAGGTACATTCTATTTACCTGTTCTTTCTCGCCGATGAACGCACTAAGGAAGTACGGAGCGGCCTTGATGCCAAAAGGCAAGCCGCTACTCAACTTCTTGTCGCCAAAACTGAAAATGACGCCAATCGGCACCCGTTTATTTCCTTGTGCCCAGTCTGCACCGATGGGAAAGCGGTTTACACCCCATTCAATAACAATATAATTTACGTCGCGAACGTAATTTGGCTTGGCAAACTTTAATCCGAACATGGCTGTCAAAGCTTCGTTCGTGCTGATGCGCAGCCCCTCATTCTCAAACTTCAAATGCAATTTCTTTGCATCGAGAAAATCATCGAATCCCTGCTTCTTAAGCCATGTGAATGCATCGATATTCTCTTTCTGGCCGAAATCCATGGTGTATAGAGCCTTGGGTTCGGCGCCCGCGGATAGTGTCTCACCCATGATTACGGCGATTCCAAGTATCGCAGCACATAGGCACTTCTTGGAATTTGTCTTCACGCCATCTGTCCCTTATCGGTTATTGGTCATGACAAGCACTGAAAAGTATATATCCCTTTGTATCTGCAAGGGAAGCTGCCGACAATTCACCTTACGTAAGCAATAAGGCTCACAGGTTTTTCGGCTCAAAATAATCCACTTCGAAAACCCGGCGCGATTCAAACACCACCGGCATGAAGCGTTGCCCGCCGCTAACCAGACTCCGTTTGAGAACAAAATCGAAGAGCAATGGATTGTAGGGCCGAATTTCAGAGAGGACTTGCGCTTGAGCGTCCGTGATAAACTGTTGTCTGACGAATCGACGCAATGAAAACAAAGGCATCACTCCTGGCAACGGATAGTCCGATCCATTGATCAACCGCGGATGCCACTCCACGCGCCTGATAAGGGTCGTAAGAATCGATTCTGCGCGGTTAGCCTGCGTGACCGCCGAGATATCACCAAATAATCTTCCCTCATAGCGCGCTTCATCCATCAGACGCTGGAAGAGATCAAAGCTTGCCAGACTCGGTCCGTCAGGTCCGCGATCGATGTCGATGTGTTCACCTAGCGAGCCGCAGTGCGCAACGATGACGCGCACCCCCTGATCCAGAGGGCGGCGGAGCCTCAGGGGATTATTGAACGCCCACAGCGAACCGCCATACACCGCCTTCTCCTCTCCTGCATGAGTCAGCAACGGCAGGTTCCATCGCACGAGAGCCTCATAAAAGCTATCGCATTTGGGCGACCCCGGGTCCATGCCCATGGCAGAAGGCAGCCACTTTACGGCGCGGGCGCCGTGTTTAACGCTCCAATCGAGCTCATCGATAGCATCGGCCCGATAAGGATGAATTGAACAGATCCATTCGAGCCGATTCGGAAACCGTTGGGCGAGTTCGGCTGCATAGCGGTTTGGAACAAAGAATGCGCTCAGGTCCTCGCGGCGCGCGCCATCCTGGTCGTAATGAAAGTCGAAGGCGAGCACCATCGCTTTGGCGCCCTGTGGAAAATCACCCAGGCAGCTCAAGAGACGGTGGACGAAATCTTCGTCAACCTTCCCCTCCCGCTCCGTGCAAGAGGCGTTCAGATAAAAACGGCGCTGGAGACTTTGCCAGGGATGGAGCAGGCTTTCCATTTGCGGCGTGATCCATACGCCTGTGCCGCCGTCACCCACCCCAGCCAGATGTACATGACAATCCCAAAATTTCGCCGGGTCTATTCCCACCCACGAGCCGGCGACGAGATCGTTATCGAGCAGTTGCTTCGGTACCGGACCCGGAAGGCAGGGATTAAATACCCCGTCCTCCAGAGAAAAGCCACATCCGGCGGCGATGCCGAGGGCGCCGGCACCCAGAGTGCGAAGGAATAACCGGCGATTCATCGGTCAAATGGCGTCATAGTCCGGGATCTTCGCTGGCTATAGATGATCACTGTTTTCGCCATTCTATCTTTTACCTCCGCGTTTAGAATTAAATTCAATGTTAACACGTTGCGATAAAACGGATGAACTAGCAGCGCGCTGCCCGCGATGAAGCATTCTCTGTATGGCTGCATCACTGTAATTTGTTCTTGCCCACTTCTATCAGAATGTGGGTGAGGTCGTCCACGAGTTCTCGAGCCTGTACCGGTCCGACTGACGGAAGCGCTTGTGGTTTTGGCTTCGTCGGCGCGGCCCTACGCGGCTTTACTTTGGATCGAGTTTCAGGCAAGCCCTAAAGGGCAGAAGATAGTGGATGATCTTCATCCGATGGGGCATCGGCATTTATACCGGGCTCCGCTCAGGAAAAACTAATTCGCGGCAAGCGCACCTCGGTCGTGCAGTGGGACCACTTTATGCAATTGGGAGACTAGCAGGCAAAGATCGTCGAAGCGTATGGCTTCCCGAAAGAGGTGAAATAATAGTAACCCGGGGGTTAGAGTTTTGGTTTTCGAACAGGTTCAAAAAGCGAGGGCGTTTTCTGATTTGGTCGTAATCTAAAATTGATTGGGTGAAGCCTACCGGACCAATTTTACCGGCGAACATCTATAATCAACTTTGATATGAGCAAGTTTCTACGCATCGACACAAAGCTTCCCCCGGAGCAGTTAGCCATTCGAGCGAAGTGTTTCCATCCATCGGGGCGGTTCGAGGAGTTCACAAAAGAGGAAGTCGAGCAGTCGATCCCCGAGCGTTTTGAGAAGATAGTGAAGCGATATCCGGATCGGATAGCAATTAAGGAAGGTGGACAGGCTGTTAGCTATGCGGAACTAAATCAACGGGCAAATCGCCTGGCTCACGCAATCTTGGACAGGTGCGGCGAACGCAACCTTCCGGTAGCGATTCTGATGGAACATGGCACCTCTATCCTGGTGGCTATTGTCGCCGCACTCAAGGCAGGCAAGATCTACGTCCCGCTGGATCCTTCCTATCCTGTGGAAAGACTTCAATACATGTTCTTCGACTCCAAGGCCGAACTCGTTGTGGCACATCGTGAAACTCTTTCCCTGGCTCGTCAAATGGGTAGCGAGGACGTTGCTGTCATTGATGTCGACGAGGTCGCTGCGGGTTCTCGTCATGACGACGTGAGCGTGAAAATAACTCCCGGAGCCTTCACGTCGATCTTCTACACTTCGGGATCCACCGGACAGCCCAAAGGAGTGGTCGATAATCACCGCAATTTGCTGCATGGGACACTCCGATTCACCAATGGCCTGCATATCTGTGCTGAAGACCGACTCAGTTTCACTCATTCGTGCAGTGCGAGCGCCTCAGTGAGGAGGATCTTTCCAGCACTTCTCAACGGCGCATGCCTTTTTCCTCTCGACCTAAAGCGACAAGGGATCCGGGCCTTAGTGGATTTAGTCGTCAGCGAATCAATCACGGCTTTCGGTATAGGTCGAATACGGGATTTCACGCGCAGCTTCAGTCACCAATCGTTTCCGAGTCTGAGGCTGGTGTCCCTCGGCGGCGAGATCGTATATCGGCGCGATGTTGAGCTGTACAAGAAAATCTTTCCTCGCGATTGTGTAATCGGAATTTTGATGTCCAGCACCGAAGCCGGAAATATCACGCAGTTCTTCATTAGTCGCGACACCCAACTCGCGGGCGAGATCGCTCCGATCGGTTATCCCGCCGAAGACGTGGAGATCATGCTGCTTGACGACGGGGGTAATCCAGTAGGACCCGGTGAGATCGGAGAAATCGCCGTTACGAGCAAGTATCTTGCCTGTGGCTATTGGCGCCGGCCGCAAATGACCGATGAGAGATTCCGCGCTGATCCGGCCGGCGGCGAGCAACGAATCTATCGCACAGGCGATCTAGGGCGCATCGAACACGACGGCTGCTTATTTCACCTGGGGCGAAAGGATGACCAAATCAAAGTCAGAGGACACAGAGTCGAGGTTGCCGAGATTGAAGCAGCTTTGCTGAACCTCGGATATTTTAGGAAAGCAGTCGTCACCCTAAGGGACCGTGGTTCAGACGAGAAATCACTGGTCGCTTATGTCGAGCCGGAGAAACGGCCCGCGCCGACGTCCAGCGCTCTTAGAAAAGCTCTGGCCGCCACTTTGCCCGACCACATGATCCCTTCGCGGTTCGTCATGCTTGATACGATCCCCTTAACTCCGACTGAGAAGGTAGACCGAAAGGCGCTTCCAGAACCGGGCAATGCGCGGCCGGAAATGGATACGCCCTTTATCGCGCCCAGAACTTCGCTTGAGAGGGATATCGCTAAAATTTGGAGCGATGTTCTGTCGCTCGATCAAGTCGGTGTCCACGATAACTTTCTCGATCTTGGTGGACATTCGCTCGCGGCAATTCGTGTTATCTCCCAGGTTATCCAAACATTTCGGGTCGATCTGTCTCCCAGAGCACTCTTCGATTCGCCCACGGTGGTAGAGATGGCGGTCCTCATTGAAAGTAATTTGCCACAGCTTGCGACTCAGGAAGAGTTGGACCAAATCCTGATTACGCTGCAGGCCATGTCGAACGAAGAGGCAGAGAGACTACTTACTGAAGTTAGCGAGGCAACAAGTAAAGCAAGAGAGTGTTAGCAGAACTAGTTCCGGCCGTTCCAAACGTTCCAATGGTTCTAGTCGTCTAAAGCCGACTCCGTTTAACGCTTTGAACGGAGCGAAGCGGTTGAACGTTTTGAACGGCATCGCGAGCAAGAAGTTGTGGAGTTGAATTCCAAAGTGCCTGTGCAGGATGAACGAAACAAAAAGCAAAAAAGTCTAGAAGTAAAAGTCTCGAACAACTCTAACCGACCGACGCACCGGTGTAGGAAATGGTACGCGAAACCGACAGTTGATAGGCGAGGGCGACCCGCCATTTGATCATCGCATCTATCGCAATCCAGCCTCACGCGTCAACAAGAGACTCCCGACCCCCCTTTTCTCCTCGCGGGACTATTTCGCCGCTACTGATACTAATTGTAAAGATCTCGAGCTGTTCCTTGACCGAGTTTTCTGGGCTGATAGATAATTGTTTGATCGCAAGGTGCGACCCCTGCCTTTTGGTGCTCTGCGCCGCCCTTTAGGCAGAGCTCTTGCCCTTGCGACTAACGGTGTAGTTGGATAACAATGCGTGATATAAAGGTAATCCGATCTTTTGGTTGTTAACGATTTTTCGGATGCCTTGCCGTATACTGACGATCTTGAACCAATAGAAACAGAGTGAATAACAATGGCTGAATTGGTCAAAATCCCCCTAGCAAGTGCCGAATACGTTGCACAGTTCGACCGCCCTTATGTTGGCTTGATTGCCACCGACAGGGCGAAAGTCTTTGAAAATGTAGTTGCCGCGCTGTTGCCGTTCAATTTCAGCTTAGCCAACAGCGAGCTTGTCAATGTAGGAAATCCAGCTGCTCACAAAACGATTTTCAAGCTTCCCGACCGAGGGATAAGTTTCGAATTTGGGGCCGAGGAATATAAATTTACCAAAGAGCAAGCGTTCTGGCCAACAGTGAACGAAGACGTCCAAGTCTTACAAGCTGTTCAACGTACCTTGCTTGATGTAAGCGGTGCAAATATTGCCTTGTCCACAGTAAACATAGCAATGCACATGCAGCTTCTAGTCAAGCCGCGTGATGAGATATTGGCACCTTTCCTTTCGGAACCGTTTAAAACATTTGTCGCAGCCCGCACGCTTATAAGCTTTGGAAATCATTTGAAATGGGCTGACGGCGACGTGTTGCTCGATTTTTCTTTGGCTTTCGCAAACGGGATCTTTATGCGCTTCTCGTCGCAGTTTCAAGGACAACCGCCAATAGAGGAAATGCTCGCTAAGATTCGCAGCGATCAAACATCATTGTTCGGACTTCTTGGCGTTGAAGAGGCAAGCAATGCTTAACTCACCCTTGGGGGCACTCGAATCGCTGCAATTACGGCGAACCGCATCCCCACTAATCCCTCATCAGGTCACAGATTGGGATACATTCCAGAAATCGAGAGGCCCAAAGACAAGGGAAGATATCTTTTCGACAACCTTTGTTTTCCGAGCCCGTATTTACGACCAGGCGCGTTCAAATGAATATTTGAAACGCCAACTTGAATCGCTGCAACAGAGCTACATAATTTTAGATAGTGATGAATCAGTAAGAGAGATCCTTAGAAAAGAACCAATGCTCGCCGCGCTATTAATCGAAGCCGTTGAGCCGCTGAAAAAAGCTTTCGGATCACGCCAAATTCAGATGCGGCCCCAGGTTACAGATGATGACAGCTTTCTTAAGATAGCAGTGCAACTTCCTGCCAATTTTCCCGCGCCGGAGACTGCTTTGCTTTCCTTTGACTCAGCTTGGTGGTTAAATAATTGCCACCGTTCTAGCGGCGCTCTCGTGTTCGATTACGAGATACAGGATGCCGTTTGATTGGCGTGAATTTCTCATTTTCGCTCATGGTTTGCGGAATGAATCGAGCGAAGCCGTCTTACGAGTGTGTCTTGGCCGCATGTATTATTACGTCTACAACCATGGTTTAACCAATGCTCGTAAGCTAAACTTTACAGAGAAAATGCCAAGTTTACACAGCAAGCTTTGGACGTGGTGCCAAAATCAGAACGATCCGGATATAAAGAAAATAGGTGTTACAGGGCGGCGAATGCACTCACTCCGAATTGACGCCGACTACAAGGATTCATCAATTCCCAATCTTGCCAAGGAAGTGGAAATTCAATTGCAACGTGCCCAGATGTTTGAGGCTTTAGTTGCAAAGGTCACCAAGACATCTCCCCCGCCGCCCTTGATGACTTAATTATGTTTATCCCACACCAGGCGTTTAGGTTCAGGCCTGAGTATTGACTAACTCGCCTTTCGCATCTCGCTCGCCAAGATTTCATTGACCAGCGACTGATACGGCAGTCCTTTTTTCTCGGCGGTCTTCCGCAACCAACCTAAAACTTTCGCGTCCAAACGAATCGCTATAAGCTTCTTAGGCTCGTCAACCATCGTCGGCCTACCGACCCTCCGCATGGATGAAAGTTGCCGGTCGGACAGTTCGAAGACGAAAAAGGGGTCAAGTCCGCTGTTAGCTGATCGCATAATCATTAAAAAGCAAAAAGCGGACTTGATCCCTTGGGATGTCCCAGCACACATTACTGTCGGACACCGAACGTGGTCCCGGTTCATTCCATTACTTGCGTGGTGGAAGGGGATCCATTCCAGAGATGGTTTTAAAAACCTTAATGACCTCGTTGTCCCGCGGCAGCGTCGCAACAAGTTTCTGCTGTTCCTCCCCCATCAGCGGCGTCGGATAGACTCCAATGACTTTTTTGTATTGTTCGTGAAATTGGCGATCTTTGAAAGTATCGCGAACGGCTTGCCTGAGGATCTCGGCGAGTTTTGTCGGTGTGCTCGGCGGCAGATACTTGAGCGTTCCGACGCCCCAAAAAGTCCGCGCCATGGCCATGAGTCGGCTCTCCATGCCGGAGCGCATGAAAGATTCGATGTCAGGCAAATGGGCAAATTGAGCAGGACGACGTCCTTTGGGATTCTCCAGAATGGCATGGAAATCGACGAGATTTTGGTAGGACTCCGTCAGCGTCTGCGTGTCCAACGTTGTCGCTCGCGCGTCGACTTCGCCTCGCTCCAAAGCTATTTCCAACTCGGTTCCTGAGTAGCCCACGACAAATCGCGGCTCTTTGACGTCCAAAAGCCAGGCGAACAGCCGTCCGCGAATGTACTGTACATGTCCCACCGATTGGGCGCCGATGCGGATCCCCGAAGAGGCGCGCAATTTTTCCAAGCTGTTGATGCCGAGAGCCTTTCGGGTCGCAAACATATTAATGTTCTCGCTGAAAGGCGAGCCGAGATAGATGAACTTGTAAGGGTCGTATTCGACACCGGGTTCGCCGAGCACGGCGCTCGAGAGCACGCCCGGCGAGCAGGCGCCGATCGTCAGTCCGTCCGCGGCTGCGCGATATACTTGATTGGCCGCCTGTCGGCCCCCTCCTCCCGGAACATATTGTGTAACCATCGTCGGATTTCCGGGAATGTACTTTTGCAGAAACTGCACTATAGCTTTAGTTCTTAAGTCGGCGACACCTCCCGCACTGTTTCCTTCGATGACGGTAATGGTTTTCCCCGCGTAATAAGGGGCCTGCGTGCTGCCGATGCTGGGGAAAAGAACAAGCCCGGAAAAAACCAATGCCAACTGGCTGAGACGTTTCATCTTAAACCTCTGCAGACCGTGTCATTCAAACGCGTAATAGTCTTCCGGTTTTGAAAAAAGTTCAGCTCGTCCGTTCACCCGATTCAGAGTGTGATAAACCAACTCACCCGGAGCTATGCGCGCTCGTCGAGGCATCGCGGCACGCTATATCAAAGCCATCAAGGGAGCCCTCAAGTGTCAGGCTTGAATGCATTAACTTAGCTGCCTTGTAGAGGAGCCGACAATATCAGGCTTGTATATGAACCTGTTCTTCCCGAGCCAGGTAAGTCATGTTATTCAAGCCTGATACTACTTGCCCCCAAGAGAAGTGAGCGATCGAGCGGCTTGGAAAGTTAGTCGAGTCATAGAAGTCTGACTCCATGCTAGAGATTCTAACTTGTGAATTCGCCGTCAGCCTTTCGTTCTACACTCCTCCGGGCTCCGCCTCTCCTTCCGGAGGCGTGCGTTGCCGGTAGACCCAAGGCGGCATGCTGCTCTTCATGCCTTTCACCTGTAACGCCGCTTCGTAGGTTTTTCTTATGTTCGGATCTTCGTCCATATAAGAAATCGCGCCGCCGCCTTCGCGGGTATCGATGGCGCCCACGTCCGCTGCGTCGCCGCCTGGCGCACCGCCGCGGCGAAAGCCGGGACCGTAGGGGCCGTCAAAGACGAGTAGCCGCAGTCCCTCAGGATGAGTGCCAAAGTGTTGATGAAACCAGTCGCCGCGCATCGGCGCCGCGCTGATCATACCGACCGGTTCATAGGTCTGTTTTTTCACTTGCTCGCCAAGGCCGGCGCTCCACGGCTGCATGCCGAGATGATCGGGCCAAGTGTAGCTGTAGCCCTGGCCTTTGATGCAAACCAGAATGGCGCCGGAAGAATGCTTATGCGCTTTGGAGTATTGCCCCGTCTTATATTGGGCGATCTTCATGTAAAAGTTGGCGCCCGCCATGTGCGGCTCGATGCGCCGGTAGTCGAAGGCGCGCCGGTTGTCCGGCGGCAGTTCACAGCTAAGTATATCCGGGATGATGTTGGTGCGGCGCATGGCGAGGCCGCGCACCGGATCGGCGTAGATGTCGTCCACCGGTTTGAAATAATCATCCGAGGCGTCGAAGCGGGCGTTAAAGTCATACGGGCAATTGAATACGAACTCGGCGTCGCGGATCAGATTGACGATGTTGGGCGCCGTGGTCGCGGCGAGCAAGAGCGCGGGAGATGAAGTGGCGTTGACGATTTGGTGCTTGGCGTTGAGCGGGATCGCGAAGAGCGAGCCGCGGCTCCATTCGAATGCCAGTTTTTTGCTGCTGCCGTCCCGCCAAACCTCCGTCGTGCCGCGCCCCTCGACGACATAATAAATCTCTTCGTAGAGATGACGCTCGGCGTTAAGAGCGCCCGCGCCAGGCACTTCAACCACGTACATGCCCCACAAGCTTTCGGTGCCGAGAAGCTGAATCGCCGTGCCGCGCCCGCCGAGGCGCTTCCAGGGTTTCAGCGGCAGGTCTTGGACTTTGTGCACGCCGATGGCGCGATGAATTGGAATGTCCTGCGCCTCCATGAAAAGGTCATAGGGCGATTGGGGATTTTTCCACTTGCCGAATCCCGCTTTCTCGCCGCGCTTTGGCTCGCGCCATTCAAATAACTCCGCGGTTGGTTCGACGCCCATGGGCTTTGCCCTCCCAGAAGTATTTCCGAACTATATAAAGCCTATTACAACCAAATCAATGGGCGACGACGTACGGACGCTGTTGACTAGATGGCAAACTTTTCCTTAGGGAACCCTCTATTGTCAGGCTTGGATGCATTAACTTAGCTGCCTGAGCCGACAATATCAGGCTTGTATATGAACCTGTTCTTCCCGAGCCAGGTAGGTTATGTTATTCAAGCCTGACACTACTTGCGCTACTTGCCCTCGATGACTTGCAAGCAACGAACCGATCGCTAAATCCGGCGGGCCATTTCCAGCCGGAGGAGGACGCAAAAAAATGGTTAACACACGGGCACTCGTTCTTTTAGTATTGGGTTTGTCGTTCGTTGCCGCCGGTTGTTCGAATTCCGCCACGGCGACGTTGTCGCCGGGTGCCGATTTGAGCGCGGTGAAAACCTTTTATGTCGTGCACCAACCGAAGGACACGCATAACCTCCACTTTGTTATCCGGGACAGGATCGTCAAAGAGGGATTTGGAGCAACGGCCGGATCGGAAATAGAAAAATCCGCCCACCAGGCCAATTCGATCGTGACCTACGTGGATCGATGGATGTGGGATATGACGTTATACCTTTTAGAGATTACGGTAACGCTGCGAGACGCAGCGAATGACTTTCCGTTGGCGGTCGGAAACTCCTACCATACATCGCTGACCCGCCTATCTCCTGAGGAAATGGTGAACGAGGTGATGACAAACATTTTCAATGCTGCGAAGCAAACCACCAAACCGGCTACTCCATGAATGTCTTGCGCCAAAATTATCGATCTTTGAGCAAGTGGTTGCCACCGCTTTTTCTCTGGGCGCTGGCCGCTCTGCTTGGCAGTTGCGGCACAGCGGCGACGTTTGAAGGCATGGTGCCCACGTCCTTTGAAACGGCAAACACCCATCCCAAAACAGTGCGCGTCAGCGTGTCCGGCGGCCAGGAGAGCGTCGCGCTCGGCAGGCCACAGATTACCGATGCCGCGTTTAATCAAGCGTTGATTGCCTCGATCAATAAATCCCGGACCTTTTCGAAAGTCATCGAGGATAAAAATGCAAGTGAAGACTACCTTCTTACGGTCACTTTATTCAGCATGGATAAGCTGGTTTATCGCCATACAGTCAAATTAGAGGCGGGTTGGACACTGCGGCGCGCCGCTACGGCTGCAATCGTCTGGCGCGAATCGATCCTTTCGGAGTCCCCTCATGGGGATTTGAGAGCGGCGACGGAAGCCGCCGCAAGAAACAACATCGCGCAAGCCCTGGCAAAGATATCGAAGCTCAATCTCTAAGAGCGTCGGTCTTGTGTATCACGCCAGCACACTCCTGTTGTCCTCGATACTCCTTCTCACCCCCGCCGGCAGCGCCTTTTCGGCATTGCGCAGATCGTAGGTCATTTGCAAGTTCATCCAGAATTCCGCCGATGTTTTGAAAAACGTTCCCAGCCGGATCGCCGTATCCCCGGTGATGCCTCTCTCATCCTTCAGAATTGCCGTGATCCGGTTGGGCGGCACCCCGATCGCCTTCGCGAGCGCGTTTGCCGTCAGCCCCAGCGGTTTCAAAAACTCCTCGTTGAGAATTTCACCCGGCGGAACCGGTCGCATTCCATTCTTTTTCATTTTGTTACTCCTTAATGATAGTCCACTATTTCAACGTCGTACGGACCGTCATCCTTCCAAGTAAAACAAATCCGCCATTGGTCGTTGATCCGGATACTGTATTGTCCGGCCCTGTCTCCCGATAACTTTTCCAATCTATTTCCGGGACTCGCGGCGAGGTCGCCCAGCTTCACCGCGCTATCCAGTATAACCAGCTTGCGCTCCGCCGCCTTCTTGACGCCTGAGAACTGCCTGACATTGTCGCCACCAAAGAAATTCTCCGTTCTTCGGTCCTTGAAGCTTCGGATCATCTGTTGAAACTTTACCAAATTTTACGATTTACGTAAAACGGCACGATCTTGTCATCGCGATTAAATGCGTCTTGGGGGAAGAAGATCTACAACCTCAGCTGTTAGCCGGCAGGGTGACTTTGTAAGCTGCAATTGTGCATTTTCGTCGGTCTCACCACGTTTTCAACGTTAAAGCGTAGTCAGGTTGTCTCAGTTTGGACGAATCATTGAGCCCAGCAGAAACCTGATGAGCAATGAGAGACCGGGTAGCATTGGCTCTATTTGAAATCGCTAGCGCTCAGGCCGAATTCGCCGTTATGAGTTCTCCGTGCCCCGGTACAACTGCAAAGAAGCGAGCACCAGGCCGGCGATTAGCAGAAATATCCCCGCCAGGATGAAGGCGAATTTGAAAAACCCGCTCAAGTTTTTTGTTTGTTCAGTTAAATCTACGTTGACAAGCGACGATATCGCCTTCATCGTTTTCTCATGAGCGTAAGAGCCGTCGCTGCACAGAGAAGCTTTTATCATACCGACTATCTTGCTGGAGATCTTTTCGGTCCAGCCAATCGCTACCGGTTGTTTCGGGAAAAGATCTGGCCCAAGCTTTAGAGCTTTCCCCGAAACTTGAAGCGTTGTATTGCGCCGAGAACGGCCGGCCGGGGATCGATCCGGTGCTACTTTGCGGAGTGACGCTGCTCCAGTTCATGGAGAAAGCAGCAGATCGCTCGGCCACCGAGCGCGTGGTGTATCATCTGGGTTGGAAGTACGCCTTAGATCTGGAACTGGATTACGCCGGGTTTCATGCCACGGTGTTAGTTTATTTTCGCGACCGGTTGGAAGACAACAAAGTCGAGCGGATGATCTTTGACGGGATAGTTAAGTTGCTGGTGGAGCTGGGATTGGTGAAGAGAAAGGGCAAGCAGCGGCTCGATAGCACGCATATCGTGGGGTACGTCAAGGCGATGAGCTTGTTGGAGTGCGCGATAGAGACGCTGCGCTTGGCGTTGGAGGATTTGAAAGTAAAAGTGGGGAGGAAAAAGCAGCCAGAATTTTGGGACAGGTTGTGGGAACTGTATGTAGAGAGCAAACTGGATTGGCGGCTAAACAAGACCGAGCGCGACCGCCGCTATCGGCAGTGTGGGCAAGACATGAGAGAGCTGCTGGAGTGGCTAGACGGAAACGATCCTAAGCTCGCTGGACGTGAAGCAGTGAAACTATTGCGGCGAGTCTTTGGCGAGCAGTTTGAGATGGTCGACGGAAAGCTTGAGCTCGCCCCCAAGCGACCGCCTCGCGCGGTGCAGAACCCCCATGATTCCGATGCGCATTATGCCGATAAGAGGAGCAAGCAATGGATCGGCTACAAGGTGCATGTAACCGAGACTGTCGATCCTCAACAACCGATCAAGAAAAAGGGCGAGCCCACCGACCATTTCATCACCGAGATGCTGACCGTCGAAGCGGCCCAGGACGAGAAGGCTGGCTTGACCGAGACGCTCACAAGAGAACAAGCGCACCATGAGATCGAACCCCGGGCGATCTACACCGATGCAGGTTATGTGACCGAGCACACCTTAACGCAGGCGGAACAAAACGGCATGGAGTTATTAGGACCGACGCGTCCCGATCCTCACAAGGGACCCTACAATAGCGATGCGTTCCATGTCGATATCAACGAGCGCCAGGCGGTTTGTCCTCAGGGCAAGCTCAGCACGCAGTGCAGCCGCATCAAAGATAACTATATGGGAACCGAGTACTATCGCATCGAGTGGGGCAATCAATGCAATAGCTGTCCGGTACAAAAGCAATGTACGCGGTCCAAGAGTGGACGGAGAACTTTGGTCGTTGGACTGCGCCATGATCTGGTCGAGCAGCGGCGCAGAGAAATGAAACAGAAAGGTTTCTCCAAATCCATGCATCCGAGAAACGGGATTGAGGGAACCCACAGCGAGTTGGTGCGTGGGCACGCGATGAGACGGACGAAATATCGGGGCTTAAGCCGGGTCGGTTTATCGAATTACTTCATAGGTGCAGCTTGCAACGTAAAACGATATCTAAATCTACTCGCGTTTCAGATGAGAACGCCGCCTCTGAGCCCCGCTTAAGGGCGGAGCGCAGCTCATTTTCCTGGCTATGGCTTCGTTGAGGGTGAAACTTTCTCTGGCGTAACATTATTTGGCGATGACCACTGTTTACTAGCGGCGGTCGCGAATCAAATTCAGGGGTTTTTCAGCAGAACCAATAGCGCAATCTAGTTGCTGCAAAGTATGGTGAAGCAGACGACGAAATCCCGACTCCTATCCGAACCGCGCCTCAGCCCGCCTAACCGCATGGCTTGCCGTCCCACCACTTGGGGGAAGGAGCAGAGTCAGGCTTGAATAGCGCAATCTAGTTGCTGCAAAGTATGGTGAAGCAGACGACGAAATCCCGACTCCTATCCGAGCCGCGCCTCAGCCCGCCTAACCGCATGGCTTGCCGTCCCACCACTTGGAAATCTTGGAGGGAAGCGCCAGGATCAGGCCTGAGTATTGACTAACTCGCCTTTCGCATCTCGCTTGCTAAGATTTCATTGACCAGCGACTGATACGGCAGTCCTTTTTTCTCGGCGGTCTTGCGCAACCACCCTAAAACTTTCGCGTCCAAACGAATCGCTATAAGCTTCCTTGGCTCGTCACCCATCGTCGGCCTACCGACCCTCCGCATGGATGAAAGTTGCCGGTCGGACAGCTCGGGAATATCGGAAAAGTCAATCTTCTTTGACCTCGAAACTTTTTTGTTCTTTACGGCTCGCGCGCCGCGCGCTGATGATCCGCGTCGTTTCTTCGTCATTCTTACTCTTTTCCATATACGCTATGAGCAGCACTCTACCCAAGCCACTTTTCGCCAATCTGGTACCCACGTGCCGTTGCCTGTCCAATCGGTCGGAATCACGCAGAACGTAAGCGTCGTTCCGCCGGTACAAAACGAATCTCAACGCGTTGGTTCAAGGCCGCGGCGATTCGATTAAGCATCGCCAGGGAATGGCCCTCATAATTGGCGTCTTCGAGACGACAAATGACCGACGCTGTGGTTCCTATGAGTTGTGCCAGTTGACGTTGGCTTAGCCCGTGCGAAATTCTCAGTGCGGTTAGCTTACGAGCAACGTGGTCGTTAGCTCGTGCTTGTTCCAAAGCGGCGAGTCGGTGCGGCTTGCCGGCGTAATAGCGGCGGTGGAGAATTTCAACGGCATCCACGGTCGTTTTCCTCTTTGCTTTTGCCATGACTTTTACTCCTTGTGCGTGTATCGATCCGGGTCGAGTTCAAAATTTCGTTTTCTTCGGATCGCTAGATCGATATCACGCTGTGGCACCTCTCTCTCTTTTACGAGTCCGTGCGCCAGTACGGCTGCGATCCGACCATGGAAGAAATATAGCATTCGATAATTCGTGGTTCTGAGTCGAACCCGTAGTTCATAAATCCCATCTCGCAAAAAGTCGGCCTCTGGGCGCCGCAGTTCATGCCCCAAATCTCGCAACCGTTCGATTCGAACCAGACATTTGTCCTGAGCTTTCGTAGGCAGCGAGTCCAACCAGTCGAGCACCGGGATGACGTCCGGGTCGTCCTGATAAAAGATTACCGTTGTCCTTGGCATGACCTCACAAAATCATGTTCGCATTATTGCGAACGACGGTCAATAGGCGGCGTGACGTCCATGGCCGCGGCGTTGAAACTATGATCGGCGAGGCCGGCGCAGTCCTGTTCAATTGGTCTTCGTCTGTTGATCGTTGTCGAGCAGCCCTGCGAGCGCAAGAATGACCAACGTGAAAACCGTGCCAAGCAACGCGACCCCGAGGCTTCCCAATCCGACAGCGACGCCTATGGCGGCGGTCATCCATATGCCGGCCGCCGTGGTCAGGCCCTGGATTTCGCGCTCCTGGTCGAGCTTGAGGATGGCGCCGGCGCCGAGAAAGCCGATGCCGGTGACAATGCCCTGGACAACCCGCGAGACGCTATCAGATGACATGCCGACTCCGGAGCAAGCGAGGACGATCACCGCCGTGCCCAGACTCACCAGCATATGCGTGCGCACCCCTGCAGGTTTTCCGGCTTTCTCTCGTTGCATCCCGACGACCGCTCCCAGGACGCTAGCGGCAATCATTCGGATAAGCACATGCACCAGCTGCCTCACGTCAGGCAGGCCGGAAGTCAGCTCCTCCCAGAATATATCCATTTGTTTCCTCTCAACTTACCGATCTAACTTAAACGGTATCAAAAGCGATGGCACCGACAAGCCGCACCGCTTAGATCTTTGCCGAACCGAAAAAATGCACTCGGAAAAAGACTAATAACTCAGTCAGCCCCTGCTATGTTCCTGTGGAAATATCTAAATGGATTGCTCAGCCCGAATTTGCCGTTAGGAGTTCTGCGTGCCCCGGTACAACTGCAAAGGAGCGAGCACCAGGCCGGCGATGAGCAGAAATATCCCCGCCAAGACGAAGGCGAATTTGATCCCCAACCCGCCAATCAAGTAGCCGGTGATCATCGGCGCGGGAATGACCACGAGCTGGGTGATCAGCGAGGTCAGCCCGTAGGTGGCTGCCTGGACGTTGGAGCCGGCGACGTCCATGACCGCGGCATTGAAAATATTGAACAGCGTGTAGAAAAAAAGCCCGATGGCGACGATCACCAGACCGAGGGGAATGCCCGGCGGCGCCACCGCCAGGAGGGCGAAAAATAATCCGAGCAGGAGACATGATGGCAGCAGCACGGCCTTGCGTCCGAAGCGGTCCGAAAGCACGCCCAAAACCGGTTGCGAGATGGTCCCCATCACGTGCAGCAGGGCGATGTAAATTCCCAGCGAGACGCTCGAGTAGTGCAAATCCTCCTGCAGGTAGATCGGCAGAAAAGTCAGGATGATCAGCCGCGACATCGAAAGCAGGCCGGTCGCAACCGCCAACCCTAAAAATGCCGTATTCTTGATGACGGCGGCGACGTCGCGAAATTGCGCTGACACCCGCTGGCGCGGCGCGGCGCTGTCGCTGAATACACCAGCCAGGGCGCGCCAGAGCAGAAAGGCGAACAGCAGGCCGGGCAGCAGTTGCACCTGCGTCGCCGTCTGCCAGGAAAAATTTGCCAACAACACGCCGACCAACAGCGGCGTTATCGTGTCGCTGAGAGTTGCGCCGGTGCCGTTAATGGACAGCGCGGTGGCGCGCTGCTCCGGGAAGCGGTTCGACAACGATGCCGCGGCGGTGGGATGCCACATCGCCGTGCCCATGCCGATCAGCGCCGAGCCGAGCAGGGCCCAGATAAACGCCGGCATCGCCAGAAGAAAATAGGCCGCGCCCATGGAGACCAGTGCCGATGCGAGGATCCCGCCGCGATAGCGCACCATGGCATCGGCAACCATGCCGAAGGGCAACTGGCCGAGACCAACCATGACTTGTTGGGCCGAAGTCAGAGCGCCGACTTCGACGTTGGTCAGATTCAATCCCGACTTGATCGCCGGCAAAATCACCGGATAGAACTGCTGGAACCAGTGAATGACAAAATGGCCGGCGGTGAGAACCCCGAGGAGCCAGATGCGTTCCTTACCCAGTGCGCGGATCGCCGTCAGAAAGTGTCGTGCGCTATTCATGCTGCAACATCCGCGCTGTGCGATTTATCGCAGCAGAGCCAACAGTGCCAATAGGTTCAGGTCTTTACAGGCTGTTGAAAAACCCAACTCCGGGCTGGAGACGCTCAGCCTGAACGAAAAATCCGCAATGATTTCAGCAGTGGTCTAGTTCGTCCTGCGACTCCCGATAAGCCATAGGATCTAACTCGCTTTCCGCTCTTCGGCGATCTTTTCCGCCAAGTAAACCTTAATGAGCGACTGATAAGGAATATCCTTTTTATTGGCCAGGACCTTGAGTTGATTGAGCATCTCGCGCGGCAATCGAAGCGAAATAGATTTCACCGGAGCTTCGATGCCACGATCAAATTCAATTTCGACCCGGCTCGACTTGGAAAAATCGAAGTAGTCCGTGGTGTCATGGGTGCGCCAAAATTCCCGCTCGTCCTGCTCGTTTCTGAACTTCGGCACCGGTTTAATTTTCTTTTTCATACACTTGCCTCTCGTTTCTGCTCATCGGGCGCGCGCTGATCACGCGAATCCGGTTCGCAGGACCGGTAAACGTCGCGCGTGACCAGACGGATCCAGACGTTGGTGTCAACGGCACGACATGCTTCTTCTTCATGTAACGCCGCACGCCTTTGTCGAACTCTTCGACTATCTTCGAAGATGGTATCTCTTTCGGAAATATCGCGCGATGTATGTCTTCCGACGTGTACCGGCCGGCTTTGCTTACTACCACGGCGTCGCCTTCCTCCTCCCATTCCAGCACCGAGCCCGGCCCGATACCGAGTTTACGTCGCACTTCCACCGGAACGGAAATCTGTCCCTGAGCCGTAACTTTTGATTGCGCCAATACCATTTCTTTAAATTACCACGGTACTTGATTCACGGCCAATCCATGCGGCCCGTGCGCAATGGCGCGTCTTACTTCGATGGCGTTGGCTCATCTGAAAGTTCGACGAGTAACGCGAGATCGTCGCGTTGACTCGAAACTGCCTGGCCTAACGTCCTTGGGCTCGCACGCCGGCGCGCCCTGCCACGACGAAGGCGACAGTCATAAGCAGATGAATCACCAGGAACAGCTTCATTGCCCCGCGTCCGCCGCCACTGAACACCGCCCATATATCCATGGCAGTTACGCCACCGAAGCCGACGATATTGGCAAGGACAATGGCGTTGCGCGCCGCCGAAGGCTCCACATTCCGAGCCAACCAGTTCAAAACTGCAATTCCAAGACAGGGACCGCCGAAAATCCGCAGGTAGGCGATCAGTGCGGGGGAGGCATCCGCTGGAACGGCATCGATACCTATCTGCCGCGGGGCAAACATGAACCCGACGCCAAGGATGGCCAGATAAATCGCTGAGACTGTTAGCACTAACTTGAGCTTCATGCGCTAGCCTCCTGTCTGAAGATGTTTGGCGCAACCGTACAATTTAATGATGTGGAACGGTTACTCCGCTTGCTCATATCAGTTTAAAAGAATTATTCGGCTTTACCTAGGCAGGCCGGCAAAAACGCTGCGAAGCGGAAATCGTCTCACGCCTTCTCCTTCGATCATGCAACGCTTTGGCTGCGCGGCTTGGAGTTTCGCGGCGATCCTTGCTACAAACATGGGATGCCCGTCGCTCCTCTGCTCGAACAACCGGCGAAAAGAAAGTCTCTCTATTACGGCTGGGTTATCGTCGTCGTCGGCTTTCTCGCCCACATCGCTTCGGCATTTTCGATCTCCAGCACGCTGAGCGTATTTCTCAAACCGTTGTCCGCCGACCTCGGCATTTCCCGCGGAATGTTCTCGCTCATCCGTTCCGGCGAGATTCTCATCGGCGCGGCGGCGGCGCCCGTGGTCGGCACGCTGATGGACCGCTACGGCGGACGCTGGCTGATGGCGGCCGGCGGTTTGATTTCCGGCGCCGGCTTTATCTGCCTCGGTCAAGCGCAGGGTTTCATCCAGTTCATGCTGGTGCGTTGGCTGCTCATCAGTCCGGGCGATTCGCTCATGGGCTCCATGGTGGTCAACGTTTCGATCTCGCGCTGGTTCGTGCGCATGCGCGGCCGCGCCCTGGCCATCGCCGGCATGGGCCATGGCTTGGCCAAAGTCTGCATGCCGGTGGCGGCGGCGACCTTGATGCTTTACGTCGGCTGGCGCGGCGCCTGGGTGGTCTTCGGCGTTTTCGCCCTGCTGTTGGTGGTCGCGCCGGCCTTGCTGTTCATGCGCCGCTCGCCGGAAGAAATGGGATTGCTGCCCGACGGCGGACCGGTGGAGGTAAAAGCGCAAGTCGCAACGCCAAAAAAGCCGCGCTACGCCAAGCGCACCGGCGCCGACGATGTCGAGTGGAGCCGGGGCGAAGCGCTGCGCACGCCGGTCTTCTGGCTCATCGCCAGCACTTTCGGCGTCGCCCAGATCGGCGTCACCGGACTCAATCTCCATGTGTTTTCTTATGTCACCGATCAAGGCCATCCGATATTGGTGGCCGCCTCGGTGATGAGCATCATCGCGATCATGCAGTTCAGCACGCCGATCGTCTGGGGCATGCTCGCCGACCGCATGGATAACGGCATTCTCAATATGGCCAAATGCGCGCTGCAAGGCGCCGGCCTGTTGGTGGCGCTGCTACTGCCCGGAATGCTGCCGCTCTATGCCGGCTTTTTTATCTACGGCATCGGCATGGGCGGCACGGCGGTGCTGGCGGAAACCATTTGGGCCGACTTTTTCGGCCGCGCCTCGCTGGGAAAAATTCGCGGCATGGGCTCACTGGTGACCAGCATCTTCTCCGCCTGCGGTCCGCCGTTCTTCGGCCTGCTCTTCGACTACACCCGGAGCTACCACCTGTCCTTCAGCATCTTTATCGCCATGCTGTTCACCGCCGCCGTGCTCAGTTTGTGCCTGCGGCCGCCGACAAAATGACCTGACCTGGGTGCGCAAGTGAAAGCACCGGAAATCCGGCCGACATCGTCACGCGTTGGCGACATCGGGCGCGATGGTTTCGCGGATCAGAATTGAGTCAATCCGCAAAAGAGTCCGGGCCGCATGGGACCAGCTCGTGTAATCACACATTTGTCGCCACGCAAGACGCGACCCTATTAATTTATATGCTTTCGGCCAAGAGCTGACATAACTACGACAAACCTACGCCTGCGGCATTAGGGTCAAATCTTTATTCTTGATTCTGGTGGGGATGGAAGACAGCTTGCACCATAGGTAAAGATTTGAACCTGTTAGCTGCTATGAGCTGAATCTGTGCGGATTTCTGATAGAAGCAACTCGCAGCCATTGCTCGTCGTCTTCGTTCCATCGTGATCGTGTTCGTGAGCTGCGTTTGTCGATGTGAATTCGCAATACGGTTGCGTCGCTACTTTTGCGATTTTTACCGAAGGCGTAAGCCTTATGCGAACTGGAGCCGATAGGCTAGTCGGGCCAGCGCGGGGTCGTCAGCTCGATCCGCCAGATCGGCCCCGTCGGGTATAGCGGACCCTCAAACCTGACGAACGCCGGCACTCCTTCAGTTATGATCCACGCGTGATTGTCAGGCGGCATGCGCCCGAGCAGCGTAGCGAAGAGCTTGACCCACATCCCGAGAATCGGCTTGAACACGAAGTGGGTTGCGCTTTTCGCCAAGTCGCCGATCATCACTTTCTTATCGCCCGCCGGTGTAAGCTCCAGCTGGATGAGCCGGGGCGCGGGTGTGAAGGCGACGAAGTGGACGGTCTCGCTGGCTCCTTTGGCAAGGTTCTTCGCCGCGGTAAGGACCATGCCATTATAAACGTCTGGGGGCAGATCGAGCTTGCCGTCGAGCACTTCCTCTCGGCCGTCTTTGCGGGACTTGGTTTTTACGCGGTACTTGCCGGAGACTCGATCCAGCGAGATTTCCGTGTCCTCGGTGAATGCTGGGCCGCGCTGCAGCAGCCGATAGCTCTGCATGGTAAAGACTCGTTCCTGGGTGAACACCACGGTCTCGTCGAATACCGACCCGTCCTTGAAGTGGAACAGCATGCGACTCTCAACCTCTCCGCCCCGGCGCGTCTGGAGGAGATCGCCCGACGCAATGACGGCGCCGTCGACCGTACGCAGCACAATGAAACCGTGCACCGAGCCCTCGACGAATCGCACTCCGACCGGGGCCGCCGCGGCCGGACGCGGCGGCAACACCGCCGCCACGAGAGCCAGCAAGCAGAGCACCGCCCTCATGAACGACATGACGGTGGAATCGGAAATATGTGCCCTTGTGTCCAATGTAGTAGGCAAAATTAAACTGCTTGCAACGAACCGTATAGCCGGGGTTTACCCGTCATAGGGGCGGCACTTACACTGCACGCTTGCATCCGCGCGCTCGAATCATTCTCACTAGTTCGTTAATAGTCGAGTCGTCGGCATGACGACAGCGCAGATAATAGCACAGACAACATGGTCAGGTCTTGCATTGATACATTTTGCGCGTCTTCGTTTCGATGACTCGACGACTGAGCTTATTGGAGCAGATCTTTAAATCTCCTCATGCTGAAACTAGTGATATCGATCCGGCTTTTGCCGTCGATCACTTGCTCCGCAAGCGCCTCGCCAATCGCCGTCCGCTAAAATCGATTGATTCATATATAGGTTCTGCTGAAAAACCCCCTCAAGTTTTTTGTTTGTTCAGTTAAATCTACGTTGACAAGCGACGATATCGCCTTCATCGTTTTCTCATGAGCGTAAGAGCCGTCGCTGCACAGAGAAGCTTTTATCATACCGACTATCTTGCTGGAGATCTTTTCGGTCCAGCCAATCGCTACCGGTTGTTTCGGGAAAAGATCTGGCCCAAGCTTTTAGAGCTTTCCCCGAAACTTGAAGCGTTGTATTGCGCCGAGAACGGCCGGCCGGGGATCGATCCGGTGCTACTTTGCGGAGTGACGCTGCTCCAGTTCATGGAGAAAGCAGCAGATCGCTCGGCCACCGAGCGCGTGGTGTATCATCTGGGTTGGAAGTACGCCTTAGATCTGGAACTGGATTACGCCGGGTTTCATGCCACGGTGTTAGTTTATTTTCGCGACCGGTTGGAAGACAACAAAGTCGAGCGGATGATCTTTGACGGGATAGTTAAGTTGCTGGTGGAGCTGGGATTGGTGAAGAGAAAGGGCAAGCAGCGGCTCGATAGCACGCATATCGTGGGGTACGTCAAGGCGATGAGCTTGTTGGAGTGCGCGATAGAGACGCTGCGCTTGGCGTTGGAGGATTTGAAAGTAAAAGTGGGGAGGAAAAAGCAGCCAGAATTTTGGGACAGGTTGTGGGAACTGTATGTAGAGAGCAAACTGGATTGGCGGCTAAACAAGACCGAGCGCGACCGCCGCTATCGGCAGTGTGGGCAAGACATGAGAGAGCTGCTGGAGTGGCTAGACGGAAACGATCCTAAGCTCGCTGGACGTGAAGCAGTGAAACTATTGCGGCGAGTCTTTGGCGAGCAGTTTGAGATGGTCGACGGAAAGCTTGAGCTCGCCCCCAAGCGACCGCCTCGCGCGGTGCAGAACCCCCATGATTCCGATGCGCATTATGCCGATAAGAGGAGCAAGCAATGGATCGGCTACAAGGTGCATGTAACCGAGACTGTCGATCCTCAACAACCGATCAAGAAAAAGGGCGAGCCCACCGACCATTTCATCACCGAGATGCTGACCGTCGAAGCGGCCCAGGACGAGAAGGCTGGCTTGACCGAGACGCTCACAAGAGAACAAGCGCACCATGAGATCGAACCCCGGGCGATCTACACCGATGCAGGTTATGTGACCGAGCACACCTTAACGCAGGCGGAACAAAACGGCATGGAGTTATTAGGACCGACGCGTCCCGATCCTCACAAGGGACCCTACAATAGCGATGCGTTCCATGTCGATATCAACGAGCGCCAGGCGGTTTGTCCTCAGGGCAAGCTCAGCACGCAGTGCAGCCGCATCAAAGATAACTATATGGGAACCGAGTACTATCGCATCGAGTGGGGCAATCAATGCAATAGCTGTCCGGTACAAAAGCAATGTACGCGGTCCAAGAGTGGACGGAGAACTTTGGTCGTTGGACTGCGCCATGATCTGGTCGAGCAGCGGCGCAGAGAAATGAAACAGAAAGGTTTCTCCAAATCCATGCATCCGAGAAACGGGATTGAGGGAACCCACAGCGAGTTGGTGCGTGGGCACGCGATGAGACGGACGAAATATCGGGGCTTAAGCCGGGTCGGTTTATCGAATTACTTCATAGGTGCAGCTTGCAACGTAAAACGATATCTAAATCTACTCGCGTTTCAGATGAGAACGCCGCCTCTGAGCCCCGCTTAAGGGCGGAGCGCAGCTCATTTTCCTGGCTATGGCTTCGTTGAGGGTGAAACTTTCTCTGGCGTAACATTATTTGGCGATGACCACTGTTTACTAGCGGCGGTCGCGAATCAAATTCAGGGGTTTTTCAGCAGAACCTATATACAAGCCTGACCTTTATGTTTGGGCTCATGAGTTCGGTCACACTACGTTTTCAACGTTAGCAGCGAGAAGGCGATGAGATCGCTGGAGTGTTCGCGCTCATATATCCATGCGAAATCTACCTACTATTCGCAGGCCGCAACTGCTACATTTTCCTTATAGGAATAAAGAGACGAGCGACTGCTTTGATTAAACGAGTCCAACAAAGGAATACGGAAATGAACATCAAAAGAAACGGTTCACAGCCGTCCAGCAAAGGACCGGCCGAGTATTTCACTGGCACTGTACGCATTGATCCGCTGTTCGAGGCAGCCGAGCCGGCGCGCGCGCGGGGCGCGAGTGTGACGTTCGAGCCCGGCGCTCGCTCTGCATGGCACACCCACCCGCTTGGGCAGACTCTAATCGTCACGTCCGGATGTGGATGGGTGCAAAGCGAAGGCGGTCCAAAAATAGAAATACGACCGGGCGATGTGGTCTGGTGCCCGCAGAATGAGAAGCATTGGCATGGCGCCACCGCGACCACGGCCCTGACCCACATCGCGATTCAGGAACCGCTCGACGGCAAAGTCGTCGAGTGGATGGAAAAGGTCAGCGACGAACAATACCGGGCCGCATCAAACGCTGAATGAAGAACGGCTCAGGCGCAAGAAAAGTTAAAGGACTAGGTATGGACAAGAGTAAGCAAGCAACTGGATCGAACACTCAACATCGCCGAGCCCTCACCCGCCGTGACTTCTTGGCTAATACTGCCCTTATCGTTGCAGGATTGGCCGTCGGGCCATCGTGCGCATCATCGAATCAGCCTAAGGAAATCAATAACCGGAGTGACAATGAGCTCCAGAGAGGAGAATACAAAATGAAAACACGAATACTGGGAAACCTAGCAGTTTCGGAAACTGGACTTGGGTGCATGAGTATTAGCGCCAACTACGGACCCCCTGCAGACAGAAACCAAGGCATTGCGGTCATCCGTATAGCCCATGAAAAAGGCGTGACGTTTTTTGATACAGCCGAAGTTTACGGCCCCTATACAAGCGAAGAGCTTGTCGGAGAAGCGCTCGCGCCCATCCGCGACAGAGTCGTTATCGCAACCAAATTCGGTTTTGACCTTGAAGCAGGAGGTCTCAATAGCCAACCAGAGCACATCAAGAGGGCACTTGAGGGCTCACTGAAGCGCCTCAGAACCGACCGCATCGATCTCTATTACCAGCACCGAGTCGATCCAACAGTGCCAATCGAAGAAGTAGCTAGCGCGGTTAAAGATATGATTAAGCAAGGAAAAGTTCTGCACTTTGGTCTCTCTGAGGCGAGTGCAAAAACAATCCGCCGAGCGCATGCGGTTCAACCGGTGACTGCAGTGCAGACTGAATATTCGGTCATGAATAGAGATCCAGAACATAACGGCGTACTTAAAACTTGTGAAGAGCTGGGGATTGGCTTCGTCCCATGGGGGCCAGTTGGAATGGGCTACTTAAGTGGGAAAATAGATACTCGGACGAAGTTGGACCCGAAAACGGACCTTCGATCCGGGTTCGACCGCTTTTCTCCTGAAAACATCGCCGCAAATATGCCGATTGTTAATACGCTCAAACGGTTTGCTGAGAAGAAGAACGCAACACCGGCTCAAATTTCACTGGCTTGGTTGCTTGCGCAAAAGCCATTCATTGTTCCGATTCCCGGCACACGCAACATCGATCACCTAAACGAGAACTTGGGAGCAATCAATGTTCAACTGACTCCTGCTGATCTGCGTGAGATCGAAACCGAGTTGTCTAAAATCAAAGTGCACGGTGGCCGGATGAATAAAGAACAGATGAAGGTGGTTGACCAAACAGAGTGACCAGTGGTTTGGGAGAGTAGTGCAGGGAAAAAGGGACGGGGAGTTTTTTCTTTCGTATAAGGCGACAGCTCGCAAATTCCAAACCCTGAGATCGGAAACGGACGGTCCTTTTTAGGATACGGGCATTTCTTATAGGAACATAAACCCATGTACAACACGAAAGCTTATTCCGCTGCCAGTGCGACATCGCCGCTGGCATTGACCACAATCGGGCGGCGCGATCCGAACGAACATGATGTGCAGATCGAAATCCTTTTCTGCGGCATCTGCCACTCCGACATCCACCAGGTCCGTAATGAGTGGAGCAGCGTGATGCCCACTGTCTACCCGATTGTCCCCGGCCATGAGATCGTCGGCCGTGTCACCAAGGTCGGCGCAGCGGTTACCAAGTTCAAATCGGGCGACCGCGCCGCGGTCGGCTGCCTTGTGGACTCGGACGGGACTTGCCCGCAGTGCAAAGCTGACCTTGAGCAGTTCTGTCCGAACCAGACGCTCACCTTCAACGCCCCGGACAAGCACCTCGGAGGCGTCACCTACGGCGGCTACTCCGAAGGCATCGTCGTCGATGAACGCTTCGTGCTGCGCGTCCCCTCCAACCTCGATCCCGCCGGAGCCGCGCCGCTCCTCTGCGCCGGCATCACGACATACTCGCCCATGAGGCACTGGGGTGTCACCAAGGGCACGAAAGTCGGTGTCGTCGGTCTCGGCGGCCTGGGCCACATGGGCGTGAAACTTGCTCATGCCTTCGGAGCTCATGTCGCTGTCTTCACGACTTCGCCTGGCAAGCAGGAAGACGCGCTCCGACTCGGTGCCAATGAGGTCATCGTCTCCCGCAACACCGACGAAATGCAGAAGCACGCCGGCAGTTTTGATTTCATTCTCGACACCGTCTCGGCCGAGCACGACATCAACGCCTACATCCACCTGCTGCGCCTCGACGGCAACATCACGCTAGTCGGCGCTCCAGAAAAGCCGCTGGGCGTCTCCTCCTTCGCGCTGATCATGGGGCGCCGCAGTCTCTCCGGCTCGAACATCGGCGGCCTCGCCGAAACCCAGGAGATGCTCGACTTTTGCGGGGAGCATAACATCACCGCCGATGTCGAAGTCATCCCCATCCAGAAGGTCAACGAAGCCTACGAGAGACTGCTCAAGTCCGATGTGAAGTACCGCTTCTCCATCGATATGGCTTCGCTCAGGTCCGAGTGACCCGCGCGACGCGTGAAAGGACAACCAAGTCAGAAGCGAAAAACTTGGACTCGTCCGAGGATCTGCGTGAGACAATAGCGCGGCGGCAAAGATCACGATTGCAGGGGCGCGGTACCCCCGAGGCCCTGGAGAAGAGGACCGGTCTCTGAGCGGCGCATGCGCCCGACGCACCCATCACAACTTGCATCAGGTAAGTAGCCGCGGCGATGACGACGTGGACGAGCGACGAGCTCAATAAGATTGGAACTGCAGATCGCGTCACTCTCCAGCGATGGCATGCCGCGCAACCGGGTGACAATCTGGGTGGTGCGTCAGGTTTCATCTACTGCGCAATGTGCACGATGCCGTGCTTTGATTCCCAGCTCGCCTTTTTCGATCTTGTCGACCTGGACTTGTAACGACCTCGCGCCCTGCACTAGACTCTGAGCATCGGTTAGCTTTATCCGTCACGTTCCCCGCTGTTTGCCGCACTATGATCACCGTTCATGCCGACGTGGTTGGGAGCCTGCTCAGACCGCCGGAACTGATCGAGGCACGCAACCGGTTAGCGGCTGGCGAGATCGATGCTTCACGCTTCAAGGAAATTGAGGATCGTGCTGTTTGTGACGCGATCGCGATACAAGAGGCGGCGGGGCTCGCAGTCGTCACCGACGGCGAAATGCGCCGGCAGTCTTTTCAGAGCCAAATGACCGCGGCAGTCGAGGGCTTCGGTGACTTCAGCATGGACGCTTTTCTTTGGGGCGAGTGGCACAATGCCCAAGGAACAGTCCGCAAAGCGCGCCCGCCAAACCTTGGGGCAACTGGCAAACTCGTGCGAAAGCGCTGGTTATCCGCTGATGAGTTTACCTATCTGAAGAACAAAACCAGCCGCGTTGCTAAAATCACCCTGCCGAGCCCAAGCCTTTGGGCCAACTTCTGGTCTCGCGAATACTCCCGTGCCGCGTACCCGACTCTGGATAGTTTCCTCGCAGACATCGTTCAGCTCTTGCGCGAAGAGGTTCAAGAGCTGGTGCGCTTGGGCGCTCCTTACATCCAGATCGATGCGCCCCACTACGGCCTGATGCTCGACGCTACGACACGGCGTTTCTACGAAGAGCAAGGGTGGAGTCTGGACCAATGGTTGACGCGCGGCATCGAGCTGGACAATGCGATCATCGCTGGATTTCCAGGCGTCACTTTCGCGCTCCATCTCTGACGCGGCAATCAGGGCGGCCGGTGGCTCGCCGAGGGAGGTTACGAATCTATCAGTCGTGGGCTCTTCCAGCGGCTCAAGGCACAGCGACTCTTGCTCGAGTACGACGATGATCGCTCGGGCACGTTCGCGGCGCTCAAGGACATCCCCGAAGACAAATTCATTGTGCTCGGCTTGATAACCACTAAAACCGGCCAGCTTGAGCGCATGGATGAATTACGCCAGCGCGTCACGACCGCGAGCAAGTATTTTCCCCTTGCCCAGCTCGGCGTCAGCACGCAGTGTGGTTTTGCTTCGTCTGTTCTCGGTAACCCGGTCTCGTCTGACGAGCAGAAGCAAAAGCTCGAACTCGTCGTCCGGACTGCGCGTGAGGTTTGGGGATAAGGGACCGTCTTTATTACGCGCGGTCGAGATTGACGTCGGGCCCTCAGGTTTTGACGCTTTGATTGTTTGCTTATTGGCAACCATCCAGACCCCGGTTCACCAGTTCGGCGTCGTCGGATCGCTATTTTTGATATTCCATGTTTTCGCCCGTCCAACATTCCTCAAAATAATCAGAAACTGAGCCGCTTCCCGAACCCTGTACGTTCGCGCGCAAATTTTGCCTGAGTATTTTTCGTTGCAGTCACGACGCCTGCTCGGTTATGTTCCCATGCTTGGCAGATTCAGCGGTGGAGTTGAATTCCTCTTTACATCCTTTGTTTGAAGGAGAATCACATGGCGGATTTATTTCGGTTATCGGCGAGTGAGGCGGCGGCACGGATTCGCGAAGGCAAACTCACGTCCGAAGCTTTGGTACGCTCCTGTCTCGAGCGGATCCATTCACGAGAATCACAAGTCAAAGCATGGGTCCATTTGGACGACGATTTTGCCGTGGCGCAGGCGCGGGAATGCGACAAGAGCGCGAACCGCGGTCCGATTCACGGAGTTCCCTTCGCGGCCAAGGACATCATGGATACGGCCGACTTGCCTACCGAGTACGGATCGCCCATCTACAAAGGCAACCGTCCCGCGGCGGACGCGGCGTGCGTGGCACTGAGCCGCGCTGCCGGCGGGGTGCTTTTGGGCAAGACGGTGACGACCGAGTTTGCCAGTCGAACTCCATTGGGAAACACGACCAATCCGCACAACCCCGCGCATACGCCCGGCGGTTCCTCCAGCGGCTCCGCCGCCGCGGTGGGCGACTTCATGGTGCCGCTGGCCTTCGGCACACAGACGGTCGGATCGGTGATCCGTCCGGCAGCGTTCTGCGGCTGCGTCGGTTACAAACCGAGCTACGGCGAAGTGAGCACGCAGGGCGTGAAGCAGAACACCGCGTCCTTCGACACTGTGGGGCTTTTCTCTCGCGCTGTGGAGGATCTCGCTTTGTTTCGCGCCGCGGTTACAGGATTCGCTCCGAAACCTCTGGCCGCCATTCCAATGAACCAACTCAAGATCGGCTTTTGCCGCATGTTTTGGGACCGCGCGGAGGAGTATACGAAAACTTTTCTCGAAGAGGCGGCAAGCACGTTAGCCAAGGCCGGAGCGAAGGTCGCCGTTTTCGATCTCGGCAAGCCGTTTGAAAACTTCGAGGCCATCGGTCGGCGCATCAATGATTACGAGTTTTCCCGCGGCCTTACCTGGGAGCGGAGTCATCATTGGAATCTTTTGAGCGAGTTCCAGCGCGACAAATTCGCCGCACTCAATGTCTCTTACGAACAATATCGAGAAGCCGAAGGCGTGCTCGAACAGTGCCGCGGACATCTCGCCGACGCCATGAAGGATATCGACCTGCTGCTCACGCCCAGCGCTCTCGGAGAGGCTCCGGCAGGTCTCGCCAGTACGGGCGATACCTCGTTCAATATCCTGTCGACGTGGACTTACACTCCTTGCGTCACCTTACCGGTGTTTACCGGACCTACGGGTCTGCCGGTCGGCATTCAGCTCATCGGTCACCGCAACCAGGATCACCGTTTATTGGAAGGGGCCCAGGCGGTTTACCGGCTGTTCTCGAAATCCACATGACCTCCGGCCGAGCCTGGCCATGGACTCCGAGCGCGTTCAAAGCGTGCAACCGCTGCGCTCCATGAGGATGGAGCGTGTTCAAAACGTTCAACCGCTGCGCTCCGTTCAAGTCGTTCAAAACGTTGGGTTGGGTTGGAGCCGATGGGGTCACGATTGCGCGACGGTGCGATCGCTGACCGCGGCAGGCTCGACGTTCCGCCGTGCCGCCGGGAAAATTCTTACAAAAGCCAGCGGCGCCGCCGTGACGGTGGCGACTGCAACCGATGTGACCGCTCTATTCACCGCTTGATCGATGACGCCAAGTTTTTTTGCAATAGCGGCCGCCCAGAAAAAAACAACAGGAAGACAAACCCGAGCACTTTGAGCAGAATCAGCGCGCCGTTGTCCGGCAAAACCCAGGCGAAGCCGCTGCGGCCGACGATAATACCGGCGACTGGTTTGTCTGTCGAATTTGGCGGCCGCCAAACGACTAAGGTGCAGGACCCTAATAAGAAACCAAGGAGAAAACCCATGCAGTTCATGATGCTAATGATTCCCAATGTCTACAGAGACAATAAGAAGTTGCACCCCGGCTTTGTGCCAGATCCAAAGAAAATTGAAGAGATGACCCGCTTTAATGAGGAGTTGGGCAAGTCCGTCAAAATCCTCTCTCTGAACGGCCTTCATCCACTCAACACCGGCGCGCGTGTTTCGTTCGGCAAAGGGAAGCCGACGGTGACCGATGGGCCGTTCATCGAGTCGAAAGAAGTGCTGGGCGGTTATTGGATGGTGGAGGCCAACTCAAAAGAAGAGCTCGTGAAATGGGCGCAGCGGTGCCCCGCCGACGAAGGCGACGTGATCGAGATCCGGCAGATTTTTGCCGAGGCGGACTTCGCCATCAAAAAATAGCAGGCGGCCAAAGTGGACCCGAGCCCGGCAGAAGCTCTGACGCGTAACGAAAGGTAAATGTCACGACGATTTAAGCTTGTGGTGATCGCTGCAGTTATTTTTCTGTTGCTGGGAAGCGCCTGGCTTATTCGCGCGCAACAGACAAATAGGTTCCTGATGATTGAAGGCGCGAGCGCGCGGATGCCGACTTGAGGCGGAGAAAGTTTCAGCTCGACATCCGCGCGATGCGGTGTTCGAATTAGGAAGCCGCGGCCATGCGCAGCGACGCGGGTTTTTCTGAAAAGTTTTGCTTGAGCCACCATTCGGCGATTTCTATGCCGGTGGCGAACCACACGCCTTCGTGGCCCTTCATGTATTCGATCATTTCTTTGAGCGCGCTGGTTCTGCCGAGCCGGCTCGACACGTACGGATGCAGTTGGAAGGTCGTGAACATCGGCGCCGTCGCCGATTCGGCGTAAAGGTCGTGAAAGAAGCGCTTCCATAGCTGCAGGGCGTTGTCCGGATGATCGCCCGCCCGGTTCTGGTGTCCATAGAGGCGGCCGTCGCCGAACGGCTGGCGCGGCAGCTCGACCAGCCGCGACTGGTCGTTTTCCCACACGTACGGCAGATCGTCGGCGAACGAATTGCTGTTCCACACGTATCCTTCTTCCATCAGCAGCTCAACGGTGGCGTCGTTTTGCGTGCACGTCCGCCAACCGATCGGACGCTTGCCGGTTCGTTTCATGAGCATGTCCGTGGTCCGCCGGATGCAATCCGTTTCTTCTTGCCGGGTCAGGTCGCGGGCAATTTCATGGTGGTAGCCGTGTCCCGCGACCTCATGTCCGCGCTCAACGATCGCTTTCATCGCGTCGGGGTATCTTTCCGCGATCCCACCGCAGGTGAGAAACGTCGTCTTGACGTTGACTTCGTCGAGCATGCGCAGGATCCGCCATATGCCGGTCTTGGGGCCGTATTCCCCTTCCGCGTAGTCTTCGTTGTTTAACTTTCCGTTCGGTCCCGGCCGCACCGGCTCGCCGCCCTGAAAATCGAAAGTGATGGCAACGGCGACGCGATTTTTATTGGGCCACGAGATTTGTCCCTTGGCATGGTTCTCGACGATCATACCGACCTCCTTAGTTGTAATCTCAAAATATAACTGACTCTAAATGAGTTTCGTCGGAGGTGTCAACCCATTCGTCGGGAATCGAATCAAATCGCCGATCGCGTTGACCTGCATCTGACGCTTATGCTAATCGATAGGTTCTTAACCGCGACACCGCCAAAGGTTTGCTGTTCACACCATCCATCACGATACTGGGAGGTTTATGGGATTTACCCGATTGAAGTTATTGTGCATTGCAGTTTCTTTGTTCACCCTTCAGTGGATCGTCGGCGCCTGGGCGCAAAGCAAAAAGCCGGTCTCCATGGCCGAACTCGCGGCTTACACTGGCGCCGATCGCGAGCAGCGGCTTGTCGCGGGCGCCAAAGCTGAAGGCAAGGTCGTTTGGTACACCTCGCTGGCGGGGAGCTCATACAAGGATCTCGCCAACGGCTTTGAAGCAAAGTATCCGGGAATCAAAGTCGAGACCTATCGGGGCACGAGTACCGATGTCATGAGCCGGATCACCGCCGAGGCCCAGGCCAAGCAGATCCTCGTTGACGTTTTGGAAACGACGGTGCCGCCGCTGACTTATTTGCGCGAGAATAAACTGCTTGCCGCCTACACCTCTCCCCATCTGAAAAAATATCCCGCCAGCACAAAAGAAAACGCCGGCCGAGGGCTGGTCTATTGGGCGGTCGATCGCGAGACGTACAGCGGCATCGGCTACAACACGACGCTGATTCCGGCGTCTGCCGCACCAAAAAAATATGACGACCTTTTGAAACCCGAGCTCAAGGGGAAAATCGGCTTCGTTTCCAACGAAACCGGAGTGAGAGCGATCGGAGCGATACTCAAGGTTAAAGGTGAAGAGTTCGTGAAAAAACTCAAGGCGCAGGAAGTCATTCTGCACTCCGTCTCCGGGCGAGCGATGGCGGACCTGGTGGTTTCGGGTGAAGTGCCTCTGTCACCGACCATCTTTCGCGACCATGCCATCGAGGTGAAGGGCAAAGGAGCGCCGGTCGAGTGGGTGCCAATGGATGTCGTGCCGACCAACACCGGCGGCGTAGCGATCATGACGCAGGCGGCGCGGCCGCATGCCGCGGTGCTGATGGCCGATTTTCTTCTCAGCCCGGAAGGCGCAAAGATTCTCGGCGACCTGAACTATGGCGGTCCTCTGAAGCCAACGCCGTACAAGCTTTGGTACCCTGAAGCAGGCATGTCCACCGCCCAGTACGACCAAGCGATGCAACGATGGGAGAAGCTGCTCCGGGAAATCGGCCGCAAATGAAGATCGAATGTAAAGGAATGGAATGCGACCGGGTCTAATTGTTTCGACGCCGCGGATCGCTCGTGCCCATAAAAGCTTGACGAGCAAGGACTAACGGCGCGCGTTAAGTCTATTTAAAAGCGCTCGCCCTCCGCCCGCGCCGCCATCCAGGCAGCGAGAAGAGCTCCCGTCACTGCGGCGAACTGCACCGTCGCCATCGGCACCCAGGTGAGCGGCAAAGTGCACCGTCGCCATCGGCACCCAGGCCGTCCGCGAGCAGTCCGGTAAGCTGCTGCAGCGCGGCCGGCCAGAAGAGCTGCGAGAACACCACCGCGCCCGACGCCGAACCGGCCAGCTCCGTATCGACCGCCATCGCGCCGGCTTGAGCGTAGGGCATGGAGAGGCCCTGGGCGAGGCTGACGAACATTCCCGGGATATAGAGCGCGGCCATGGAAATGCCGCCGAAATAAAGCCAGCCAATGAGCAGCGCGCCGTTGGCGACGCCTATCACGCCGCCCAGGATGGTCATGAATTCGATTGAACGGTTTGCTCCGATGCGGCCCGAGATGAAACTCCCGGACATGAAGCCGACCGGGAAGGCGAAGAACCACAGGCCGATCTTAGCGGCATCGGCGCCGAGATGTTCGGTGGCGAGAAATGATGCCGCGGTCGCCTGGGTGAAGAAGGCGGCCGACATCATTCCCGGCTGTAGCATGAAACCGACGAAGCGCGGGCGACGTAACAGCGATTTATAGCCGGCGAATACGCCGCGCGGCGCGCCGGCGTTGCGCGCGCGGGTTTCCGGCACCGCGAAAGCCACCGCGAGGATCACCACCAGACCGACAACCGACGCTAACACGAACAGCGCGCGCCAGCCGAACAGCACAGTCAAGTGGCCGCCGATCGGCGGCGCAAACATCGGCCCGAGCACGTAGGCGGCGGTGAGATAGGCGATCACCTGGGCAACGCGGTCCTGGCCGTAGACATCGCGGGCGATGGCGCGCGCCAGCACGACGCCGCAACCCGCCCCCGCTCCCTGCAGTATGCGTCCCGCCAGCAGCATCGGCATGTTGGCGGCGATCATGCAGCTGGCGGCGCCGCAGGTAAACAACACCAGGCCGCCCAGGAGCACGCGCTTGCGCCCGAAGCGGTCGGACAAGCCGCCGTACGCAACCGTGAAAAAGGCCATCGAGAACATCGCCAGCGACATGGTGAGCTGCGCCATGCCGGTCGAGACTCCGAACGCTTCCTTCACCGCCGGCATGGCCGGGATGAAGAGATGGAGCGACAACGGCCCGATGAAAGTGATGGAGACCAGCGCGACGAAAAAATACCAGCGCGGCCGGAAGGAAATCGTCATGGAGAAATCTTCGGAATCGTGCCCGTGACTACTGGTCCACGCCGGCCGACCAAAACTCGGCGATCTCGCCGCAAGTCGGAAACCAGATTTCGCCGCGACTGCGCACATGGGCAAGAAAATCGTCGAGGAGACGTGACATGCCGACCGTGCCGCTTACATGCGGATGGATGGCGTAACAGAATTTCATCGGATGACGTTTAGACTCTTCGAATGTCGCGTCAAAGGCATATTTGATCTCCGCCAGCCCCTGGATGATACCGCGCGATGAGAGATCGCCATCGGTGTAGCCGGGCGTGGCGTAGCTGATCGCGACGATGCGCCTGTCGTTACTGGCAATGACGTAAGGAAAGTCAGAATCGACATAATCGCTCGTCCACAGAAAGCCGCTTTCCATCAGAAGATCGAGTGTGAAAGGCGTCGGACGAGGACCGGGCGATAGATAACCGCGGACCTTGCTGCCGATGGCGTTCTCGATCGCCGCGACGGTTCTGACGAGAGATGACTGTTCTTCTTCACGCGACGTGAACATCGGCGGAAATACGCTCATGTCCCATTGATGCGCGGCAACCTCGTGCCCGCGATCGCGGCTCGCGCGAACGGTCGCCGGGAAAAGTTCCGCGGTCAAGCCGTTAGTCGGGATGGTCGCCTTGATCCCGTGCTTGTCCAGCACATCGAGCAGCCGCCAGATGCCGTGGCGCGCGCCATATTCGCGCACGCCGAGCGCAAGAAAATCGAACTTGTTTTGATGATCGTGGCGGTTTTGCAGATCAACCGCCATCGGACGTTTGCGGTGGCGCGGCACGGACTCCCACTCGTTGAGAATGAGGATCTGAACCGCCATCATCGCGCCGTTGGGCCAGGCACGAAACCACTCCGGGCGGACCGGAATCTGCGGGCGCAAATCCCATTGATAAGATAAGACGATCGGGTCTGACATCACAAATCACACATTCTGACGCGAGCCATATCGCCGACCTGTTCGGGGGACAACCAGGTCAGACTTTTACTTCATGGCTTTGATCGCGCCGCCGTAAGTTTTTCCTTCCACTCGGCCTGCTTGTGCACGAACCTACTGGCGAAATAGTGCCGGGTCGGATCGATGGGAACGCGCGATCAGACATAACACTTCACTTACTACTATCTTCCCGTTCGCCAAAGAAGAAACGCTAGCGAGTTCGACTTAAGGCGGCGACCCATTGCGGTTGGGTGACGCTCCACATGCCTTTACGGGGGCCGTCATCTTCGATGCGCAGGTCCACGGCTTCGGGGTTGTGACGCAGCAGTGCGGCGGCGGCCTCGAATTTTTCGAGGCCTTCGACGCTGGCGAGGAGTGCAATCGAGGCGAGCGCGATCAGGTCGGCGAGATTGTGTCCATAAAGTCGGCTCGGCTGGCGGCGCACGTTGATTTCCACCGGAGTCCCCGCGGCACCGAGCAGTTCGGCAATTGCGCCGCCGCCCTCCGCGGGTAGTCCTAGCAAGCGGCGGCGCTCGGCGATGACTGAGAGATGCCGCGCGTTGGCGCCGGTGTCGCCGCCGTGCTCGATAAAACTTTTCAGCGCGAGTCCGGTATAGCCGACGGTTTCGTCGGTCACGACGACGAACAGCACACCGCCGGGCTTCAAGAAGCGCACCATCCTTGTGACGCTGGCGGAAAGGTCTTTTACGAAATAGATCATGTGCAGTGCAAGACCGAGGTCAATATTGCCATCGGACGGTAGCTTTTCCCCCGAGCGCTCGGCTGCTGCGTCGATCTCATCAAATTCTGTAGCCAGCGCCATACCTGGCCGCAAATGCGCCATTGTTTTTAGAAAAGCACGATAGTTTGCGAGGTATTCGGGATTGGGCTCCTCGATCGAGACGCGGGTGCCCTGCGGCACTGAATCGGCGACCAGGGCGAAGGTTTGACCGTCACCGGCTCCAAAGTCGAAGATGTGACCGTCGCTCGGCACCGACGTTTCTATGGCGCGGCGGAGCTCGGGCACGAACATGTCGCGCTGGTCGGTGCCCATCATCAGCACCCGCCCAAGTGGATCCGGCTTCAGCAGCCGAGCGAAGGCGTTGCGGTACTGGCGGTGTGGGTCGAGCCCCTCAAATTCGTTGCGCACGAGTTCGAGCGCTTCCTCGAATTGAGGTGCGAGGTTCTCTACTCTGTTCCGGTCAATCTGAATCGGCATGGGACTATATAAAGTGACAGGCTACTTTTCCATTCGGTCACCGGGCTCAGACATTTACTTCATGACTTTCTGGACTCACCGCGCCGCCGCAAGTTTCTCTCTCCACTCGGCCTGCTTGTGCACGGTCGATTTGATCTCGAACTTGCTGTCGAAATAGTGTCTGGTCGGATCGATGGGGACGCGCCAGCGCACTTTACTATAGAAGTTGAGCCGCAGAAAATTCTCATCTTCGGGTGGGATGCTGATCACGCTGTGGGAAATGCCCAACGGGATGATGGTGATCTCGCCGGGAGAAACTTCGACGTTCTCGAACTCGGAAAGATCGAGCGCGTCGCCGCGGAACTGAATCCGCACTTCCTCGCTGCGCAGCGCCCGATGAAAAGCGAACTGCTCGTCCTGCATGTTGTAGGTGCGTATCCGCATATTGGCCGACTCCATCAGCGGCTGGGTGCCGGCGTCTTCGCGCCCCTTGCCGACGATCGCCGTAAAGTGATCGAAGGCGCGCAGCTTGCGCACCAGACTTCCCGGCTTGCCGCGTCCTATTCCGGCGACGCCTACGAGCGATTCGTAATCGCGCTCGACCACCGTCTGGTCCTCCGAGCCATCGTCCCAGAAATGCATCTTCTCAATCACCGGCCCCTTCGTCGGCGTATTCGTCCCCTGCGCCGCCGTCCAATTGGGACCGCCGAGGCGCTTGACCTCGAAGCTGGTTTGACTCGTGTACTGGTCGTCGTTCATGACGTAGTCCACCGCCTCGTGGCTTTGGCAGAAATAGCGCAGACTGTCGTTGCGTCCGATCGAGCGATGGGCGATGCCGCCGGGAACCAGCATCACATCGCCGGGCTCCATATCATAGACGCCGAACTCGGTTTCCACTTTGCTGTTGCCGCAAAATTGGAAATAGACCATGTCCGAGTCGACGTAGCGGTGAAAGCTGTCCTGCACACCGACGACGCTCTCGACGCCGATGCGGTGATATTCGTTTTCGAGGATCACCAACGATTGATTGGGGATGCTGAGCATGTCGAAGGGGCGAAAGCGCGGCGTGTAGTGGGTGCTTTTTGCCGTGCCCATCAAACCGGTCTTGCGGCGCTCCGCCCAAGCCGCGAGCCCTGGCCTGGGAAAGTCCTTCCATGTGGTCATGAACTCGCCGATCTGCTGCTGTTTGTAGACCTTTTCTTCCGCCGCTTTGGTTTCTGGTCTCCGATACATGATTCCTCCGTGCGCGATGATTGACGTTAATACGATTATGAAGGTGAGCTACAGAAGGTCCGGCTGATTGTCAAGGCGAAGTCTTGCGCCGTTGACCTTTCGGCAACGATAGGACAAGCCGAAGGGCATCACTATTGATTAATCTCCGGCGTCCAGACGAGATGGCTGCGAGTACGATCAGCGCGGCAATTTAACGCGTGGTTTGTTCGCCGACGCGCAATGCATAGCGAGTATTCCCGTCCGACGCTGATAACAACTGCCATCCTCTTTGCGCTATTTTTTCTGCGCCATTTCTTTGGCTGCCTCCGCGGCCAGCGAGAAATCGAAGATCGATGCGGCGGCGACATCTCCCTTCAAACTCGCCGTCGAGCTGAGCATCGCGATGTAGGCTTTCACCTGCTCCTCGGTGGGTACGCCGATTTTTGAGAACGTGTCGCGCACGGAGTCATACGCCTTGGCCGCTTGCAATGGATTGAGCTTTATCCACTTGGCGATGATATCGATGGTCCCCTCGCGTTGACTCCAAGTGTAATCGAGTCCTTCGATCGTCGCCTTGAGGAGTTCGACAATTTCCGGGCGTGCGGTCTTGATTTTTTCTTCGGTGGTGGCGAAACCAGCCTGTGGAATCGGCAGTATCGAACCCATCTGCAGCAGCCGTTTCAATCCCAGCTCTTCGGCCTTCAAATCGGACGGCACGGGCACCACGGTGGCATCGATGGTCCCCCGTTGCGTGGCGATCATTCGATCGTTGGTCGAATTTAATGGGACGATAATGGTGTTCGCGCCTAAATTATATTTCTCGATAAGTACCCGAACCTCGTAGGCCGGCAGAGTGCCGAGGCTCCCGGCGCCGATCCTTTTGCCGGCGAGATCGCTCACCGCCAGGAATTCCGGCCGGCTCACCAGCACATGCTGGAGTTTCACTGAAGTAAAGCAAATAACTTTCAGCGGCAAGCCGCGCGCCCCCGCCGTGGCCGGCCCGCTGGGAATCGTCGTGTAATCAATCGCCCGGTTGAGCAGCGCCGGCGCCACCAAACCCGCCGCCATCTGAATGACTTCGATATCGAAACCTCGTCTGGCAAAGAAACCTTTTTGCAACGCCACGTAAATGGGCAGATAGCTCAGCGAGGCCGAAGGCGTGGCGAGTCTGATCTTGACAGGTGAAATCTTGCCCTGGGCTTGCGCGTCCGCCGCCCACAGCGCTGCCAGCCATACAACGGCGAGAATCGACGCTGTCAAACATTTCACAGATTTCATTAAAAGCCGCCCTGCCATCGATCCGATTCAGCCGATTTCGGTGTCAGCTGCGCGCAACATAAAGCAAATGTATTTCGCCCGTCAAGGACAAGGATGGTCCAGGACCGGGCCGGGCCTCGCAGTGTAAACAATCTTACTGCGTTGAGAAGCCGTAGAGACGCTAATAGCAAGCTCGCAACAATTTATTTCTTAAACTTGACTCGTCATTCTTTCATGCTTGAATAATCACTAGCAGAAGGTCGTAGTTGAACTTAACAAGCAACTTTACATTTAAGGGAGTCTCCAATGGATGATCATACCTACAAGCAGGTCGAACTCACGGGCTCGTCGCACGATTCCATGGAAGCGGCGATTCAAAACGCCATCGCCAAGGCCGGCAAGACGCTTCACAACATTCACTGGTTTCAAGTCGTCGATACCCGCGGTTACGTCGCCGACAATAAAGTCGACTACTGGCAGGTGACGATCAAATTAGGCTTTCGCCTGGACGACTAGCTCATTTAAGCGGACGATCGGGTCCGGACATATCAGTCTTTACAATCTTCGGCATCTCTGCGCATGCCGCACCGACAACCGCGATAACGCCGAAGTCATATTCGACTGATCGATCTCCACACCTGGCCGCTTTGCTCACAGGCCGCGCGAAGTTCAATGACAAAAATTAAAAACGATCCCGGTCACAACCCATCACTTCATTCGGACATGTCATCGCGCGAACACCAAAAGGCTGTTCGCCGGTAATACTAGAGCTGCCGAGTGGGCAAAATCGTGCATCGGCTGGGGCTCGGCACGGACGCGTCCGCCGTTGCCGACTGTGCCGGGGTTAACCCAGTTTTCGTAAACATCGCTGTTGAACACCTCGCGCCATTCTCCCTGGGCCGGGAAACCGATGCGATAGTCGAAACGATTATAATTCGCCAGGTGGATAACCACGATCACGTCGTGTCCTTCGCCCACCACCCAACGGTGAAACGCCAGCACTCGGTTTTGGTCGTGCCCGTGAACCACGCGGAATCCTTGGCCGCGAAGACCGGGGAAGCGCCAGCGAAGCCTCACTAGTTCTCGAGTGAAACGTATGTGATCGAGCATCTGTTTGTCACCCGAATCAACTCCCGCCCAGTGCAACAGCAGGTTCTGGTGAAACTCGAAATTGTCGGACCACTGTTTATCCTCGATAAACTCCTGCCCCATAAATAACATTGGGATGCCGGGAGCCGTCAGGCCAATGCCCGTGGCAACGCGAGCTCGGCTGCGGCCAAACCAGGAACGAGGGTTACTCGGATCTCCCAGTCGGGCGACGCGCTGTTCGCGGCCCTGATATACGATGTCATGGTTTTCCGGCCCCTGGACAAATTGCCAATGCTCGGTGAAACCTTCCGGCCACAAACTCCGAGCGAGGCGTGTCATAGCGAGCGGGCGGTCATCGGGAGCGCTGGCACCGCCGACGACATCGCGAATAGCAATGCGCAGTCCGTCGGTTAGCGTCGTATCGAAACCCGCGCCCTCGGGCGGGTGCTTCACGATATAGGGGTTGACGCTCCAATATTCCGCCTTGTCAAAAACCGCCGGCTTGTGAAAGCGCAAAGTCGAGGTGAGATCCTGGCAAAAGCGCCAACCCTGGGGCGCGCCGTCATGATCGATAACGCTCACTTGGTCGTAGCGCAGACCGTCGACGCGGTATTCATCAAGAAAAAACTTGGCGTTTTGAATCAGAAACTCGCGCACCTCAGGTTTCTCGTAGTCGAACACGAGGCCGCCGGCATGGCCTTTATCGGTAAAGTAAAGGGAATTCCGGTTGCCGCCCTGGCTTGGCTGCCGGTCGAGGAAATAAAGGCTTTGATCGCCGAAGTCGCCGCCCGCGTGGTTATAGACGACATCCAGTATGATCGCGAGTCCGTGAACGTGGCAAAGATCCACCAGCGCCTTGAGCTGGTTCATTTCACCGCGAAGATCTGCAACCTGATAGCGCTGCAATCCCTTGGCATCGAGCAGCCGATTGACCTCCGCCGCATAGGCCGCAAGGTTGCCGTCTTCGACGGCCAAATCCATTTCCGGCGAGAAGTAATCGGTGCCGTTGTAGCCCAGGCTGAACTGGGTTTGAAACTCCTGGATCGGCATCAGCTGGATTGCAGTTACGCCGAGATCAGCAAGGTACGGGATCTTTCTCGCGACATCGAGAAAGGTTCCGGCTTTTTGCGGCAGATTCGGCGTGAAGAATGTCCCGACATGGAGCTGGTAGATCACGAAATCATGAAACTTTGGAGTGGCGTAACCGCTTTCGTGCCAGGGGAAGTCGGTTCTGCGGACGACGCACTCGCTCGGGAAAGGCGTCTGTAGCTCGCGGGCGTAGGGATCGCGTTTCGGGCCCTCGCCACCTTCGCCAACAACATAAAACATGTAACGCTGGCGGTCCTGAACGCCGCGGATGAATCCGCGCCAATGACCCTGATCATCCCGCGTTAGCAGACTGCTGGCATTGCGCTGGCGATTGTTGAAGTCGCCAATCACATGCACCGACTTCGCATGCGGAGCCCAGACGCGAAATGTCGCGCCGTCGCCGATCAGGTTCGCGCCCATTGGGGTGTTAGCGCCAATATGCTCGAGGGACGCGGGCATACAATCCTCCAGCAAGAGAGTTTCTACCCTCTCTGACTCTAAGGCTTTTAGGCAAACTGCCGTAAGGCGAACTCCGAAAGGCACACCTAACCGCATAACAGAATAACCTGCAACGCGATTCAAGTCGCGGTGGCGCCAGAAAAACCGTAATCGTTCGGATCGACCCGGCTTTATTATGCCGCACAGTAAGCGACGCGAAGCGACACAAATCAAGAGTTAATCAGGCAGGCTACTGTCGATTCCTGGGTTGGGAAGATGCGGAACCCTGGACATCCATTTTGGCAAGTACGCGGTTGAGTCCTTTAATCTGGGCGATTATTTTCTTGTCTTTCGTGCCTTGAAACTGCAGCGTCAACTCGTCGACACGCCACTCGATCTGCGCGCGTGTAAACTTCTTCGGGAGTAGGAATTGGATCGGCATCGCCGGTCTATATCGCAGGATCGAGCCGAAGGTGGTCATGATGGCTCCAAGGGCGGGCCGCCCTGTGTCTGATCGGAGGTATCGACGATGCCACCAGCAAGGTGACAGGCGGATTTTTTACCCAGGCCGAAAGCTCATGGGGTTACTTCACTCTGTTCTCTGACACTTTCGGGAATATGGCTTACCCCATTCGATCTATACCGACTGTCACTCGGTATTCTGGACCGATCAGGAACCGACGGTAGAGGAGCAGTTGATCAACCACAAGCCCACTACTGAAGTGGGCAGGGCCTTAGAAGAACTCGGAGTGACTTTGATCTGGCCATTCCCCACAGGCCAAGGGCAGAATCGAGCGACTGTGGAACACTTTTCAAGACCGGCTGGTCAGTGAGTTACGATTGGCTAAGGCCAAGACCTTGGAACAGGCTCAAGCGGTCCTGGAGGGTTACATCCCGGTGCATAACCGTAAGTTCGCCAAGCGGCTCGGGCTGAGCCTGCCTGGAGAAGCTCACGCCTCAAGAGCGAATCTGCGCTACACGCACTTGATCATTCCCGAATAGAGCTAAGCGGAACGCGGAGAGCAGACTTTTTAGGCCAGCCTGGGGAAGCAGTAGAGCGGCAGCAGCGGTAGCGATGCGCTGTTCGGCTTCGCTTCCCGAGTGAACGCTAATTGGCAAGAAATTTTTTCGCCCGCTCGATCACCTCCGCGGGTTGGTTCATTACTTCTTGAATCAAAGTCTGCAGCTCTTCACCCGTCACCGGATCGATATCCATCTTGCCTCGCCGCGCCTCGGCCAACAGCTCCGGGTCCTTCAGCGCTTGGACGTAAGCGCGCCGTAGTGCATCGACCCGTTCCGCTGGAACACCGGGAGTGGCTAACATCGGGCGGCCAAACTCACCGCCCATGAGGATGACATGGGCGACCCGGCGGTTCATCTCGGAAACTTTCTCCTGATCCATCAGCTCGTAGAATGTCGCGGCGTCGGCCATTCTCGGGTCGCGTTTGCGCGCGGTCTGCACCAGATGGCGATCAAAGCCTTTCTTGTGCCAGGTGTCGAAGGGCTCCCGGCCGCTATGGCTGGTGATTGCCATGCCTCGGCAAACGATTTCGTTGCGCTCCACGGCAATGTCGATTTGAGTGCCGCCGATATAGCCGCTGACCAGATTGAACTTGACGCCGAACACTTCCTCGAGAACTTTTGGCAGGAGAAATCCCGCATCGTTGGTGCCACTCGACCCGCACTTGGGCGGCTCCTTGGCGCGGCGAATCTCGGCCAAGGTTGTATAGGGGGTATCGCTGCGCATGTAGAGCAGCATATGGGTTTTTTCCTGGGTACCCAGCCAATGGAATTTGCGCACGTCGAACTTTGCCTCCGGCCGACCGGCTAGTTGATCCATGTAGATTTTGCCGTTCGGCATCACCACGGTCAGCCCATCAGGCTTGGCTAGATTGTAGACGTAGTTGGCCGCGACCAGCGACCCCGCGCCCGGCATGTTTTGCACGATAGAGCCCGGATTCCCGGGTATGTACTTGGGCATATGCCGCGAGAGCAGGCGTGCCCAGGCGTCGTAGAATCCGCCAGGCGGGCTGCCCACCACGATTTTAAACATTTTACCTTTGTAGAATGACTCCTGCGCGAAGAGCGCAGGCTGGCTCGAAAAAAACAGCAGCAGAAACCAAAAAGCAGTGACAAACCGCTTCATCTAGACACCTCAAACTATTTTGCCCGCGCGACTCAAGTACCCGCGTGTCGACGATTAATTAGTCATCGGTCATGGTGTTGAAACGACATTTATTGCAAATTTAACAGACGCGCCGCATTGCCGCCGAGGATGAGTTCTTTGTGCTTTTCGCTGATGTCGGTTCTTTCCTTGAGTATCGATACGGTGCGCGGATATTCACAGTCGAAGTGCGGAAAATCCGTCGCTAAACAGATGCGCTCGGCGCCGAACTCTTCTATAGCCAAAGGCAGCGGCTTTTCATCCACCTCACAGGTGACGTAACAATTGCGCTTGAGGTATGCGGACGGCGCCATCGTGAGATGCTTGGCCTCTTCTTTCAGCCACGCGTAGTCGTCATCCATGCGATGCATCCAGTAAAGAATCCATTCCGCGCCGCATTCAAACAAGACCACCCGAAGTTCAGGAAATTTCTCGAAGACGCCGCCCAGGGTGAGCGCGACCAATGCCGCGGTGCAGTTGATCGGTCTGCCCAAGACATGCATGGCGAAAAAATCATCGAAACGGTCGATGAGTTCGCCGTTGGTGTTGGGGTGACAGAATAATGGCACGTTTAACTCGATGGCAGCTTCGTAGTAGGGAAAAAACGATGGATCGTTGAGGTTGCGCGGCCCGCAATATTGCACCAGATGGCCGGCCTTGAACCCCAGCTCCTTGACGCAGCGCTTAAGCTCGTTGGCCATCTGGTCGGGACATCCGGCCGGCACGATGGCAACCGGCCAAAAACGATCCTCATAGCCGCGCACCAGGTTGGCCATCCAGTTATTGACGCATTGGCAAAGCGCCAGACCCAGGCCGCCGTAATTCATCGCTGGAATATTCATGGTGGTGGGAAAGAGGATCTGTCGATCGATTCCCTCGCGGCCTATCGCGTTCAAACGCGCCTTCATATCGTAACCGCCCACCTGGCGTTCGGCGAGCTCTCCGCCGCGCCATTGAGTCTTCGGATCGAACATATGGTTGTGGTCCACGCCGGCGCGCGCCTTGGGGCTAACGGGATCGAGGCTATGAAGAAAACGGGCCTGCTGAAACTTACCGTCGCCGACCTTCTTCGGAGTCAACTTGGAGTAGATGCCGTCCAGCTTGTAGATCTCGTCCATGAAGTAGATTTCACGCACATGAGAATCGATGTCGATGATCATTCGCATCCGCCTCCGTCGAGTTTGATTTACTTGTTCGCCGCGCCATCGCAGCGAACCGCGCACGCCGGTCTTATACCATGCGGCGAGTCGACCTTGTCAAATCGAATTTGCGATAGTGCGATCGCCGGCGGCCGCAGTCGTTGATCAGCCGATCGCTCCGTCGCCGAAGGATCTGGAGAGCTGGGACCAGCCTGTGTGTCGGAGGAAATGCCCTGACCATTTTCGCATTGACGAATGCCCCAGCTTTGCCTACTTTAACCACAGCCAATCAAGGTGATCAGCCGAATTAACGGTGCTCGGAGGGGACCCCATGAATTTTAATTTCACTGTGATATTAGCCATGCTGACCGCCCTTGCCCTGGCGAATCCTGGAATTGGCCCAGCGCAAACCAAAGAGCGCGCCAAACTTATCGAGGATGCAAAAAAAGAAGGCAAGGTGATGGTCTACGTCTCCTCCAACGCCTCGGATGCCCGAGCTCTCGAAGCTGCCTTCGAAAAAAAATATCCCTTCGTCAACATGGAATTCTACAGCTCGGGAAAGGACGCGCTGTTGACGCGCTACCTGCTTGAAGCGCGCACCGGCGCCAATCTTGCCGATGTTTATCAATCCAGCGTATTTCCGATTATGAACCTGGTGGAGAAGGGACTGCTGGCCAAGTACTACTCGCCGGAACGGGAAGGTTTCATCGAAGCGCTGCGCGACAAGGACGGCTATTGGCACGCGACGTATTTGAATGCCGTGACCATGGCCTACAACTCACGAATGCTAAAACCCGATGAAGTGCCGCAGAGTTACCAGGAGCTGCTGCAACCGAAGTGGCGCGAGAAGATGGGCTTTGTGCTGAGCCATACCGAATGGTATTTCGCCATGCTCCAGTCCATGGGCGAGGACAAGGGGCGGCAATATATGGAGGCGCTGAGCAAACAAAAGATTCAGTCGCGAATCGGCAGCTCGCTGATGAACCAGCTGATGATGGCCGGCGAGTTTCCATTGTTGATCTCGCAGTATCCGACCGGCGTCGAAGAGCTCAAAAAAACCGGCGCGCCGATCGATTGGGTGGCGCTCGACCCCTGGTTCGTTTATCCCATCGGCATCGCCGTCACCGCTAAGAACTCCCATCCCGCCGCGGCGCGGCTTTACGTCGACTTCATTCTCTCCGAAGAAGGACAGACTTCCATGCGTCAACTGAGCCGCATTCCGGCGCGCAAGGACGTCCTGCCGAATCCGCCGCGGCTCATGCAAGGACGCAAGCTCTTCGTCATCAAGCCGGCGTCGAGCGCCGTTTACAACAAGTATAACGCCGAGATGCTTCGCTATTTTCGCTGAAGCTTTGAAGTCATGTCTGGCTGCACCATTCGAGGGATCAGAGCGGCAGATATTTTACTTCGGTGTTTCTCATCCGAGCTAGGCGCTTGCCGGAATAGCGACGCGCTCCTTTAGTGTCGGGACACCGGCGTCGGGGAACTGGGAACTGACTCAGGCTTGCCCGGCAGGAACAGGAATAGGGCGGAAACACTTCATTCGAGTTGCCAGGTATCTTAAACTCTTCTCCCAGCGCGAGGTTAGTCGAGCGATCGGAAGATTGGAGTTATATGATCTTCGAACAAGTGCTCAGCGCGTCTTGCCTAACGAAATCGCAGAAGGCTTTTCAGAGATTCCTTAAGTGACTGCCGAGACCGTCTATGGTTTGCTCAAAACTCAGGCCAAGCTGAGCCCGAGCAATATTGCGATCTTTGCACCGGCTCGCGACCCCCTCACGTGCGTTGCCTTATGCCGCCATGTGGAGCAAGTCGTCGGGACGCTAAATTTCCACCGCATCGGCCGCGGCGACCGGGTGGCGCTAGTATTACCAAACGGTGCGGAAATGTTGACGGCATTTCTGACCGTCGCGTGCGGAGCTACTGCGGCGCCGCTCAATCCGGCATTTTCCGCCGGCGAGTTCGACTCGGCTCTGCAAGACTTAAGGATCGGAGCGGTGATTGTGCAGGCCTCGACCGAATCGCCTGTGCGCGAGGTCGCTGAGAACCGCAGCATACCGATTCTCGAACTTTCCTTCGATACTAATGATCCGGCGGGGATTTTTTCATTGACGGGGGCGCGGCCAGCGGCTTCGAGTTCTATTCGAAGTCCGGCTTTTGCTGGCGATGACGATATTGCCTTGGTGCTTTGCACTTCGGGTACCACGGCTCGGCCGAAGATCGTGCCATCGACGCAGTCGGCGATGATTGCGGGCGCCAACTTGACCATCGCTGCGCTCCAGTTGGCGGCGTCGGACCGATACCTGTGCGTGATGCCGATGTATCACACTCATGCGCTGATCACGAGTTTAGCCACGTTGCTCGCCGGCGGCGCGGTGGTCGCGGTTCCGCCATTCGATGTCGGCGACTTTTTCGGTTGGCTCGCCGGCTTTCGACCGACGTGGTATTCGGCGGCACCGACGATTCATCAAGCGATTGTGGCGCGAGCACACGAATACCGGGCGATCGTCGCCGAAAGTTCGCTGCGCTTCATTCGTTCTTCCGCGGCTCCATTGCCGCCTATCGTGCTGGCAGAATTAGAAGATGTCTTCCGCACGCCGGTGATCGAAGGCTACGGCATGACCGAAACCTGCTTATACGCGACGAGCAATCCGCTGCCGCCGCTTGAGAGAAAAATAGGATCGGTGGGAATCGCCGTTGGCACCGAACTCGTGATTCTTGATGGGGAGGGAGTGTCGCTTCCCGCCGGTCAGCCGGGAGAGATCGCCGTTCGAGGCGCCAACATCATGACGGCATACGAAAACAATCCCAGCGCCAACGCCGAAGCCTTTATCGACGGTTGGTTTCGGACCGGGGATCAAGGGTATTTGGATCGCGACCGCTATCTTTACATTACCGGAAGGTTGAAGGAGATGATCAATCGCGGCGGCGAGAAGATCTCACCGCTCGAAGTCGAGGAAGTACTTGCGAAACATCCGGAAGTTGCCGCCGCTGTCGTATTTGCCGTGCCTCATCCAACATTGGGCGAGGATGTAGCCGCAGCAGTGGTGTTACGGAACGACAGCGGATCGGGTGTTTTGGACTTGCGCAGATATGTCGCCGCCCGGTTGGTCGGCCATAAGGTTCCTGGGCAAATTTTGATTATCGACGCGATCCCCGCCAGCTCCACCGGAAAGGTCCAGCGTGCTAAATTAGCGCAGTGCTTTTCGGATCGTTTGCAGGCGGAATTCGTCGAGCCGAGAAATGTCAATGAATTGTGCTTGGCGGATATCTGGCAAGATGTTCTAGGGATCCCATCAATCAGTATTAACGATAATTTCTTCGCCCTCGGCGGCGATTCGATCAAGGCCACCCAAGTGATCAGTCGCATTCGCCAGCGGTTCCACGTTGAGGTCTCCATCCGATCCTTCTTCGTCGCCCCGACTGTCGCTTCACTGGCACAGGAGCTGAGCGCCGGCGGTTCAGAGCGTCACCACGAAGCTGTGACGCCAGTTGAAATTCGCTCGCCTAGCGCGCCCGCTACGCCCGCGGCAGTTCCGCCCGCCGGCGCGGCGAACGAACCGTTGGGACAAACGGCGGCGGCGCGAACCAAACGGATGGAATTTAGTCTGTTCTTTTTCTCCGCCGACGGCTCGGCCGTCAAAGATGACAAATACCGTTTATTTCTCGAAAGCCTGCAGTACGCCGACCAAAATGACTTCACGGCGATCTGGACGCCGGAGCGGCATTTCCATCCGTTCGGCGGTCTGTATCCCAATCCCGCTATTCTCGGCGCCGCGGCGGCGACGCTCACCAAGCAAATACAGATTCGCGCCGGCAGCGTCGTTGTCCCGTTTCAAGATCCGTTGCGTGTCGCCGAGGAGTGGTCGGTGATCGATAACTTGTCCGGTGGACGGGTCGGAATAGCCTGCGCGTCGGGTTGGCATGTAAATGACTTTGTTCTCGCGCCGGGGAATTACCAGCGCCGGCGCGAAATCATGGCCGAAAGGATCGCCGTCATTCAAAAACTCTGGCGCGGCGAGCCGGTCGCTTTGCCTAACGGCGCCGGCAAGCTCATTGAGGTGCGCATCTATCCGCAACCGATTCAGCCTAGTTTGCCTATCTGGCTGGCCAGCCACAGCGATGCGACCTTTATTCAAGCCGGCGAGATCGGCGCCCATGTCTTGACGGTTTTATGGGACACCCAGGTGGAGGACCTGGCGCGCCGGATCCGGATTTATCGCAAAGCGCGGGCGCAGTACGGACTCGATCCGGAACAGGGGAAAGTAACGTTGATGCTGCATACCTTCATCGGGGACACGATGGCGATGGTTCGCGAGCAGGTAACATCGGCTTATGAAGATTACTTGTTCGTTAATCTCGGCCTGCAGGATGATCACGTGCGCACCGTGGACGAAGCCAACCGGCGCAGTGGCCCGGATACTCGCTTCATCATCGGCCGGGCGACCGAGGAGCTTTTTCGCAGTAGAGGTCTGGTAGGGACCCCGGACGTTTGTCTTGAAAAGCTCGCTGGTTTGCAGGCGATCGGTGTCGATGAGGTCGCCTGCCTCATCGATTTCGGCGTCGCACTAGATGCCACCATGCGCAGCTTGGAGAAACTGAGCGATCTGCGACGCGCATACAATGCGGCACCAGACCAGTAGTGAATGTTGAGCTTCAGAGACCGGCAAGCATCAGGACCACCGGTCAATACAAACACGCAGAGAAATGGGGACGTTACTCCAAGTAGCTGGGACGAAGGTCAGAGCTAGCAGATCAACTTTTGCATTTCCATAATTCAACCATATCACTTCGAGTGTTCACCACTGCCAAGGCTATATCATGGCGAACTCAAACAAAGGAACGCAATCAATTCGTCATCAAGCCGGCGTCGAGCGCCGTTTACAACAAGTATAACGCCGAGATGTTGCGCTATTTTCGCTGGAGCCGCAGGACGCGATACCTTACAGCTGGCTTTTGCGCTTGACCGACTTTCCCAGGGCGATCAAAAACATTACGCTCTTGCCCGCCGCGTGGGGTGAGAAGAACTCCGTCACATCATCATCGAAAAACGTTAGGCCGGAGGCGCCCAGGCCCTGGGCGTAGGCCGCCAGATAAAGTTTACCGCCGCCGATGCTGGCTTCGAGCTGCGCGGCGCGATAGCCGCGGTTGCCGAAACGGTCCAGGACTCGATTGAGGTCCGCCAGGAAATATACGTTGACGCTGCAATCCGCTGGAATGTCCTGGCCCAAGCCGAGATCACCCGCTTGACGGCGAAACTCGCCTTCCTTGAGCAACTCCAGCGCGTGCAGGTCGCGCCGGTAGACGTAGGCCCCGGGCGCAAGATCGTCCACCGCATGGACTATTAAATATAGCTGGTTGAGCGAATCACCCGCGTTGAGAAAATCGGCAAAGACGCCTCGGGTCGCCCGGTCGAGCAGCATGGAAAGTTGCCCGAAGGTAATCGACTCGCGGGCGAATCGGCGCGTCGAACCGCGCCGAACGATAACCTCCTCGATGGTTGCGGATGGCATGTCGGCATCGCTCGGTGTTTGCAGGAAAACTCGGCGGCCGCCGCCCGCGCTCCGATCGTCTTTTTCAACGCTGTGACTGTCGCTCGCGGCACGCCACTGAACTACCTCGTCTTCGTTCTCCAACGACGAAGCCTCATGCATCGCCCGCATGGCCGGGTAATCGACTTCCGTCTTGGATAGCGGCTCGGTTGGCAAAACCAGCGGCTCTAGCGGCGTCGATGTGAGACCCGGCTGTGCCGCGCTGCAACCCAGAGCAACCAACGATAGCGGTGCCTCGCGTTTGGGCTCTAACCCAAACAGTTCGCTGATCGCGCCATCGACAAAACCAAGGACAACTTTCGCGGGGAGCGCGCGCGCCGCCGCAGCCGCCAAGAGATTGGCGAGCACCGTGCCGTTATCCCAGTAACAGTGGCGATAAGCACGGGCTTGGTATTTCCAGGCATTGCGCCAAAACGTCGAAGCACAAAGCAAAACTGCCGGCGCTTCGACCACCGAGGGCTCTGCAGCGCTCGCGCGCGTCAAGACGCCGCGGAAATCCCCCTGGCGCAGCCGGCGTAGCGCGAAGTCATGGGGGCTGAAGTGGTAAACTCCGGCGGGGATGTCTTGAAGCTCGGCGCAGACCAGATACAGGTCAATGTGATACAGCGCGCCGGTGCAAGCCGCGGCGCGAAACAACATTTCTCCACCTGGATATTTTCGCCGCCTGGTGATGCCGGCGCCAAGAAACAGAATCTCCGCGAGAGTCTGTCTGTTGGGAGAGGCTTGGCGATCCCGCCGCGCGGCAACCGCCGAAATCGCGCCCAGGGATGGCATCCCGGAAGAGGACAGATGCGGGGGTAGAGGGATCGGCTCTAACTCGGAGTAAATTTTGAAAGAAACCGGCTGGTTGTCAAAGTCCAGATAGTGCGGATTGGCCCGCACGCTTTGATACGAATGTTTGGTGCCGTTATGGTAAGCCCAGGCGGCGTCGATCTGACGATTCTTCATGGCTCGTCTCGCTAACTCCTCGAACAGGCAACCATCGCCTGTAGCGAGGCAATTACCATTCTACGTTCTTCAGTAATCCACGACTCAAGAAGCTCGCCGATTGAGGAATTGAACATTGCAGTTCCGCTCAATTTATTTAGAAAGCAAAAACTAGCTCTATTGCCCCTGCATGGGAGGAAACTGAATTTGACGTTGCCGCGGTCATTTCCCCTTGCCGCCGCTCGCGAGCCCCTTCTTGATGATATCGCGGATCGCGTCGAGTTCTTCGATCCACGCCGGGTTGAGCCAGAGAAACTTGGCGCCCTTGACGCGGCGCGCGCGCTCGCTGACTTTGTCCTTGGAAATATCTTCGCGCAAGGAATCGTAGAGCCCGCCGGTCTTGTGATTGTAGTCGAGCCACGCCGTTTGTCCCTCGCGCGATAGCAGCCAATTGGCGGCAACCTTGGCGGCGTTGGCATGGGGCGCTCGGTTAAAATAACTGAGCGTGCCGTTGTACGCGGTCACCGAAGCGCCTTCCTTGAGCGACCCCGGTAGAAATTGATTGAGCGGTAGACCTTGCACCATGGCGTCGTCGACGTTTCTGGCGCCGATGCCAAAGGCGTATTTGCCGGCGCTCAGCCAATCCAACATTTGCTCGTTGGAGCGTAGGATTGTGATCTCCGTGTCGCTGTGCAGCCGCCGGATAAACTCCGGCCCGAGCTCGGGGTGCTTGTAAAAAAACATTTGCGCCGCGCTGATCGGACCGGACTGGAACGGATCGACGGAGACGATCTTGCCTTTCCATCTAGGGTTCAACAAATCCCAATAGGATTTGATCTCGGCTGGATTGATCAGTTTGCTGTTGAAAGTGATCTCGCCGCTGCGCGGCGTGCCCTCGAAGACGAAGATATAACGGTTCTCGGCGTCGTCGTAATGATGCTTGCCTTCATACCAAGCGGACTGGTCGACGACATCGGGCAGGAGTAACAGAGATTGCACCGGCTGCAAAATCTTGGCGCGGTGAAATACCGTCAGCGGCGAGATGTTGCCCGAGATGTAGAGATCGACAGCGTACTTTTCCGCGCGCCGCTCGCTCATGACGCGCTGGCTGAGTTCCGGTCCGCGCCCGGTGACGGTGGTCACCTTGATCTTGGGAAATTTTTTCTGAAACGCTTCGCGAAACACCGGGTCGAAAGCGCCGGTAATGTAGAGCGCCAACGCGCCTTCATCTTCCGCCGCTTTGACGGTCTTGTCCCACTCCGCCTGCCAGCCGGGTTTCGCTTCGGCGGCGCTGATTGAATTAAGTGTCGAACCCACGAGGCACAGGAACAGTGCCTGGACGAGCGCGATAATGATTCGAATTGGCTTCGGCATGGACACTCCATCAGGTCCTGCTGGATGCTTAGCTTAGTTTGTGAATAGCTGTATCGACCATCTCACGACAAGCGACCCATCTTGCCGCTCGCGTAATCGGCCATCGCCTGGCGAATCTCTTGGGAGGTGTTCATGACGAATGGACCCTGTCCGACGATCGGCTCATCGATCGGCGCGCCGCAAAGCAGTAAAGCGGTGGCGTCATTCACGCATTCGATGCTGACGCTCTTGCCGGCGCGATCGAACAGTCCGACCTCCGCCGTCCCGATCGCTTCAGAAGCGTTCACACGTAGTGCACCTTTCAGCACTACGAGCGCCGTCGTGTAACCATCCGGTAAGGGAAGGTCTGTGCGTTGCTCAGAAGCGAAGCGGAGATCCCAAACCAGGATTGGCGTGAACGTCTTGGCCGGCCCCTTGGCTCCGCCGAACTCACCCGCGATCACGCGCACCGTTCCCTGGCCGCCGGGTAAGCTGACGGCGGGAATCTGACTATTCAAAATACTCTGGTAACGCGGCGGCGCCAGCTTGTCCTTCGCTGGCAAATTGACCCAAAGCTGGACCATTTCAAACATGCCGCCGCGCCGGGCGAAATCACGCCCATGAAACTCTTCGTGGACGATACCGGCCGCGGCAGTCATCCACTGCACATCACCAGGGCCGATACGGCCGCCGCCGCCGGACGAATCGCGGTGCTCTACTTCACCGTCGTAGACGATGGTCACGGTCTCAAATCCGCGATGCGGATGCTCGCCGACACCGAGGCGCTCTTGAGTCGGCGGAAATTCCCTCGGGCCGGCGTAGTCTAGTAGAAGGAACGGACTGAGCACCGGCCCCAGGTTGGGATAGGCGAACAGCGTCCGAACCGGGAATCCGTTTCCGACCCAATGTCGATCGACGCTGCGCTGGATACAGCGAAGTTTTTTGACTGGCGGTTTTTCGCTTGCTTGCGTCATCGCACACCTCCTCTTTTGCGATCCTGGATTGCGACCTTGCCGACTTCTTGGCGAGATAACTGGTGATCAGGTTCCGGTAGTTTGGAAATCATTGGTTATCCTCAAGCTTTTCTATCGCCGTAGTTTTTACCTCGGATCGATACCCGGGATTCTGTAGTTGCGCGGCTAGTTCCGGCTTGTCACTGCGGCTTTCACTGCTGATCTGGATTGAGACGAAGCGGGCGATCATCGTCGCTACGTACATGATACCGATTACCGCCTCGATCAGACTCAGTGAACGCGCCAGCGGCGATGATGGTGTGACATCGCCGTAGACCGCAACGCCTGGTTATCGCGAAAGCGTCAAACGTTAGAGATTTTATCCCGCAATGTTTGGCGCCAGTCAAGGCGCGCAAATTTCAAAGTGACCCATTCCAATTGATCCGAAGGTGTTTGGAATTGGCCGGATGAATCGGACGCTATCAAGCGGCCAACCCGGGAGCTATTCGATGGGGTTCACTGAAACCAGATCGCCGCTGGTAGTGGAATGTCGGTCTGGGGAAAGCAGCGTGCTAACCCTATTTGCGTTGGCGGTTCTGGCAGGATGGTTCAGTCATCGGCTAAACCTAACCAGAGATGAATCAGTGAATCTTCATTCTCGACGGGACTATCTCCTCCAGTAAGGCGGGCTCTACTCCGCATACTGGCTATACAAATCATCGATCTCCCGTTTCACCTGACTGATTTTCACCGAGAGTTCGCGCATTTGCCCAAGATTATTGCGATTGGCTTCGAGCACGAGTTGCTCGTTGTATTTCTTTAATGCGGTTTCGTTCTTGATGATCTGCGCTTCGAGCTTCTCGATGCGGGCTTTTTCTTTGCGCTCGACCTTTGCCCGTTGTTTTTTCTCGTCGTGATGGGTTCGCGTCGTCGGTTTCTTCTGGACGCCGTTGGCCTTGCCATGACCCTGGTCCTCGTCTTCCCAACCTATTTTTTCGAGAAACTCGTCGTAACTGGTATCGAAGACATCGACTTTGCCACGGTGAAAAACGATCAGTTTGGTCGCCAGGGCGCGCAGGATGCCTTCGTTGTGGGTGACGATCAGAAATGCTCCGGGAAAATCTTGCAGGCTCTCGATCAAAGCGTCGATGGACTCCATGTCGAGATGGTTGTTGGGCTCGTCGAGCAAAAGCAGATTGGACGGATGAGCGAGGATCTTGCCCAACAAGGTCCGGCTCTTCTCGCCGCCGGACAGCACCGTCACTTTCTTCAACGCCAGGTCGCCGCCAAACATCATCGTGCCACAGATGTTGCGCACCTGCGTGCGCGTGAGCGCCGGATTAGCATTTTCGATTTCTTGTTCGATGGTCAGCTTGGGATCGAGCCGTTGTATGTTGGTCTGGCCGAAGAAGCCGGGCTTCAGGTCGGGGTGAGTTTTGATTTCGCCTGTCAGCGGTGTGAGCCCGCCGGACAGAACATTTAACAGCGTCGACTTCCCTTTGCCGTTGTTGCCGATCACACCGATACGGTCGCGAGCGTTGATGGATAGGTTGATGTCCTTAAACAACAGATTTTCGTTCGTGTAGCCGAAGGAGATATCGCGCGCTTCAAGAAAAGTTTTCGCGGCGAACGGGGCATAGCGAAATTCAAAATCCAACAACTCGATCTCAGCAAGGTCGTCGAGCTTGGGCAGCCGCTCGAGCATCTTGATGCGCGACTGGACCATCTTGGCCTTGGACGCCTGGGCGCGAAAGCGATTGATAAACGCCTCGGCGTGAGCCCGTTTGCGGTCTTCGTTGGCGCGGGTCTTCTCATGAATCTCGTCGTCGAGAATGATCTGCGCGTAAGCCTTGGCCGTGCCGCCTTCAAATTTGCGAATCTTTTGCCGATGGATCACCGCTGTGTGAGTCGTGACGCTGTCCATGAAGGCGCGATCATGGGAGATCAAAATCAGCTCGCCCTTGAAATTGGTCAGAAACTTGGCGATCCATCGCACCGAGGTGATGTCCAAGTAGTTGGTCGGTTCGTCGAGTAGAAGCAGGTCGGGATCGGAGAGCAGGAGTTTCGCCAGGTTGATGCGAATTTGAAAGCCGCCGGAAAACTCGCCCGGCGCTTTTTCCAGATCAGCTTGGGAAAACCCCAGTCCAAATAGAATCGCTTCGGCCTTGTAGATCGAATGGGCTTCTTCTTCCGGTAGGCCTAATACGGCTTCGTCGAGAATCGTCGGTCGAGTAAAGTGAAGATGCTGTTCGAGATGGCCGATGCGATAGTTGCGCGGGATGGTGATGTCGCCAGAGTCGACCTCCTCCTCGCCTAAAATGAGTTTGAACAGCGTAGATTTACCATGGCCGTTGCGGCCGACCAGGCCCAACCGATCGCCGGCATTCATCTGAAAAGTAACTTCAGCGAAAAGCTCGCGTGCGAAATACGACTTGGATAGTTGGTTGATCTTAATCACGATGAAATTTTTTAGTGGAGAAATTTACGGTAATCAAGCGGCTGGCTTAGGAAATTTTCCAGCGCCGACCATGAACGGGGAACAACCCGAGAAGTAGTGCCGCGCCATCAACGCTGCCGATTGAATCCAAGATTTCGCCCCGGTTGCGCCTTGGGTTCACGCGAAGGAAGAGCCTCGAATGAGGCCTCCCACAATCATTGTTTCTACAGACTGTTCACCGTAACAGTGAGAATGCGCAAGCTGAGTGCTAACGGCTATGAACGCGGCGTGAAGATGGACCCATTAGGCTCGGGCCCATCTCGCCGGTTCGCGTATCATCGTGAACATAACGCTTAGAAACGGGGCATCGGTTATCGTCTTCCCTGCGGGCGTCTGTAGAAGAATGAGGACTTTGCGTCATCCTTGCCGGCGCTGGATTGTTTCAGCATCTTGGCGAGCTTTTTACCCATGACGTCGACAACGTAATTCGATAAGAGATGATCCCGTACGCTTTTGATTTTTTGCCGGATACTATTCCGGCGCACATCGTCAATGACCGCGCGACGAAGGTCGTCAGTACGTATGGAGACCAATCCTTCACGCCCGCGAGTGGTCAGTCGAAGCGAAAACTTGCCTTCCTGGGTCGGATCGACCAGGCTGTATTCGAGTTTCTTGTCGATGCTGCGAATGATAGTTCTCAACAAATTTGCGCTTTGTTTAACGGATTCGTTTTCCGCCATGGGACCTCCGTGGTTTGCGGCAAGATATATGGCCGCCGAGGTTACCGAATGTCCTCGTGGCCCAGGGTCATTAAATGAAACAGGTCGGGCGCGCTTTTTCGTTCGAAAAGCTGCTCCGGCAAGCCGCAGTTAAAGGACAACGCCGGCTGTGACTTTAACGACCTGCAC
>CAVXEP010000030.1:207500-242818 GCA_963760795.1 uncultured delta proteobacterium
CGGCATTTTTGGCAACTTCGGCGCGGGTCAATTGCTTACGCGTCTCGGACTTGCCGGTCGGATCGCCGATCATGCCGGTAAAATCTCCGATAAGAAAAATCACCTCGTGGCCGAGTTCTTGAAACTGCTTCATTTTTTGGATCAGCACCGTGTGACCCAAGTGCAGATCCGGCGCCGTAGGATCGAATCCTGCTTTGACGCGCAACGGCCGGCCCCGCTTGAGCTTGACGATCAGTTCATCTTCCGGCAGCACCTCGACAGCGCCGCGCTTGATAATTTCGAGTTGAGTTTGCAGGTCGGTCATCGTCACGGCTGTGCTTGCAAGAATAATCTCAGCCGGCGAATACTGCGCGCCTTACCGTCGTTTTCGTCGACATCGACGATGACTCCTTGCAGCGCAACGTTATTCTCGGCCACTTCGAATTGCCGCGGCAATTGCGTGAGAAAGCCGCGAATCACCGTATCCGTTTCCATGCCGATCACCGAATCCATTGGCCCGCACATGCCAACGTCGGTAATGTAAGCGGTTCCGCGCGGCAGGACACGCTCATCCGCGGTCTGGACGTGGGTGTGCGTGCCAAAGACTACCGAAGCGCGGCCGTCAAGATACCAGCCCATGGCGTTTTTCTCCGAGGTCGCTTCCGCGTGCATGTCGACGACCACCACTGGCGAATGGGTTCGATGCGTCCTGAGAATTTCATCGACGGCGCGAAACGGGTCGTCGACGTGATTCGGCATGAAAACCCTGCCCTGCAAGTTGATCACCAACGCGCTCAAGCCGTTGCTTTGCCATGCACACCAACCCCGGCCGGGCGCGCCGGCGGGGTAATTTGCTGGACGAATCAAGGTTTCTTCACTATCCAAATAGGAAAATATTTCTTTCTTTTTCCAGATGTGATTTCCCGAGGTCAATACGTTGACGCCGGCGGACATCAACTCCTTGGCGCTCTTGATGTCCACGCCCATGCCCCCCGCTGAGTTCTCGGCATTGGCGATCACCAGGTCGAGCTCTTCGTTCTTGATCAGCGACGGGACGAGCTCCCGCACGGCACGCCGTGCGGGACGCCCCATCACGTCGCCGAGAATCAGTATCTTCATGCGAACAGTTTCTATTTAGCGTAGTCGACGGCGCGCATTTCGCGAATGACCGTCACTTTGACCTGACCTGGATAGGTCATCTCGGCCTCGATTTTACGCGCCACTTCGCGCGCCATTCTCGCCGCATCGTCATCGGACACCATGTCGTGCTGCACCATTATGCGGATCTCGCGCCCGGCCTGAACCGCGTAGGATTTCTCAACGCCTTTGAATTCGTTGACAATCCGTTCGAGTTCTTCCAAACGGCGCGTGTAAGTTTCCATCATCTCGCGGCGCGCCCCTGGCCGCGCCCCCGACAATGCGTCGGCGGCGTCAACTAGCGGCGCTAAGATCGTTTCCGCTTTCACATCCTCATGATGAGCGGCGATGGCATTGACGATCTTCGGCGATTCGCCGTACTTGCGGGCCAATTCGGCGCCGATAATCGCGTGTGACCCTTCGACCTCATGGTCCACGGCCTTGCCGATATCGTGTAACAACGCGGCCCGGCGCGCCTGTTTTTCATTCAAGCCCAGCTCGGCGGCCATTGCACCGCAGATAAACGCGGCCTCGATGGAATGGAGCAACACGTTTTGCGCATAACTGTAACGATACTTAAGCCTGCCCAACAGTTTAATAATCTCCGGGTGAACTCCTGGAACACCGACATCGAATATCGCCTTTTGACCGGCTTCGCGGATCGACTCGTCGAGCTCTTGCTCCGACTTGCGCACCACTTCTTCAATGCGGCCCGGGTGGATACGGCCATCGGCTACCAGTTTTTCCAGCGACAGACGCGCGATTTCGCGCCGGATCGGATTGTGCCCTGAGATCACTACAGTCTCCGGCGTATCATCGACGATCAGATCGATGCCCGTTGCCGCTTCTAGCGCGCGAATATTGCGTCCTTCACGACCGATGATCTTGCCTTTCAATTCATCGTTGGGTAATGGGAAAACCGTTACCGAGCGCTCCGCGACAAAGTCGCCGGCGAGCCGCTCAATGGCCAGAGCGACAACCTTCTGGCCTTTGCGAATCGCCCCTTCCTTGGCTTCTTCTTCGATCACACGAATGCGTTTGGCCGATTCATGTTTGGCCTCGTCAACCATCTGATCGATAAGGCTTTTCTTGGCTTCCTCGCGTGTCATGCCGGCGACCTGCTCGATATGCCGACGGGCTTCGTCGACTTGCCGTTCCGACTCGGCAAATTTGTCCTCAAGGCTTTTTTCCCGCGCCTTGAGTGACTGCTCCCGGCGGGCAAACTCGTTATCGCGCCGATCCATCGACTCGACCCGTTTATCAATCGCTTCTTCCTTGGCGATCACCCGCTTTTCATGATTTTGCAGTTCGCGCCGTCCCTCGCGCGATTCCTTCTCGAACTCAGCACGTTCCTTAAGCACACTGTCCTTGGCGTGGAGCTCAGCCTCTTTTTTAATTGCGGCAGCATCTTTTTTCGCTTCTTCGATAATCCGCCCGGCGCCCATTTGCGCCTGCTCGGTCTGCATGCGCGCTTGTTTACTTTTGATCCAAGCGAACACCGACGCAAGCAAAATGCCGCCTACGACACCGACTATTCCAAACACAATGCTCTGATCCAAATTACCCCCCCTTCTCAGTTACCCATCGATCCCACGTTGGTCTGGCGCAGATTCGCCCTGCAGTCGATGGTGCTAATTTCAGTAACGACGAAATGCATAGTGCGATCCCAAGGCTGCGCCGGGACCGCTTCGATAATCTGACACTCGAAAGCCAATCCGACGCCCCAATCGCTAATGTTGAATTGGCCAAGCAGCCGATCATAAACACCGCGGCCACGGCCCAACCGATTGCCCCGGGAGTCGAACACAACGCCAGGCACAAACACGACCAAATCCTGTCGATCGGCATCGCTCACGCCAGCGTCTCCGATAGGTTCCAAAATGCCGTATCGCCCGGCAACCAGATCAGACCGTGACCTCATCCGCGCAAAGCTAAACCCCTGCTCGGCCCACCGTGGCAGATAAACTCGTTTTCCCGAGCTCAGCGCATGGTCGAGCAGAATTCCGGTATCGACTTCGTTTTGAATCGGGCTGTAAAGTGCGACGGCTTGAGCGCTGCGATAGCAGGCAAGCTCTAGCGCTCTTGTTTGAATCCGCTGGCTCCAGACATGCACATCCGACTTGGACAGGGAATTGCGCTGCGCCAGCGCTGCCTGGCGCAACAGATCTCGTCTCTCCGGTGAAAGCACCGCGTTCATAAACAGCGGGCGCTTGAGAGGCAAAGGTGGGGAATTTTAGTTCGCGGGAATTACCTGGCTATAAATTGGCTCGCCGGTTCGGCGCGTTCGGTCCCCGAGACAATCGCCCGCCGCCCGACACGCGCACAGGCACTCGAATCAATCCTGTCAAAGGGATTTCCATAGAAATTTTTGGATTTTCCGGACGAAGTCGCCGAGTTCCTAAAGAACCCATGAACAGCCAAATCCAACGGATCAGATCCATTGCTAGTGTTTTACCCGATTTCCCCATCTTACCGTACGTCACGATTCGGAGCTTCCCGACTCTGGCCCGCGCCAGCCGTTTACCGCTCCGATCGGCCCTAACCCTCCTCAGTCAATGTCGTCGATATTTTTTTTGACAATTGGTCTAATCGATTCAGAACCGCCTCATGGCTATCTTTCAAGCGATGGAATTCATCGGCAATGTTGAGCGCCGCCAGCATGGCGATATTTGTTTTCGCCACCGGCTTGGACGCCTGCATGAGTTCCTGCATTTTACCATCGACATAGTCCGCTACTTTGAGCATGTAGCCTTCTTCGGCGTCGCTGCTAATGGTGAACTTCTGACCGAGAATTTCAACGTCCAGCGCTTTTTTCATCGCCTCAAATCTTTCTATTCCCGCAAATCCAGGCTCGCAAAGTGGCCCAAGATTCTATCCAATTTGTCGCGTAGCTCAACGCGTTCCCGTTCGTATTGGCGCAGCTGCCCTTTGAGATGATGCCATTCGCTTTCTTTTTGTTGCAGCTTTTTTTCGATGGACTCTTTCTCGCGCTTCATGCGCTCATGCTTTTCGATGAGCTGGTTAACCGTCAGCTCCAACTGTTCGACGTGATCTTTAGCCATCGCGATGTACACTCAAAAACTGATGTATCAGTCTAGTTTTAACCTGCCACCTTGTCAAGCTGGACTAAACGCTACTTACCGCGAGAAAACTTAGAAAATTAAGTACCATAGCCGCTGTTCACGGAGATCACCAAAGCGCCGCCGCGATGGCCACAGGCAAAATCGCGAATGACATGAGCAGCGAATTTTAGTAACGGTAAAATGGTGATTTATTGTCTTAGAAAACTACGGACATCCTTCAGCACCACCTTCGCATCCGGCGCTGGGCCAAGATAGGCCACCCGCATTTTACCCTGGCGATCGACCACCGCCGTCAATGGCGTGTGATCCACCAAGCCCCGGGCCTTGCGCTTCACGCCCACGCCAAAATTCTTCCAGACCTTTTGCAGCGCCGCCTGATCGCCGGAAAGAAACGACCAATTGGTAAAATCTGCGCCATAGCGTTTGCCATAACCTGCAAGCACCTTCGGCGAGTCGATTTCCGGATCGGTTGTGATGGTAAGCAAGAACACTTTCGTGCGTTCGTCGGGAGTCAAGCCGCTCTGCACCTGACGCAGCGCCGCCGTGATCAACGGACAAATATCGGGGCATGTCGTATAAGCGAACGCCACGACAACAACACGCCCCGTCAACTTGGAGAATTGGAACTCTCGCGAATTTTGATCGACCAGAGTAAAATCACTGATTGGGATATACACCTCACGACGCTCAACGGTTTTTTGCTGGACCTCGTGCGCAAATGTTTCAACTCTGATGAGGTTAGTGGAAAGCGCCAGGGCCAGGAGGCAATGAGTTAAGCGCAATTTCACGGCTTCTTCTCCGGCGGATCGTCCAACCCCAACACCGCTTCCCATGGGATACTGCAATGCGCTGTGATCAAGGTATCGTACTTCTCCCACCAAGCGAGATCGCGCCCCTCCCGGCTTAGAAATCGAACCATCTGTAGCATATCGTTGACTTCCGATGGCCGCAGCGCCGGATCGAAAGCTGGCATGGAACCTTTGCCCTCGGCAATCACTTTTCTAATCTGGCTGTTGCTTTTGCGCTGCACGGTCTCGCGAAAATCCGGCGGCGGCGTTTCCAACGAAGCGGCAATCTGTCCATCGCCACGTCCGCCTGGGCCATGACAGCTAGCACAGCGTTGGCCGTAGATCAGGTCCATGCGTTCATTGCGGCCACATCCGGCGCCAAAGACACAAAGGAATACCGAAGTTGCAATTAGGCCAAACGAACTCACGTCACTAGACCTAGCACAGCGAATCGACGCAACCAACTGAGCGGTAAGCGCGTGGAAAGTTTGACACAGATTTAGAATTTGTGTTACGTAATTCGTCAAGGAATCCTATGCATCATCTATCGCGTTTTGGCGTTTCGCTGGAAGAAGATCTGTTGGCCGCTTTCGATCTGAGCATCGGCGGCATGGGCTACCAGAATCGTTCGGAGGCGATTCGCGATCTAATTCGGGACCATCTGATCCAGAAGAAAGTCGGCCAGAGCGACAGCGAGGTTATCGGCGTTGTCACACTGGTGTACGACCATCGAATTCACCACCTTAGCGATGTTCTCGCCGACATGCAGCACAAAGCTTCGGTGGCCGTGAATGCCAGCCTACATATTCATCTCGACGAGCATAATTGCTTGGAGGTCATCGTCATTCGCGGCCGCGCCGACAAGGTCCATGAAGTTGCCAGCAAGCTAATCGCGACTAAGGGGGTACAGAACGGCAAGCTGGTCACCACGACGCCGGAGATGAACCACTAAAATTTTTTTAACGTATCGTAGCACGAATTATAAATATGTACTATCTCCGGGAAACAGTGTGATTAAAACAGCTTTCATTCTTATTGGATTTGTTTTACCAGTCGCGTGCATTGTCCACGCTAGCTTGGGATTCGCTCAAGGCTCAACCAATGACCCCATTGAAGAGTATGTTTGGGGTCAGCAACCAACATCTGCCGCGACAGAACAAACACGAACGGCAAAAGACCTCGAGCTTCGTCCGACCAATACACCGAGCGACGTCATGCGATTAGTGCCGGGACTGATCATCGGCCAGCATCATGGCGGCGGCAAAGCCGATCAGATCCTCTTCCGCGGCTTCGATTCGGACCACGGAACGGACTTCGCGGTCTTCATTGACGGTATACCGGTAAACATGGTCAGCCATGCCCACGGCCAGGGATACGCCGATCTCCACTGGCTTGATCCCGGAAACCGATCGATAAGGTGGAGATTTATAAAGGCTCATACTTCGCCCAGCTAGGAGATTTCGCTACCTCTGGCGCGATGAACATCATCACCAAGAAAACGCGACAAAGACAGCACTCTCACTTTGACCGGCGGCAGTTATAACACCCAACGCTATGTCGGGATTCTCTCGCCGCCCGAGGGAACATTATTCAGACCCTATATCGCCGGGGAAATTTATTACAACGACGGTCCTTTCAAAAATCCCAATAACTACATTCGCTACAACATCTTGACTAGGTTCAATCTCTTTTCGACCGCAAATTCGAATCTAAATCTTCTGGGGACCTTCTTCAAAACTGCATGGGACGCATCCGGAGAGATTCCGTCAAGACAGGTTCGGAGTGGTGAGATCGGCCGTTTCGGTTCCAACGATCCGAGCGAAGGCGGAAAATCAGAACGGCAGAATCTGAGTTTCATTTATAACTACACCGATGCCAATCAAACCTTTACCGCCCAAACCTGGGCCTCTTGGTACAAGTTGCAACTGTGGTCGAATTTCAGCTTGTTTCTCAACAACCCTGTCAACGGCGACGGCATCGAACAGAACGACAAACGATTCCTGGCCGGCAACAATATTACCTACCGGCGCAGCTATTCCCTGTGGGGGCTGCCGACTGAAACTCTATTGGGCTTTCAGAGCCGCTTTGACCACATACGGGTCGGCTTGTTCAATGAGGAAGACCGCCAGCGTCTGAGCACCACCAACGATAACGGTATTCAGCAAACCAACCTCGGCTGGTTCGCGCACCAAGAAGTTAGACTGACTGAATGGTTTCGGGCTCAACTAGGCGCGCGCCTGGACAACTTCTGGTTCAATGTAAAGCAAGACGGGCCAGCCACCGAGCCGATTTCCGGCGCGGCGTCCAAGTCGATGATCAATCCCAAACTGAACTTGATTTTCACGCCATTCACCGACAATGACGTTGCCAGGCAAACCAACTTGTTCGTTAACATGGGCGGCGGCTTTCACAGCAACGACTCGCGCGTCGTCGTTCAGGATCCAGCCAAAGCGCTCGCGCGTTACTGGTCCGGAGAGCTCGGGGTGCGGACCAAGCTTTTGAACAAAGTGGATTTCAGCGCGTCCTTGTGGAATTCCTACCTGTCCAGCGAACTGGTATTCGTCGGTGACGAGGGAACATTCGAGCCCAGCGGGGCAAGTAGACGTCACGGCATAGAAAGCGAGGTTCGTTACGATATCCTGCCCTGGTTGTCCTTCGATTCGGATATTTCCTACACCTGGGCAAAGTTCGTCAATGGCGAAAAGGTTCCGCTGGCGCCGCGTTTTCTTGCCTATAGCGGACTCACGGCGCGCCACGACTCCGGCCTCCAGGCGAGATTGCAGATGCGCCACATTGGCCGCCGTTACGGCATCGAAGACGGCAGTGTCCTGACGCCGACCGCGACGGTTTTCGATCTCTTTCTAAAATATATTTGGAAACGGTATGAATTTTTTGTCCAGGTTCAAAACCTGGCCAATACCAAATGGCGTTCGGCCGAGCATGTTTTCGAGTCTCGCACGCCCAACGAACTGGCGGCAGGACAGCCCGGGCAGGTTGGCGCGCATTTCACGCCCGGCGATCCGTTCAATGTAAAGGCCGGTATTACGATTCACCTTTGGTAAACGGAGGTTGGTCATGAAATATCGTAGAACCTCGAACACGATCGCGCTCGGCTTATTTTTCAGGACTGGCGGGGTTCAATAGCAGCTCAGCGCTCACGAGTTCATTATCAGGCCCGCCCAGCTGCAAGTCGAAAGCGGCATCAAGCTGCCATTCAGATTCAAGGCGACGCTAGTTTTCTCGGTAAATTGAGATAAGAAAAACAGATCATGGAAAATGCTCCGGAAGAAACCACCACCGAACCCACAGGCAAGACCGCGATCTTCTCGATTGTCTGTGGCGCCCATTTTTTGAATCATTTTCAGTCGTCGATGCTGGGCGTGCTCTATCCGCTGATGATGCGCGATCTCGGCATCGGTTTTGTCGCCATCGGTGCGATTACCGCGGTTTACGGCTTTGTCGGCAATTTTCTCCAGGCCTTTTACGGATTCATCGTGCCTTACGTGCGCCGCGGCGTGATCTTAGGCGTCGGCAACATTTTGCTTGGCATCTCGGTCGTCGCCACCGGCTTCGCCTCCAGCTACCCCTTTATTATGTTCACGCGGGTGCTCGGCGGCGTCGGCACCAGCCCGCAGCATCCGGTGGGCTCGACGGCGCTGGCGTCCTACTTTGGCAAAGCGCGCGGCCGCGCCCTGGCGTTTCACTCGACGGCGGCCAATCTCGGCAGTCTGGTCGCACCGATCGTCGCCGCGGTGCTGGTGGCTCATATAGGTTGGCGCGCGATCTTTTGGATCGTCGGTATTCCCAGCATACTCATGGGCTTCGCCTGTCTGGCTCTGCGCGACACGATTCAAGCTCAACCCGGCGCAAATCCAAAAATCGAAGCTGGCGCCCATGGGTTGGGACGCTTACAAGCGCTGTCTCAAGAACAAAAACATCCTGCTGATCTCGTTGGTCTTGATGGTCGGCGGCGCTGGCCTCGGCCATGGCATCAACGAAACCTACATCGTGCCCCATTTCATCAATGACCTGAAAGTCGACATGGCCTATGCCGCCTTTCTGTTCACGCTGATTCAGGTCGGCGGTTTGCTCGGGCCCATGGCCTGGGGCTGGATCTCCGACCGCTTTCATCGCACCCGCACGCTGCAAGTATCACTGCTGCTTTCGGCGGGCTCGACGGTCTGGCTTAGCCTGCAAGATCATGTATCCATCGGCTTGTTCGCTAACTTGATTCTCTATGGCGCGGTGGTCACTTCGCGCCAAACGTTGACTCAAGCACTGCTCACCGACGTCGCCGATGAAGACATTCTCGACGCCGCTTTCAGTCTCTACTATTGCATCGGTTTCATCATGTCGCCGTTTTGGACGGTTCTGGCCGGCTGGCTGATGAGCACTTCGGGATTTCAAACCACCTTTGGCGTTATCTCTTGTTCCTATTTTCTGGGCATGACGTTGCTCCTCTTCTTCCGCGAACCGGTGAAGAAGTTAAGCCCGCTGAGGGCCGGAGCCGGCGCGTTCGTAAAGCGATAATTCTTACAGGAGAGGCCTGTCAATGTTTGACTTCATCGATATCGTCATGAAAGGCGGCCCGTTAATGGCGCCGCTGCTGCTATATTCGGTCATCGCATTGACAGTTGTCCAGGATGTCGCGCACCAGATTGGCGAAGTCTTGGAGCCTCGGCTGACGAAGACCCCGGACCTGTTGGGACTAGTCAACATCGACGAGCAAGTCGGGCATGCTCTAGTCGTCGAAGTCTTGGATCAAGCCCGGCAAGCCGGCGGCGCTAAGATGGCCGCCGCAGTAAAGCCCAAGGAAAGCCGCAGTGAGAAATGACACGCTCGGCGTTCCTTTCCTCGCCTCTTTGTTTGTCCATCTCCTGGTGATTGTCCTCGGTCCCGTCATCGTCCAGCACGCCACCGAACCGCGCCGGGATTTAATCTCCGTCGATTTGATCGACACGTCTCAACGGGAATCTTCACTGCCGCCGCCAAAAGCCGCAGCAAGAACCGAGACCAAAAAGCCCTCCCCGCCCCCTCCGCCAAAAACAGGGAAACCCAAGTCGCCTCCTGCCTTAGCGAAAGCTCCGATGGTAAATCCGGAAGCGCTGCTGCCAATCAGTAAAGAAGAGCCGGCGAAAGTGATCGCAGCAAAACCGATTGCTCCGGCAAAAGTCGAGTCCTCTCCAAGCTATGCTTCTGGAGCCCGCAGCGAAGGTGGCGGCAGCGAAGCCGGTGCAGGAGCCTTATTCGGCAAAGGCGATGTCGGCGTAGTGCCCGGACCGGGAACTGCCGGCGGCGGCGGTGGCACGGCGGCATCCGGTTTAGGTCGTGGTTCGGGCGCACCGGGTCTGCCCGTGCAGCAGACGATTCTCAGAACCAACCGCGAAGCCAAACCGCTCCAGACCGTGCGTGCGACCTATCCAGCGATGGCGCTGCGCGCGGGGCTGGAAGCGGACGTCACGCTCAAAATCGAAGTCGACCCCCAGGGCAATGTCACCAGGGCGGAAATCTTCAAAGGCGGCGGTGCCGGCTTCGATGAAGAAGCGCTCAAAGCGGTGAAGCAATCGCGCTTCGAGCCGGCGCAAAGAGACGGACAGAATGTTCCCGCGGAGTTTACTTATATTTATAAGTTCCGCTTGCATAGGTAATTGACTATGGCTCATCGACGCAAGCCCTTAGCAACTGCACTGGCACTCAATAGCAGAGTCCCCATACAGTACGCGAACAATCGAATCAGGAGGTTAACCATGGCCGATTCAACACATTCGTCGGGACATCACCAGCACAGCGACCACGAACATGCGCACGATCACGATCCCCACGATTGGACATCGCCGGAGTATGTTTCCAAATGGGCTGAGGGGCAGGATCCAAAGGAAGCCAACCGCGCGCCAGCCTTTAGCCTGCTGGCCGATACCATTCCATTCGATAAAACCGCCGCGATCAAAATCCTAGACATGGGCGCCGGCTACGGCGCGCTAAGCAAGTATTTGCTCGAACGCTTTCCCAACGCCACGGCCATTTGCCAAGACGGCTCGGAAGAAATGGCCAAGCTCGGCCGCGAGCGCATGAAACCTCTCGCCGGCAGATTCGAATATGTTCTGTGTGATTTCGGCAAACACGGCTGGAGCAAACTGGTCCCCGGGCCCTTCGAAGCCATCGTGTCGTCGATCGCAATCCACAACGTCGGCAGCCGAAGGATTATTCGCGGTATCTACGAGGATGCCTATACACTGGTGAAGCCGGGCGGCTGTTTCTTAAACTTTGACCGATCTAATCCTCCCTGGGAAGACCATATGCATTGGCTGCGCGGCGCCGGCTTCAAAGACGTGTGCAACTTTTGGCATGACGCAAACCGGGCGGTGTTTGGCGGGTTCAAGTAACAAGAAAGTTAAGTTCGAGTGCTCGCTCCATCGAACTCGCGTGAATCGAGTCCCCGAAGGAGTTCGCGAGACTTTCTATTTCTTGCAACAAGTCGGCGCATTTTGTATCGGCGCCGGCATGTTTTTAATTTCTTACTTCGAAATTGCTTCGGCCGCGACCATCGAACTCACCGTCGCTGCGCTTTTCATCGCCGTCGAGCTAGCCCTATTAGCGCGCGGCAAAAAGCCGGCTGATCCACAAGCGCTGAAAACGGATTAAGCCCTAATTTAACAACACCGCGAAGACTCTGCTCGAAATGGTGAGCAGTGCCGACCCTTAATCTTTATATCGCCTGTGAATTATGCTGAAATGATCCGCAAATGAGGAGCGAAGAATGAGTCTACGCAATTTGATTGCGGCAGCCGCAGTGACCACCGCATTGCCGCTCCTCGCCTGGGCGCAACATGATCATTCGAAGGGCGATCAGGCACCGGCGAAACCGGCGACCATAAAGGCGACCAAGCCCTCGCTCAAGCCTGCGGAGGGCGCGAGCGTTAAAATTATCTCGCCGACCAAGGACCAGGTCCTCAAGGGCGACAAAGTCCCAATCGAGTTCAAGCTCACCAAAGGCAAACGCGGCCACCACGCCCACGCTTATGTCGACGGCGAACTGATGGGCATGTTCGAGAGCGCCAAAGGGACACTGAACGGAGTTAAGCCAGGAACGCATGTGTTGGAATTGCGCGTCGTCGCCGACGACCATAACACCGAGCTCGATGCCACCGACAAAGTCACTTTCACCGTCAAATAGACGCCTGTCACGCCCTGGCGCAAAGTTCAGAAGAAATGAATCCTCACGCAAATTTCATTGACTGAAACCCTCAGACCTTGGACCTTTGCGTCCCATAGATGTCTCACGACATGCATGGCGCCGGCCCCTCGGAGATTCTTTGCCGCTGTGCAGTCTAGCTCCTTTACGGTGAAATCGATCTTGTAGTGGAGCGCAAAGTTGCGTTACAGTGAGGTTGTTTGCGTGTGTAACCCATGATTTCCGCAACCAAGAACTCTGGCGCTCAGCGATTCTTAGGTTTTTTCATCGCAAGCGCCCTGCTTTTCTTTCTCGCTTACAGCGCGCCGCATCGTGTTCATCATTCTTTCGCGCAGCCGGCAGAATCTCACGAACACGACAGCAATCCGCGCGAGCACTCGGATCGGCCGGACCCACCGGTTAATGAACCGCCGTGTGTATTTCAATCCGTAGCAGCAGGTTGCCATCTCAGGTTTATCGCTCAGGTTACTTTCGGCTCGCTCCAAGTCTTAACCGAGACGACCACCGCCCGTCGGTATTCAATCCCGCCTTATCACTCTCGTCACCACGGCATTTGCGATCCGCGCGCCTCCCCTTGTCTAGCTCCCGGTTCAAATTACGAAGCCATGAATTAGCCGTAGCCGAGGTCGCTGAACAGGGCGACCTTTGGCCGCGGCGAGATTCGCAACTTGGGAGGAAGGGCGCAATGAATAGAAACAGCCGAATCATTTTGTTCGGATCCATCGCTTTAATAGGATTTCAGCTTAGTCCGCTCGCAGCGCATGATGGCTGGGTGGAAATCGCACCGGCCATCGTCGAGAGAAACCAACCGGCGACAATCGCGTTGATCCAGGGGAATCACTCCAACGAACATAAAAGCTACCGCATCGCCGGCAAATGGAACGCCAACTACGTCACCCTGACGGTTGTCGAACCCAAAGGTAAACAAATTTCACTCACCGATCGTTTGTTCGATATGGGCGAAGACGAGGAGAAAATCGGCCCCAAAGGACCTAAGGGATTTCATCTCGCGCCGTTCACGCCACAGGAGGATGGGCTGTTCCAAGCCTACGCGAAGCAAGCGCGCACGGTTCAGCAGGGCGATGGTCCGAAGGTGGTCACCGTTAGAGTCGCCAAGACCGCTTTTGCCGCATTCAAAATTCCCACCATCGCCGCGGCTCGAAACCTCAAAGGCTTTGACCGCGCGATCGGCGGCGATGACGTCGTCGAATTCATTCCGGTCAACAATCCGCTGGCAGTTTACTCGGGCGGATCGATAACATTGGAACTGCGGCAACAAGGCAAACCCATCGGCGGCCAAGTCGTCACCCTGGTGCGCCGCATCGACGGTTTCGCCTCCGTGCTCGAACGCACCACCGATGACAAAGGTAGAGTCAATTTCCCTGTGGGACCAGCGGATTCTTATCTGGCGCGGGTCAAAATCGATGAAGAAAGCGCCCGGCCCGATGGCCAGAAGGACAAAGCCAGCTATGAGTCGACCTATGTTTTCCCGGTTTTCAATCGTCCTTAGCTTTTTGCTCGGGCTGTTTGTCATCGGCACAACCACGCCGTCGGTATGGGCGCATGCCTACCCGGCGGTTTCCTTGCCCAACAACGGCGCGACATTGAAGGAGCCACCGAGCGAAGTGCGCATTCAATTTACCGAAGCGATTGAAATGGCCTTCAGCGCCGTTACCGTCACAGGACCGAACAAAGAAGTCGTCAGCCAAGGCAAGCTGCGCAAATTAGCCGACGACACCGTCGCCATCGGCCTAAAGCCGCTGCAGGCCGGAAACTATACTGTGGAATGGCAAGTACTGTCCGTCGACACCCACGTCACTGAAGGCGTACTGCGCTTCACGATTGCACCTAGCGGAAAGTGAATAATGCCGTGGTCGCGTTGGAAGCTGCCATCTCGGCCATCGGTTATATCGCCCAGGCTTTGGTTCTCGGCTTTCTCGTCACCGCCGGTTATCTGCTGCCGGGAAGCGAACCGGAAGCGCTCCGGCGCACACTGGCAATGCGCGCTTGCCGCTTCCTAATCATCTTTCTTTGCGTCTCTGTTGGCGCCTTGCTCGTCCAAGGCGCCAAACTACAGCGCGGCGAATTGCCGTCGCTCGAGATCCTGTGGCGTTATCTGACCGCCACCCAAAGCGGTAACGTGTGGCTCATCCGTGCAGGCTATGCAGTTGCATTAGCCTTGATCGGATTTGCCATCACTCGCGGCGCGGCACGATTGCACGGCATCCGCTGGCTCGCTCTCTTGTCGCTGCCGCTGATCGCCAGCCGCAGCTTGACCAGCCACGCCATCGCGGTCAAAACCCAAACCTCCTGGGTCGTTGCTGCGGATGCTGTCCATCTTATTGCCACCGCATTATGGGCCGGTGGATTGGTCGCTGTCCTGACCATCGTGAGAGCAAGCCGCAACCAAGCTGATCTAAATCCCGTCTGGCTGGCGCAATTCATCAATCGCTTTTCGCGCCTCGCCTTGGTTAGTGTTGCGCTGCTATTCTGCGCCGGGCTTTATTTGAGTTGGGTTCATGTCGGCTCATTGACGACGCTGGTGACCACCGACTCAGGAAAGGTCTTGATCGTCAAGTTAGGCTTGTTTTCCGCCATGCTAGCGCTGGGCGCGGTAAATTTCTTGTCAACCAGGCGTGCCATCCGGGACATGGCCCACTCGAATCTTAGAAACAATTCGCTAGTCGACAAGGCGACTCAGCGAATCGCCGTTGAAAGCATGCTGGGCCTGGCGATCTTTGCCACCACCGGATATCTAACGGTGCTCCCTCCGGGAGTGCACGCGCTGCACGCGGCGCGGCGGAACGTTCCGCCGGCGCAGGCAGCGGCGTTGCAGCCGGCTCAAGGGGCAAGCGTGAAGATCATCGCGCCGGTGAATAATCAGTCCGTCGCCGGCGATCGGGTTGAGCTCCGCTTCAAGCTGACCAAAGGCCAACAAGGCCACCATGCCCACGCCTACATCGACGGTGAACTGATGGGCATGTTCGAAGGTAATCGCGGCACTTTGAATGGCATCAAGCCAGGCAAACATGTTTTGGAATTGCGCGTCGTCGCCGACGATCACCAGACCGAATTGGATGCCAGCGACAAAGTGGTCTTCACAGCGAAATGAGAATGCCGAACCGCGGCTTGAACTTCGGTTGCTGACTGACTAGGATCTCCGGCAAAGAGAAATGCAGGCCGCTAACAAAATCGCAGCTCTCACAAGGGCGCTCCATTTCGGCAGCGCTCTAGCGCTTTTGTTTTTTCTCATCGCCTCAGCGCCACACCGGGTGCACCACTTCTTCGAACAGCAGGCTCGGCACGAAGATTCGCATGTCGGCCACGCCGCCACCCACGATCATGGCGGCGAGCAACAGCACGATCATGAGCAAAAACCAGCGCCTGCCTCTCAAGCCAGTGACTGCGTCGTCCTGTCGATGGCGCAGCATAGTCACGCCGCGCCGGTTCAGCCGTTCGAAATAGCGCTCATCGGTTCCGTCAGCCAGCAACGTCAGGAGCCACAACTGGTAGCCGCGTCGGTCTTTAGCTTGTCACCCTGTTCGCAACGCGCCCCGCCGCTTGCCTGATCCGGCATTTTCCCTTTCTTGCAGAGAAATCTCGGCTACTCATAACGATCGATCGCTCCGCGCACAGCGCGGCGCGGCGAATTTGCAGGTGATGGCTATGAAACTCCGGTTCACACGCTCATGGTTCGCGGTGTATTTTGTGTTGATTTTTGGCTGTAGTTCGGATCTGCAAGCGCCCTCTCCAACGCAGGGCGCCAAATCGCTAAACTTCGGCGCCGAGCGGCGTCTCGGCAATGGCGAGAAAAATCCCTCCACGCCGTTTTTACGCTTCAGCCCAGATGGTCGGCTGTTCGCAGTCTGGACTGAAGACCACGACACCCCATGGCCGCAGGGCAGCCATGCCGGCGGCCACCAACAGATGAGTGGCGACCGCGCCCCTTCGCCCATGCGCAACGCGCTGATCGCGTGGTCGAAGGACGGCGGTGAGTCGTGGTCGGCGCCGATGCGCTTGAACCACACTGTCGAAGCCGTCCAAGGCGAAGAAAACGGGCCGAAGGTCGCCTTCACGCCGGATAATAAAGCTTTCGTGGTCTGGTCGATTCCCGGCGTAAAAGGCGACAAGACCCGCGCCAACATTCGCTTTGCAATGGAAGACGGCAAAGGCGGCTTCACACTGGCGCGCACGTTGAACGAAGCGCACGACGCTGGCCGCTTCCCGATCATCGAAACCACACCCGACGGGAATTTGTTGATCGCCTGGATCGACCGCCGTATCGATGGTCCGAAGCCGCGGCAATTGTATCTCATGAAGATCGATTCGCGCGGCCAAGCGCTAACGAAGAATTATCAAGTCGGCGAAGGGCTGTGTGAATGTTGCAAGTTAGGCATCAACTTCGCCGACGGCGGCAAGACGGTGTATATGGTCGATCGCGAAGTCGACGCCAACAAGATTCGCAACCATGTCTTGCGCAAGTCCATTGACGGCGGCGCTACCTTTGGCGCGCCGGTAGAAATCAGCAACGACGGCTGGCAAGTTCCCTCTTGCCCGCACTCCGGCCCAAGCATCGGTAGAGACCGGCGCGGCCATCTGCACGTCAGCTGGTTCACCCAGGGCCGCTCTGAACAAGAGGCCGGCGTTTACTACAGCGTGTCGACAGATGGCGGCAAAAGCTTCGCGCCGCGCACCCTGATCCACCGCAACACCGCGCCTGAAACACTCTACAATAATCTCGTGGTTGGCGATGACGACACGATCTATTTCGCCTGGAGTAATCTTGACGCCAATAACCAGGCGCAGATTTATCTGCGCACGCTTGCTGCGGACCGCCGGATCTGGAGTCCGATTCAGCAAATCAGCAACAGCAAGGGCAACGCCAGCCGCGCGACACTGGCGCTTGAATTCAATCAGCTGCATCTCGCATGGACGGAAATCGACGGCGAATACTCACGAGTGGTTTTTCGCAGCGCGAGGTGGGACAATGAAGAAGTCACGACGCAAGCAAGTACTGACTCACGGACGGCTGCGCGCATTCGGCCTACTGACCGCGAGCGGTATTTTAGCACTCGCCGTACAGGCAACTAGCGTTTGGGCGCAGCATGTCCATCCGGCACCGCCAAGCACGGCGCCGGCGGTTGGCGCCGCCGCCGTGCCATTCGATCTGAAAACCCTCGACGGAAAGGCCGCGGGGTTAGAGACCTTTCGCGGCAAACCGCTGGTGATTAACTTCTTTGCCAGCTGGTGCGACCCCTGCCGCGACGAAATGCCGCTCATCAATGAACTGGCAGCGAAGAGTGTCGGCAATTATCAGGTGCTCGGCATCGCCGTCGAAGACAGCCGCGCCGCGGTCAGCGAATACGCCAAAGAGGCCAAGTTGGTCTTTCCCATCGCCCTCGATCTGAACAGCACCGTAAAACGGGCCTATCGCATCTTCGGCCCGCCGGCGACATTTTTTATTGACAGCCAAGGCATCATCCGCGATGTCGTCATAGGGCCGATCACATCGGAGCGCGTCAAGGAGGCGGTCAAGAAGGTTGGCATTCAGCGCTGAATGCGGTTCTATTCATCAAACGGCGGAACGATGGAAATCCCGCTGCTCGATTGATTAGCGATGCATCACGCCAAACTCATATTCACTGCCTTATTGATCGCCGGATTGGCGATTGTCGCTTACTTTCTTATTCAGCAAACAAGCATCGAAGCGGACCGGCCTCAGGCAACCTTGGACGCATATCTGCGCGCGACCTACGCGCGTAATTTCGCCGTGGCATACGACTATCTTTCCTCAGCGGACCGGCAGGTGCGCACACGGCAGAATTATGTCGATAGCCAAGGTGGCTACAGCGGCTTCACGCTCGAGGTGGCCCAACAACTCGCCGGCTTCATGAAAGTCTGGCTAATCGATCAGAAAGAAAGCGACGGACGGCTGGTCATCAAGGTCGGTTACCGCGTTCCCGCGCCGGCGGAACTCAACGATTTGTTGTTGAATTGGGATCAGGATCGGCTGAATAGCCTTTCCATTGAGAAGCAACAAGAACTTCTGGCCGAACTCGACGCTCGCAATAAAGCCGGCAAGCTACTCAACATCGAGGGCCAAGAAACCATCGATCTCGTCGCAGGGCCCCAAGGCTGGAAGATCTTCCTCGACTGGGCGGCCGGCACGCGCGTGCTGTTGCAGAGCAAAGTATCCGACGGCAATAAACTGGAAGTGCGCTTCGCCGCGGCAGAAATAATGGTCAAAAGCGACGAGCTGTTTCTGGTCAATGTCAAAATCAAGAATCCTAGCGCGCACGGTGTCACATTTACCGTTCGCCACTTGCTGGAGCCGCCGGCAATCGCCGACCATTTACAGCTTGTCGAATGCGGCTTGCTGACGCCGACGACCCTCGCTCCACAACAGGAAAAAGAATTTGCCATGGCGTACCTACTCGAGGCCACAGCGGGGAAGACGTATCGCGAGGTCAAATTAACTTACGAATTCAAGCTCCAATAGGCCCGGCCGGGTCCGTACTGGCTACGGTAAATATTTTGTGGTTAATTGCTAGCAACGGTTCTTTGAAGAGGAGAAAGATTCCATGAAGCGTCGAATGTTTAGCAAACCTTGCATCAGCTTGGGATTGCTCGTTCTATCGACTTTCGCCGTCATCGCGCAGGACTCGCAATACGCCATCGCGGTTGCCCAAGACACCATCTTCGAAAACAAAAAGATCGTGCCCTTCGTGCCGACACCGCAAGAGGTCGTCGACAAGATGATCGAGCTCGCCGGTGTCAAAAAAGGCGATTTGGTCTACGATCTCGGTTCCGGCGACGGCCGCATCGTCGTCACCGCCGCGAAGAAAGGCGCCAAGGCTGTCGGCTTTGAGATCGACGGCGATCTTGTCAAACAGTCGCGCGACAACATTCGCAAGGCCGGCGTGCAGGAGCAGGCCGAGATTCGCCAGCAAGACATTCTCACCGTCGATCTTTCCTCGGCGTCGGTAGTCACGATGTATTTGCTACCGGATGTTAATTTACAGTTGCGACCGAACCTTCTAAGCCAGCTCAAACCCGGCTCCCGGGTAGTCTCCCACGCCTTCGACATGGGCGATTGGAAGCCCGATCGCACTGAGCGAGTTGATGGCCGAACCTTGTATCTCTGGACGATCCCGGCCAAGGGCCGGTGACTTTTCTTCCCGATTACTGAATTCACGGTTTCGCTGCCCGGTTCCATGAAGAGATTGCATCCGTCACCGCGCCGACTCCTGTCCTCTGCCATGTTCCTTGGCACCCTGGTGTCGATGGCATTGTTATCCGAGTTCGCCAAGGCGGATGAGCGCCAGGAAGTCTCTACGGTAGTCGAGAACTATGTGAAGGCGGTCTATGCCCGCGACTTTCGCGCCGCATACGAGCAAATTTCTGGCGCCGACCGACGTCTAAAGGATGTGCATAGTTACAGCCGCGAGCGCGGTGAGTTTCGCGATTTTACCCTGGAAGCGGCGCGAGCCGTGGCGCAGAGCGTTGAAGTGAACCTGACAGAGCAGCGCATCGAACAAGATCGCGCAGTGGTGAAAGTCAAAGCCAACGTGCCGGATGCACCAACCCTGAATCCATTGATGCTCGATTGGGAGAGCGAGCGGTTGGAAAGACTATCCGCCAGTGAACGGAAAACGCTGTTGGACACCATCCACCACCAACAGCGCGAGAAGAAAATCGCCATGGTCACCGGCGAGGAGACCTTCAACCTGGTCAAAGAGGCCGGTGGCTGGAAAGTATTTCTCGACTGGGCGGCCGGAATCAAGCTGACCTTTCAGTCGGCGATCCCGCCGTCAGCGCCGGTGGCAATCAAGATTGCCCAGAGCGAAGTAGCGTCCCGGCCCGGACAAGTTTTTCGCGTCTCGATGAAAATCACAAACACCGGTAAACAGATCATTTCGACCCGTATCGGCCATCTGATCGAGCCGCCAGAGCTGCGCGACTATCTCGATCTGGTCGACTGTGGTTTCATCCTGCCGCTGCGCTTGCAACCCGGCAAGGAAGAAGAGTTCGTCACGACGTATCTATTGCGCGGCACGTTGCCCGACCAGGTGCGCCAGCTCAGCGTCACTTACGCAGTGAGCGTGTCACCGCTGGAATCTGCCAAACCATGAAAATTGCCAGTCTACTTTGGTCCGCGGCCGCCGCGGTACTGCTGGTGCTACCGCCGTACTATTTACTCTCGGCGCCTAACAACGGCGGTCAGTCCGGCACGGTACGCACCATCAAAAACTATCTCAAGAGCGCTTACGCCCACGATCACAAAAAAGCCTATCGGCTGATCTCCAATCGCGACCGGCAGATCAAGTCCGAGGATCTCTATATCAAGGAGAAGGGACCGTTCAGCGGTTTCACCTTGACGGTGGCTGGAAAGCTCGCCGAGATGATCGAAGTGCGTCCGACTGGCGCAACGGAAAGCGGCGCGATAACCAAAGTCAAATTCGACATCAAACTGCCCGACGCTAGCAGTCTGTCGGCACTGTTACTCGATTGGGACCAAGACAAACTCAACGCCCTGCCGGAACCGAAACAAAAAGAGATTCTCGCCGCCATCGACAATCTGCGCCGCGCCGGCAAACTGAAATTCATCGAAGGTGAGGAAGAACTGACGCTGGTCAAGGAAAACGGCTTGTGGCGCGTCCTGTTCGACTGGGCCGCCGGTCTGCGCGTGCAATATGACGCCACCGTGCCCGAGAGTGAAGCCATCGAGGCCACGCCGCTCAACCACGAGACCAGCGTGCGCGCCAACGAGCTCTTCACCATCGCCTACCGCGTGCGCAACACTTCTCAAGAGACCGTCGCCACCCGCATCGTCCACCGCGTCGAGCCCCAAGAGCTGCGCCAGCATCTCGATCTGGTCGAGTGCGCGTTGCTCTTGCCGGTCAAACTGAAGCCTGGCGAAGACCGGGAGTTCTCGTCGACCTACATGGTCCGCGGCGATCTGCCCGACGGGTCCAAACAGCTCAAAGTCACCTATGACTTTAAAATCGAAAAGTAAGCTCGGCTTGGGCCCAATACTGCTTGCGCTGGGCTTTTTGACGACCGAGGTTAGCGCGCATATCCCAATCCCGCCGAAGAAAGGCGAGATCGGCCGGCGCGAAACCAACGTCGCCGCGCCGAGCTTCACCCTGACGAATCAATCTGGTAAAAAGTCTAGATTCAATGCGACTAGCGGGAAAGTCGTCCTAGTCACCTTCGTCTACACCACCTGCCCGGATGTCTGCCCGCTGTTCAGCGCCCACTTTGCCGCCATCCAGCGCGCCCTCGCAGAAGAGAAACGCGAGAGCTACTTACTACTGAGCATCAGCACCGACCCCAAACGCGACACGCCGGCCAAGCTGAAAGCCTACGCCGAAGCGTTCAAGGCTGATTTCAAGCATTGGCAGTTTCTCACCGGTTCGCCAAACGCTCTGGCGGAAGTCTGGAAAGCATTTGGCGTCAACGTCAAAGACCACGGCAATGGACAAATTCAGCACACCAATCTAACGACGCTGATCGACGCCAAGGGCGTTCGGCGCGTCGACTATTACGGCGACAAGTGGCTCGTCAAAGAAGTCCTGAAAGATATCAAATGGCTCGAATCGGAAAAATCCTAAGCGCATTGCTGCTGTTGGCTGGCTTATCGAATCAGGCACAAGCTGCCGAACGTGAGCAAAGCATCCTGGAAGTCCGGATCAAAGACCACCGCGACGCCATCGGTGATTTCGACAAGCTCATTATCACCATCGACAAAATCTCCGTCAGTCCAAAACCAGGCATGAAATTCTGGCAAACCGGCTGGAAAGACCTCGCCGTCACTTCAGAACCAGTCGATCTAACCAAGTACGTCGGCAAAAAAACCGCCCAAGTCTTCCGTGCGCCCATTGAAGCCGGCGCCTTCGACGCCTTTCATTTGAAAATAAAGAATACCGCCGGTGAGCTAAAGAAAACCCAACGCAAAGCGCCCGTCAAAAACACCATCGGTCGGTTCAAACTAGACTACGAAGTCCGTCCTAACACCGAGACTCTCCTAATCCTAGACCTAGTCGTCTCCGACATGTCCGACCACCCCCCGCGCGGTTATGAATTGAGTTTGAAAGGCTACGAACTTTTCATGAATGGGAAGCTGATCGAGAGGATTCCACCGGGGTAAGCGCGGTATTATCTCTCGTGCGGATGCGTTCTAGCTAGCCAACTCTAACAGTGAAAATAATTCATCGCCCGGATTGTAAGATCATCGCGATTTCCGCTCGGTGCTCTACACAAATGCCGAATTAACCGATAAAATTCATTGTCGGTCATTGCCACTCCCTATGAACGATCCGAAAACCCGTTTCTTCCTGCTCGGCGCCGCCGTCATCGTCATGGGTGTGATTCTCGGCACGATGCTGTGGCTGAAACTCGGACCGCCAACCCGGCTGTTGCTTGCGGATGGCACTGGCGATGACGGTTTGAAGGACTACGGGCCGGTTCCGGATTTCAAATTGACCGAGCGCGATGGCACCGATATGGATCTGGCTCAGCTGCGCGGCAAAATTTGGATTGCCGATTTTATTTACACGACCTGCACCGATACCTGTCCTTTGCAGACGGCGGCGATGGCTGAGCTGCAGAAAGAGTTCGCGGCGAACACGGAAGTCCAATTAGTTTCGGTCAGTGTCGACCCGGATCGGGACACGCCGCAAGTGCTGAGCGCCTACGCCGACAAACATGCAGCCGATCGGCGCCGCTGGTATTTTCTCACCGGCCAGCGGGATCAGGTTATTAAGCTCGTCCGCGACGGCTTTCATCTGAGCGTCGCGGCGTTTCCCGATAGCGCCGAGCAAAGCGACATGATTCCGCATAGCCCGCGCTTTGTGTTAATTGACCAACAAGCGCAGATCCGCGGCTACTACGACAGTCGCGCAATCGATGGGCTCGCGCGGCTTAGAAACGACATTAAAACTTTATTAAAAGGATGATCGATGGCTAGCGAAAAGAAAAAACCCAAAGCTAAACAACCGGCGAAAGCGCTCCTGCGCGATGGCCCCAACTGGCCGCTCTTTACCCTGGCGGCGTTGGGCATGATCTTATCCGCTTATCTCACCTACACCGCGTGGGCCGAGAAGCTCGTCGCATTTTGCGTCCAAGGCAGCGGCTGCGATGTCGTATTGAACAGCCGCTGGTCGACGCTGTTCGGCATGCCGGTTTCTTTCTGGGGATTTTTAACCTACGGCCTGCTCGCCGCGGTGGCCTGGAACCGCTACGCGGATAACCAATGGCGCTGGGCATGGGTGATTTCGCTCTTCGGACTGCTTTTTAGTCTCTACCTGACGGCTATCGCATTCTTTGAACTCAAGGCGGCCTGCCCCTATTGCCTCACGTCCCTCGGGCTTATGGCGGTCATCTTTGTAATGACCACCTTGCAAAAGCCCAAAAATCTACCGAATTTTGCCTGGGGTCCGTGGTTGGGCAAGACTGTCGGCGTTGGCGCCGCGGTGATCGTCGCGCTGCATCTCTATTTCGCCGGCTACTGGGGCAGCGCTCCCGGCCCCGAAGATCCCTGGGTCAAAGGTCTGGCAGAGCACTTGACGAAAACCGAGGCCAAGTTTTATGGCGCTTCCTGGTGTCCGCACTGCCAAGAACAGAAAAAACTATTCGGCAGCTCGATCAATCGCATTCCCTACGTCGAGTGCAGTCCAGGCGGCTCACAGGGACCGCTTGCGGCAATTTGCAAAGAGAAGGATATCAAAAATTATCCGACCTGGATCATTAACGGACAGCGTACCACCGGCGTCCAATCCTTGGATACGTTAGCGCAAATGAGCAAATATGTCGCCCAGGGAGGAAAACCATGAAACCAACCGCATCGGTAATATTATTGTATGGTTGGTGCGCCCCGGTCGCGCTGGCTTTGATACTCCTGGTTGCCCCAGCGGCCAATGCCGATCCGTCGAAGTATCCCGAGTATGCCCAACAGACTCTGCCGGCCGATGTCACGCCGGAGTTTGTCGGCATCGATCAACTGGTTGCCGACATCAAAGCGGGCGCTAAACCGGTTCTTCTAGACGTCCGCACCAAAGAGGAGTTCGACGAGGTACATATCATAGGCGCCCAATCGGTCCCTTTGGGAGAATTTAAAGAATTCTTAAAAAGCATTCCGCGCGACCGGCCGGTGGTACTCTATTGAGCTTGCCCCCATCACCTGGCCAGTTTGGCCTATGGCATGCTCCACGAAAACGGCTATCGCAACATGAAAGTGCTCGATGAAGGCATCGTCGGCTGGTATCAAAAACGCTATCCCATGGAAGGAAGCAAGGTTCCGCGCTCTTAATCTATGTCTGGCACACCTGCCGTCGTCTTGCTGAGCGGCGGCGTCGATTCGGCGACCGCCGCGGCGCTCGCCCAACAAGCCGGCTTTGCGATTCATGCGCTCAGTTTCCGCTACGGCCAGCGTCACACTTGCGAGATCGACGCGGCGCGGCGCGTGGCGGATTTTTTGAATGCGAGTAGCCACTTGGTCATCGATTTCGACCTGCGGGTCATCGGCGGCTCGGCGCTCACCGATCAAATCGAAGTGCCCAAAAGCCGCAGCGTAGCGGCAATCTCCCAGGGCATCCCGGTGACCTACGTGCCGGCGCGTAACACGATCTTTCTGTCCTTTGGTCTCGCCTTGGCGGAACGTATCGGCGCCAACGACATTTTCTTTGGCGCCAATCAGCTCGACTACAGCGGCTACCCCGACTGCCGTGAAGAATATATCCGCGCCTTTGAAGCCATGGCCAATCTCGCCACCAAGGCGGGCGTCGAGGGAGAAAGCCGGTTGAGAATCCACGCGCCGCTTTTGCACATGACAAAAGCCGCCATCATCACCAAAGGCATCGAGCTCGGCGTCGACTATGGTCTGACCTGGAGTTGCTACGACCCCAGCCAAGATGGCCGCGCTTGCGGCCAATGCGATAGCTGCCAGCTGCGCGTCAAAGGATTTAACCAAGCCGGCGCGGTCGACCCGATCGCCTACGTCGAGTAAACTATTTGTTGAACATGCTGCCAAGCCCCTTCACACCGCACTTCTTGACCCAGCTGGAATTTCTCCGCCTGCGCACACACAAAGAGTTCCTCGGCAGCCATACCGGTAGTTACTCGTCGCCGCGGCGCGGCACCAGTCTGGAGTTTGCCGACTACCGCCGTTACACACCCGGGGATGACTTGCGTTATCTCGATTGGGGCATCTACGCGCGCACCGACCGGCTCTACGTGAAACTTTTTCGCGAAGAAGTCGACCTGTTCGCCTATGTCTTCATCGACGCCAGTGCGTCCATGGGTTACCCGTCGCGGGAGCTGAAGTTTCTGCCGGCGACTCATGTCGCACTGGCGCTGAGCTATGTAGTTCTCGCCAATCACGACCATGTGAAGCTCCACTTGCTGAAAGATCGCGGCGGCACAAACGCGACGCAGTTTTATCGCGGCCGCCGGCGCATGACCGACTGCGTCAACTTCGCCACCTCGGCAACCCCAGGCGGCGCCCTGCAACTGGCACCCGCGTTGGCCGACCATTTGAAGAGAATGCGCCGGCCGGGCAAAGCGATTTTGATTTCCGACTTCATGATGCCGGCGGCGTCCTACCAGTCCGGTTTGAATTTACTGCGCACCTTCAATCTCGACATCGCCGTCATCCAAATCCTGTCGCGCCACGAGGTTGATCCGCGCTTTCCCAATGGCAGCTTGGCCTTGGTCGACAGCGAGACTGAGACGGAAATCAAGTATCAGTGGAACGCCGAGGCGCGCCAGGATTATCAGGCTAGGCTGGCCCGTCACAACGCCGAGCTGCGCAGCTTTTGCCATCAAAGCGGCATCCATTATTCGCTCTATGTCACCGATCGCGATCTCAGCGACTTCGTCTTCGCCACATTGCCGGCCGTCGGCCTGTTTAAATGAGCCCATGGAATTCTTACAACCCACCGCCCTGTTCGGCCTCTTGGCGCTACCGCTGTTGCTAATTCCCTATCTGATCCGGCGGAAGCCTCAGCGGCTGCCGTTTTCCAGCTTGCTGCTATTTATCGAAGCCGGCGAATCGGCCAGCCCCAAACCTTGGGGGCGAATCCAATTGCCGCCGCTATTTTTCCTCCAACTGTTGCTGCTGGCGCTGTTAATTTTCGCCTTGAGCGAACCGGTGTTGTCGATCCGGCCCACCAACATCGCCATTGTTTTGGACAATTCCGCAAGTATGCAGGCGCTGGAAGACGCCAAGACGCGCTTTTCGCTGGCGCAAGAACGGGCCAACGCGCTGGCCGGCGAGCTCGGTGCCGGCGGTAAAGTCGATCTCTATCTGACCACACCGACACTGGAGAAAGTTCACGCGGTGCCGCTCTCCCCCAGCGAAGCCACAGCGATCGTCGGCAAGCTATCGCCCTACGACTTGGGCGAAGCGCCAATCGATTACGACAATGTGCTGTCGCAACTGGCGAGCCAGCACAAATACCAGCGGGTTTATCTGCTGACCGATCGCCCGGAGCGCGGCCAAAGCGCCGCCGTGCGAGTGATCACCGTCGGCCAACCGCGCGCCAACTTCGCGCTGACGGCTTTCGACGTGCAGCGCTCGTCGCTGGTCAACCCCCGCTTGGAAGCGTCGGTCGAAGTCGCCAACTACTCCGAGCGCGATGAGAAAATCAAAATACTTCTAAAAGGCAACGGCGCCGAATTGGCGCACCGTGAGATCGTCGTCGGCACCGGCAAGACCGCGGCAGTTTCCTTCGAGGGTATTGCCGACCATCCCAGCTACGAAGCCGAGATCGCCAACCGCGATGCTTTGCCGGTCGATAACCGGCGCTTCGCCGTGGCGCCGACCTCGCGCAACCTGCGGATACTGGGAATTACGCCGCGGCCGCGCGAACTGGAAAGTTTAAGAGCCATCCCCGGCGTGCAGATCGATATCATCGCGCCCGCCGACTATGACAAAGCCGAGCGCGCCGGCTACGGCTTGGAGATTTATCATTTCGCCACGCCGGCGGCACTGCCACCCACCGCGGCGCTGTTCGTTCTGCCGCCGGAGAGTAGCTCCTTGGTCGATCTTGGCGCGCCTGTGACCAACGTGACCGTGTCCAACTGGCGTGACCCGCACATGCTGACGCGCTACGTAAACTTCAACTTATTGCGGCCGGCCTACGCCCGTCCACTCAAGCCGCAAACCGCCGGTGATATTGTTATTGACAGCGCCGCCGGCCCACTGGCATTCGCCAGCGAACGGCAAGGGGTGCGTTACCTCACCGTCGGTTTCGACCCGTTTCCCTACTTGGGGCGCGACAACTTGCCGATGTCGGTGTTTACCTTGAATCTGCTCGACTGGTTTTTCGACAGCCGCAGCGGCAAAAACCAAGCCACCGGCGAGGCAATCTTTCTCGGCAAAGTTCAAGACGGCGATCAGATCCTCCTGCCGGGCGGCAAAAGCCTGGCAATAACCCCAGGAGCGAGATTTTTTGGCGGAGCATTTTACCAGGGCCTCTATCAATTGCACCGCGGCAGCGAGCGTCAGCTATTCGCGCGTAATTTGCTCGATCGCGGCGAGTCCGACCTGCGTACTCCGGCGCCCGTCGCCATCGGCGGCGGCAGCCCGATCGGCGCCAGCGCATCGGTGCTGTTTTCCTTTTGGCCCTATCTATTGATCGCGTCGCTAGCGCTGCTGTTACTTGAATGGTTCGTAAGCCCGCGCATGGCTTTCGTCAAACCGTTGCGCGCCCCGCCGCGGCTGGCACAACGGTCATGAAAAATCTCCTCGCCAATATCGAGTTCGCCCGGCCCTATTTTCTCTGGCTCGTACTTTTGCTGCCGCTGCTCTGGCTGCGCTTGGGCGACCGGCGTTTATGGGTATTGCTGGCACGCTCAGTGATTCTGGGACTGGTGATTCTCACGCTTGCCGATCCGCAGACCACCAGCCAGCAATCGCGCCAGGAAGAACGGATCTTCGCCTACGATGTCTCGCGCAGCGTGCCGCCAAGCATGCGCCCGTGGATGGCAAGCATGACCAAGCAACTGGCGCCTGGGAAGAGCGACCGCATCTATACTTTCGCCGCCGCAGCCAAGCAAAGCGCCAGTCTTGAACAGGCTCTCGGCGGCGATGCCAGCGCCAGCCAGCCGGACAAGACCAATTTGGAAAATCTTTTAACTTCGCTCCTCACCCTTCCAGTCGCGCCGCGCTCAGTTTTCTTATTCACAGATGGTTGGGAAACCGATGGTAACGTCGAACGGCTGCTACCCGCCGCCGCCGCCGCGGGGATTAGAATCTATCCCATGCTGCCGGCAGAACGGCCGGCCATCGCCAATGTCGCCGTCACCAAAGTGATCGCGCCCAGCCAGGGCATGCGCGGCGAATTGCTCAATTTAAGAGTCAGCTTGGACAACCAGAACGACCGCCCAGTCGACGGCGTGTTGACGCTCACCAGAAACGGCCAACCGTTCAAAACCGACCGGATCAAGCTACGGCCGGGAAGCCAGAGTCTGAGCTACCAAGCCAATCTCACCGGCGAGGCGCTCACCGCCTATCGAGCGAGCTTCGCCGCTGTCGACGCGGCTGCCGATGTTTTCACGCCGGACAATCACGCGTTGGCCTGGGTCAACGTGCGGACCAAAGCGAAAGTCCTGATCGTTAACGGTGCCGGCGGCTCGGGCCGCTACTTGGACGAGATCGCCCGCCGTCAGGGCTTTGACGTAGTTTCTAGTGGTGCCGAGGGTGCGCCGCCGCCGGCAGGACACAAAGTCGTGATATTTAATAACGTGCCGCGGGAGCGCTTTTCCGCGGCTTACCTCGCCAGCGTCGAGCGTCATGTCGCCGACGGCGGCTCTTTCATCATGCTCGGCGCCGACGCCAGTTTCGCCCAGAACAGCTATCGGCAAACCCCGATTGAAAGAATCCTACCGGTGGAACCCAAGGAACCGCCGAAACAGCCGGAAAAAAATCGCGCCGTCGTGTTGGTCATAGACAAGTCGGGCAGCATGCGCGACGACAATCGGATTCTGTTCGCCAAGGAAGCGGCCAAAGCAGTGGCGCGCCAGCTTAAAGACATCGATCTACTAGGTGTCGTCGGTTTCGACGACAGTCCGTTTGTCGTCGTCTACTTGGAATCCATGGCTCGATTACGCGGGGTTATCGACAACCAAATCGACCGGCTCAAGCCGGGCGGACAGACTTATTTTCTACCGGCATTGCTGGAAGCCCGGCGCCAGCTCGAACGGTCCAATGCCTCGCGCAAACATGTCATCCTAATCAGCGATGGCGTGACCCGCGGCAGTCAAGGCGAGCTAGTGGATCTGGTTGGCGTCGATGAAGAACGACAGCAAAATCACCGTCTCCGCCGTGGCGGTTAGCAATGACGCGGATGTCAGAATCATGAAGCGGGTGGCACAATACGGCGGCGGCCTGTTCCACCACACCGTCGATCCGTCGAGTCTGCCGCAGATCGTTCTTGAACAGCTCCAGGACAAACCCCGCGACGACCCCAAGGACAATCGCCCGCTGATTCCAGTACAGTCCGGCGGCTCTGAACTGTTGGCCGGGTTCGGCGTGAGAAATTATCCGGCGGTGCTGGGCTATATGGACACCGAAGTTAAAAAGGGCGCCCAGGCTGATCTAATCATCCCGCGCGATGATCGCCGTGCACCGCTGCTCGCTTCTTGGCGCTACGGCAAAGGCAAATCGGTTGCCTTCACCAGCGATCTGGAGGGACGCTGGACGCGCAATTGGGTTCCCTGGGATGGACTACAGGGTTTTTGGGGCCGGATCTTAGAATGGCTCAGCCCCAGCGAACAAAACTTGATCCCGTTGCACGAAGCCCGGGTCAGCTTCACCGGCGGGCAATCGATCCTCGATCTGACGGTCTATGAAGAGAGCAGCGCCAACAGCCAGTTCCGCTTTTCACTAGCCGGCAAGAGTGGCAAAACCGATGGCGCGCTAACCAAACTTGCGCCCGGTCATTTCCAAGTGGTCCTGCCGGCCAGCGCCAGCGGCGATTACCGCATCGACTTGAGCGAGGAGCGAGCCGGCCAGCGCATCGCCTACCCGCCAGTCGCCTACACGTTAGCTTACGACCGCAGCGCCGAAGTGCCACGCCCGGAATTCAACTACCGACTACTCGCAAGATTGGCGGAAGGCAGCGGCGGCGAAATCAATCCACGCTCACCTGACAGGCTGCCGCGTGAAAGTCTGACCAAGAACTTCCAGCCGGTACGCCAGCCGCTGCTGATCCTGGCTTTCGTCCTTTTGCTCGTCGAGATCGCCCTACGGCGCATCGTTTTTAGGGAATCCGAGTAAGCCCAGATTCGCTCCTAACACCGCGAATTGTCCGGGTAATTGGACTTTTATTAACGACAATTTTGGGTTGACAGGCCGGCCCTAACAGACTATAAGTTGTAATCTTTGTTTACTATGGCTTGCCATACTACACCATCCGGTCAGCTCCATGATCGCCGCCCCGGAGAACCAGGGATGTCGATTTTTCCGAGAATTTTGGCCATGGCTGCGGTCATTGGCTCACTCGCGGTTGCACCGCTCAATAGTGAAGCGGCCAAGCAACTCCCAGCTCAGAAGCAAGCCGTGCGCGGTAAACAAGCTCCGAAACCAGCGTCCAGCGTCCCGGCAAGGCGGCTCACTACGGACCAAGCTCACCGCGTTCTCCTACTCCAGCCAAGCTCGTCACCCATAGATTTTTCGGATAGATATGAACTCGTTAACTACCGGGTGCACCCCGGGCAGACCCTTTCGGACGTACTGACCCGTCACAAAGTGTCCAAAGCTGAAAGCCTCTTATGGGCACGCACCATGACCAGAACTGTCGGCAGTGAAGCATTACCGTCGGGAAAAGAGACACATCTTTTCTTTGGCAAGTCACTGATCCGCGGTCGCGGCCCGCTAAACCGCGGCCCGCTCAAAGCCGTGGAGATCGATCAAAACGACTCCTTCACCTTAATCCTGGAAAAAGGCATCCGCGGCATCTTCGTCCAGAGCCGTGAAAAGCCCTACGACGTCGAAGTCAAAGCGATCAGCGCATCGATTGAAAACTCACTCTTCGACGATGGTCGCAAGGCCGGTGTCCACCCGGCGCTGCTTTCCCAGCTTGCCGACCTGTTCACCTGGGATATCGACCTGGAAAAAGATATTCGCAAAGGCGATCACTTCAAGATTCTCTACGAGCAGCGCAGCCGCAAGGGCCAGGAAACCAAAACCGGGGTACGTATCTTAGCGGCTGAACTCCATAGCGCCGGCCAAAAGCACACGGCGGTGTATTTTGAGCGGCAAAAAGGCGTTGGCAACTATTACAATCAAGAGGGACGCAGTCTGGCGCGCGCCTTCTTACGCTTCCCCGTGGAATTCAGCGCGATCACGTCGCCCTTCTCCGAATCGAGATTTCATCCACTCTTACGCACCAACCTGCCCCATACCGGAGTCGACTTTGCCGCCCAGCGCGGCACCCCGGTTCGGGCTGTGGGTGACGGCATTATCGCCGAGGCGGGTTGGAACGGCAGCTACGGTAAGGCTGTCGACATCAAGCATGACTCAACTTACTCCAGCCGTTACGCTCATCTGGATGGATTTGCCGAAGGTATTCAACCCGGCGTAGCGGTGACCAAGGGTCAGCTAATCGGCTATGTCGGCTCCACTGGAAGATCCACCGGGCCGCACCTCCATTTCGAGCTTTATAAAGATGAAAAATATATCAATCCTTTAAGCATCGACTTTCCCGCGGAAGATCACCTTGATCCGACACTGCAGAGACTCTTCGAAAACCAAATGCGGACCTACATGGACGAGCTCAAGTCCTCGCCGCAGTCCTAGCCCCAAACCCATCCTGACTAACCTTAGCCGTGCTATTAGCTCTCTCTGAGCCTAGCGTTTTCTTAGTTTTCTCAATATTATCGCGCTCACAGTGAGCAGCTTGCGGTGCAAATTGACCCTCGCTCTAGCCACCGGAGCCGGCGTCGGATACTCTCCGTTTTTTCCCGGAACGAGGGGAACTTTATTCGCCATGCCAATCTCGCTTGCTCGCAATCGCCTGGCCGAGACCGCTCCCATGTTCGCGCTGATTCTGTTGGTTGGATTGACCTTCGGGGCAATAAAAATTTGACCGCTGCGGCTGAGATTATGCACCTGAAAGATTTGCAAATTATCGTCGCCGACGAGGTCGTCGGCTTCATGTTCGCCAACTTTCTCGCGCCCCTGTGCTGGGCGCCGTTGCTGCTGGGTTTCCTGCTGTTTCGCATTTTCGATATCGCCAAGGTTTACCCAGCGGCGCAGCTGGAAAACCTCCCCGGCGGGGATGGCATCGTCCTCGACGACGTGCTGGCGGGAATTTGTGCATTTGTCATCGTCCTAACCCTACTTTATTGGCGGTGGTTATGATCGAAAAAGCAGTTATCTTGAGTACCGGCGATGAACTGACCACCGGTAAAGTGGTCGACACCAACTCGGCCTTCATCGCCGATCGCTTGTTCGCATTGGGCATCCGCGTGGCCGCGGTGGTGAAAGTCGGCGACGACCGCGACCAGATGCTCTGGGCCCTGCGCCAAGCGCAGGAGTTCGGCGATATCGTCATCGGCACCGGCGGCTTGGGGCCGACTGCAGATGATTTGACAACAGAATTGGTCGCTGAGTTCCTCGGCGTCAAGACTAAACAAGATGACGGCGTGGCGGCGGCGCTTAAAGCGCGCTTCGCGAAGCGCCGTGTGGCATTTACGGCGAATAATCTCAAACAGGCGGTCTTCCCCGAGGGTGCGGTCATCATTGCCAATCCGAACGGCACCGCGCCCGGTTTTCGCGTCGAGCTCGGTCAAGGCAAAACACTCCTGTGGCTTTCCGGCGTGCCCCACGAGATGAGTGCCATGCTGCGCGAGTCGGTGCTACCATGGATCATCGAACAGAACGGCAGTCAATCGATGATTCACGAGGCTACCTTCAAAATTCATGGCATTAGCGAATCTAAATTGGACGATCTGGTTAAGCCGGTGGATTTGGATAACTTCGCCAAGCTGTCCTTTCGCGCCCATTTCCCCGATTTGACCCTGCGGCTAACGGTAAATGGCGGCGCGGCGGAGACTGAACATTTTTTAAACTTGCGCGGGCAGATCAAAACCATCCTCGACGACTACATTTATACCGATGGCGACTTGACCATGGAAGAAGTGGTCGGCCAGCTGCTGCTGCGCAAGCAACATACTCTGGCCCTCGCCGAGTCTTGCACCGGCGGATTGATCAGCCACCGCATCACCCGAATAGCCGGCAGCTCGAGTCTACTTTCTCGGCGCTGCAATAACCTATTCGAATGCCGAGAAGATTCGCGCGCTGGGCGTCAATCCGGCGACATTGAATCGTGTCGGCGCGGTTAGCCGAGACACCGCGTTGGAAATGTCGCAGGGTATCCGGCAGCGCACCGGCGCCACCATCGGACTCAGCGTCACCGGGGTGGCCGGCCCATCGGGCGGTAGCTCCGACAAGCCAGTCGGTACGGTCTGGGTGAGCATCTGCCGGGACAACTTTCACCAAGCCAGACTCCTCAATCTCATGGTCCTGACCGATCGCGAACGGATCGTGCAAGGCACCGCCCAAGCGGCGTTGAACTGGCTGCGCCAACTGCTTTCGCGTGAGTAGCAGGTCATGATCCGCGCATTTGTCGCCGTGGAAATCGCGCCGACGACAATCGCTGGCATCACGTCGGCAATTGCCCAGTTGAAACCCAAACTGCCAGCCATCCGTTGGGTCGCGCCGGCGAACTTTCACTTGACCCTCAAGTTCCTGGGCGATATTGACGCGAGCCAGGTAAATGCCATCGGTTCAGCGCTGCAACTGGCGCTCGCCCCCTTTCCGCGCTGCACCATAAATGCTAAAGGTCTAGGGGTATTCCCTGGGGTGAGACGAGCAAAAATTTTGTGGGTGGGATTTTTCGGAGACGAGATAGCGCGGTTGGCGGCAAACATAGATCGAGCGTTGTTGGCGCTGGAATTTTCCGCTGAACCAAGAGAATTCACACCGCATCTAACCATCGGCCGCTGGCGCCACGTCGACCGGCCGGAGGTTAATCTCAAGCAGGAATTGCATCGCTGGCGCGACCGGGACTTTGGCGCGACGATCGTCGACCGGGTGAGCTTATACCAAAGCGTGCTCGAGCCCACGGGGGCGGTATATTCGCCACTGAAAGTAATTAAGCTTAACGACCAGGCAATCGACTAGGAGGCAGGAAATGGATGCAAATCGGGAGAAGGCGATCGACCTCGCAATAAGTCAGATCGAAAAACAGTTCGGTAAGGGCGCGATCATGAAGCTCGGCGAGGGCGGCATCGTCAAAGACGTGCAGACCATTTCCACCGGCTCCCTAGGACTCGACATCGCGCTCGGTATCGGCGGCGTACCCTGCGGCCGCGTGGTCGAGATCTACGGCCCAGAATCCTCCGGCAAAACCACCCTGGCGCTGCAGATCGTCGCCGAAGCCCAGAAGAGCGGCGGCATGGGCGCTTTCATCGACGCCGAGCATGCCCTGGATCTCGGCTATGCCCAGAAACTCGGCGTGCAGACCGATGATTTACTCGTTTCACAACCGGATCATGGCGAGCAGGCTTTGGAAATCGCCGAGACCTTGGTGCGCAGCGGCGCCATCGATGTTTTAGTCGTCGACTCGGTGGCCGCTTTGGTGCCCAAAGCCGAAATCGAGGGCGAGATGGGCGACTCGCATATGGGCTTGCAAGCCCGCCTCATGTCGCAGGCGTTGAGAAAGCTCACCGCCACCATCGCTCGTTCGCACACGGTGGTCATCTTCATCAACCAGATCCGCATGAAGATCGGCGTCATGTTCGGCAACCCCGAAACCACCACCGGCGGCAACGCCCTCAAGTTCTACGCCTCGGTGCGCATGGATATCCGGCGCATCGGCGCGCTCAAAGACGGCGATAATATTGTCGGCGGGCGCACCCGGGTAAAGGTCGTCAAAAACAAAATGGCGCCGCCGTTTAAGGAGGCCGAGTTCGATATTCTCTACGGCACGGGGATTTCCCGCGATGGCGAGATCGTCGATATCGGCAGCGAGATGGGGGTCATCGAGAAAAGCGGCGCCTGGTACTCTCATGGCGGCGAGCGCATCGGCCAAGGCCGGGAACAGGCCAAGCAGTTTCTCAGGGATCATCCGG
>CAVXEP010000031.1:0-110492 GCA_963760795.1 uncultured delta proteobacterium
CCACTTGGGCGTTTTTGTGGCGCATCAAAGGCGAGGCTTTTCTAGCCAAGCTCGCGGCTCAAGAGATGTTGGTCGGGCGCAATCTACGCCAATTAGGCGAGAATGTTGCTCGCGGCAAGTCGGCGATCTCTCTCGGCCTGTCGTATTATACCTACGTACCGTTCATCAAGGCGGGCTTGCCGGTCAAACCGATCTCGACGATCAAAGAGGGTTACTACGCCGCATCGGGTAGTGGCAACGTCGTCTTGCTCAAGAACGCGCCCCATCCCAATGCCACGAAAGTATTTTTGAATTGGCTGTTGTCCAAGGAAGGACAGACCGCTCTGACCAAGGCGCTGGGCCAGCCGACGCGACGTTTCGATGTCGACACCAAATGGACCCGAGAGTTCGGCCACACCGCCGCCAAGGAAGTTTTGACGCCGGAAAAATACGATGAGCTGGAGAACGGCTCCGAAGAGGTGGTCATCAAATATCGCAAACCGGCAATGCAGTCAGCCGAGCGGTTGTTCCGGGGCGTCTAGAAAGACCGGGGAGGATTGGCGAGGTACTTATGAAGAAGCTCTTTTCATTGGCAAGTTTAATGGTCGCACTATGGACTGCCACGACGCTCTTGGCCCAGACGAGTCCGTTTCGCCAGGCCGAGTGGGATAAGATTCTTGAAGCGGCCAAGAAGGAAGGCAAGGTCGTCGCGTCAATTCCGCCGACGCCGGAGTTACGCAAGCTCATGGAGATCGCGTTTACTCGGCGTTACGGCATCGCCACAGAGTTTGTACCGGCACGCGGCGGCGCGGTGGTGCAACGGTTGGTCAGCGAAGCCAAAGCCGGCGTGCAATATTTCGATCTGCATATTGGCGGCACGGAGTCGGTGATCACCGCCATGTTGCCGGAGAATATTCTCGACGCCATCGATCCCTATCTGATTTTGCCGGAAGTGCGCGAGCCCAAGCATTGGTGGGGCGGGCATATCTATATCGACAACGCCAAGCGTTACATCTACAATTTCGTCGCCTATCAAACGGTCAGTCTGTGGAGTGATCCAAATCAGTACAAACCCAGTGAATTCAAATCCTTCGACGATCTCTTGAGCCCGAAATTGCAAAGCAAGATCGGTATCAGCGATCCGCGTACGCCGGGTTCCGGTTCGTCGATGTGGTCTTATATGCATTACATCAAGGGTGAGGAGTATCTGCGAAAACTCGTCGGCCAAAAACTGTTTATCACCCGCGACCTGCGCCTTTTGGCGGAGAATCTCGCGCGTGGCAAGATCGCCGTCACGTCGGGGATCGGTTACTCGGAGTTCCAACCGTTTATCAAAGCCGATTTGCCGGTGACGCCGTTGCCTGTGCCGAAAGAAGGGGTCTACGTCAGCGGCGGCTACGGTCATCTGACCGTGTTGAAAAACAACCCTCATCCCAATGCCACCAAAGTTTTCGTCAACTGGCTGCTCAGCCGCGACGGCCAAGAAGTGTTTGGCCGTGGCATGGGCGTGGGCAGCCGCCGGCTGGAGGTCGATACCAAGTGGCTCAAAGACTATGGCGTCATTGCGGCCAAAGATTTTCTGACGCCGGACCAGTTTTACAAGTACGAAAATCAATCCGAAGAAAAGATCAACAAGGTGCGCGAGCCCGCCGCAGCGTTCGCGCGCAAGCTGCTCGGTACGTAGGCAGAATTGCCGATGGGAGTCGTTTCAATGGCCGGACGAGATTTACGCGATTTCATCGACGATCTGGAAGAACGCAACGAGCTCCAGAGAATCAAAGCCGAAGTGGACTGGAACGAGGAGTTGGGCGCGATCACCCGCGAGGTGTCGAGCCAATATGGCCCGGCGCTGCTGTTCGAGAACATCGCCGGCCATAAAAACACGCTCTGTCGCCGGCTGTTTACCAACGGCACCGGCAGCAAAAAGCGCATGTGCTGGATCCTCGGCGTGCCGGATACCACGCCGGATGGCGAAATCGTCCGCGTATTCAAAGAACGGTTCGGCAAGCCGGTGGCGCCGGTGAAGGTGAGCAGCGGGCCGGTAAAAGAAAACATCGTCAAAGGCGATGATGTCGATCTCTATCAACTGCCGGTGCCCAAGTGGAATCCCCTTGACGGCGGCCGTTACATCATGACGTCCGGCAGCGTCGTCACCCGTGACCCCGACAACGGCACGCTCAATGTCGGCACCTACCGTGGCATGCTCGGCACGAAAAATACCATCGGCGTGCTGCTGGCGACGACTCAAGGCTGGGGCGTGCACTTTACCAAACAGCGCAGCCGCAATCAGCCCATGCCGGTGGCGGTGGTGTTGGGTTGGGATCAGTCCTTGTTCATCGCGGCATCGACGCCGGTGATTCATCCCGAATATGACATGGCCGGCTCGCTGCGGCGCGCGCCGGTGGAACTGGTCAAATGCGAGACCAACGATTTGCTGGTGCCGGCCTCGGCTGAGATCGTCCTGGAAGGATTTATTTCGCCGGATCCCAGCACTTTCACACTGGAAGGTCCGTTCAGCGAATACCCCGGCTACTACGGCGGCAGCAAGTCGCCCAAGCATACGATCCAAGTGACCTGCATCACCCACCGCAACGATCCGATCTTTCATGGCTGCTTGACGGGCGCCAGTCCTGGGCGCACCAACGAGTGCAGCACCTGGACGCCGGCGACCTTCTCGGCGATGGCCTGGCATACTCTCGAACAGGCGGGGGTGCCGAACATCACCGGCGTCTGGCGCGGTAAATGGCCGGAGCTGTTGCGCATCCAGATCCACAAAACTCACCGCGGCCATGCCCAGCAGGTGGCCGCCGCATTGTGGGGCAGCCATCTCGGCAACTACGCCGGCAAGCATCTCATCGTCGTCGACGACGATATCGATATTCACGATGGCGAGGCGCTGGAGTGGGCGCTCTGTTATCGGGTCAACGCCGGCCTGGGCGATATCACGACGTTTGCCGGTTCTTCAGGCTCGATGCTCGATCCCAGCGTGCCCCTCGCCGACCGCAATTCGGTCAAATACGGCCATGGCCTGTGGACCCGGGTGTTGATCGACGCGACGATCAATTGGGCGTTGGAGCCGCAGGAACAATATGGCGGCAATCGCTATCCGCCGCTAGGAACGACCATCTCCGCTGAGATGGCGGCCACCATTAAAAGGAGATGGAGCGAATATGGATTCTAACGTTCGAAACATTCAATCGGCGCGGGCGCGGCAGCGAACTTTTTACGAGCGCTTCATGGAAAAAGAGGGCGTACCGGTGGTCGAAGGGTTTGGCGTCACCGACGTCGGTAATCTCCCGCTCAAGGCTTGGAAACGGTTAGGCTGCGACGGCGCGTATTTGCAGCTGCGCGGCCTGGAAGGGATTACCGGCGTTTATGTCGGCAAGCTCGCGCCGGGCGCCGCCAGCACGCCCGAGCGCCATTTGTACGAGAAGGTGCTCTACATACTGCAAGGCGAAGGGGTGGCGGAGATCCAACAGCGCGACCGAGTGCCGCATTCGATTTCATGGCGAGCCGGCAGCCTGTTTTCACCGCCGATGAATGCGCTGCATCGACTGATGAACCAGGGCAGGGAGCCGGCGTTGTTTCTCGCCGTCACCACCGCGCCCATGGCGCTCGATCATTATCACAACGAAGCTTTTATATTTAACAGCGAATTTGCTTTTAACGATCGCTATGATGGCGAAGCCGGCTACTTCGATCCCGGTGTCGAACGTTATCTCGCGTCGAACAATCGCCAGTGGATTTGGGAGACTAACTTTATTCCCGATGCGCGGCTGGCCCAACTCGACGCTCAAGAACAGAAGGGCGCCGGGGTCAATATCACCCAGTTTGAGATTGCCAACAATATCCTGATCGGCCATCTCGCCGAATGGCCGGTGGGGCGCTACCACAAGGCGCATTTTCATGGCGGCGGCGCGGTGTTGCTGATCCTGCGCTCGCAAGGCTATTCGCTCATGTGGCCCAACCATTTGGGCACCAAGCCCTATGAAAACGGTTTCGGCGCTCAAGTCGTGCGCGTCGACTGGGTGCCGGGCAGCGTTTTCTGCCCGCCGACCAATTGGTTCCATCAACATTTTAATACCGGGCCGGAGCGGGCGTTGCAGCTGGCGCTACGCTGCGGCAGCCAGAAGTTTCCCCTGGGCATCCGGGTCGCGGCGATACGCGCCGGCGTTTACACCTCGGTCAAACAGGGCGGCACGCTGATCGAGTATGAGGACGAGGATCCGGCGATCCGGGAAACCTACGAAGCCGAGTTGGCGCGGCGGGGCATCGCGCTGGATATGAATTACGATGCGGCGGCCAATGACGATTGACGATTTTCGCCAGCCCCCGTATAACAGCGCAAACGCTTAAGCTTTCCCATGAGTGAAAAATCACAATCTATCGACCAGCCCATGGCTTTTGCCGTGGCTCCGGCATCTTATAAACGCAGGTTTCAAATGCCGCCGTTGATGATCATCTTGCTGATTTTGATTGTCGGCTTTCTGGTTTTGACGCCGCTGTTTCTGATGATCCTCAATAGTTTTCAAACCGCTCGTCCCGGCCAGCCGATTATTTGGGGTATCGACGGCTGGACTAAAGCTTTTACCACGCCCGGCATCGTCAAGGCGATGACCAACACGGTCACCTTGGCGTTAACCCGGCAATCGATTGCGTTGCTGATCGGCGCGTTCTTCGCTTGGCTGATCGCGCGCACCGACATTCCCATGAAAGGCCTGTTGGAGTTTTTTTTCTGGCTGTCGTTTTTTCTGCCGGCTTTGCCGGAAACCATGGGTTGGATACTGCTGCTTGATCCGAAGTACGGGTTGATGAATCAGGGACTGATCAGCCTCGGCATTCTGAGCCAACCTATTTTCAACATCTATTCTTTTTGGGGCATCGTCTGGGCGCATATGGGCGGCACCGTGAGTGTCAAGGTGATGCTGTTGGCGCCGGCGTTTCGCAATCTCGATGCGGTGCTCGAGGAGGCGTCGAAGATTTCCGGCGCGAGCGGCGTCCGGACGTTTTTTCGCATCGTCATACCGGTGATGATGCCGGCGATCCTGGTGACGACGATCTTGGGTTTGATCCGCTCGTTGGAAGCCTTCGAGATCGAACTCCTGCTCGGCACACCGATCGGCCTGCAAGTCTACTCGACGAAGATTCACGAGTTGGTGACCTGGGAGCCGCCGCAATTCGCGCCGGCGATGGCGCTCAGCACGGTGTTCCTCGGCGCGCTGTTGCTGATGGTCGCGCTGCAACGCAAGTATATTGGCAAGCGCAGTTATGAGACGATTACCGGGCGCGGCTTTACCATCCGACCCACTCCCCTCGGCAAGTGGCGTTGGCCGGCCTTTGCCATGGTGCTGCTGTTCGCGGTGTTCATCACCTTGGTGCCAACCACATTGTTGCTCTTGGGTACGTTCATGAAGTTGTTCGGCTTCTTCAACATCGCCGATCCCTGGACCTTGGACAACTGGCGCGCCACGCTGAGCGATCCGGTCTTGTCACGCTCGCTGTGGAATACTTTGGCGATCGGTTTCGGTTCAGGGTTGGTCGGGGTGTTTTTCTATTCTCTGATCGCCTATGTGGTGGTCAAAACCCGTCACGCCGGCCGCGGCCTGCTCGATTTTCTCTCCTGGCTCCCCTGGTCGGTGCCGGGAATTCTTTTGGGCATCGCGCTGCTCTGGACCTTTCTCCAGACCAGGATATTTCTGCCGATCTACGGCACGATCTATATCTTGATGATCGCTATGGTGATCAAAAGCATGCCCTTCGGCGCGCAGATGATTAAAAGTGTGTTGATTCAGCTCGGCAGCGATCTCGAAGAAGCCTCGAAAGTCTGCGGCGCCACCTGGTTCGATACCTTCCGGCGGGTCATTTTGCCGCTGATCATGCCAGCCATGATTACCGTCGCCCTGGTAGGTTTTATTTCCGCCGCTCGGGACATCAGCACGGTCGTGTTGCTCGGTTCCGGCAAGTCGCGAACGCTGTCTTTGCTCATGCTCGATTTCGCCGCCGGCGCCGAGTTTGAAAAAGCCACGGTGGTCGCGGTGATCATCGTCGGCTTGGTCGTCGGCGCGGCTCTCTGTGCCCGGGCTCTCGGCGGTCAGGTTGGGGTGCGGGAATAGGCGACGCTCAGCGGTCGCCAATCAGCAGGTTGTGAATCGAGCGTGCGCTAGCACCTGAGGTCGCGGTCACAGAGCGCACAGACGATCACGAAGAATGGGGCGGTAAATCCCTTGCCAAGCAGCGGGGCAAACCGCCACCGCTACGGGATCATGCCGAATTAACCGCTGTCATAGTTTTGCCAGCCCACTAAGATGCCATGCTGCTTGACCGCGCGATTTCTCTCGTATAGGGTCTGTCGCGCATGAATTCTTCCGATACAAACCAGCGGTTAAACAAGTTTTCGCGCATGATCCTTCGCAGTCTGCTATATTTACTGCCGTTACTGCTCATCTCGCAGCTGGTCGGACAACCGGTACTCGATGATCAATACCCCGTCAAAGGCGCGCGGGTTTTCAGCGCAAAGATCTTTAAGCTACAACACCATACGCGGAGCGGTTTAGATGTGCCGATTCCACCTGCTCTGGCGGTGGGTAGCGGCATATTTACCGCCTGGTTTTACCTCTGCTTCATTATTCTTCCTCGGCCATATGAAGTCATTCGTTCGCCCTTAGTGGGTCTGCATTCCAGTCGAGCTCCTCCTCCTCAAGCCGTTGTCTGAGCCCGGCTCGGACCAGCGATTGTCGTCGGCTTCGAATCATTAATACGGGCATGAGAGCAGTTTCACCGATCCTGCGGTGAAGGTGCGCATGAGGAAAAGCAATGAACCAGTTTGACAGAACGGTGAGCGTCGATCCGATCATCGCCGCGGCATTTTTCGGATCGAGCAGTCATAACGGCCCAGTGAGCGCAGAGCGGGAGCTCATGATTGCGGTGCTCAGTGACGCGATCGAGTGTTTTTGGAAGTATCGAAATTCGCGGGCGGCACTAGCCATCCGGTTATACCAAGAAGCCAAGGCTTGGCTATTCGCCGACAACGAAAACCAGCCATTTTCATTCCAGAACATTTGCCAGACCTTGGGTTTGGAATCGAGCTACATTCGGCGCGGCATACTCACCGGTGGGGAGTCAGCGCCACCGGCCCATAACCAATCATTGGCCGGATCTGAACTGGGCGCCCGGCGTAACATCAAACGCAAATTGAAGAGTGGGCGAGAATGGAAAGGCGGCGTGCGGCTATCGCGCCAAAGAGTGCGGCCGCTGCGCCTTCGTCCCCGTGGCTAAGAGTAAGCGTTCCTCCGGCCGCCGCGGGCTGCCGTTGGACCTGATCAGGGGGCGCCGCAAAAGCGCACAGTGTTGTCGAACAAGATGCTGCGTTTTTGCCCGTCGGTGAGATCGCTGCGTTGCAAAATTTCGCTGGCGGCGTTGTCGCGCCCTTCGCCGTGCGGGTAGTCCGATGAGAACAAGATATGCTCGGCGCCGACCAGGGCGATTTCTTGCAGCAGCAGCGGGTCGTCGGCTTCGGGGGCGATGAAGAAGCGGCCTGATTTGAGGTACTCCTCAATGGCTTTTTCAGGCAGTCTGCCCATGGCGCGGACGGTGGGGTCGCTGCGGTAACTCGGCAGGTAGTGGGCCAACCGCCCAACCACGTAGAACAACCACTCGGCGCCAAATTCCAAGAAAGCAACTTTGAGATCTTGATAGCGGTCGAGCATTCCCTGGGCGACTACGGCGACGAAGGCTAGCTGTGCCGGCATGCCCATGGCGATGACATGGGCTTCCAACCTGGTTTCCACCAGTTGATCGAAGGGTGGAAAGCTCCGCCCCATATGTACGCATAGTGGTAAACCGGTGCGGGCGAATTCATCCCAGATCGGTGTGAAGCTTTTGTGCGATAGCAGCCGCTCGCCGACGGTGCCGAACACCACGGCGGCGCCGGCGCCGAGTTCCTGCATTTCACGGAGCGCCTCGATGGCTTCGCGGCTATCGCGCAGGGGCAATAGGCCGGCCCATTTCAAACGCTTTGGATTGGTTTTGCACTGGCGACCGGCATAGCGATTATAAGCGCGAAACATCGCTGCTTCGAAAAACGGATCGGCGCCCATGCAGGCGTAAAGACTCGAAGGGAAGAGCAGCTGCGCATCGATGCCGAGGGTGTCGAGATCGCGCAGCCGTTTGTCGGGTTCGGATAGATCTAGCGATCCCAACGTGGCTGGCGCCGCACCAAACTCAGGCATCACCGTGGTCGGCGTATTGGCGCCTTGAGCGCCGGGGCCGAAGGCGTGGGGTTCCATGCGGCCTTCGATGAGCCAACCGGTGCGCCTTTGGCCCGCGCCCTCAGTGTCGGCGATTTCCAGCGGTCTTGGCCGGCGCGCGCAAAATTCCTTGGGTAGATCTTCCCACATCTTGGGACCCATCATGACATGGGCGTCGGCATCGTAGATTTTGAAACCGTGAATCATCGAACGCCTCCTAAACTTATCCGCCGGCGCCCGGGAAACAAATGGCGGCGTAGTGGTGGTCGCGGCGCGGATACTCTTCTTTAAAATGTTGCAGGGTGCAGATGCAAGTCAAATTGGCCGCGGGGCGAGTCAGCTGTACTGTTTGCCGCGTTCTCTGAGGTATTTGACGATGATCGGTAGTAACGAGAGAAAGATCACGACGACGATGACCTTATCGATATTTTTGTGAATGTTGGGAATGAGTTGACCGAGAAAGTAACCGCCCAAGATCATCGACAGGACCCAGCCGATGCCGCCAACGACGTTGTAGGCGACGAAGCGCTTCTTGTTGAACAATAGCGAGTCAGGACGGCTAAAAAGGCGCGGGCCGGCGCGCGCACCGATATTGTAACCGAGAGTGTCGCCGAGAATCGCAGCGGCGCTCAGACACAGGATGAGCGTCAAGAGCTCCAAGTCGCCGCGCGCGGCGAACAGTCCAGCGGTGACCAACAGAGAATCGCCCGGTAGAAAAAAGCCGATCAGTAATCCGGTCTCGACAAACACGATGGTCGTCAGGCCGATAATGCCGCCGACCCGAACCAAAGATTCGACATCGTAAATCCGATGAAATAGCTCCCAAATAAAATCCATCCTTGCAAAATGTCATGGAAGCGGTGCCGAAACAATTCTCATGTGAGGCTCAGGCCAGTTCTTTATGCCATTTCTCGGTGATCTTTTGTTTGAGCTCGGCGCTGAGCGCGTTGACCGGCGGAAAACGATCGCGCCAGGCGTAGGGGCGGCAGGCATTGAGAATCGCCCGGCTGTTGACGAAATTGCCGGCATCGCGCTGATCCGGGTGCATCGCCGGATCGAGCGGCGTGCTCCAGCAGCCGTCGATGATGCTGATGGCGGTCTTGGGATCGCAACGGGTCGACACCGCCCAGATCACATCTTTCATATCGGACGGATCGATGTCGTCGTCGACGACGATGACGAAGCGGCCGTGATAGTTGCCGCCGCGTGAGGCGAGCGCCGCGAGTCCTGCCTGTTGCGCATGGCCGTGATAGCGCTGCTTCACCGAGACGATGATAAAGGGCGCGCCGCCGGCGGCCGCCGAGCTGCCGATGGCGCACCAAACACCCTTGATATCCGGCACATCAGCCTTCTCCAAATAATTCCAGATCGCCGCGGCGCCGATGGGCACGCCGAAGGTGACGTAGGGCGGTTTCAGCGGCGGCGCGCCACAGAGGATCGGATCGTTGCGATAGTAGACTCTCTTGACCCGGATCACCGGTTCCTTGGCCGCGCCATGGGCGTAGTAGCCGGGCCACTCGCCGAACGGACCTTCCATCTGCATCTGTTCTTGCGGCGGCGGCACCTCGCCTTCGATGGCGATCTCGGCGTGGGCGGGAATTGGCAAGCCGGTGAGCTCGCCGCGAATCACGTCGAGCGGCGCGCCGCGCAGGCCGCCGTAATAATCGAACTCGGACAAGCCGTAGGGCATTGATTGACCGGCGACTAAAAACAATAGCGGATCTTGACCGAAGGTGACGACGACGGGACAGCTCTTGCCCTGCTCCCAATATTTCTCGCGCATGATGCGCGCGTGATGGCCAGGCGAGACATAGAGGCCGAGGGTGTTCTTGTCGTGGATCTGCACGCGATAGATGCCGACGTTGACCCAGCCGCCTTCTTCGGGCTCGCCGGTGATGACGCAATCGGCGGTGCCGATATAGCGCCCGCCGTCGAGCTCATGCCAGTGCGGTGTGGGGAAAATCGTCATGTCAACGTCGGCGCCGGTTTTGACGTTTTCTAGAATCGGTCCATTCGCGACCACGCGCGGCGGCACCGGTTTCACACCCTTGAGCAGCTCTTTCCATTTGGCGATGAGTTCGATGGGTCTGGCATTCGGCGGCATGCCGACCGTGAGACTCGAGCGCGAGGGTGTGTTGATTAAGTTCGAAGCGACGCGAAAGTTCGGCGCATAGCCGGGCACTTGATCGAAAAGCACCAGGGGCGACGGTTCTTTGAAAGCGAACAACTCGGTGAGCGCACCGATCTCCAATTCCCAATGGGCGCCGTGAATATCCTTAACCTCGCCGAGCTTGCGCGTAGCGTCGATAAATTCCCGTAGATCGTTGATCGGCATGGGTATGCTTTCGTGGGAAGGTTATTTCGCCACGAAGGCACGAAGGACACGAAGGTTTCGGAAAACTATTCTTCCGAACTTCGTGCTCTTCGTGCCTTCGTGGTGAGAGCGTATTCTCTTAAAAGTGTCCTAACTCCTGCGCATGTTTATAGATACCGTCGTGGAACATGGCGACGCATTCGGCGTTGGTCAGGCAGCAATACTCGGGGCCCCAGCCGGGGCGGTACCAAGTGTTGCCGTCCTGCAGCAAGCGCTCGAAGATCTGCCGGGCCACTTCGCCGTGGGCCATCAGGCCGTCCAAATGCTCGTGCAGGTCGGCTTCCTCGTGCACCGCAAAATAATACAGGTCGGCTTCTTTCACGTGATATTTGCCGAGCAGCGCTTCGCGCCAGCGCTTGGCCCAATGGCCGAACATTTCTTCATTTAACGACCGCGCCCACCACTCGATCATGCTGCCTTCATAAACCAGGCCGCGGGCGAACTCAGTCAAGGCTCGGCATTCGGCATAGACTTGGCAGTTGATCATTTCGTCGAGGGACACGCCGAATTGTTCTCCCTGTTTGATCAGCACTTCGATATGGCCGGGAATTTTCGGGTTGACCAATTCGTCACTGATCTTGCCGACGTAGGGCGCGAGCAAGTCACGATGACGCGCGAAGATGCCCTGGTGGCGCTGGTAGATGATCAAGTGAAAATTGTTGACTTCCACCGGGTAGCTGTACCAATTGCGCCAGAACAGCTTCAGGGTCTCGAAGGGCAGCTTGCCGGCTTCGAGATCGCGCATGAAGGCGCCGCCGAAAATTTTCTCATCCCACAGCGCGTACATGCGCTGTTTGATCGCGTCGGTGAAAGCTTTCGCCTCGCTGGGCGAAAGCTTTTTGCCGATTTCCAATGGCAGAGGTTGCTGTTCCATGATTGTCCTAGTCCCGACTCCTTGGTCTATAAAATCCCCCTCAGTCCCCCTTTTCAAAGGGGGTAGTAGATTGCCGCTTCCTTCGCAGGCAATTCGCGTTGCTGCAATACGCTTCCGAAACCCCTCTTTGTCAAAGAGGGGCCGGCAAGATTTATCCCTTGAAACCGGCTTTCTCCAAGCCTTCTTTCAACTCTGCCCGGTCTTTGTCCGTAAATGGCGGGGTTTCCCAACGCGGGAAACGTTCCACCGGCAGACCTCTCAAGTTCATTAGCTCGCAGAAGACACCGCGGCCATGACTGCGGAGATATTTGCCGACCACCTGCATGAGCCGGGTCAATAGATCATGCTCCGTACGCGCGGCCTTAAGATCGTCGACTTTGAGCGCTTCGTACATTTTCACGCAGGCTTCGGGAAACGGTGTCGACGGCGGATGAATCGCGCCGCGCACGCCGACCGAATAGCCGGTATAGAGAGAAAAAATCCCGCCGGGAAAGACTCCGGTGGTCTTCGGCAATTGATAGACGTAGCCGAGCAGTTTGTCGTAGGCGATGAACGAAACTTTGATGCCGGCCAATGGATTGGGCGCGATGGCTTCGATGATTTTGTTGGCCTTGGGCGGGGTGATTTCGACCCAGGTAGTTTCTGTGTTGTCGTAGATAAACATCGGCGTGCCCGGAACTGACCGGGCGATCGCCTTGTAGTGGGCGTAAACTTCCCAGTCGTCATGAGGATAGTAGTAGGGCGGCACGACGCCGACGGCGTCGACGCCTAAGCCTACGGCATGCTTGGCCAGCTCGATGGAGGAGAGCGTGTTGGCCGTGCCGATATGCATGACCACGGGCACGCGCCCTCTGACCCGGTTGACGATCTGCTCGGCGACTTTCTTGCGCTCGTCGATCTCCATGACCATGCCCTGGCCATGGGTGCCCAGGGGAAAAAATCCATGCACGCCGGCATCCATGTAGAAGTCGATGATCGCATCGGTCGCTTTGTGGTCGATGGCGCCGTCATGCTTGAACGCCACCGGCATAGGCATCAATATGCCTTCGATTTGTCTATTGCTCGCCATAAATGCTCCTTTCGCTGCGCTTAAAACATATTACTTATGGCTAACCCATAGCGCACCCTCCGCGAGATTTCCACTGAATCGAGCGGCGCAAAGCGCCAGGGGTGTAAGTCGGTCACGGGAAATGTTAGTGTCGCAAAACATTTCTTTGGGAGGCAATCATGGCTGATAAAAATCCTGTGGTACTGATGTCAACGAGCATGGGCGATATCCGCATCGAACTGGACGCGGCGAACGCGCCGATCACGACCAAGAACTTCGTCGATTATGTTAACGCCGGCCATTACGACGGACTGATCTTTCATCGAGTCATTCCCGGCTTCATGATCCAAGGCGGCGGCATGGACGCGGCGATGAACGAAAAATCGAACAAAGCGCCGATCAAAAACGAGGCGGCCAACGGCCTAAAAAACGATTTTGGCACACTCGCCATGGCGCGCACCAACGTCGTCGACAGCGCCACGTCGCAGTTTTTCATCAACGTCAAGAATAACGACTTTTTGAATCACCGCAGCACCGCCCCCGCCGAGTTCGGCTATGCCGTCTTCGGCAAGGTTATCGAAGGGATCGATGTGGTTCGTAACATCGAAAAGGTGCCGACCGGCAACCATGGCCATCACCAAGATGTGCCGAAGCAGCCGGTGACCATCAATTCGGCCAAGTTAGAGGCCTGAGCCTATTTACCGCGGTGGAGTGATGGAATATTGGAGATACGCTGCTAGGAAGTCCAAACTTTTTTCGGATCGTACTTCCTGACTGCGGCGAGTTCGTCTCGGCTCGGCGCCGCGGTTTCGTGAAGCTCGCTTGCAAGGCGCACCGGCCAGCCGGTTTCTTCGCGAATCTGCTCGACGGAAACCCCTGGGTGATATGAATCAAGGATCATCTCGCGGGTCTCCGCTGCGAAAGACCAAATTCCTAAGGTGGTAATCGCGTGACTGGGTCCGCCGCCGCTCAGACCATGACGCGAGCGCCAATCGCCGCCGGCGCCGAAACCCGGCGAGGTGATGTATTGAACCTTGTCGACAAAGCGGCGTTTTTGGTGATTCATGATAATGATGGTGCGTTTAGCCATCGTCGCGATGTCGGCAGCGCCGCCGCTGCCTGGCAATCGTGTGCGCTTGCCGTTGTCTTCGACCCAATGAGTGTTCAAATTACCGAAGCGGTCGATCTCGGCGCCGCCGATGAAGCCGAGATCGACCCGGCCGCTCTGTAATAAATACATCACGTCGTTCAAGCCGCCGCAGGACAGTGCGCCGGCGATATTGGGCGGATCGCTCATCGTGAAGATCGATTCCAGCGCCGGCCAATCGCGAATCACGCCGTTCTCGAAAATCCCGAGGGCGTTGGGCGCGTGAGTTTCTTTCGCCACGGCAAAGCCCAGCAGCGGCAAACGCATGCCGACAAAAACTCTGTCGCCGTCGCAGATCTGCCGCGCCGCGGCGGCGACCATAAGTTCACGCGGGGTATAATTCATGGCTTGTCGTCCAGCGCCGAGGGGTTGCCCCGGCTTGATTGGGCTAGCCGCGAGACTCTAACGATTCCTACGCCTTATTGAACGCGTCGATTCCCGCCTGGACAATTTGCCGGTCCACCGCGGCGGGAGCACCGCTAAAGCCGACGCCGCCGATGCACTGGCCGTCGACGGTGATCGGTAGACCGCCTTCGATACTGATGAAATAACCAGGTCCAACGGCGAGGGTTTGCGCCAACACTTGGTGATCGGGGATTTCGCTGCCGTCGCGACCGGTCTTACCGGTGGCCGCCGTGGTCAGTGCGGCGCAGCGCGCTTTCGCCTGGGCGATTAGCGTGTTGTGGGTGCGGCCATTGGTCATGCGCTTGAACGCCATCAGATGGGCGCCGGCATCGACGACGCAGATGCTGCCGATCTGTTTGAGCTCCTGAGCTTTTTCGATGGCGGCGTTGACAATAATGTCGCAGCCTTCCTGGGATAATTTCGCAGTCGGTACGGTTTTCATGACTTGCCTCCTAAAAATTGATTCTTGGACTAGTAATTGAAGCGGACCGCCGGCGCAAATAGTTCGCCCTGCGGTTTGAGACTCTCCCGCCGTTCTCGACTCAACAGGTCAAGAAACTCCCTGTGGGTTTTTACGCCGTAGACATATTTGTCTAGCCAACTTGTGAAACCCTCGGTGCTCCGAGTCGCGCTGTGATACTCGAAATAGAAATTATCATCGCGTCTGGCGTAACCTTGGACCGGTGACGGATAGGAACCGTTGGGTTCATGGACGACGCTGCTGACGGTAAAGCCGGGAATGAGCGTGCGATTGGGATCGCCCAGGATCACTTGATGATCGACCAGCTCTTCACAGGTCAGGATGACCTTGCCGGCGGCCATTGCGGCCTCGCGGATGACGCCGTAGTTGCCCCAAAGATGAGCGTTGCCTTGATTGTCGGCCCGTTGCACATGAACTATTGCGAGGTCGGGTCGAATCGCGCGCACGGCGATGAGCTCTTCGCCGGTAAATGGACAGTGCACGCGCGCGAAATGGGGTTCGTTAGCGATATCGCTGCCCTTGATCGATCGTGTCGGTAGGAAGGGCAGGCCCATCGCAGCAGCCTGGAGCGCCAGGCCGATGGTAAAATTGGAGTGCTCTTCAATTTCCAGTGGGACTGGGTGTCCATGCTCGGCCGCGCGGCGAAAATTGTGGCCGAGGCCGGCGGCGACATTGCCCACCCAGGACGCTTGGATTTTCCTGACACACCCCGCGCCGATAAGTTGATCGAATTGAACGTCCGAAATCGGCCCGATCAAAGTTAAATCCTTGCGCCCCTGACGGATGATTTCATGGCTCGCGGCAAAGGGGATCAGCGATTCCAAACCGCAACCCATTGCGATCGACATGCCGTCACGAACATGGGTGGCAATGGCCGCTTCCAGGCTCTGAACTTTTGACATCGCCGACATCTGTACCGCTTCACCGCTTAATCTTCAACGCGATTTGCTCACGCCGCCATGGAACTGAACGCAGGTTTCTATCAGCGCAATTTCACCAACGTCTGGGCTTCCCGCAGTGGCGTGAAATCGACCACGTCGTTGACCCCAACGGATTTTGCCGCGCCGCCTTGGCGCGCCACTTCAAGTACACTTTCGATGCCGCGCGCTGAAGCTGTGCCGTCTTTGCTGTAAGCCGGCAGCGACTGGTCGTAGCCGGCTTCGGCGAGCTCGCGTTCCATCCTGAAGACTTTCTGGATCAAGCCAACGGCATCGCTACGTTGATTGCGCACGAATAACAACCCGCGCAGCATCGCCGTGAGCACGGCGACCACTTCGGCGCGGTTGGCGCGAATTTTCGCCACCGCAGTCGACAACCCTGCCAATGGAAAGTCCACGGTATCCGCGGCCGAGGCCAGCACATTCAGTCCGAGCTCCTTAGCTTGCACCGGCGCTGGCGGCCCGGCCAGAGTAGCGTGAATCGCGCCGGACTTTACCGCAGCCAAGCGCACCGGCAAATCGCCCGATGACACGATGGTAAACTCACTTGCGCTAACACCATAGTTCGCCAACATTCTTCGGGTAATGGTCACAGTGATACCGCCGATGGAGCCGAGGCCTACCGTTTTGCCTTTGAGCTCGGCCATGGTGCGAATCTCCGGGCGTGTGATCATGTAGAGGCTGGGCCGCTCGATCATGCTGAAGATGCCGACAATAGGCGAACCCTGCTGCGCCGCCAGCGTAACCGCACTGCTAAATGAAGTATAATAGTCCACCGAACCGCCGAGTAATCCTGACAGACCGATGTTCGAGCGAATCTGCACGACCTCGACTTCTTTCCCCGCATCTTTAAAAAATCCTCTGGCTTGAGCGGCAAACAACGGGAAGTTATTCAAATCCCGGGCGGTATAGCCGATGACAATTTTTTTCTCCTGGGCAAATGCGCAAGTGGCGCCCACAGTGAGCAGCCAGCCAAAGATTAGCAGCATTGCCAATGGCGAGTAGGATTTTCGCAGGACAGTCATTCGACCACATCTCCTTGGTAGGTTAGGGCTACGAGTGATATAAAACACAAAACCCTTTGCATTGGTACGGTCTTTTGGGGCACTTATAAGACCATGACTTTGGTCACCGATAAGAGTTACGGCTGGCGCGGCCGGCTGGGCAATATCTCACCGACCGCCTGCACGGAAATATTTCCTTACGAGTTCTATCGCGTGGCGCCGGACGGCGTTACTTTGGTTTTGAGCAATTTAGTAATTCGCGACGCTCGCGAGTCGAGCCAGGTTGAAGCTTCTTGGGAGGGATTCGCGGATGCCATCGCCGGCCTGCGCGCGACCCATGTCGATCACATTACCCTGGCCGGCGCACCCTTGGTATTGGCGAAAGGCGTGGAGCGCTACCGGGAATTGCTGAGCTGGTTGCGCCAGCAATCGCCGGTGCCGGCCACCACCAGCCCGCAGGCGTTCGCCGACGGCTTGAAGCATCTCGGCGCGACTAAGCTCGCGGTGGCGACTTCTTTCATTCCGGCCCACAATCAATTGGTCAAGGAGTTTCTCAGCGCAGAAGGTTTCACTGTCCTCGCTGTCGAAGGACTCGATACCGGCATGACCTCAATTGAAAAAGCCATGTTGTCGCCGCGCCAGGTGTTCGACCATGTGCGCAGCGTTGGACGGCGTAACCCTACAGCCGATGCCGTGCTGATCACCTCGTCGGCTTGGCCGACGCTCGCGGTTATCCAGGCCTTGGAAGATGACCTTGGCAGACCGGTGGTGAGCAGTGCGACAGGGCAAATCTGGGCGCCATTTCGCGACCTCGGTATTAAGACGGAGATTCGCGGCTACGGCAAACTGCTGGGTACCTTAGCTCCCTAGGAGAGGGAAATGAAACTGATTTTGCGGATGGCTATCCTGATGATCACGGTTCTCGCCTTGCAACGGCACGCGAGCGAGGCGGGGCAGGCCAAGGCATTGATCAAAGTCGTCGCCGGCTATGGCTCCACCGACGGCGCCATCGCGCCCTTGTGGTTTGCCAAGGAGACCAGGTTATTTGAAAAGCGCGGCTTGGATGTGGTGTTGGTCGGTATGGGCACCGGGGCGGTTTCGTTGCGCGCGCTGATCGCCAAAGATTTAGAAATCGCTTCGCTGTCCGGTTCCGGGTTGGTTCAAGCGGCCTTGCAGGGCGCGGACACAGTGATTCTCTCGGCCGCTCTCAATGGGTTTGTTTTCAAGGTATTCGGCGCGCCGGAAATGACTAACCCGGCGCAACTCAAGGGCAAGAAATTAGGCGTCAGCCGCTACGGGGCGACGTCCGACTTCGCTATTCGACTGGCGCTCAAGAAATGGGGGCTCAATCCCGAGCGTGACGTGAGCATCCTGCAGATCGGCACGACCCAGGACACGGTCCGTGCCATGCAAACGAAAATGATCGATGCCGGTGTGCTGAGCGGCACGGCGTCGCTGGTCGCGCGCAAAGCCGGTTTTCGCGAGTTGGGCGATCTGGCCGAGTTAGGCTTGCACTACCCGATGGCGCCGATTGGCACGACCAAAGCGTATTTGTTAAAAAACGAAGCGGTGGTGAAAGAGTTCATGCTCGCCTACATCGAGGCGATCCATGATTTCAAGCGCAATAAAGAAACCGCGTTGGCGGTGCTGAAAAAATACAGCCGCAATGACGACCGCGAAATTTTGGAAGATAGCTACAATAACTACGCGAATAAATATTTGCCCCTGCCGATGCCGACTTCCGACGGTATTAAGACTATTCTGGCAGAACTCGGCAGCACAATGCCCGCAGCCAAAAACGCCGATCCTGAGCAGTTCGTGGCTAATAAAATCGCGCGTGAGATCGAGGCGAGCGGGTTTGTTAAGAAGCTCTACGAAAAGTAGGGCAGCCGCGATTATCCCAAATCTACGGCGGAAGCTCAGCCAAGATCTGCAACGCAATTCATGAGGATTGGCGATTTTTTATCTGGACACGAACCTATCTAGGAAGTATGTCTGTAGTGAGTTATAGACTTACAACAGACATTCACCGGAGGTTATTCATGCGGAAACTGCCATGTGCATTGGCTATCGTTGCGTTTCTGTTCGCTGGCAGCGCCTGCAAAAAGACCACCAAGACCGAAATTACTGATCCCAAAGAGCTTATCGACGTTAGTCAGACTCACCCGTTCGTCATCGTTGACAACACGATGGTTCGCACCGGTCCTGGGACGCAGTTTCGAACCATCGCGGCAGTCAAGCGAGACTCGAAAGTCTCGGTGGTAGGCCGGGATGGTGATTGGCTCCTGATCGTCTCGAAACGCGGCAATCCGCCCGGCTACATCGAGATGACATCCGTCAGGGCCGGCACCGGGGAAGAACTAGACTATGCGTCGGCCATTGAAGGTCCCTATGAGCTGGTGAAGGACACCCAAGTGCGCAGCGGTCCCGGTTCTGATAGCCCGGTAGTCGCCGAGGTAAAAAAAGGCATGAAGATAGATGTGATTGGGGAAGAAAAGGGTTGGCTGAGAGTTCAATCCAAGTCGGGTAACCCGCCCGGCTATGTCGAAAAGAGCGCTGCCAAGCCGCTGCCAGCGAAGTAACGGGTTTTAAAATTTACATTACAAACAGCTCTACCGTGAAGCATTGCTTTCGATAAACGGGCCGGCCCACAGCGAGTCGCGGTTATCACGACATATTGAGGTGAATTTACCCCGAGAGTTCGCACGGGGTGACCCTCGGGTTTTCCTGGATTCCGGAACGGATAAATCAATGAAATATTGAGCCCTATGAAAAATCGAGCGTCGTCGGTAAACCGAGCCTTCACCCTGCTTCACTACCGCGACGAAACGAAATCGAGAAATCGCCTCTTTTGATGTAGACCTGCGTCAAATCCTTCTTGTTGCCCAGTTCCTCGACCAACTTTACCAGCGGTTTTCGCGCATCCAAGTATTCTTTCCTCGGCGGTGCGGTTTTTAGAGCGTCAACGAACTCGGGGCCGGCGTAATAGCGCATGATCAGTTCTTCGTCGGATATCTTCGCTCCGCCGTACTGGTTTCTGACTTCCTCCAACGGCGTGTTGGGAATTTGAAAACTTTCCATCTCTCTCGCGCGTTTTCGATCCAAGATCTTGGCTTTAACTTCCTTGTCCATGTACTCGGCGCCTTCCTTGCCCCATAGACCCAGTGCGAATTGAATCACCTGATCGGTAACTTCTTTGTAGCGCTCGCCGGTCATGATGTTGATCGCCGCTTGGCTGCCGACGAACTGGGCGAAGGGTGTGACCATGATCGGATAGCCGAGCTCGGCACGCACCTGGACGATCTCTTCGAGCACGTCTGTCATCTTGTCCTCTTTACCGAGCATCTTGAGTTGGTGGCGCAGGTTGGAGATCATGCCGCCGGGCACTTGGTGGCGGTACCAACCCTCGTCGTATTCGCGCGGCGCACCGATGGGGAGGCCGGCGTCTCTAGCACAATGGCGCAGATGTGCCTCCACTGGCGCTAAGACCTTTTCATTGACCAACGGCTTGTAACCTAGCGCGCGCAAATTATTGACGACATTGAATACTGACGGTTGCGCCGATCCGTTGGCCAGCGGCGGTATCGCCGTGTGGACGATGCGGATGCCTGCCTTGACCACTTCTAGAACGTTGAACGGCGCTAACCCGTTGTTGCAGTGGCAGTGAAATTCTACCGGCACGTCGCCAACGTTTTCCAGAATTAGCTTTGCCAGCGTGTATGCGCGATCCGGTGTGAGCATGCCGGCGACATCTTTGAAGCACAGGCGATAGGGTTTCATCGCCGCTGCCTCGCGGGCTTTGCGCGCATAGTATTCGTCGGTGTGGCGCGGCGAGATCGAGTAGATCAAGTTGACCACCGAGGTCATACCCATGCCGCGCAGCTCTTCGACTTCGCCTTTGAGTTCGTCGTAATCGTTCCACGGGTCCGACAGGCGCGTCATGTTGATGCCGTAGCCGATGACCAGCTTCAGCAGCAGGCGCGGGATGCATAGAGGACTCAAAATGAAGCCGCCGGTGAGACCGCCGTGATAACGCAGTTGAGTGTTTTTAATTTCTCGCTGGCCGTAGCGCACCCATTCCCAGGGGTTGTCGAGCTGTTCGCGGATGACTTTTTTGAATCTGCCGGAGACGAAAAACTCCATGGCGTCAAAGCCGGCTTGATCCATGTGGCGCAGCACCGGATGCATCATGCCGGTGGTCATGTTATGCGCCCACAGGCTGGTGTTGCCGTCGCGCAGTGTGGTGTCGACAATCTTAATCTCGTCCATGGAATCCTCCGACCAGGTAACCGTCAGTATGACTCTCTTAGCCCACGTCGACTCAAGAAGACAAGCGAGGGGCGCTCCGTGCAGTACTCGCAACGCTTCTGCAGCAGCAGACGATTATGGCAGTTGTGGCTGGCGTTGGGTTTGTTGAACTTGACGATTGGATATTAGCAACATGATTCCCGCACAACGATTAAGGCCTTCTCAAGTAATTGGAAAGCGAGACCTGACGAGGGGATTGTTGATTCGCGATAGGCGTTCGCTACACGTTGAACTTGAACAGCATCACATCGCCGTCGGCGACAACGTATTCTTTGCCTTCCATGCGGTAGAGTCCCTTGGCGCGGGCGGCGGCGACGGAGCCGCATTGGACGAGATCGTCGTAGGCGACGGTTTCGGCTTTGATAAAACCGCGCTCGAAGTCGGAGTGAATGACGCCGGCTGCTTTGGGCGCGGTGTCGCCGCTATGGATGGTCCAGGCGCGTACTTCTTTTTCGCCGGCGGTTAGAAAGGTCCGCAAACCGAGCAGGTGATAAGTCGCGCGGATCAGCGCACCGATGCCGCTCTCTTGCACGCCCAGCTCCTTGAGAAAGGCTTCGGCTTCGGCCGGTTCGAGGTCGACGAGATCGCTTTCGATCTGGGCGCTGATGACGACGGCTTCGCAAGCAAGATGGTTTTTTACGAACTCCCGCACTTTCAGGACGTAGGGGTTTTGGTCGGCGGTGGCGAGGTCGGATTCTTTGACGTTGCAGGCGAAGATCGTTCGCTTGTCCGACAGCAGAAAAAATTGGCTCGACAATGCGTGTTCCTCCGGCGTGAGGTCGACGGTAAGCGCCGGTTTGCCGGCGTCGAGGGATGTTTCGATTTTCACCAAGACGGCGTCCTCGGCAGCGGCGCTCTTGTCGCCGCGCTTGATCTCTTTGGCGATGCGCTCGCGGCGCTTTTTCACCGTTTCGAGATCGGCGAGCATCAGCTCGGTGTTGATCACCTCGATGTCGCGCACCGGATCGATATCGCCGGAGACATGATGGACGTCGGCATCTTCGAAGCAGCGCACGACTTGAACGATGGCATCGACTTCACGGATGTGGGTGAGAAATTTATTACCCAGCCCTTCGCCCTGGCTCGCGCCCTTGACCAAGCCGGCGATGTCGACGAATTCGATCACCGCGGGAATGACAACATTGGTTTTGACCATCTGCTGCAACACTTGGAGCCGGGCATCGGGCACGGTGACCATGCCGATGTTGGGGTCGATGGTGCAAAAGGGATAATTCGCCGCCTCTGCTTTGCGGGTGCGCGTGATGGCATTAAACAGGGTCGATTTGCCGACATTGGGCAAACCGACGATTCCAGCTCTCAGCATGATGATCCAATCCTTGTGGTAGTGTTAGCGAAGTCGAATGCCGCAGGCTTCGAGCACGCTGACTTTGGCTTGCTTCAGGTATTGCGTAGCTGCCCGAAGCTATACATTTAGCAAGTTATCGGCGCTTCTTAAAGCTTGGGCTCGATGAGCACGGGTGAGCTACTTGTTTTTGCGCTCGATCATCGTCCAGCCAATCTCTCCAGCTGGTTTGAAGTCATTCAGAACCGACTCGAAGATCTTGCGTAAGTTTTTCCACGGGTCGTCGTTGCAGTAGAAACGGTGCAGGAACAGCATGTCGGTGACCAAGCTGAGCATCCAGTTGACATCGGTGGTGTAACCGAGCACGGCGCGGCAGCCGGAGGCGTCGAGAAACTTCTTCGCAAATTGTCGGCCTTTTTGATCGCGCAGAACACTGCACGCGGCGAAGTAGACAAGGTTCGGTTTCACCCCGAAACCTTTGAATGCGGCGCACAACTCCTGTTCGCCGATGGAATCCAAGACTGACTTAACTTTGCTGGGCGCGCCATGAAACGCGAGATAAAAAATTGGCGCGTCGGCCGCGCCGGGATCACGCCACAATAGACCGTCCGGTGCGGCCGTGTAATGTGCCAGTCCGCGCTGGGACTCGACAAAGCGGTGGGCGAGTTGGAGCGGCGGATCGTGCAGCGGTCCCATGGCCTCGAAGAAGCCCTTGACGGTCTTGGTTTGGAATAGTCGGCTGTCCCAATAGGACTCCAACACCACCAGCTTCGACGGCACCCGCCGGCCGCGGTCGACGCTCGGCCAAGTCGGATGGCCGGCCCGAGCACAGGCGGCGAACCATTGTGGCGTCTCCTTTGAGCACAGCTCGACGCAGCAACTGGAACACACCTTGCTCTTACCGTCGTAGCAAAGGAACGCTTCGCTTGGTTCGATGTCGTGTTTCCAGTAGCAGATGTCGGTAGGCATTGGGATAGAGTGCTTGCGTTGCAATTTATTCCCACAATAGCGGTTTTAGTAGTTCAGGGATGATGATTTTGATTTGCTTATCGACCGATTTGATCAGCCGCTCAAAGCGTTGGGCTCTGCGCCTATTCGACTCGGGAATACCATCTGCGAAGGACGTGCGCCATTCATCATAGTGGTGGATGATTACGGTTTTTGGACGCAGGATTTTAAGTGCATTCGTCCAGTCGTAATTGCTGTTGTCGGCGAGGATTGCCACATCAGGTTGCAGTCCCTTCAAGTTGTCTTCGATGAAATTGCCGGTGCTTTGATGCAGTACGCGCAAGTGGCCGAAGGTGAAATAATATACGTAACAACCACCCTCAACGAAAGCATCGCCCATGATCGGGCCGGTCCACGGCCGCAAGACTTCTGCGAATTTGCCTTGGCGGCGGCGCCCGCCGCGGTTGAGCACGCCATGCTGACTTTCAATCACCTGGACGGAGAAATCTTTGAAGTCGAGCTTCTCACCGCCACTGATCGTAGTCAGTTGGCTCTTATCGACTCCCGCGCTCAAGGCGATATTGGTCGTGGTTCTGGAGCCGATTACCTTGGCGCCGAAGCGTTTGGCAATTACCGGGATATCGGCGATGTGGTCGGCGTGGCTGTGACCGGCGAAGATGAAGTCGGCCTTGGTAATGATTCTGGAAACTTCATCGTCATTAGTTTTCCACTCGACGCCGGCGGCGGCCTCGCGCCTGGTGAGAAATGGGTCGATAAGAATCGTCGAGTCGCTGATCCGCATTTCCCAGCCGGCCGTGCCCAGCCATTTCATCGCGACGGAATCTGCAGCTTGAGTTTCGTCTAAATCCCAAGCTATTTGGCTGAGCAGAGAGCATACGACCAGGAAAAGCAATGAACGACAACCCCTCATAGTCATCTTCTCACCGGTCGAAAGTAGACTACTTTGCTCTACCTGCGGTCAGTTCTTGCACCGCCGCCAGGACTTCTTTGTAGGTACCGCAGCGGCACAGATTACCCGACAGATAGTCGCGCGCCTGTTCTTCGCTCGGGTGCGGATAGGCGTTAAACAATCCCTTCACCGCCATGATCATACCGGTGGTGCAGAAGCCGCATTGGAAGGCCTGGTTCTTCAAGAAGGCCTGTTGCACCGGGTCGAGCTCGCCGTTTTGCGAAAGTCCTTCGATGGTGCTGACTGTTTTGCCTTCGATGTTGCTGGCGAGGGTAAGACAGGAACTCACCGGTTTGCCGTCGATCAATACCGTGCACGAACCGCAGACGCCCACGCTGCAGCCTTCGACGGCGCCTTTGAGTTTCAGCTCGTCGCGCAGGAATTCCAGAAGAGTCTGATGCGGGTTCACCATGATTTCTTCGCGCTGGCCGTTGATGGTGGCGGCGATGGTCAACTTCATCTTAACGATTCTCCATCTTGAGGTTTAACGCGGCGAGGATCTTGTCGGGCCGCACCGGCAAGTCGCGCACACGCACGCCGTTCAGCGCATTGGCGATGGCATTGCCGATCGCCGGTGCCATCGGCGGCAATGCGGCTTCGCCCATGCCTTTGGCGCCGCACGGGCCTTCGGGATGGGGCGTTTCCACTAGCAACGATTTGAATTCGCCGGGATGGTCGAGCATGGACGGCAGGAGATAGTCCAGGAAAGTGCCATTGATCGGCTGGCCGTTGTCGTAGCGTAATTCTTCGAACAGCGCCGAGCCCAAGCCGGCGAGCGCGGAGCCTTCATTTTGCAGACTGCACTGGAGCGGATGGACCGCCTTGCCGACATCGACGGCGCTGGCGACTTGCAAGACGCGCACTTTGCCGGTCTCGGTGTCGACTTCGACCTCGGCGCCGGCGGCGGAATAGAACCAAAACGACGATCCTTTCCCTTGGCCGGTCACGGCATCGACACCGCCTTCTGTGCGCAGTGTGTGGCTGCCGAACAAGTTGCCGCTGGCCTCACCGTAGATCGCCTTGAAGAGCTGCGGATAGGTCAGGCTTCGTTCCGGTACGCCCTTCACTTGCATACGGCTATCGCGCAGCTCTAAATCCTCGACGCGCGCTTCGAGCGACTTCGCAGCCGCGTGAAATAATTGCTCGCGAATCTGCCCCACGGCGAGCTGTGCCGCTTTGCCCATGTGAAACGTCGCGCGGCTCGAGCTTGTCGATTTATCGTAGGGAGTAATATCGCTGTCGGGGAATGTCACGGTCACGCGGTCGAAAGGCAGAGCCAACTCGTCGGCGACGATCTGCGCCAACGCGGTCTGGGCGCCCTGGCCCATGTCGGCGGTGCTGGTCAGCAAGATCGCCGAGCCATCGGCATTCAACCGCACGCTGGCGGCCGAGGTGCTCGGCGTCGACGTGCTCTTGATCGCCACCGCGAGTCCCTTGCCGCGGACCGTTGCATCGCTGCGCAAGGATTGCTCCGGAGCTTGCCATTGCATCGCTTCGCAAGGATTGCTCCGCTCCAATTTGCCAATCGATGGATTGAGCCACTTGTTTGAGGCATTCGGAGACACCGACGGAAATCATCGGTTCGCCGGTGATGAAATGGTCGTTTTCTTGAAGCAAATTTTTCAGCCGGACTTCGAGCGGGTCGAGATTACAGCGCCGAGCGATGTCGTCGAGGTCCGATTCGTAGGCCCAGCAGACATGGGAGGCGCCGACGCCACGATAAGGTCCGGCGGGCGGCAGGTTGGTGTAAACCGCGTATGTCGTGAAATCACGATGAGGAATGTTGTAGGGACCGCCGGCGATGATGGCGGCGTTCTTGGTGTTCGCCGGACCCGAGAGTGCGTAGGCGCCCATGTCGTACCAGGCGTCGACCTTGCGCGCCCACAAGCGGCCGTCGCGTTTGAAGCCGGTTTTGATTTTCACTACGGCGCCGAAGCGACGTCCGGTGAAAAAGACTTCGTCGCGGGTGAGAATCCACTGCACCGGGCGGCGCGCCTTGCGCGCCAGCAGCGCGACCACCGGTTCGATGCGCGCGTGGTTTTTGCCGCCGTAACCGCCGCCGATGAACGGCACGACGACGCGCACGCGGTTGAGCGGCATTTTGAATACCTTGGCAATCTGCTCCTGCAGCGGCGACGGCGTCTGGCTCGGCGTATGGACCACCAGCTTACCGCTCGGCTCCCACAATGCGGTGACCACATGGGGCTCGATGTGGCCATGCTGGACTGGCGGAATTTTATATATATTTTCTATGACTTCGTCTGATTCCTTAAAGCCTTGCTCGATATTACCGCTGGAGGCCCGATAGACGCCGTGGATGTTGCCGCCGGCGCGTTTGTCGACATGCAGTTCTTGGATGATCGGTGCGCCGGCCTTGGCCGCTTCGAGGATATCGGTGACTGCCGGCAGTTCTTGGTAATCCGCCTCGATCAGCGCCACCGCCTCCTCGGCGATCTCCCGGCTGTCGGCGGCCACCGCGGCAACGATGTCGCCGACGCAGCGCACTTTGTCGATGGTGACCACAGGCTGATCTTCGACACCGGTGCCGAAGTATGGATTCAATCCGGCCAAGTCGTCCCGTGTCACCACGGCGCGCACGCCGCGCAGCGCGGCGGCTTTGCTGGCATCGATACGAAGCAATTTTGCATGGGGATAGGGGCTGCGCAGCGCCTTGGCGTAGAGCTGGCCAGTGAACTCCATATCGGCGACGTAGCTCACCGCGCCGCTGACCTTGGCGCGGCCGCCGACCATTTCAACGTTGGTGCCGACCAGGGTCATGATTTTGTCTCCGTCTTGCCGTTGGCGAGATGTTGCAAAGCGCGGCGGGTTAGCACGCCGACCAGATGGCGCTTGTAGTCCGCCGGCCCCCGCACGTCGTCGATGGGATCGATAGATCCGAGCGGCCTCGGCGGCGATGGTCACGATTAAGCTCGGCGGAGAGCAGCTTGCCGGTGGCGAGGTTTTCCGCGGCGATGCGTACTGGCTTCGCCGATACCGCACCCACCGCCACGCGCAGTTCATGGCAAATCCCTTTTTCAATTCTTGCCAACGCGGCAACGCCGGCGCATGGGCGCTCCTCAGAGGAACCGGTGGTGAATTTAACGTAATGACCGGTCATTCCCACTGGCAGCGGCGGAATCAACACGGCGGCAAGCAATTCGCCCGGCTGAAGCGCGGTTTCATAACTGCCGAGTTGAAAATCCGTCAGCGCAAGCTGGCGAACCTTGCCAGCATTAATGAGTTCGACTCGGGCATTCAAGGCGGCCAATACGGTCGGCGGATCGGACTGATAGTCGCCATGGGCGAGATTGCCGCCGATGGTGGCCATGTTGCGGATGCGGATGTTCGCCACCACATGGCAGGCTTCGGCGAGGGCGGGATAGTGCAGTTGAACGACAGCCGATGATTCGATCTCGTTGATCGTCGCCAGCGCGCCAATGCGCAGGCCCTGGACTGGATCGAACGTGATCGCGGAAGCGTCGCTGATTTTTTTTAGGTTGACTAGTATCTTCGGCAGCAACAGACCTTGCTTGATGATCGTCAGCAGCGCCGTGCCGCCGGCAACAGCTTTGGCATCGGCGCCGTTGGCGAGAATTGAGCAAGCTTCGGACAGCGATCTCGGTTCAACCAAGTCAAAACTACGCATCCAACGCCATCCTCAATCCTCGATTCTCCATCGTCGAACTCAATTCGCCGCTGGCCGCGGATAAGTTCTGACACTATGCGTCAAGCCCATGCGCACCATCATCTCGGCGGTCTGGATGCTGGTCTTGAGCGCGTCCATCACCGGCACGCCGAGTTCTTTTTCCATTTCCTGGGGCGAGTATTGCACCGGCACCATGGTCACGCCCATGGGGACGATCACTTCGGCGTCGCACTGGTCAATTAAATAGCGGGCGACTTCGATGAAGCGGCCGCGCATGGCGTCGCGGTTCTTGGTGCTCTCGGGCAGCGGAATGCCGATGCCGCGGATGCCGACGACGAAGTCGGCGACGCGCCAGACGTGCATCTGCTTGCGCATGAACGGCACGCTCTTGTCTTCGTAGGCGATCACACCGAGCCGGTTACTCAGCTGCGCGCCCAGATGCAGCACCGATTGGCCGGCGCCGACTATCGGGTATCTTGACCAGATTGCGCGACAGCTCGACGCCGGCGTCCAAGGTGCCGAAGGGCACCACGGCGTCGTAGCCGTTGGCTTCGGCGCGGATGGCGATCTCGGCGACTAGCGGACCGGCCGACAGCGAATTGACCTGCGAGTTGGAGTGGCGAAAGAAAGTCGCTTTGATCACGTCGAAGCCGATCTCGGTGCCCGGCGAGGCGCATTTGAGCACCGCTTGGCGGCGCCGTTCGCCTTCTTCGGCAGGATATTCGCCCATGACGACCATGATTTTCATTGTGTTCTCCTCATTGCCGAAATGACTGCGGCGAATATCCCGTATTCGTCAAAGACTTGTCAAACCGCGTCGGACAATTTATCGCTTCAGTGATCTTGACAGCTTCGCCAGGGCAAGATTAATTGAGACTTCCTATGAGAATCTCCAACGGCGCTCTCGGTCACATCGTCCTCAATGTCGCCGACTTGAAGAAGTCCGAGCGATTCTACCAGACGGTTCTCGGCCTCAAGGTCTCGGCGCGCAACTTACAAACCAAGATGACGTTTATGAGCTACGGCCGCGAGCACCATGACATCGCGCTGCAAGCTCTGCCCAAGGGCGCCAAGCATGTGCGCGGCAAAGGCGTGGCCAAGCTGCACCATTTCTGCTTCTACGTCGATTCCGAACGAAATCATCGACCAGCTCTATCCGATCTTGAAGCGGCGCAAGATTCCGGTGGTCAGCGGTCCGGAGACTCTGGTGGTGGCGGGCAACCGCTCGGTGAGCTTTCTCGATCCGGACGGCAACCGCGTCGAAATCGCCTGCAACGCCAACAAATTCAGATTCGACAATCGCATGAAGCCGGCGCCGCCGCGCCGTGACCGAAGAAGATGACAGAATTAGCCGCAAGGAACGCAAAGTTCACAAAAAGGAATCGCAACCGATAGGGTCGGGGTTGAAACTCGCTACAAGATTTGTCTTGAGGTGAATCATGTCGATTGAAGCAGTCCTGAACGGCAAAACCCTGCCGACCAAAGAACTCTGCCAGGTGCTGATGGACGAAGTGAAGAACCGCCACGCCCGGCTCCATCATCCGTTCTATCGCGATCTGTTCGAGGGCAAGCTGCCCATCGAAGCCGTGCGCATCTGGGCCACGGAAGCCTGGGGCATCTTCGCCTGTAATGTCGCGATCAATACCGCCAAGCTGGTGCGCTGCCAGATGTCCGGCATTCACGATCCGGAGATTCACAAGAAGTTTGTCGATGTCATTCATTCCGAGGTCGGTTACAGCTACTTCGAGGGATCGCCGCGCGCAGTGCTGGGCCACCGGGCGTTGTTTCTGCGCTTCGGCGACGCCATCGGCGTGCCCGCCAAAGAGTTGGAGCGCTGCGAAATCGAGGAAGACTTTCTGCCCACCACGGTGTTGGCGCGGGTCGGCTGGATGGATATCGCTCTGCGCAGCAACCACATTCTTGAACAAGTGGCTGCGACCAATTGCTGCAACGAATACTCGAACCATCTCACCGGAGGAAAGTTTTTTCGCGCCTTCAAAGAGCACTATGGTCTGAAGCCCAATGACATTGAATTTTTCGCCGAACATGGCGAAGCCGACACCGAACACAGCAACATCGGCTACGAACTGGTCGAACAGTTCGCCACCACCAACGAGATGCAGGTGCGGGTGGTGAAAGCGTTACGCAAAGGATTGGGTATCTGGTGGGCGATCACCGACGGCGTCGCGCGGGAATGTCAGAAGATTGGAGTGATGGAGTAATGGAGTGTTGGAGTGATGGGCAAACCAGGACTGGAGTGGTGGAGTATTGGAGTAATGGAGTGATGGGTGCTCAAGAATAAGAACCGCGGTTATCAGCAGCTCCGAGTTTGGCACGATGCTATCGAATTTTACCGGCTCACCAGCCAGGTATTTCGGAAGCTACCTTATGAATTGAAACGGGTTGGATCGCAAGCAATAGCGGCAAGCGATTCCGTTCATCGCAACATTGCCGAGGGATATTGTCGGAAATCGATCAGGGAATATCTCAACTTTCTAAACATAGCTTTGGGTTCGCTCGGAGAGAATGTCTCCGGGCTTCACGCGTATCGTGAGGCCAGACAAATTACTGATGAGGAGTTCGAGGCTTTAAACGGACTTGCCTTCAAGCTCGAGAATGGGTTACTGAAACTTGTTGAAAGTCTCGAAAGAAAGAAACTCGATGGGGATTGGGTCGACAGTCTTATAATCAAGGAAAGCAACGCGAACTACGGGGATTTTAAGTAAAACAAAAGTGTCGCGTTGAGGGTTCTCCGAAACCCCATCACTCCAGTACTCCAATACTCCATCACTCCAAAAGGGATCGCTATGGACTTCCTGTCTACCTACCATCTAAAGAAGTGGGTCAACGAGAATCACCATCTGTTCAATCCACCGTTCAGGACCAATCAGCTTCTCGTTCATCAGAAAGATTTCCTGGTGATGATCCTGCGCGGGCCGAATACCCGGCTGGATTTTCATATCGAGCCGGGGGATGAGTTCTTTTATCAGGTTGAAGGGGAGATGGAGTTGGTTCTAAAGCCGGAAGGCGAGCGACGACAAAGTTTCCGGATCAAAGAAGGGGAGATATTCGTCTGTCCCGGCGGCTTGCCCCACTCGCCGCGCCGTTTTGACAACACCTGGGGGCTAGTGATCGAGCGCAAGCGGCGCCAGGAAGAGAAAGAAGAGTTCGCCTGGTTCTGTGAGCAGTGCGACGAGCTGGTGCTTTCCCGTGTGGTGAACCAGGGGAATATCCCGTCGCAAGTGTCGGCGGTTTACACTGAGTTCAATGCCAGCGAAGATATGCGCACGTGCAAGTCATGCGGCTTTGTCTTTCCCGAAACGCCCATGGCCGAGCGCTTGAGTTTTCTCGATCCGAAGAAATAATTCACTTAGCTTTTAGGAGCGATCCGTGGACAACAATTATCAAGAAAAATTCGGCTATCCGGCGGAGCGGACCAGGGGCAAGGTGCGGCCCTATATGGCGGAGTGGATTCAGGATTTTATCCGTCACTCACCGTTCTGCGTCATGGCGACGAGCAGCGCTGAGGGCAATTGCGATGCGTCGCCAAAGGGCGGCCGGCCGGGATTTGTCAAAATCCTCAACGACAAGCAGTTGTTTCTCCCCGATGTGGCGGGCAACAAGCTGTTCCATGGCTACGGCAATCTGCAAACCAATGCGAAGATCGGGCTGATCTTTCTTATACCCGGTCACGATAATACCGTTCGGATTAACGGCCGGGTGAAGGTCGTCGACCGCGCCGAACTGAAAGACGTCCAGCTCGAAGTCTTCAACGCTGACGAGAAGGCCGAGGTTCTACAAGGTTTGCTCATCGACGTCGATGAATCCTACAGCCATTGTCCGCGCGCGCTTAAATTCTCCAAACTTTGGGATACCGAGCTGATCGCCAAAAACATCGTCGCGCCGCCTTTGCCTGCCAAAGAACCGGGAATCTAGATTCCCCGAATGATGGATCGGGATTTCTGCTTCACCAGCGCCCGTGAACTGGTGGCTTCGATACGCCGCCGATCGATTTCGGCGCGCGAAGTCATGGTGGCGTTCCTCGGGCAGATCGCCCGGCTCAATCCCAAGATCAACGCCATCGTCGCCAAGCTGCCTGACGAAGAATGTCTCGCATTGGCGGATGAAGCAGATCGGCGAATTGCCCGCGGCGCCGCTGTCGGGCCGCTGCACGGTTTGCCTTTCGCTTTCAAAGAACTCGACCCGGTCGTTGGTTTTCCGATGACGCGGGGGTCGTTGATCTTCAAAGATTTCATGCCCACTGAAGACTCGGTTCTTGCCGAACGGCTGCGCCTTGCCGGCGTGGTGCCGATCGGCAAAACCAACATCTCCGAGTTCGGCATGGGCTCGCATAGTTACAACGAAGTGTACGGGACCACCCTCAATCCCTACGATTTGACCAAGAGCGCCGGTGGATCGAGCGGCGGCGCCGGTGCAGCATTGGCGGCGGGTCTGCTGCCGCTAGCCAGCGGCAGCGACCTCGGCGGTTCGCTGCGCAATCCGGCTAACTTCAACAACATCGTCGCGCTGCGCCCGAGTGTCGGACTGGTGCCGTCCGCGCCTGTGGCGCTGCCGTTTCTGGGCTTTACCGTCAAAGGTCCGATGGCGCGATCGGTGGCGGACACGGCATTCTTGTTAAGCGTCATGGCCGGTGCCGATCCACGCGATCCAGCTTGTTATCCGTCCGACCCGCGAATGTTTGCCGAACCATTGGAGTCGCGACTTCAAAGACGTTCGAATTGCTTGGAGCCCGGATCTCGGCGGCTTGCCGCTCGACCAGCGGGTGCGCGCGGTAATGGCCTCTCAGCGTCAGACATTCGTCGATCTAGGTTGTGCCGTGGAAGACGCCGTGCCGGATCTTGACCGGCGCCGATGAAGTATTTTTGACGCTGCGGGCCTGGCATTACTGGCACACGCTTGGACCGCTGCTTGAACGACATCGAGACCGGATGAAAGCGGAAGCTGTGTGGCAGATTGAATTGGGGCGCAATCTTGACTGGCGACGATATCGCGCGAGTGATGCAGCAACATGGTGAGCTCATGCAACGCATGCGCCGCTTTCATGAAAAATATGATTTTCTTATCTGCGCTGTGAACCAGGTGCCGCCCTTCGACGCAACGCTCGACTGGCCCCACGAGATCGACGGCGTGAAGATGGCAACCTATCTCGATTGGATGAAGTCTGCGTACTGGATTACGCTCGACATTCTGTCCGGCGATTTCCGTCCCCGCCGGATTTACTCCGGAAGGTTTGCCCGTGGGCATCCAGATTGTCGGGCGCTACCGCGACGATTTCGGCGTGTTGCAGATTGCCCATGCGTTCGAACAGGCGACACAGTTTGGCAAAGGCAGACCGGCTATCGATAGCTCTGGAGGAATGTAGGATGATCTATTTCAGCATCATGTTGGTTTTAGGCATTCTCGCAACTTCAGCTCAGGCGGTGGACAAGATTCGCATCGGCATGCCGGCTGACGCGGGCCACTTCACGCTTTCGCTCGCGCAAAAGCGCGGTTTCCTGCGCGAAGAGGGCTTCGATGCCGAGATCATCACGATCACCGGGCCGGTGGCGAATGTCGCATTGGCAAGCGGCGACATTGACTATTACACCGGTTTTGGCTCAGCCCTGCGCGCAATGCTGCAGGGGCAGCTGCCGACCAGGATCGTGGCTTGCTTTCGGCCGGTGGCGCATTTCGTCTTGCTCAGCCGACCGGAGCTAAAAACCGTCAAAGATCTCAAGGGCAAAACCATTGGCGCAGCGCCGGGCAGCGCGCCTGATTTGGTCGCTCGCTTGATAATAAAACATTTTGGCATGGACCCGGACAAAGATCTCAAGTTTATCGCTAGTCCCGGCGGCGAGACCGCACTGATGAGGATGAGTCAGGGACAGCTCGATGCCCAGGTGATGCCGGTTCCTTGGGATTATCGCAGCAGGAAGTTGGGCTTGACCATCCTGGCGCGAGCCGAAGATCTATTTAGCTATCCGATCAGCGGCCTGATCGCTCATAGCCGCAAGATCAAGGAGCGGCCGGACGAGATTCGCCGGGCGATCAGGGCCGGCATCAAAGCCAACCGCTACATGCGCGCCAATCGCGACGGGACTATCGAGGTCATGATGAGCACCTACCGGCTCGACAAAGAGACCGCCACCGCGCTCTACGGCTCGCTGCTGAAGGGCTTTAACGACGACGGCAATCTGCCGGAGGACGGACTGCGCCGACTCATCGAGGACACCAAGACGGTGACGAAAGTCGATCGCGAAGTCGTCTTGAACGACGTCGCCGATCTGTCAATCCTGCGCGAAGCCCAGCGAGAGCTGGGTATTAAGGCGAAATAAGCCTGGCAAACAGTGACTCGCCAACTCACTAACGATTCATTCGCTTACCTCTGGTACAGCTTGGCCACAAAGCCGCTTTTTTCGATCTCGCGCATAATCGTGCCGTCGATGAACTGTTCCGGTTTGGCCACCTTGGCGCGGGGATCTTTTTCCGCCATCCAGGTGAGCTGGGTTTGGATCGCCGCGGGCGAGGGATGGGGAATCTGCGGATAGAGTTCCTTGTAGAGCTTGTAAACTTCTTCGAGCGTTTCGCGGTCATCTATCTTCAGATACTTGCTCAGCGCCCGGATTGACGGCTCCGGGTTCTGTTTGACCATGTAGATACCTTCGACGATGGCGCGCATGTAGCGGGTGATCACCTCGGGTTGGGCTTTCAGATAGGCGCGGCTGGTGATCACTTCGAGTTGCGGGAAGGGGATATCGTACTGGGTGGGGTCGACGAGGATGGTGAAGCCGGCTTTCTTGCCGATATTGAAAAATTCCGGCGTCAACACCGTGCAGTCGACGCTGCGCTTGCTTAACGCCGATAGCCGCGTGCTCGTGCCGCCGGTTTGCAGCAGGGTGACATCCTTGTCGGGCGCCAATCCGTAGCGCTGCAGGATTAACCGCGCCGCGAGATCGGATGCGCTGCCAAAGCGTGACACCGCCAAGCGCTTGCCCTTGAGCTGGTCGATGGTCTTTATTTCTTTTTGCGCCAGCAGCGCGTAGGGCATGCGGCTTTCGATGCTCGAGATCGACACGATATCGCTGCCCGCCAGATTGCTACTGACTGCAACGGTGCCGCCGCCCATGGCGATTTGCGTCTCTCCGGCGGTGAGCGCCTGCACCGTGGTGACGCCGCTCTCGATCAAAACGACGTCGACGCTGAGCCCATGCTTCTCGAATATCTTGGCTTCCTTGGCGAGCCAGTAAGCCGCCATATTAGCCGTAAGCGCGCTGTAGGAAGTCTTGAGGCGGGTAACCTGGGCGTGGGCGTCCACCGAAGCCAGCACGCTCGCCAAAAGGATCAGGCCGATGGGTCTGATCCGCCGGATCCGGCTGATCTTCATGATGCCTCATCCTCGCTCATTAGAAATTCCGTCAGCGCGCGGTTAAACTCTTCAGTCTCTTCAATCTGCGGTTCATGGGCCGAATGTTTGAAGCGATAAACCTTGGAGCCGGGAACGATTTTTTGAAAATTGACATCCCAATCGCTCTGGTTGAGCGGATCATGTTCGCAGGACATGAGCAGCAGCGGGATGGTCAGCTGCGACAGTTGCTTGACAAACTCATCGGTGGTCGAGCGCACTTGATGCGCCGGGCTGCGCAAGCGCGCCGCTGAAAGCGTTTCCCAGGCGCCCGGCAGGATCGAGCTCTCGTAACGCTCGCGAATGTTGTCATCGCTCTGCCATTTTGCATCGTGATAGAGCAGCGCAATAAGCTTTTTCATGTTCTCCAATGACGGCGTATAGTTTTCCAGGTCGGCTTGAGAGTTGGTCTTGAACACGCTGGCGTTGCCGCAGATGGTGACCATCTTACGGATCTGCAGCGGCGCCGGTTGGCGCACGGATGCGCGCAAGACCAAGCCGCCGCCGGCGGAATTGCCGACGAAGAACGCCTTGGCGATGCCCAATGATTCGAGAAAACGCTGGAGGTGCTTGATGCGCAGGCCGGCGGGATCGCTAAAGCTGTAAAGTTTGTCGGTTTGTCCCCAGCCCAAGGTGTCCGGTGCGACAACGTGAAAAGTCTTTGCCAGTGCGTCGATGTTATAGCGCCAGGTTATCTCTGCCGACGCGCCGTACTCGCCGCCATGAAGTAACACCAGATCGGGGCCGCTGCCGCCTTCGAGGAAATGAGTCTTGATGTCGCCGACGACAATGGTCCGGTGCTGATAAGCGGCCATCGATCTAGTTCCTTAAATAATTGCCCGTGGGAGCCAAGCGTCGGCAGGGCAAACCCGGGGGTTGCGCGTACAATTCCGATTCCTCTTTGCGTTCTTTGCGGCCAACCGTCTCTTTCCCTAAATTACAGAAAACAAACCCCGCCGTCGACGGCGACGGTCTGGCCGGTCATGAAATCGCTCAGCGGGGAAGCGAGAAACAGCATAGTGCCGACGAGATCTTTCGGTAGCTGGACGCGCTTGAGTGCACGGTCGGACAATCTTGCGCCGCGCATTTTGAGAACTTCTTCGGTGGGGTTCTCTTCGGACAAGGTCGAGCCGGGGGCGATGGCGTTGACGTTGATGTTATCTTCGCCGACTTCGCGGGCTAAAGTGCGGGTGAAGCCGATGACGCCAGCCTTGGAAGTGACGTAGTGAATCCGCCCGGCGCTGCCATTGAGCGCCGTGCCGGAAGAGATATTGATGATCTTGCCCGACTTTTGTTGGCGCATGGTTGGCAGCACTGCACGAGAACAAAAAAATAAACCCTTGAGATTGACCGTCATCATGCGGTCCCACTCCGCCGGATCGATGGTGTCGATACCGCCGCGGTTCATCGGAATCGTCGAAAATATCGCCGCGTTGTTGACCAGCACGTCGATCCGGCTGAATTTATCCAACGTCAGTTTGGCCATATCTTTGGTCGACTGCTCGTTGGCGACGTCGACTTTCGCCGCCAGCGCTTTGCCATCGAATTGCTGGACCACCTCGCCGGCGACTTTTTCCGCCGCCGGCGCGTCGATGTCCGCGACTATTACCTTCGCCCCCGCTTCAGCGAAACCGTGACAATAAGCCCGGCCGATGCCGTGGCCGCCGCCGGTGACGATAACCACTTTGTCTTTTAGTCCTTGAATCATAAAATAGCTCCATTAATTTGCTTTGCCGTCAAAATAGCCTTAGATGTTTTTAACTGTCAAGGCGAGTTATTGCGTCTAACGAAAAAAGCGGGGATTATGCGTCAGCAAAAAGGCGGTCGTTTGAATGAGAACGTGGTTCAGTCTTAAAGCGGTTGCGCTCGTGCTTAGCATTTTAGTCAATTGCGGCTTGGTTGGTGCCGCGGCGCAAACGCCCGTGAATCCCGACACATTGCCGATGTTCGGCCAGCCGAAGGTAGTCCGATCGGACAGCCAGAAGCAAGCCGATGAAGCGTTTATGCGCGACAACACGCTGCGCTATAAAACTCGTCAAGCCGCTAGCAGTGCTTTCGTTTCCCAAGGTTGGAGTGCGGTGCGAGCGAAGCAGCTCGATGCGGCGATGCTGCGCTTCAATCATGCCTGGCTGCTCAATCCCAAAAACTACAGCGCCTTCTGGGGCTTCGGTGCGGTATTGAGCGAGCGCGGCAAGTTGATGGAAGCGATCGAGCAGTTAGAGACGGCGCGGGAACTGATCGACGACCCGACGCAGAGACCGGCGTTGCTCGCCGATCTCGGCAATGTCCACTCTGAATACGCTGCTCGCCTCGGCACCGACAAGCAGTTGGAGCGGGCTCATCATTTCGTTGTGGCCAATAGCCGCTTTACCGAAAGCCTGGAGAACGATCCCAAGTTCGCCTCGGGTTGGCGCGAGTGGGCAATCTCGTTATACGAGCAGGAGCGCTACTCGGAAGCGTGGATCAAAGCCAAGCGTGCCCGCGAACTCAAGGCCGAGCCGTTTTCTCCGGAGTTTTTGAAAAAACTCTCGGCCAAGATGCCGGAACCTAAATAACTCTAGCGAAGTAGCCATCGCATGTCGCGCTTCACCATCGCGCAGACCATCGAGCAGCTTGATCCGGAGAAGGATAACCAACGGATTGTTTTTCTCTCATCGCGCTATGACTTTCCCTTCGATACCACTCGAGCGCTGGAGTTCGCCTTGTTTCGGACGTTTTGCGTGCCGAGCATATCCGCCTTGCTGGAGCGCACCGGCGAATTTGTGCAGCGGCCGCAAAAACGCTACGACGACACCGACATCATCGTCAGCGAGTTGATGGAATGGGGTTATGACGGCGAGCGGGGGCAGAGGGCGCTGCGCCGCTTGAATCAGCTCCACGGCAGGTTTGCCATTGCCAACGAGGATTTTCTTTACGTATTATCGACGTTTATTTATGAACCGATTCGTTGGAACCAGCGCTTCGGTTGGCGCGCCATGAGCGAGGTGGAACGACGCGGCTATTTTTATTTTTGGCGCGAAGTCGGCCAGCGCATGAATATAAAAGACATTCCGCTGGACTATGCCCGCTTTGAGCAGTTCAATCTAGACTACGAGGCGCGCCATTGCCGTTACAGCGAGGCGAATCAACGTGTCGGAAGCGCGACCAGAGAATTGATGGTGAGTTGGTTTCCGCGATTCTTGGCGCCGCTGGTCAGATTGGCAATCTATTCATTGCTCGATCCCCGCGCGCTCGCCGCCTTTGGCTTTCCGCAGCCGGCCGGCGCGGTGCGTTGGTTAATGATCAGGGCGTTGAGGCTGCGCGGCTGGTTCGCTAGTTATTTTCCCGGACGCCTGCGTCCGCGCTTGAGAACTGAGATGGTTCATCGTAGCTACCCCGCCGGATACCGGATCGAAGATGTGGGTCCGCCGAGAAAGTAGCGGCGCACATGTTGAAGCGGTGGGCCCGAGGGGAGACAAAGTCAATGGCCATGTTTCGACGGTTGGCATATCTCCACCGACCCGGCCGGCGTGGCGTGGTTCTCACTGTGGCGATATGGCTCTGGGCGATCGACTGTTCGGCGCAATCTAGCAGGGATAAGGAGCAACTATTGACGTTTTGGGCCGGTACTCTGCCGATCATTCTCGCGGCGCCCCATGGTGGCCGTGAGCCGATCCCTGGTATCGCCCCGCGCCGGGGTATCGGCGTGTCGCAATTCGTCGCTGAGCGCGACAGCAATACCGCCGAACTGGCTGAAGCCGTCGCGCTTAAGCTGCGGGAACGATTGGGCGCAACGCCGTTTCTCGTCATCGCCCGTTTTGAACGCAAATTTATCGACGCCAACCGCGAGCCGGCGGCGGCCTATGAAATGCCCCAAGCCAAACTCCATTACGATGCCTACCACCGAGCTATTGGCGATGCGGTCGAGGCGATCCGCCAGAAGTGGGGCAGCGGTCTGTTGCTCGACATTCACGCCCAACGGGCGCAGGCGGACACGATTTTCCGCGGTACCGATAACGGCAGGAGTGTAAGCCAATTACAAAGGCAATTTGGCCAAGCTGCACTGTCAGGACCGAATAGCGTTCTCGGCCATCTGGCTGCGAACGGTTATAAAATCCTGCCGAATTTGACCGGCCAAGATCGAGAGACTCGTTACACCGGCGGTTATACGACCCGTACCTACGGCAGCCATCGAGGGACAAAGATCGACGCCATCCAGTTGGAACTGGGTAGCGATCTGCGCGCCAAGGCAAACCTGGAGCGCACCGCCAACGATTTTGCCCTTGCCGTCGCAGTGTTCGCCCGCGAGTATCTGCTCCGCAGCGACGGATTCGATCCACCACGTTGAGGCGGAAAAGCTGATTTACGCCGCAAGCCTCATCAGCGCCCGTTGGCTTAGCGATAGTTCGTGAAATCTGTCGATTCCGCCGAGTTGGCCACCCTACACCGCGATAGTTTGTCCACCGTCGACAACCAGAGCATGACCGGTAACGAAGGTTGCTTCATCGGAAACTAGGAAGAGCACGCCGTAGGCGATCTCTTCCGGGCGGCCCATGCGGAGCAGGGCTTTGTTGCTGGCGCTCATCCGCTTTCTTTGCTCGTCGGTGGTGCCTTCACCGAGCGTCGGTCTGGGCGGAAAACCTCTGAAGCGCGGCGTCTCGATGGCGCCGGGACAGACGCAGTTGACGCGTATCCCAAGCGGGCCGTAGTCGATGGCCATCTCACGGGTGAGATTGACGATCGCGGCTTTGGTGGCGCAGTAGCCGGGATATTCCGCCGAGGCGAGCAGACCAAAGGTCGACGCGGTTGTCACCATGTTGCCGCTGCCTTGTTTGATGAAAGCTGGCATCACCGCCTTGGCGCCGCGGTACATGGCATTCAAGTTGGTGTTCAGGACAAAGTTCCATTCCTCGTCGGTATGCTCATGGATTTTTTTGCGAATGCCGGCACCGGCATTGTTATAAAGGATATCGATCTTGCCAAAGGTATCGACCGCGGTCTTCACGGCGCGGTCCAAGTCTTCCTGCTTGGTGACATCGCAATGGGCAAACACCGCGTCTCCGCCTTCTTTCTCCTTGATCAAGGTGTCGATGCGCGGCGAAATGGTTTCTTGGATATCGCAGCATACGACTTTCGCGCCCTCGCGAGCGAACAGCCGTGAGGTGGCGCGGCCGATACCGCTGTTGGCTCCAGTAATAATCGCAACTTTACCTTTGAGCCGTCCCAGTCCGGGACGTAGCATATCGTGTTCGTCTTTGAGAATAATTTCCGCCATTGCTTGTGCCTCCTGGATTTTAATGTGAAGTTCTTCGCTTCACTTATCCCAGTGCGGCGCGGGATTTCAACCGTGGGGGGAACGAATCGATGATGGAGGATCGATGATTGAGGATGGACTTTCAGAGTAGTATAGGGACGATTGCGAGCTGGAGGGTTTATGGCAAGTATTCGAAGCTTCCGTGACTTGGACGTCTATACGCAAGCGCGCCAGCAGGCAAAGAACGTCTTTGTGATATCAAAGCGATTCCCAAGGGAAGAGAGATATTCTCTGACCGACCAAATTCGGCGATCGTCTCGGGCTGTCAACGCGATGATCGCGGAAGCTTGGGCACGGCGAGTCTACCCAGCGGCGTTCGTGAACAAGATCGATGAAGCTCTGGGGGAGGCGATGGAAACCCAGGCATGGCTGGATCATGCTCTTGACTGCGGTTACCTCGATGGAAAAGAGCATGAAGCGCTTGACGACGCTTGGCAGCGCATTGGCGCGATGTTAAATCGGATGATCCAACGCGCAGATGATTTCTGTAAAACGGCCAGTCGTCAATAGCAATCCGGCCCCATTCTCTATCCTCAATCATCCATCCTCGACCCGCATCCCTCATCTACGGTACAGCTGCTTGATAAATCCCGACTTCTCCAGTTCAGCGACCAGGCTCATGTCGACAAAGGTTTTCGCGTCGGCGCTTGCCGCTTTGGGGTTTTTTAGCGCGAGGTCGTCGAGCATGGTTTTAACACCATCCGGCGTCGGGTAGGGGACTTCGGGAAAAGCATTCGAATAGGCGATGTAGGCTCGCTCCAGTCCCTCGGCATCGCCGATGCCGAGATTTTTCTTGAATAGTCCCTTGGCGTATTCTTTCTCGGTTTTAATGATGTGAATCGCTTCGACCATGGCGCGCGTGAGTTTCTGCATCAAGGGCCGTTTGGTTCGGACAATCGCTTCGCGCGTGAGGATGCCGTTCCACCAGAAGGGAATTTTTAAGTCGGTGATATTGTATAGATTGCGAAAACCGAGCTTCTCGGCTTGGGTCAAAAAAGGTTCCGGCATGATCGTGAATTGCGTCAGCCCCTTAGCCAGCGCGGCGAACCGTTCAGCGCCGCCCCCGGCGGGAATGATCTGCACGTCCTTTTCGGGATCGATGCCGAGCTTGCGCAGGGCCAGGCGCAAGCCCAAGTCCGAGGTGCTGCCGAGTCGGTTCACGCCCCCGGTTTGGCCCTTCAGCTGTTCGATACGGGTGATTTTAGCGACGGAAACGATATGATCGACGAAGGTCGGCACGACACCGACGATCATCACCGCGTCGGCGCCGGCGAGACGCGAGCTGGTTAGAGTCGTGACCGAAATACTGGCGGCGTCGATTTCGTTCGCGAGAAGCGCTTGTAGCACCGTTGGGCTCGCGCTGATCGCGATAATCTCCGGCGTGACGCCTTGTTTCTGCATGAGCTTGCGGTCTTCGATCACCCAGATCGGGCTGTTGGTCGGACTGAAGCCGGCCCATGCCAAACGCAATTTCTCCTGGGCGACGGCAAACGGCGATTGCCCAGCCATGACCAGAATGACGGCGAGGGTATAGATTATTTTTATCATCACAGCTTCCTCCTGAACGATTAGACGGCAGAAGTTATCCCTTACTCGCCTCGAGATCAACAAAAAGGTCCAGCCTAGGAATAATACTAATCCCATAGGCCCGATCCCCGGGGAAGCCATTACGTTGACTCGATATATCAATTGGTATACCTAGGAGCGGGCTTCAAAAGGAGGCGCAAGTTTATGGCCAATAAAGGAATTCTAATCACCGGCGGTTCCGGTCTGGTGGGCGCCTATGCGGTGCAGATGTTGCTGGAGCGCGGCGAGCGTCCGGTGATCTTCGATGTCGCCGTCAACGAGCGGCTGCTCGGCGCCGTCGGTGTCGACACCAGCAAGGTGACGATGATCCGCGGCGACATGGCCGACATGCCGGCGCTGATCTCGGCGCTCCGCGATAACGATTGCGATCAGATCATCCACTTAGCGGCCTTCCTGGGCGAGGAAGTGCAGCGCCGGCCCTATAGCGGCGTGCGGTTGAACTTCATGGGCACCATCAATGTCTTCGAAGCCGCGCGCTTGGAAAACGTCAAGCGCGTCGTATTCCCCAGTTCCGGCACCGTCTACCTCGGTTCATTAGGCGAAGGGGTCAAACAAATCGACGAAAATATCCCGATGAATCCGCCGTCAGTCTACGCCGCGACCAAAGCGAGCTGCGAGTTCATGGGCCGGGCGTATGCGAAGCGCTACGGCTTCGAATTTATCTGCTTGCGTTATACCGGCGGACTCTACGGTCCGTCGCCGGCGGCGCTCAAAGCGACCCGCGAGATCGCCATCCAGCAAATGATCCGCGCCGCCGTCAAAGGCGAGGCGGCGAAAATCAATTGGCCCTACGGTCCGGCGGAGATTCTCTACGGCAAGGACGCCGCCAAGGGAACGGTACTGGCGGTCATGAAGGACAAGTTCAAGGATACGCTCTTTCACATCGGCAATGCCGATATGGTCAGCGGCGAGGATATCGTTCAGGCGATCCGCAAGAAATTCCCCGGCGCCAATATCGAGATCGTCAAAACTACCAATCCGATGCCCTATCCCGACTCGCGCTTGTCGAGCGACTTCTCCAGGGCCAAGGAGCAGCTGGGCTATGAGCCGGACTATCCGATCGACAAGGCGGTCGCGGATTACGGCGCGACTTTGAAGAAGCTCGAGAATCTTTAGTCGATCTGAAGCCCAGGTTCCCACCAGCGTCTAAGAAACGGAGTACGAATAACATCATGCATCTGAGAAACGGACTGTTTCTGTTGCTGGCTGGGGTGGCTCTGATCGCGCCAAAGGTCTTCGCCGCTCAACCGGCGCCAGCGAAGGCGGCCTTCGACGAAAAAGCGCTGGCTGACTTCTACCGCGGCAAGACTGTGCGCATCGTTGTCGGATTCTCCGCCGGCGGCGGTTACGACCAATACTCCCGGCTCATCGCTCGCCACTTGTCGCGTCATATTCCAGGGAACCCGAATGTCTTGGTCGACAACATGGCCGGCGCCGGCAGCATGATCGCGGCCAATCATATGTATAACGCCGCGCCCAAGGACGGCACGGTCATCGGCAATCTTTCCGGTCCCATCGTCTTAGAGCAGCTCTTCGGCAATCCGGCGGTGCAGTACGATATGGGCAAGTTCCGCTATCTTGCCGTGCCGGTAAGCGAGAGCTATCTGATGATCGCCCATAAGCGCACCGGCATTACCAAGTTTGACGACGTCAGAGGCGAGAAGGGCAAACAGCTGACCGTGGGGGCGATCCCCGGCTCGACGGTCGAGCACGCTCCCATCATGGTCAGAGAAGTGCTCAACACCAATCTCAAAGTCGTTTCCGGCTACAAAGGCACCGCCGACGTGCGCTTGGCCTTGGACAGCGGCGAGGTCGACGGGTTTTTCAACACTTGGACATCGTCGAAAGTGACCTCCATGGACAAAGTGAAGAGCGGCGAGTGGGTGGTCTTGGCGCAGCTTACGGAAACCCCGATGAAGGATTTGATCGTCCCCAATGTGCCGACGATCCAGAAGATCACCCGCTCCGAGGAGCAGCGGTTGCTGCTCAAGTACGGCACCAGCACGCCCAACGACTTCGGCAAAGTTTATGTGATACCGGCCGGGGTGCCGGCGGACCGCGCCGCAGCTCTCGAAAGTGCCTTCGCCAAAGTGTTCAAAGACAAGGAACTGCTCGCCGACGCCGACAAAGGCCGCTTGGAGATCGATCCGCTGATCGGCAGTACGATCACTAAACTGGTCACCGAGTTTCTCGCCATGCCCAGCGACCTGAAGAACAAGTTACAGACAGTTTTGAAGACTCCCGTTAAAAAATAAGATCGAGTGATTTTGGTAATTAGGATACCCAAACAGGAGGTTCCAAATGTTGAGAAAAATTTCCCGGTTGTTGGCAATGTTAGTCATCCTGGTGAATTTCAGCTCGTCAATAGTGGCCGCACAGACCGAAACCATCGAAGAACTGTACAAAAAGGCGTTGAAAGAAGCGGGCGCACTTAACTGTTACTGTTCTCTCGCACAGATCAACGCCGAGAAGATTTACCCCGTATTCGAGAAGCGCTTTCCAGGCATCAAAATCAATCATGTCGATGCCACCTCCGACAAGCTGTCGGCTCGCGCGATCACGGAAGCGCGCGGCGGCAAAACATTGGCGGACGTGATTGAGTTCGGTTTGGAAGATATCAACAAAATTCATGAACAGGGGCTCTTGTTGGATCGGGCTCCGCCCGAAGCGGCGGCGTATCCGGCTACTTTGAAAGGAACATACTGGACCGCCAATAATTTGATTTTCTTCGTCGGCGCCTGGAATACGGATAAGGTGAAGAAAGAAGAAGAGCCGAAGTTTCTGGACGATTTCGGCGATCCGCGCTGGAAAGGACGCTTGATCGCGGAACCGAGGGATTACGAAATCCTGATCGCATTGACGCACAAGCACAAGAGCATCGAAAAGGCGCGCGAAGTGCTCGCCAGGATTGCCGCCAACAACGTGGAATTTCATAAAGGCCATTCGCAGCTCGCGGAATTTCTCGTTGCCGGCCAAGCGGCGGCATGTTTCACCTGCTATTCGCATCATTATCCCGAACGCAAAAGAAAGGGCGCGCCGGTCGATTACATGCTCAGCGAAGGTGCCGCCGGCATTATCGCCGTCGCCGTGATGAAAAACGCGCCGCATCCTAACACGGCGTGGCTGTTTAACCGTTGGGCAGCGTCGGAAGAGGGACAAAAGGTTTATTCGGAGGGAGGTCGCACTCCTGCTCATCCAAAGGTTGAGCCCACAGAAAAGATTCGGCCCAAGGTGATTTACCCCGTTGGTGTAGAGGATCTAAAACAATACTCCAAATACGAAAAAATTTGGAAAGAAGTGTTCAAATTACGCTAATCCCAATGCCCGAAAATCCAATGGAGGTCCTATGAAATTGTTTGGAATAACAGTACTGGCCTGGATATGTATGCTGGTTTCCAGCGCCGGCGCTCAGTCACTTGACGAGTTACACAAGTTGGCGCTCAAGGAGGGCGGCGTGGTGAATTTTTACGCCACCTTAGCGCAGCTCAATGCCGAGAAAATCTTGCCGGTGTTCGAGAAACGCTTTCCCGGCATCAAGGTGAACCATGTCGACGCGACCGCTGACAAGCTGGCGGCGCGGGCGATCACCGAAGCGCGCGGCGGCCGGGTGTTTTCCGATGTTTTTCAAATGGCGCTTGAAAACGTCCTCCAGGTGATCGATCAGAAGCTGACGCTTGAGTGGCTCCCGCCTGAAGCCGCGGCTTATCCGGCCAATTTCAAGGGAACGAATTGGTTGGCCGCGGATATGGTGATCATTACCGCCTCGTGGAATACCAGTTTGGTGAAGAAAGAGGACGAGCCCAAGCAGTTCGATGACTTCGCCGATGCCAAATGGAAGGGTAAGCTGATTGCCGAAGCAAGGGACGTCGAATTGTTGATCGGGTTAGCTCGCCACAAATATAAGAACGACGAAAAAGCCGTTGATTTTATCCGTCGGCTGGCGGCCAATAATATCGAATTTCACAAAGGTCATTCGGAGCTCGCTGAATTCCTCGTGGCCGGCCAAGCTGCCGCCTGCGTGACCTGCTACGCGCACCACTATCCACCGCGTATCAAAAAGGGCGCGCCGCTGGGTTATATGCTCACCGAAGGCATCGCCACGATCACCGCCAACGCCTTGGCTAAGGACGCTCCGCATCCCAACGCGGCACGGCTTTTTTACCGCTGGTCCGCCAGCGAGGAAGGGCAGAAAGCCTACGCGGCGGGAGGCCGTCTGCCGCCGCATCCGAAAGTGGAACCGGTGGAGAAGATTCGCCCGGCAGTTCTCTATCCGATCGGCACGGAAGAAATAAAGGAATGGCGCCGCTACGAAAAAGTCTGGAAGGAAGTGTTCAAAATACGCTAGAGCTTCGGTCCACTATCGCGTCGTAAATTGATTGCGCTTGCGAATCTACCTGCGGACGACCAACCCGGGTCGGCCTGCAGAGGTTTTGCCACATCGACAACAGCGTATGGGGATTGTTGACTCAAGAAAAGATTGTAGTATTAGGTTATCCCTGCGCTTAAAAAGCGCAGAATCACTTAATATTGACGTTAGAGGTAGTTTCAATGGGTTTTATTCAAAATATTCGACAAGTCTACAAAGTTAGCGCGCTTGCTCTTATCGTGGCCCTGAATCCTGGTTTTGTGCTGGCTCAGAGTCTCGATGACCTGCACAAATTGGCCGTCAAGGAAGGCGGGACGCTCAATTTCTATGCGACCTTGGCCCAGATCAATGCCGAAAAAATTATTCCGGTGTTCGAAAAACGATTTCCTGGAATCAAGGTCAACCACGTCGATGCGACCTCGGATAAACTGGTTGCTCGTGCGGTCACCGAAGCGCGTGGCGGTAAGACTTTGGGCGATGTTTTGCAGGTGCCGCTGGAGAATGTGAGTCAGGCTCACGATCAAAAATTGCTGTTGGAAGTCACCCTTCCTGAATCGGCTGAATATCCGCAAGGAATGAAGGGAAGTTTTTGGTTGGCCTCGGATCTTCAATTTATCATTGCGGCCTGGAACACCGGCCTGGTGAAGAAAGAAGAAGAGCCCAAGCAGTATGAGGACTTTGCCGATCCCCGCTGGAAAAACCGCTTGATCGCGGAACCGCGCGATCTCGAAATGCTGATGGGCTTTGCAAAATACAAATATAAGAGTGACGAGAAGGCGATCGACTTGTGGCGCAAGATCGCCGCCAACAACGTCGAATTTCATGCCGGTCATTCTCAGCTCGCTGAGTTGCTGGTCGCCGGTCAGGCGGCGGTTTGTTTGACCTGTTACTCCCATCACTATCCCAGCCGGATCAAGAAGGGCGCGCCCGTCAACTACATGCTGAGCGAGGGCGTGGCTTCGATCAATGGCACCGCCGTTTTCAAGAACGCTCCCCATCCGAATACCGCGCTGTTGTATGCTCGCTGGGTGGCCAGCCAGGAGGGGCAAAAAGCGATGGCGCAAGGCGGGCGCACGCCAGCTCATCCCAAGGTCGAGCCGGTGGATAAGACTCGAACCGAGAAGATTTATCCCATCAGCGTTGCAGACATTAAAGAGTTCCCGCGATACGAGAAGATCTGGAAGGAGATTTTCAAACTGAGATAGCTCGGCGATATCTCACTGCGCCACTTTTCGAGGCTCATTTATGGCGACTGCTGCAATTCCACGTACCGGAAAAATGAGTATGAGTTTGGATCCGGCGCTGCTGATCCCGGTGGTCGGCGCCGGCGTCCTGGTTTATCTAGCGGTTCTGCCGCTGCTGATGCTGTTTGTCGGCAGCTTCCAGGCGGAAGTGGCGCCGCGGGAGTTCGTCTACACGCTCAAGAACTACCATGCCGCCTACGCCAGCGAACACACCTACTCGACTTTTCTCAATTCATTGATCTTTGCCTCGGGTTCCGCCGGGCTCAGTTTCATGCTCGGCACCATGCTCGCCTGGCTCACCGAGCGGACCAATACGCCATTGCGAAATATTTTCGTGCCTATCGCCGTGGTGCCGTTGATTCTTCCCGGCGTTTTGGAATCGATCGCGTGGATTTTTCTGTTGAGTCCAAAGTTCGGTTACATGAACGTCTGGCTGATGAATTTGTTCGGCCTGCAATCGGCGCCGTTCAACGTCTTTTCCTTGCCGGGCATGATCTGGGTCCATTCGGTGGGGCAGGTGCCATTGGCCTTCTTATTAATGGTCGCCGCGTTCAAATCAATGGACCCCTCCTTGGAAGAATCGGCGATGATGTCCGGCGCCAACACCTGGCAGACGTTTAGGCGGGTCACGTTAAGGCTGCTGATGCCGACAGCGGGCTCGGTGATGCTTATCCTGTTCGTGCGCACCCTGGAATCCTTCGAGACCCCGGCGTTGATCGGCATTCCGGCGCGCATCTATGTTTATACCAGCGAGATTTACCTGGCGTTCAACGAGTATCCACCGGATTATGGGCGCGGCGGCGCGCTGGCAGTGGGCTTGCTGCTGCTAAGCGCGATCGGCGTGTGGTTGTACACGCGCGCGACCAAAGAAGGAAAGAAATTCCAGACCGTCACCGGCAAAGCGTTTCGGCCGCGGCAGTTCGATCTCGGGGCCTGGCGCTGGGCCGGTTTCGCATTTCTTACAGGCTACTTTTTATTCGTCGTGCTGCTGCCGTTTTTAGTCTTGTTCTGGGCCTCCTTCCTGCCGTTCTTCGCGGCACCGAGTTGGGATGCCGTCAGCAAGCTCAGTCTCGACAACTATCGTTATCTCGGCGGTTTTCGACCCTTTTGGGATGCGATGCAAAACAGCATCATCCTCTCGACGTTGACCGCGACGGTGGCGATGGTGCTGACTTCGCTGGTCGCGTGGATCGTTTACAAGAGCCGGTTGCCGGGCTCGTGGATCCTCGATTTTCTCGCCTTCGTGCCGATTACGATCCCCGGTATCGTCATGGGCATGGCATTGATCCTGCTCTATGTCGCTTTTCCTATTCCGATTTACGGCACGATCTGGGTTTTGCTGATCGCCTATGTCACCCGCTTTATTCCGTACGGCATGCGCGCGGCCTCGGGGTCGATTTTGCAAATTCACAGCGAATTGGAGGAGGCCGCGGCGGCCTCCGGCGCTTCCTGGTGGGAATCGTTCAAACGGGTTACGTTGCCGCTCTTGCGGCCCGGCTTGGCGGCGGGTTGGATTTACATCTGCATCGTGTCGTTTCGGGAATTTTCCACGTCAGTGTTGCTCGCCACCGGCGAAAGCCGGGTGCTGTCAATTCTGCTCTTCACCATGTTCGAGCAAGGACAGGTCACCGTGGTCGCGGCCATCGGGGTTTTGATGATCGTTACCTTGCTTTCGATCGTGGGGATCTTCTACAAGCTCACCGGCAAAGTAGGCATCCAAACATAAGAGAAGGGTTCAAGTCGTTCAAACAGTTCAAGCCGTTTGAATGGAGCGCAGCGTTTTTGAATCGGAGCGAAGCGGTTGAACGGTTGAACCAAGAGAAAATATGATCGAAATAAAGTCTCTGGTTAAAATCTACGAAGACGGCGAGCACGCGGGTGTCAAGGCCGTCAACGACATATCGTTCACGGTCGAAGAAGGGCGTTTTTATACTTTGCTCGGACCCTCGGGCTGCGGCAAGACCACCACCTTGCGCTGCATCGCCGGTTTGGAAAAGGCCAATGGCGGCGAGATCCTGGTCGCCGGCAAAAAGGTTTTTTCGGCCACCGACGGCACGTTCGTGCCCGCCTACCGTCGCCCCATCGGTATGGTTTTTCAGAGCTACGCCATCTGGCCGCATATGACGGTATTCGAAAACGTCGCGTTTCCTCTGCGCGTGGGAAAACAGAAAGTCAGTAACGCTGACGTGCAAAAGAAGGTTCGCACCGCTCTGGAGCAGGTGGAATTGGACGGCTACGGAGATCGCATGGCCACGCAGCTCTCCGGCGGGCAGCAGCAGCGCCTCGCGCTGGCCCGCGCCTTGGTGCGCGAGCCGCTGGTGCTGCTCTTGGACGAGCCGCTCAGTAATCTCGATGCCAAACTGCGCGAGCGCATGCGCTTTGAGCTGCGCGAGTTGCAGCGCCGCCTGCGCATCACGACCCTCTACGTAACCCATGACCAGATCGAAGCCTTGTCGATGTCCAATGTCATCGCGGTGATGAACTCCGGCGTCATCGTCCAGGAGGGCGGGCCGCGGGATATCTATCTGCAACCAAAAACCAAATTCGTCGCCAACTTTATCGGTTCGACCAATCAGATGACCGGCCAGGTGACCAGACTGGAAGGAAACGGCACGGCGACGGTTCGCACCGACGACGGCGAGATCTCTTGCGGCATCCTCGATGGCTTGGCTGCGGGCAGCAAGGTGGTTGTCGTGGTGCGGCCTGAGAGCATTAACCTGCACCTGCAGCAGCCAACCAACGGTTCGAACATTATCGCGGGTAAAATCGGCGCTGCCATGTTTTTGGGTGAATACGTCGACTGCACCATCGAGCTCGGCAAGAATGTTTTGCAAACTCATCAGCGCTACACCTTGCAAGTCCGCCGCGGCGATCCGGTCTGGGTCGAGTTGCCGGCGGGTGAGTGCATGGCGCTGCCCACCGATCGGTGAGCGTGACTGGCAAACTTTCGAGATCTTTTGCCCTCTCTTGTACCGTTGCCCCTAAGCGTTAAATCCACTAGAAATATTCTTCGAGTCAAAGGACGACTCAGGAAGGTTGCCTATCGATGCTTGCGAAATCGTTAACCGTCATCGCGCTCACGGCGTCAGTTTTTGCTGGAACAACCGCAATCCTGCCGGCGCAGGAAAAGCTCAAGGTCGTTTATAGCTCGGCGGATGCCACCAACTTCGTCTGGTACGCCGCCCAGGATGGCGGCTTCTACAGAAAACATGGACTGGAAGTCGAGCTGATCTTCGTGCCCAGTTCGACCACAGCGGTGTCGAGCATGATCGCCGGCGACATCCAGATCGGTAACAACTCCGGCGGCACCGTGGCCAGCGCGGTGGTCAGCGGCGCCAACCTGGTGCTCACCGGTTGCTATATCAACACGCTGCCCTATGAGCTGGTGGTGCATGAGTCGATCAAAACCGCCGACGATCTGCGCGGCAAAAGCGTCGGCATCAGCCGCGTCGGCAGCGCGTCGGACTCGGCGGCGCGGGTTTTGGTCAAAGGACTTGGATTGGAACCGGTAAAGGACGTGCCGATCTTGCAAGTCGGCGGCACCGCCGAGCGCGCGGCGGCGTTTCGCGGCGGACGGATCGTCGGTTTTCCGTCGCCTCCTGGCGTAATACACCTGGCTCAGGGCATGCCCCATCGTATCCTCATCAGCACGGCGGATTTTCAGAAGCGCTACGAGTTTCCGTTCATCTGCTCATCGACAACCAAGACTTTTCTCAGCGCTAGGCGCGACACCGTGCGCCGGGTCACTATGGCGCTCATCGAAGCGACCCATTTTTTGAAAACGCGCAAAGAGGAGAGCAAAAGATTCATCGGCAAGTTTGCCCGCCAGAACAATCCGAGATATTTGGAAGATTCCTATAATGCCATGGCCAAGCTGCACGACCGCGTGCCCTTGGTCGGACGGGCCGGCGCCGAAGAGCAGCTTAAAGAGTCCCTCAGCCGCAAACCCGGCGCGACGATGAAATTTGAAGATTGGGTCGACGACAGCATTGTCCGCGACCTCGACAAGAGCGGCTTCATCGACAAGGTCTACAAGTGATTCGCGAGAAATTGAGGTCAGATGCCAGAAGTCAGAAATCAGATCATCAGACGGACCTCGACTTGGTCCTCTGACCTCTGATTTCTCGACCATCTGGTGAATCAACATGATCGTCGCTGTAGTCCTTTCCGCCGGCGAATCGAGCCGCATGGGCCGCGCCAAAGCGTTGTTGCCGATCGACGGGCAGACATTTATCGAGCGGATCGTCGGCGCGCTCAAGCAGGGCGGCATTGAGCGCATCGTCGTGGTTCTGGGTTTTGAGGCCGAAGAGCTGGGGCGGCAAATCGCCCATCTGCCGGTGGAGATACTCGTCAATCCCGACTATCGACTTGGACAGCTATCATCGCTTCAGGTTGCCCTGCGCCATTTAGAATCGGACAAGAGTTGCGCCGGTATGATGGTTCATTTGGTCGATCATCCTTACATCGATCCTAAGCTCGTGCGCCTCATGCTCCAGCGCTTTGACGAGTCGACGCACTCGATCGTTGTCCCGCGCCACCACGGCAAACGCGGCCACCCGGTGATTTTCTCGCGCAAGTTGTTCGATGAATTGCTGAGGGCGCCCATGGACCAGGGCGCCAAGGCGGTGGTCAATGCCCACCGCGACGACACCTTGGAGATTGACACGGAGGATGCCGGCATCACCCTCGATATCGATACGCCGGAGCTTTACCGGCAACATGTGAAAGGTGAGTAAATGGCAAAACTGAAATTGACCCTGGCTTGTGGCGACTACGATTTTCTCCGTCCGCTCATCAACGGCGAGATTCAGCCACAGGGGATCGAGCTGAATGTGCTGACCATGGCTTCGCCGGAGCGCCATGGCCGCATGTTGAAACATGAAGAGTTCGATGTCTGTGAGCTATCGTTGGTGGGCTATCTGGTGTCCCGCGACAAGGGTTGCGGCTACAACGCCATCCCAGTGTTCCCACACCGCCGCTTCCGCCATCAGTACATGGTCAAGCGCACCGGTTGCGGCATCGAGAAACCATCTGACCTAAACGGTAAAAGAATTGCGCTCGATACTTTGCAAAATTCCGCCGGACTGTGGATGCGCGGTATCTTGCAGGATCATTACAACGTCGATTTGAAGACCATCGAGTGGTGGTGCCAGGAGGCGGAAGACATTCCGTTCGAACCGGCCGCCTGGATGAACGTCAAGCGCGTGCCCCAAGGCAAAAACATCGACCAGATGCTTATCGACGGCGAGCTCGAAGCGTCGCTCTATCCCGAAACCCTGCCGTCGATGCGCGCCGGCAATGCGAAAGTTGCGCTGCTTTTCCCCGACCCGAAGAAAGCCGAGATCGAGTATTATCAAAACGGCGGCCACTTCCCGATCATGCACACGGTGGTGGTGAAGAATCATATTCTCCAAAAACATCCCTGGGTCGGCATCAGCCTGGTGCAAGCCTTCGAGCGCGCCAAGCAGATCTGCTACAGCCGCAACAGCGACCCGCGCAGTTTCGCCCTGGTCTGGGTGCAAGATCTCATGCGCGAGCAAAAGGAGATCTTCGGCGCCGACCCCTGGCCGTACAATCTGGACGACAACCGCAAGGCGTTGGAAGCGGTGATCCGCTACGAGTTCGAGCAGGGTATGATTAAGAAGAATGCGCAGGTCGAGGAATTGTTTTTTGCGCCGAGTTTGGAGCGGATCCAGCATTACGTGTGACCGCTTCGCGGTTTTTTTCGGGAGGTTCAAAACGTTCCAATCGTTCAAGCCGTTCCAAACGTTTTCGGACTTTCCTAGTCAGACGCACAGTCGCTGCGTGTCGGTCTTAGCTCTTGCCAGATCCTTGTTAGTTGTTGGGCGGCGTGCTAGAAATCCGTCAAATTGAATATTTGGCCGCTCGCGGGCCGAGCAACGCGACGATCTGTTTTGACAATTTAAAACAATAAGGGGAGTTTGATTATGGCGATTAAAGTCGGCGATCATTTACCGGGTGGGACGCTTAATGAATTCATCGAAGTTGAGCGCGAGGGTTGCAGCATCGGCCCTAACACCTTCAAGGTGGAGGATTTGGCCAAAGGAAAGAAGATCGTTATTTTCGGCTTACCCGGCGCTTTCACACCGACTTGTTCCGCCAAGCATGTGCCCAGTTATGTCGCCAATTTCGCTGCCTTGAAGGCCAAGGGCGTGGACGAGATCTGGTGCTTGTCGGTCAACGACGCCTTCGTCATGGGAGCATGGGGCAGAGATCAGCAGACCGCCGGCAAGGTCCGGATGATGGCCGATGGCAGCGCCGAATACGTCAAAAAACTCGGCCTCGAAAATGACATGACGGCGCGTGGCATGGGCGTTCGCTCCCAGCGTTTTTCCTTGCTGGCGGATGACGGCGTAGTGAAGTCGCTGAATATCGAGGGCCCCGGCAAATTCGAGGTCAGCGACGCCGGCACAATGTTAAAAGTTTTGGCTTAAGCGCGCACCTAACGCTCGACCGCGGAGCGGCCCATCCGTTTCAGGAGTTCGACATCAGTACTCGATCATTTCTCGGTAGATCAAAACGTTCAAAATGTTTTCGGATGTGCGAGGTTTTGGCTTCCGTCATACCGGCGCTGGCTAGTATCGAGTATTTTCCGCGGCCAGAATTGAGCGCAAGCCTGGATGCCGGCCTACGCCGGCATGACAAGTGGTCGGTGTCTACAGTGCCCTTTAAGTGATCGGCCTTGCTTTTTCAACGGTGCCAATTGGCGTGGGAAACACAAATTCCTCGTCGCTCGCATTGTCCAACCCATAGCGGACTAATTCGTTAACATCCAACTTCGCCTCGTCCGCCGTCACTTCATCCAATCTTGCCTTGGTCGCGGGATGTTTGGGGACGAACAGCTGGCAGCAGTCCTGGTCGGGGACTGACGAAATATCGAAGGTACCGATGCGGCGCGACTGGTCGACGATCTCTTGCTTATCCATGCCCACCAACGGGCGCAGGATCGGCATGGCTATCGCTTGTTGAATCACCGTCATGTTTTCTAACGTCTGCGATGCCACTTGGCCTAAGCTCTCGCCGGTGATGAGCGCTTTGGTTTTTTCTTTTCTGGCGATTTTCTCAGCGATGCGCAGCATCATGCGCCGGTACAGCACCACGCGCAGCGGACGCGCGACCGCGGCGACGATCTGCCGTTGAATCTCGCCGAAGGGAACCATATAGAGCCGCGATTGAAACTGATGGCGCGTCAACAGCGTGACCAGGTCGCGCACTTTGTCCTGGGAAGTCCTGTCCTGGTAAGGCGCGCTGTGAAAGTGCACGAAGATCACCCGGCAGCCGCGCTGCATCATGCGGTACGCTGCCACCGGCGAGTCGAATCCGCCGGAGATCAGTGACATCAGCCTTCCGCTGGCGCCCACCGGCAGGCCGCCGGGGCCGAGCAGTTTGTTGAAACCGAAGAACGCATCCTTGGGCAAGACTTCGACGAAAACGGTGAACTCGGGGTTAGTCAGGTCGACTCGCGCGCCGGATTTCTCTTGCACCGCCGCGCCTAATTGGCGATTGATCTCCACGGAGTTTAGCGCAAAATTTTTGTCGCCACGCTGGGTGTCGATACGGAAGCTGGTGAATTGGCTGCCATTAATCCCGGTGAGGATTTGCCTGCGCAATTCGTCGATATCGCGCTCGGTGCGCCGGACTAAAGAGAAATTGGCAATACCGAACACACTGGAAATCCGTTTGATGATAATTTCGGGCGCGATTTCGTTCCTGAAGTTCAAAAGCAAGCGGGCATGGAGACTGCGGATTTCCTTGGCGCCCAAGTCTTTGACCGAGGCGAGGATGTTGCGCTTGAGCATCTCGGTGAAGTAAGCCCGGTTGCCCTTTTTGAGGGCGATTTCGTGATAGCGGATCAGAACGGAATCCATGCACGAGAACTAACAGATTCAAGCGGCTTTTGCATGCAACCGGCGCTATGGTAGTATCCCCGACAACAATCAAGAGGAGTGAGCGATGAGCAACTTCAAGAAGCTAGCCGATGCCATGAGTTTTTCAGCGGAGAAGATGAAAAAGAATGGCGTCTTCGAGACCGAGCGATTCTTCTGCGACACCTACTGTTTCGAGCCAGGCCAAGAGCAGAAAGCGCACAGCCACACCCATGAAGACAAGATCTACTACGTCCTCGAAGGGCGCGGATCCTTCACCGTCGGTGCTGAAGAACGAGAGTTGGGAGCAGGGGAGATCGCCTTGGCGCCCGCCGGCCAGAGCCACGGTGTCGCCAATCGCAGCCAGGCGCGCCTGGTGACCCTGGTCTTCGTGACGCCCAAACCGCACCATTAAATTCTAGCGAAACGAACCAAGAACTGGAAATTCGAAGCTCAAATCCGAGACTCGAAACAAATTCAAATGATGAAAACCTAAACATCTACAAATGCTCCAAACGGTAAGGATCTCATTTACTGTTTTGGATTTTCTGATTGTGAATTTACTTTGGTTGCGGTTTGTTTCGGATTTAGATATTCGAAATTCGGATTTGCCTAAGTTAACCAAACACAAGAAACTATGACACCTGAACAAGAAGCGGTGGCGCAAGCCAACCAGAGTTTTTATCGCGCCTTCGAAACTCTCAAGATCGAAGCCATGGAAGCAGTGTGGTCAAAAGACGCCGACATTCAATGCGGTCATCCAGGCTGGCGCATTCTGCGCGGCTGGGGCCCGGTGATGGAGAGCTGGAAAAGGATTTTTGAAAATACCCCGGCAGTGCAGTTCACTTTGACCGACGTGAAGATCGAAGTGCGCGGCGGGCTCGCCTGGGTGACGCTCTATGAAAACTTGAACAGTTCGATCGAAGGTCAGACTTTCTCCGCCGCCATTCTGACAATCAACATGTTTCAAAAGAGCGCGGACGGCTGGCACATGATCCTGCATCACGGCTCGTCAGTGTCGCAGCCGCCGGATCAGGACGAGAGTAATACGGTTCACTAGAGTTCTCCGTCAGATTCGCCTTAGGCAATTAAATATGAAAGCTTGGGTCCGACGCACTGCGGGGATTCTCTTCATATTGGCGCTTTTGGTTGTATTCATGTTCTCGTATCCAAGTCTCTATGACCTGCTCGGCAAGGTCGCGACAATTTCATTGTGGTTCGTGCTGATCTTCGCATGCGAAATGTTTTGGAATTATCTCATCGATGAATAGATACGAGGCGAATCGAGTTGACATCCAAGCCTCTCGATAAAAAAGTTGCAGTTGTCACCGGTGCGGGCCGGGGCATTGGCCGCGCCATCGCCATCGCCCTGGGCAAAGCCGGCTGTACGGTCTACCTAACGGCGCGTACGGCGCCGGAACTGATTTCTGTACAGCAAGAGATCCTTGCGGCAAAAGGCCAAGCTCGAATCATCCAAGCCGACCTCACCCGCGACGATGATCTGCACTCGTTGGTTCAGGCCTGCGGCTCGGTAGATTTTCTCGTCAACAATGCCGGCTGGGGCAAGCGCGCGTCGGTGCGTGCGCTCGCGCATCGACGACTGGGATCAAACATTCCGCGTCAATCTGCGCGCGCCGATGATCCTCGCCAAAGAGTTTTTGCCGGCGATGATCAAGAAAGGCGAGGGCGCGGTCGTCAATATCGGCTCGGTGTCGGGCAAAAGCGGCGAAGCCAATAGCGCCGCCTACTCAGCCTCGAAGTTCGGCCTGATCGGTTTTACCCAATCGCTCTTCGAAGAAGTCCGAGAGCATGGCATCAAAGTCGCGGTGATTTTGCCGGGTTTCGTCGACACACCGATGATTCCGCCGGTGAAACATCTGGACCGCAGCAAGATGATTCAAGCCGACGACATCGCTCAAGCAGTGCTCTATGTGCTCAACGCGCCAGCGACGGCTTGTCCCGTCGAGATTACAATTCGACCGCAGCGCACGCCTGGAGGTAACTCTAATTAGCCGGCGGATTGGTTAGTTAATTGAATCGAACGAAGCGTCTTACAGTTCAATCCTGAGGTCGGGACTAGGATGTCGGCTCGCCACAACTCCTGAACAATTCTTTAATCTAGAGGCGCAGATTAAACTGTTTTTTTATCAGTTATCTCTCCTGCTACCGAGCCGCTCGGACTCCCCTCAGGATTTGACAGCAAAAACCATAAACTGTAACCCTATAGGAAAGAAATTCTAAAGTTGTTTGTGGAGGAGATCCGATGTCCATGATCGATGCCGATACTCATGTCGACGAGTGCGAAGAAACCTGGAAAAAGTTAGAGGGGACGCAATACGCCAAGTACATTCCGGTGACGACGACGATGCCGCCGGACGAGGCTACACGGGCCGGCTACAATCCGACCAACAGCCGCTGTTGGGTGGTCGAAGGGAGGCTGCAAAATCGGGCGATCCGCGATGATATCAACCATCCTCCCCGGGTATTTCGCGAGCTTCAGGACGTGGCGGGCCGGGTCGCGCACATGGACAAGATGGGCGTCGCCGTGCAGGTGATCTTCCCGACGTTTTTCATCCGTTACAATACCAGCAACGCCGAGGCGGAATTGGCGTTGACCACGACCTACAACCGTTGGATTGCCGAGAAATGCGCGGCGACCAATGGGCGGCTGCGCTGGGCGGCGGTGCTGCCGTTCCTTAGTCCCGACAAAGCCGTTGCCGAGGTGCGTTGGGCGAAAGAGCATGGCGCCTGCGGCATTTTCAAGCGCGGCTTCGACCTTGACCGGTATGTGACCGATCCGCACTTCTTTCCAGTTTATGAGGAGGCCAGCGCCCTCGACCTGCCGCTGTGCATTCACACCGGCCATCCGCTCCCGGGCCATGAATGGGACCGCGGCTTTCCGATCATGTATTCCTGTTACGCCGTGGTCAGTTCCGGGGTCGCCAAGAAGTTTCCCAAACTAAGATTTGGTTTCATCGAGTCGGGAGCGTCCTGGATTCCCTATACCATCTCCCAGTTGGGCGCGGTGAAACGCCAATCGCTGCGCGGTCAAGGGGACGCGCTTGCCCAATCTTTATGAATTGGAACCCGAGATGTTCCGCGCCAACCGGTTGTTCGTCACCATCGACCCGATCGACGACATCGAGTCGATTCTCAAGTTCGGCACGGAGGACAACCTGATGATCGGCACCGACTATAGCCACACCGACATCTCCGCCAACCTGAGCGCTTTGGACGAGGTGCGCGGCTGGGTCGACGAAGGCCGGATCAACAGCACCCAGGCGCACAAGATTCTCGAGAGCAACTCCAAGGAGTTCTACCGGCTGTAAAGAATTCGGACTCCGAATCGGATTGTTAGCCGCAAAGAACGCAAAGGGCACAAAAAAGAATTCGGAATATCTCCCGCAAAGGCGCCCAGGCCGCAAAGTTCAGAGCAGAAAGGGAAACCTATCCTCTCGAACCTTTATCATTCTCCTCCGAACTTGGCGTCTTTGCGCCTTGGCGGGAGAAAGATCGTAATCCAACGGTTCGACGTAGGCGCGGGTTTGAATCCCACCCATACTTTTTTGTTGAACAACTTCCTAAAGAATTCCATGTTTGCGCCGATGGATGCTTAAAGGCATATCTGCGCGCATGGCTAAAAACCTTCCCAACTACTACATTATTCTTCGAGTTCAGCACAACGCATCGGTGGATACGATCAAAGCGAGTTATCGCACGCTAATGGTGACGATGAAGATGCACCCGGATCTGGGCGGCGATCACGAAGTCGCGGCACAGATCAACGAAGCCTACGCGGTGCTCAAGGATGTGGCGAAACGGGCTAAATACGACCGCATGTATTTGCTGCAACGGCTTCAGGCGGCACAGATGGCCGCACGCGAGCGGGAGCAAAGAACCGCAAACGCCGCCCGCCCGACTGCCGGATCGGCAAGACGGGAGAATCCTGCGCCGCATGACGGTGATCGGAAAGCCGGTCATTGTCCTTTCTGCGATTCCGTGCTGCCCAATCGGATCACATCGGCGAGCCGCTGTGAGCGCTGCCGAAGCCCATTATTTACGCCGCCAAAGGCGGGATCGTTCGGTCGTGAAATTTTTGGCCGGCGTGGCACACCGCGCATACCGAAGAGCCACTTCGCCACTGTCCACCCGAAGGGGCAGGCGCAAGCCATGACCGTCAAGATGCGCGACCTATCTTTGACCGGGATAAGTTTTTACTCGGAAATCGCCCTTGAGCGTGAACAGATTTTTAAGTTTCGCGATGCGTCCCTGGAAGCCCTCGCTGTGGTGGTGTCGAGCGGCAAGCGCGGCCAGTGGTATTCAGTACACGCGAGACTGCTAACGGTTTCCTTTCACCAGGTTGGTGTCTTTGTGTCGGCCAGTCGATAGAGTTCAGCGCCAATAGTTCAATGAAAAATTCGCCGCGTTGATCGAGTGAATCTCCCCCTTTTGAAAAAGGGGCAAGGGGAATTTTCTCGAGGGTACAATCCCAAATCCCCTTAGTCCGCCTTTTTTCAAAGGGGAGATTCCCAACATTTTACTAAACGTGGCTCAGAATTCTGGCTATGCACAAAGCTCAGCTAGTCGGGCCAGCCCCACTTCTTCGAGACTTTTCACGATCAGATTAGCCTCTCCGAGCAGTTCAGCTGCATGGGAGTTGGTGACCGCCAGACACTTCATGCCGGCGCTACGGGCGCCTTTGATGCCTTCTTTGGAATCTTCGATGACGACGCATTCACTGGCTTGGATGGTGTCACTGTCCTGCGCATTCAACGCTGCCAGCGCTTGCAAAAAAATATCCGGTTCCGGCTTGCCCCGTTCGACGTCCTCGGCGCTGACGACGGCTTTGAAGTGATGGATTAAGTTTGCGGCAGTGAGGATGGTTTCGATCTCGTTGCGCAGGGCACCGGATGCCACGGCCAGCGGCAGACTTTGCGCCAAATCGGCGACCAGTTTCTTGACGCCAGGAAAGATCGCCACATGATTGCGGATCGCTTCCTGGTAGTAGACGGCTTTGCGCGCGATTAATTCCGCCAGCTTCTCTTGGCTCAAGGGCCGGTTGTGCTCGCGATAACCGAAGCTGAAGGCGCCACGGTCGTCGAAGCCCAGATAGCGGGCATAGTAGGCGTCATTAGTTAACTCAATGCCTTCTTCGGCAAGAACCTTTTGGAACAGTTCGAAGTGAATCGGCTCGTCGTCGACGATGATGCCATTGAAATCGAAAATGACCGCGCGCAGCATGCCGTTAACTTACAGGATTCGTCTTTTGTTTCAACGCGATCTGCGCTAGATAGGAATCCATGGCAGCAGATCATCATGAGGCGCACCACGCCGGCCATGGGCATGGCCATATCGAGTACCGGTTTTGTCCGAAGTGTGGCGGTGGGTTGGATAAGAAGATAGTCAAAGCGAGCGAGCCGAGACGGTTGGTTTGCCAAGCCTGTGCATTTATTTTCTACCAGGATCCCAAAGTCGTCGCCGGCACGGTGTTCACGCTGAACGGCGGCATTGTCCTGCTCAAGCGTGGCGTCGAGCCGGCGCTGGGCAAGTGGGTGTTTCCCGGCGGTTACGTCGACCGCGGCGAGAGCGTGCAAGACGCGGCGGTGCGTGAGACCAAGGAAGAATGCTTGCTCGACGTCAAGCTCGGGCCGCTGCTTAATGTTTACTCCTATCCGCGGTCGCCCAATGTCATCGTCGTCTACACGGCGGAAGTGGTCGGCGGCACGCTGACGGCCGCCGATGAGTCGACCGATGCCGCAATCTTTGCGCCCAAAGAAATGCCCTGGCATGAGCTCGCCTTCGACAGCACCAGGGACGCGCTTAACGACTACATTCGCGCTTATCTAAAGTAGCGGATCGTTTGAAAGTTTCTGAGGCTCTGGATGCCGGCCTGCGCCGGCATGACGGATTTGGGTTGATACATCACTGACATTTGGGTCAGTGGATTTGCTCGCCAAACAACAAAAGGCCCGCGAGCTTGAATCAAGCTGCGGGCCTCACTGCTTTATTGCGGATCAGGCTAACCTAAATCGACCAGTACGTCATCGCCTTCGACTTGGACGTCATACTTTTCCGTGGGCAGGGCCGGTATCAATTCGTTTTCGCCGGTGGTGACGTTGTAGCGCCAGCCATGCCAGGGACAGATCACGGTGGTACCATCCAGCTCACCTTCGGCGAGCGGGCCGCCGCGGTGGCCGCAGACATCGTTGATCGCGTAGAACTTGCCGTCGACATTGAACACACCCACGGCTTTGCCGTCGATCTCTAAGCTTTTGCCGCAACCGCCTTTGACTTCATCGGTTTTGCAGACTTTTACGAAATTGGCCATTGCCGAAGTTCCTTTCTGAGCTGGAGCAAATTTCCGCCTAATATACGGAGTTGAGACATGGATTCAAGGGCCGGGGTATGCGGCGGGGACGATCGGTCTTGTGGTTAGGGTCGCGGCGAATTCACTGCCGCCATGGCTTACGGTCAACTTGGTGCCCGGCGTCCAGCAGTCTTTGTTGACGTAAGCCCAAGGCAATTGGCCGGTGCAGTGCGAAGGAGACGACGGAGCTGGTGATCTGGCCGACCTCTTTGTTGCCGGCGCTGATCTTGTCGCCAGGGCTTGCCGGCGTGTCACCATCGAGCAAGAGCCCGCAGAGTTTCTTGTTGACATGGCCGCGCGAGCGGATGCGCTCGACCACTTCCTGGCCCAAATAACAGCCCTTGGTGAAACTCACGGCGTCATCCAAGGCAACTTCAAGTAGCAGATTATCTTCGGAGAAATCAATACCGTACCGAGGAATACCGGCTTCGATGCGCAAGATATTCTGTGCCTGTTCGCCGACCCAGGCGGCGCCCAGTTCGGTTAACCGTTGAGCAAAGCCCGCGAGCTGAGAAGTTTGCACGATCAGATCGAAGCCGTCATGGCCCGTACGATCGGCGCGCACGACGCAGACCGGAGTGGCGTCGAATTGCACCATGCCATGGTGATTAGGTTGCAGCCGGCAGCTCGGCGTTGGCAAACAGCTTGGTCAAGCATCACTTGCGCCCGTGGCCCCTGCAGCGACAGCATTTTCCATTGCTCATTGGGATCGTGGATCTCCACGTCGTCGGCGACTAGATAGCGATTGAGATGGGTGAGAATCTTTTCTTTCAGCGGCTCCCAAAAGTCCAGGTAGAAAGAGTTCAGCGAACACAACACGCGCAGGTCGGCGACCACCTTGCCTTGTTGGGTAAGAATCGTGGCCTGCTGGCCGTCGAACATTTTTAGCGGTCGCAGATCGTTGGATAGCATGCCTTGCAGATAAGGCAGCCGGTCCTCGCCGGTGAATTGCAGCATGGCGCGATTGGCTAGGTCGAACAGGCCGGCGGATTCACGAACCGATTTGTATTCGCTCGCCGGATCGCCGAAATGGTCGGGCAATCGCCAGCCATCCCGTTCGATGAAAGTCGCCCCCTGGCGTTCGTGCAAATCCGCTAGTGTCGATCGCTTTGCCATAGCTGGGAAAATATACCGTCATGCGTTGCCATTGACAATGCCAATGGCCGCTTCTCGATCATTGATAGATAGTTCACCGGTGTGATAGACAGATAATATCTTAAGATGGAGGTGTCTTCATGGCAGGACTTGAAGGGCAAAAAGCGCCGGCGTTCACCTTGGCGGGGAGCGACGGCAAACAACATTCGCTAGCTGAGTACGCTGGCAAAAACGTCATTCTGTGGTTTTATCCGAAAGACGATACACCTGGCTGAACCAAAGAAGCGTGCGGGTTCCGCGACGCTATCGATACCGTTACGCAAAGCCAATACCGTGGTTGTGGGTGTCAGCCCGGATGGCATCGATTCGCATAATCAGTTCATTAGCAAGTTTAACCTGCCGTTTATGCTGCTCGCCGACCAGCAGAAAGATACCATGAAGGCCTATGGCGCCTGGGGACCGCGCAAAAATGCCGCGGGCGAAGTCTCGGAAGGGACGATTCGCTCGACCGCTTTGATCGGCCCCGATGGCACGGTAAAGAAGCATTGGATTCCTGTCACTGATCCCGGCGCGCATCCGGCTGAAGTTTTGGAATTCCTCGGTAAGTAAGTAATCGAAAACCGTAGCTGAGGGAGCGCTGCCGATTTTTCATGATGGCGCGCTCCCTCAGCGGCGAACCTCTCGGCATTCCATGGCGAAAATCAAAGCCGACCTCGATCTCCACAAATTAGAAATTTTCTACTGGGTCGCTGAACATAAGAGTTTTTCTCAGGCTGCCGAGCTGCTCTCACTGCGCCAGCCCACTATCAGCGCGCATGTCCAAGAGCTCGAAAAAGCGGTTGGCGGCAAACTGCTCTACCGCATGCCGGGCAAGATCAGTCTGACGCCATTGGGCCTCATGCTCGCCGAACGGGCGAAGAATCTGCTCGCCTTCAAACGCGAAACCGTTGCCGCTGTGGAGCAGTTTCACGGCACCCTCAGCGGCGAGCTTTGGGTCGGCGGCAGCAGTGTTCCCGGCGAATATCTCCTGCCGCAAAAGCTCGGCGAGTTCACCAAAAAATTCCCCCAGGTAAAACCGATCCTGCGCATCGGCGATTCCGCCGGCGTGATCGCCGATCTGTTGGACGGCAAAGTTGAGATCGGCTTTGTCGGTTTTAACGACGATGACGACCGGCTCATTTTCGAAAAGATCTGGGACGATGAAATGATCGTGGCCGTGCCCAAAGGCCATCCATGGAGTACGCGGAAGGCGATTGAAGTCGCGCGATTTGCGCAGTGAAAAATTCATCTCCCGCGAACACGGCTCGGGCACGCTGGACTCAATCGGGAAATTGCTCGCCAGGCGTAAACAGCCTGCCCGTGAGCTATTGAACATCACCATGGAACTCGGCAGCACGGCGGCCGTGAAAGAAGCTTTGATGGCCGGTTACGGTTTTTCGATTCTATCACGCATATCGATTCGCCATGAGCTCGACCAAGGCAGCATCGTCGAGGTGCCGATCCGCGGCGTGAAACTCGAACGGGGCTTTTACCAAGTTTTTCATAGCCGCCGGCCGTTCCATCCCATCGCCCAAGCGTTTCGCGATTTTCTCAAACGCCGATAACTGCGGCAGTTTTTTTCATCGAAATTTTTATCTCCGCGGTCTTACATAGCTAATTTCTATTTAGTATATAGCCTAAATGGAGGACAAGTTATGGCACTGCCGTTAAAGAGCCGCGGTCCGAGCGCTGCCGAGCAGTTGCGTGACAGGTTGGTCGATGCCTGGGCGCGTTCAGACAAGCTTTTCAACATCGTTGGCACGGGCCAAAGTTTAACCAAGCCGATCGTTTGGCGTCATCCGTTTATTTTTTACATCGGTCACTTGCCGGCGTTTTCCTGGAACCAGGTTTGCGGCGGTATTCTGCAATGGCCGTCTTTCAACGCTTATTATGACGATCTGTTCTGCCGCGGTATCGATCCCGACGTCGACACCGGCGAATGCCACTGGCACCCGGAGGTTCCGGAAGAATGGCCAAGTCTTGAGCAAACCGTCAGATATCGTGACCGGGTCCGGCGCGCGCTTTTAGAGTCTACCGAAGCGATTGCCTATTGTCGTTCCAGCGATCTGTTGGCCCAAGGCGGGCGCGTCTTTGAGCTGATCTTGGAGCATGAATACATGCATCAAGAGACTTTGCTCTACATGATGCAGCAGATGGCGCCTGGCGATAAAGTCCGGCCGCGAGAATCTTTCCGTTACTCATTCGGGCGCGCCGCGAGGGTGGAAAGCATTCGCATACCGCGTGGCAAAGCCCGGCTGGGAGCGTGCTTCGAGGATCTCACTTTCGGTTGGGACAATGAGTTCTCTGATATCACGGTTGATGTCGCAGGCTTCGCGATGGACTCTTTGCCGGTTACCAATGGCGAATATCTCGAGTTTGTTCTTTCCGGTGGGTACGCGGCGCGCCGCTACTGGCGCGCGGATGATTGGCACTGGAAGGAACTGGAGAAGAAACAGCATCCGACCGGTTGGTGTAAGCAGGATCACACCTGGTCATACCGTGCCATGTTCGACCACTTACCGTTGGAACAAGTGGCTAGCTGGCCTGTCTACGTAAGTCTGGCGGAAGCGCGCGCCTATGCAGCTTGGCGCGGCAAACGCTTGCCGACGGAAGCCGAATATCATCGCGCCGCTTATTACGGTCCGGACGAACGGGAGTCGACTTATCCCTGGGGTGACGCGCAGCCGACAGCGCGGCACGGCAACTTCAATTTTACCGCCTGGTCGCCACAGCCGGTCGGCTCGCACCCCGCGGGTGCGAGCCGTTGGGGAGTTCAAGAGCTGGTCGGTAATGGTTGGGAGCTGACCGATACACCGTTCGCGCCGTTGCCGGGGTTCACGCCTTATATGACGACCTATCCCGACTATTCCAAGGATTTCTTTGACGGCAAACATTTTGTCGTCAAAGGCGCCTCCTGGGCCACCGATGCGGGACTGCTGCGGCCAAGTTTTCGCAATTGGTATCAAGCACATTATCCCTACGTGTTCGCCAAGTTTCGCTGTGTCGCGGATTGACCCGTGCTCAATCGAAAGGATTAAACATGAAAGCTGTTTGGCAGAACACAGTCGTCGCCGAATCAAACGAAACCATCGTCGTCGAAGGCAATCATTACTTTCCGCCGGATTCGATCAAGAAGGATTGCTTCGCGCCGAGCGACACCCACAGCACTTGTCCCTGGAAAGGCTTGGCCAGTTACTATCACGTCAAGGTGGGCGAGCAAGTCAACCAAGATGCCGCTTGGTTCTATCCCGAACCGAAGGAGGCGGCCAAGTCGATCAAAGACTACGTCGCGTTCTGGCGGGGCGTGACGATCAGCGAGTAGCAATTCCGCCTTGATGAACACTTTAAAGCTCGCTTCCTGCATGGCGGAGAACACCGAAGATTTCTGTCGAGCTATCGCCGAGTATCTCCAACGGAAGCTCAATGTCCCGACGGAGTATGTCACCGGGATACCATGGCAGGAGCGTGAAGCGCTCTTCGATGGCGGCGAGATTCAAGTGCTTTGGCTCTGTGGATTACCCTACGTGCACAAGGCCGACCTTGCCGAGAGCAGCATGGAGTTGCTCGCCGTGCCGATACCGGTGGGAGAGCGCTATGGATCGAGACCCGTTTATTTTTCCGACGTGGTCGTGCGCCGGGACAGCACTTGCCGATCTTTCCGTGACCTGCGTGGCGCGACCTGGGCTTACAACGAGCCGCGCTCCCATTCCGGTTTTAACGTCGTGCGCGCGCATCTGTTCGATCTCGGCGAAGTCGATCATTTTTTTGCCGCGGCGGTGGAAGCCGGCGCCCATTCCAAGTCGTTGCAAATGATCTTATCGGGAGCCGTCGACGGCGCGGCCATCGACAGCACCGTGTTGGAGTGGCTCGGCGGCCAGCGGAATGATCTAGCGGATGAGATTCGCGTGATCGACACCATCGGGCCGAGTCCGATTCCGCCCTGGGTGATCTCGCGCCAGGTTGCGCCATCCCAACGGCAGGCGCTGCGCCAGTTGCTCGGCGAGATGCATCTCGATCCCGCTGGCCGCGAGGTCCTCTCGGATGGCCGATGGTTGCGTTTTACCGCGGCCAATGATCACGATTACGATCCGATTCGGGCGATGGCGCTTAAGGCCGAGCGGGTTTCGTTAGTTTGATCGCCTGTGATAAATGATTCGTCAGCTTATTGAATATCCCGTCGACAACCCTAGGAGGAGTTGACCCATGGCTAGTTTAGAAGGTAAAAAGGCCCCGGCCTTTAGTCTGGAAGGCAACGATGGCAAGACGCATTCGCTAGAAGACTACAAAGGCAAAACCGTCGTGCTGTATTTTTATCCAAAGGACAACACGCCCGGTTGCACCAAGGAAGCCTGCGGGTTTCGCGATCTGAATGCGGCATTGAAAAAATCAAACGCCGTGGTCATGGGCGTCAGTAAGGATAGCCTCGACTCGCACAACAAGTTTGTCGAGAAGTTTAAATTGCCTTTTGTGCTGTTGTCCGATCCGAAGCTCGAGATGATGAAGAAGTACAGCGCTTACGGCAAAAAAATGATGTACGGCAAGGAAGTGCAGGGAACGATTCGTTCCACCGTCGTCATCGGTCCCAAGGGTGACGTGATCAAGCATTGGACTACGGTCAAGAAAGCTGAGGAACACCCGCAAGCAGTGCTCGACTATCTAAAAAATAGTTAGCGCCGCGCTCTTAAACGGCAACGTTGTCGTTGGCTGTCAAGAATTGACAACCGGCCTTTAAGGGGTATGATCCACACCACATTAAAACAAACTATCTATCGAACAGGGAGGACCTATGGATCGCCGTGAATTTTTGAAACAGGGCTTGTCCGCCTCGGCGGGATTGGCCTTGGCCGGTATGCCGAAATTCGCCGGTTGGGCGCACGCCGATGATCCGACCAAGTGGCGCACTTTCGAGGTGACGACGACTATCGAAGTGAAGGATCCGGTGGGCGGCGTGCGCACGTGGATACCCGTGCCGTTAACCAGCGCCACGGATTATTTTAAGCGCGAACCTGATACCTGGACGGGCAACTTCAAAGCCGCCCGCGCGGTGCAATACGACAAGTACGGCACGGGCCTGGTTTTCGCTGAATGGGCTCCCAGCGAAAAGGCGCCGGCATTGGAAGTGAAGAGCCGCTTCATGACCCGCGACCGTCAGGTCGATGTGAACGGCAAGCCCAATGCCGCGATCAAAGAGAACCCGGCGGTGCTGACTTATTTTCGCCAACCGTCCAAGTTAATCCGCACTGACGGCATCGTGGCGACGACCTCGAAGAGCATCGTGATGGGATTGAAAACCGATGTCGATAAGGCCAAAGCGATTTACGAATGGATTGTCGACAATACCTTCCGCGATGCCAAGGTCAAGGGCTGCGGCATCGGTGATATTTCCACCATGCTAGAAAGCGGCTACTTGGGCGGTAAATGCGCCGATCTTAATGCCCTGTACGTCGGTCTCGCCCGCGCCGCGGGTTTGCCGGCCCGCGACGTCTACGGCGTGCGTGTCGCCGCCTCTTCGGAATTCAAGAGCCTGGGCCGGGCCGACGATATCACGGGGGCACAGCACTGCCGCGCTGAAGTTTATCTCAATCAGTATGGCTGGCTGCCGATAGATCCGGCTGACGTGCGTAAAGTTGTCCTCGAAGAGAACCTGCCGGCAGAGCCATTGCCGCTGACCGATCCCAAGGTGAAGCGCGCGCGCGAGAAACTTGTTTGGCGCCTGGGAAATGAACTGGCTGCCGTACAACTACGCCCACGACGTCAAGCTGCCTAATTCCAAACTTTCGGAAGTCGCGTTTTTCATGTACCCGCAGTTGGAAACCGCCAATGGCCGGCGTGATAGTTTGGACCCGGCGAATTTCAAATACACGATCAAGTCAAAAGAAGTCTAGAGCGAAATTTTCGACGATGACCTAGACAAGGCCGCCACAATTTGGCGGCCTTGTTATTTTTGCCGGCTCATATTCGCGGAGGGTATCCAGGAGAGGGCGGACACGTGGATCCGCCGCTGCTTTTAGAACCTACCTGCTCAGGGCCTCTTGAATTGCCCGGGCGACGTAAACGTGGGTGAGATGGGCGCGGTACTCCGACGAGCCGTTGATATCTTCGATGACTTCGATATTGCGGGTTGACTCAGCGGCGGCTTCCTCGATCAACTTCTGGTCGAGTTTTTTTCCAGTTAACATCTGTTCGGTGCGCTCGGGCCGGTAGGCTTTGTCAGCGACACCGGTGATGCCGATCGCCGCGCGGCTGCATGTGCCGGCGGCATCGATAGCCAAGCGCACGGCGACTCCGGTGACGGCGAAACCGGAAGAGCGTGGCGCGGCTTTTTGATAGGCAGTCTTGTCGTTGCCGGTTATCGGCACCTTGATTCCAGTGACGATCTCGTCCGGCTCCAGCACGCTCATCAATAAACCGAGAAAGAAGTCGTCGCACTTCACAAAGCGCTCGCCGCTGGGACCGAAGACGCGAATCTCGGCATCGAGGGCGATTACAGCCGCCGGCCAATCGCCGGCCGGATCGGCGTGGGCGATGCTGCCGCCGATGGTGCCGCGGTTACGCACCTGCACGTCGGCGATGGTGGTGGCGGTTTGCGGCAGCAGCGGACACTTGGCTTTGAGCAGGTCGGAATATTCAATCTGCTCGTGAGTGACCAGCGCGCCGATGATGAGATTGTTGCCGTCTTCGCTTATGGTATCCAAGCCGGGGATGCGGCCGATGTCGACGATGTAGGCAGGCTTTGACAAGCGCATTTTCATCAGCGGCAGCAAGCTCTGCCCGCCGGAGAGAATTTTTACATCGTCTCGATGATCCGCGGAAGACCTTTAACCGCGTCGGCGAGAGATCGGGGCGCAAAGTATTCGAAGGAGCCGGGTATCATGACTAGAAAGTCCTCCGCTCTTTTTCCGGATTGTGATTGATCAGACGCCACACCGCCTCGGGTGTGATCGGCAGGTCGCAAACTTTCGCGCCGTAGGGTTGCAAGGCATCCTCGACTGCACTGGCGATGGCGGCGGGCGAGGGGATCGCCGCGCCTTCGCCGGCGGCCTTTTGCCCAAGCGGCGTGAACGGCGAGGGCGAAGGCTGGTGGACGACTTCGACGCGCGGAGTTTCCGCGGTGGAGCATTTGCCGTAGTCGAGATAGGTGATGGTCAACGGTTGGCCTTCCGGGCTGTACATGAAGCCTTCGCCCAGGGCGACGGCGATGCCATGAGCAGCTGAGCCGTAGACCTGGCCGTTGACGACATCGGGATTGATCACCGTGCCGTTGTCGCCGACGATCAAATAGCGCAGCACATGCACCGAGCCGGTGTTTTTGTCGACTTCGACAATCGCCGCATGGGCGCCGGCGGAAAAGGTAAACTGCGCGCGTACTCTTCGGTCGGCGCCGGGCACGATGTTCGGTTTGGCATGGGGAAACATGTAGTAGAAGGTCGCCTCAAGCCCTGGTTCCATATCGTCGGGGATCAGATGCTGGTTGTTGTAGGCGATGCGGCCCAACTCGGCGAAGGTGATTTGCTTCGCTGCCGCGCCGGGCACTTTCACTACGCTGTCTTCAATCGTCAGTTCGGACGCCTCGACTTTCAGATTAAACGCTGCGAGCTTGAGAACTTTCTCGCGCAGCTTGGTCGCCGCGCCGTGGATCGCGCCAATGTCGTAGAGATGGAAATTGTTGCCGCTATTGGCCGCGGCCACGCCCCAGGAGGACAGATCGCTATCGAAGGGGATACTGGTGCTGAATCTGTCCGGTGTCGAGCCGAGGATATCGGCGGCGACTTGCGCGGTGGTCGTTTCATGGGCCTGGCCGCAGTTTGGCGAACCTAAATGAAGCGACAGCGTGCCGTTCTTTTCCAGCTTGATTTTCGCGCCGTTGACGCCGCCGGAGCCGGGCGGTTCTTTCATCTCGGGAAAGATCGCCATATCGCGCGCCGCATTGCGTCCGCCGGGCTCGACACCGACGACGATGCCGATGCCGATCAGCTTGCCTTGTTCGCGCGCTTGCTTTTGCTCTGCGCGCAACTTGTCGTAGTCGATTTTCTCTAAAAGGGTTTTTAGCAGGCCGGGGTAATCGCCGCTATCGTAGACGTTGCCGCTGATGGTCGTGTACGGCATCTCGTTGGCCTGGATGAGATTTTTCCGGCGCACTTCTATGGGGCTCAAGTTGAGCGCCTGGGCGACCCGGTCCATCATCCGTTCCCAGATGAAACACATGCCCGGCTTGCCGATGCCGCGGTTGGGGATCACCGGACATTTGTTGGTTACCACCGCGTTGCCTTCCATGTAGATCGCCGGTGTCTTGTAGGTGTTCGACAGATTGTTGAGCTTGTTGGTGAAGTGAATCGTCAGCGTGCTGATGGAGCCGCCGACATCATCATATTCTTTAAATTTAAGACCCAACACCGTGCCATCGTTCTTCACCGCCGCTTCAGCTTCGATTTCCTGGGCGCAGGCATGGCCGCCGGCCATCATGTGTTCCGTCCGGTCCTCGATCCATTTCACCGGCCTGCCGGTTTTCATCGCCAACAGCGACACCAGCACGACGTACTTGCGGATTAAATGAATCTTTTGGCCGAAGCCGCCGCCGACATCGGGGATGATCACGCGGATGTCTTGCAGCCCGAGGGCTTCGCGCAGGCCGTCGTAGATCACTTCCGGCACCTGAGCGGTCACCCAGACGGTAAGCCGTTTGCTCGCCGCGTCGAAGGACGCGATGACGTTGAACGGTTCCAGCGGCGTCGAGCTGTAACGATGAATTTTTAATGTCTCGGTAACGACACGGTCGGCAGATTTAAACGCCGCGTCGATGTCGCCATATTGCAGCGAGCCGGTCCAAGCCAGGTTGCTGCCGAGCTCGTCGAACAATGCAGCCGACGAAGGTTTGATCGCTTCGTGGACATCGACGTTGGGGCGCAGCGGCTCGTAGTTGACTTGGATTAATTCGAGGGCATCTTCCGCCGTGCCGCGATCCCACGCCGCCACCGCGCCGATCGGCTCGCCGACGTAACGAACTTTGTCCACCGCGCCGGCGTACTCGTCAATTGGTCTTTTCAAACCAGCGGCGTAACGGCCGGGTTTGAATGGCTTGGTGAGTTTCTTGACATCATCGGGTGTGATCACCGCGAAGACGTTGGGATGGGTCAGCGCCTCGGACGGATCGACGGAAAGTATTTTTGCATGGGCGTGAGGACTGCGCAGGATCATCGCCTGGAGCATGCCCGGCATGGTGAAATCGTCGGTGAAAAGACCGCGGCCAGTGACATGGCGCGGTCCTTCTTTGCTGCGCGAACGGTTGCCTACGAACTTAGCCATTTTTCATTCCCTTTGCCGCTTCCTTGACCGCGTCGACGATCTGCACATAGCCGGTGCACATGCACAGATTGCCGGCTAGAGCTTTGCGGATCTCGTCTTCCGATGGATCGGGGTTTTTCTGCAACAGCGCATGGCTAGTCATGACCATTCCAGGCGTACAATAACCGCACTGAAACGCATAATTCTTGACGAACGCTTCCTGGACTGGATTAAGCTCGCCGTCCTTGGCCAAGCCTTCGATGGTGGTGATCTCCCGCCCGTCGGCTTGGACGGCGAAGTGCAGGCAAGATTTGACAACTTTGCCGTCCATCAAAATCGAACATGCGCCGCACTCGCCGATGACGCAGCCGACATGAGTGCCGGTGAGGCCGATGGTCTCGCGCAGAAAATGGGCAAGCAAGATGCGTGGCTCGACCTCATCTTCGTACCGCCGGCCATTGATAGTGACACGTATGCTTCGTTTCATAAGGCCGGAGAATATCTGTAGAGATTCAGTGAATCAAGCTTGGCATCTCCCGTGTCTTTTCCAGCCATCCATTCGAACACGCGCGTAAGGCCGTCCGCGTCTTCGCCGGCTGCGTCGAAAAACCCGTTGTCATAAATCATCCAGTATGAAGCTGGCCCGAGACGATTTTGGCCGTTCCGTTAAGTCCACTCATGAACTAGCGAATACTAATTCACTACCCTTACGTGGACCCGGCGTGAGCGTTGGGATTTTGTTGTGCCAGCGTGGTATTGATAGAACCTTAGAGTTGATTCATGAACTTATAGTATGGAGGCACTACAATGAACCAGAATGCTAAACGTAACTTGCAACGGCGTAAGCGCCAAGCGGCGCGGGTGTCTAATCGAGAGTATTTTAAGCAAAAAAAGGAACTCACCAATACCGTGCCTGCCACAAAGGCCAAAGTGGCGTAATTCTCCGTTTGCTCAGCGACGATCAGGCAAATCGGGCAACGCACCGGGCGGGACCTGCGCGAGCGTTGATCCAAGAATCAAGTCAGTGGCCTACCAAGGGAGCTTGGAGTGGGGTCAGCCATCTTCACGTTTTTGGGCGTTTGCTATGGCTATCGACCGTGCGGGTTGCTTGCCGGATCGATCGAAGATTAGCGGCAAAAGCAGCCACCGCAAGCACAGAGAACGCGCCACCGATCATCAAAGTCCTGGGCGTGCCAACTGAGTGGGCAATGACACCGAACAATAGGCTGCCCAATGACTCGATACCGCGGCGTGCCATGACAAAGAGACTCATGACCCTGTCACGCTTCTGGTCTTCGACGATGCTCTGGACGATGGTGTTGCTCGATGCCATCTGCATCATCAAGGAGACCCCTAGCGCCAGAGCGATAATCAATGCCATCGCCAGCGATCGCGTGAACGACAAAGCTATCAGGCCGACGCCATAAATGGCGCCGGCGATCACAATAATCTCGGCCAGCCCTTTGAGACGCCTGCGTGAGGCGAGAAATATTGCGCCGCCCAGAGCGCCGACGCCGGTGGCGGACATCAGGTAGCCGAAGACTCGAGGGCCTCCGCGCAAGATGTCTTCGGCAAATACCGGCATGAGCAGCGTGTAGGACGCGGCGATAAGACTGACCGCCGCGACCAGCATTAAGATTGATCTTATGGGCACCGAAGCGAAGGTATACGCGGCGCCTTCCAGGATCGCCGCCTTAAAATCAAGCGGACTGGCGGAATATGTCTTTTCCGGGATTTTCATCAGGAACAGCGCGCCCAAGACTGCCAGATAACTCAAGCTATTGAGAGCAAAACAGGGCCCCTCTCCGACCACGGCGATGAGGATGCCGGCGACGGCGGGGCCTACAAGTAGTGCGCCGTTAAAAACGAAAGAGTTTAATGCGATGGCATTGGAAAGGTTCTCTCTTTCCTCGATGATATCGACAATGAAGGCTTGGCGCTTGGTAATATCGAAGGCGCTGACGACGCCAAGGAGTCCGCCGAGAACGAGCACATGCCGCCGGGCTCAGAGCACGCTCACTGGGTCGAATCCCCACAGCTTGCTGCGTGGTAGGCAAGACCCGGTGGTCGGGAAATTATTTGGTGAGAAAGCTCAACCGGCGCGCGCTATTGCTTCGTTCGCGGCGCGGGGGACCAAGACTTTCACAAGCTCGCGTTTGTACTCGGCAGAGCCACGATTGTCGTCGGTGGGATCGCATTCGCTGGCGGCGATTTCGCCCATTTCGCGCAATCGTTCATCATTGATGGCTTTGCCGCGCAAAATCGCTTCGGCTTTCTGAGCGTGAACTATCGTCGAGGAAACCGAATTGAGGCCGAGCCGCACATCCTCGCAGATGCCATCCATTGTTCGCACAGTGATCGCCACACCGACCGTGGCGAAATCTTCGACACTGCGCGGCGTGAATTTGATATGCGACCAGCCCTGGCGGGTCGCCGGCGGGACGTGGATTTCGGTTAACAGTTCGCCGGGCTCCATGGCGGTTTGATAGTAGTCGATGAAAAACTCGTCCAACCGCAGTGTGCGCCGCCCCTTGCTACTGGTTAGCGTCACCTCGGCATCGAGAGCGATCAGGCTGGCACCTGGATCGGTCAGCGGATCGCCGGCGGCGAGGTTGCCACCGACGGTACCCATGTTGCGGATGCGCGGCTGAGCCACCTTACGAAAAGTTTCGTGGAGCAGCGGATAATGCTGCTGCACGGCTTTGGAAAGTTCGACGTCACGATGGCGCGCACCAGCGCCGATGCGCAGGCCGTCTTTGGCGTTGTAGCTGATTTTGTCAAACTTCGGCAGCCGCGCCAGGCTGATGACCACTTTTGGGGTGAGCAAACGCTGGCGCATCATGATGATCAACGAAGTGCCGCCGGCAATGACCCGGCCGTCGTCGCCATGCTTTTCCATCAAAGCGAAGACTTTTTTCAGCGTCGTCGGTTCCTGGTAGTCGAAACGGATCATGATTTTTTCTCCCGCAGGGCGCGGAGAATTTTCTCAGGCGTGATCGGCAGAGTTTTTACCCGCACGCCGACGGCGTCGAAGATGGCATTATTGATGACCGCCGCAGTGGGGTCCATGTTCAGTTCGCCTAACCCTTTGGCGCCAAAGGGTCCTGTGGGTTCGTAGGAGTCGGCGAAGGCATGCTGTAACGGCGGCATGTCGCGCATGGAGGGAATACGGTAATCGGAAAAATTGGGATTGAGCGGCCGGCCTTCATCGATCTGCAAACCTTCGGTTAGCGCGTAGCCGATGCCTTGGGCCAAGCCGCCCTCGACCTGGCCTTCGGCGCCGATGGGATAGATCACAGTGCCGCAGTCGGAGGCAACGACCATTTGTAATACTTTAACCTGGCCGGTTTGCGGGTCGACATGGACTTGCGCCGCTTGCACGCCGTAATTGTAAGCGCCCGACTCGTTACCGAAGCGCGTGCTGTCCGGGAGCACGGAGTCGGCGTCGAAACTGCCGGAACCGACAATCGGCGCGCCGTTATGGCGGAATAAGCGCGCGCGGGCGACATCGGAGACGGTCACCGCCTTGCCTTCGGCGCCTTTGACGAAAATCCTGCCGTCGCGTGATATCAAGTCGGCGGCGTTGGCCTCCAACATCTCGGCGGCTTGCTCGAAAAGTTGCTGTTTGACGTTGGTGGCGGCGTTCTTGACCGCGTTGCCACTGACATAGGTCAAGCGGCTGGCGAAAGCGCCCAAACAGAATGTCGTCAGATCGGTGTCGGCGCGGGAGATTTCCACGTCCTCCACCGGCACGCCCAACTCTTCGGCGGCGATCTGGCACATTGCCGTGTGCACGCCCTGACCGCATTCGCCTTCGCCGCTCAGAATCAGCGCCTTGCCATCTTCGTTGATCTTGATGGTCGCCGAGCTGCCGTCGTAATCACCGAAATGGCGCTTGCCGCTGACGTGCACCGTGCAGGCCAAGCCCAAGCCCGTGTTTGGCGTTTTGTTGGCGCGCTTGGCTTTCCAGTCGATCATCTGCTCAGCCATGTCGAGACATTGCTTGAGCTCGCAGCTGGTGACGCGATTGCCATGGGGCGAGACGTAGCCGGCTTCTGCGGCGTTGATTCGGGCTATCTCCAACGGATCGATGCCGAGCGCGTGGGCGCCCAAATCGATGGCTTGCTCCACCGCCCATTCCGCCGATGGATTGCCGAAGCCGCGGAAGGCGCCGGTGGGGATCTTGTTGGTATAGATCAGCTTGGCTTCGAGCTTGACGTCGGAGTACTTGTAGCAGGTGTCATGGCGCATCGCCGCGACGCCGGTGATCGCCGGCGCCTTGGCCGAGTAGGCGCCGTTGTCGGCGATGACGTTCAATTCTTTGGCACGGATGCGACCGTCTTTTTTGAACCCCAACTTGACGTTGATCTTCATGAATACCCGCGGCCGGCAACCGGCGAGAAACTCTTCCTCGCGCGTGTTAATGACGCGCACCGGCTTACCCGCCTTGCGCGCCAGCACGGCGCAGACTAAAGCATTGTTATCGTCGCAGGACTTGCCGCCGAAACCGCCGCCCACGGCACTCTGAATAATCCGCACGTCGGTCTCGGGCACGCCGAGAGCCGTAGCGATGCGATAGCGCGCGTTGAACAACGTCTGGGTATTCATGTAGATCGTGTATTTGCCGCTGGGCGCATACTCGACCACGCTGCCGATGGTTTCGATGGCGCAGTGCCACTGCGGCATACTGGTGAAGGTGTCCTCGACGATGATGTCCGAGTCGGCGAAGGCTTGAGCGATGTTGCCCCGTTCCAAGTCCAAGTGCATGGCGATGTTGTTGGGCTTGTCGTCATGCACCAATGGCGCGCCGTCTTGCATCGCTTCCTCGGCGTCGAACACACCGGCCAAGGGCTCCCAATCCACTTCGATCAAATCCAGCGCCTCCTCGGCGATGTCCGGATCGATGGCCGCCACCGCGGCGACCTCTTCGCCGACATAGCGGGTCTTGCCAACAGATAGAATATATTGGTCGGCGAAAAACGCGCCCCAGGGTTTTTTGAGAGTGTCTTCGGCGGTGACCACTGCGCGCACGCCGCGCAGCTTCTCGGCCTTGCTGGTGTCGATGGCGCGGATGCGCGCGTGGGGGTAGGGACTGCGCAAGATTCTGCCGGTAAGCATGCCGGGCAAATGAATGTCGGCGATGAACTTCGAATCGCCGGTGACTTTGTCGAAGCCCTCGACGCGCTGAACGCGCTTGCCAACGACGGAGAAGTTTTCTGATTTAGCCATGATTGATGCGCTCGCGGTTTTCTCGGATTATCTCGCGCCAAGGACGTCAAGGGCGCAAAGCAAAACTTATGGGTACCTTTCCGAAGTTGGTGTTCTTTGCGCACTTGGCGCGAGACATTATCGCGTCGAGATGAATCAGCTCGTTTTCGCAACCGGTTTATAAACGTCCAAGCTCTGAATCTTCGCGGTCGTCTCGCGCTTGCGAAAAGCGTAGTCGGGATCGGTCTTGCCATCGACCACCGCCATCACCGATTCGAGAATTTTATAATATCCCGTGCAGCGGCACAGGTTGCCCGACATCCATTCTTTGACTTCTTCTTCGCTGGGTTTAGCGTTTTCGTCGAGCAAGGCTTTGGCAGCCATGATCTGGCCCGGAGTGCAGATACCGCACTGGAAACCGCCGTATTCGATAAACGCCTGCTGGAGCGGATGGAGCTTGCCGTCCTTCGCCAAACCTTCGATGGTTTCGATCTTCTTGCCCTCGCAGCCGGCGGCTAGAGTCAGACACGAACTGACCAAGCGGCCATCGAGGATCACGCTGCACGCGCCGCACACACCGATGCTGCAACCTTCCTTGGTTCCAGTGAGATCCAGAGTGTCGCGCAGCACTTGCAGCAACAGCCGATTGGCTTCGACTTCAACTTCATAGTTTTGGCCGTTGACGGTGAGCGTCAATTGCTTTTTCATGTCGGCGAACATAGCCTGAGTCGGCGACGGTTTCAATGTTGCAAGTGTGCAAAAGCGGGGGAGGCGCGCGGCGGTGCTATCGGAAGTTCCACGCGCAGTTAGATTTCTCGATGAGTGCTCTGCCTAGTGATTGGGCAAGCTGCTCGCAAAATCGGCACGCGATACTGCTAGATTTTTTCGATCCCATGGCGAACTTGCGTATATCCTAGGTATATCTATTCCGAATCGATGGTTCATTAAAAAATACGATATTGGCCCGCAGCTTGCTCTCTATCCTTCCTGAAACTTTTTACTAGACTGGCGATTCAGGTATGATATAGCCGCTAATTAAGCGGGCTTAGCGTGCCATTATCCTGATCGTCAAGATTTATCCTGAAACACAGTGCCGGGCGTGGACAAGGAGATCGACATGACGAACAAAAAGCTGCCGTGCTTAATCCTGGCGCTGATCGCGCTTGCCAGTCTCAATGTCCAGTCAACGAGCGTGCTCGCGCAAAGCACCCGCGCCACTGACCCGAGCTTCGAAAAGCTCGCCAAAGAGTTATATCCGAAAGCAAAAAAAGAAGGTTCGTTGGTGGTCTATACGATTTGGGATATCGAGCATATCCGCTCGATCCTGGCGGCTTATAACAAACGATTTCCGGACATCAATACTAGCTATTGGCAGGGCACTCGCTCCGAGATCATCGCCCGCACCTTGACCGAATTTCAAGGCGACCAGAAAAGCACGACGTGATTCTCAGCGAAGGCGCGCCGGTGGTGCTGCGCGCCGCGGGGGCGATCGAGCCGTACAACACCGTGCAAGCCGGCGCGCTGCTGTTGCACGACCCGACACTGCCGACGGTGAGCCTGCAGATCATGGCGCTTTCCTACAATACCAAAAAGCTTAAAGCCGAAGAGCTGCCGAAAAGCTGGGAGGATGTGATCAATCCCAAATATAAAGCGATGGTGGCGCTCGACGATCCACTGCGGGCTGGGCCGTTGAGCGGATTGCTCGCGGGAACGAAGGAGTACTGGAAAGACGATGCGCGCTGGGCCAAATTTATTCGCGGCCTCAAAGCGCTCAATGTCACGGTGCATAAAAGCACCAGCGCGATGTTTCGCCTATTGATTGCCGGCGAATATTCCATCGCTATGCCTTCGCTTCTGCACGACGTGGTCGAAGAGAAAGAAAAGGGCAGTCCGGTAGACTACGTGAGAAGCGCTGCCCCGATTATTTCGGCGCAACAGTTGGGCATCTACGGCAAAGCGCCGCATATCAACGGCGCCAAACTATTCGCCGAGTGGATGATCGCGCCGGAGGGACAGATGGCGGTGGCGGCAGTGGGACGGGAAGTGTCGCGCAAAGGAATGAAATCCAAAGCGTCGGTCGAGAGCGCGTGGGGCAGCAAGGTTAAACCGATCCCGCTCATCAATAGCGCGTATTCCGAAGACCCGCGCAAGTGGCTCGATGCCAACGTCAAGCCCTTGTGGGAAAACTAACAGTGAAATGCTGCATGCGAGCTGGGAGCCGTAAAAGTGTCGAACGAGTGCCATCCGGTGAGGCTTCGCAATGCTTAAAGCAAAAGAGCGATGATTAGTCAGCAGCAACAAGCGGAAGTCATCAAAAGGATCGACCGTGATGAGCTGGCCGCGCTCACTAAAGACCTCGTCGATATTCCAAGTCCGACCGGTTCGGAAAAAGCGCTCGGCGAGTTTATTCTCACCTGGTTAAGCCGCCACGGCATCAAATCCGTGCGTCAGGAGATCGGCCCCGAGCGCCTCAACGCCGTCGGGATTATCGAAGGCGGCGCCAACGGCGTTTCGCTCATGATCAACGGCCACATGGACACGAGTTACACTGGCACCGCGGAAGATGCGATGTTCTGCCGCACCCTGGAGCCCGATGACGATCTCAAAGGCGTGGTGCGCGACGGCAAAGTGTTCGGCCTCGGCGCTTCCAACATGAAGTCCGGACTCGCCGCCTTTATGATCGCCGGAAGGGCGATCCGTGAAAGCCGTGTGACGCTGAAAGGCGATCTGATTCTCGCCGCGGTGGCTGGCGAAATCTCACGCACGCCGGTCGGTCCCTATCAGTCGGAAGCGTATCGCGGCGAGGGCACCGGGACCATTCACTTGTTGACCCATGGAATTCAGTCCGACTACGCCATCGTGGCAGACCGCTCGGGCCATTCCATCGTGTGGGCGCAAAACGGCGTGACGCAGTTCAAGGTCAGCACCTTTGGCGATCCGCACGCGGCGTGGGGCGTGACCCGCGAAGAGAAAGCACCGGAAGCTTCGAGCGCCATTTTGAAAATGATCAAAGTCTTGCAGGCGATCGATGGCTGGGCCGCCGAGTTCGAACGCGCGCACGTTTATTCCTCGCCGCATGGCCCGCTGGTGCCCAAGGTCAATATCGGCTCGATTCAAGGCGGCGCGCCGTTCCGGCCGAACTACTATCCCGGCGTTTGCTCGATTTACGTCGACGTGCGCACGCCGCCGGAATTGCGTCCGGTGCAGGTGCAGCGTGAGCTCAAGGCGGTGCTCGCCAAGCTCGGCATCGAATACGAGATCGAAATGTATGCGTCGAAAATGGGTTACGAGGCAAAAAAAGTCGGCGCGGTCATCAAAGTTCTGGAAGACAATTATCTATCGCTATTCGGCAAAAAGACGCCGACTCCGACCGGGGTGCATGCGAGTATCTGGACCGACACGAATATTTACAATGAAATGGGCATTCCGGCGTGTAAATTCGGGTTGGGCGGCGGACGTTGGAAGTTTCGCTCGGAACAAATCGATATCGAGGATATCTACCAGGCGGCGCAGGTTTATGCATGCGCTGCGCTGGAGATCTGCAACTGGGATAAACCGCGAGCTTAATTTTAGTCCAGGGGTTTTTCCATGGAAGAGCAGCTGCGAAAAATTAACCGCGAATACACTTTCAATCTCAGCGAAGCGGAAATTCAAACCATCACGCGTCGGGCCGAGGAGTTCGAGCGCCTGTTTCGCTGTTTGTATGAGGTCGATCTGAGCGATACGCCGCCGTTGCTGAAACTCGACAAAAGGCCTTAGCCATGGCCGTCGATGCTGTCGCCGCAACCATTAGCGAACTGGCGCCGCTCCTACGCCGCAAGAAAATCTCTCCGGTGGAGCTGACCGGGCTCTATCTGGCAAGGGCGAAACGGCTCAATCCGCTCCTCAATGCCTACATTACTCTGAGCGAAGAGCAGGCTCTTGCCGATGCGGCTCGAGCCGAACGGGAAATCCACCAAAACCTGTATCGCGGGCCGCTCCACGGTGTTCCGTTTTCAATCAAAGATAATCTTTCGACGCGGGGTGTTAGAACCACGGCGGGTTCGAAGATTCTCGCCGATTGGGTTCCCGACTTCGATGCCACGGCGGTACAAAGGTTGAAAGATGCCGGCGCGATCCTGCTCGGCAAAACCAACATGCACGAATGGGCGCTCGGCGGCACGACGATCAATCCGTTCTATGGCACGACACACAACCCCTGGAACGTCGACTACATTGCCGGCGGGTCGAGCGGCGGTTCCGCGGCCGCGGTGGCGGCAGATCTGTGCCTCTGCTTCCATCGGCACGGACAGCGCGCAATCCGTGCGTAACCCCGCTTCCATGTGTGGCATCGTCGGACTGAAGCCAACCTACGGGCGAGTGAGTCAGTACGGCACGGTTGCCGGAACCGGCGCCTATTCGACGAATCATACAGGCTTGCTGACTCGGACCGTGGAAGATTGCGCGCTGGTGCTGCAGACGATCGCGGGTCATGATCCCAAAGATTCGCTCAGCGCCAATGCGCCGGTGCCGAACTATTCGCTCGGCATTGGCAAGGTAGTCAACGGTATGAAGGTCGGTATTCTGCGCGGCTACTTCGATGAATTCATCGCCAAAGAAGTTAGCGCGAGTATCTCCCAAGCCGTGGCGGCGTTGAACTCACTGGGCGTGCAAACCGAAGAAGTGACGACTCCGCATCTGGGTCTAATTCCAGCGATCAAAGTTTGTACCAGCCGGGTCGAAAATGCCGCCGCCCACGATCGGTATCTACGTACCAAGGCAAACGAATACAGCAAAGCGACGCTACACAGCTATATTGCCGCTTTACTGACGCCGGCGGCGACCTACGTGATGGCGCAACGGGCGCGGCGGATTGTCTGCGACGAGTTCGATGATCTGCTGAAGCGCGTGCAGTTGCTGATCTTGCCGACGATCGGTTTTCCCGTGCCGACGATCGATCAGTGCCAAGCTGGCTATGTGGAATTCGACGGCAAAAAAATACCGCGGCAAGATTGCCGCGGCGGACTCGAAAGCTTTTGCTGCATCCCGTTCAACGTCACAGGTTTGCCGGCGATCAGCTTGTGTTGCGGTTTTTCCCAGTCGGGATTGCCGCTGGGTTTGCAGATTATCACCGGCTCTTTTCAAGAGCCATTGCTATTCCAAGTGGCGCACGCTTACGAACGGCTCACTGACTGGTACAGGCGCAGGCCGACTCTGCCAGCGTAAAATCATCAGACCGATCGGCCCGAGTGGGTCTTGCCCCAGCGCGCGCGCATGGTTTTCATGGTGTCGCCCTCGCCGACTTCGACGCGGGTTTGGCGCAAGCGCTCCCAGACTTTTTCATGCTCGCTTTGCGCCGCCAGATCGGCTTCCTGGGACAGGTCGTCGGGCCAATAACCCATCAGATAGCCATGCCAGGGTTCCTGCGGTTCGAGATTGGGCAAACCCAACTCTTCCCACAGTTGTTTGGCCCGCACCATGAATTCCTTCTTAGGCAGCGACAGCGGCGGGAAGTCTGCCTTGCGCGTGGCGTCGATCAAAACAGACGACTCGGAATGGTCGTAACGGCTCGACGGGTGGGTACAGACCATACCGATGGGTGTGGCGCCAAACGGCCGGTCGGTAATAATTTTAAAATCCTTGTGCGGTTGCGAGCGGTGCGTGATCGCCCAAGTGACCGCCACCGGGTCTTTGATATTGATGTCCTCGTCGCAAGCGACGACCATCTTGCCGACCCGATCGCCGTAATCCAAGATCGCTTGCATCACTTGGCCCGGCTCTTCGTCGTTGCGCTTCTTAAGACTGACGGCGACGTAGGGGCGCAGATTCACCAGCGGCTCGATTAAATGCACATCGTGGACGCTGTCAAAGCCTTTCTTGATCAAATAGCGCTTGATCAACGTCGACATGCCCATGGCCTTGATCTTTGAGCTTTCACTCGGCGTCACCTGGCTGATGATCGACACCCAAATGGGATTTTTCCGGTGCGTGACGCATTTCAATTCGAACATCAAGCTCAAAGTGCGCGGATCGATATAACCCATGGACTCTCCGTAGGGGCCTTCTTCCTCCATGTACTGGGTCGGGATAATGCCTTCCAAAACGATCTCCGAAGTGGCCGGCACCTCCAGGTCGACGGTCTTGCACTTGATCAATTCTACTGGCGCTCCCTGGAGACCGCCCGCCAGCGCCAACTCATCGACATCCGGCGGCACTTTCTGCGTCGCAGCGTAGGACACCACCGGGATCGTGCCGACGACGATGGCGACTTCTAACGGTTTGCCCATGCGCCGGCATTTCTCCCATTGGTTCGACAAATCTTGCGGCGTGCCGGTCATGAGGCCGGCGCAATCCGGTCCTTTGATCAGACCGCGGTAGTTGCCGACGTTGCGCTGGCCGGTCTCCGGATCCTTGGTGATCCAGTGACCGGCGGTGATGTACGGGCCGTTGTCGAATCCGGGCGTGGAGATTGGCACGGCGAATTCGTTGATCCCGCCGTGGGCGAGCAGATCGGCGCCCATGTGTACTTCTTCCTGGGCCGGGCCGCTGTCGACCATGATCGGCGCGATCAAATTATCGAGCGCATGAATCCAGCGATCGGGAACTTCCTCCGGTTGGCATTTAAGTCCCAGCGAATAAATCGCCTCCGAGCCGGACAGGCCGCCGACTAAAACAGAGCAATTGTACTTGTGGCCTTTGCCGTCGACGACATTGTCGAACAAGAAACCGCGCCGCTGCGCTTCGGCGATGCCGCCGCGATACTGCCAGCGCACCAGCGGCTGCAGCTCGTTGTCTTTGTTGATTTCTTTGGTGATGCGATAGAGCTTCTCGTGCTTTTCCAGTTCGCCGATAAATTCGCGCAGATCGTGATAGGGCTTGGCAAAATTCATAGAGTTTTGGTCTATGAGTTTTTTTCTGGTTAATCAAGGCCATTCGGGCCATTTTGCTTGCATATTTCCCGGCGAATCGTAAAATTGACCGTGCCTTCCGATGTCACTGAAAATTTTCAACACACTGACCAACGCTAAAGAACTATTTACGCCGCTGACGCCCGGCCACGTGCGCATGTATGTCTGCGGCGTGACGGTGTACGACTCGGCGCATATCGGCCATGCACGCTCGTTTTTCACCTTCGACATCATCTATCGCTATTTGAAGTTCTCCGGCTTCGACGTTGCCTACGTGCGCAACTTTACCGATGTCGACGACAAGATCATCAATAAGGCCAACGCTGAGAACGTGAGCTGCGACACCATCACCAGCCGCTACATCGAAGAGTTTGCCCAAGACGGGGAGAGCCTGGGTTGGCTGTGGCCGGCGCGGGAACCGCGCGCCACCGAGCATATGGCTGAGATCATCGCCATCATTGAAAAGCTTGCAGCCAAAGGACTCGCCTACAGGGTCGACGGCGACATGTATTACGCGGTTTCGGGCTTCGCCGATTACGGCAAGCTGTCGCGCAAAAAAATTGATGAACTCGAAGCCGGCGCGCGGGTGGAAGTAGACGAGCGCAAGCGCTCGCCTCTGGATTTTGCCTTGTGGAAATCGAGCAAGCCGGGCGAGCCGACTTGGGATAGCCCTTGGGGTCCCGGGCGGCCGGGCTGGCATATCGAATGTTCGGCCATGAGCACCAAATATTTGGGCCAGCCATTTGACATTCACGGCGGTGGTCGGGATTTGATTTTTCCTCATCATGAGAACGAAATCGCCCAGTCCGAAGGCGCCTTCGGCCAAGCCTTGGCGCGCTATTGGATTCACGCCGGCTTTCTCAACATCAATCAAGAAAAGATGTCCAAGTCGCTGGGCAATTTTTTCACCGTTCGCGATATTCTTGGTGAATTCGATGCGGTGGCGTTGCGCCATTTTTTTCTCGGCAGCCATTATCGTAATCCACTGGATTTCTCTAAAGATGGCTTGGCTGAGGCGAGCAAAGCGGCCGATCGAATCTTCGATACCATCGAGCGGTTGGGTAAATCGATCAACACTAGCGCCCCGGCGACCGCCGATGGCGCGTTGATGGAATCGTTCCGTCAGGAGATGGATGATGATTTCAACACGCCGCGGGCGCTGGCCTTGATCTTCGACGAGGTGCGCGCGCTCAACAAACTGCTCGATCAGAAAAAGGCCAAGGGGATCGAGGCGCGCTATGAGGCGCTTCTCGCCATGTGCGATGTTTTAGGGCTGCTGCAGGAAGGTTATTTTGAGCGCAAGAAACAGCGCTGGTTAAAAAACGGCATCCTATCGGAAGGTGAGATCCTAGCGGCGATCGGCCAGCGCAACGAAGCACGCAAAGCCAAGAATTTTTCGGAAGCGGATCGAATTCGCGATGAGCTCAATCGGCATGGAGTCGCGATCGAGGACACGCCGGAGGGGACGATATGGAAAGTAAGATGATGGGCGGGGCTGGTGGCGGATTCCTTATTGCCGTTGGGTTGTGGTCGGCGGCGGCTGGGAGTTGGTCGGTCCTGGCGCAGGAAACGGCCAGTGGCGGCCAAGCGGAGATTAATTTACGGCGGTCGGCGCAGAGCCGGCCTTACCAGGGGCGCGAAGTTGAAGGCGAGGAGCGCCAAATCGCCCCTGGGGATACTCTGTGGCGCATTTTGGTGCGCGACAAAGGTTTGCCCGGACAGCACTTTCATAGTTACATTGTGGTTATTCGCGGGCTGAATCCGCAAATCAAAGATCCTGAAATCCTCCGGGTCGGCGACAAGATTTTTATCCCGCTGCGGCCAGATCAAGTCGCTGGCGCACGCCCGGTGTCGGACCTATCGGCAGATCGCTCGAACAGCGGCCGGGGAACCACGACCAACTATCGAGTCAAAGCCGGCGAGCATCTCTACCAAATCCTGCGCGAACAGTTAAAGCCCACCGACGAGCTCAAATTGGCGCAGTATTACGCTTTGGTCAAAGACTTGAATCCTGAACGCAAGAACTGGGATAGCATATCCGAAGGCGAAATCATTCGCTTACCGATGCTAGGCCAAGGGAATCAAGTCGCGGCAGCGCCGGCGCTCAAGTCTTTGCGGCCCGGTGAATCCACACCGGCGGAAAATCGTCCGACGTTGGAATCTCGGCCAACGAGTGAAACTAAACCGGCTGCCGCCACGCTCGATCGCCGTCAGGCGCTGCGCGCGCCGGCCAAGGAAAACATGGCGCTGTTCGCCAAAGTCGCTGAGGCGATCGGCGGCGAAGTGCAAAATAGCGGTGAAGAAGTGATATCGATCATCGATGGCAACCTTCGTTTCGACAAGGCGAGCTATCCGGTGGTGTACAGTGCCGCACTACGCCAGAAAGTGGTAATCGACCCGGACGGAAAAATTCCCGCGTCCCTGCGTAGCAAGCTGGCGGATCCAAGAGTCGGCACAGCGATCGTGCCGATGGCCAACGGCGTTTCGATCCAAAATGCGGTTAGCCAATTACTCGCTGGATTAGGCTATCAATCGCTGCCCACCGACCGGCCGGTAATCGTTCAAGAAGAAGGGGTTGCCTACGAGGCCACAGGTAGCTGGATGGCGCTGGCGCCGGCGCAGAGCAAACAGACCCAGGAAGTTTATGTCATCAGTTTGGCCGAAGAGGCTGGGGAAATTCCCGACTATCTAAAGAGCCAGTTGCAAAAAAACGGCTTGCATCTGCAAGATATCCTGGTGTCGGCTGCGCCGATCCAACCGGCGCAGCCGGCCAGAAGCGAGTCCAAGGATGTCTTGACCCAGGTCAAAACCTGGCCCCGTGATAAGCGCGAGATGGTCGATGCGCTGCTGTTTGCCTTCGGTGTGCCGTTCGGCGTGGCGGAAAGCATTTCCGTGCAGCTGCGCGACGGCCTGCGCCTCGATGCCCGCAGCGATCGCGTTTTTGACTTCTCCGGCAAAAAGACCGCGCTGTTTTTCCAACGTCCCGACAGCGAAGTCGTAAAGGCACTGCAAGAAACTCAAGGGGTGCGCGCTGTCGCCCTCGATCTGACCACCTTAAGTTCGCGGGAAGTGATCACCCGTATTGTGAATCTTTTAGGTGACCAGACCGCCTATCGCGAGCATCGTTTCCCGGCGGCCCAGGGCGCGGCAAAAGATCGCTTGACGGTGACCGCTTGGGGATTTCATCTGCCGCAGCGCTCGATGTTTGTCACCGACCGGCAGATTCCGGCTGGATTACACCGCTTCTTTTTTGAAAAAGGGCTGGATATCGTCTATTTTCAATAATCAATGCCGCATGTGCGCCCGTAGCTCAACTGGACAGAGCATCAGACTTCGAATCTGAGGGTTGGCGGTTCAAATCCGTCCGGGCGCGCCATTTAATTTAGCAACCTATTTTTCCAAACCTCATCGACTCCGTCTATGCGTCGCTGCTGTTTCATCGTTGTCTTTCGGTTTAGCCTAGGCTCTGAGCAAGCTCTCGACGCGCAACCGCGCCACCTCTACAGCAGTGCCGCGGTATCCGGCATTCACCTGCCGGTGTGGCCCGCCAACGATATCGGACTGTCTCAAAAGTATGGTTTGAGCGTCGATGTGGTGGTCATCAGCGGCGGCACCGTTGGCATGCAATCGCTGCTCGGCGGCAGCACGGAGACATCATCGAGCTCTGCCGCCATGGGTCCGATCAATAACGTGTTGGTCGGCGGTGACGCGGTTATCATTGGCGGCGTGCTCAACAAAAATCTGCTCAAGTTCGTCCCCCGCAAGGAAATCCGCGAAGTCGACCCGGAATGGCTGTCGCCGCAGGCGACTAATTTGGTTTCGGAACACAAAGTCGTGGTCGGCTTGCTGGCAACCTGTCGTCACGGACAGCATCAAGTGGCCGATCCCGAAGGTAACTTTCTCGACGTGTCCGAGTAGTCACAGCGCGGCATTTCGATGCAACAGCCCACACGCAAACAAATTGACGTTGTCGCCGGGCTAGTCTTCGATGGCCAAAGACTGTTGGTTTGCCAACGCCACCACAAAGCTGCCTTTCCGCTCAAGTGGGAGTTTCCCGGCGGCAAAGTTGAAGCCGGGGAGTCGGCCACCGCCGCCTTGGCTCGCGAGCTTAAAGAAGAACTTGACATCGGCACCGGTGACTTAAAATTATTTCATCGCCACAACCACGCCTATGCCGAGGGGCCGGATGTCTCGCTAAGCTTTTATCAGGTCCTGGATTACCAAGGAGTCATAAAAAATCTAGTATTCGAACAGATCGCCTGGTCGAGCCTGGCCGAATTAGCGAGTTTTGACTTTCTCGAAGGGGATTTGCCCCTGGTCAATCAATTGGCGAAAGGGGATTTGTCGGGCCAATTTATCGTCGCTGGCAAAAAATAACAGGTTCGTGACGGATTGCCGGCCCCATTAATTTGACAGCCCGCCGTTGCGCAGCTATTCTAGCGCAACTACGAACTTCTCCAGTATTTCATGACACGTATAATCATAACTCTTGCCGCCGTTTGTCTACTTGTTGCCGCGGCGCATCCCGCGCGCGCCGATGTCTACATGTTCAAGGACAAGCAGGGGGTTTTGACCTTCACCAATGTGCCAAACCACACGGGTTACAGGCGAATACTTAAAGATAGTGGCGCCTCGCTCGGCGGCGGCGCTGTGACCGGCGCGGCCTTTGACGACTTGATCAGCTCCGCGTCGGGTCGCTACAACGTCGATCCCGATTTAATTCGCGCCGTGATCAAGACCGAATCCGATTTCAACAGCAACGCGCGCTCGAACAAGGGCGCCATGGGGTTGATGCAGCTCATGCCCGATACTGCGCGCTTGCATAATGTCAGCGATGCTTTCAATCCCAATGAAAACGTCGATGGCGGCGTGCGCCATCTACGACTGCTGCTGGAACGTTACCAAGGCAATCTCGAGTTGTCGCTCGCGGCGTACAATGCCGGAGCCGGCGCGGTGGAAAAGCATGGCGGCATCCCCCCGTATAACGAGACCCGCGAGTATGTCCGCAAGGTCCTGCGCTTTTATGACGCGTTTCGCGGTACGAGTCTCAATTCTCTCCAGCAAGCCCGACAATAGCGCGTAGCTTTCTATAGTAGTTTCTTCGAGGTCCCATGGTTTGGACACTACCGAACCTGCTAAGTCTATTTCGCATTCTGATTATCCCGCTATTGGTTTATTTGTTGAGCTTTCCTGACCGCCGCTCGTCGCTTTGGGCCGCCGCGCTCTTCCTGGTGGCCTCGATTACCGATTATTTCGACGGCTACTTCGCCCGGCGCAACAAGAGCGTCTCCGAGCTTGGCAAGATCCTCGATCCATTGGCGGATAAGCTGATGGTCGCCTCCGCCTTGATCATGCTTGCCGCCATGGACCGAACCGGAGAGCCCAGCGTGCCAGCCTGGTTGGTCGTGGTGATCCTCGCCCGCGAGAGCGCGGTCACGGTGCTTCGCGGGATCGCGCTCGCCGACGGCATCGTCATGCAAGCCGAGACCCTGGGGAAATATAAGTTCATCATGCAGGCCTACGCCGTCGTCGGCCTGCTGGTGCATTATCAATACTGGGGTTTGGATTTCTTTGTCGCCGGGATGTATTTCCTGGTGCTTTCCGCCGTGATCGCCGCCTGGTCCGGCATCAACTATCACGTGAAGTTTTTTCGCCTGCGACTGGCCCGCAGCGCCCGCTAAATCGCCAGCGAAATTGACAAAACCCAGGCCATCATGTAGAAAATTACTCGATGCGGGTGTAGCTCAGTTGGCTAGAGCGTATGCTTGCCAAGCATAAGGTCGTCGGTTCGACCCCGATCACCCGCTCCACTTTCAAGCCCTTGGGAAACCGGGGGCTTTTTTTTCTAGTGGGGTAGGGGAGGTATTCGCCTTGGAGCCACTTTGCACCGACTTTGCACTTTCCCGAACCTGCGACTCGACCAAATCTCGCACACTGTCGGCATCGCGCATGTACTTGGCGTAATGCTCTTCAATAGTTTTTATGGAGTCGCCAATCTGCGCGCTTACAAATGGTGAGCGGGACGCATTCACTTCGAGAGACATCGCTTCTCTCCGATAGACATCAGCGCGCCCGTTTTTCTACATGGACTCCCACAGAATCGACCACCGGTTCCTACGACCTACTTATTCGTAGTCGCGAGAGAGGAGCGTTTTCAGGGCGACCCCATCCCTGCCCGGCAGTAAACCGTTGGAGGTTCTCCGGGCGCGCTTGCACCTCCCTTCACCGGCATTTTAGGAGCCTGCGCTCCGCATTCACTGTCACGGTTGCCCGTGGCACACATGCTGCGTTGCACCGCAACAACTGAGCATGCCTGTGAAAATCACCACGACAGCAGCACTGATATGCGGGTCTTCATTTTTCCTGACGACACACGGCCAAGCCGAAGAGCATTACATTTACAAAGATCCGCAGGGCGGAGCTGGTGATCTCAAACCAAAAGTCGCCGGCCGGAAGCACCATTCTGCGCAAACTCGATCTACCGGAATTCCGCGAAACTCAAATGCAACAGGTTCAAGAGAGCAGCAACAGGCAAGTTGGAAAGCTCACCCAAACAGGAACAAAAGAAATAACCTCGTGGCTCGCCGTGAGGTCGATTCGTTCACTGAAGGAGCTTGAATGAATCTTTTCTATGCTTTGGCGATCATTGGTGCCGCGATTGTTTTCGCCGGAAACAGCGCGGAAGGACATCCAAGGGAAGTTTACTATGCAATCGCGGCTGGCTTCTGGATTCTGACAGTCGTGCTTGCACAAACGCTGCTTTGAAGAACGCCAAGGGCTCGAAATCGAGGTTAGACTTGTTAGGCAAGCGCATCCGGACAGATTAACGGTGTCAATCTGGAGTTCATCGAAGCGCCGACGTGTGCAAGCGCACCATGATGGGATACATCAATCTGTTGTGTCGAGGTGTTATCCTCGCAGCCGTTGATAGCAACTCGACCATCCTCTGCCATACAGCGCCGATTTAGATTCACTGAGCGATAGTGGGAGGAATTGATCCATGCGCCGACTCGTAGAAATAATCGGCGGGGTATTCGTGGCACTGGGGATTATCTGTGTCCTTGGTGGATCCATGGTATCGACGGTGAACCCCAACGCCGCTAACGTGTTGTGGACCGGCATCGTCACGATCTTGGTCGGCTGGCTGATATGTTACCTCGCCCATAGAAAGCCCTGATAAGTGCGACGAGTTGGGGAAGTTCAAAGCCTCGAAGCAAAACTCCCTACATAAACAAATTCTTCCCGACGCAAGAGAGAGCTGAACCTGAAAGCCCAACAGTCGCTAAAAAATGGATCGACGACGGCAAGCCCGGCGTCTTCTAATCCACTGCCGCGCCGAGATCCGGCGCCTAATGGAACAATCTAGGATTTGTGGATTGCCGGTCAGGCAAAACCCGGCCCCTTGTCATTACTTAGGAGTACGACATGAAGAGGAACGCCGAAAGTCAGCGGCGGACATGGAAGACAAGAACGAAAAACATATCGTGACCCCGGGACGGATCGTTCCGCTGCGAGAGCTATTGGGGCAAATGCTGCTGGAACTCAAGCGGCCTGCCGAGGCGCTCAAAGAGTTCGAGGCGTCGCAGATCCGCGAGCCAAACCGTTTTCATGGATTTGCCGGTGCCGCGCAGGCGGCGGCGCAAAGCGGAAACTCCGCCAAGGCCAAGCAGCACTATACCCGGCTCGTTGAACTGGTTGGCAAAGGCGGGCCGCGACCGGAACTCGAGCAGGCAAAGACATTCCTAGCACAGCGATGAGTCGCACTACCGGAGCGTGCGAGCTTGGGAAATGGAGTCGAATGTTTGCGCGGCGGCGAGCGATTGTCACGCTTGCCGCCGTATTCGGGCTTGGCACGGGCTCGCCGTGTTTGTCGGACCCGGCGGAAACTACTCCTGAAGTTTCGGCGCAGGACCCTGATTACGTTAGCGGCAGGAAAGCCCTTGAGGCAAAAAACTGGCCCTCCGCTATTAAGTCATTTTCGTTGGCCGCAGAGCGCAACCCCCGTAACGCTGACATCCAGAATTACCTCGGATACTCTTACCGCAAATCAGGAAAGCTCGATCTCGCATTCACGCACTATAATCAAGCTCTCGCGCTAAATCCTCGGCACCGGGGTGCGCATGAATACATCGGGGAGGCGTACCTCATCAAAGGTGACCTAAAGAGCGCGCAGAAGCACCTCGCTGCGCTGCGCGAGATCTGTTCACTACCGTGCGAAGAGCTCACGGATCTTGAGCGCGAGATCGCGAAGCACATCAAGAAACCAGCCGCGAGCCGTTCACGCCGATAACATGGATGCAAATCCAGTCGGGATCCGTCACTTTCTCCGTATGGTATCCGGCGCTTTGTCACACGGTGCCGGCATAGGCACCATCGGAAGAGGCGCGCCGAGGCCCCAGCGCTGCCTATTTTCCTACAGCTCCCGCGTGGTAAGATTTCCGCATGTGCCGCCGATACAAAGTTACCCCCGGTGAATTTTCTGATCTCAAACTACGCTTCAGAGGGTTATCCACGATATGAGTCCCGCCCTAATCAACAACAAGCACGGGAGAGAAAAACGCCTCAATAGCTGTTGCGATGATCATGTTTTTGTTCGGAGCGATGGCACCGCTCCATGCGGCCAGGGGCTTTACGACTGGAAATCAGCCGACATGAATTCTCAGCGAGGAGATAGAAGAACGTTTCCACCTTCCTCTTGCTCGATTGTTTTTTGGAAAGTGGCGGGCAGATTCTGCCAGTTATGGGCTGTGTTGGATTTCCATTCTTTCAAGCAAAGAAGATTGTTGGGATATAGAAGTCTGACCCGAGCGCTACGATTGGCTGTGTTAATTTTTGTCACTGGCTGCGCCACATTGCAGATAAGCGTCGGGGAGGACAAGCGTCTATTCGCTCCTCTCGTCGGTCCCACGGAAGGAATCGAACAAGCGCAAATACCGCGGGTAACCCGACGTCGATTCGTGAGAGTTGAGTTTGATCTGTTATATGGCACGGATGATCCCTCTGAGCCCAAAGGAGCGAACAGAGGTCATTTCCTATTGAATCTATTCGACGATGCCACTTTCAAAGCCGTCCTCAATCGCCGCGAGGTGCGATCGGACAAGAGTTTTACATGGTTTGGCCGTGTGGAAGAGATTGAAGACAGCCAGATAACTCTGGTTGTCGAGGATAGCGTGTTGGTTGGAAACATCAGAGTACCCGACGCTTCTTACCAAGTTCGCTACATCGGTGAAGGTGTCCATGTCGTAAATCACATTGATCCCCGAACCTTTCCACCCGAGTCGGCACCTGTTGTCGTTCCCAGTGGCCGGTAGCGCTGCCAGCTCTGTTAAGTTCGGCGCAGTCGTTTATGGCTGAATCTGAAATACTACTTAAGAGGACCGATCAGTAAAGGAGTATACCTCGATGCATATCTCCAAAATAGCGATGATTGCGATCGCGGGTGTTTTCAGTGTCTTGGGCGTCAGCATACCCGGCCATGCCCAGTGGCTGTTTACTGAATTGCCGAATGCCGTAAATGCAGTTGACCGAGACGCTGCTATCGATCCAACGATTATCCGCTCCCGCTTGGTTGAAATTGACTGGGGGCTGATCAACAGCACACAAAGGGGCGCTCAGGCTCGCGTCGGCCAGGACGCCGGGATGTTATTAAATTTCTTCCAGGATATCGTGCTCAACGCGGTTTCCGACCGCAGCGAAGTTCGGACCCGAGAAAATTTCACCTGGCATGGCCACATCGATGGCGTCCCAGATAGCCAAGTAATTTTAGTCGCGCTGGATGGCGTGTTGGTCGGTAATATTCGAGCCGCGGGGAGATATTTCCAGGTCCGGTACATCGGAAATGGTGTGCACGTGGTACGGGAAATCGATGAATTAAGTTTCCCACCCGAGGGCGAGCCCATTCCAATAAACCTAACGAGCCCCAGCGCGCTTAAAATACCTGAGCAACGAGCAGCCGACAGCGGTGCGAGATTTGACGTGATGGTGCTCTACACTCCGGCCGCGCTGGCCGCCGGCGGTGGCACCGCCGCCATGACGGCATTGGCGAATTTAGCGGTAGCGGAAACCAATACCGCCTATTCCAGGAGCGGCGTGATCCCTCAGGTTCGCTTAGTTTACACTGGTGAGGTCAGCGATTATACGGAAGTAGGAGATTTCAATACGGACTTGAGTCGGTTGCGCAGTCCCTCGGATGGGTTCATGGATGACATTCATTCTTTACGCAATGCGGTCGGTGCCGATATGGTTTCGCTCATCATCGAAGGCAACGGATCCCTCTGCGGAATTGGTTACATCATGTTAACCGAGTCCGCCGGGTTTAACGAGAGCGCGTTTAGCGTAAGCGCGCGCAATTGTGCCACGGGAAACTATACCTTCGGCCATGAATTGGGCCACAACATGGGCCTTCGACATGACCGGATCGATGATCCGGCGAATGGTGTCTTCCCACATTCACACGGCTACGTCGACGTCATCAACAATTTTCGCGATATCATGGGCGTGGCATCTGGGTGCGGCGGATGCCCGCGAATACAAAATTTCTCGAATCCGAATGTTTTCTATAACGGATTTTCCACCGGCGTGCCGCAGAGTGCGCCAAATTCAGCGGACGCGGCGGCGTCGCTCAACGCCACCGCATTCACAGTGGCCAATTGGAGACAGGAAGTTGCACAATCCACTGTGCTCGACACTATTCTTGATTCCGGGCCGGCAGTCGAAGGAGGTACGACCAACAGCACCACGGCGGTCTTTACTTTCACCTCAACTGTTCCGTCAGCCACGTTCAAGTGCAGTCTCGACACGGCGCCGTTCACCGTATGTACAAGCCCCAAAACCTATACTAGGCTACGGGCCGGCTCTCGTAACTTTAAAGTCCATGCCATAGCAGGGGGTGTTAGCGATCCGACCCCTGCAAGCTTTGGCTGGATCATTGATACTATAGCGCCAAATACAACGATCACAGTCTTCCCTGCGTTGTTGACGAAAAATCCCATCGCAACGTTCGAGTTTATCTCGACCGAGTTGGGTGGTGGTTTTCAGTGCAGCTTGGACGCAAGCCCGTTCACGCCTTGCACCAGCCCTTTCATCTCCGGCGCCCTGGCTGATGGTAAACACAACTTTCAGGTAAAGGCCCTCGACTCCGTCGGCAATGCAGACAGGTCGGCGGCCAAGGCCAAGGCGTGGACAGTCGACACGACTCCGCCGATAACCACTATAATGGGAAAACCGGCGAATCCAACGACGTTCACGAGCGCGACGTTTAGGTTTAAGTCCGAGATAAAAAGCACATTCGTGTGCAAGCTGGACGACGGCGCGTTCGAAGCCTGCAAGAGTGGCAAGAGATACATCGGGCTTCTGCCTGGAGCTCATACTTTCCAGGTGCAGGCCACTGACGCAGCTACGAATGTCGAACAGATACCGGCAATTTACAGCTGGACACAGAATTGATTTGTTTTATAGGGAACTTTTCTCCGTTCCTGGGCTTCAGCCTTCGGGCGGTCGCATGGAACCTCAAGCTTAGGAGAATTACAGTCCTGCGATGACAAAATCCTCGTTCGGCCTTACAGGCTCAAGACTAGTTAAATAAGCGGCTATGACGCCCAGCTCATGAAATGGGGCTTGGTGCCATTTTGGGCGCCCGATCCTTCCATCGGCAATTGGATGATCAATGCGCGTGCCGAGACGCTGATGGAAAAACCATCCTTCAAGCGACTGGTCGAGCAGCGGCGATGCCTGGTGCCGGCAGACGGTTTCTATGAGTGGCGGGGCGAAGGCAACCAGAAGTTTCCTATGTTGATCCGGTTGAAGAACAAAGAGCCGTTCGCCTTCGCCGGCTTATGGGACTCTTGGCGTAACCCACAGTTACCTGAGGAAGTGCTCAACACTTTCACGATCATCACCACCGATCCAAATACCATACTCAAGCAGATCCACAACCGCATGCCGGTGATCTATGACCAGGAGATGGGCAAGCAGTGGCTCGGCGAGGGTGTCGGATCGAGGTCGATGAAGCTCGCCGCGATTATGCGGCCACTACCGGCACAATACATGGAAGCCTACGAGGTCTCCAAAATGGTCAACGCGCCGGCCAACGACCGATCTGAGTGCGCCCGTCCGGTACTCGGCGGTCAGGTGTTGGATGGTAAGAATTATTGAGCCTAGCGTGCTTGCCGCATTACTAATAAAAAGCATTGCTGTCCTGGACCATTCGCCGCCGTCTAAACTAGGGCAGAGACAACTAATCGCTCCTCGCAAACGCCGTGCTTCACCTGTCGAAGCATGAAATCGACCGTGAAACGTACATGGCCGAGTATTGGCTTGGCCCTGATCAACTTATCGCCAAAGACGTTCGCCAACTACAAAGCTCCCGTCCCGGCTACCATCCGTACGGTAAAAGCGACTGGATCGGACGATATACCTGGGCATGGTGGCGGACAAATATCGCAGCGACTACGGGCGAGTGAACTTGTGCCATGGGACTGAAGCGCCTTACAGTTCAATGCTACCGCGCTTTTGACGCTTGACTTTGATCAAGCAGGTGCAACAATCTCATCATGGGTTCGTCCCAGCTCTTGTATGTGCCGGAGTTCAGCAAATCGCCCCGGCCGAAGCGCAGTTCAAGACTCAGACCGTGGACTACAAACACGCGGACACCGCGTTGGAGGGTTACCTGGCTTATGACGCCACCGGCACCGGCAAGCCGCCCGGTGTTCGCCTGTAGCATAGCGGCGGTAGCCGATAAGGAAATGGTTTCGAGTTATGCCGGACCAACTCATAGGGCACGCTCGCAGCTTAGGTCAAGTATCAGTGTTTAGAAGCGAATACGGCAAAGAGTCTCTCAGAAAGGGAGGGTGAATTAGATGGAGCTGTTGAAACGTTTGTCAATCGACGAAGATGGTCAAGGTCTCGTTGAGTACACTTTGATCGTGGTCTTGGTGGCGCTCGTTTTTTGGGTCGCCGTTAAGAATACTAACATTGCTAATGGATTGTCGAGTGGTTGGAGCAAGGTTACGGCTTGCGTTGGCTCGACCTCAACTTGCGATTCGGCATCCTAGTTCTACAACTTTTCTGCGCATTGATGGCACCGGTAACTTCTTGCTGTCAATTCGCATTGAGACGATCCAATAGCCACTCAGCGGAGAGATAACCGTGAAATTGAACTGAATTCTCCATCAGATTCAAATCGCCCGACGCATCGTTGGACTATTCGATGTGCGATTAGGTATCAAAGCGCCGCAATACATTCGGGAGAGTCGTTCTGCGGATTATTCACTGACTTGGAAACCTCGTAGCCGTCCATCAACTCGGCGGGCAGAATCGGCAATTTCCAGAGGTAAAGAGTGGCGTCCCCGACGGGATTTGAACCCATAAAGCCATCTTCTCGTAAGCTCCAGCATCTTCCAACTATCCGAAATTACTACAAAGAGAAAATGCGCAAAGTCGGCTAAGTTCCGCCTTCGTGCAACATCTATCGTGAAGTATTCGAGAAGTGACGGTTGAAAGTTGCGTTACCCATGATCGATGACGAGATTTCATCCGCTCCGCCTTCACAAAAGACACCAGCACCACCGCTAAAGGGCGAAAGGCGAGCCCTCAAGCATGGGCTTACCACCATGAAGCAAGCACTTTCGGCGACGCAAAAGTCTTACTTTTGTGCTGTGACTAGGCTAGCCAAATATCATAAGAAAGCACCGGATCAGCTCAGCAAGGAGGACATTCGAGCTTGTGTATTTGACGAAAACGGGCGCCGAGCCCAAAGCGCGACAGCGGCCATGGGGTGAAAACCTGATAGATTTACTCGTGAAAGGTAAGATACAACGAGCGTAAACAGCCCATGAAGATCGAATACAGGGGTTATTGTATCGAAGTCACAGCAAAGCCAATGGACGGTTTTTGGGCAGCAGACATTTGAATTTGGACGTTAAATCAAAAGATGACGCCCATAAACGACTGGGCGGAAGAGTCTCTAAGAAAGGGGGTGAATTTAGATGGAGCTGTTGAAACGTTTGTTAGTCGAAGAAGATGGTCAAGGTCTCGTTGAGTACACTTTGATCGTGGTTTTGGTGGCGCTCGTTTTTTGGGTCGCCGTTAAGAATAGTGATATTGGTAATGGATTGTCGAGTGGTTGGAGTAAGGTAACGGCGTGTGTTGGTACGCCCTCAAGTTGCGATTCGGCATCCTAGTTCTACATCTTTCCTGCGCATTGATGGCAAGGGTAACTCTTTGCTGTCAATTCGCATCGACACGACTCAATAGCCACTCAGCGGAGCGATAGCCGTGTAAAAAAAATCGACTTATGGCGTGTAACCATTGAAAAGAATGGCGCGCCTGGAGGGACTTGAACCCCCAACCCTCAGATTCGTACAAGATCACGGTGCCGGTGCCGGGTGATCTTATAGGCGCTGTTCAAGCCACCATTGAACCGGTGCTGGACCCCGTATAAACAAGATTATTCACCCACTGACCGTCATCGACAAGCTGATCAAGAAAAACGAGCTAGCGCCTCGCCTTCGACTTCGACAAAGACGGCCGGCTGCCATGGGACACAATCATTTACAGCTGCATCAAAAAGAGCGGTAAAACTACGCTCAACGGCGCCATCACGCTGGCATGGGGCTTCACTCAGGAAGCGCCCAACGAAATCTTGATCCTCGCCAACGACCTTGAGCAAACCCTCGCCCGTGTGTTCAAGACCATGGAAGGCATCATCCAGCACAATCCCGAACTCAAGCGCGAAGCCGAGGTGCAGGCCCGCAATATCTACCTTGCCAACGGCACAACGGCGACGGCTATCAGTGGCGACTACCAGGGCGCCGCGGGCTCTAACCATGGCTTTGTTGGCTATGACGAATTGTGGGGCTACACCAGCGAAGCATCAACCCGCCTATGGGAAGAGTTAACACCGGTTCCCACCCGCAAGAACTCAATCCGGTTCATTACCACCTATGCCGGCTTCGAGGGTGAGTCAAAACTGCTTTGGGATTTATATAAGCAGGTCGTTAGTCCGGATGAGCACCCCGAGGGTTAGGGCGAGCGGCTGCACCCAGACTTACCGATCTTCGGCAATCGCGAAGCCAGGATCTTCGCCTACTGGGACCATGAACCGCGCATGGCCTGGCAGACCCAAGAGCATTACCAGAGCCAGAAGAAAACCCTGCGGCCTGGAACCTATCTTCGCCTGCATGAAAACAAGTGGGCGACTGCCGAGGAAGTCTTTATCACGCCGGAAATGTGGGACCCGTGCGTCAATCAGTTGCACCGCCCGAGCATAACCGACCGTGAGCGGCTTTTTGTTGGCGTGGACGCCGGCATCAAGCACGACAATGCGGCGCGCGTGGCGGTGCGCTGGGATGAAGCCGGCGAGAAGTTGATACTTGTCAGCCATCGAATCTGGAAGCCCACGCCAAGCCAGCCCTTGGACCTGGAAAACACCGTTGAAGAGGACCTGCGAAGCCTAAACGATCAAGGCGACGTGATGGAAATACTCGCCGATCCTTACCAGATGCACCGATCCATCACCACGCTACAGGCGGCCGGCTTGCCGATCCGCGAGTTTGCCCAGACTCAAGCCAATTGCACTTTGATGGGTCAGACGCTCTTCGATCTACTCAGCGGGCAAAATATAGACATCTACCCTAGCGACGATTTGAGACAACAAGCATTGGCGACGATAGCGGTTGAGAATCCCCGCGGCTGGCGGATCGCCAAAGAGAAGGCATCGAAGAAAATCGACGCTATTGTCGCGCTGGCAATGGCGAGTGTTGCAGCCATGGCCCACGGGGGCGAGATCGGTAGCCGTGCGGCGAGGGGGTTTAACTTGTAGGCGCATGCCCCACGGAAGCCATCGCGCCAGTCCGCGGACCTGTCTACATTGGCCAGACGTTCGAGCTTCCGGCAACGGTTATCTGCCAGTCAGACCATGGCACCATCACCGTGCTTGCCGCTTTCGCCAGCGAGCAGATGAGCCTAAGACGCCATATCGAAACCATTGTGAAGCCGTGGCTAACGGCCAACGCGCCGTGGGTGTTTTCAAATCGCCGGTTAGTGTTGGGCATTGTCGAGGAAATAGATACCGATGCACAAAATGAGTTTGCGCAGACGCTTAACACGGCGTTGGGCGGCAGTTGGGATCCGGCTTGCCACCCCTGGGAGACCCGCAAGGATTCAATGCTTGACGTATTTGGCAAGGTACAGCCATTCACGATAAAGCCGGCGCTTCAGATCAATCGAACCGAAGCGCGACTCTTGGTTGAAGCCCTAAGCGGCCGGTGGAGCTATGAGCAAGACAGACGCGAGACAAGCGCACCGTTTGGCACTACATCGCCAATGCGTTCTCGCTGTGCGTCGATCGGATCGACCCTGGTGCGCCGCCACCATTGCCGGAGTTTAAAGCTGTTTGGGCTCGATTTGACCCGAGGCGAGTTACTGGAGCGAGGCAACGGTAAATTTGGTGGAAGCCGGGGGAATTGACGCCGGAGAGGGCGCCACAATTGCCTGCGGTAGATGAAAACATCATTATATTCTACGTTAAAAAGCTTATTCTATCAATTTTTTACGTTCTAAAAAGTTTCTACCATGGTAGTATTATTAAGATCGTTGGTTCAGCATTAATGATTCTATTTTCTACGTTAAAAAATGGTCTGTTCGCTAGGGCACCCGAGGAAAAACCCATCCCTGTAAAATATTGCCCGGCGGTAAAAAATTCCAGCGGGTCAACGCGATCAATTTATGGAAAGCAAACGCCTGGTTGTTGATCGAGTTTTTTGGCACCGACCCGGCTATCGGTCACATCGTCGGCATCGAACTAGGAAAGGTAATTTGAAATGGAATATTATCTTGACATAGCGCCTAAGATTTTACTTTGGGCAACCGTTATCATTATCCTTGCGCCGGTCATTGTAGCACTCGGAGCATTCCTACTGGTTACTTCCATTTTCGTTTACGCATATATCGGCTCAATTATTTTCGAAATTATCCAAGAGAGCGTTAGAAATGCCAAGAGAAAAATAAACAAAAACGAGTTCACCATCCACATCAGCGGTGGCCCCATCTCGCCACATATCGGATGAATCCGACGCGGCCCCTAAGACGGACATTGAAAGAATCCGGCCTCCTGGCTCGGCAAGTAGAGTCGGCCTCGGCGCCGCTCCGTTGCAAACCCCCTTGGGGTCAGAGTGACGCCTTACTCTTAAAGAATAGACATTTGACGATTACGCGGTAGAATATTTTCTGTGAATAATATGAGAAAGGGCCGTCCACCGAAATTTCAAGAACCGCGCCGGCCCGTCACCGTGACTCTTCCTGAAAGCACACTCGCGAAGCTCGCGGCTATCAATCCTGACCGTGCGCAGGCGATCGTAAAGGCGACCCATGCGGCGATGCCGCGTAAGGCGAACGGTCATAAACGGGTTGAGCTAGTCGAAGTCATGCCAGGGCTAGGCGTGCTTATCGTTGGACCTAGCCGTTATCTGCAAAAGATCAAATGGCTTCGATTGGTGGAGCTGGCACCGATGCGCTATCTGCTGGTGGTCCCCTCGGGCACCGCAATCGATTCTCTCGAGGTAGCCATTATCGATCTGCTCGAAAACCTCGACCCGGGCGAGGAGTGGGAAAAGGGCACCCTGGAGCAGCTCAGGGACATGATGCGCACCTTGCGGCTCGGCGGCAAACTCTCAAAGGCGGAGCTCATGTTCATCGACACAACAACGATGAAGGGTTCAGGTCTTGTTGCTTGACAGGCATCGCCTTGACAACGGTGCCCGCGTGAGGCCCAACAATCTTTGCAAATTTTCAATTATTAGCGTCGTGAGCTCGTAGAATCGATGCGGTAGCCGGCGCCAAGTGGATGCCCATGTTTGAACAGTCGTAAAACACAATGACTATTGCCGCTATTACTCCGAAAAGGCCAAACAGAAGTATTGGGGTACATCAATCCTCCCTTTGTTTGATCCCAATCGGCCCGAACAAGATTTTCAAACTTCAGGCCGTCTATATTTTTGCCCCCTATCGCTGATGCGGTTTGATTGCAAGGGCAACCCCGGATGTTCGCGAGCCCCCCGTTCTGGTCGGTGTCTCTATTCGCGTAGAGCCCGGCCGCTTTTTTACTTCGGTCTCTTCGTTCCTCGCTTCTTTTTCGCCTCAGCTATTTTACTCGCTGACCGTTTCTTTTTTCTGGCGCGATATTCTCTTGCCATCACTACATTTGCACATTTCCTTGAACAATAGTTCGGCGTTCCCTTGCGTGGCTTCCGCATTGGAACAAAACAGGTATCGCAGTTTGCGCAGTGTAGGAAATCACCTTGCGTAATATCCGACATGAACAATATGAAGGTGGGGCTGCAAATACTTGGCTGGGAAAATCCTTGCTGCGGAACTGGTAAAAGAATCGTCCGGTTTCGGGGTCGGTGTCGAGGAGCAGTGTTTCCATCTTGATTGGAAATTCGTGTCGTCCCACGTTTTGATCAAGGTGTCGCTTTAGTTCGTGCTGAGCGATCTTGAGTCCATCTGGCGTTGCCGCTCTGGCGAAGTCACTCTCTTTATTCGATCGGTCTCGCCGCAAGTTGTACAATGCGATGTGAAGATCATCGAGGAGTTTTTCGCGCTTACCGTTTGTCATTGTCCATGGTTCGACGTTTGCAAATCGAAGCAACACCTTGAGGCGGGGGATATAACTTTTCGCCTCTGGGAGTAAGGTGATTTACGGCGTGAGGCGACAGGTATTCGTCGATGGGGAAGAGCAGCTTCAGCCTGAGATTGAACCGAACGACGCTTCAGTTCGATCATGTAGGACTGCTTTGTAGGAGAATTCAGTTCAATCCTGGCATCGCCGCATGGTTACTTAATCACCTTATCCGCCCTTGCCAGCACGTTCGGCGGATTCGTCAGGCCGATCTGCTTCGCCGTTTTTATATTAATCACCAACTCGAATTTTGTCGGTTGCTCGACCGGTAGGTCGGCAGGCTTGGATCAATTTGTAAGATTTGTAAGAATGGCTGGGGTTTCTTATGGAACGACGCCGCGGATCATTTGGTTTTCCCCGAAGAAGCGGCGCTCTCTTTGGCGAGACGCGCACGGGTCTCCATTAGGACTTTTCCGAGCAGATTCTCCCCCTCGCCTCGATAAACGCCCCAAATCTTATCGCCCCACCAATTTGTCTCCTCGAGGTAGCGGTCTCCCGTCGCCAAAAGTTTTCTTGCAAGCTCAGGATTCTGCGAGTGTTTCGCCCATACCACCTCGCGCATCGTCCGCATCTCGCTCGCCTCCCAAGCCGCTCTGTCATAGCGCTTGGCGCGAGAGAGTTTCCTCGCCGGGTCGGCTTCGAGCTTCGTGAACACATCGCGGTCAGCCTCTGGATATTTCCCCGACTGATAGGCCGCCTCCGCCGAGCCGTAGACTCGGCCCTCCCACTCGACGCGGCAGGGGAAATAGTTGCTCAGCCAGCGATACTCGGCGACGAACCCCCCGATTTTCCTAGCATCGTGGACAACGCCCTCGAATTTGTCATCCCAGTTGAGTTTCTTCGCTATCGCGGCGGTAGCGGACGCTGCCGGTAGGGCAGGCGCCTTAGCCAGGATCAGTGCGGTAGCAATAATGAGGAACAGCAACGAAAGCAATGGTGAGCAAGAATGTTTCATGATGAAGCGACGAATAGCAAATTTAAACATCTTCCTGCAACGAAACTAAGCGAGCATGCGATAGGATCTCGTGACTTGCACGTAAAGACCGAGTTGAGGTCATGGCGCGTTCCGACGATGCTTCGGGGACCATCCCTGGATTCGAGTTCAGTTGCGTTGATCAGCGATCGGACGTGCCGGTTCTGGGGTGTTCCGCGTTGCGGAACATCTTCCGGCACCTTCGCGTTTTTCAATATCCCCTGCGCTCTGAAGACGTTCAAAAAGAAGTTTTGGCGTAGCTTTGCCGTGTCGGCAATCGTCTCTTCCGCCGCTTCAAGCGTCACGTGAATGTCGGTGACACCCACAGCCACGTTATCGGTCACCAAAACCGCGGCATAAACGTCAGTTTCAGCGCCGCGAGGCGAGGCGTGAATGGCGTCGATAACGTGATAGAGCTCTTGGTCGACCGTATTCACTCGTCGGCTCTTGATGCGCTTGGCCCATTCGGTTGTTTCCACCACCACGCTTTCAACCGACGCGTGAGTGGATTGCAGGCGGACAAGACCCACGGCCCGATTGCGAACCAGGTGAACAAGAACGCCTTGCCTTTTTTCTCTGGGGAACGGGTCGCCGTTCATGACGCTCGTCGGTGCCACGATCTTGCCGACCCACTCGGGCGCATCGATGGCGCCGGCGCTGCCCAGGAAGGTCACCAGCGGACGAGAATCGGGAGAGCATTCATAGATCGCTTCGATGAGATCTCCGGAACGGCTGGCAAAAATCCGGTTGCCGTTGATCGAGATTAAGAGCACCTTCTTGCCGTTGACGTTCGGGTACCAGAGCGCTCGCAATGATTCGTCCGAGAAGGTCTCCGGCCGTTCAAAACCCATTTTGCCCAACAGCAAACTTGCATCACTCATGAACCCAATGACGACAGTATCGGGATTGCGAATGCCGTATTTCTTGAAGAAGGTAAGATATTCGCTGCTAGGAGATACGGCAGACATGAACACTTTGAGCGATTTGCTGAACGATGGCAGGCGCAGACGATGCCTGCGCTTCATGTCTTCGTCGGCGAATTTTGCCATGTAAAGGAGCCGAATGATGGTTTTCAAAGCTACTTCTCTACCGTTCTGCCCAATGAGGATATAATCCCACTTGCCGCCATCGAGTCGCCCCGCGAACACGCGAATCTCGCCGGTTTCTTGGTCTTTCTTGAGCGGTATCACGGAGCGATATTGACCCCGTATGTGAGCACGCACGTCAGCCTCCAACCCGCCGTAGAACAACACCCTTTCCGCGCCCAGAAAGAGTTCCTGATACTCACCGAAACGCCTGAAGCCGTACCATTTCTGATCGAATACCGCTCCCTCGCGTTGGTTTTTCTCGATGAGTCGTTGCGCATGGTCAACGATTTCGTGGGTTTGGTCTTCGAATGATACCTCCCGCGGGGGCGCGGCGCTTTGGATCTCGTTGCTGATGGGCTCAACAACTTCGGGTCCCAGGCTACATGAGAGCGTAAGCCCAAGACTTACGATAGCGAAAATGCTGACAAGTCGTCGGTTCATTTTATGTTCAAACAAACTGGCCATTTCGCCTGCACAATTGCCGGTAACATTGATTTTAAGCCTTGCCCGACGCCACCCGGTGAGACCTAAAGGCAAGAGCAATGCCAGGGACAGGAGCTACAGAGGATGCAAGGCAAGGTAAAGATTTAACTGAGAAAGTTTCGGTAGTGGGCTTTGGAGACCCAAGGCCTGGCGTAAACAAAGTAGTCATCTGACTACGCGGGTACAAATCGATTCAGTGGAGAAGCGTGGAAGAATGAAATTCGCGGTAGGATTGAACTGTACGATGCTACAATTCAATTGCAGCCGTAACGACTAAGCTCACCTGCACCGAAGCTGTTGGACGGAATGAAAAAGCATCGGGTAACTGAAAGCGATTATTTTTTCATCAACAAAGAGGGCGCGCCGATCGATCCGGATCAGTGGCGCAAAGACTACTGGTATAAGGCGCTGCGAGCGCTGGGTATCCGGGAGCGTAAGTTTTACAACACCAGGCACACGTTCATCAGCTTGGCGCTAACTGCGGGCGAAAATCTGAAGGGCATCGCCGAGCACTGCGGGACGTCGGTGATCATGATCGAAAATAATTATGGGCGATACATGCGCGCCGACTGGCGATCGCTTTATGGAGTTCAGCAAGGGTAAAACTGAAATGCCGGGTGAAATTTCAGTTTCAAAGTTTGCAAGTGTTGGGAATGGTTGGCGTCCCCGACGGGATTTGAACCCGTGTTATCGGCGTGAAAGGCCGGTGTCCTGGGCCGAGCTAGACGACGGGGACGAACTGGTGAGCCGTGCTGGATTCGAACCAGCGACCCTCTGCTTAAAAGGCAGATGCTCTACCGCCTGAGCTAACGGCTCGTCGCTGGCGGAAAAAATCGAACTTCTTTAATAACGGGATTATCCCACTAAGTCAAACAAACGGTAGCAATTCCGTCGGCTTAAGCCGAGCAATTTACCGCAGTCATTTTTGTTTTGGATCGAGCAGGTCGCGCAATCCGTTGCCCAACGTGTTGAAGCTGAGAATTGTTAGAAAAATCGCCGCGGCGGGGAAGGCGATCATGTGCGGATAGCTGCGCATGGCGCGGTAGCCGTCTTGCGCTAGCGTGCCCCAGCTGGTGCCCCAACTGCTGTAAGGGTCGTTGATGCCGATGCCGATGAAGCTAAGCGTCGATTCCGCCAGGATCGCTGACGGGATACTGAACGTCAACGTCACAATAACCGGACCGACAATGTTCGGCATGATATGACGCAGCAAAATTCGCGTTCTGGACGCACCTAACGCGCGCGCGCTTTCGACGAATAAAAACTCCTTTGTCTGCAAGACCTGGCCGCGGGCGATGCGCGCGAATCGAACCCATGACACCAAACCGAGGGCGACCAAGAGACCGCCGATGTTCCGGCCGAAAAGCAATGACAGCAAGATAAAAATCAGCAGGTCCGGCAGACCGTAGAAAATATCGACGATGCGCATCATCAAATGATCCCAATTGCCGCCTTTGAAGCCGGCGATCAATCCATAGCTGGTGCCGAGCAGGAGCGAGATCAGGGCGGTGCCGAGCCCCACCGCTAATGACACTCTAGCGCCGTAGAGCACGCGCGTTAGCACGTCGCGGCCGAGACCGTCGGTGCCCATCCAATGGCTGGCGTTCGGAGTTTGGAGCATTTGTTTTTCTTCCAGGCCGCCGAGAGCATAGGGTGCGATCCACGGCGCCAGACAGGCGGCTACGAACACCAGGCCGACAAAGAGCGCGCTCAAGGCGATGACGAGGTCAAATGGCTTGCGTGGAGAATCCATGAACGCTATTCGACCCGGATGCGCGGATCGACGAAGCTGTAGAGCAGATCGACGATCAGGTTGGCGCATACCAGCAGCGCCGTGTAGACCAGCGTGACGCCCATGATGAGCGGATAATCGCGATCGGTAACCGCGGTGATAAAGAAACGGCCCATGCCGGGGATGGCGAAGACGAACTCGACGACGAAGGAACCGGTCAGTAGCGCTGCTGCAAGCGGTCCCATGACCGTCAATACCGGGATCAGCGAATGGAGCAGAGCATGCTTGGCGATCACCATGGACTCTTTTAAACCCTTAGCCCGCGCGGTTCGGACAAAATCTTCGCTCATGGTTTCGATCAGTGTCGAACGCAACAGCGATGCGAGAAACGCCGTGGGCGCGGCGCCCAGCGTTATCATCGGCAAGATCACGCTCGACCAGTCGTCCCAGCGGCCGATTTGTAACCAACCCAGTTGCAGCGCCACCGCCCAGATCAGCAGCGCTCCCAAGACGAAATTGGGCAGCGAGATGCCCAGCGCGGCGATGGACATACAGATGCGATCGATGAACGAATTGCGAAAATAAGCGGCGCAGAGCCCGACCGGAAAGGCGACCAGGACAGCGAACAACATCGCCAAGCCGCCGAGAACAACGGACGTTGGCAACGTCTCCGCGATGATCTCGGTGACGCCGCGATCGAGGTATTTGTACGATGGGCCCAAGTCACCTTGAACGACGCCGCCCAGGTAGCGCAGGTACTGTTGCCACAGCGGCTCGTCGAGATGGTACTTGGCTTCGAGATTGGCGATCACTTCCGGCGGCAGTTTTCTTTCGCTGTCGAAGGGGCCGCCGGGAGCGATGCGCAGCAGTAGAAACGTCAAGGTCGCGACGACCCAGAGGACCAGCAGGCCATGCAGACATCGTTTCAGCAACAAGCGTAGCATGGTGCTAGAGAGTAAAACTTATCTCACCACGAAGTTCGCGAAGGTTTCGCTTAATCATTATTTCGAACTTCGTGATCTTCGTACTATTATCCCTGGTAATTTGCGTGGCTCGCACAAATTGTCCGAGCGCCAAATCCAAGAGGGCGGGTTTCAAACCCGCCCTTACCAATCCCGATTTGCGCCCTTGCGTTCTTTGCGGCCATTCTTCAATTCGGTCGCGGCTTTGCCGCGCTAGGTCGTGGTGAATACCGTCCTCGATTCGCAGGTTGCGGCATTGGCGAACTACAGCCTTCGCGGTGGATTCGAATTCCTTCATTACCCCGCGATAGTCGCAGAGTACTCTTCGAGCTTCTTTTCCAGCCAACGGGTGTTGACCTTGCCGCTGCGGTAGTCGTCGTCGGCGATGACGACTTTCAAAAACGGGATCAAGGTATCGATGCCTTCGACGTGAAAATGCTCTAGCGCCCGGTTAGTCGCATCGGCCGATTCCTGCCGGTTCTTTCCGTGGACGATCAGTTTCGCCAAGAGTGAATCATAATAGGGCGGCACGAAGTAGCCGGAGTAACAGTGAGTGTCGAGTCGAATCCCTGGTCCGGTCGGTCCCTGCCAATTGGAGATCAGGCCGGGGCAGGGGCGGAAGCCATGCTGCGGCGACTCGGCCGTGATACGGCATTCGATGGCGTGGCCGTTGAAAGTGATATCCGACTGCTGATAGGGCAACGGCTCGCCGCTGGCGATGCGCAGCTGCTGGGCGACCAGGTCGACGCCGGTGATCATTTCGGTGACCGGGTGCTCGACCTGGATGCGCGTGTTCATTTCGAGAAAATAATAGGCGCTGGTGTCGTTGTCGTAGATGAACTCGATGGTGCCCGCGCTCTGGTAGCCGATGCTGCGCGCCAAGGTCGCCGCGGCTGTGCAGATTTGCGCCCTCACTTCCGCCGGCACGGCGTAGGCGGGCGCTTCTTCGACGATCTTCTGATGCCGCCGTTGCAGCGAGCAGTCGCGCTCGCCTAAATGGATCACATTGCCATGCTGGTCGCCGAGGATTTGCACTTCGATATGGCGCGCGTTGCCGACGTAGCGTTCCATGTAAAGCGTGTCGTTGCCGAAGGCCGCCCGCGCCTCGGCGGCCGCTGTGCGAAAGGTATCTTCGATCTCCTGCTCGTTCCAGACTAATTTGATACCGCGCCCACCGCCGCCGGCGGAGGCTTTGAGCAGCAGGGGATAGCCTATGTCTTTAGCTAGCTGGGCGGCTTCGTGCGGATTGCGCGCATGATCCGACCCCGGCACCAGCGGCACGCCGGCTTTGCGGGCGACTTTACGGGCTTCGAGCTTGTCGCCCATCATCGTGATGTTCTCAGCGCTGGGACCGACAAAAATAATCTGGTTGTCGACGCAGGCTTGTGCCAACGCGGCGCGCTCGGAAAGAAATCCGTAGCCGGGGTGGAGCGCGTCGCAGCCGGTGCCCTGGGCGGCGGCGATAACGTTCTCGACTTTGAGGTAGCTATCAATAGATTTCGCTGGACCGATGCAAACAGCGCGATTGGCCATCTTAGCCGCCATGCTTTCGCGATCGGCATCCGACACCGCGGCGACGGTTTCAATACCGAGACTTTGACAGGCGCGAATCACGCGCACGGCGATCTCGCCGCGGTTGGCGACCAATACTCGGGAAACGCTCATGGAAACTCCTGAAGCAAGAAAAAGGGGACAGGCCGCTTTTCGCTAGGCGAAGAGTAGTCTGTCCCCGAACGAAGCTAACAGTTACGGTTTGACGATGATCAAGGGCTGGCCGAACTCGACGAAGCCACCGTTGGGCGCGATCACTTCGACGACGGTGCCCTTCACTCCCGCGCGCACGCTGTTGAAGACCTTCATCACTTCGATCAGACCACAGGTGGTGCTCTCCGTTACTTGCTGGCCGACGGTCACAAATGGCGGCGCGCCGGGTTCTGGCGCCACATAGAAAGTTCCCAGGATCGGTGCCGTGACGGCGACGTGGCCGGCGGGAATCGCGCGGCTTTCGGCGCGGTTGCCGAAGCGGCGGGAGCTGCCGCGGGTTTGAGCGCAAACGCCGGAGCCGCTGCGGCTGGAGCTGCGCTGATCGCTACCGGCTGCGCGGAGTTGCCCAGGGGGATCGGATCGCCTTTACTAACGGTGATTTTCAATTCGCCGACTTCAAGCTGAAAATAGTCGAACTTCGACTCGTCGATTAGCTTCAAGATATGCAAGACATCATCTTCGCTGAGTTCCATGACTTCTACCTTTC
>CAVXEP010000032.1:0-545991 GCA_963760795.1 uncultured delta proteobacterium
ATCGAAATGGTCTCCGCCTTGATAGAAAGGCGGCGTCGGGGCTGCGACCGTTCAGGTTCAAGGGGTTCAAAAGTTCAAGGGTCAGAACCATAGACAAGTCCGACAACCTTGAACGCTTGAAACTTTGAACGTTTGAACGGATGTTGTTCCGGTGCGTCACGGAATGACCGCGGACGTTAACGGGAGCCGACGGCGCGGTTATGAATATCGTGGAGTCGAGCCTAAGTGCAATGGATTTCTTACTCTTGCCTTTGTCTGTTGCCTTCTTCGTCACTTGATCACCTTCGTCGCTCGCATCAGCACCACCGGTGGAATCGTCAGGCCGAGAGTCCTGGCGGTTTTTAGATTAATCAGCAGTTCGAACTTCGACGGCTGCTCGATGGGCAGGTCGGCGGGTTTGGCGCCCTTCAATATTTTATCGACGAAATAGGCGACGCGCCGGTAGGGTTCGACGCGGTCGGGTCCGTAGGACATTAAGCCGCCGTTCTCGACAAATTCGCCGCGGTCGAATATCGCCGGCAAGCGATATTTTGCCGCCAGCGCCGCGATCAGTTTTGGATTGGCAACGGCCAACGGGCTCGGCGTCACAGCGAGAGCGGCGTTACCGGCCTTGGCCGCTTCTTTGAACTCGGCGTCGAGTTTGTCGACGCTGCTGACCGCCATGGAATGAAGTTGCAGACCCAGGTCTCGTGCCGCGAAAAGACTTTCTTTCCACTCATGCGCCGAGCTAGGATCCTGGAAGTCCCACAGCACGGCGACGCGGGAGAGCTTGGGTATGGTTTGCTTGAGCAACTCCAGTCGTTTGCCAGCCAGCTCCACCGCGACGGTGGTGACCCCGGTGATGTTTCCGCCAGGCCGCGCCAGGCTGTCGACCAGCCCATCCGCGACCGGATCGCTGGCAACCATAAAAACGATCGGGGTCGTTTTGGTAGTTTTCTTCAAAGCCAGGGCTTCAGCCGTCGAGGACGCAATCAGCACGTCCACGTTGAGTCGGACCAATTCTTCAGCGAGGGCGTGGAGCCGGTCGCGCTGATCTTCCGCGGATTGAGATTGCGCCGCGAAAGCTTTGTCCTTGCCCTCCCCAGAGCCGCGCGCATGGAGATCTCGCTGGACTCCCGGCAGCATAGAACCCGGACCGGAAGCTGAACCGGCCGATAGCCAGCCAATCTTCGGTACCTTTGCCGGCTGCTGCGCCTCGGTCATCCGCAGCCACCCCACGAGCAAGATAAGAATTGCAAGAAGCCCCGCCGATTTTGGATTTTGGATTTTAGATTTTGAATTGCTGGAAAAAGAATTCGGCCATCCTGTCCAAGATTGTTTTTTCATGCTCTCTTCCCCCAATCGAATATCCAAAATCGAAAATCTAAAATTACTTAATCACCTTGGTCGCCCGCATGAGCACGATCGGCGGAATCGTCAGGCCGAGTGTCTTGGCGGTTTTGAGATTGATCACCAGCTCGAACTTCATCGGCTGCTCGACGGGAATGTCGGCAGGCTTGGTTCCTTTCAGGATCTTGTCGACGAAAACAGCGGCTCGTCTGAAGGCTTCGTCCAGGTCGGTTCCGTAGGACATCAGGCCACCATTCTCGACAACAGTTTGCCGAGCGTAAATCGCCGGCAGCCGATATTTTTTCGCCAGTTCGACGGTCTATTTTGATTAGCAGAGCCCAACGGGCTCGACATCCAGACGAGAGCACCGCTACGCGCCTTAGTTGCTTCCTTGAACGCAGCCTCATATTTGTCGGCGCTGCTTACTTCCATGGAATGAAGTTGCAAGCCTAGTTCTCTTGCCGGCAGTTGGCTTTCTTTCCAACTTTGCGCGGAGCTTGGATCCTGAGGATTCCACAGCACCGCAACGCGGGAGAGTTTGGGAATGGTTTCCTTGAGCAACTCAAGTCGTTTGCCGGCCAACACCGACCCAATGGTGGTAAACCCCGTGATGTTTCCGCCGGGCCGCGCGCAGGCTATCGACCAGCCCCGCCGCAATCGGGATCAGTAACGTCTATAAAAACGATGGGGATAGTCTTGGTAGCGTTCTTGACGGCTACGGCAGCGGGCGTATTGGGCGCGATGATCACGTCAACTTTAAGACGGACCAGCTCGTCGGCCAGAGCCGGGAGTCGGTCGAGCTTACCCTCAGCGTATCGATACTCGAAGGCTATGTTCTTCCCCTCGACATAGCCGAGTTTACTAAATTCTCGCTGGAACGACTCGATCACGAAAGCCGCGGACGCGGGACGGACTGCGAGCCAGCCAATCTTAGGTATCTTTGCTTGCTGCTGCGCATCGGCGAGGGCGCCGCACAGCACGAATGCGACACCGAGAGCGACAACCCCCAACCATTTTGGATTTTCGTCTGCGGGGCCGCTTTTGGTCCGCGGGGCCGCTTTTAGATTGTCGGAACTAGAATCCGGCTCTCGTATCCAAGATCTTTTGTTCATGCTCTTTTCACCAACCGCAAATCCAAAAGCAGCCCCGCGGATGAAAATCTAAAATATGTTAGTTCCCCAACACCCACTTCATCCGCTCGATAACTTCTTTCGGTTGGACGATCACTTCCCGCGCCAGCGATTCAAGCTCGGTACCGGTCGACGGGTCGACGTCCCAGCCGCGTTTGGCGGCATCGGCGAGCAGGTCCGGGTCCTTCATCGTCTTGGTATAAGCGTCGCGGAGGATTTTTGTCTGCTCGGCGGACAGGCGCGGCGGGGCGGCGATGGGGCGGCCGAGGGTGGCGGCGGTGAGGATGACTTTAGCCAGCCGTCTGCCGGCGTCCGGAGTCTTGTATTGCTGCATCAATTCGTTCAGCGTCGGTGTCTCCTTCAGTCGGTCGTCGCGTTTGGCGGCGGTCTGGACGACGGCGCGGACGAAGCCGGATTTGTGCCAGCGCTTGTAGGGCTCGCGGCCGAAGTAAGTGCCGCTCAAGGGCGACCAGCAAACCACTTCGTTGCGTTCGACGGCGAGGTCGATTTCCGCGCCACCGGGATAGCCGCTGATGACGGTGGTCTTGATGCCGAGGGTTTCTTCGAGCACGCGCGGCACGTACAGACCGCTATTGCCGGTGCCGGTATTGCCGCATTTCGGCGGTTCCTTGGCATTGCGCAAGTCGTCGATGGTTTTGAACGGCGCGTCGGTCCGGATGAAGTGGATGAGGTCATTTTTTTCCGGCGAGCCGATCCAAGTGAATTTCGCCCAATCGAATTTAACTTCCGGCCGCGCCACCAATTGATCGAAATAGAGCGCCGGGTTGAAACCGCCGATGGTCAAGCCGTCGGGCTTGGCAATGCCGTATAAATAATTCGCGGCAACCACCCCGCCGGCGCCGACCATATTCTGAACTATAACCGTCGGATGGCCTGGTAGATGTTTACCGATATGCTGCGCCATCAAGCGCGCCCACTGATCGTAACCGCCGCCGCTCGATGAACCGACGATCACCCGCAGAGTTTTACCCTGATAGGTATTTGCTTGCGCGAATACTCGTTCAAGGTTCAAAGGGTTCAAAAGTTCAAGGGCTGAAAAGAGCAGAGTCCGAGAACCTTGAGCCTTTGAACTGTTGCCTTCGATAAACTCAGGCCCTGAGTCCGCCGAGGGGAACGCTTGAGCGAATCTTGAAATCCAACGGTCATGAATGGCCTCACACGCAGCGTATATCAGATTAGACTTGAGATTCTTTTCATTGAAGCTTGTCAGTTTAGTGCTGTCGGTTGCAAGTTGTCTGTGTGCGGGTTCCGCCATTCCGGCGCAGGCCGGAATCCAGGGGCGTTTGTGGTCTTTTTGCTAGTCTGCCGAAGTCGGACATAGACACCGGCCTGCGCCGGTGTGACGGATTTTGCAGAGTTAATACTTGTGCGCTATCGTCCACTCGCGGCCTAGACATTAGTTCCCCAACACCCACTTCATCCGCTCGATCACTTCTTTGGGTTGGTTCATGACATCCTTCGCCAGCGCTTCAAGCTCGGCGCCGGTGTGGGGATCGACATCCCACGCGCGCTTGGCGGCTTCGCTGCGGAGCTCGGGATCTTGCATCGATTTCGCGTAGGCGTCGCGAAGAATTTTTAATTGTTCGGCCGGCAGGCGCGGTGGGCCGCCGATGGGGCGGCCGAGGTTGGCGGCGGTTAACACGACTTTGGCGAGCCGGCGGCTGGCCTCAGGCGTCTTATACTGCTGCATCAGTTCGGTGAGCGTCGGTACATCCTTCAGCCGTTCGTCGCGCTTGTTGCCGGTCTGGACGACGACGCGTACGAATCCCGCCCTGTGCCAGCGCTTGTAGGGCTCCCGGCCGAAGTAGGTGGCGATCAGCGGCGTCCAGCAGATTATTTCGTTGCGTTCGACGGCGAGGTCGATTTCTGAACCGCCCTGATAGCCGGTGACCTGGGTGGTTTTAATGCCCAGGGTGTCTTCGAGCAGCCGGGGAAAATAATGGGCGGTGGTGCCGCCGCCGGTGCTGCCGCATTTAGCCGGCTCCTTGGCGTTGCGCAGGTCGTCGATGGTTTTGTAGGGCGAGTCGGCACGGATGTAATGCAGCGCGTCGTTTTTCTCCGGCGAACCGATCCAGCTGAACTTGGTCCAATCGAACTTGCTCTCCGGCTTGCCAACCAGTTGTTCGAAATAGAGCGCTGGATTGAACGCACCGATGGTCAGGCCGTCAGGTTTGGCGAGTCCGTAGATAAAATTCCCGGCGACCAGGCCGCCGGCGCCGGGCAGATTTTGCACGATCACGGTTGGATGGCCTGGGATATGTTTGCCGATATGCAGCGCCAGCAACCGCGCCCAAAGGTCATAGCCGCCGCCGGACGCTGAGCCGACGACAATCCTAAGCGTCTTACCTTGATAATAGTTCGCTTGCGCGAACAAGAGTTCAAGGGTCAAGGGGCTCAAGAGTTCAAGGGTCAGAAAAAGCAATCCAAAGAAAATCCGATTGAACCATTGAACTTTTGAACCCTTGAACGGCCTTGGCATTTTTACTCCCGCCCAAGCACCCACTTCATGCGCTCGATGACTTCCTTGGGCTGGGTGATGACTTCCTTCGATAACGCTTGCAGCTCTTCACCCTTGGTCGCATCGACTTCCCAACTTTGTTTAGCCGCCTCGGCGAGCAGGTCGGGATCGGCGATGGCTTTCGCATAGGCATCGCGCAGGATCTTCACGCGGTCCGGCGGAACGCCCGGGGCGGCGCCGATGGGCCGGCCTAAGGTGGCGGCGGTGAGAATCACTTTGGCGAGACGGCGGGCCGGCTCGGGGGATTTATACTGCTGCATCAATTCGTTCAACGTCGGCGAGTCTTTCAAGCGCGGGTCGCGCTTGGCGCCGGTCTGGACCATGACACGGACGTACCCGGACTTATGCCAGCGCCGGTAGGGCTCGCGGCCAAAATAGGTGGCCAAGAGCGGCGACCAGCAAAACACTTCGCCGCGCTCGATGGCGAGTTCGATATCGCCGGCGCCGGGATAACCGCTGACGATTTGGGTCTTGATGCCGAGGGTTTCTTCGAGCAGACGGGGAATGTAATGGCCGGTGCTGCCGGTGCCGGTGCTGCCGCATTTTTGCGGTTCTTTGGCATTGCGCAGATCGTCGATGGTTTTGAAGGCCGTGTCGGCGCGAATATAGTGGACGATGTCGTTTTTCTCCGGCGAACCGATCCAGTTGAATTTGGCCCAATCGAATTTAACTTCCGAGCGCCCGACCAGTTGATCGAAATAAAGCGCCGGGTTGACCGCGCCGAGGGTCAGGCCGTCGGGCTTGGCGACGCCGTAAACGTAGTTGGCGCCGATGATATTGCCCGCGCCCGGCATGTTCTGCACGACGATGGTCGGGTTGCCGGGAATATATTTGACGAGGTAACGCGCCGTCAGCCGCGCCCACAAATCGTAGCCGCCGGCGGTGGTGGACGCGACTACCATGGTGATGGTTTTGCCTGTATAAAAATTCGCTTGCGCGAATGCTTGTTCAAGGTTCAAGGGGTTCGAGAGTTCAATGACGGAGAAGATCAGGAGTCCGAAAACCTTTGAGCGTTTGAACGAGTCTAGAAAATCACGGGTCATAAATGTCCTCGCACTTAGCGCAAATCGGATTAAAACAACAATTTCCTATTCCGTCATTCCGGCGCAGGCCGGAATCCAGGTGCGGCGGGGTCTTTTCGCGGTTCTGCTGAAACCAGAGATGGACACCGGCCTTCGCCGGTGTGACGGACTTTCTCATTTTTGATGTCGCTGGCAGCCTGGTGACTAGTTTCCCAGTACCCATTTCATTCTTTCGATGACTTCCTTCGGCTGGGTCATGACTTCCTTTGAAAGTTTTTCCATCTCCTCGCCGGTGAGCGGGTCGATGTCCCAGCGTTGGCGTTTGGTCTCGGCAATGAGCTCGGGGTCTTTCAAGGTCTTTTGATAGGCGTCGCGCAGCAGTTTCAAGCGGTCGGGCGGAATTCCCGGCGTGACTGCGATGGGGCGGCCCAAGGTCGCGGCCACTAGAATCACCCGCGTCAGGCGCTTGCCGGCGTCGGGAGTTTTGTACTGATCCATCAGTTCATAAATGGTTGGCACGTCGGCCAGGCGCGGCTCGCGCTTGGTGCCGAATTGCACGACGACCCGCAGGTAGTTTTTTTTCTGCCAACTGATGTAGGGCTCGCGGCCAAAGTAGGTCGCCACCAGCGGCGACCAGCAGTGCACTTCGCCGCGTTCGACCGCCAAATCGATTTCGGAGCCGCCGGGATAGCCGGCGACGACAGTGTGTTTCGTGCCTAGGACTTCGTCGAGTAGGCGGGGAATATAAAATCCAGTCGTGCCGGTGCCGGAGCTGCCGCAACGCGGCGGCTCTTTCGCCTTGCGGATATCGTCGATGGATTTGTAGGGCGAGTCGGCGCGCATGTAGTGGATGATGTCGTTTTGCTCCGGCGAGCCGATCCAGGGAATCTTGGCGAAATCGAACTGCACTTCTTTGCGCCCGACCAGCTGGTCGAAGTAAATCGCCGGCAGTAGCGCGCCTAGGGTCAGACCGTCGGGCTTGGCGATGTTGTATAAATAATTGGTCGCGACGATGGACGCCGCGCCGGGCATGTTCTGCACGAGAATTGTCGGATTACCCGGAATGTATTTGCCGTAGTAGCGCGCTAACACCCGCGCCCACAGATCGTAGCCGCCGCCGGTGGAGGAACCGATGACGATGCGGATCGTCTTGCCCTGATAAAAATTCGCTTGCGCGAATGCCCGTTCAAGGTTCAAAGGGTTCAAAAGTTCAAGGGTCAGAAAGAATCCGAAAACCTTGAACGCTTGAACCTTTGAACTTTTGAACGTCATTGCCATCCCTTCGTTACATGCCGATCATCTTTTTTACCTTCTCGATGATGTCCGGCGTCGCGGTCATGACCTCTTTGGCCAAAGAGTCGAGCTCTTCGCCGGTTGCCGGATCGATGTCGAGTCTGCGCTTTTCCGCCTCCGCCAAAAAAGCCGGGTCACTGACAGTCTTGTTGAAAGCATCGCGAATAATCTTGACCCGGTCGGCGGGAACGCCTGGAGGGAAGACGATCGGACGGCCGAATTCGTCGGCGGCCAGCACTACTTTGGTGAGTCGCCGGACGTTTTCAGACGTCTTGTACTTGTCCATCAATTCATTGAACAGCGGCACGTCTTTCAGGCGCGGATCGCGTCTGCTGCCGGTTTGATAAAGCACGCGAACGAAATTTTTCTTGCGCCAGGTGATAAACGGTTCGCGGGCGAAGAAGGCGTTGATCGTAAAGGCCCGGCACATCACTTCGCCGCGCTCCACGGCCAAGTCAATATCCGAGCCGGCGACATAACCTGAGACAACTTCGAACTTGGTGCCGATAGCGTCTTCTAGCAGTTTCGGCATGTAATAGGCGGATGATGTGACGCCCGTGGCGCCGCATTTCGGCGGAGTCGCTGCGGTACGGACATCTTCGATGGTTTTATACGGGGTATCGGCGCGCATATACATGTGACTGTTGGAGCTCACCGTGCTGCCGATCCAGTTGAACTTGCTCCAGTCGAATTTGGCTTCGGGCCGTTTGGCGAGCTGCTCGAAGTAAAGCGCGGGATAAATCGCGCCGAGGGTCAGGCCGTCAGGTTTGGCGACATTGTAAACCTGATTGGTGCCGATCAGCCCCGCCGCGCCGGCGACGTTTTGAATGATGATGTTCGGGGTTCCCGGAATGTGTTTGGGCATGAATTCCGCGACCAGGCGTGGGTAAAGGTCGTAGACGTCGCCGGCCTTGGCGCCGACGATGATCTGGATCGTCTTGCCTTGATAGAATGGCGTCTGCGCGTGCAGGTCAAGCCGTGCGACGAATAGGACGGCGAGGATCGCTAGGACGAATGCGAGTCTTTTCATGTGGCTTCTCCTTTGATCGTTGGCTTGGTGCTTTTATGTTCCCAATAATTTCTTCATGCGTTCGATGACGTCCGGCGGTTGCGCCATGATCTCTTTGCCGAGTTTTTCCAGATCCTCGCCGGAGACTGGATCGAGATCGAGTTTTTTCTTGTTGGCGTCATCCAGGAGCTCCGGATCGCTCATGGTTTTCATGAAAGCTTCGCGAAGAAGTTTCACGCGGTCCGCCGGAATCCCGGGAGTGCCGATGATCGGCCGGCCGATCTCGTTGGCGGCCAAGATCACCGCGCGTCAGACGGCGCGCCGAGTCAGACGTCTTATGCTGGACCATGAGTTCTTCCAGAGTCGGCACATCGGGTATTTTGCTATCGCGTTTCTTGCCGGTTTGCACGATCACCCGGACAAAGCCTTTTTTGCGCCAGGTGTGAAACGGCTCGCGGGCAAAGAAGGCGGCGATGGTGAAGGTGCGGCACTGCACTTCGCCGCGCTCCACCGCCAGGTCGACATCGGTGCCGGAGTTGTAACCGGTAACGATGGTGAATTTCGCGCCGATAGTTTCTTCCAAGAGCTTAGGAAAGTAATAGGCCGAAGACGCGGTGCCTTCGGCGCCGCATTTGGGCGGCACCGCGGCCTTGCGGATGTCTTCGATGGTTTTATACGGCGTGTCGCTGCGCATGTAGAGCAAATGGTGCGACACCGTGGTGTTGCCGATCCAGGTAAATTTTTGCCAGTCGAATTGGACTTCCTTGCGCCCGACCAGTTGATCGAAATAGAGCGCCGGTTGGATCGAGCCGATGGTCAGGCCATCGGGTTTGGCGACTGTGTAGATGTAGTTGGCCGCCACCATGGAAGCCACCCCCGGCATGTTTTGCACGATGATATTGGGATTGCCGGGAATATGCTTGGGGAGAAATTGGGCGACCATGCGGGCGTAGAGATCGTACACGCTTCCTGCCGGCGTGCCGGCGACCAGCCTGATGGTTTTGCCCTGATAGAAGGGAGTTTGGGCGTGGAGCGGAGCGCGCCACAAGAAGAGCACTGAGAGGACGGATGCGGCTACTAAAACAGATCTCGTTTTCACGAACATGAAGTCTCCTTTGATCGATAGTTATTTGCGCTGTTGTCAGTCGCCCAAGAGCTTACGCATGCGCGCCACGACGTCCGGGGGCGTAGTCATGACGTCTTTTGCCAGGGTTTCCATTTCATCCCATTTCGTCGGATCGATTTCGAGACGGCGCTTTTCCGCTTCGGCAAGGAACGCCGGATCAGCGAGCGTCTTATCGAAGCCATCGCGAAGGATTTTGATCCGATCCGCCGGCACTCCCGGAGGGGCGACGATGGGGCGGCCCAAATCCCCGGAGGCCAGGATCACTTTCGCCAAGGTCCGTCCGGTCGCATTGGTTTTGTACTTATCCATCAACTCATAAATCGTCGGCGCATCCTTGACCCGAGCATCGCGTTGGCTGCCGGTTTGTATCAACACGTTGGTGAAATTCCGTTTGCGCCAGGAGATAAACGGCTCGCGGGCGTAATAGGCGGTAATCGTGAAGGCCCGGCACTGGAGCTCGCCGCGTTCCACCGCCAGATCGATATCCTGTCCGGACACGTAGCCGGACACGATGTCAAACTTGGCGCTCAACACGTCCTCCAAAAGCTTGGGTATGTAGTACCCGGCGGACGCGATACCGGTGGAGCCGCACTTCGGCGCCGTGGCCGCCTTGCGGATGTCGTCCATCGACTTGTACGGCGTGTCGGCGCGCATGTAGAGGAGTTGGTTCGATTTAACCGGACTGCCGAGCCACTGCCATTTAGCCCAATCGTATTTCACTTCCGGTCGCTTGATCAGCTGATCGAAATAGAGCGCGGATAGATTGCCGCGAGAGCCAGGCCGTCAGGTTTAGCGGTGTTGTAGACCTGGTTGGCGGCGATCAATGAGGCCGCGCCCGGCACGTTTTGAACAATCATGTTTGGATTGCCAGGAATATGCTTCGTCATATACTCGGCAAGTAAACGCGGATAGAGATCGTAGACATCGCCGGCTTTGGTGCCGACGGCGATGGTGATGGTTTTGCCTTGATAGAAGGGGGTTTGAGCGAGTGAAGTTGCGCTCCATCCGAGGCCTGACAATAAGACGAGAATCAGAATCATACCGTTTCTCCTTACCGCCGAATTTTTTTTCGCAGCACATCCCCAAGGTTGATTCGTGACAACCTCGGCGATGTGTCGAAGTTGGCTATTTCCCGCCCAGTAGTTTCTCCATGCGCTGCACGACGTCAGGCGTCGCGGCCATGACTTCCTTGGCCAGCGCTTCAAGCTCGCTGCCGGGAGCCGGGTCCATCTCCAAGCGCCGTTTTTCCGCGGTCGCTAGGAGCGCCGGATCGTTCACCGACTTGTCGAAAGCATCGCGCAAAATCTTCAGCCGGTCCGCCGGAACCCCGGGAGCGACGACGAGCGGACGGCCAAACTCGCCGGCGGCCAGGACGACTTTAGCCAAGCTTCTGCCGCCGGCATTGGTCTTGTACTTATCCATTAATTCATAAATCGTCGGCGCGTCTTTGAGGCGGGGATCGCGCTTGATGCCGCTCTGCATCAGACTGTTGACGAAACCGCGCTTGCGCCAGGAAATGAACGGTTCGCGCGCGAAATAAGCGGTGATCGTGAAGGCGCGGCAGACGACCTCGCCGCGTTCGACAGCGATATCGACATCTTGGCCGGACTGATAGCCCAATACGATATCGAATTTCGTGCCGAGGGTTTCTTCCATCAGTTTCGGTAAGTAATAGCCGGTCGACGTGATGCCGTTGGAGCCGCACTTCGGCGCCGCCGATGCCGAACGGATATCGTCCATGGATTTGTACGGCGCGTCCGAGCGCATGTAGAGAACATGGTTCGACGTTACCGGATTGCCAACAAAACCGAACTTGGTCCAGTCGAATTTAGCTTCGGGTTTTTTCGTCAGCTGCTCGAAATAGAGCGCCGGGTAGATGGCGCCGATGGTCAAACCGTCCGGTTTGCTGACGTTATAAACTTGATTGGCGGCGATCATCGAGGCGGCGCCGGGAACATTCTGAATGATGATATTCGGGTTGCCGGGAATATATTTGGGCATGAACTCGGCAAGCATGCGGGGATATAAATCGTAGGCGTCGCCGGCCTTGGTGCCGACGACAATGGTGATGGTTTTCCCTTGATAGAACGGGGTCTGGGCATGGGCCGCTTGGCCCAGTAAGACAACGGATAAGAGCGCCAGTAATCTCAACATATAATCACAACCTCCTGAAGCATTTGGTGCACTGAAATTATCATCGATAGGGTTTTATTCAACTAGTTGCCGAGCACTTTCTTCACCCGGGCGATCACTTCCGGCGTTGTTCAAGAATGCGTTTGGCGAGTTTTTCGAGATTCTCACCGCTCTCGGGGTCGACGTCCATTCTTTGTTTGTGCGCTTCAGCGAGCAATTCCGGATCTTTTAAAGATTGAAGGCGTGGCGCAATGCCCGCACATGGTCCGGCGCGACGCGACGATGGACCCGGCGCCCGGCATGTTTTGCACGACGAAGCTCGGATGGCCGGGAATGTACTTGGGCATGTAGCGCGATAGTAACCTGGCCCAACGGTCGTAAAAGCCGCCGGTGGTGAAACCAACGACGGCTTTGATCTGTTTCCCTGATAGTAAGGCGATTGCGCCGGCAGGTGGGAAGTCCACGCGCCAACCAGAAAGAGCGCCAGGATGACGGCGGCTCTCATGGATACTCCATTTTATTCGGCCTGCACTTGGACGGCGATGATAGGGTTGGCGATGTTTTATTCAAGAATTTTTTTGACGCGTTTGAGAACAGCGGGCGGTTGGTTCATGACTCGTTTGGCCAGCGCTTGCAGTTGTTCACCGGTGACCGGCTCCATATCCATACGCGCTTTCTTCGCCTCGGCGATGAGTTCGGCATTGTGCATAGATTTGACGTAAGCCTCGCGCAGCATATTCACCCGGTCGAGCGGCGTGCCCGGTCCGGCCAGCATCGGGCGGCCAAAGTCGCCGCCGCGCAAAATCACATCGGCGACCCTGCGGCTCTCATCGGCGGTGTTTTCTTTGTCGAAGATTTCGTACAGCGTCGGCACCTCGGCGACGCGGGCATCGCGCTTCTCCGAGGTTTGCACGATATGCTGATCGAAGCCCTTCTTGTGCCAACTATCGAAGGGCTCGCGGCCGAAGTGCGGCGCGATGGTCATGCCGCGGCATGCACTTCGCCCTTCTCCACGGCAATGTCGATCTCGCTGCCGCCGGCATAACCGAGGATGGTGTTGATCTTGATCCCAAGGGTGTCTTCGAGAACTCTCGCGATCAAGTAGTCCGCGCCGGCGGTGCCGGTGGCGCCGCATTTAGCGGGCTCGGCGAGCTTTCTCATGTCCTGGACTGATTTGAAGGGCGCGTCGGCGCGGGCGTAGAGAATGATGTCGCTTTTCTCCGGCGAGCCGATGAAATAGCCCTTAGTGATGTCGAAACGAACTTCTTTACGTCCGGCCAACTGATCGAGATAGACGCCGTAATTGGGCATGACCACAGTGAGCCCGTCGGCTTTGGCGACGCCGAAGACATGGTTCATTGCGATCATCGAGCCCGCGCCCGCCATGTTCTGAACGATGAAGCTGGGATTGCCCGGCAGGTAAAGCGGCATGAAGCGGGCGAGTAGGCGCGCCCAGCGATCGTAGAAACCGCCCGGCGTGAGGCCGACGATGATGCGGATGGTTTTGCCTTGATAAAATGGCGTCTGTGCAGACGCCCGTTCAAGGTTCAAAGGGTTCAAAAGTTCAAGGGTCAGAATCAGAAACCCGAACAGAATCCGATTGAACCCTCGAACGCTTGAACCCTTGAACGGATTTTTCAGCGCATGAACTTTTGAACCATTGAACCGGGGTTTGAATTTATCAGTCATAGGCGCCTCATTCCGACAACACTTTTTTAACTCTCTCGGTCACTTCACGCGGTTGATTCAACAATTCCTTCATCAGCGCCTGGAGTTCTTCGCCGGGGTGTATTCCATATCCATTTGACTCTTTTTCGCTTCCTCGACGAGCCCCGGGTCGCGCATCGCGCTGGCATAGGCGGCGCGCATGATTTTGATGCGTTCGGGCGGATTGCCGGGGCCGGCGACCATGGGCCGGCCAAAATCGCCGCTCGCCAGAATCACCCGTGCGACACCGCGCATGACTTCGGGAGTTTTGAATTGATCCATCAGTTCGAACAGGGTCGGCGCGTCGCCCATGCGCGGATCGCGCTTCGGGCCGCTCTGTAAGATATGTCGGTCGAAGCCGCGCTTATGCCAGCCGTCGAATGGTTCGCGGCCAAAGTGCGGCGGGATGTCCATGCCGCGGCAAACGATCTCGCCACGTTCGACGGCGATGTCGATCTCGCTGCCGCCCTGGTAGCCGGTGACGGTGTTCATTTTGGCCTTGAATGCTTCGTCCATGATCCTGGCGAGCAGGTATCCGGTGCTCGCCGTCCCGGTGGAGCCGCACTTCGGCGGTTCCTTGGCGTTGATGATGTCGCCCAGGGTTTTGAACGGACTGTCGGCTCGGAAGTAGAGCATGGTCGGAGCTTTTTCTTGAGTGCCGATGAATTCGAATTTTCTGACGTCGAACTTTACTTCACGCCGGCCAACCACTTGATCGAGATAGAGACTATTGATCGGCACCAGCAGCGTCAGGCCGTCGGCCTTGCTCAAGTTATAGACATAGTTGGCGGCGATCACCGAGCTTGCACCCGGCATGTTTTGCACGACAAAGGTGGGGTTGCCGGGGATGTATTTGGGCATATAGCGCGATAGTAACCTGGCCCAGCGGTCATAGAAGCCGCCCGGCGTGAAACCGACGATGATGCGCACGGACTTGTCTTGATAAAAATTCGCTTGCGCGAATGTTGGTTCAAGGTTCAAAGGGTTTAACAGCGCAACGACGGAAAAGATTAGCGGTCCAACAACCTTGAACGTTTGAACATTTGAATGTTTGAACGGGTTTGTGAATTGGAATTTCATAATCGCCTCAATCCGTCAAAACTTTCTTGACCAGGTCGATCACCTCGCGCGGCTGGCTGATGATTTCAGTGATCTGTGCTTGAAGCTCTGTGCCGGCGGTATATTCCAAGTCCATCTGGCCCTTTTTCGCTTCCTCGATCAGGCCCGGGTCGCGCATCGCTCTGCCGTAAGCTTCGCGCAGCGCGTTGATCCGCTCCGGCGCTTACCCCCGGCCCCGCCATCATTGGCCGGCCCATTTCGCCGGCGGCCAGAATCACCCGGGTCAGACTGCGCATGATCGCCGGCGACTTGTATTGGTCCAGCAGTTCGAACAGCGTCGGCACCTCGGCCAAGCGCGCATCGCGCTTCGGCCCACCTTGAAAGATATGGCGGTCGAAGTTGCGCTTGTGCCAACCGTCGAAGGGCTCGCGGCCAAAGTGCGGCGGCACGTCCATTTGCCGGCAAACCAGTTCGCCGCGCTCGACGGCCAGGTCGATTTCGCTGCCGCCCTGATAGCCGCTTATGCTGATGGTCTTGGCCTTGAATGCTTCGTTGAGCAGCTTCGACGTGGTATAGGCTGTGCTCGTCGTCCCGCTCGAGCCGCACTTGGGCGGCTCCTTGGCTTGAATGATGTCACCGAGCGACTTGATCGGGCTGTCGGCGCGAAAATACATCATCGTCGGGGTCTTTTCTTGGCTGCCGATATAGGCAAATTTGCGCAAATCGTACTTCACTTCGGGCCGGCCGACGAGCTGATCGAGGTGCAGGCTGTTGAGCGGCATGACCATTGTTAGTCCGTCGGGTTTGGCCAAGTGGTAAACATAGTTGGCCGCCACCACGGAGCCTGCGCCCGGCATGTTTTGCACGACGAAATTGGGATTGCCGGCAATGTACTTGGGAATGTAACGCGCCAGCAGCCGCGCCCAACGGTCGTAAAAGCCGCCGGGCGTTGCACCGACGATGATGCGCACGGTCTTGCCGTTGTAGAAGCCGTCGATCTGGGCGCGCGCGCTATGGTTGCGAAGAAATTCACAGGCTGAGTCAGGCAAGTTAAAATCGATGATGACGTGGATTGTTCGGTGGATCATTCATGGAGTAACCTCTCCGAACCGGCGGCGGATCAATATGGTCCCTCAGAAATACCGGACAAGAACGGCGCCAGACAAACATGTTCGGCGCCGCGGGCGCGGCTGGTGAACGGCATGAGAACGAAATTCGGCCTGTTACGCGATGCCAAGCATGGTCAGCAAGCCGCCATCGGGGAACGGTAAAGTCAGCAGCCTGACAAACAGGGTATAGAAAAACACCCAGGAAAGCACCGTGAGTAAAATGGTCAGCTTCCAGGACTCGCCTGACTGAAATTTGATATAGCAAAACACCAACAGTGGAATCGCGATCGGATAACCGACCAGCCAAATAGCGAAGAAGAATCCGAGCATCCAGGAGAACATGACGATGGTTCGATGTTTGACCAGCGCCGGGTCCATTTCCTTCTGGGCGGAGAACTGAAAGTCCATCGGCGCGCCGTCCGACGATTCCTTGGCCTTGACGCCCTTTGAGATCCAAAATAAATTGGACCATGCGCGAAGATCAGCATCGGAATGCCGATGGTAAACGGATAAAGGCGCGCTTGCATGCGCCAGTCTTGGGCTCCATACACGAATACGCAGAAGAAAATCAGCACGACTAGGCTAAACAATGCGGCCGGTCTAAGTTTCAAGTTATACTCCCTGCTTTTAATGTTCTTATTGCCATCCGTAAAGCCGCGCGGCGTTGTCGCGCATGATCTTGCCTTTTTGCGGTTCGCTAATGTCGTTTCTGCCCTTGACGGTTGCCGTCATATACGGAAAACCGCCATCCCAGTGAGGATAGTCGGAAGCGAACAAAATGACGTCTTCGCCGACCTTTTCCAAACAAAACGGCACCGTGCTCTCTTCCGGTTCGGCGGCAAAAAACCAATTGCCCGCGGTGATATACTCGCTGGGTTTTTTCTTGAGCAGCGGCGCTTCGGCTTGGCGCTTCTCCCATTCTTCGTCCATGCGGTCCATCCAATAAGGCACCCAGCCGCAGCCGCATTCGAGAAAGGCGATGCGCAGTTTAGGAAACCGTTCCGGCACGCCGCCATAAACCAGCGCTGCGCAATCTAGCAAAGTTTCGAAGGGCCGTCCAATGGTATGGCGAAATAAGAAGGTGTCGAAGCGGATTTCGCCGGCCGGACCCTGGCGCGAGTTGTGCACCAGCAGGGGCACGTTCATTTTTTCCAGCTGTTCGTAGATCGGCCAATACATCGGTTGGCCGAGATGTTCCTTCATGCCGAAGCTGCCGACGGTAATGCCGGCGAGGCCGAGCTCGCCGATGGCCCGCTGGGTTTCTTTGGCCGCGGCATCGACATCCTGAAACGGCACTAGGCCGACGCCTTTGAGTCTTGGGCTTTCGGCGCAGACGCTGGCGATCCAATCGTTGTAACCGCGGCAGAAGGCGGCGGCGTAGTCTTTCTCGGGCAACTGGGTGACGCCGAAACCGCCGGTGGGAAACAGCACGGAGATATCGATATGTTCGGTATCCATGTCACGCAGACGGGTCGGCACATCGGGAGATTTTGTGATCAGCTTGCCGTACATGCTGGCGTCCCAGACATCGCTGGGCAAAAGCGATCCTTCGCGCCGGCAGTAGGGCTCAGGGATAAATTTGCGCAGATTGGCATCGCGGTCCAGGACATGACCATCGGCGTCGATGATGTTGACGTTGGCCAGATTGACAGCGGACATAGGACCTCCAGAACTTGCGGCGACCGAGTGCGACGTTTCGATAGCTGATCGGATTAGCACAGGGGTGAATCGACGGTCAATGCTTGTTTAGTGTTTTTTTGTCCGAGCAAGCTATGATAAAGGGGCGGAGGGAGATTTCGTCGAGGCATGAATTTTCATTTGTCAGCTGAAGAAGAGAGTTTGCGCCAAGCGGTCGCCGAGTTCGTGCATAGCGAACTGCTGCCGCTGGAGCCCGAGTTCGCCTATGCGCCGGATATCTTCGAGGGTAGCCGGTGGAAGAGCCGGGTGAAATCGAGCAGTGATCCGGAGATCAAACGTTACCTGGAGATCATGGAAGGGTTGGAGCAGCGTGCCGAGGCCAAGGGCTTGTGGCATTTGGACGTGCCCAAAGCCTATGGCGGCCTGGCAGTCAGCAACGTCGCCATGATCGCGGTTACCGAGGAGTTGGAGAAGAGCGCGATCCCGTTCGAGTTCGGCAATCATGTCTCGAACATCTTGTTCAGTTGCCAAGGCGAACAGATCGATAAGTATCTCTGGCCGTGCATTCGCGGCGAGAAAACTTCAGCTTTCGGCCTGAGCGAGCCGGCGTCGGGCGCGGACCCATCGATGATGCAGACCACGGCGACACCGGACGGCGACTATTTCGAGATCAATGGCACCAAGATGTTTCCGACCTTCGCCGATGTCGCTGACTTCGTCCAGTTATTCGCCCGCTTGCCGGGCACCAAAGGGCGCGAGGGCGTGACCTGTTTTCTCATTGACACCGGCACGCCGGGCTACCGGGTCGTGCGCAGCATCGCGACCATCGCCGGCACCGAGCCTTGCGAGTTGGTTTTTGCCGACTGCCGGGTGCACAAGTCGCAAGTGCTGGGCGCAGTGGGCAACGGCTGGGCGCTCAATCAGGCCTGGCTTGGCGCGCGCCGTTTCCAAGTCGGTATTCACGCCCATGGCATGGCTCAGCGCGTGCTCAACGCCGTCGCCCAGGTGCTGCGCCAGGACGCTAAAGATGCCGAGAAATACAGCGGCACCATCGGTCATTTCTTAGGTGAATTGGCAGCGCTCAAGGCGCTCACCTACTCGGCTTCCTGGCGCGCCGACCAGAAACTGGACGTGCGCGTCGACGCCGCGAAAGTCAAGCTGTTCGGTACCGAGCTGGCGCATAAAGTTATCGACTTCGCGCTCGAAGCGGTGGGACCGTCGGCGCTGCGCAAAGAGCATGTGATCGCGCGCGCCTTCCGCCACGCGCGGGCGCGGCGCATCGTCGAAGGACCGTCGGAAGTGCAGCGCCATATCATTCAGCGCGAACTGTTTCGCCAGGGCGCGGGGCTGCTGGAGTTGGAGTGAGAGTAGAAGAGGAATTGGCCGCAAAGAACGCAAAGGGCGCAAAAAAACAAATCGGAAATGTAGGGGCAACCCCCTGTGGTTGCCCTTCTTACAAATAGATTCGAAACCTTCGTGTCCTTCGTGCCTTCGTGGTGAAGAATTAATCTTATGGACCTGCAACTAACTGAAGAAGAAAAGCTGATCAAAGAGACCGCGGCGCAGTTCGTCGACAAGGAACTGATCGCTCGCGAAGGCGTCTATTTGAAACAATCCCAGCCGTTCTTGCCGCCGGGGGCGCCGGAGCGGCGTGTGTCTCGATGCCAACGTCGCCGCCGAGCTCACCAAGAAAGCGCGCGACATCGGTCTGTGGGCTTTGGAACTGCCGGAATCCATGGGCGGGCCGGGCATGGGTCATGTCGCCCAGGTGTTGATTCACCGCGAGTTTGGCCGTTCGGTGTTGCCCTTCGCGCCGGTGGCGATTCCCGGATTCATGTTCGAGACCAAATATAGCGATGGCCTCGCCGCAGGCGAGCTGGCGCTGTCGCTGGCATTCGACGAAGCGCATAAGAGCGGCAGCTTGTCCCACCTGCACACGCTCTACCGCCAAGAGCCTGAAGGGGCGATCCTGCAAGATTGCCGCCTGGATGTGTACGCGCCCCAGGCCGATCTGTTTCTTTTCCCGGCGCGGGAGCAGGGCACGCAGCGTTTGGGCTTGTTCGTCATCGAGCGCGACGCGCCGGGGCTCAACATCCTAGACGAAGCCGACCTGACAACCGACGCGACCGTGGCCAGGCTGACGTTGACCCATTGCCGCATCGCCAACGAGCAACTGCTCGGCTACGAGTATGAAGCGGGCGCGATTATCGCCGCCGAACAGCTACGTATCGCGGCACGATCGTTGGGCATCGGCATGCGTTGTCTGGCGGCGTCCATCGAGCATGCGAAAAATCGCGTGACCTTCGGCCGGCGCTTGGCGGAGCGCCAGGCGATTCAATGGATGCTCGCCGACCTGGCGATCGAGATTCGCACGTCGACTTGGCTGACCTTGGAAGCCGCCTGGTGCGCCGATAACGATCTGCCTTACTTCGACGAGGCGGCGCTGGCCAAGAAACGCGCCGCGCGCATGGCTTTCCAAGCCGCCGATAGCGCGATTCAGATTCACGGCGGCTACGGCGTTTGCAAAGAGTTTCCCTTCGAGGGGTTTTATCGCGAGGCGCGATTGGCGCGGCTGCTCTATGGCCGCGAGGAAGAGCTGAATCGGGCGGTGGGGGAGAATTTCGTCAGGGGTTAAGGGTAAGGCGTAAGGCGATCAAGAGAATTTTGGATTTCCGTCCGCGGGGCCGCTTCCCGCTGAAACGGTTTGAACTGCTTGAACGTTTTGAACGGCTTGAACCAGAGCGAAGAGAGGGAGAAAGCATGAGACGTAAAAAGGTTTGTTTTGTCGGCTATGGGTCGACGGAATACTCGCGCAAATCGGAGGAGTCGCTGCTCGGCCAGTATGCCATCGCGATTCGCGCGGCGTTGAGTCAGACCGGGCTCAAGAAGAAAGACATCAACGGCTTGTCGGTGACGACGCAGGCGAGTCCCGACACAGCGCCCCACGTCGCCGAGCAGTTGGGCTTCGAGCTCGATTGGGTGCTCAACGCCGACTACGGCGGCGCCAGCGGCGTCGGCGCGGTGAGCCGGGCGGCGGATGCCATCGAATGCGGCCATCTCGATATCGCCTTGCTGCTGGCGGGCAACTCTTTCGACCGCAGCGTCGCCCATCAACGGCAGCTGGAGTATCAGCGCGGCAATTTCGTCGATGTCTACGGCTACGGCGGGCCCAATTCGCTGATGGCGTTGATCCAACGCTTGCACATGGAGAACTTCGGCACGACCTTGGAGCAGGTCGGCAAGATCGCCGTGGCGCAGCGCTTCAACGCGATCAACAATCCGCAGGCGCTATTCCGCGAGCCCATGTCGATGGCGGATTATCTGAACTCGCGGATGATCTCCGATCCGGTGCGCTTGTTCGACTGCGTCATGCCTTGCTCCGGCGCGGAATGCATCATCCTGGCGTCCGAGGAAAAAGCCAGGCAGCTCACCGACAAGCTGGTTTATTTAGTCACCGACGCCGAGAAGATTCATTATCAGGTCGCCAATATGCTGCCGGAGAAAACCACCTTCGGCATGAAACTGGTGGGCGAAAAGATTTTCACTGAAGTGAAGCGCGAGGATATCGACCTGTTCGAGATCTACGACGATTATCCGATCGCGGTGATGATTCAGATCGAAGACTTCGGTTACTGCAAGAAAGGCGACGGCGGCAAGTTCGTCGACGCCCACGATCTCACCTACAAAGGCGACTTCCCGGTCAACACCGGCGGCGGCGAATTATCGGTGGGACAAGCCGGGCTCGCCGGTGGCTTTCTCCACGTCGTCGAGGCCCTGCGCCAACTGCGCGGCGAAGCCGACGGCCATCAAGTGGCGAAAGCCGAGCGCGCCCTGGTCACCGGCATCGGCTGGCTCAACTACGGGCGCAACCTCGGAACTACCAGCGCGCTGGTGATGGAAAGGAGAAAGTAATGGCTGAAGCAAGAGCACCGCAAAAAAGTTTACCCAAGATCAACCCCGTCGACCGGCCGTTTTGGGAAGGGGCGGCGAAAAATAAATTTCTCCTGCAAAAATGCAACAGCTGCGCCAAGGTGCAGTTCTTTCCGCGCATCGCCTGTGTCGATTGCTTCGGCGAGATGAGTTGGATCGAGGCCAAAGGCACCGGCAAGATTCACAGCTTCACGCTGGTCCGGGTGCCGCGTAACCCGGCGTTCAAAGACGAGGTGCCGATTTATTACATCAACGTGATTCTCGACGAAGGCGTGATCATCGAAAGCCGCCTGCTCGGCGACAACAAAGAAAAGGTCAAGATGGGCGACCGGGTCAAGGTGCGCTACGAGCAGACGCATAATCCGGAGATCAAGCTGCCGTGCTTTGAGTTGGTGGGGTGAGGGGAATGGAATAAGTGGAGTGATGGGGCGATGGAGTAATGGGTTAAGACCGATCCCCAATACTCCAATACTCCAGTACTCCAACACTCCAACTCTCGGTGAGTCCATTGCGCCAGGGTGAGAAGAAAACTCCGTGCACAAAAAAACCACTAGCCTAGCTCTATGTGCTCTGTTCTTTGCTCATAGTTTTCCCGCCACCGCGCAGCAGCCCATGAAGGTTCCGCAGATTGGGTATCTAGTGTCGAGCGATCGAGCTACTGAGTCCAGCCGTGCCGAGGCAATTCGGCTGGCTCTGCGCGAGCTTGGCTACGTAGAAGGCCAGAACATCGCCATCGAGTATCGATATGCGGAGAGCAAGCGCGAGCGACTCGCTAAGCTTGCGGCCGAGCTGGTGCGTCTCAAGGTTGATATTATCGTGGTAGCAGGAGGTATTCCGACGGTTCGGGCGGTCAAGAATGCGACCAAAACGATTCCCATCGTTATGACGGGAGGTGGGGCCGATCCCGTCGAGACAGGTCTAGTTGACAGCCTTGCCCGTCCTGGCGGCAACATCACCGGCCTTACAAACCTTGGCAGAGACCTGGGCGGAAAGCGGTTGGAGCTGCTCAAGGAAGCGGTTACCAAAGTAGACCGTGTCGCGGTTCTCTACGATGCGGTCGATCCAGGCAGTATAATCGAGGTGAAAGAGGTTCTTCCAGTCGCGGCGCGTGTGCTGCGATTGACTCTCCAGCCTTGGGAGGTACGAGTTGCGGACGATTTCGACAAGGTTTTTGCTGCGATGGGCAAGCAGCGCCCGGATGGACTTTACGTGCTCAGCGATCCGCTAATATCTGCTAACCAAAAACGGATCATCGGCCTTGCGTTAAAGAGCCGGTTACCGTCGATGTATGGCAGCAAACAGTTTGTGGAGGCCGGTGGTCTCATGTCCTACGGGGCTGACCAAGCGGAGAGCTATCGGCGCGTTGCTTATTACGTGGACAGAATTCTGAAGGGAGCCAAGCCCGCCGAACTGCCGGTGGAGCAACCGATGAAGTTCGAGTTCGTGATCAATCTCAAGACCGCGAAGCAGATCGGCCTGACGATTGCGCCGGAGGTGCTGGCGCGGGCGAGTCGGCTGATCCGATGAAGAAGGCAACACGCAATGGTGGGGGTGGATAAGGGAGCGCGGGTTTTCCAACCCGCGATTAACCGCGGACAAGAATGTCCGCGCTCCAATGTTCGCCCGTTCGGAGGGCCGACACGCAGGTCGGCCCCTACACGGGTAGGACAAATTGTAAACGGCCCGCAGATCAAAATCACAAATCCAAAATCGTAAGATTGGAGGAATGCCATGAAAACGAGAGATAGGCGTTGGTGGCTTGCCATCTTTGTGGTCGCGGCATTGTTGCTGACCGTTCGCGCACAGGCGGCGCAAAAGGAACTACAAAAACTTACGGTCGGCTACACGCCGATTTCCGGCGCGTCGATACCATTGTTCATCGCTTTGGAGGAAAGACTTTTTCAGAAGTATGGCTACGATGTCAGCGGTATTTTCATGGGCGGCTCGCCGCTGATCAATTCGGCAATTCTCGCTGGGGAATTTCCGCTCGGCTACACCGGCGGCGGCGCGATCATTTCTAGCCGTCTCGGCGGCAGCGATCTGATTGCGATCGCATCGCCGTTACAAGTCTTAACCATCGATGGTTGGGCTCGGCCGGAAATCAAAGCGATTGCCGATCTGCGCGGCAAAAGAGTTGGCGTGACCCGTTTTGGCGCGTCGACTTATTTCGCCGCTCTTTCGATGTTGGAGTCGGCTGGAGTCAAACCGGGCGAGGTTACGTTTATCCAAAATGGCGGTGTCGGCGAGTCCTTCGCGGCACTCGCGGGCGGTCGAGTCGATGTCTGCATGATCGGCTACCCCTTTGGCTTGCGCGCCAAAAACGCCGGGTTTCAGTTGCTCTTCCGGCCGTCGACGACCGAATACGGACTATTTCCAACGGCCGCCATCGCGGCGCGAGACTCTTGGTTGAAGGATGCCAGGAACCGCAAGGTGGCGGTGGATTTTTTGCGCGCGCTTGGCGAAGGAGTTCAATTGGCCAGAGAAAACGCCGTCGTGACCAAGAAAGCGCTCAGGAAATTCACCAGAGTCAACGACGATGCCGACCTGCAAGGCAGCTACGAGTTCTACAAAGACGCTTTCCCCCGGACGCTGAGAGTCGAGGAGCAGGCGATGGCGAACGCGCAAAAGTTTGTCGAGCATCCCAAAGCGAAAGGCGCCGATGTGAAACAGTTTTACGACAACAGTTTGGTTGAAGAGGCGATGAAGTAATTTTGCGCGTGCTTTGCTCTGACGCCGTTGCAATCCCTTACCCTTCCCTCTCCCAAGGGGCGAGGGTGAAGCTAGGAAAGAGATGGAGATGAAAAGGGAAACCGGTTTTGCAGACTCTTACTTCCTCTCCCTCTGGGAGAGACTTTCTATGAATCTTGTCAATACTTTTTTTCTATAAAAATATTTCATGCCGCCTGACGCATCTTCTGAAGCGCGATGTTGGCCAGGTGAAATTGTTCATCGTAAGGCTTATGGTCACGCCACATCACAAAGATAATCTTGAGCCACTTGGCGCCCAAGGCGCGCAACGCCTGAGGATGGTTATGGCCTTTATCCCTCTGGCCCCGGTAGTAGAGCTTGGCCCACTCACTGTTGTTGATCGAGACAAAGGAGAACCAGTACATCGAGTAGCGCAGATGTTTATTGCAAGCGAAGCGGAAAAGGACCGCATGACTTTTGCCACTGGCCTTAGTTACGGGCACCGCTCCCGCCTCGGCTTGGAGATGGCCGGCCGATTCCCAGCGACCCGCAGCATCGCCCAGTTCAGCCCAGATAGCCGCCACCAAGGTTCCGCTTTTCCCGCCCGGCAGAGTCGTGGCCAACTGGGCCGCCGGGCTAGAAGCGAAAAAACTCTCGACCTTGTGGTGGTAGGTCTTGACCGCTTTGATCAAAGCCCTGAGCTGATCGATGAGGACCTCGACCAGTTGGGCTTTGGCTCTGACCACATGCTCGGGCACCGCCAGTTGCGGCTTTTGAAGCTGCTCCCACAACTCCTCGCAGCGCTGTTTATTCACAGAATGCTGTTGGGTAGCAAACCGATTGAACTCTTTACGTTTAAGCGCGCTCAGATGAGCCGGGGTGGGATAGCGCGTGAGAAAATCCAGAGCCACCTCGGTCTCGATATTCTCAAAGGCGTCCAAGGGCCTGGGATAATACTCTTTGAGCGTGGTGGTGAGCTGGTTGAGCAATCGGGTCTTGTGGCGCACCACGCGGCGCTGATCCCGACACAGCATTTTAAGCTCTTGGGCTTTCTCCGAGCTCGGTCGCAGCACTTTCAAGTGCGCCTGATCGGTTCTGAGAAACTCCGCCAACACGTAGGCGTCAAAGGCATCGCTCTTCGAGCCGCTCATCCGATAGCGATCCCTGACCCGGTCCACCGCCTTGGGATTGACCGGATAAACTTCCACGCCATGATCGAGCAGAAAGTCCACGATGCGCCCCGCCGGCTTCTCAATGGCTGCCCACAGCTCAAAGCCCTCGGCTCTTTGCTCATCGAGCCAGCGCCCGATCTCGGCCAGACCTTCGACGCTCTCTGGAACTTTCATCTCTCGTACCTTCTTGCCCTCCTCGTCCCCGACATACACCTGATGCAAGCGGTCGCCCCAATCCACCCCTATGTAATATCGTTTCACTGTCGGTCGTTCCTCCGTTATGTAATTCCAATCCCAATAGCTCTGAACGGAAAGTTAGCCTTATATCGGTCCTCCAAAAGGGGACGACTTTCTATTAAACTTCAAACCCGTTCTCCTACTGGCCGGGACAGTCTCTCCCTGATTCTCCCGGGAATTGGATAAAGGTGGTCCTCAACCAGCAAGCTCTTGTTATCGGTCTCACATAACATGATCTCCTATAATGATTTTCTGCAACGGTGTTAATATAAGGACAGAGGTGAGGGCTCTTCCGAATGCTGCCGTATCCACTTAATCAAAAGACTCGCGCTCGTAGGCTGCGGAGCGATATTACCGACGCGGAGAAATATCTTTGGGCGGGCTTGCGTGACCGCCAATTGTGTGGCGCTAAATTCCGGCGGCAGCATCCCATTGGTCCTTTCATAACCGACTTTTGCTGTGTTGAGCGCGGTTTGGTGGTGGAACTCGATGGCGGTCAGCATGCGGAGCAAGGGGCGGCGGATCAACGAAGGACTGGTGCCATTGAAACGCAAGGCTATCGCGTCGTGCGCTTTTGGAACAATGACGTTTTGACGAATCTTACAGGTGTGCTGGAGAGGATCAGCGAAGAGCTTAAGAGCCCTCACCCTTCCCTCTCCCAAAGGGCGAGGGTAAAAAGAGTTCCTTGATTGTAAGTGCAGCAAGACGAGCGAAGGGAGCGGCGATGAAAAGATTTTTATTCTTGGCGATGGGTTTTTTTCTCTGCGCAATCCTTGTTCATTCACAGGAGGTAATTGCCCAAACCAAACCCTTGCGCGAACTCAAGGTCGGTTATCCGCTGGGCGGGTCGGCGAGTTATTTTTGGGTGGCGCATAAGTCCGGGTCGTTTGAGAAACATGGCATCAAAGTTGAGCCCATCTACATTCGCGGTGGGCTTATGGGCATCCAGGCGGCAATTTCCGGTGACCTGTCGTTACAATTGCAAGGCGCGTCGACGGTAGTCGCCGCCTGGGCACAGGGCGCCAAGGAGTTGCAGTTTATCGGCGCGGTCGGTAACCGCCTCGACTACATTCTGGCGGCGCATCCATCGATCAAACGGCCGGAGGATCTGAAAGGGAAAAGAATTGGTGTCAGCCAGTTGGGGTCGAGCACCGATTTTATCGCGCGGCTGGCGGCGCGGCGTTTAGGGCTGACTGCCGACAAAGATGTGCAAATAGTCGGCGTGGGCGGTCAGGGAGACCGCTGGACTGCGCTCATGGCGGGTCAAATTCACGCTACCGTGCTGCAATCGCCGTTCACGCTGAAGGCGCGCAAAGCGAACTATCCGGTCTTCCTCGACTTCTCCAAGGAAGATTTCGAGTACACCATCGCCGGCCCGCTGACGACTAGATCGTTCATTCGTTCCGACAGGGAGACCGTCATGAACTTCATGCGCGGATTGGCCGAGGGCATGGACTTTTACCGCGACGAAAAGAATAAGGATCGCGTGCATAAGTATCTCGGCGAATACTATCGCTCCAACGTGATCGAAGAGCTGGAAGAGACTCGCCGGACCTACAGTCAAGTCACCCCGGGGCTGCCGCTGATCACCGCCAAAGCAATGGAGAACGTGATTGCCAACGACAAAAATCTGGCGGGAACGAAATTGAACGTCGGTGAGCTATTGGATTTGTCTTTTCTCGAGCAACTGGCGCAGGAGCGAAAGGCGAAGGGGCGGTAGTATTCGGACTCGGAGGGATTGGCCGCAAAGAGCGCAAAGGCCGCAAAAAAAGAGTCGGAATTGGTAGGGGCGACCGGCTGGTCGCCCTTCTTCGTAATCCACCGCAAGAAAACTTGCGCGAGCCGCGAAAACTTTGGGTTTCATGTTGCAAAGGACGCATAAGATAAGTCCAATACGACCTATTCGTCGATCCAATTGAACAAAAACGGAAAGGTGGGAACAAGATGGCTTTTGAAACGATTCTATTCGAAGTGCGCAATCAGATCGCTTGGGTGACGTTTAACCGGCCCGAGTCGATGAACGCGGTTAACCGGCAAATGGCGCGTGAGCTGGTCGAGGCGTGCAAACAGATCGAGGACGATGCGGCGATTCGCCTGGCGATCTTTACGGGCGCGGGGGAGCGGGCGTTTTCGGCTGGCATGGACTTGAAAGAGCGCGCCGAGAGCGCGGTTTCGCCGATTGAACGGCGCGCCGCGAAGCTGTCTGGGACAACCATCAACTCGCAAAGCCGCGCGGTGGCCGCGCTGACCAAGCCGACCATCGCGGCGATCCGCGGCTACTGCGTCGGCGGCGGTCTCGAATTCGCGCTCGCCTGCGACATGCGCATCGCCGCGGAAGACGCCAAGTTGGGGCTGGCTGAAGTGAAGCGCGGGATTATTCCCGGCGCTGGCGGGACCCAGCGGCTGGCGCGCACCGTCGGCGTGGCCAAGGCGCTGGAAATCTGCCTAACCGGCGACAATGTTAGCGGCGCGGAGGCGGAGAAACTGGGACTGGTCAACCATGCGGTCCCCGCGGCCGATGTCATGAAAGCGGCGGAAGATTTGGCCGGTCGCATCCTCAAAGGCGCGCCGATGTCGGTGATGTTCATCAAAGAAGCGATCACCAAAGGGGTGCAGTTGTCCATCGACGAAGGTTTTCGCTTGGAGTCGGATCTGTCAGCCTTGGTGGGAACGACGGAAGACAGCAAAGAAGGACCAAAGGCGTTCGCCGAAAAACGCGCGCCGGTGTGGAAGGGGAAATGAAGAATTTTGGATTTTCGTCAGCGGGGCAGCTTTTGGATTTTGGATTGGGAGACTAGGACATGACAAAGAAATTTCGGACTGGAATTCCGTGGCTTCGATCCGATAATCCAAAATCCAAAATCAAAAATCAAAATGGTTGGGGCTTGTCACACTCGTTATCGCATTCGTAATCTGTGGGGTGGCGGCCGAGGCGCAGCAGCCGAAGAAAGTCTCTCGGTTAGGGTATCTATCAAATACCGATGCAGCTACTGACTCCGCCCGCGCCGAGGGAATTCGGCTAGCTCTGCGCGAGCGTGGCTACATAGAAGGACAGAACATCGCCATCGAGTACCGATATGCGGAGGGGAAGGTCGATCGGGCCCCTGAGCTTGCGGCGGAGCTGGTGCGTCTGAAGGTTGATATCATCGTGGTAGCGTCAGGGGACCAGTGGATCCGGGCGGCCAAGAATGCAACCAAGACGATTCCCATCGTTATGACGGGCCAAGGATCCGATCCTGTTAGGGCAGGCCATGTTGAAAGTCTTGCTCGTCCCGGCGGCAATGTCACCGGCCTCACAGCTCTTAACACAGAGCTAGGCGGGAAGCGGCTGGAGCTGCTCAAAGAAGCGGTACCCAAACTTTCCCGTGTCGCGGTTCTCTACGATCCGGCCATTCCGCAGAGTTTACACGAGGTGAAAGAGCTTCTCCCAGCCCACGCGCGTGCGCTAAAGTTGACTATTCAACCTTGGGAGATACGAGCGGTGGACGACTTCGAGAAGGTCTTTGCTGCGCTAAACAAGCAGCGCCCGGATGGACTCTACGTGATCACCGCGGGCGGGGTAATGCGTCCTAACCAAAAACGAATCGTGGGCTTTGCGTTAAAGAGCCGGTTACCGTCAGTGTACATCAGCAGAGGGAATGTAGAGGCCGGTGGGCTCATGTTCTATCGGGCGGACGAAACGGACAATTACCGGCGCGTTGCATATTTCGTGGACAGGATTCTGAAGGGCGCCAATCCTGCCGAACTGCCGGTGGAGCAGCCGATGAAGTTTGAGCTGGTGTTCAATCTTAAAACGGCGAAGCAGATTGGTCTGACTATTCCGCAGTCGTTGCTTTATCGGGCGGATAAAGTGATTAAATAATTTTGAATTTGCGTCCGCGGGGCAGCTTTTGGATTTTGGATTGGCGGATGGGCGCCATGATCGATTGCTAAAAATGTTCGAGTTCTTGCTTTCTGATAATCCAAAATCCAAAATCTAAAATCCAAAATGGAGGCAAGATGGCAGACGAAAAAGTTCTCTACGAAGTCAAAGACAAGATCGCGTGGATCACGCTCAATCGGCCGGAGTCGTTGAACGCGGTGAACCGCGACATGGTGAAAGCGATCGTCGGCTACTGCCGTGACGCTGAGGATGATGCCAATGTTCAGATCGTGATCTTTAAGGCCAACGGCGAGCGGGCATTTTCCGTCGGCGGCGATATCAAAGACCGGGTGCGGCAAAATGCCGCCGAGGCGGCTGGGCCGGCGCCGTCGCCGCTGGTGGCGCGCCAGGAGAAATACAATGCGATCCCCGGCACGCCGGCGCCGGCGATCGCGGCGATGAATAAAATCACCATCGCGTTGCTGCATGGCTACACCGTCGGCACGGGATTGCTGATGAGCATGGCTTGCGACATTCGCATCGCCGCCGAAGGGGCGCGGCTTGGTGTCAGTGAAGTGCGCCTCGGTTTCATGGCGGGTTCCGGCGGCACCCAGCGGTTGCCGCGGCTGGTCGGGTTGCCCAAAGCGCTGGAAATTTGCCTTTCCGGCGAATTGTACGACGCCGCCGAGTGCCACCGCATCGGCCTGGTCAATCAAGTGGTGCCTTACGACCAGTTGATTCCCGCCGGCGAAAAGATGGCCCAGTCGTTTCTCAAAGGCGCGCCGCTGGCGCTGCGTTACATTAAAGAAGCGATCTACAAGGGGCTCGACATGCCATTCGAGCAAGGCCTGCGTTACGAGTCCGACTTACAAAGCATGGTGATGCAGACCGAAGACGCCAAGGAAGGGTCCAAGGCGTTTGTCGAAAAGCGCCCGGCGAACTGGAAGGGAAGATAACTGCCGTTCAAGGTTCAAGGGTTCAAAAGTTCAACGTCGGAGTGCTTCGGTGAAAATCGCAGACGTTTGATTTTTCCGACCTTGAACCTTGAACTTTTGAACCTTTGAACGGTCAGCAAAGATTTATCTATGGGCACAAGTATTCCAATGTTGATGGGCGACGGCTTGCGCCGGAACGGCTGGAAGTTTCCACTCAAGGTCGCGGCGCGGGATAAGTTTCGCGAAACGACCTACGGCGAGCTTAATGCGCGGGTGAACCGGCTAGCCAATGGCTTGCTCGCCATCGGCGTGAAGCGCGGCGACGGTGTGGCGTTGTCGGTGGGCAATCGGATCGAGCATCTGGAGATTATTTTCGCCACCGCCAAGATCGGCGCGCTGGCGATCCCCCTCGATGTGAAATGGAAGGCGTTGGAGTTGGCGTCCGTAGTCGCCACACTGGAGCCGCGTTTTATCATTCTCCAAGAAGAGTGCGCCGGGGAGTTCGCCAAGGCTAAGGAGCTGAAAGATCTCAGTTCGATCAAAGCGATTTCGCTTTCGGCTGACTTGAGCTACAGCGGTTTGCTCGACGGCCAGAGCGCCGACGAGCCGGAAGTTCAGGTCAGCGAAGACGATCCGTTTGCAGTTTTGCTTACTTCGGGTACGACGGGTTTCCCCAAAGGTTGCCTGGCAACCCAGCGGACCTTTGTCTTTCATTGCATCAATAACGCCATCGAGAAGGGGCTCGGTGCCCACGACAGGGCGATTCTCTCTTCGCCGATTTATTTCAACGCCGGGCGGTCGTTTACCCTGGGGATTATTTACTTCGGCGGGACGATGATTTTACATGAGCGCTTCGATGCCGAGGAAGTGCTCAGGACCATCGAGCGTGACAAGGTAACCTATGTCGGCGCGGTGCCGGTGATGTGCGAGCGCATGCTCCACGTTCTGGAGGCGACCAAATACGACACCAGCTCATTGCGCTGTTTGGCGATCACCGGCGGCAAGGTTCATCCCGCGGTGCTCGAAGCGCTGCAAAAAAATCTCACGCCGAACATTTATCGCACCTATGCGTCCACCGATTCCGGCCAGATGGCGATCTCGAAACCCGGCGATGCGCCCGCCAAGGCGAACTCGGCGGGCCGGCCGGTGTGGTGCGTCGATCTGCGCATCGTCGATGACGATGGTAAGCCGGTCAAAGTCGGCGATGTCGGCGAGATCATCTGCCAAAGTCCGCTGGCAACCCATGGCTATTACAAAAATCCCGAGGCGACGACCGTTTCATTTCGCGATGGCTGGTTCTACACCGGCGATCTCGGCTACTTCGATGAGGAAGGCTATCTGTTTGTTTCCGGGCGCAAGAAAGATATGGTCAAAAGCGGCGGCATCAGCATCTATCCGCTGGAGATCGAGAGCGTGATCTATAGTCACCCTGATATTCTCGAAGCCGCCGTCGTCGGCGTGCCCGATCCGCAGTGGGGCGAGGCGTTGAAAGCGGTGATCGTGCTCAAGCCCGGTGGTAAACTGGACAGTGTCGAGTTGTTGAGTTTTTGCAAAGAGCGGTTGGCGGCTTACAAAGTGCCGAAGTCGGTGGACTTCGTCGAGTCGCTGCCACATACGGAAGTGGGCAAAGTGAACAAGGTCCAGGTTCGCGAGATGATCTTGCGGCGCTAATCTAATCTCAAGGTGTTTTCTTGAATCCGATGGTTTGGTTGCGTAGTTTCGGCACAAGGCGGCTGCTCTGGTTCGGCTTTGGCGTGCTGACATTCGTAATCGTGTCGATTAGCATCATCGTTATCGTTCGAGTCCACTCTGTCGCTTCGAATATCGAAAAACAAACAAAGATCGCTAAACCGCGCAGCGCGACAGCGCGGGAAATGGAACTTATTCTCCTCGACTATGCCTTGGGCGTGCATCAATACCTCAGAGGCGACGATCTCGCGCGCTTAAGGGGGTCCAGGTACGCAGCGGACGTGGCGCTGCAGCTCGACGGATATACGGCGCTGGCCGAGACCGCGCGGCAACGGGAATTGGCGGCGCGGCTGCAGACCGGCTGGCAGGATGTTCACGCGTTGGGCGAGGCGCTGATGGCGGCGCGCACGGCAAATCGCGAGGAGGTGGCCGCTTCACGGAAACAGGTTACACGGCTGGAGCAGTTGTCTAGTTTCCGAGTTGCGGCCGGACGCGGAAGGTCACTGAAGCGCTCAGTGTCGAAACTCATGGCAGCCTCCAGAAAACCGAGATCGTTACGTTGTCTCTGCTATTTCTTGGACTGGCGATCGCGCTGACGATCAGCATGGCGGTGGTGCGCGCGGTGCTTGCGGGCGAGGCCGTGTGCGCGAAAGCAAGGAGCGGTTGACCAGCCTCAATGCGATGTTGGAGCAGACAGTGGACCAGCGCACGCAGGAGTTGCGCGAGATCAACGAAGATCTCGATCAGCGGGTCGTCCAAAGAACCCGAGCGCTGGGGGATTCGCAAAAGAAGCTCCGTGCTTTTGTCGAGCAATTGACGCGCGCCGAAGAGCAGGAGCGGCACCGGTTGGCGAGCGAGTTGAACGACTACCTGGGGCAATTGCTGGTTGTCAGCCAGATAAATCTCGGCCGCGCCGAAAAGTTTGCCGTGTCGGACAACGCCAAGAATGCGTTCACCGACGCCCGGCAATCGCTGGACGATTCGATCGCCTTCACACGCACGCTGATAGCGCAGCTGAGCCCGCAGGTGCTCTACGATCTCGGCCTGCCGGCGGCGCTCGCCTGGCTCGGCGAACAGATGGAGCAGCAGCATGAGTTGCGGGTCGAGGTGGTCGGCGATTCCGCCGGCTTTGTGCTTGACGAGGCGCGCGCGATATTGGCCTTTCAGTGCGCCCGTGAACTGTTATGGAACGTGGTCAAGCATGGCGCGACCCAAGAAGCGAGGGTTTGCTATGAGTTGAAAAATGGCGAGCTGAGGGTTGAGGTCGCGGACCGAGGCCGGGGGTTCGACCTGGCCAACGTCGAAAGCCGGGCCGCCGGAAGCGAGAAGTTCGGACTGTTCGGCATGCGCCAACGTTTGGAACTTCATCAAGGTCGGCTGGTGGTCGAATCGGCGCCGGGGCAAGGAACTTCAGTGAAAGTGATCTTGCCGGTGGCGGTGGTGCCGGCGTTGCCGGCAGCTTCGATTAAGCCCCACGCGCCCGAAGAGTTTAGGGTCACGACGAACAAGCCTGTGCGCATCGCCTTGGTGGACGATCATGAGATGGTGCGCCAGGGACTGCGCTGGCTACTCGAAGACCACCAAGACATCCGGGTGGTCGGTGAAGCCAAAGGTGGCCGGGAGGCGATCGACCTGGCCCATGAGCTCAAGCCCGACGTAATCGTCATGGACGTTAACATGCCGGGGATGAATGGCATCGAGGCGACCCGGCGCATCGTTGAGGACCAGCCCGGGGTGATCGTCATCGGGCTATCGTTCGCCAGCGATCCGTCCATCCAAGCGGCGATGAAGAATGCCGGCGCCTATGTTTGCGTGACCAAGGAGCGGGCGGCGGAGGATATCTATCGAGCGATCGTCGATGCCGTGAATTGAGAGTCGCCAGGTAAGACATGATCGGCGCCCATGATCTAAAGAATTTTCACCGACAAAGGTCCTAGTGCGGCGTAGCCGCGACCGAGGTTGGCTCGGCGGCCAGAGCGCCGACGAGCCTGAAGTTCAGGTCAGCGAAGACGATCCGTTTGCAGTTTTGCTTGCTTCGAGTACGAGGGGGGTTTCCCTGAAGGTTGCCTGGCAACCCAGGCGGACCTTGGTCTTTCATTCGGCGATGTCGGCGAGATCATCTGCCAAAGTCCGCTGGCGGCTCATGGCTATTACAAAAATCCCGGCGCGACGACGGTTTCATTTGGCGCTGGCTGGTTTTACACCGGCGATCTCGGCTACTTCGATGAGGAAGGTTTTTTATTTGTTTTGGGGTCGCAAGAAAGATATGGTTAACACTGGCGGCATCAGCGTCTATCCGCTGGAGATCGAGAGCGTGATTTACAGTCACCCCGATATTCTCGAAGCCGCGTCATAGGCGTGCCCAACCCGCAGTGGGGCGAGGCATTGAAAGCGGTGATCGTGCTCAAGCCCGGTGGTAAACTGGACAGTGTCGAGTTGTTGAGTTTTTGTAAAGAGCGGTTGGCGGCGTACAAAGTGACGAAGTCGGTGGAGTTGGTCGAGTCGCTGCCACACACGGAAGTGGCAAGGTGAACAAGATCCAGTACCTAAGATGTTCTTGCGGCTTTAATCTTGCGTGAAAGAATGGCCATGAAGCTTATACCGCGGTTGCCCCCTCTCGGCGCAAGATGGCTGCTTTGGCTCGGCTGTGGCGGGCTGACAGCGATCCTGGTGTTGATTGGCATCATCGATTTTGTCAGGCTTCAAGCGATCGCGACGAGTTTCGAGAAAGATAAAAACGTCGCCAAGCCTCGCGCCTCGGCTGGGCAGGAATTGGAAATCAAAGTCCTTGGGTATTCGTTGAGCGTATGGCGATACCTGGGCGGTAGCGATGCGGCGCGCCAACGGGCGGCCAAAGAGGCAGCGGACGTGGCGCTGCAGCTCGACGGATATACGGCGCTGGCCGAGACCGCGCGGCAACGGGAACTGGCGGCGCGGCTGCGCACCGGCTGGCAGGATGTTCACGCGTTGGGCGAGGCGCTGATGGCGGCGCGCACGGCGAATCGCGACAAGTCGGACCGCTTTTCGGAACAGGTTACTAGGCTGGAGCAGTTGTTAGATTCCGAGTTGCAGCCGGACGCGGAAATCATTTTTAGCCCGCTCAGTGCCGAAACTCATGGCAGCCTCCAGAAAACCGAGATCGTTACGTTGTCCCTGCTATTTCTTGGACTGGCGATCGCGCTGACGATCAGCATGGCGGTGGTGCGCGCGGTGCTTGCGGGCGAAGCTCAATTGCGCGAAAGCAAGGAGCGGTTAACCAGCCTCAATGCGATGTTGGAGCAGACAGTGGACCAGCGCACGCAGGAGTTGCGCCAGATCAACGAAGATCTCGATCAGCGGGTCGTCCAAAGAACCCGAGCGCTGGGGGATTCGCAAAAGAAGCTCCGTGCTTTTGTCGAGCAATTGACGCGCGCCGAAGAGCAGGAACGGCACCGGTTGGCGAGCGAGTTGAACGACTACCTGGGGCAATTGCTGGTTGTCAGCCAGATAAATCTCGGCCGCGCCGAAAAGTTTGCCGTGTCGGACAACGCCAAGAATGCGTTCACCGACGCCCGGCAATCGCTGGACGATTCGATCGCCTTCACACGCACGCTCATAGCGCAGCTGAGCCCGCAGGTGCTCTACGATCTCGGCCTGCCGGCGGCGCTCGCCTGGCTCGGCGAACAGATGGAGCAGCAGCATGAGTTGCGGGTCGAGGTGGTCGGCGATTCCGCCGGCTTTGTGCTTGACGAGGCGCGCGCGATATTGGCCTTTCAGTGCGCCCGTGAACTGTTATGGAACGTGGTCAAGCATAGCGCGACCCAAGAAGCGAGGGTTTGCTATGAGTTGAAAAATGGCGAGCTGAGGGTTGAGGTCGCGGACCGAGGCCGGGGGTTCGACCTGGCCAACGTCGAAAGCCGGGCCGCCGGAAGCGAGAAGTTCGGACTGTTCGGCATGCGCCAACGTTTGGAACTTCATCAAGGTCGGCTGGTGGTCGAATCGGCGCCGGGGCAAGGAACTTCAGTGAAAGTGATCTTGCCGGTGGCGGTGGTGCCGGCGTTGCCGGCAGCTTCGATTAAGCCCCACGCGCCCGAAGAGTTTAGGGTCACGACGAACAAGCCTGTGCGCATCGCCTTGGTGGACGATCATGAGATGGTGCGCCAGGGACTGCGCTGGCTACTCGAAGACCACCAAGACATCCGGGTGGTCGGTGAAGCCAAAGGTGGCCGGGAGGCGATCGACCTGGCCCATGAGCTCAAGCCCGACGTAATCGTCATGGACGTTAACATGCCGGGGATGAATGGCATCGAGGCGACCCGGCGCATCGTTGAGGACCAGCCCGGGGTGATCGTCATCGGGCTATCGTTCGCCAGCGATCCGTCCATCCAAGCGGCGATGAAGAATGCCGGCGCCTATGTTTGCGTGACCAAGGAGCGGGCGGCGGAGGATATCTATCGAGCGATTGTCGATGCCGTGAATCAACCGCTGCCACCTGGGCGGATCGATGACGCGCGGTAAAGATTTTTCGCCCACGACGGTGCGACAGACATTGATCTTAGTCAGATTTTATCCATGATATCGCGGGCAAAGCTTTGCAGGGTCGTCTGCTTCGACGGGCCGCAGGGGATGATCGTCAGCTCGTCGATGCCGGCGGCGAGGAACTGTTGCACTTTGTCTTTGAGTTGATCTGCCGTGCCGGCTAAAGCAAAGCGATCGAGCCATTGATCGCGAACCAGATAGCTGTGCGCGGCGTCCATGTGATGGTAAGTGTTGTATTCTTGGCGCATGCGCGCGATTGCACTTCGGTCTTCCGGATCCTCTAATTGGCCGCGGTCGTACAGACGCCCCAATTGCGTCATGGCGGTGCGCGCCACCACGCCTTTAACGGCGTTCCGGGCCTGCGCCGCGTCATCGTCGATGGCGCAGGGCAAGCGGTAGATGAACTCGACTTCTCCAGGCTTTCTCCCCGCCTCTTGGGCATAGCTTTGGATCTGCTGCACCAATTCGATTAGCGAATCCGACGCGCCGGCATGGATGAATCCCGCCGTCAGACGGCAAGCCATTTTCATGACCTGCGGCGCGCGGGTGCCAATATAGATGGGAATCTCGCCGCAGGGAAATAGACATTTGGCTGCCGTGCCATTGAATTCCACCGGCTCGCCGCGCAGGAGTTGTTTTAAGCTCAGTATGTCGGCTTCGAATTCAGTCACCGTCACCGGTTGCATGCCGACGTTGGCCGGGCCGCTGGCGCCGACGCCGAAGCCAAGAAAAACGCGCCCACCGGTCAATTCGTGCAAGGTCGCCATGGCGCTGGCGGTGACGGTCAGATGGCGCACCACTGGGTGGGTGACGCCGGGGCCGATGGCGATTTTGTTGGTCGCCATGGCGATGGCGCCGGCGAGGACGTAGAGCTCGCGCCAGATCATGTGCGAATCGCCGATCCAGAATCGGTCGTAACCGAGAGCTTCGGCGCTACGCGCCAGCGCGACAGCTTCGCGGGCGTTGTCTGTGCCATAGATGCCGACGCCGAATTTTATTCGAGCCATGGGTGTCCTCGCGCGCAATTGAGATATTAGCAGTGAGACCATCTTGCACCACGAAGGGCGCGAAGGCCACGGAGGTAAGGAGAATTTCGCTGCTCGGGTGTTAAATTCGACCTGACCAGTCGATATCCCTTGCTTTGCTCATGACAGCTGCAAGATCGCTGTCATTTCGAGCGCAGCGAGAAATCTCTCCATCGTTGCTGAGCAGCCGATGCCTCTTTTCCGCGCACTGGCGTTCTACGCTTTTCATTGCAACTTCTGCAAGATCCACAAAAAGCTCCGCTGCACTCCAGCGATGGAAGCCGAAGTTACTGGGAAAGTTTGGCAGCAAGCCGATATCGTCGATTTGCTGTGATAAATGCAATTGATATAGATTGACGGCCACTATGGCAGAGCAAATCATTAAATGCGTCTTGTGTAGTCAACTCCTTGCAGTCGTAGCCGACATTTCAACAACGCAAACTTTGAAAATTGCCGAAACGATACGGACAAAGGAATTAGACAATGGCGGCGTTATTATTTGCCCGAAGTGTTGGGCGTTGACTCCGATAGACGAAGAGATTCTAAAGAAGCTACCGTTAGACCTTTAGATGCGAGTCCCCTAATGTGAAAGTTCAGACTGAACCACCAGCCATTTCCAAAGTAGCTTGACGGCAAAACCGTTCCCGATGTACTCCTGAATAGACTTGGCGGATTAGGGATTTGGCGATGCGCTCGGATCGAGGGAGGTGGAGTAGGAAATGGAGTATTGGAGTCATGGGGTGATGGGATTCCGATCCCAATACTCCATTACTTCCACAGAGATTGGCATTATGCTGAAAAGCTTTTCGATCGCGATTCTGTTGGTGTTTGTTTTACCATCGGTTGGCGCAGCTCAATCCAAGATCAAGTTTCCCTACAGCATTACCAGCAAGAGTCTGGGTTATGGGCCCATGTTGGCGTCGGCGAAGCTGGGATTCATGGAACGCGAGGATTTGGAGCCGCAGTTGGTTTATGTGCGCGGCGCTGATAAATCTCTCGCGGCTGTGCTTAGCGGTTCGGTCTTCGTCTCCGCCTCCGGTTCGGATGCGCATATCGCCGCGGTGGAGCGTGGCGTCGATCTGTCGATGATCGGCGGCACCATCAATGGCTTGTCGCAGGTCATCATGACGACCAAACAATTCCAAACGCTCAACGACTTGCGCGGTAAGATCATCGGCGCCACCAGCGCGACTTCCGGCTTGGGCTTTGCCCTGCGCCGTTATATGAAAGGCAAAGGCTTTGAATTTGGCCGCGACTATCAGATCCTCGCCACCGGCAGCGCCGGGCCGACATTGGCGGCGCTGGCGGCTGGGCAGGTGCAGGCGGCGGCGCTGGGAGTGCCATTAAACTTTATCGCCGCCGATCAGGGTTTTCACGGTGTCGGCCGGATCGTCGACGTTATCCCGAGCTACCAGTTCGGCGCGTTCACGGTTTCCCGCCCAGTAGCGGAGAAGAATCGACCGTTGATGGTGCGCTTCATGCGCGCCATGATCTCGGTGCATCGCTGGTTTTATGCTAACAAAGAAGCGGCGGTGGCGTTTATGGCGAAGGAGTTGGACATGACGTCGGATTACGCACGGCGCGGCTGGGAGTATTACGTCGAGCATAAGATTTGGCCCATGGACGCCAGCGTGAATATCGAGGGCATGAATGTGGCGACGCAGATTTATTGGGAGGCGTCGCAGTCAAAGGGAGCGGCGCCGAGCGGGAGCAAGTACGTCGATCAGAGTTTTCAAAAAGATGCGCTAAAGGAACTGGCCGGGCGTTGACCCGAAGGAGGTAGCTAAATGAAACGGATTGCAGATAGTTTTCCCCTGTTCGCGTTGGTCGCGATGCTCGTAACGTCGACAACCCAGGCGGCGGAGCGGCCCTATTATCAGGGCAAGACGGTTACCTTCTTTATCAATTTCAGCGCCGGCGGTCCGACGGATATCGAAGGGCGCATTGTCGCGCGCCATCTGGCGCGCCATGTGCCGGGGAATCCAACCATTGTCGTGCAGAATATGTCCGGCGGCGGCGGCGTCACCGGTATCAACTTTCTCGGCGAGCGGGCCAAGCAGGATGGGTTAACCTTGGGATATTTCACCGGCCCCTATAACCATCAAATGATGAAGAGCTCGACACTGCGCGTCGATTTGATGAAAGTGCCGTTTATCGCGGCGGTGGCGGGCGTCACCGTTTGTTACATTCGCTCCGATGTCGCGCCGGGGATCAAGAAACCGACGGACATTGCCAAGGCCGAGCGGTTTCGCGCCGGCGGTCTGTCATTCGACAGCAACAAGGACCTGCGTTTTCGCTTGGCCTTCGATGTGCTCGGCGTCAAGTACGATTACGTGACGGGCTACAACAGCAGCAACGACGCGCGGCTGGCGGTGCAGCGCAACGAGATCCAATATCACGACGAAAATATTCCCGGCTACCGCGGCGTGGTCGAGCCGCAGATGGTCAAGACCGGCATGGTCACGCCGCTCTATTATCACGATGTCATAAAGCCCGATGGGACGATGGCGAAGAGCCCGGACTATCCCGAGCTCAATTCTTTTACCGAAGTGTATACGCAGATCAATGGCAAGGCGCCGAGCGGCATGAAGTACGAAGCGCTCAAGGCCGCCAACATGGCGAGCCAAAATTTGAACCGCGTCGCTCTATTGCCGCCCAACTCTCCCAAAGAGTCGGTGCTGGCGATGCGCCAAGCGTTCAGTCAGCTCGCCAAGGACGAAGATTTCATCGCCGAAGCGAAAAAGGTCATGCGCTTCCAGCCGCGTTTCGAAGTCGGCGAAGACGGCGAGAAACTGCGCGAGCGGGTGCTGCGGGCGCCCAAGGAGATTATCGAGTTTGTTCAGAAGTATATTGAGGACGCGAGAAAATAGACCGTTCGATGTCCAAGGGTTCAAGGTTCAAGGTTTTCGCAGGGGGATTCTCAATGACGAAGTTTCTGCCGCACTTTTCATTAGTTCTGATCTTGGTTGCGGCAAATGCTTTGGCGCAGGAGAAAGTGAAATTTCCCATCAGCGCCTCGTCGAAGACCCTGGGCTACAGTCCGCTGTGGGTGGCGAGCAAGCTGGGTTTTTTCGATAAGCAGAACTTGGATGTCCAGCTGGTGCTGGTATCGGGGGCCGACAAGTCGACCATGGCGCTGGTCGGCGGCTCGGTGAACGTCTCCAGCGGCGGCGCCGATACGGTGATCGCGGCGGTGGAGCAGGGCGCGGACCTGGTGTCCATCGGCGGCGTCATCAATGGTCTGACGCACTACATCATGGGTGGCAAGAAATTTAAGTCCTTCGAAGATCTGCGCGGCGCCAATCTCGGCTCGTCGGGGCTGACTTCCGGCACGGCGTTTGTGCTGCGCCGGGTCTTGCGGGCGAAGGGGCTGGAGTATCCGCGCGATTATAATCTGATCAACGTCGGCGGATCGGCGCAGGCGTTTCTGTCGCTGACCGCCGGGAGAATTGATGCGGCGATCATCGCCGTACCGCTCAATTACGAAGCGGCGCAGATGGGCTATCCGGTGATCGCTAAAGTCGTCGACTACATTCCCAACTATCAGTTGACCGAAGTCACGGTGAAACGGGCCTGGGCGGAGAAGAACCGTGGCTTGACCGTGCGCTTCATGAAAGGTTTAATTCACGCCATGCGCTGGATGCATGACAACAAGGATCCGGCCATCGAGTTCTTATCCAAGGAAATGCAGTTAAAGCCCGAGCAGGCGCGCCGCGGCTGGGACTATTACACCGAAAACAAGATCTGGCCGCCAAACGCCGAGACCAACATCGAAGGCGTGCGCACGGTGATCCAAATTGCCGCCGAGCGCGGCCAGTTCAAAGGTGGCGCGCTGCCGCAGCCGGCGAAGTATCTCGATCACAGCTACGTTGAGGAAGCTTTAAAGGAGTTGGGAAAAAGATAGGATGAAAAAGAAACCGACTAAAAAGACTACGAAAAAGACTAAAAGCACCAAAGCTAGCTCCGCGAAAATTAAAACGAGCGCCAAGCCGAAAGTTCGCGCTGCCAAAGCCCGGGCGAGTTGGCAAGCGCAGCGGCGTCACTTCGTTCACGACGGTTTGAAAATGCATTATTGGGAATGGGGCGATCCCAAGGAGGAGACCTACGTCTTCGTCCACGGCGTGCGCGATCAAGGGCGCAGTTGGGATCATTTTCTCGACGAGCTGATCAGCCGCGGCGTGCCGATCAAGCATGCGGTGGCGCTCGACCTGCGCGGCCATGGCGACAGCGAGTGGCCGAGCACCAGCCGGGGCTACGCCCATGAAGACTTTCTCACCGATCTCGCCGGATTGCTCAAGCACTTGGACAAAGATCCAGTGACGATCATCGGCCATTCGCTGGGCGGCAGCATGTGTTTGCTCTACGCCGGCACGTTTCCGGAAAGGGTCAAGCGCATGGTGCTGCTCGAATCCCTCGGTCCATTCGCGCGCAGCGACGATGAAGTGCCGAGTATCATGGCCGAGCGGTTGAAGGGCCGAGACTACGTCGAGATTCCCTTCCCCCACAAAACCTTGGAGGCGGCGGCGAAGGCGATCCAGAAAACTTACCCGCTGATCCCCGATAAGGCGGCGCTGCATATGGCCCAGCATGGCACCAACACCAATGGCGGCCGCTACCGCTGGAAGCATGATCCGATCCTGCGTTACCGGACGACCACGGCGATGTCCGAAGGTCAGATCGAAGCTTTCATTCGGCGATTGAAGTGTCCGATCCTGTTTGTCTACGGTACTGAGAGCGATTTCATGAAGTCCGTGCGCGGCCATCGCGCGCAGCTTTTTCCCAACGCCAAGATCGTCCCGATCGAAGGCGCCGGGCATCATATACCGCATGAAAAACCGGTTGAGTTGGCGGAGGTGGTAGTTCCGTTCTTGTTGCAGGATTAAATAACTGGTTCCAAAGGTTTTATCGGTTGCAAGTGTTCCAGTCGTTTTCAGACGGGCGCGGTGCAGCCACGCAGCCACCATCGGGTTTTGAATTCCTACTATTGTAGCGGCTGGAACTATTGGAACCCTAACAGTGAGGTAATTATGTTCTTATCCGCCGAAAAGATCGCCGCCATGGCAGGCGAGCATCGCGTTCACTTCGTCAATCCGGCAGCCAAGCGCATAAACAAGTCGCTGGGCGATGCCGCCGGCCTTAAGAATCTTGGCATCCATATGATGACGGTGGCGCCCGGCGATCGCTCGTCGGAGTATCACAGCCATCGTTACGAGGATGAAGCGATCTATGTGATTTCCGGGCGGGGGACGGCGGTGATCGGCGAAGAATCCTTCAAGATAGGCCCGGGCGATTTCCTCGGTTTCCCCGGTGGCGGCCCGGCTCACGAGACATTCAACGACGGCAATGAACCGCTGGTCTGCCTCGTCATAGGACTGCGGCTGGCGCAAGATGTCGTCGACTACCCGCGTGCCGGCAAACGGCTGTACCGCAACAGCGGCCAGCGCGATATGGTGGACTATCCGAATATTACCAAGCGTTGAGCTATTTCTTTTCGCTGCACTCGCCAGTTAATTTCAAACTGTGCTATGAAAATCTTATGACTCGAAGCACTCGTCTGTCTGGAGGTACGCAATGGCTGAACTATCAACAGTTCTACAGAAACTCGATGAAGAAACCGGCGTCGCTTGGCTGACCTTTAACCGGCCGGAGAAGAAGAACGCCATGAGCCAGAAGTTCATGGCGGAGTTGATCAAGGCGCTCAAAGATATCGCCGAGAACGACAAGATCAAATGCGTCGTGACCATGGGGTCGGGTGATTCTTATTCGTCGGGGCTCGATCTTTACGATCTGCGCGAGTCGTGGAAGCGCAAGCGTCCCTGGGATCAGGCCGGTTCGACCTACGAGATCGTCCGGCTCTTGCGCGCCATGCCGCAGATCACGGTGGCGGCGGTGCGCGGCTGGTGTCTGGGCGGCGGTCTGGCGTTGATTAACGGTCATGATCTGTGCATCGCCGGGCAATCGGCGAAGTTCGGCATGCCGGAAGTGATCCGCGGCAGCTACGGCGCGGTGGCGACGTCGACGTTGTTCCACGGCGGGTTGCCGGTCAAGAAGGCTTTTTACATTCAGCTCACCGGTCGCAATTTGTCTGCGGCGGAAGCCGAGCGGGTCGGCTTGATTTCTGAAGTGGTGCCCGACGACCAATTGCTGGCTAACGTCGAGCAGCTGTCCAAGGAGCTCGGCAGCCGCAATGCGGTGACGCTGGAGAGCGCCAAGATCGCCGCGTACATGATGAAGGACATGGACTTTGCGACCGCGCTCAGGACCGACGACTTGGTGTCGCACCGGATGCGCTACTACACCAATCCACTCAACGACGTCGAAGGTTATCTGCACTCGCAAAAGGGCGGCGGCACCGTGAAGTATGTCAAACCGGAGGATCGGAAGAAGTAAAGTTCCGTTCAAGGGTTCAAGGTTCAAAAGTTCAAGGTTGATGCTCGGCATGCAGGAGTTTCGCGCTGATTGCAAAATTGAGGAGGGGAGCCAATGTCACTACATACGCCATTATGTGATTTGTTGCATATCAAATATCCGATCATCCAGGCCGGCATGGGCTGGGACAAGGAAGGGCTGACGACGCCGCCGGCGCTGGTCGCCGCGGTATCAAATGCCGGCGGGCTAGGTTGCATCGGCGGCAGTTCGATTCGGCCTGAGGTCATTCGCGAACGCATCCGCGCGGTGCGGCAACTGACCGACAAGCCCTTCGGCGTCGATATCACCTTGCCGAAGATGGAAGATGTCAGAATTCCCGACCCGGACGAAGTGCGCAAAGAGATCCAGGAAAAATTTCCCAAGCATGCCAAGTTCAACGACGAGCTGATTCCGCGACTGGGCTTGACGCCACAACCGCCGGACCGCAAGAGCTGGGTGAAGACGCCGGCGGCTACGCGCGAGCAGCTGCGAGTCATTCTCGAAGAGAAGGTGCCGATTCTGATCATCGGCCTCGGTGATACGGCCGAAGTCGTGCCGCTGGCCCATGAACGGGGTATTTTGGTCATGGCGCTGGCCGGCGCGGTGAAACATGCGCTCAGCCACGCGCGCAAGGGCGCCGACGTGATCATCGCCCAGGGCTACGAAGCGGGCGGACACACCGGCACGATTGGCAACTTTCCTCTGATACCGCAGATCGTCGATGCGGTGCGGCCCAAGCCGGTGGTTGCCGCCGGCGGTATTTCCGACGGTCGCGGCGTTGCCGCCGCGCTCGCTCTCGGAGCTGTTGGTGTTTGGTGCGGCACGACTTTCTTGGTGACGCAGGAAGGCGGCATCAATCCGATTTATAAAAAACAAATTCTCAACGGCAGCTCGGAAGACTTCGTGCGCACCGCTTACACCAGCGGCCACTTTGCGCGTCATTACCGCAGCGAGACCATCAAGGCCTGGATGGCGTCCGGTCTCGATGCCATGCCGACGCCCTACCAAGGTAATGCGATGGATGAAGTGCGGCGCGCCGCCGAAGCCGCCAATCGCGTCGATGTCCTGCATGTCCCTGGCGGACAGGTGGCCGGTATGTTGAGTGAAGAGCGCAACAATGTGCCCGCCAAGGAAATCGTCGACCGCATGGTTGCCGAGGCGTCGCAGATTTTGAACGACCTGCGGGCAAAGTTTGTCGGTGCTTAAATAAGTGAAGCGACGCAGTAGAAAATCCACCTTAGTTCCCTTTGTCAAAGGGGAAACGGTGAGCATCTAAAATGTTCCCCTCTTTGTAAAAGCCGGGTTAGGGGAGATTTGGAACTTCCGTCAGCAGCAATAACTTCCTAAAAGGATAAATGATGAGCGGAGAATTTCTCAAAGGTTATAGAGCGTTGGATCTTACCGGTTTGAGCGGCCAACTGTGCGGCCGCATGCTCGCTGACTTGGGCATGGAAGTGATCAAGATCGAACCGCCTGGCGGCGACCCAGTGCGCAATCTGGCCCCTTTCATCACCGCAGCCAATGGCGCCAAGCTGAGCACGACCTTCGCGCATTTGAACGCCGGCAAGCACAGCAAGGTCATCGATCTCGACAGTGACGCCGGTCGCGCGGCGTTGCGCAAGTTGGTCGAATCGGCCGACGTTGTCATTGAAAGTTTTCAGCCGGGTGAGTTGGCAGCCAAGGGGTTGGGCTACAAAGATCTAGCCAAGGTGAATCCCGGCATCGTCATGGCTTCGATCACTTGTTTCGGTCAAACCGGACCGAAGAAAAATCTTGTCTACAACGATCTCGTCGGCTTGGCCGAGAGCGGCATTCTTTACGTCTGCGGCGACCCGACGACGGCACCGTGCAAAGCGCCCGAGTCGCAGGCCTATTACTTCGCGAGTCTGTTCGCCACCGCCGGCGTATTGGCAGCGCTCTACCGGCGTGAAAAGACCGGCCAAGGCGACCATATCGACACGTCGATGCAGGAAACCTTGGCGACCCATGAGCACCTCATTCGGCTGTGGGCCAATGATAAACAGATTCTCAAGCGCGCCGGCAGCCAGCATGGCTCGGTGGCGCCGGCGAAAATCTTCCCGGTCAAAGACGGTTTCGTCTATCTCTACGTGACGCGCCAGCACTGGAAGCTTTTTCTTTCCATCTGGAAGGATCATCCGGCGACTTTCGACGCCGCCGATTGGCTGAACAACGTCTACCGGCGCGATCATGCCGATGAACTCAATCCCGCAGTGGAAGCCTATCTTGGTAAATTCACCATGGCGGAGATCACCGAATTGTTGCAGGAAAAGGGCATCCCTTGTGTGCCGGTGAATACGCCGATGGGGTTTGCCAACGACGAGCATGTGCAGGGCCGAGGTTTCATGACAGCGGTGGAGCATGCAGGGTTTGGCAGCGCAAAGCAGCCGGGCATGCCGTTTATGATCGACGGCAGCCGTCCTGCGGTTGGTAGCGTGCCGCTGCTCGACAGTTGGCGCGACGATGGGGCGAAGAGGTCGGCGCCACAGCAACCAAGGTCGACCGGGACGAGCGGCAACGGCCCGCTTGACGGTATGCGAATCGTTAGCTTCGATCACGTTCTTGCCGGCCCCTATGGCACGACGATTTTGGCGGAGCTCGGCGCCGATGTGATGAAAATCGAGTCGAGCAAAGGCGGTATGGACCCGTTTCGCTTTTTCGGCACCGGCGAAGATCCCAATCTGTCGCCGCGGTTTTTAGAATTTAACCGCAACAAGCGGTCCTTTACAGTCAATTTGAAACATCCCAAAGGCCAGGGCGTTTTGCACGATCTGGTCGCCAAGGCGGACGCGGTGCTCGATAACTACAGCGTCGATGTCGTCGATCGCATTGGATTGGGTTATAAACAGCTCTGCGCAGTGAAGCCCGACATAATCAATCTGCGCATGCCCGGCCTCGGCACCACCGGTCCCAAGCGCCATTTCTCGACAGTCGGTGTGAACATCACCGCCTTCACAGGCTTGACCTATATGTGGAACCACCCCGGCGTCACCAATCCGCCTATCGGTGCGCAGCTGGTTTATCCAGATTATGTTTCCGGCGTCCTGTGCGCGATCATCATCATTTCCGGCGTGCTTTACCGAGACCGGCAAAAGAGAGGCGCGTTCATCGACTTGGCGCAGTCAGAGGCGACGGCATTTATGATCGGCGCCAATCTGATGGAAGCTGCGTCGACCGGCAAGAATCCCGAACCCATCGGCAATATGTCGCTCTCCGTGGCTCCCCATGGCTGCTATCCGTGCAAGGGCGAAGATCGCTGGTGCGTGATCGCTGCGGAAACCGAACAGCAATGGTCGGCCCTCGCCAACATTCTTGGCGGTGACGTCGCCGACAATTCACGCTTTGCCACCAACGCGGCGCGGCTCCAAGCACGGGAGGCGCTCGATAAAACTATTTCAGCTTGGACGCGGACGCGAGACGCCTTCGCCGTCCGCGATCAGTTGCAGAAAGCGGGGATTCCCTGCGGCGTGGCGCAAACCGGCGAGGATCTGGTCAACGACCCGCAGCTCAAGGAGCGTGGCTTCATCGTCGAGGTGGATAATCCTAGATTGGGCAAGGTCGTATTGCCGAGTTTTCCGCTGCACTTTACCAACGCCAAGCTGACGCGCCGCTGGGAATTTCCCGTGCTCGGCAAGGATACCGAGGCGGTGCTGCGCGATGTCGTCGGCTACGATGCCGCGACCATCGCCGCGCATCGACAGGACGGGGTGTTGGAATAGCGCGGGCCCTGGAGTGATGGCGAAGTCTTGGGTTGAACAAACAGCAGGAATAGTCGAATGAATACCGTGGTTCTGCTGGTCTGCTTGATAGTTTTTCCTTTGAGTCGAACTTTTCGCTCAAACCAGATCCACCGTCGATCTCGCCAACTATCGCGGCGCGGACCGCGAGGAGATGCTCAAAGCCGGCGCGAAAAAGGAAGGGAAGCTCACCTGGTACACGAGCCTGACCGCCCATCGCGATATCGCCAACGTGTTTGAAGCGAAATATCCCGGTGTCAAAGTCGAAACCTATCGCGCCGCGCCCAACGATCTGAACCGGCGGCTGCTTTCCGAAGCGCAGTCCAAGCGCAGTATCGCCGACCTGCTCGAGACCACACCGACGACGATGATGCTCATGCGCGACAGCAAGCTGCTGATGCCATATTTCTCGCCCCATCTCGCCAACTTTCCCGATGACTCTAAAGAGGAAGCGGACAAGAGCCGGGTATTTTGGACCACCGACCGGGAATCCATCGTCGGCCTGGGCTACAACCGCAACATGATTCGCGCCGCCGAGGTGCCGAAAACCTTCGCCGATATGCTCAAGCCGGAAAACAAAGGCAAGATCGGTGTCAGCGGCGATACCACCGGCGTGCGCTTTGTCGGCGCCATGATCGCCGCCAAGGGAGAAGAATTCGTCAAGCAGTTGCGCAACCAGGATGTCAAAATGCACATGATCTCCGGCGGCGCGATGCATGAGTTGATGGCCGCCGGCGAAATGCATATGTCGATCTCGATCTTTCGCAATCATGTCTTAGCCGGGAAACTCAAAGGCGCGCCCACCGAATGGGTGCCTCTCGACTTGAGTCCGGCCAACGCCGGTAGCGTTGCTTTGCCGGCCGCGACTCACAGTCCCCATGCCGCCCTATTGTTCATCGATTTTCTCCTGAGCCCAGAGGGACAAAAGATCTTCGAAGAAAAGTTTCGCTTCGCGACTTCGACCAAGAATTATGGTTTCAAACGTTGGTACCCTGAAAAGGGACTGACCGTCGAGCAGTACGAGAAAGCCGAGGAGCGTTGGAAGAAACTATTGCACGATCTGGTGCGGCGATAGAAGTCAGAAGTCCGATCTTCGCCTGCTGACCGCCGATCTCCGACTTCGGATCTCTGACCTCCGGTTGCCCCGCGATTGACAGTTTCAATGCTTCTAGAATATGACCTGACATAACGACGCAGCATAAAAACAATTGGAGGAAAGACCATGGCAAATTATCAAACTTTATTAGTGGACAATAAGGACGGCGTGACGACGGTCACACTCAATCGGCCGGAAAAGCGCAACGCGATGAGCCCGCAGCTGCATCGCGACATGTACGATTGCTTGACCGATCTGCGTTACGACAAAGATACCCGGGTGATCATTATCACCGGCGCGGGTGAGAGTTTTTGCGCCGGCCAGGACTTGAAGCAATACTTTATCGAAATGGACTCCCAACCTGAGCGCGTGCGCGACGAAGTGCGAGAAAAATCGCGCCAATGGCGCAACGAGATACTGCGCAAGATGCCGCAGCCGGTGATCGCCAAGATCAACGGCTGGGTGTTTGGCGGCGGCTTCACCGTCGTGACCGGCTGCGACATCGCCATTGCGGCGGACGATGTCCAGTTTGGTTTGTCGGAGGTTAATTTCGGCCATTTCCCCGGCGGCGAAGTGACCATCGTTCTGACCGAACATTTGCAGCCCAAGCATGGACTCTATTACGCGCTCACCGGCAAGACCATGAACGCCAAGGAAGCCGAGCGCATCGGCCTTATCACTAAAGCTGTGCCGCGCGCCGATTTGGACAAAGAGGTGATGGAGATCGCCAACAACTTGAAAGAGAAAGCTCCTTCCGCCCTCAACGCGGTCAAAGAAGCGTGGTACTACACCTTCTACTCCAATCCGGATGTCGCCTACGAGATCTCCGGCTTGATCTCCGATAAAGCCAAGGCAGCGATCGGCGGCCGTCCCGGCTTGCAGCAGTTCGCCCGTAAGGAATATCGACCCGGGTTGGGGTCGTATAAGGTCGAGGAAAAGAAATAAGCGCATTAATTTTGATTTTGCGATTTTGGATTTTGGATTGCCGGAGTTAGGGCGTGCCGGTGCAAGCGCAGCAACTTGTGCCGGCATTGTTCCGTTAATCTAAAAACCAAAAGTCGCCCCGCAGACTAAAATCCAAAATGGAGATTCAAGCATGGATTTTAATTTACCTGAAGAATTGCAGATGCTGAAAGACACGGTGCGCAAGTTCGTCGACAAGGAACTGATTCCGGTCGAGATGCACACCATCGAGAACATGGAGCTGAAGCCCGACATCCGCGAAAAGTTGGAAAAAAAGACCAAAGAGATGGGGCTGTGGATGTTCGACGTGCCGGAAGAGTACGGCGGCGGCGGGCTGGGCAGTTTGGCCCAGGTATTGGTGTGGGAAGAGCTGTCGCGCACGGTGGCGTTGCCGTCGCGCGGCCAGGGTATCTTCGGCCCGGAGGTGCGGCCGATTCTCTACGCGCTCAATCCGGAACAGAAAAAGCGTTTCATGGACCCGGTGCTGGCTGGAGAGAAAAAGCTTTGCTTCATGCAAACCGAGCCTGATGCCGGCTCCGATCCGGCGTCGATGAAAACTCGCGCGGTGCGCCAGGGCGATCACTATGTCATCAACGGCACCAAGCGTTTCATCACTGGAGCGGGAGAAGCGGATATCGGTCAATTGATGGCGGTTACCGATCCGGCCAAGGGCGCCCATGGGGGTATCTCTTGTTTCATGGTCGACATGAAGACGCCGGGGTTGACGCTGGGGACCCGTTACAAAACCATGATGGGCGAGGAGCCTTGGCATATCACCTTCGACGATATGAAGATTCCCGCGGAAAATATCGTCGGCAAGGAAGGCGAAGGGTTCAAGCTAGCGCAAAAATGGCTCGGCATCGGCCGCTTGAAACACGGCGCGCGCGCACTGGGCGTGGCCGAGCGCTGCATCGAAATGGGCGCAAGCTATTCCAAGCAGCGCATTACGTTTGGTAAGCCGCTGTCGGAGCGCCAGGGCATAACTTTTAAACTAGCCGACTCCTACGTCGAACTGCATGCGGCGCGCTTGATGGTCTACCAAGCGGCTTGGAAGAATGATCAGAAGCAGGACATTCGCAACGAGGCCTACATGGCGAAGCTATTCGCCGATGAGATGTCGTTCCGGGTGGTCGACCGCGTGCTGCAAATCCATGGCGGCATCGGTTTGACGTTAGATTTACCGCTGGCGAAATGGTTCGTCGACCAGCGCAGCCGGATGATCACCGAAGGCGCGTCCGAAGTGATGCGCATGGTAATCGCGCGGGAAGTGTTGAGGAAATATAATTAAGAAGTTTGGCCGCAAAGAACGCAAAGGGCACAAAAAAGAGATCGGAGAGGTAGGGGCGGGTCTCAAGACCCGTTTTTCAATTCGAACGCGATGAATCTATCTCATCACGAAGTTCACTGGGAGAGAGGGCGGGTTTAAAACCTCGCCTCTACGAATTCCTATTCTGTTTTTGCGAACTCTGCGTTCTTTGCGGCCATATTCTCTCTTATCTTACGTTTCTTTGGCGAACGATAGTTCCCAGCGATTACCGTCGGGATCGAAGACATTTATCGAATAGTTGTCGGTGCCGCGGTGGGGGCGGATTTTTTCCACCATGGCGCCGGAGTCTTGGAGCATTTTGAGCGCCTGGTCTTTTTCCTGCCACGGAATATTCAAAGTATGGTGCGGATCGGCGGCGCGCGGGCCCTTCGACGCGTCGAAGATATGCACTTCGAAGTTGCCGAGGCGAACGTCGACTTCTTTCACTTGGCCGGCTTTGAGTTGCTCCTCCGTCGGATCGACGGTTTTGACTACTTTGCCGCCGATCGTCTTGGTATAGAATTCCACCGCCTTGTCGATATTCTTCGCGCTCATGGCGAACGTGCGGATGCTTTTGATTTCAAACATGGTCAACTCCCTAGAAAAGTTTATTATGCTGTGAAGTTATGGCGCCAAGCTACGGCTTGTCAAGCATCACTCGACGGTTGTATCGCAGTCTAACTGCCTATGTTGGTTTCCGTTCGTGAAGGAGAAGGTGAAGCTATGTTCATACGATGGGTTTGGGTTGTTGCGCTATGTTTCTCGATAGCATTTCCAACCAAGGGTGAGTGCAAGGACATCAATCTCGGCTGGTCCGGTATCGGCAGTTGGACGACGTTACCCTATGTGGTGGCGAACGAGCGAGGTTTCTTCGAGCGCGAGGGGTTGAAGGTTCGCCTCATTACCTTTCGCGGCACCAATCTGATGCTGACCGCACTCTTGGCGAACGAGTTGGACTACGCGACCATCTTGCCGTTTCTCACCGGCGCGGCGGGGCGCGGCCTGCCGGTGAAAATTCTCGCCGCAGTAACCAAGAGCAGCTCATATTTCATGGTCGCAAGGCCCGAGATCGAGAGCGTCAAAGCAATGCGCGGCAAAAAACTCGGAATCAATTCCTTTGGCAGCTCGGCGGACTACGCGGCTTACGCCGCGGTGAGCCGAAGCGGTATGGATCCCAACAAAGACCTCACGATACTCGCTATCGGCGGCGGCACTCCTGAGCGTCTGGCGGCGGTGGTCAGCGGCAGCGTGGATGCCACTGTCATCACCAGTCCGGCTGAATATGCCGCCGAGAAGCAGGGGTTGCGCGTGATCATGTCGGCGCGCGAATTGGGTGAGTTGGTGCGTATTCCGATCACCGGCATCGGTGCGACGCAGAAAAAAATGGAAAAAGATCCGGATGAAATCGTTCGCATATTGCGTGCGCTCCGGCTGTCGACGATGTATTTGCAGCAGAATCCCGAATACAGTCTCGGCCTGTTTCAAAGAATTATGCGCGTGGACGCCGTTGCAGCGAACACATTGTTTAAGCTCTACCGCGATGAGTACAACCCTGAATTGACGCTCCCCGATGCTGTGGTCGAGGACTTGCTGGCCGTGGGAACTTTCCGGCTCAAGGAAAGACCCAAAACGGGGCTGACGGTGCAAGCCGTTCGCGATTGGAGCTTCGCGGAAAAGGCCAGGCGGTAATCCCGCGCGACTGAACAACCCGCGGCTCTACTCTGAGAGGTCCCCAATTTGTCGACTCGAAGTCGATTTCCCTTCCGTCATTCCGGTGGAAACCGGAATCCAGGTTTCGTCCGCCGTAGAGAGAATATTAGCAGTCAAAGGCTGGATGCCGGCCTGCGCCGGCATGACGTTCCCTGAGAAATTCGTTTATGCCGCCAGCGGCACTCCTAGAATCTTCGCCGGATTGTCGCAGCAGACGGTTTTCAGTTCCGCCTTATTCAATCCGAACGCTTCCATGTAGGCGCGCATCTGGCGCAGGGCTTCCACCGAGTTGGGGAACAGCGGCTCGCCGCAGTCGCTTGACAAGGTGACGTGCTCGACGCCGATGCTGCGAATCGCTTTGTACATGTCGAAGGGATCGACGCCGAGCAGCGGTGAAATCTCGTCGTAGGTAAAGTTGATGTTAACGCCGGCCTGGCCCAACTGGGTCATCTGGGCGATGCTCAGGTTGACGAAGGGGCTAAACGGATGATCGACGACGGCGCGGCTGTGGCCGATGCGCTGGCATTCCTCGGCGAGGGCGAAAATTTCCGGATGGGTCGCGTGACCGAAGAACAGCGGCACTTCGCGTTCCTTCAACAATCCGATGATGTCTTTGATTTCTGGCTTGAGCCGGCCCTTATCGTCGAGCGGTAGTGGCCGACTTTAAGCGCTTCATCCCAGCTCATCGCCGGCGTTAGCTCGCCGCGGCCGGCATTCGGGTCCCACCAGGATTTCCGTCCGCCGATCTTGCTTAGCGTGTTGGCGTGCATCGCCACCGGCATCCACATGGCGTTGATGCCGCCATCGAGCTGCTCGCGCACTTTTGCCACTGACGGCGGCGCGGAGCGGTTGGCGACGTTGGAGCCGGCCCAGCAGAGGATCGGTTCGACCTTTTCCTCGTCGGCCCAGCGCTGCAATCCCTCACGGACCTTTTGCACCGATTCGGCGCGGTTCTTGCCGGCGATGGATTTGTAGAGCAGGCCGCGCATGCCGTTCGTCGACGCGAGCTTGGCCACCGAAAGCGCGTCTTGGTGCGCCGCATCGGCGTGGCAGTGAATATCGATGGCGCCCTTCACGCCACTGATCGCCGGCGGATACTCCACGCCGCCTTGGTAGGCTCGGCGGATCTCGTAGGACTTGACGAATCGGGCCAGGGTCGTGGCGTTTTCGCTCATGGGAATCTCGCTTTCACGGCTGTTCAAAAATTTCACTGTCGAGGCGTAACACCGGCGTCGCAGCGTGTCAAATCGACGGGCGGGTTTCAAACCACGCCCCTTGTACGAGGACAGTCGCGCCCCGTCATGCGGATGTAGTGATATGGATTCGCCGTCACTACTCCATGAGCGTCTTAACGCGCGCCACAACTTCAGGCGTCTGTACCATGACTTTTTTGGCTAACTCTTGGAGTTCTTCGCCTGGGGTGGGCGTGATGTCGAGGTTTTTTCGTTTCGCCTCGGCCAGCAGTTCGGAATCGGCCAGAGTCTTGAGGAATGCTTCGCGGAGGATTTTGACTCTGGCCGGTGGCACGCCTGGGGGAGCGACCATGGGACGGCCGAAGTCGCTGGCGGCGAGGATCAACGGCAGCAAGCGCCGTTCGGACTCGGCGGTCTTATGTTCGTTCATCAACTCGTAGATGGTCGGCGTGTCAGCGATGCGCGGGTCCCGGGTCTGGCCGGTCTGCATCAAGATGCGCGCGAAGCCGGTTTTACGCCAGGTGTGGTAGGGCTCGCGGGTATGGTACGCCTGAATTGTCAGGGCGCGGCACTGGAGCTCGCCCCGTTCCACCGCCAGATCAATTTCGGCGCCGCCCTTGTACCCGGAAATGATGATAAATTTCGTGCCGAGCAATTCTTCCATTAGTTTGGGCATATAAGTGCCGGAAGTACCGGGGCCGGTGGAGCCACATTTGGGCGGCTCCTTGGCCTTGCGCACATCCGCCATAGTTTTGTACGGCAAGTCGGCGCGCATATAGAGTAGACTTTCGGATTGGTCCGAGCTGCCGAGCCAGTTGAACTTTGCCCAGTCGTACTTGGCCTCGGGCTGCTTGTACAGCTGGTTGAAATACATCGACGGCTGCAAGCCGCCGATCACCGTGCCGTCGCCTTTGGCCAGGCCGTAAAGATAGTTGGTGCCGATGAGCGATCCCGCGCCGGCCATGTTCTGGACGATAAAGCTGGGGTTGCCGGGAATATGCCTGCCCATGAACTGGGCCACGAGCCGGGCGTAGATATCGTAAGCGCTACCAGTGCTCGACGTGCTGATGACGGTAATAGTTTTGCCTTGAAAGAATGGGCTCTGCGCCCAGAGTTCCGCGCTCCAAAGAATGATCGTCACCAATAGAAGAGTTCTTTTCATAAAGCCTCTCTTTCGATCGAATCAATCCGTAGGTTGGCTTTGCGCCGCGGATCGGCTCGACGATGACTTACCCATGGTCAAATGTCCCGTCATTGCTCCATCAACCGCTTTGCTCGGGCGATGAGTTCCGGTGTCTGGGTCATCACCTGCTTGGCTAAGGTAGCGAGTTCTTCGCCGCTGCTGGGGGTGATGTCGAAGTTCTTGCGTTTGGCTTCGGCCAGCAGTTCGGGATCTTTCATGGTGTTTAGGAATGCGTCACGAAGAACTTTAAGCCGGTCGGGTGCTAGGCCGGGAGGCGCGACGATGGGGCGGCCGAAATCATTGGCAGCCAGGACCATGGGGACCAGGCGGCGATCGTTTTCGGGAGTTTTATATTCGTCCATGAGCTCGCGCAGCGTCGGTGTATCGGCTATCCGCGGATCTCTTGTCTGTCCGGTCTGCATCAGAATGCGGGCAAAGCTTTTCTTCCTCCAGGTGTGATACGGCTCCCGCGAATGGTAGGCTTGGATGGTAAAGGAGCGGCAGTGCAGTTCGCCGCGTTCGACGGCGAGGTCGATTTCACCGCCGCCCTGGTAGCCGGCGACAATGATGAATTTCGTGCCGAGGACTTCTTCCAACAACTTTGGCATGTAACTACCTGAGGTGCCGGCGCCGGTGGAGCCGCATTTGGGCGGTTCCTTGGCCTTGCGCACATCGGCGAGCGTCTTATAGGGCAGATCGGCGCGCATGTAGAGCAGATAGTCGGATTTATCGGAGCTGCCGATCCAAGCGAACTTTGCCCAATCGTACCTCACTTCTTTCTGCTGCATCAGTTGATTGAAATAGATCGACGGCTGTATCGCGCCGATGGTCAAGCCGTCGGGCTTGGAAACGTTGTAGAGGTAGTTCGCGCCGATGATCGAGCCCGCGCCGGTCATATTCTGCACAATGAAATTAGGATTGCCGGGGATATGCTTGCCCATGAATTGCGCCATCAAGCGGGCGTAGAGATCGTAGGCGCTGCCGGCGCTGGCGGCGGCGACGACGGTGATGGTTTTGCCTTGATAGAACGGGGTCTGGGCATGGATCTCCGTGCGCGTGCCGAGAAATAGTACGATGAGTAGTATAATGATCATTATCGTTCCGTGGTTTCTAGCGGTAGGGTGATATCGTTCTCGGAGTCCTTCGACGAGCTCAGGACGAACGGAGCAAGGTTTGCGTGAATAAAAAATCCGTTCATGCTGAGCTGGTCGAGCATGCTCTAATTTATTCGCTGGCTCTATGTCAATCCATAGAAGCGCCTTGGATTATCCGAGAAAATCTTCTCAACTAAACCTGGTGACAGATCTTCGCGCGATCTCATCGTCTGCACCAATGCTTTTTCTTCCGCCGGATCGTTGTGGCCGTAGTCGGAGCCGATTAGCAAATGATCTTCGCCGATAAATTCCGCCAGGTAGGGAATATCCTCGTCGGCTTCGCAGGCGACGTAGATGCGGTAGTCGCGGAAGAGTTCCTTGCATGATGAAAACTTCCAGCGCGCGTTGGGGAAGCTCGGGCGCGGCCGCGCTGAGCGCTTCAAGTGGTGATAGAGAAACGGCACCCAGCTCGCCGAGACTTCGAGGAAGCCGAACTTCAGCGCGGGAAACTTCTCGGGGATTGCGCTGGCGACCAAGTCGCGGAAGCCGATGATGGGCGGCACATGGGAAGTGGCGAAGGTGCCGTTCAATTCGAGATCGAAGAAATCGAGCAAGTGGCGGCTGCTCTGACCAGTGTGAACGCAGATCGGCAGGCCGAGTTTCTCCGCCTCGGCGTAGATCGGCATGAAGTGGGGATTGTTCAATGTCAGCGAACCGACGATGCCGCTGAAGAAGATGCCGACGGCGCCGTTTTGCTTAGCCTCGTGCATCTGCTTGATCGATGCGTCAACCGATTTTAACGGCAGAACCGTGACCCAGCACAGCCGGTTGTTGGATTTGGCGTAAACCTCGCCAAGGAATTTGTTGTAAGCCCCACAGAGGGCGACTTGGAGCTGGGTGTCGTCGGTTACATCGATAAGAAATAGAGTTGGATAGATGACCTGGGTCTCGACGCCGGCATGGTCCATGTCGGCCAACCGGGCGGCCACGTCGGTGATCTCGCGGCAGCCGAGCGCGATGTCGGTTCGATTGGCTTCGCGTTTGGACGCGGTGGGGGTGATGATGCGAAAACCGCCTTTGCCCGAGGCTTTAGGAAAGATATTGCCGTCGATCAACCACAGAACGTTGAAGTCGCGATAGAGGGTGTCGTCCGGCGCCGATACCATGACTGGGCGGCGATGGTACATGCTCGGATCGAAATGCTTCCACATGCTCTCCGATTCGGCGATATGGGTGTCGGCGTCGATGATTCCTGGCATGTTCAATTACCTCCGGGAAATTGTTTTTCACCATGAAGTTTCTATTACGGCATAGCTGCAACCAAGTGGGAGAGACTTTTTCACCACGAAGTGCACGAAGATCACGAAGTTCGGAATATTAATTATCGGCAACCTTCGTGTCCTTCGTGCCTTCGTGGTGAACGGGTTAGCCCCGGTCATTGCGCTTTCCAGCCGAGTTCGTCGGCGCTAAAACGCGAATATTTTTCGATTTCCTCTTTGACTAGTTTGTTGAGTTCCGCAGTGCCGCTGCGCAGGTCGATGTTGTAGCCGCGGCTCTTGAGGTTTTCCTGAAGCTTCGGCTCTTGCAGGGTTTTGCGGATGGCATCGGCAAGGGTTTTCACCGTCGCGTCTGGTGTTCCTTGGGGCGCGAGAAAGGCGAGATGGGCCAGGAGGTTTACCTGCGGATAACCTTGCTTGGCGAAAGTCGCGACCTCGGGCAGCGGCGCCGAGTTGACGTCGACGGCGACGCCGTGGAGCTTGCCGGATTTGATATGCGGCAGAGCCGCGACATCGGAGGCCATCGCTAAATTGACATGGCCGCCCAAAAGATTGGTGATGATTTGCGCTGAGCCGGCGAAAGGCAGCGATGTGATATCGATCTTGGCGGCGCGTTTCAAAAGTTCCACTTCCAAGGTGAGGCTGGTGCCGGTGGGACCGACGGCGACGATGATCTCGCCTGGTTTCTTTCTGTGCCGCGGCGACTACGTCCTTGATGGTTTTCAAATCGGAGTCGGCGCGGCTGAGCATGATGACCGCGGCATAGCCGTGCAAGATCGCCACCGGTTGGAAATCCCGGACCAGGTGCGCCGCGCCTTTAGCATTCGCCACGCTCATGGTGGCGATTTGGCCGAGCAGAGAGCCCAGCAGCGTGTAGCCGTCTTTGCTCGACCGGGCGACTTTCTCCGCGGCGATGGCGCCGGCGCCGGCCGGTTGATTGACGACGGTGACTTGCACCTTGGCGGTCTTGCTCAGTTCTTCGCCGATGAGGCGAAATAACAAATCGACACCGCCGCCGGGGCTCGACGGCACGACGATTTCTATCGGCTTGTTGGGAAAAGGCTGCGCGCGGGCCGCGGCGATGGGTCCGAGCATCAGTAAGGTGAAGACCAATAACTTCATCTTCGTAATTCCTCCAAATGGCATGGCATCGCCTATCTGTGCCAGACAATCGCGGCGAATACAAAATGCTCAACAGTGATTCCATGGGGTCGAGATCCCTCGCTTCGTTCGGGATGGCAACTCGCGTGGCTGTCATTCCGCGCTGGGCGAGGAATCTTTCTTGATTCCACAAATATCCTAAATTTTAAATCGAACCGCAGCCAAACAATCGCCTTAGTTCTCTTCGAGTTTCTCGATGATCTCGTGTCCGACTCGGCGGCGCGCCAGTAGCGGTGTCAGCAGCATGACGAGGGAGAGCGCCATGAAGAGCGCGGCGATGGGGCGATTGAAGAAAATCGCCGCGCTGCCGCGCGCCATGATCAGCGAGCGGCGGATCGCGGCTTCCAGGAGCGGGCCGATCACCAGGCCCAAGATCAGCGGCGCCGGCTCGTAGGCGAACTTTTTCATCAGAAATCCAACCAGGCCGAAGAGAATCACGATCACCACATCGCCGATATTTGCCGAAACCGTGTAGGCGCCGATGATGCTGAACAGAATGATCATCGGGAACAGATAAAAATAGGGCAGGCGCAGCACTCTGATCCATAGGCCGATCAACGGTAGATTCAAGATCAGCAGCATGGCGTTGCCGATGACCATGCTGCCGAGGATACCCCAGAAAAGCTGCGGCGAATTCTGAATAAACAGCGGTCCCGGCGCCAGCCCGTGGATCATCAGCGCGCCGAAGATCAGCGAAGTTACCGAGCCAGTGGGCAGCCCCAAGCTGAGCAGTGGTATCCAGCCGCTGCAGCTCGCCGCGTTATTCGCCGTCTCCGGTCCGGCGACGCCGGCGATGGCGCCATGGCCGAACTTGTCCGGGTGCTTGGACAGCTTTTTCTCAAGAGCGTAGGAAGCGAAGGTGGCGATGACGACATTCAATCCCGGGATAGCGCCGATGAAAAAGCCCAAGAGCGAGCCGCGGGCGATGGGCGCAGCCGAGTCACGCCAATCCTGCGCGGTGGGTAGCAGACCGCGCACCTTGTTTTGAAAAATCTCGCCGGCCTTGGCATCGAGGTTGAGCAACACTTCGGATACTCCGAATAGACCGATCACCACTGGCGTCAGGCCAATACCGTCGCGCAGCACCAAGAAATTGAACGTGAATCGCGGTGTGCCGGTAACCGGATCGAGGCCGACGCTGGCGAGCAGGGCGCCGAACAGCGCCATTAGCAAAGCCTTATCCATCGGTCCGTGGGCCAAGTAAACCAGCGCGCTCAAGCCGAACAACATGAGCGCTGCGTACTCCGGCGGACCGAAGTGCAAGCCAAACTCCGCCAACAGCGGCGCTAGATAGGCCAGACCCACGAGCGCGACAATGCCGCCAATGAACGAACCGAAGGCCGCCATACCGAGCGCTGGCCCTGCGCGGCCCTGGCGCGCCATGGCGTAACCGTCGAGACAGGTGATCACTGACGACGCTTCACCCGGAATGTTGACTAATATCGACGTCGTCGAGCCGCCATATTGAGCGCCGTAGGTAATGCCGAATAGCATGATCATGTAGGCGAGCGGCGGAGCGTGCAGCGCTAATGGCAGGAGCAAGGCGATGGCGCCGGCCGGACCGAGACCGGGTAGCACGCCGACCAGCGTGCCCAAGAGCACACCGGCAAAGCCGTAGAATAGATTGAGCGGCGACGCGGCGGTGAGAACGCCTTGGATGAGCAGGCTGAGCGTATCCAAACGATGCCTTTCAGATCAGCAGAGCGAGCAGGCCGCGCGGCAGTTGCGCATGGAGCAAGACGTCGAAGAAAAGATGGGCACCCAGCGCTGCTATGACTGCGAAGCTAACGCTCAAGCGCCAGGCCTGCGCCGCGACGTATTTCAGGTAGAAAGCGAGCAACAGAAAGGTGCTGATGGCAAAGCCGAGGGAGTCGAGAAGCAAGGCGTAGGCGAGCATGCCGGCGACGACATGGATAATTTTGCTCCATTCACTAGTGCTGGTTGTTCGCATGGTTTCTACCGCGTCGCGGTTGACGCCGATCAAACGCAAGAGGGCAATGGCACCGATCGCCAGCGCCGCGCCGAAGGGAAAGAAACCCGCGCCCGGTTTGCCGCCACTGCCCAAGCCGAGTTGGTACGACGCATAGGCGACGTAGAAGGAGAGGAGCAGCCAGAAAAAGGCGATGATGGATTGTCTATTCATGCGCCAAGATGAATGTCGACTTTTATTGATATAAGGCCGGGTAGGATATTCCTGTAGGGGCGACCGGCGGTCGCCCGTTCGAAGCATCATTCACCTTATGACGCGGCCTTGATGAAATCGGCGGCGCGCTCGCCGATCATCATACTGGTCAAGTTCGTATTGGCGTGGGCGACTGTCGGCATGATCGAGGCATCGCCGACCCAGAGATTTTCCATGCCGTGGACCCGCAGGTGCTGATCGACCACGGCCAATGGATCGCTGGCGAGACCCATCTTGCAGGTGCCGACACCATGAAAATAGCTGGTGTAGGTCGAGCGGGCGAACTTCTCCCAGTCCTCTGTTGGACTTGGCGAAAACAGCTCGCCGCAGTATTCACTCAACGGCTCGGTAGCGGCTAACTTTTGAACGAACTTCATCGCCGCGATCATGGCTCGGAGATCTTTCGGATGTTCGAGCATGCGCGGGTCAATGACCGGCAGTTCGGCGGGATCCTTGCTCGCCAGCGTCAGTTTGCCGCGGTTGGTCTGTTCCAAGAGATGGCAAGAGAAGCCGATCATGTCGCCGATCCCCGACACTGTGGTGATCTCGCGCAAAATAATATGAAAGTCGATATAGTCGCGCGCCGGATCGCTCTTGTAATACAGCTTCAAGGTCGAGCGGCCGCGCGCTTGGGGCTTGTCGCGGTCGGTCTTGGCTTTGAGAGTCATCGTGATGACCGGATGGTCTTGATAGTTTTCACCGACGCCCTGCAGCTCGTGAACAACTTGAATACCGTGCCGAGTCAATTCCGCCTTTGGACCGATGCCCGAGAGCATTAGGATTTGCGGCGAGTGGTAGACGCCGGAACTTAAAACGATCTTGCCGCTGGTGACGCTCAATTCGCGTCCGTCTATTCGATAGCGCACGCCCTGGGCGTTCTTGCCATCTAATATCAATGAGCAGACTTGCGCATCGCCGATGACGGTGAGATTGCTTCTTGCCCGGGCTGGACCGAGGTAGGCGACTGCAGCGGATTGGCGTTTGCCGTCTTTGATGTTGCGCGCGGTCGGCGCGACGCCATGGGGATTTTCCACGTTCTGGTCGGCGAAGCGCGGCACGCCGAGTTTCACCAACGCATCGAGAAAAGCCTGTTCCTGGTCTCCCAGCGGCGCGTCGAAGACATGCTTGCGCTTAACGTAAATCGGCCCGGAGTTGCCGTGAATAGGGCTGTTGGGAAAATCCTGATCCGACTCCATGCGCTTGAGCACCGGCAAAACTTTGTCCCACGACCACTCCGGATTGCCCTGTGCCGCCCAGGTATCGAGATCGGCTTTGATCGGCCGCGGGATCGACATCATGTTCACCGACGAGCCGCCGCCGGCAATTCGCCCGGCGAGTGAATAAAACTCGCTGCCGTCGAAGTTGCGCTGGGTCGGATACATTATGATGTACGGGCTTTCGAGCAAGACGTTGGTCGCCTTGTCGGCATCGGCGACGGTCTCGGGGATGGGCTGAGGGTCCGGCCCGGCTTCGAGCAGCAAAACTTTTCGCTTGGGATCCTCGGACAATCGCGCCGCGATCACGCAGCCCGCCGAGCCGCCGCCGGCAACGATGACATCGTAAACCTCGGACATCCCATACTCCTAACTCGTTCAAGCCGTTTAAACGCTACGCTCAGATCAATCGCTGCGCTCCGTTAAAACCGTCAGATTAAATTCTGTCAAATCATTCAGTCCTTCGCGCCGTGTTCAAACGATTGAAACCTCCGGCGAACAACGGCTTGAACGGAGCATAGCGGTTGAACGGCTTGAACGATTTGAACGGTGCCGGGCTATTTACTGCCATTCAACTCCCATTTGCTTCAGCCGCCGGCGGTATTCCACCGCGGGGGTGTCGGGGCCGCGCAGATGCAACTCTTCGGCGAGGTCGAGGGGCAGTTCCCAGGGACGCTGGGACTCGACGATGGCTTTGTCTTGCGCGAAAATCTTGCGATGCTGGGCGTTCAATTGCTCGTCCGGTTTGGTATCGCGGTAATTGCGCCCGGCGAGACGGAAAAATCTGGTTTCGTTATTAGCCACCGGCGTGCACAGATAAATATTGGTATGGCGCTCGTCGCCGCCGGGCTGGCTGCGCTGGATGATGACCATGAACGGCAGGATGACCGTGTAGCGTTGCTTTGACGGGCTCTGCGCGCGCAGGCGATTGACCGGTGTGTCGATCTCATATTGAAAACCGCCGGTCACTTCCTGGAGTTCAATCACCGGGGACTCGGCTTGCTCGGGGTCGCCGAGGATGCCGGCGTGGACCCAGGGAAAATGGGAGAAGTCGGCGAGGTTCTCGATCATGCGCGCGGCGTTGGCTTTCCATTGGCCGTCGGAATTGTACGGCGCCCAGGTGAAAGCAGGATCATCGATCTCCGCCGGAAATGCCGGAATGTCCTGTAACGGTTCGTCGAGACAGACCCAGACCAGACTATGGCGTTCCTGCACATGGTAGGATTTGGCCCGTGCCTTGGTGGGTATTTCACGGTCGGGGGGCAGCGAGGGGATTTTTACGCAAGCGCCGTCCGCGCCGTAATTCCAGCCATGGTAGGGACAGACGAGCTTGTCGCCATCGATCCAGCCCAGCGACAGCGCGGCGCCGCGATGGAGGCAGAGATCATAGAACGCCGAGACTGTGCCATTGACGCGCCAGAGCACCAACGGCTGGTCGAGGAGCCTTACCGACATGGGTTTGTCGGTCAGATCTTTCGACCACAGGACGGGATACCAAAATTGCCGGAGAACATTCATGCGCTAGCTCCTACCGATTCGATCATCAACTGTCTTAGCAGATCATGTGCCGGTTCTGTCAAGCTAGCGGCGCGGCCAAGCTTTTTGCTAGGCAAGCGCAATCCGCCATGTTACAAGGCGGCCAGCTAACGAGAGACACCTGGAGCTCTCAATAATGAGGAAAGCGATCATGATGCCAATCCTTATCGCAATCATCCTAGTCTTTGCATTGTCAACGCCGGCAGGGGGCCAGGAGCGAATTAAATTTCCCGTCGGCGTTTCGTCCAAAGTCTTGGGTTACGGGACTCTATGGGCGGCCTGGCGGCGCGGTTATTTCGAGCGCGAAGGGCTCGATGTCGACGTCGTGCTCATGCGCGGCACGGCGCCGGCGGTGCAAGCGTTGATCGGCAACTCGATCTCGGCGGCGTTGCTCGCCAACGACGGGCCGATCACCGCTGTCGAGCAGGGCGCCGACCTGGTCATGGTCGCCAGCGGCAGCAAGATTACCCACATGCTGATGGGCGCGAAGAATTACAAAACCTACGAAGACCTGCGCGGCGCGACCATCGGTTCGTCCACGTTAACTTCCGGCACGACCTTCGTGTTGCGCCGCGCGCTCAAGCTCAAAGGGCTCGAGTATCCGCGCGATTACAAACTCCTGAGCGTCGGCGGTACTACCGAGGCGTTTCTGGCGATGAATGCCGGCCAGACCGCCGCGTCGATGATGGCCGTGCCCTATTCATTCCGGGCACAAGAGCTGGGGTTTAATTTAATCGGCCGCATGGTCGATGTCTTTCCCAATTACCTGCTCTCGGCATTTTCGGTCCGGCGCAGTTGGGCCGAGAAGAACCGGCCGGTGGTCGTGCGGTTCCTCAAGGCGGTGGTGCGCGCGAAGAAATGGTTCGAGCAAGATCGCAAGGCGGCGATCGAGTACCTGGCGAAGGAATTTCAACTGACGGCGGCACTGGCGGAAAAAGGTCTGGATTATTATCTTCAAGCTCCAGCCTGGCACCCTGAACTGGAGATCGAGATGGATGGCTTGAAAACCGTCGTCGATATCTACGCCGAGCAAAACAACTTGAAGGGGCCGACTCCCAATGCCGAGAAATATGTCGATCAGAGTTATCTGCGCCAGGCGTTGAAGGAGATCGGGCTGAGATGACGGGCTAATTTCTGGGTCCATGCAGTAGACCCGTAGTCATCATATCGATCAGAATTGATCAATCGTGTCTACCAGTATTCACGCCGGTAGATCGGTGACGGACAATTCACGGACAGGATGAAAAGAACATAATAAGATCAGTCCCTTTGAATGGAATTACCAATCAAGCGTTCCGAACCCGATAACCGGGTTGAGAGCCGGATTGCGAGCGAGTACCATTGTCCTAAAGAAAAACTTAGTTTTGGGATTCGTGGAGTACATGACATTTAATCTTCCTCTCTCTCAAATTGATGCGAGGATGCTCGAAAGCCTCATGACGGACAGTGTCCCGGAGGGGCGTCAATTGGAGTACAAAGAGGCTCTTCCAGGAAACAGCGACGATGACAAGCGTGAATTTTTGAGCGATGTTACTTCTTTCGCAAACTCGGCGGGTGGTGATCTACTATTTGGTCTCAAAGAACGACGCGAGGCGGGAAGGCCAACCGCTGAGATTGAGACGATTGCCGGACTTCCAGGACTGAACGTCGACGCTGAGCGCCTCCGATTCGAAGCAATGATCCGCGACGGCATTGCCCCCAGGATGCCGCTGGTCAGTTTTCATAAAATCTCTCGAGATCCTGACCCTCCATGTCTTTTACTCCGGGTGCCGCGAAGTTGGGCAGGACTCCACATGGTAACCTACAAGAATTCCAGCAGGTTTTATTCCCGGACATCTGCGGGCAAATACCAACTTGATGTCCATGAGATCCGTGCAGGATTCGTAGCGGCCGAAATCGCAATAGAACGCCTTCGGCGTTTCAGGACGGAGCGAATCGCAAGGGCCCTCGATCTTGAGGCGCCAGTTGCCATTGCGACTGGGCCGAAGCTGATCCTACATGCTCTCCCGATTAATATCCTAAATGAAGTGTGGCCTCGCGTCCTCACGATACAAGACCAAGTGAATGCGGGAGCCGTATCGATCATCGGTGGAACTTTCACATCGTGGAGGTTTAACCTAGACGGGTTTGTCGTACATACTCTTGTGCGCGATCTTAGTAGGCAGTGTTATACGCAACTATTCCGAGACGGTGGGATTGAAGCGCTCAGCGGCACTGTGATCGCGAGAGACGAGCAGCGCAACGGTTTTTACGCATGGGGAATGGAAGCGCAAGTCATCGCGGCGCTCCAGAGGTATCAGAACTTCTGGCAGACGATTGGGGTAACGCCACCTATCCTCATAGGCTTAACCATATCTGGTGTTAATGGATGGAAGGTGCTGCAAAACCCGTATGGCTTCAGCGATTTGGACGAGGTGATCGACCGGGATGTCATATCGCCTCCCGACGTAGTGTTATCAGATTTCGCCAGTCCCCCGGATGTTGAACTCCGGCCACTATTCGACGTTGTCTGGAACGGCGGGGGCTGGCGCGGTTCCCCCAATTATAGAGATGGAAGATGGGTTCCGCCTTCCTGAACTCATCGGCAACGTGGAGCAATTCGCTCGAGATTCTCAAAAGTTATTCGAAGAATTTTGTTCGTTGGTGACGGGGAGCCTGAGAGTACCCTTGGCGCCAGAACTAAATGCCGCCGGGTCAGGAATCGGCGCTCAATGCTCGGAATCCATTATGGAATATAGCTTTCTGAATGCCCTGCTTGATGCTTGTCCTTCTTTTGTCCGTGTACATGAAACAACAAGACCCAAGAAATACCGTTGACGGCAGCACTCAGGACTTTGTTTTTGTTGGGCTCTGGTGGCTATTTTAGGCTGTGGTTACGAACGATATTCGATTGACAATCAGCGGCGACAGAGGGCTCCTCTAGCTTGGTGAAGCCCAATCTCATATGGTGACGCGGTTGCCAGTTTTTAACCTAAGGAAATAGATATCGGAGTTTATGTATGGGGATATTTCGCATTGACCGTACAAAAGATGCTGTAATCTGAGCCTGCGAAAACTAGCCTTTTCCAGTTCATCTATAGCGCGCCCAAATAAACGTCCTTGCGAAGCCGAGCACTATAGCGACTCATTCAAGCTTCTTGCTAGATGCTGGATAACCATCTTCAACATCAAAATACTCGGGGGTCGGAGAGAGCACTTCTAAAATCGATTACGACCTCGTGCGGGTAAACTTTTTGATCGCCGAAAGGGGAGGGTTAACGGCGTCCCACCAGGTTTGTGTGTTTTCTACGCCGCTCGAACGATAGTCATTAGATTCTCATGCCAGCCAAACTTAATTCTTCCTTAATTATGAAGGCCCTTGAACCATCGCCTTGGGATCGATCTGGGCAACGATGTTCGCTACCGCCTCTGTGCCTCACATCCGCTACACACAGAGCTTCAAGCGGTAATCGCCAAGGTCTGGTTAATTGGTCGACCGTATGCAGCAGCAATTGAGCGTCGCAAAAATAGGGAAACCAATGAAGCGAACGACGTCTTCTATGTGAAAACTGCGGCGCCGACCATCATGAATTCCAAAATCGATTGTTGGATTGCAATGGCACGACAGAAAAGTCCCGTTGGACCGAGTTCACTCACAGTGTCACTTAAGGTTCATCGTCGCACGACGGAACTCTTTAAAAGGATTAGTGAACAGGAAAAACGCGCTCTCGCATCAAAGTATCTCCACTTCCATGTGCCGCGAATGTTCTATATCTACGATAGTCGCGCGGTGACGGCGATTAGCGCACTTTCCAACATAGTCGGCCGTGTCGGTAGGAATTCGTTTGAGGGCGATAACGAGTATCGGAAATTTGCCGAAAAGTGCGTCAGGCTTCAACAGCACGTTCAAGATCATTTCGGAGTGAGCCTGACGCCCCGTGAAATAGACAACTTGCTTCTAGAGATACATACAGCACGGGTTTAGCCTGCACCTCTACCTCGGTAAAAAGCGCGTTGGCCAGTGGGTGCGAGCTCATGCGGAGGCGGGTTATCGCCGGTGGCGCGGCGCTCGATTCGTCGGAGGGCAAGGCCCGCTGCGAAATTCTTAACGGCTTCATCGTTGACAGACGCGGCGAGGCGCAGATCAGCACTGCCGATGCGCGATGAACTATGACTCTATCGCCAAGACACTCGCTTCGGTAAGATTAGGCCTTGCGCCGTTTGCGATGCAAGAGAGATGCAAAGCGATGTAGCGGCCTTGTTTCTACACGCCGGAAATTGGTCTGTATACGGGTGTAACCGCAGTAACTGCTACATGAAACTGTAGAGTTCAATTCAAACTAAAAGGAACGACAGGGAAGAAATTTCGCAGTAAACGTCTGAGCCGTCAAAATGGCGACTTGACCCTAACGTACCTTATTCCAACTGCCCCATAGCGGTAACTTGATAAGTCACCCTATGGAGATGCCCGTCTGAATCTCTAATGCATACCCTACTTTGCAGGAATATAAGTCTGCCACCAATAGTTGTCCAGCGGCAATTATCCACTGCCCACCCCGCGTTGACGGCGTTGTTCTGATTAGAAATACTAGCCAACGAGACCACAGGGACAACTCCATCGATGCGTCTCCAACCAGGACCTATTATAAGAAAAAGGTCATCGCAACGCCAGGAGCCTCCGGTTCCTATGAAGTCGAAAACCGGATAGCCGGAGAGAAAGACGAGATCCCGACCGTCTGGGGTTTTTGTCCGCATCTCATGCGGAGTTTCAATGAAGCTAGGAAATATTGGCATAGCACCCCTCCTTGTGGATCATTAAACCGATTTCTATGCGCTTCAAATGCTATCTCGTTTTTCGCATCACTTCCGGAATTTCCCCCAAATGATAACGCCACAAATTCGTCAGGCGTGGGAACCTTATTCTCCTTCCATTGTCGGACTGCGCAAGATTCCACAAAGGCCACTACTTAACCGATTGGCGGAGCTTCTATATTCGGAAGAGGGGCCTCGGTTCCGGTATTGAACCCCTGATTGTACCCAGGTCATCTTCTTCCCGGCGTCGTCCAAGTCTCCACCGTCATCTCTCTTGCCGGGATTGTCCAAGTCTCCACCACTGCCACAATCTCTCCGCTCATCTCTCTTCCCGGTGTTGTCCAAGTCTCCACCTGGGGAATTTCTTCCATAACAGAAGAAGATTCCTCTCCCGATACACCGTTCTTTGCCCTGCTAAGAGGGTCGTCTTTTTTTCCTTGCATAATTTATCACCTACCTTTTCAATATCTTCCATCTTTTCTCATGGTTTTTTAAGATATTCATTAGTTGGTTGTATTCCTACCACAGAGACCGCATTCTGTAAAACACGTTCAAACTTGGCTGCCGCGGTGGCGATGACGACCGAAGGGACGGTAATGAGGATTCTCATGAGAACCCCCGCTGGGCGGTCACCTTAGTCCCCAAACACAATGAAGATAACGCTTACCGCGACGAAACCAATAATGGCTAACGCGCAATATTTTATCGTCCGCAACGCTTCGACTCGGGCTGAAATGAAGGACGCGGACGGCAGGATCAGAGTCGTTCTGAATGCAGCCAGACGTTGAAGCAGCAGCGGAACGGTTTCACTCGCTAGCGGAAGAACTGACCACCTGTGAGCAGATTTCGATGTTATCAGTGGTCTAGTCAAGCCACGCAACGGTTTGCCGCTGAGCTGCCGCGTTTTTCAGCGGTCGGCTCCATCGGCTGGTCTACGCTTAAATTGAACTGAATTTTCCGTTAATCTAATTCCTGGTTGTCCGTCTTCTGTCCGAGAACTGTTCCCGAAGAGACCCAAACAAACCCAACGATGGAAGCATTAAGCTGCAAATTTCATTGGGAATGGATGGGTCCATTCGGTCGCTGTTACGGCTTCTCTTCGATTCGTAATCAGTAGCTTTCCGGTTTGAATTCAGAGAAAAGACAGACTTGCACATGGCAGCATCGCACTCCTACACCCACCCTTGGCGATCATCTGTCCGCCTTTTGTCCGTGTACAAGTAACAATGAGCCCCAAGCACTGCCATCTAAGGCGGCGATTGGGGCTCGTTGTTGTAGGGCTTTGACGGCGGTCTCAGGGACTAGTCACGATTGATTTTTGAATGGCATTCAAGCGGTCGTCGGTTCGATTTCTGACTTCGCGCGGAAATAGGCCCTTGAGACGCTTGAGCTCTTTCAGTTGGACCGATGGCGCCAGATAGTCCACCCATTTCAAAACTGAAAATCTTCGTAGCGGCGCAGCCAGTTGGGCGTGCAGGCAGCCTAACGGAAAAATCAGTGACCTACTGAGTACCAGGTACTGTGAAAATGGTGAATGTGTTATAAGCGTCAATTGAATCTTGGGCCTGAGAGGAAACGGCATGAACATCGACCTCCATTCGCATTTCTTTCCCGTCGAGGCGTTGCAGAATCCCGGCAAGTTCGAAAACCGCGCGCCGAAGCTTGTATTGAATGACGGCAAGCTGGCGGTGACATCGCAGATCGGATCTCGCCCTGGGTTGGGCGCGGGAGCTTACGATCCGCTGGCGCGGATCAAGGCGCTCGATCAAATGAAGATCGACATGCAGGCGATCTCGCCGTCGCCGATTTTACTTTTCTACTGGGAAGACGCCGCGGTGGCAGCGCATTTCTCGCGCCGGCAGAACGAAGCTATTCAAGATGTCGTCAAGAAGCATCCGGATCGGTTTATCGGCTTTGGCAGTGTGCCGCTCCAGAGTGTTCCCGAATCCATCGCCATCGCCAAGGAAGCCAAGAGCATGGGCCTCAAGGGGCTGGAGATCGGCAACGCGGTGGGGGACAAACCGCTCGACGATCCGAGCTTCGAGCCATTCTTTCAAGTAGCGCAGGAGTTGGAACTGCTCCTATTCGTCCACCCATTGGAGGGCGGGCTCGACGCCGACGATCCGCTGTCGCCGATTCTTGGCAATGTTTTGCAGTTTACCTTTCGCACCACGCTGATGGTCGAGCGCATGATTCTCAAAGGTATGTTCGAGAAGTATCCCAACCTGCGCTTATGTCTGTCGCATGGCGGCGGCTTGTTGGCTTTCAACATCTGGCGTTTGGATCACTCCTATGGTCTGCGCCGAGATTTGCAGAAACAGTTGCCGAAGAAACCATCGCAATATTTGCACCAGATGTACTTCGACACTATCGTTCACTCGGTAGCGGCTTTAGACTATCTCGTCCGAGTCGTCGGCGCCGACCGGGTAGTGATTGGCACCGACTATCCGATGGGGATGGGCGACTTCGATTCGGTGAATAAAGTCATGCAGCTCAATCTGACCGATCGCGAACGTGCGGACGTTCTCGGCGCTAACGCAAGAAATGCCTTGCAACTTTAATAACTACGCGGTAATTCAACCGGGCTTGGAGCCAACTGGGAAGCTATAGATGTTCCGGACGGCAACTCGTAGGGGGAAACCATGCGAACGATCCTGGTTGGGATGTTAGCGATTTCTCTGAGCGGCTGCGCGGCCATGCGGCTGGGCGAGCCGACGGTGTCGATCTTGGTCGATCTCGATCCGGCGAGCGTCGAGCGCACGGTGATTGTCGAGAGCATCACCGCGGATCGCAACGGCGTGCTTTATCTCGCCGATCGGGTGACCGGCAATATCCTCCGGGTCGATCCCAAGTCTCCGAAGGCGGTTGTCGTCGGACGGATCGAGGCGCGGGAGATCAAGGGTAAAAACGCCAATGCCGATCCTGCGGGTATCGCGTTCAACTCCCAAGGGGACCTTTTCGTCGCCGTTGGGCCGTTCAGCGAAGTGGTGCGCATCCCCGCTGCGGAGCTAAACCCGGCGAAGCCGGGATTTTCGCGAACCTTCGCGACTGGGACGGCTGGCGCTAATGGCATCGCCTTTGATCGCCAAGGAAATCTTTTCATCTCGGGCGGCGCCAGCGGCATCGTCTATCGTGTCGGTGCGGGTGGCGGCTCAGCTCAAGCGGCGGTGCAGATCGATAAATTCACGCGCACGCTGCCGGACGGCAAGACCCAACAGGCGATTGTCGCCAACGGAGTTGAGTTCGATGCCAACGGCGTGCTGCATGTTACGGACACGGCGCGCGGCGCGGTTTGGCAAGTCGCCATCGGGCCGGACGGCAAAGGGGACAAGCCGGTGCTGTTGGCTCAAAGTCCGCTGCTCGAAGGGGCCGACGGTCTGGCTTTCGATCGCAGCGGCAAACTCTGGGTCGTGGCCAACGAGCGTAACGCCATCGTCACGGTTATGCCGGATGGGCAAGTCTCGCAGGTCGCCAAGAACGGCAGCCAGGGACCGTTGGAGTTCCCGTCGGCAATCGTTTTTGTTGGCGGCCGTGGATATATTTCCAACTTCGATACGCCGCGGCGCGATAACATGGACGCCAACGGCACTACCGCACGAGATGGCATTGGCGCCTCGATCGCTCAGGTCGCACCGTAAGCATTGGCCAAAGTTATTTGAAATTTTCGGATCACAAATTTCGAAGTACGAAAGAGGTCCCGCCGACCCAAACTCGAAACAAATTCAAATGACCAAAAAACTAAATGTTCCAAACAATCCTGATTCGGATTCCTGGTTTTGGATCTTCCGTATTTTGGATTATTTTGGCCGCGTTTGTTTGGTATTTAGATATTCGGATTTCGGATTAATTTCGCAGGCGAATTGGCGCGGTAAATTTGTTGAAGTCGTTCGGTTCAACATTTCAAAGGTAAGAATCCAATCGTGTCGTTACTCACCATCGAAGGCGTCGGCAAGGAATACCGCGCGCGGGGCAAACAAGTGGTCGCCCTGGACGGTATCGATTTGAACATCGCCGAGGGGGAGTTTGTCACCATCGTCGGGCCGTCGGGTTGTGGAAAATCGACACTGCTCAATTTGATCGTCGGACTCATGCACGCGAGCCGCGGCAGCATCAGCTTTCGCGGCGCGCCCATCGACGGTATCTGCACGAAGATCGGCTACGTCACGCAAAAGGATAATCTACTGCCCTGGCGCACTCTGGTGGCGAATGTCGAGATCGCTCTGGAAATCCGGGCGGTGGATGCGATGCAGCGCAGGAAGCTGGCGCGGGATTTCATCGAGCGCGTCGGCTTGGGCGGCTTCGAAGAGCACTACCCACACGAACTTTCCGGCGGCATGCGCCAGCGCGCCAATATTATCCGCACGCTGATTTACGATCCGGAATTAATTCTGATGGATGAGCCGTTCGGCCCGCTCGACGCGCAGACCAGAATTGTTCTGCAAGATCAGCTTTTGCAGCTGTGGTCGGCGGCGAAAAAAACCATCATCTTTATCACCCATGATTTGGTCGAAGCGATCACCCTGGCGGATCGCGTCGTGCTGATGTCGTCGCGCCCCGGCCGGATCAAATCCATCGAAGCGGTTAACATCGCCCGGCCACGCGATGTCTTTCAGATCCACCAGAGCCCAGAATTTCGCGCGGTCTACGAACGGCTCTGGCAGCAACTGCGTCCCGAGGTCAGTCTGGCGGTAGTCTAGAAAGGAGACATTTTTATGAGACGATTCGCTGTGATATTTCTCGCGGTTTTTGGTTTTGTCGCTTGGCTTTCTCTGCCAGCAAGCGCTCAGGCGCCGCGCAAGGTTAAAATGACCATTCCCGTGGTAGCGCACTCGATGACGCCCGTCTACGTCGCCCAAACGCGCGGCTTTTTTAGCGATGAGAAGCTGGAAATCGACATTACCTCCACCGGCGGTGGCGGCCCGGATATCCGCGCACTCATCGCCGGCGATGTCGAATTCAGTTTCACCACGGGAGATAACGTCATCTTGGCGCACCAGGAGGGCAAGCGACTTATTATGGTCATGAGCGGGCTGAACAAAGTTTTTATCAATTGGGCGATGCACAAAGAAACCGCCAAGGCGAAGGGCGTGACCGAATCGATGGCGCTGCCAGAAAAACTCAAGGCGCTCAAGGGGCTGACGGTGGGGGTGACCAATCCCGGCGCGCTGACCGCGCACTTGGCCGCCTTCGTGATTCGCAAGGCCGGCTACAATCCGCAACAGGATGTGCAGATCATCCCAGTCGGCGCCGGCCCGACCTGGCTCGCCGCACTGGAGAACAAGAAAGTCGATGTCGCCTTGACCGCGCCGCCGACGCCGGAGACCGCGATCAGCCGCGGATACGCGATCATGTTCATCAACAATGCCAAGGGCGAAGATCCGTCGATTCCGGAGTTTCTCATGGAAAATCTCGTGGCGCGCCCCGAGACAGTACAGAAAGAACCCGACCTGGTCAGACGCATGGTGCGCGCGCTGGTGCGTGCCAATCAATGGGCGCTCAAGAGCACCCCTGAACAGGTGGCCGACGCCTTGAAACCGTTCATGGCCAAGATCGATGCCGAGCTGCTGTTGTCTGGAGCTAGATCGGTAATCCCGTCGCTCAGCCCGGACGGACGCACCAGCGAACGCAGTTTTCAGGTCACGCAAGATATCTTGGAGCAGGCCGGCATTCTGAAAAAGCGCTCGGCCTACGCCGAACTGGTCACCAACGAGTTCCTCGGCAAATGATCAGCCGCAGCCGCCTTTTGGTTTACCGTCTGATCTTCGGCGCTTTCCTATTAGGGTTCTGGGAGCTGAGCTCGGGGCGCTTGATCGATCCGTTCTGGGTGTCGAGTCCGTCGGCGGTGTTCAAATATCTCTACGGCGTGTTTGCCGACGGCTCGATCTATGGTCACCTCGCGATCACGATGTATGAGACCTTCACGGGCTTTTTCATCGGATCGATTTTCGGTATCGGCATGGGCTTTGTCCTTGGGCGCCGTGAAATCTTGGCGGAAATTTTGGATCCCTACGTGGTCGCTTTCAATGGTATCCCGCGCATCGCCCTGGCGCCGCTGTTCATCATTTGGTTCGGCATCGGTCCAACCTCGAAGGTCATCCTGGTTATCAGCGTGGTGTTCTTTCTGACTTTCTTTAACACCTTCGCCGGTGTCAAAGGCGTCGACGCCGAACTCAAAAACATCTTGCGCATCATGGGCGCCAGCGAACGGCAGATCCTGATGAAAGTCACCCTGCCGGCGATCGTGCCGTGGATCACCACCGGCCTAAAGATCAGTCTACCCTATGCCATCGTCGCCGCGGTGGTCGGCGAGTTCATCGCCGCGAGCAAAGGCTTGGGCTACCTGATCAACTACAATACCTCGCTGTTCTCCACCACCGGCGCGCTCGGCGGCATCTTCGTACTCGCGCTGGTCGTAGTCTTGTGCAATGAGGCGATCAGCCGAACCGAAGCCTATCTCCTGCGCTGGCGTCCGCGGGAAGAGAAAAGAAGCGAGGGGGAACTCTATTAGCGCTTGTAGGATCGGTTGAGTTCTGACCAAATCCATCGTCTTTGATTCGCTGCTACACGGGAAGCATACGATGAGCTTTAAGCGATGGGTATCGCTTTGCTCAACCCATCCTACGTTCTCTGGGCGGTAACGCGGCGCGAGAGTTGCGCCTGTGAATCGGTCGAAAAAGGATTCACCGCAGAGGCGCTAAGTTCGCGGAGCTACTAAAGACTTTTTCTCTGTATCCTCTGCGCCTCTGCGGTGGGCAATCTTTCCCCATCAACTAAAGCCCGTAGAGGCGTCTGGGATTATCATCCAAGATTTTTTGCGCGAACGACGCGCCGATCTTGCCGCCGTGCGCCAAGGTTTGGATCGCTTCGATGTCGTTGGAATAGTCGGCGTGGCCGTAGTCGGTGCCGACGGTGATGTGATCTTCGCCGACGCAGTCGACCACGTAGGCGAGGTCGTCGGTGGTTTGGCAGGCGACGTAGACACGGTTGTCGCGTAGCACGGTCGCGGCGTCAATGGTGCGCTCCTTGGGCCGCGCCTGGGTGAGCACATGGCCGGCGTATTTGCGCTGGAACTCGCGTTCGGCTTGGGTGCGGATGACTAAATCGTTGACCGCATAGGGCAACCATTGCGACGTGCTCTCGACAAACGACCAGCGCAGCTTGGGAAACCTCGCCGGCACGCCTTGATAGATTAAATTATTAAACGCGCCCACCGATGGCAGCTTGAAGCGCGAGAAGACATCCTGGCCATATTGATCGTAGTAGTTAAAACTGCCAGTGCCGGCGTGGACGCAGATCGGCAGCTCGAGCCGTTCGGCTTCTTGGTAAATCGGAAATAGCGCGGGATCGGAAAGCAGCCATTCGCCCTCATGGCCGCGCATGAAGACGCCGCAGGCGCCGTGGGCTTTGGCGAAGTTGATTTCCTCGATCGCTTTGTCCATGGAACGTAGCGGCGGCAAAACAATCCAGCGCAGGCGATTGTTGCCGAGCTGCCAGATATGCGCGAGCCAGCGGTTGTAACCGCGATAGAGCGCCAGCTCGACCTCGGCGCGCGCCGTCACCGGCCGCAGGAACAGGGTCGGATAGAGTACCTGGACATCGATCTTCAATGCGTCCATATGCGCCAGGCGGGCGGAGACATCGGTGAGGTCGCGAGCATCTTCCGGGACGTTCAGGCCGAGATTGGAATTGGCAATGACCCGGTCGTCGACGCGCCAGAAGTGGATGCCATTTTTCTTCGAGACCAAGACTTCCGGCGTGAAGCGGCGCTCCTCTTCCAACATGAAGTCCCAGGTCTGTTCTGTCTCGATGACATGGGCATCGGCGTCGATGATTGCCATGGCGATTTGCCTCCTCGTTCATTGTCGCTACGCTGAACAACATGTAAAACCGCGGCAGCTACGCTGTCAAATGAAAGTTACTTTTGATTACTGGAGTCGTCGCGCGGTAGTTGGCAAAATAAGTCGGAGGTCTGCCCCTCGTCATGCCGGTGAAAACCGGCATCCAGACCCATCATCCGCCTGGATACCGTTTTCCAACGGTATGACGGACGCAGTCCGTCACCTGGATTCCGCATGCGCGGGAATGACGGGGATAAGAGCCAACGCCCAGCGGGTGGCGCTTAGGTGGGAAATTCCCTAAGATTCCCTTTCCCCATGTAGGGGTTTAACGGAGGCATCGATTAATGGTCAAAAAGATCCCCACCAAGCTCGAAACCCATGGCCAAGTGCGCGTGGACGATTATTACTGGCTGCGCGAACGGGACAATCCCGAAGTCATCCGCTACTTGAACGATGAGAACGCCATTGCCGCCAAGGCGATGGCGCATACTCGGGAATTTGAAAAAAAGCTTTTCGAAGAAATCAAAGGCCGGATCAAGCAGACCGATTTGTCGGTGCCGTACCAACGCGACGACTATTTCTATTACACCCGCTTCGAGGCGGGTAAAGAGTATCCGATCTACTGCCGCAAGTTGGTTGCCCTCGATGCGCCTGAGCAAGTGATGCTCGATGGCAACGCTCTGGCCCAAGGCCATGAGTTTTTCTCCATCGGCGGCTCGGCGGTGAGTTCGGGTCAGGATCTGCTCGCTTACGCCACCGATACCCAGGGACGGCGGATTCACACGACCTATATCAAGAGCCTGACCGACGGCGCTGTGCTGCCGGATGTGATTGCCAACGTTAGTGAAAATCTTGCCTGGGGTAACGACAACCGGACGCTGTTCTATGGCAAACAGGACGAAACCACACTGCGCCAACATCAGATCTGGCGCCATATCGTCGGCACCGATCCGGCGGCCGACCAGCTAGTCTACCAAGAGGACGACGAGACTTTCGGCGTGTACATTTTCAAGACCAAGTCGAAGCGGTACTTATTGTTGGTGTCGGCGCAGACGATCACCCACGAATACCGTTATCTCGATGCCGACTATCCTGGCGGCGCATTCAAAATGTTTTTGCCGCGAGCGCGCGGCCATGAGTATCAGATCGATCATATCGCCGACCGCTTCCTCATCCGCACCAACGATCAGGCGAAGAACTTTCGCTTGATGGCGACGCCGGTGGCGCAGCCGGGACGCGAGTATTGGCGCGAAATCATTCCCCACCGCGACGATGTTTACCTGGGCGATTTCGATCTGTTCAAAGACTATCTGGTTTTGGAAGAGCGGGCCGGCGGCCTGACGCAGATCCGCGTCGTGCCGTGGTCGGGCAGCGGCGCGCATTATTTGGAATTTGCCGAGCCAGCCTACCAGGCGCACCTCGGCGCCAATTTGGAATTCGACACCAAGATCGTCCGTTTCGATTACACCTCGATGAAGACGCCGCAGTCGATTTACGACTACGACATGGACACGCGCCAGCGCAGATTATTAAAGCAAGAGGAAGTCCTGGGCGGTTTCAACGCCGATGACTATGTCACCGAGCGGCTCCATACCCGCGCTGCCGACGGCACCGAGATTCCGCTGTCGCTGCTCTATCGCAAAGGGCTGAAGAAAGACGGGCAGAATCCAACACTGCTGTACGGCTACGGATCCTACGGTGTGAGCATCGATGCCGCCTTCGCGTCGCCGCGCTTGAGTTTGGTCGATCGCGGTTTTGTTTTCGCCATCGCCCATATCCGCGGCGGCCAGGAGCTCGGCCGCCAATGGTACGACGATGGCAAGCTGCTGAAGAAGAAAAATACCTTTAGCGATTTCGTCGCTTGCGCTGAGTTTTTGATTAGCGATCGCTTCACCAACTCGGAGAAACTGTTCGCCATGGGACGCAGCGCCGGTGGTTTATTGATCGGCGCGGTGAGCAACTTACGCCCGGATTTATTCAAAGGTGTCGTCGCCGAGGTGCCGTTCGTCGACGTTGTCACCACCATGCTCGATGCGTCGATTCCATTGACCGCCGGCGAATATGACGAGTGGGGCGATCCCCACAAGAAAGTGTTTTACGACTACATGTTGTCCTACTCGCCCTACGACAACGTCGCGAGCAAAAACTATCCCGCCATGCTGATCACCGGTGGTTTGCATGACTCGCAAGTGCAATACTGGGAGCCGGCCAAGTGGGTGGCGAAACTGCGTGAGCTCAAGACCGATAATAATCCGGTTCTGCTGAAGACCAACATGGACGCCGGCCACGGCGGCGCCTCGGGACGTTTCCGCCGCCATCAGGAAACTGCGTTCAGCTATGTATTTCTTTTGGATTTAGCGGGAATTCGCGAATAAATCTGTCAATCTGCGGCAGGGCGGTATTAGAGTGGTCATTTCGCCGGAAGTGACTTCGGCTCCGCAGATCACTTGTTCAACCAGTATCGCGAGAATTCTTGTAGGAACGTCAGCGTGGAAAAATCGCCCATGCGGTCAAGATAAACCTTGCCGTTCAAGTGATCGTACTCATGTTGGATCACCCGAGCGTGGAAACCCTTGGCGATGAAGTCGAGTTTATGGCCATCGCGATCCAGCGCGGTGACGTGGATATGTTGGTAACGCGGCACCTGGCCGCGCAGGTCGGGGATACTGAGGCAACCTTCCCAGTCTGCTTCCATCTCATCCGACATCGGCGTGATTTTCGGATTCACCAGGACAGTGAGCGGCACTTTGCCTTTATCGGGGTAGCGCGGGTTGTCGGCGACTTCGAGTACTGCGAGCTGTTTCGAGGTAAACACCTGATCCGCCGCCAAGCCGACGCCATCGTACTCTTTCATGGTCTCGATCATGTCGTCGATAAATCGCTGCATCGCCGCGCTCTTGAGTTCTTTGACGGAGATATTTTCCGTAACCTTGCGCAGCACCGGATGTCCCAAGCGCGTGACTTTGAGAATGGCCATGGGGAGTGTTCTTAGCATAGCCGCGGAGCGGGAAAAAGAGCGGGAGCGGGGCGGTGCCGGGAAACCCAGTCGTAAGCGCGTGCGGCTCATCGGCGTAGTATCCAGTCAGGTGTTTTCGTCGTTATCTTGACATCGTAGACCTAACGAGTCTATATTTAAAACGTGAAACGCGGCAGGGCCAAAAGCGAACGCAGTTCGTTGATGAACGTCGGACGGCGGGTCGATTACGCGGTGCGGGCGTTGTCATTTCTGGCTGGGCAGCCGGCCGGGGCGATCGTCAGCCGAACCGAGATCGAGAAAAGCCAGGATATCCCATCCTTTTATCTATCCAAGATCATGAAGGATCTGGTCGCCGGCGGTTTGGTGCATTCGCACATTGGCTCCAAAGGTGGCTTCACTCTGGCCAAGATCGCCGGGGCGATTACTATTAAAGACATTTACGAGACCGTGGAGCGGCCGTTGGTGTTGATGGAGTGTCTCGAGCAGGGTGCGAACTATTGTTCCTACTGTGCCGTCTGCACGCAAAAATCGATCTGGGAAGAGGCGCAATCGGTACTCGCCAACTTTCTCGCCGGCGTGACCATCGCCGATATCGCCGACCGCCAAGGCTTGAAAGGGCGCATGCTCAAAGCAGCCATGCAAAAAGCTGTTTAGCTATTAGATGATTAAGGATAGTGAATGTTAGATATCAAAAATCTCCGGGCCAAAGTCGGCGATAAGGAAATCTTGCGTGGCATCGATCTTCATGTCGGCGCCGGCGAAGTGCACGCGATCATGGGACCCAATGGTTCGGGCAAAAGTACATTGGCTCATGTGCTCTCAGGGCGGGAAGCCTATGAAGTCACTGCCGGCACCGTGACCTATCAGGGGAAAGATTTATTGGCCATGGCGCCGGAGATCCGGGCGCGCGAAGGTATTTTCCTGGCGTTTCAATATCCCGTCGAAATTCCCGGCGTCTCGACGACCTATTTTCTCAAGGCGGCGCTCAACGCCGTGCGCAAGCATCGTGGCCTGGACGAACTCGACGCCATGGAGTTTCTCAGCTTGATCAAGGACAAGATGAATCTGGTGGAGATGAGTCAAACCCTGCTCAACCGGCCGCTCAACGAGGGTTTTTCCGGCGGCGAAAAGAAGCGCAATGAAATTTTACAAATGGCGGTACTCGATCCGACGCTCGCGCTGCTCGATGAAACCGATTCGGGGTTGGATATCGATGCCCTGCGGGTCATCGCCGGCGGCGTCAATGCGCTGCGCAGCCCCAACCGCGCCATGATCGTGATCACCCACTATCAACGGCTGCTCGATTACATCGTGCCCGACTTCATTCATGTTCTGTACAACGGCCGGATCGTCAAGTCGGGCACCAAAGAACTCGCGCTAGAGTTGGAAAGCAAAGGTTACGATTGGCTCAAGGGTGAAGGTGCCGCGGCTCACTAGAACCCGCGAAAGAGACTTGATAATGCTCAGTGCTGAAAGCAAAGAACCTTATATCGCCGCCTTCAAGCAGCTGCGCGCGGGCGGAGCGCTGCGCGGACCGGCGTGGCTTGAACAGCTGCGCCAAGCTGGCATCGCAAGCTTTGAAGCGATGGGCTTTCCGACGCTCAAAAACGAAGACTGGAAGTATACCAACGTCGAGCCGATCGCCGCGCAGTCCTTCGCCCAGACCAACGGTGAAGCGAAATCGATTGTCGGCGCCGAAGTGTTTTCCCGGGCACTGATCGAAACCGACGCGCCGAGGCTAACGTTCGTCAATGGCGTTTACTCGGCGGCGCTGTCCAACACTTCAAGCCTGCCGCAGGGTTTGCGGCTTGGGCGGCTGGCAGAATTCATCGATCAGGGAGACACTGCCGTGGCCGCGCAGCTCGGACAACTGGCGCGCGCAGAGCAGCAACATTTCGTTGCGCTTAACAGCGCTTTTCTCGGCGATGGCGCGGTGATTTCGTTGGCGCCGGGGTGTCGGCTTGAGCAGCCGATCTATTTGTTATTCGTTTGTACCGCTGGGACGCAGCCGGTGATTTCGCAGCCGCGGATTTTGCTTTTGCTCGGCGCCGGCAGCGAGGCGAAGATCGTCGAGAGTTATTTAGGCGAAAGCGGAAAGGCTTATTTCTGCAACGCCGTCACCGAATTGGTCGGCGCTGAGGACGCCAGCGTCGAGCACTACCGTTTGCAGCAGGATAGCGACAAGGGTTTTCATGTCGGCACGCTGGCGGCGAGCTTGGCGCGGGGATGTCATCTGACCGCCCACGCGGTGACCTTGAGCGGCGCGCTGGTGCGCAACAATGTCCGCGTGCTGTTGAACGGCGCGGGGGCGGCGTGCGTGCTCAATGGACTTTATCTCGCCGATGGCAAGCAGCATGTCGACAACTACACATTAATCGAGCATGTCAGCCCACGGGCGTCGAGCCTGGAATTGTACAAAGGGGTGCTCGGCGGCGCAGCCCACGGCGTCTTCAACGGCAAAATCATCGTCCACAAAGATGCCCAGAAGTCCGACGCGCGCCAGACCAACAAGAATTTATTATTGTCGGACAGCGCGGTCATCGACACCAAACCGCAACTAGAAATTCATGCCGACGATGTCAAATGCAGCCATGGATCGACCATCGGCCAGCTCGATGCCGACGCGATATTTTATCTGCGCTCGCGCGGCTTGGATGTGGCGGCGGCGCGCAGCTTGTTGAGCTTTGCCTTTGCCAGCGACGTGGTGCGGCGGTTGGGCATCGACCACTTGCGCCAGCGTTTGGATGCGTACTTGGTCGGGCGATTCGGAGCGTGGTGAAGTTCCTATGAAGGCAATGTCGCAGAAAACCGATGGGATCGTGGCATCAGAGAAATTTGACGTTGCCCGGGTGCGCCAGGACTTTCCGATTCTAAGTCAGAAAATCCATGGCAAGCCGCTGGTCTATTTCGACAACGGCGCCACGAGTCAAAAGCCGCAATGCGTCATTGACGCCATCGACCACTACTACCGGGCGGAAAATTCCAATATCCACCGCGGTGTGCATCACTTGAGCGAGCAGGCCACGGCGGCCTATGAAGCGGCGCGCGGCAAGCTGCGCGGTTTTATCAACGCCGGTTCGGATCGGCAGATTATCTTCGTGCGCGGCACCACCGAGGCGATCAATTTGGTGGCGCAGAGTTACGGCCGGTCGTTCTTAAAAGCGGGCGACGAGATCGTTGTCTCGGCCATGGAGCATCACTCCAACATCGTGCCGTGGCAGATGCTGTGCGAGCAGGTTGGCGCCAAGCTGCGGGTGATTCCGATCAATCATGACGGCGAGATCGTCATGGAAGAATATCAACGCTTGCTCAATGACCGAACTAAATTCGTCTCGGTGACCCATGTCTCCAATGCGCTCGGCACCGTGGTGCCGGTGAAAGAGATTATCGCCCTGGCCCATGAGCGCGGCGTGCCCGTAATGCTCGATGGCGCCCAGGCGGTGCCGCACTTAAGAATTGACGTGCAGGATCTCGACTGCGATTTCTACGCCTTCTCCGGTCATAAGATGTTTGGCCCGACGGGGGTAGGGGTGTTGTACGGCCGTACTGAACTGCTGGAAAAAATGCCGCCGTATCAGGGCGGCGGCGACATGATCAGTCTGGTGACTTTTGAAAAAACCCATTACAACGTCCTGCCCTACAAGTTCGAGGCCGGCACGCCGAATATCGCCGACGGCATCGCCTTGGGCGCGGCTGTCGACTATTTGCGCGCCCTCGACTGGCCCGCGGTTGTCGCCCATGAGGACGCATTGCTGGGTTACGCCACCGAGGCGTTGGGACAAATCCCCGCACTGCGCATCATCGGCACTGCCAAGGAAAAAGCCGGGGTGCTGTCATTTATTTTCGACCATGTGCATGCCCATGACGTGGGCACGATCCTCGATCAGGAAGGCGTCGCGGTGCGCGCGGGGCACCATTGTGCCATGCCGGTGATGCAGCGTTTCGGCGTGCCGGCGACGGTGCGGGCGTCCTTTGCATTCTACAATACCATCGAAGAAATTGACGTGCTGGTGCGCGCCATCGAGCGCGTCTTGAAGGTGTTTGGCTAATGTCGGAACTCGACGATCTCTATCAAGAAGTCATCCTCGACCATAACAAGAGTCCGCGGAACTTTCGCGTCATGGCCGCGGCCAATCGCCAAGCAGAGGGTTACAATCCGCTGTGCGGCGATCAAGTCACGGTGTTTCTTCAGGTCGAAGACGGTGTGATCAAAGATATCAGCTTTCAAGGTTCGGGCTGCGCGATCTCCAAGGCTTCGGCGTCGATGATGACCACTGAGCTGAAGGGTAAACCCGAAAGCGCGGCCTACGAACTGTTTGACAATGTCCATCACATGCTGACCGGCGAGCCGGATGGTGCAAGCGGCGCCGAGCGGTTGGGCAAGCTCGCGGTGCTCTCCGGTGTGTGCAAATTTCCCGCGCGGGTGAAATGCGCCAGTCTGGCCTGGCACACCGCAAACGCGGCGCTCAAAGGCGAAAATCAGCCGGCCAAGACCGAATGAATTGAACGCATAACGAAATGAGGCCGCGATTATGACAACTGACCAACCGATTATTCTTAAACGGGATTGTCCGGCTGTGATGGTGCCAAGCGGCGAACCGCTGGCGCTTCACGCTGGTGGCAAGGTCTGGCTCACCCAAGCACTGGGCGGCGGCTACACAGTGATGACCGATCACGGTTACACGGTGCGCGTCGACGGCCGCGATGGCGATGCTCTCGGCTTGTCAGAGGTGCAGTCGCCCAGGGTTGAAACGCCGGCAGCGTCGGGTTCAGTGCAGGATCGCGTCTGGGAACAATTGCGCTCCTGTTTCGATCCGGAAATCCCGGTCAATATCGTCGACTTGGGATTGATTTATGACTGCCAGGTCGAGGCGCTGCCCGGCGGCGGTCACAAAGCCACGATCCATTTTACTTTGACCGCCCAGGGCTGTGGCATGGGCGAGTTTCTCAAAGCCGATATCAAGCGCAAGTTGCTCGAAGTGAAGGATGTGCGCGAGGCGGCAGTCGAACTGGTCTGGGAGCCACAGTGGAACCAGAGCCGCATGTCGGTGCAAGCCAAACATCAACTCGGTATTGAATAGCTAAGTGAAAAAATGGAAAGCATCAATCAAACGATTATCGAAGCTGAAGTCATCGAGGCGCTGCGCACCATCTTTGACCCGGAGATCCCGGTGAATGTTTACGAGCTTGGTTTGATCTACCTGGTCGAGGTCAGCGGCGAAGGGGCGGTGGCGATTCGCATGACGCTGACCTCGCCGCATTGTCCGGCAGTGCAGTCGATGCCGGCGGAAATCGAAGCTAAGGTGCGGACGATTTCGGGCGTCAGCGATGTCTCCATCGATTTGGTCTGGGATCCGCCTTGGGATCAAAGTAAAATGTCCGAAGCCGCCCGGCTGCAGTTGGGAATGATGTAACGTCTTGGTGCGGTTTGGGACGGCCTGAGGAATAGACTTCTGACCCATTCAAGATTTCCACGACCATGACGCCATTTGAGCAATTAGGCGGCGAAGTAAAACTTCGCGCCGTCATCGATACCTTCATCGACCGCGTGTTCGCCGATCGCATGATCGGCTTTTTTTTCCGCAACGCCGACAAAGCGCGTATCAAAGAAATGGAATACCAACTCGCCGCTGGTTTTTTCGGTGCCCCGGTGGAATATCACGGCCGTCCTCTTGACCAGGTCCATGCCAAGCACCCGATCATGGGCGGGCACTTCGCCAGAAGGCGGCAGATTTTGCAAGAGACCATCGAGGCCCATGGCGTGCCAGAAGACATAAAAAAACTTTGGCTCGATCATACCGAGGCACTGCGTCGGCTAATCACTCCGGAAAGTGATTCGGGGTGCGACCCAATCGCTGCCCGGGAACGTGTCAAAAGTGTCTAACCCTGGAAGATTTTTGCATTTTCTCGCGCTGAACATTTGTCGACGCTAGAACCTTGTGCTACTAATAGTAGCGAGCGTCAGGTAGTCATCTAGGACTTGTGTGCGATTAGCCGAGCTTTACAACCAACCTAGCTTGACCCTATCGGTTGAGTTCTTTCCTCCAAAGACAGAAAAAGGCGAGGAAAACCTCTTCAGCGAAATCGAGCTGATCAAGAGGATAAACCCCGCCTTCTGTTCTGTTACGTACGGGGCGGGCGGAAGCACGCGCGAAAAAACCGTCGATATCGTGGATACGATCCATTCCGGTTGCGGTTTCGATGTCATGTGCCACTTAACCGTGGTCGGCCAGTCGAAGGACGATGCTCGCGCTGTGCTCAGAAAACTCAAAGAACATGGTATTGAAAATATCCTCGCTCTGGGCGGCGATCCACCCCAGGGCATGAACGACTGGCAGCCGCATCGGGACGGATTCCACCACGCCATCGAATTGGTTCGCGAGGCGGTAGCGATGCGGTTTTTTGCCGTGGCGGTGGCGGGCTTTCCGGAAGTCCATCCCCGGGCGGTGAGCCGGGACGCTGATTTGCGCTTCCTCAAGGAGAAAGTCGACGCCGGTGCCGATGCCATCATCACCCAACTGTTTTTCGACAATCAGTATTTTTATCGCTTCAGCGACGATCTGCGAAAGCTTGGCGTTACCGTGCCGATCATTCCAGGAGTTTTACCGCTGCAATCGGCGCCGCAGGTGCGCCGTTTCACCGCGCTTTGCGGTTCGAAGATCCCAGCGAATCTGGAGACAGAACTGGGGAAAGTCGAGAACGATGACGACGCCGCGGTTGAACTGGGCATTGAATACGCCAGCCGGCAGTGCGAGGAATTGATTAAGTTTGGCGTGCCCGGGCTGCATTTTTACACGTTAAATAAGTCCTATTCGGTGTTGGCGATTCATCGCAATCTCGGTCTCTAATTTTTTCCACTGCGGTCAGTTTTCAGTTATTCTTCCGCCGGCTCCGCCGGTCAACGAAAGCGTCATGTCTGATAACCAACCCATTGTCGCCGCCGAAGAAAACGAGCAGGTCGAAGTCCGCAAGCAAAAGCTCGCCAAACTCCGCGAGGGCGGGCAGATCGTCTATCCCAACGATTTCAAACCGTCTCATTCCGTGGCGAACGTGTTTGCCGCAGCCGGTAGTTCGAGCGACGAAGAGCTGCATGGCAATCCGACGCAGGTCGCGGTGGCCGGCCGGATTATGGCGATCCGGCGCATGGGCAAAGCCTCATTCTTTCACATTCAAGACCGGCGCGGCCGTCTGCAAGTTTACGCGCGTAAAGATAAGATCGGCGATGATGCCTACGGCTTGTTTCAGAGCTTCGACATCGGCGATCTGGTCGGTGTGTCGGGCCATCTGTTTCGCACCAAGACCAAGGAGCTGACTGTCGAGGCCGCTGGGTTGCGGTTGCTCACCAAGTGTCTGCGGCCGCTGCCTGAGAAATGGCATGGCCTCGCCGATGTCGAAGCGCGTTACCGCCAGCGTTACGTCGATCTGATGGTTAACCCCGAGGTCCGTGACGTGTTCGAAAAGCGCTCGCGCATCGTGCGCTTGATTCGGCGCTTTTTCGAAGAGCGCGACTTTCTCGAGGTCGAGACGCCGATGATGCAATCGATTCCCGGCGGCGCCGCGGCGAAACCGTTTACGACTCATCACAACGCCCTCGATATGGAGTTGCATCTGCGGGTCGCGCCGGAACTTTTTCTCAAGCGGCTGCTGGTCGGCGGCTTCGAGCGGGTCTTCGAGCTTAACCGGAATTTTCGCAACGAAGGAATTTCGGTGCGCCATAATCCGGAATTCACCATGGTTGAGTTCTATCAAGCCTATGCGACCTTCGAGGATCTTATCCAATTGACCGAGGAGTTGTTTGGCGCCATTGCTCAAGATCTCGCCGGCGGTCTGCAGCTGGCGTATAACGGCGCCACCATCGACTTGACCCGGCCTTGGCGGCGTTTAACCATCCGCGACGCGGTGCTGGTTCATGGCGGCGCCGAGGAGAAAGACGTGGTGAGCTTGGCGTGCCTGCGAGCCTTCGCCAGAGAGCGCGGTTTGAAAATCGATCTCGATGTGTCTTACGGCAAGCTGTTGGTGGCGGTATTTGAAGAGGTCGCCGAAACGAAAATGATTCAGCCGACGTTTTTGACCGGCTTCCCCGTCGAAGTCTCGCCGCTGGCGCGCAAAAACGATTACGACCCGGCCATGGTCGATCGTTTCGAGCTTTACATTGGTGGCCGGGAACTCGCTAACGCATTCTCGGAACTTAACGACCCGGCCGATCAGCGGCAACGCTTCCTCGAACAGATGCAGGCCCGCGCCGCAGGCGACGAGGAAGCCAATCCCATCGACGACGATTACGTTCGCGCCCTTGAATACGGTATGCCGCCGGCCGCCGGCGAAGGTATCGGCATCGACCGCTTAGTGATGTTGTTCACCGACTCTCCGTCCATCCGAGATGTTATTCTTTTCCCGCTATTGCGCCCGCACCGTTAAGCTTCACGTCGATCCACCCGATGCGCTACGAATTATTTATTGGCCTGCGTTATTTGCAGGCGCGCCGGCGCGAAACGTTTATCTCACTGATCACCCTGATCTCGATCTGCGGCGTCATGATCGGCGTCATGACGTTGAACGTCGTCATGTCGGTGATGACCGGCTTCGAGGAAACCCTGCGCGACCGCTTGCTCGGCATCAACGCGCATATCGCCTTGGTTCGTTCCGGCGAGCCGATGAGGGATTATGATAAACTAGCGCAGCTAATGAGTAAGGTGCCGGGTGTCGTGGCGGCGTCACCGACGATTTACGGCCAAGTGATGCTGACCGCGGGGCCGCGCGTTACCGGCGTGGTGGTTCGCGGCGTCGATCCCGATCGCGTCAATGGCGTGGTGAATCTCCAAAGTTTCATGCGCGAGGGCAGCCTTGACGGTCTCAAGCGCCAGCACCCGATCCAGGTCGATGAGCGCACCGTAAGTTTGCCGGGGATCATTCTCGGCGAACGGCTCGCCAATCAGCTGGGTGTCTTTCGCGGCAGCGCGGTGCAGGTGGTGTCGCCGTTGGGCAGTCCCACCGCCATCGGGGTTATTCCCAAAGTGCGCCGTTTTGTCGTCAGCGGCATTCTCAAAAGCGGCATGAGCGAGATCGATTCGACCTTGATTTTTATGAGCCTCACCGATGCCCAGAAGTTTTTTGAACTTGGCGATGGCGTGACGAATATTGAGATGCGCGTTCAAGATGTAAGCCGCTCGCGAGAAATTGCTGACCGGATACAGCTGCAGCTGGGATTCCCCTATTTCGCCGAGGATTGGACCCGCTTGTGGCCCAATCTGTTTTCCGCGCTGAAATTGGAGAAGACGGTTTATTTTCTGGTCTTGCTGCTGATGGTCTTGATCGGCGCTTTCAATATCGTCTCAACCCTGGTCATGGTGGTCATGGAGAAGCGCAAGGATATTGCCATCCTCCGTTCCATGGGTGCCACCCAAAAGAGCATCCGTAAGATATTTTTACTGAAGGGCTGTTTGATCGGTGTGGTGGGAACGATTCTTGGCGTGGTCTTGGGTTATTTGGTCTGTATTCTGATTTCCAAGTATGAATTTCAATTGCCGGACGGCGTCTTCCTGATTCAAACGGTGCCGGTACGAATTTATTGGAGCAACTTTCTCCTGGTGGCTTTGGCGTCGTTTGTCGTTTGTTTGTTGGCGAGCCTCTATCCAGCGCGCCAGGCGGCCAAGCTCGACCCCGTGGAAATCATTCGTTATGAGTGAACTGCTGGCCGTGCGCGATTTGCGCAAGTCGTTCACCGAGGGCGCCACCGAGATTCATGTCTTACGCGGCGCCAATTTCGATTTGGCCGAAGGCGAGCGCGTCGCGGTTGTCGGACAGTCGGGGGTCGGTAAGAGCACGCTGCTGCATATTCTCGGTACTCTCGACCGGCCGACCTCAGGGCAGATTCTTTTCCGTGGCAAAGAGCTGCCATTGAACGATGAGACTTCGCTGTGCCAGTTTCGCAATCGCCAGATCGGTTTCGTTTTTCAATTTCACTATTTGTTGCCGGATTTCTCGGCGATTGAAAACGTCATGTTTCCGGCCCTGATACAAGGGATGGATGCGCCACAGGCGCGCAGCGAAGGCGAACGCTTGCTGGAAAGGGTCGGACTAAAAGACCGCATGAGCCATCGGCCGGGCAAGCTCTCCGGCGGTGAGCAGCAACGGGTCGCGGTCGCCAGGGCGGTGATTCTGCAGCCGAGTTTGGTGCTCGCCGACGAACCCACGGGGTCGTTGGATCTGCACATTGGCGAAGAAGTGCAAGAGCTGTTATTTCAGCTCAATCAGGAAAAGAATATCGCCCTGATCGTCGCCACCCATAACCGTGAGTTCGCCGCTAAGATCGGCCGGCGGGTCGAACTGCGCGACGGGCATTTGTTCGCAGGTTAGTTTTCCGCCCAGAATCCTTTACAAAAATGGTTCGTTTTGCTAATAAATTGGAATCTTTGGCAACTTTGGAGAGCGAATTACCGAAGCCATCCATGCCGCCGACCAAATTTCTCAGCAGCCTTTTAGTCTTCCTAACCGTCGCCGTCGCTATTTTGGGCGTCAGCGCCGGATTCGCTCAAGAGGGGACTCGGCTCAAAGACGTGCGCATCGGCGGCAATGTCCGGGTCGAGGAGGACGGCATCCGTTTGCACGTCAAGAGCCGGGCAGGCGATGCATTCAACGCTGCCGCGATCGAACAAGATGTCAAAGCGATTTTTCGCATGGGTTTCTTCGATGATGTGCAGGCCGAGTTGTCGCCTGACAATGTCCTGACGTACGCGGTTAAGGAAAAACCCTATGTCCGGGAAGTCCGCATCCAAGGCCAAGCGCAGGTGTCGCGAGACAAAATTGAGACCGCTCTCGGGGTGGCCCCGAGAACGATCTTGGACCGCAGTAAAGTATCGGAAGGTGTCGAAAAAGTTCGTAAGCTCTACACTGAGCAGGGCTATGTGAATGCCGCGGTGGACTTCGCGGTGTCCGCGGAGGCGAACAACCAAGTGGTCGTGGCGCTCGACATTATCGAAGGTAATCGGTTGCTCATCAAACGAATATCGTTTGAGGGCAATAAGGCGTTTTCCGAAAGCGAACTCAAGGGCTTGCTAGGGACGAAGGAGGAATGGATTTTTTCCTATTTCACCAATCGAGGTGTTCTCGATCGCGATATGTTGACCAACGACGTGGCGATTCTGTCGAATCATTTCAACGATAATGGCTACGTCGATAATAAGATCGACGAACCGATCATTGTCAGAGCGCGGGATGGTCTCGAAGTGATCTTCCGTGTCAATGAAGGCGCGCAATATCGCGTCGGCAAAGTGGAGATCGGTGGGGAATTAATCGACGACGGTCAGAAAATGCTCAAGTCGGTTAAGCTTACCACCGGACAAATCTTTCGCGGCAGTCGCTTGCGTGAAGATATCACGGCTCTAAACGAGACCTATGCTAACAAGGGATTCGCGTTCGTGCAGGTCGATCCGATTACCCAGGTCGACCCAGCGAAGAAGGTCGTCGATGTCGCCCTGGTGATCGCCAAGGGGCCGCCAGTCTATTTCAACCGGGTGCTGGTCGCGGGAAACACCAAGACGCGCGACAAAGTTGTGCGCCGCGAATTGCTAGTCAATGAACAAGAGCTTTATTCCGGCGTTAAGATTACCCAAAGCCGCAATGCACTTCAGCGCACCGGCTATTTTGAAGATGTACAGCTAAACACGAAAAAGACCGACCAGTCGGATGCACTGGATCTCGTGGTCGATGTGAAGGAAGGGCCCACTGGAACCTTCCAGGTCGGCGCCGGGTATAGCAGCGGTGATGGTTTACTTTTCAACGCCAATGTTTCGGAAAAGAACTTCATGGGGCGGGGCCAGTCGCTGAGCGGTAATTTCAGCATCGGCTCGACCCGGCAAGATTTCATCGTCAACGTGACGGACCCCTATTTCCTGGATTCTAAAGTATCGCTGGGGCTGGACGCGTTTAACACGACTCGCGAGTATGACGATTTCGATGAAAAGAAGTTGGGCTTCGGCGTCAATAGCAGCTACCCGCTCAAGAATTTTTCCTGGCCATTTTTTAATAAGTCAGCTAGTGCCAAGGGGTTAGGGTCCGACGCTAGCGCAAGCCAGCAAATTACCTTTTGGGATTTCATGCGCGGTGGCTTGTCTTATGCCTTCACCCGAGATGATATTACGCACGTAGAGGCGACCGCGTCTCCATCCATTAAGGAGGAACAGGGAGTCACTCTGACCAGTGCCGTCACCCCGAGCCTAATCTATGATAGCCGCGATCATTTCTTTGCACCGACAGCGGGCGCTAAAGTAGCTTTATCGCAGACGATGGCGGGCCTAGGTGGGGATAGTCGCTTTCTGAAAACCGATTTGACTGCCCGTTGGTATTACCAGTTATTTAAGGACCCGAACTGGGGCGGCGCCTACGTCTTAGGACTTGGCGGGCAACTCGGATACGGTCTCGGCTATGCTGGGAACAGCAGCGGCAATGATTTGCCTTTGTTTGAGCGTTATTTCCTCGGCGGCATCAATTCGGTGCGTGGGTTCGAGGATAGAAGTTTGGGGCCGCGTGAGCCGTCCAGTTGCACTACCACGAATGGCGTAACGAAATGTACCGGTACTGAGGTTGTCGGCGGCGACAGAGCAGCGGTGTTCAACGCCGAGATCGCATTCCCCGTCATGGAGCAATACGGGTTGCGGGGTGTGGCATTTTTTGATGCGGGTAATTCTTTCAACTCGTTCAACTTCAGTGACCTGCGGAGCTCCGTTGGCGTCGGTGCCCGTTGGATGTCTCCTTTTGGTCCTTTGCGCGTCGATCTCGGTTTTGCCATCATCAAAAAATCTGTTGACGAGACCGCAGTGCTCGGCTTCTCCGTCGGCGCACAGCCGTAACCGTTTGCTTCTTTGCAATCACAAAATTGACTGGAGGTTTTGAGTGAAATATTGGCTCGTGCTGGTACTAGTAGCGCTATCTTGGGTGCCGGGCTGGGCGCAGGATCGGATGAAAATAGGTTATATCGACGTACGACGCGTGGTCTCGGAGTCCGCCGCCGGAAAACGGGCGGGCGATCGTTTGCAGGTGCAGGTCAAAAAAGCCGAAGCGGATACGCTTAGAGAGCGGCAGGAGCTTGAGCGCATGCGCAACGATCTCGATAAGAAAGGGCCGTTGCTCAAAGAGGAGGAGCGGCGCAACCTCGAAAGCGATTTCCAAAAACGATCGGTCACGCTACAGCGCACCATGACCGATCTACAGCAGGAACTGCAGTTGAAAGAACGCGAAATGATGCAGGATATTCTCAAAGAGCTTGAAGGGGTGGTCACGGAGGTTGGTAAAGCCGAAAAGTTCACCCTGATTCTCGATCGTTCGCAGATTCTTTTCGCCGATCAAGCCGTCGATATCACCAGCAGAGTGATCGAGGCGTTCAATAGCCGGGCAAAAAAATAAGTGTCCCTGGAGCGAACTTTAACGGCATTGGCGGCCATGGTCGGGGGCAATGTGGTCGGCGATGGTGACGTGGTCATTCGCCGAGTGGCACCGATCGATGAGGCGACGGCCGGTGAAATCACGTTTCTAACTAACCCCCGTTACGGTAAATACTTGGATCGCTGCCGCGCCAGCGCCGTGATCGTCGGCAACGGTACCGCAGCGGCGCTCGCCGGACGGTCGCCGGTGTCATTTCTCGAAGCCGCGGATCCCTACATCGCCTTCGCCAAGATTCTCCAGCTGTTTGCGCCGGCGCTTGCGCTGGCGCAAACTTGTAGTCCGCAGTCGAGTATCGATCCATCGTCGGTCATCGGCGCCGGAGTCACGGTTTTCCCCCATGCGTTTGTCGGCGCACACGCCAAAGTCGGTGACAATTCCGTGCTCTATCCGGGTGTTTTTGTCGGTGCCGATGTCGAGATCGGCAGGGACTGCGTGCTTCATCCCAATGTCGCGGTCAGAGACGGTTGCCGCATCGGCGACCGTGTGATACTTCACGCCGGGGTGGTGATTGGCAGCGACGGCTTTGGCTATGCCGGCCGGGGCGAAAGTCGGGTGAAGATTCCACAAGTGGGCATTGTCGTGATCGAGGACGATGTCGAGATTGGCGCCAACACCACGGTCGATCGCGCAACTTTGGGTCAGACCGTGATTCAGCGCGGTGCCAAGATCGATAATCTCGTGCAGATCGCCCACAACGTAATTATCGGCGAACATTCGGTGGTGGCGGCGCAGGCCGGTATCGCCGGCAGCACTAAGGTCGGTAAGCATGTGACGATCGCCGGCCAGGTGGGCATCGTCAATCATGTGGAAATCGGCGACGGTGCGATGATCGGTCCGCAGTCAGGCATTCCAAAGTCGGTGCCGCCTGGGGTGATTTTGTCCGGCGGTATCGCCGCGGCGCCGCACCATGAGTGGCTCAAAGTCATGACCCTGTTGCCGCAACTGCCCAAGCTCTGGGCTTCGGTTCGCGCCATGGAACGGCAAATTTCCCAACTGCTACAAAGGTAGGGAACGCCATTGCTTACATTGGACGCTAAGGAAATCCTCAACTATTTGCCGCATCGATATCCGTTTCTCTTGGTCGACCGGATTGTTGAAATAGAGGGCGCGGAGCGCATCGTCGGCATCAAAAACGTTTCATTCAACGAACCTTTTTTTCAGGGCCATTTCCCGGATCATCCGGTCATGCCGGGAGTGTTGATTTGTGAGGCGATGGCGCAGGTCGGCGCCATCTTCGCTCATAATACCCGCGGCGGCATGAATGATAAGCGGATTTTTATGCTGACCGGCCTCGATCAAGTCAAGTTCAAGCGTCCGGTGGTACCCGGCGATCAGTTGCGGATCGAGCTAACCTGCGAAAAGCGCCGTGGCGCCTATTGGAAAATGCAAGGTGTAGCCAGCGTGGATGGCAAGGTGGCGGCGCAAGCGCTGATCTCAGCCATGGAAGTTGCAATGGCGTAGGGCGGTCGGCGCAATTGGCTAAGATTCATTCCACCGCGGTTGTCGATCCGCATGCCGAGCTGGCGAGTGACGTTGAGATCGGTCCCTATGTCGTGGTTGGCGCTCATGTCAAAATCGGCGCAGCAACCCGGATTCAATCCCACGCAGTGATCGACGGGCTGACGACGATTGGACGGGGTAACGTTATTTTCCCATTCGCCACCGTCGGGACGATTCCCCAGGATTTAAAGTACCGAGGCGAACCGAGCGAACTGGTTATCGGCAACGACAACCAGATTCGCGAGTTCGCGTCGCTCAATCCCGGCACGGTCGGCGGCGGCATGATTACCCGGGTGGGGAACCATAACCTGCTCATGATGTACTGCCATATCGCCCATGATTGCATTGTCGGCAATCGTAATGTCATCGCCAATGGCGCCACCCTCGGCGGCCATGTGACGATCGAGGATAATGTCATTGTTGGCGGTTTGGTTGGAATCCATCAGTTTGTTCGCATCGGCAGCGGGGCGATTCTCGGCGCGGGCTCGATGGTTGCCAAAGATGTGCCGCCATTTTGCAATGCCACCGGCGACCGCGCCAGATTGCATGGCCTCAACATCGAAGGGATGAAACGGCGCGGTTTTGACAAAGCGAAGATCGACGCGATCCACAAAGCCTACCGCATTGTCTTTCGTTCCAAACTCAAGATTCCCCCGGCCTTGGAGAAAATCCGCAGTGAGCTGCCGGCGCTACCGGAGATCGAGCAGTTCGCATCTTTTATTGCCGCTTCCGATCGCGGCGTGTGCCGTTAGACGCCGCCAGGAATATTCGTGGTGAAGCAGCGATCGAGGAGAAACCCTTCCGGAGCGAAGGCAAAGCAGCTCTGCCTTGATGAGGCAAGCGAAGCGATCTGCTGTGATACCACCTGTGAAATGGTCAAATCTCTTGCCAAGCGCCGACCATGACGGTGAAGCATTTGGCGCCTATGCCTTGGCTCGACTTTTCAGCTGGGGTTCCAGCTCGATAGACACTCTGTCGATCGCTTGCCTGGGAGCATGAACAATCCAAACCGGCTTTTTCAACCGTGCCGCAGCTTCTTACCAATCCACAGCGAATGAACAAGATCGGCAAGATCGGTTTAATTGCCGGTAACGGCAAGTTTCCAATGATCTTTGCCGAGGAAGCGAAGCGTCAGGGTTACTCGGTGGTGGCATTGGCGCACCGGGAGGAGACCGACGCGGCGCTGGAAAAACGCGTCGACGAGTTTACTTGGATCTATGTCGGCCAACTAGGGAAGATTATCAGGACTTTTCAGAAAGCCGGCGTGACCGAGGCGGTGATGGCCGGCGGCATTCGCAAGGTCAGACTGCTTGGCAACTTTCGCCCGGATCTGCGCGGCGCGCGGTTTCTCGCCAGGATTAAAAGCCGTGACGACGACGCGCTGTTGCGCGGTATCGCCGACGAACTGGCCAGCGACGGCATAAGGATTATCGACTCGACTTTCTGTTTGTCGAGCATCATCCCACAAGAAGGAGTCCTGACCCGCCGGGCGCCCAATGCCGCGCAATGGCAAGACATTGCCATGGGCGTTCGTTTGGCGAAGGAAATTGGCCGTTTGGGAGTCGGCCAAACGGTCGTGATCAAGAATCAGGTGATCGTCGCGGTGGAAGCTGTGGAAGGCACCGACGCGGCGATTCAACGGGGCGGCCTATTGGCCAAGTCCGGCTGTGTCGTGGTCAAGGTCAGCAAGCCGCAACAGGATTTGCGCTTCGACGTTCCGGCCGTCGGTGTCGAAACGATCAATGCGCTCAGCCAGGTCGGCGGCGCCGTGCTTGCCATTGAGGCGGGTAAGGCGATATTGATCGAGAAGGATGAATTGCTGCGTGTCGCAGACGCCTCCGGCGTCGCCGTCGTCGCCGTCGCCGCTTGAGTAACCCTGAAAATGTCGTTGGAAGTTTTACCAGTAGCGGTGGTCGGCGTCGGTTATCTCGGCAAGTTCCACGCCGAAAAGTATGCGTCGTCGGAAAAGGCTGACCTCATCGGCGTGGTCGACATCGACGGCGACCGCGCCCGGGAGATCGGCCAGTCGGTGGGCGCACCGGCGTTTACCGACTATCATGAGCTGTTCGGCCGGATTCGCTGTGCCAGTATCGCCGTGCCGACGCGCTATCATCATCAAGTCGCCCGCGATTTTCTCGACGCCGGCATCGATGTGCTGGTGGAAAAACCTTTGACCGCGGATTTGACCGAGGCTCACGAGCTAGTTGCGCTGGCGGCGGCCAAGGGCGCCCTACTGCAGGTCGGCCATCTGGAACGGTTCAATCCGGCGATTCGCCGCCTCGAAGGCATCATCAAGGATCCGAAGTTCGTCGAATGCCACCGCTTGGCGCCGTTCATCGAGCGCGGCACGGATGTCGATGTGGTCTTGGATCTGATGATCCACGATATCGATGTAATCACCAGTTTGGTGCGCTCGCCGATCCTGCGGGTCGAGTCGGTGGGGGTGCCGGTGTTGACCGAAATGCCGGACATCGCCAATGCGCGGATTACCTTTGAGAACGGTTGCATCGCCAATGTCACCGCCAGCCGGGTGTCGATCAAGCGCGAACGCAAGGTGCGCTTTTTCCAACCGGACGCCTATATCTCCATCGACTACGATCAACGGCGTGCGCAGATCTATCATAAGCCTAAGCCGGGCGCTGGATGGCTCGATATCCGCGCCGAGAATATCGAGATCAAGGATGGCGATGCTCTCGCCGACGAGATCGATTCGTTCCTCGATTGCGCGCGCACGCGAACGCCGCCCTTGGTCGGCGGCACGGAAGCCTTACGGGCTTTGGAAATCGCCTGGACGATCAGCACTCAGCTGGCCAATCTTTCGACACAACCTGCGCGTGGCTAAGCAAACGAAGCAGGTCATGCTGGTGGTTGGCGAAGCATCCGGCGATGTTCACGGCGCTAAGCTGGTGCAAGCCCTGCATCGTCAGGATTCCCGGCTCAAGATCTTCGGTGTCGCCGGCGAACAGCTGCAGAAAACCGATTTCGAGGTGCTGTTTAACGTATCGAAACTAACCGGTATGGGGCTAGTGGAGCTCGCCGGCAACGTGAAAAATATTTGGCGGGCTTACCAATTGCTACGCGCCGCGCTCAAGCAGCGACGGCCCGACCTACTGATCCTCATCGATTTTCCCGACTTCAACCTCCGGCTGGCGCGAGTCGCGAAATCTTTGCGAATTCCCGTGCTCTATTACATCAGTCCGCAAATTTGGGCTTGGCGCCGGGGGCGGGTGCGCCAGATCGCCAAATCGGTCGACCGGATGGCAGTGGTATTTCCCTTTGAGGTGGACTTTTACCGGCGCCATGGCGTTGATGTGGAGTTTGTCGGCCATCCATTGTTAGAGACGGTCATCACGACTCGAAGCCGTGACACGGTGCTGGCGCATCATGGCCTCGATCCAACTCAAAAAACCGTGGCCCTGTTGCCCGGCAGCCGCCATGGCGAGGTCAGCCGCCATCTGCCGGTGATGCTTGCGGCCGCGCTGCAGATGCGCGCCAACGATAATGTTCAATTCTTTTGTCTGCGCGCGAGCACTATCGATGCTGGCGATTTGACGGCGATGATTGGCGATAGCAAGATTCCTGTCGTTGATCAGGATCGCTATGACGCGGTGCGGGCGGCCGACCTGGTTTGGACGGCGTCGGGCACGGCGACTCTCGAAACCGCGCTCCTGAGTCGGCCCATGGTGATCATCTACCGCGTGTCATGGCTGACTTATTGGATTGCCCGGCTCCTGGTCCGAGTGGACCATATCGGCATGGTCAATCTGCTTGCCGGAAAGCGTCTGGTGCCGGAGCTAATCCAGGGCGAGGTCAATCCGCAGCGCCTCATCGCCGAAAGCCGCCGATTGTTAACTGACGACATACTGCGCGCGGGCATCGTCGCAGAACTTACCCGGCTGCGCGAGCGGTTGGGCTCGCTGGGCGCCGCCGACCGTGTGGCGGCGATAGCAACCGGCATGATGGCGTGAAAAAAATCGAACGAATCAATTCAGTGAAAACCTACCGCCGTTTGTTGCAGTTCTTAAAGCCGTATATCTGGCCCTATTTCGTTTTGGCGATGATTTGTATGGTGGCGTTCGGCGCCACCGATGGTTCGATTCCATTTCTGGTACAGCCGATCATGGACGATGTGTTCGGCAAGCGCGATCAAGCCATGCTGAACTTAATTCCTTTTCTGGTGATCGGTCTGTTCGCGTTTCGCGGCTTGATGAACTTTGGCCAAAGCTATCTCACCGACTATGTCGGCCTGCGCATTATCAACGATGTGCGCAATGCCCTCAATCGCCACTTCCAATCGCTGTCGCTGTCGTTTTTCTACCGCCATCCCACCGGAACGCTGATCTCCCGGGTCAACAGCGACGTCGTCTTGCTGCGCTTCGCGATCACTGATGCGTTGGCGTCGTTTCTCAAAGATACCACGTCGCTGATCGCTCTGGTCACGGTCGCGTTCCTCAAGGATTGGGTGCTCGCTTCGATCGCCTTTTTCGTATTTCCCGCTTCCGTGCTGCCGATCATCCGACTGAGCAGGAACATCAAAAAATTTACCAAGCGCGGGCAAGTGAGCACCGGTAGGCTCACCGTGCTGTTGCAAGAGAGCATTCAGGGCAACCGCATTGTCAAAGCTTTCGGCATGGAAGATTACGAAGACCGGCGCTTCATGGCGGAGAACTGGCGGCTCTTCAAAGATTCACTGCGCGCCAGCCGGATCAAGTCGATCGTTGCGCCGTCGATGGAGCTGTTGGCTTCGTTCGGCATTGGCGGCGTGGTTTGGTACGGCGGGTGGAGCGTTATCGGCGGCGGGCGCACGCAAGGCGAATTCTTTGCTTTCATGGCGGCGATGTTTTTGATGTATGCGCCTTTTAAAGGGCTGAGCCGCACTTACACGGCGGTCCATCAGGGACTTGCGGGCGCCGAACGAGTCTTCGAAATACTCGACGAGAAACCGGAGATTAGCGACAAGCCGGGAGCCCGACTTGCCAAACCGTTCGCGGGCAAAATCGATCTGCAAAATGTCAGCTTCGCCTATGGCGAAACTCCGGTACTCAAAAATATCGATCTCACCGTCGACGCCGGCCAAATGGTCGCCTTGGTGGGCATGAGCGGCGTCGGTAAAAGCACCCTGGTCGACTTGATTCCACGCTTTTACGACGTCAACTCCGGCCGGATTCTGGTCGACGGCGTGGATATTCGCGAGCTCACGGTGCAATCGCTGCGCGGGCAAATCGGCATCGTCACCCAGCACACTTTCTTGTTCAACGATAGCATCCGAAACAATATCGCCTACGGCGATCCCGAGCGCGATATGACGGCGATCATCGCAGCGGCCAAGGCGGCCCATGCCCATGAGTTCATCACCGCCATGCCTAACGGTTACGATTCGGAGATCGGTGAAATGGGCTTGCAGCTCTCCGGCGGCCAGCGCCAACGCATCGCGATCGCGCGGGCGTTATTGAAAGATGCGCCGATCCTAATCCTTGACGAAGCGACTTCATCGCTGGATGCCGATTCCGAACGTTCGGTTCAGGAAGCGCTGGAAACTTTGATGAGCACGCGAACGACCATCGTGATCGCGCACCGGTTGTCGACGATTCGCAAGGCCGACCGGATCGTCGTCATGGTCGACGGCGCCATCGCTGAAGAAGGCACCCATGACGAGCTGTTGGCGCAGGATCGCGAGTACAGCCGGCTGTACTCGCTGCAATTACTCGAAAATCGCCAAGTGAACGAAATCGAATTGGTGCACTAGGAAGCCGGCTGACTGATGTGGCTTCTTGGCTATAATATCCTTCTCACCCTGGTGTTTTTGCTAACCTTGCCGTTCACGCCATTATTGCAATTTATCGGCAAACGATTCAGCGCGGGACTGGCACAGCGCTTGGGTTATTTTCCGCAAGCTCAGGTGCGGGCCATAGCGGCGTCCAGGCCGGTGTGGATTCATGCCTCGTCGGTAGGCGAAGTGGGTTCGGTCGACGCCCTGGTGCACGAGTTGAAAAATCGCCATCCCGAGCAGCGCATAGTGCTCTCGACGTTCACCGCCACCGGTAATGAAACCGCGCAGAAGTTTGCCGGAGTCGATGCGGTTATTTATTTACCCTTGGATTTTTGGTGGACTGTCAGGCGTGCCTTGACCCAGTGGAACCCGTCATTGATGCTTTTTGTCGAGACCGAGATCTGGCCCAACTTGATGAGCGAATGCTTTCGCCGCGGCATCCCGACGGTTCTAGTAAGCGGCCGCTTGTCGGCACGGTCCTTTCCTCGCTACGAAAGATTCGGCGGTTTTTTTCGCCAAGTGCTGCGGCGGTTCGCCGCCATTGGCATGCAGACCCGCGAAGACGCGGCGCGGATCGTTAGACTTGGCGCCGATGCCAATAAAGTGTCGGTGGTCGGTAGTCTCAAATGGGCCGGAGCGGCGCCGCAGTCGTCGCGATTCACCGATGTGCCGCGGCATGGCAAAAAACTTCTGATCGCCGGCAGCACCCATGCGGGCGAAGAGCAGGTGCTGCTAGCGAGTTTCGCCGCGCTGCGGCCACGCTTTCCCGAGCTGTCGATGGTCTTAGCACCGCGCCATCCCGAGCGGTTTGCCGAAGTTGAGGCGCTCTTGCGGGGTAGCGGCTTTAGCTGGTGCCGCCGGAGTGTCGCCGCGGATGATCGGTTATTTGAAAAGGACATTTTGCTTCTCGATACGGTCGGCGAGCTCAGTGAATTTTTTGCTGTGGGCGATGTCGCTTTTGTCGGCGGCAGTTTGGTCGATGTCGGCGGCCATAATATTCTCGAACCGGCGCGGTCTGGCAAAGCGATACTTTTCGGTCCCTACATGACCAATATGCAGGCCGTTGCCGAGGAGTTCAAAGCCCAAGGTGCCGCCGTCGAAGTCGCCAACGGTCATGCCTTGTCAGCCACGTTGGCGAACTTGTTATTGGACGATGCCAAGCGCATCGGCATGGGCCGCCTTGCCCTGGCGGCTTCGGCCAATGGTGACGCCGCGGTTCAACGTAACTACACCTTGGCGGCGCGCTATTTGTCAGATTCGCTAGTTTCCGCGGCGCCAGTTGGATAGGATAAATGGAGCACTCGATTTAGCGTGCTATGGCTAGTTTAACGGTGCGAGGGGTGTGGGAGCGGAGTGGTTTCGCTGGCAAGCTGCTGGGAAGCCTATTATGGCCGGCGTCGATGGGCTATTCCGTGGTCGCGCAACTGCGCAATGCCTTGTTTACTCGGGGATGGATCAAGTCGGTTCGCTTGCCCAGGCCGGTGATCAGCATCGGCAACTTGACGGTCGGCGGCACTGGCAAGACGCCGACATGTCTTTGGCTCGCCGGTGAGTTGCGCCGCCAGGGCCTAAAAGTGGCGATCCTGAGCCGGGGATACCGGCGCAAGGAAACTCAGCCGGTGATCTTGCAACCGTGCAAACTGAGCGGTGACATGGCGGAGAACGAGGAGGAGCTGGCGCAGGCTGGCGACGAACCGTTGATGATGGCGCGGCTCTACAAGCAGACCGTGGGTGTCGGCAAGGACCGCGTGCAATCGGCGCATGAATTGTTGCGCCACGAAAATAATATAGATGCGTTTATCCTCGACGATGGCTTCCAGCATCGTCATATCAAACGCGATGTCGATCTAGTGCTGCTTGGCAACGACTGTTCCGGTGCCGTGCTGCCGGCGGGTCCGTTTCGCGAGCCGCAGCGCAACTTGCAACGTGGCGATTTTTGGCTGGTCACCGGGGCGGAGGCGCATTGGCGCCGTTACTTGCCGAGTGACCGTTCCAGCGCGGTTTTTACCGGTGCGTTGCAACCCTTGGATCTGATCACCTACGATGCCCGCCGCTGGAAGCGCTATCCGTTGACCGTGCTGCATCATAGCAAGATCCTGACGGTTGCAGGGATCGCCAATCCTCAAAACTTTTACCAGTCGATCCATGAGTGGGAAGGGCAAATCGTCCATACCTTGGAGTTTCCGGATCACCATGTTTACAGCGCCAAGGACTGGCAGGAGATTAGCAGGATGGCACGGTTGGTCGATTTGATCGTTACCACCGAGAAAGATATTCTCAAATTGATTGGATTTCCCTTCGCGCGCGATAAACTGCTGGCGCTCAGGGTTGGTATGGAGGTCGCCGGCGGCGATAAACTGGTGTCGGCGCTGGCCGCCAGGATTCGTCAAGCGCGTTGCCGCGAACCATGACACCGGCGAAACTCCAACCGGCGGTATTTCTCGACCGCGACGGCACGTTAATTCGTGAAGTGGGCTATCTTTGCCGTCCGGATCAGATCGAACTGTTAGATGGCGTACCGGCGGCGATCCGCGCCTTGCGCGACGGCGGTTTTAAGACGGTGGTGGTGACCAACCAGTCCGCGGTGGCGCGCGGCTGGCTCAGCGAAGCGGGGTTAATGCAAATTCATCGGCTTCTTCTAGACAAACTGGCGCAGCAGGGAGCGCTGTTGGACGCGATCTATTATTGCCCGCATCATCCGAGCGAGGGCATCGACGGCTATCGGCTGGCCTGCGATTGCCGTAAACCCAAGCCAGGGATGATCCATCGTGCAGCCAACGATCTGGCCTTGGCGCCAAAGCGATCCTATATGGTGGGCGATCAGAATATCGATCGCGAGCTCGCCCTGCGGGTGGGGGCGACCCCTGTCTTAGTGCGCAGCAACGGGGAGCAGCTGCTGGTCGACGATGTTTCTCAAATAACGGTTTTTGACAACCTAAAATTAGCCGCCGACTGGATCTTGGCGCGCCCTCAGGCGCCGATTGAGTATACTGATCTATGAAGTCTGTCGTTACCGGTGCTGCCGGATTTATCGGTTCCCATCTAGTTGAAAAGCTGCTCGGCGCTGGCCACGACGTGGTCGGTGTCGATAACTTTCTCGACAACTATCCACGCCATTTTAAAGAGAACAATCTGGCCGCCTTCCGCGACCACGCGAAATTTACCTTCGTCAACGAGGATCTCACGCGGACCGATCTCAAAGCTTTACTGCGCGACGTCGGCTATGTGTTTCATCTCGCCGGCCAGCCTGGCGTGCGCTCGAGCTGGGGCAGCGAGTTTTCGCGCTACACGGAGAACAATATCAGCGCCACGCAGCTGCTGCTCGAAGCAGCCAAGGATCTCAACCTCGGCAAATTCGTGTACGCCTCGACCTCATCGGTCTATGGCGATACCACCGATTTGCCAATGCGCGAAGATGGTTTAACGCGGCCGGTGTCACCCTACGGCGCCACCAAGTTGGCCGCCGAGCATCTTTGCCATCTTTACTGCAAAGCCTACGGCGTTCCCACCGTGGCACTGCGCTTCTTTACGGTTTACGGACCACGCCAGCGGCCCGATATGTTTTTTCATATTTTCATGCGCGCGCTATTGAACGGCGATGACGTGCCGCTCTACGACGATGGCGAGCAGACCCGCGATTTTACGTTTTGTTCGGACATCGTCGACGGACTGTTCGACGCAGCGCACTATGCCGCCCAGGGAGAAGTGTTCAATCTCGGCGGCGGCTCGCAAGTGAGCTTGCTCACGGCCATCGCCGTGGCGGAAAAGATCGCCGGGATCAAGGCCAAGCTCCAGCGCTTCGACCGCCAGCGCGGCGATGTCCGCCATACCAGCGCGCAGTTGGACCAAGCGCGCGAGAAATTGAACTATCGGCCGCAGGTCGGTTTGGCAGAGGGACTGAAACAAGAATGGCAGTGGATTCATTCACTGGGGAGGTAAACCATGGGCGACTATAGCGAAGAGGACATCGGCAATATCGTTTCACTTGAACATGTCAACGTGCAGATCCCCGATCAGAGCCTGGCGACGTTATTCTATGTCGTGGGCTTGGGTTGCACCCGCGATCCGTATCTCAACGTCGGCCTCAACAACATGTGGGCCAACATCGGCGAGCAGCAGTTTCACCTGCCGACGCGCAGTCCGCAGGTGATCGATGGTTATATCGGCCTGGTGGTGCCGCACTTGGAAGGTTTGGCGAAGCGTTTGGAAGCGGTCGCCGATGGGCTCAAGGGAACCCAGTTCGCTTATCGACAAGACGGCGATCACATGATCGTTACTTGTCCCTGGGGCAATCGCTACCGTTGCCACGCCAGTCAAGCGGAGTTCGGCGATATGGCCTCGGGCATGCCTTATGTTGAGTTCGCAGTGCCGCGCGGCGCCATGGCGGGAATCTTGCGCTTCTACCAAACGGCATTGGGCGCGCCGACCGTGGTCGAGTCGGACGGCCAGGGTGAATTTGGCAGGGTGAAGATCGGCCGGCATCAGTCGCTGTTGTTCCGCGAAACCGACCGGCCACTCAGAGCCTACGACGGTCACCATATCGCCATTTATGTGGCGAATTTTTCCAGTCCCTATGGGTTTTTGCAAAGCCGCGGCGGGATATCGGAAGATGTGCGTAACCACCAATTTCGCTTTAAAAATATCGTCGACCCCGTCGACGGCAGTGCCAAGTTCTCTCTAGAACATGAAGTGCGATCGCTGCGCCATCCGATGTATAACCGTTTCTTCGTCAATCGCGATGTCACTCAAAGCCAGCGCACTTACCGGCGCGGCTGGGATGCCTACACGCCGTATCTGCGCTAGGCTCAGGTTCATTCGAGTGTGAATGCAAGCTAAATTGGAGGCTGTATCCATGGCAATCAGTAAAGATCTGCTCGACATTCTCGCCTGTCCCAAATGCAAAGGGGACATCCATCTCAATGATCAAGGCGACGGGCTGGTTTGTCAGTCCTGCCGGCTGATGTACGCGATCAAAGACGATATTCCGGTGATGTTGATCGACGAGGCGGTGCCGGTCTAAAAAATGCTCGCAGTGAATTGGGACAATGTGCTGGTTTTGCAGACGAGCTTTCTCGGCGACTTGGTGTTGACGTTGCCCTTGATCGCCGAAATCAGGAGCAGATTTCCGGTCAGAAAACTGTCGCTGATGTGCACCCCGCTCGGTCGAGAACTCTTGCAGGATCATCCGGCGATCGATGAGATCCTCGTCGACGATAAGAAAAGAACGCATCGCGGCTGGCGCGGTTTGACCGCGCAAGCGGCATTACTGCGGCAGCAACGGTTTACCGTAGCCCTGACGCCGCATAAGTCGGCGCGCAGCGCTTTCATGCTCTATCGAGCGAACATTCCGCAACGAATCGGCTTTCGCCAGAGCAAGGGTTGGTTTTTCTTTCATCATTGCGCCGAGCGCGATCCCGCCCGTCATGATGTCGAGCGGAACTTATCGGTTTTGCAGCCCCTGGGGGTGCGTGTGCAAGATTGTGCTCGGGAGCTCGAGCTGCCGCCGCGCCGGCAAATCGACGATGCCGTCGCCGATAAACTGCGGCAACTCGGTGTCGTTGACGGCAAACCGGCCATCGGCGTAAATTCCGGCTCGATCTGGCCGACCAAGCGCTGGTGGCTGGAAGGGTTCGCCGAGTTCATTGGACTAGTAAAGGCAAAGCTCGATTGTCAGGTTTTACTTTTCGGCGCCCCGGAAGATGCCGATGGGGTCAAGCGATTGTTAGAGCGCAGCGGCGGCGCGGCGCTCGACCTTGCCGGCAAGTTCAGTTTGCGCGAGCTACCCGCCGCCATCGGGCGCTGCCAGGTTTTTGTCACCAACGACAGCGGCCCGATGCATATCGCCGTGGCACGCAAGGTGCCGACGGTGGCGCTATTCTGTGCGACCACGCCAGACCTGGGGTTCTATCCTTACAGCGGCAATGCCATCGTTATTCAGAAACAGCTCGGCTGCCGTCCCTGTACGTCCCATGGCGGCAGAAGGTGTCCGTTGGTGCACGAGAATTGCATTCGCCAGATTCGAGCTCAAACGGTTTTAGCGGCCGTGGAAAAACTTCTCGCTGGCCAGGCCAGCGGGAAATCACGAGCGCTTTCTGCCGGAATTTCTCACCGCTTAAATTTACTTCCATCGCCAGGTTAACATCTGCTAGCCTGGATTATTCGTGGTGCAGCCGCGATCGAGCCGAAACCCTACCGGAGCTAAGGCAAAGCGGGCTGCCTTGATGAGACAATGGGGCGATCTGCTGTGAAACCGCCTGTGAATAGGTCAAGCCGCTTGCCGAGTGCCGATCACGACGATGAAACATTTGGCGCCGATGCCTTCGCGCCTACAGGGTTCCACCTCGATCGACACTCTGTCGGCACTTTCCAGATAGCATGAATACTCCAGGCTAGACTGTTCCCGCCGGTATGTTTTCCGACAATATGATCTGGGGCGCGATACCTGAAGGTTTTCAAAAGTTGACCGACCCGCAGGGCAACCGCTTGGCGGTCAGGGCCGATCGCCAACGGGAAATTATGTTTTCTACTTGCTTGGATATCGAGAGTTACGGCACGGCGGCGGGCTTTTATGGGCGCGGCGACATGCGCTCTGTGCAACTGGCCGACGGCACCACTGCATTGTTCCGGCGCTATCGTCATGGCGGGATTTTGCGCTCGATTACCGGCAAGTGGTTTTTTTCCTGGCCACCCAGGCCATTTCGCGAGCTGACTATTACCGAAGAGTTGCGCCGCAGAGGTTTCCCGACGGTGGAGGTCTATGCCGCTTGTGTCGGAAAAATCGCCGGGCCGTTTTACCGCGGCTGGTTGGTGACCCGGCAACTGGAAGGCGCCCATGATCTTTGGGCTGCGCTGCAGAGCGGATTCTGCCAAAGCGTCGGCATTGAGGCCGTCTTGAAGGCGGTTGCGGCGTCGATTCGTCGGATGCATCGCGAGGGAGTGTATCATCGCGATCTCAACCTCAAAAATATTTTGGTCCGTTCGACCACCGCGGGAGTGGAGAGTCATGTCATCGATTTCGATCAGGCGATTCTGGTCTTGGGGCAACTGCCCGCGCCGCTGGTCCAGAATAATCTCGCATCGCTTGTTAAGATCGATTGGCAAACTCGATCCGCAACGGCAATACTTCTCGCCAGCGGCCTGGTACGGCTTTCTAGAGTATTACAATGCCTCCGCCTAAGATCGATGCCCAGCGTATCCTGCTGGTCCTGCATGGCTCGATCGGCGACGTGACCCGCGCCTTGCCGCTAGCCGGGTTGCTGCGCGCCGGTTACCCCAAGGCGTTTATTGCCTGGTCGGTGGAACCGGCGGCGGCGCCGCTGCTTGAAGGCAATTCGGCGATCGACGCAGTGATCCTGTTCGACCGGCGCCGCTGGTGGAAGAGCTTCGGCGCTTTTCTCAAACAAATTCGCCGGCCACAATTTCGATCTGGTGCTGGACTTGCAGCGCCATCTTAAGAGCGGTGTCATCAGCCGCTTCAGTGGTGCGCCGCACCGCTTGGGATTTCACCGTACTGATGCCAAGGAGGGCAATTGGCTGTTCAATAATTTGTTCATCGAACCCTGCGGCAATAACATCGCCAAGCTCGATCATTACCTCAAGTTCACCGCATTTCTTGGGCTACCGCTCACGCCACTGCGCTGGGATTTCGCATTGACTGAGGCCGAAAGACATGCGGTTGATGGCCATCTCCAAGGCACCGAATCGCCATTCGCGGTTTTGTTTGTCGGCACTCGTTGGGAGAGCAAAAATTGGTTCGCCGATCAAATCGCCGCTTGCGCCAATCTGCTGCGGCGCGACCACCGGCTTGGAGTGGTTTTGCTTGGCGGTGCCAATGACCGGCAGTTAGCGGAGCAGTCTTTAGCGTTGTGCGAGCCGGGTGTCGTCAATCTGGCCGGTAGCACCTCGTTACGCGAGGCGATCGGGATCATCGCCAGGGCAAAAGTGGCGGTCGGACCCGACACCGGGCTGATGCATATCGCCGCGGCGCTGAGTGTCCCGGTGATCTCGTTATGGGGGGCAACCGAGCCGTTGAGAACTGGGCCCTACGGTTTCGCCAGCTTGGCGATCAAAGGCGAGGCCCCTTGCAGCCCATGCTATCGCAAGCACTGCCAAATTGGCCGGCAGTGTATGCGGTCGATTGGAACGGATTGAACATAGCGGCAAGCTTAATTTAGTTTTCAACGGCGGTCAATGACGGATGTAGTACGACATGCCGAGTGCGGTTGACTACAGAGCCCTCAGGGCCGGTAGATGGGACTTCTGGATGTTGAGGGACGCAGGAGACGTTCAGATGCTAGAGAGTCTCGCCGCCATCGTCGAGCGCCAGCCATATTCCAAACATCCGCAAACTCTGCCGTTCACTTGGCCGCCGGATACCGACCAGAGTCATTATTTCTTGAAAATTTTTCATCGCCGCCCTGGCGCGACGAAGGTTAAAGATCTGTTGCGCCCAACAAAGGCGCGCCGGTTCTGGCAACAGGGCTTGGCGCTCAATGCCGCCGGATTCTCTGTGCCGCTCACCGTCCTGTTTGGCGAAAGGCGTGGTTGGAGCTCAGCTGAGCGCTCCCTCGTGCTGACAGAAAAAATCGACGGTCAGCCCGCGCCAGTTTTCTTGTCCGGATTGACTTATTCCCTTGATAATTGCGCTCAGGTCAAAATGAAACGCGGCGCTCTGGTGCGACTCGGCCAGATGGTGCGGCGTTTCCACGACCTGGGTTTCGTGCATGGCGATCTGGTAGCGACGAATATATTCATTTCGAATTGGAGTGCAGGTTCTCCGGATTTCTACCTCATGGATAACGATCGCACGCGGCTCTATCCGCCATGGCTGACCGGTAAGTTAAGGAAGCGCAACTTGGTGCAGCTCAACCGATTGCCGTTGGCGCATATTACCCTGCAAGATCGCCTGCGTTTCTTACACTCCTATCTCGGCGTGGTGAAGTTGACGAAGCGAGATGGTCGGTTCGCCCGTTGGCTTGAGGCGCGCACTCGTCAGCGCCGTAACCAATGTGATGGCATAGATCCGAACGGAAGTTTCCGAAAGCTGATGTGCTGGGCTCCGGACACGACTAGCGCGCGAAACGGCTAAATATCGTGCCCAGGGCTGAACGATCATCGAACTACGGACTACCATAGGAGAATTAGAAAGTAACTTTACATCGCTCCTGAGAGAAGGGAGTTGAGCAGCTGGAAAATGCCTAACAACGCTATTCTTGACGCAGTATCTTCAGCGTGGTCTGCGGAGGACCCGGTTGGAAAGAGAATGTTGGATTTGAGCTGCGGTGGCGGTGACACCGCCGAAATGTTGGCTCGGCTTGGCTATAAAGTAATTGCCACCGAATATTCTCCGCCGCCGGCAATGACGCCAGGAATCGAGCGAGTCGCTGGGGTTGATCTCAATGCGTTCTTGCCGTTTCGCACGGCAAGTTTTGACGCGGTAGATTTGGTCGAAGTGATAGAGCATATCGAAAACCAGCCCCAACTGATTCGCGAACTGGCCAGGGTCCTCACTCCGGGCGGGGTAGTGCTCATCAGCACGCCCAACGTGCTTAATCTGATGTCGCGAGTGCGTTTTTTGTTCACCGGTTTTTTGCGCGGCCGGGTTCGACCGGCGCACTATTCGAGCAAACCGGGTCAAGCTCCGAATATCTACTTGTTACATTTCTACGAGCTCTACTATCTGCTGTTTCATTATGGGTTCGAAGTTGCTGGACTTGCCAAAACTCGGGTAAAATTTGCCACGCGGCTTTTTATGATAATATTTTGGCCATTCATGTGGCTTTTTAGTTTCATCACGGTGATTCGGGCCGAGAAAGACACTGTGCAGCGGCGCTACAATTGGCAGATCCTATCCTACCTTTTTCATCCTGCGCTTTTGTTGTCGGACAATATCGTCGTTAAAGCCAGGAAAACTCAAGTTTGAAAATTGCACTTGTGCATAAACGGCTTGATCTCAATGGCGGCACCGAAAGGGATCTCTATCAGACTGCCGAGGGGTTGCGCGATCTCGGCCATCAAGTGCACTTATTTTGCAGTGAGTATGGCGTGGCGGCGCCGCGCGGCACAATCGGTCATACTATTCCAGTGGTACGATTGGGACGAACGTTGCGTTTGTGGAGCTTCGCTCTCCTCGCGCCGAGGATTATCAAGAATCATCAATGCGACGTTGTTGTGAGCTTTGGGCGCCTTTTGTCCCAGGATATCCTCCGCAGCGGCGGCGGTACTCATCGCGGCTTCCTGATGCGAATGGGGCAACAGCGGGGGGGTTGGCGGCGGCTGTGGCAAGGCCTGAGTCTCTATCACCAAAGTCTCTTGCGGATAGAGAAAAAACAGTTTTCCGACGGCCATTTCAAGAAGGTGATCGCGGTGTCCGATGAGGTCAGGTGCGATATCGAGTCGAACTACCAGGTCAATAAGGACAAAATCACGGTCCTCTACAATGGCGTCGACCAGCAGCGTTTTCATCCGTCTCGGCGCGCGAAGGTCGGCGATACCCTGCGCGCGCGCTGGAAAGTTCCCAACCAGGCGCAATTGGTTTTGTTTGTCGGCAGCGGATTTTCGCGCAAGGGATTGGACCGTCTCATCGCGATTTGGCATCGTCCACCATTGAGCCAGGCCTACTTGATGGTTGCTGGGAACGATGGGCGCATGGGCCACTACCAAAATTGGGCCAAGTCGGTCGCCGGAGAGCGTATTCTCTTTGTCGGTCGCCAGGATGACATCGAGAACTATTACGCGATGGCGGATCTGGTTGCCTTGCCGGCATTGCAGGAGGCGTTCGGCAACGTCGTGCTCGAATCTCTGGCTTCCGGTGTGCCGGTGGTGGTCAGCCGGGAGGTTGGTGCCGGCGCCTTATTGACCGGCTGCTTGAGGCAAGGAATCGTCGAAGATGCCGGCGATGCTACGCAACTCGAGGCCCGGCTATCCAGGATGCTCGAACACTGTGTGAAGCCGGAGTTTCGCAATGCGGCACGACAGCTCGGTGAACAGTACTCGTGGAATGGCTATTTCCACCGCCTTGAAGCCATCCTCAACGACGTTTGTCATGGGCTGGCTGCCATCCGTGTATCCTAATTTTGTGTTACATCGCTCCGCGGGATGTAAGATTTGGTTCGAACCTAACTATGCCGATCCCGCGGTGCTGGCGCTGTTAAAAAATCCCGATGGGCTTTTCGATCTTTCCGCCTGTGAAGTCATCAAAGACCAACGCAAGATCAAGGTGGCGAGGGTGGTGCTCGACCTTGGAGGCGCGAAGCGGTGTATTTATATCAAACGTTACAATGCGTTTTCGCTGCGCCATCGTTTAGTATCGATATTTACCCTATCGGGGGGGGTAAAGTCACTGCGCGGCGCGGCAATCTTAATCCGTAACGGCATCGCAACGGCAAAACCGATCGCTGCCTTCGAAGAACGGATATGGGGCGCGGTCACCCGAAGTTTTTTTCTTTCGGAGGAGATTCAAGGAGGCGTTACCGTGGACTCGCTGTGGCGAGAAACCCTGAGTTCTCAGTCGACTCCCGACGGGATCAGGAGTCGCCGTGCATTTTTGACGACCCTGGGCTCACTGTTTCACGCGCTGCACAGTCAGGGCGTCTACCATAACGACCTGAAGGACGCTAACATTCTCGCGGCACCAATGGCCGGGAGCGAGAGGATTGGCTTGTTTTTGCTCGATCTGGAGGGTGTGCGTCAGTATCGCGCCGTGTCGGAAAGCCGAAGAATCAAGAATTTGGTCCAACTGAATCGTACTCTCGGCAGGTATTTGCGCAACGTTCAAAAATTGCGCGTGCTGCGAGCCTATCTAGATCGAGATTCCGCCAGCCGGCAGTTACGGCGTCGGATCATCGACCAGGTGGTCCGAGAGTCGAAGCGCTTGGACGCCGTCAAGTTGCGACATGGGGTTGGCGCCCCGGCTTTACTAGGCAATTAGATATCTGAAACGCCATGGCACTTGCTCTGAACATGCCGAAAGTGATCGTGGTCATGCCGGCCTACAATGCGGCCAAGACTCTCCGCATTACCTACGACGCCATTCCTAAAGATGACGTGTACCAAGTGATTCTAGTCGACGATGGTAGCCGGGATGAGACGTTAAAAATCGCCAAAGAACTTAATTTGGAGGTGTTTGTTCACACCCGCAACTTTGGCTATGGCGGCAACCAGAAGACCTGTTATACCGAGGCCCTGAAGGCCGGCGCCGATATTGTCGTCATGCTTCATCCTGACTATCAATACGATCCGTCCTTGTTACCCAATGTGATCGCACCGATCAAGAAGGGTGACGCCGATGTAGTCCTCGGTTCGCGCTTGCTTGGCGGCGATGTGGTTAAACAAGGAATGCCCTGGTGGAAATACCTCGGTAATCGCTTCTTGACCGGTATTCAGAACCAAGTGCTCCATCAGACGCTTGCCGAGTATCACACCGGATACCGGGCTTTCTCCCGGCGCGTTTTGGAAGAAGTGCCGTTCCTGCTGAATTCGGACAACTTTGTTTTCGACCAGGAAATGTTGGTTCAAGCGGTTCATCTGGGGTTTCGCATCAAAGAGGTGCCCGTACCGACGCGTTATTTTGCCGAAGCTTCGAGTGCTAGTTTTAGCGCCAGCGTGGTCTACGGTGTGAGCATTCTGGGCGTGCTTTTGCGGTATCTACTGCATCGCTCCTCTTGGATCGTGCAGAAACAATTCGAATGTTTTCCCGCCCGATATCGGAGGGCGGAGTGAGAGACGAGGCACAAACCCAAGAAATTACCTACCGGTTAAAATGTTTCAAATACAGCAGTCACTACTGGATATTGAAATTTTTGGATGATTTGCGACGCCCGCTAAGAATTTTGGACGTGGGAACCGCAGATGGATACTTGGGGGCTGTCCTAAGGCAACGGGGGCATTACGTTGTCGGCGTTGAAAAAGACGAATTTTTGGCAAGGGGCGCCCAGCCGCATTATGCCAGGTTTTATCTCGCCGATCTCGAAACCTTTGACTTCCCGTTCCAGGCGGAGTTCGATTTTATTATTTTCGCCGATGTCTTAGAACATTTGCGTGAACCCGAACTGGTCTTACGCCGTTCCCTGGGCTCACTAAATGCGCAGGGCCAGGTTATTGTTTCTGTTCCGAACGTTGCGAATTTATTGATTCGGATGATGCTGCTGTTCGGTAGATTCGATTACCAAGATCGCGGCATTTTGGATCGTAGCCACCTGCGCTTTTACACTTTATCGAGTTTCAACGCGTTGTTACTCAAGGCCGCTTGTCGCGTTGTCGACGTCGTGCCGACGCCGTTGCCAGTGCAGTTGGTTCTCCCGTGGACGCAGAGTCCACTTGTTGCGCCACTGCACGAGATTCATTTCGCTATGGTAAGACTTTGGAAAACTTTACTTGCATATCAGTTTGTCGCCCGAGCCCTGCCTTACCCGGATCGACACGGCTTACGAGACTCTTAGCACGGGTCCTTTGCGCCTTAGACCTTCCGTTCCGCAACCGCGGGAATCCGACAACACTCTTACTGCTTGCCTTGATTCTTGAGCGCTGCTGATGGCGAGAGTATTTTAGCTGACGGTGTAGGAATCAGAGGAAATGAAACCCGGGTTCATAGTCGGGGTTCCAAGATCGGGAACCACGTTACTGATTAATCTTTTGGGGCAACATCCATTGATCGCACCGCTCTATGAAACGCGGTTTTTAAGGAACTTGTTGGTGCTATGTCGGTCGGCTTCCTGGTACTATGGCAATACGCTCTCTCGGCGCATGGCCCGGGTCGCATGCGAGCCCCTTGTGCGTTCGTCCTTTCAAAGATCTTGTAATAGCTATGAGCGGAAGGCGGTTAGCTATAACATCATTCCAGAAGAAGGAAATGGCATTAAGCAAAGTTATGAGTCATTTCCATTCGGTGAAAGTTATTGCATTCATTACCGTTTGGAAGAGTTAGTCAAGGAAACCCAAGATTGGTTAGCTCAATTGCGCATTGGGCGGGTACCACCCGAAGAGGTTTATAGCTCTGCAAGGCTGTACATTGACCGGCTTTTCGCAATTCATTGCGCACGTATGAATAAGCCCAATTGGATAAATAAGACTCCCGGCCTACTGACCTATCTAGACACTTTGCCAAAGCTTTTCCCGCACAGTAAGTGCATCCATATCGTTCGCGACGGCCGGGACGTCGCGGTTTCAAATTTATCGTTAGCGTGGGGGCCGAAGACGGTGCGGGCAGCTGCCCGTAGGTGGAAAAGGCTCATAATGGACGGCAGAAAAGCCGCCCGTGAATCCTCTATGGATTATCAGGAAATTCGCTACGAAGACGTCGTGCAGGACTCTCAACTGGTATTGAGGCAAGCGCTGCGATTTTTTGAACTTGAGGATAGTATTGTTTCGACGATGGTCGTTAGCAGTGGGCGCAAGGAAGCCTGGCGTGGCAAGTTGAACGCCGAAGATCGACGTGTCTTTGCTCAAGAAGCCGGCGATCTTTTGATTGAATTTGGCTACGCGCATGACGATAGTTGGGTATAGTCGCAGTCCGATGGACGATTTAAGCGTCCATGTTTGCGTGGATCGTCAAGGGTCAGGCAATTTCGCCAGTCTCCGGCGAACCGCATGTTTGAGATTGAACAGATCGGTCTCAAAGGGAGCAGGTGCGGATGGATATTGATTGGACGCTGATCAACCAAGCGAAAAATCTCGTCGAGCAGCAGATCCCGGAGCCGATTTTGAAAATCAAGATTGTGCCGGATTATCGAGATCCTTTGGTAAAATTTTTGCGCCCCCATATGCGGGTTCTTGATATCGGAGCTAATGATAGGGCTCTCAAGGCCTTCATTGAAAAACAATCCCACTTCTCGGTGGAGTACAAGAGTATGGATGTTGATCGAAGCCATCAGCACGACTTCTATGATCTGGCGGCGATTCAAGGAGAGTATGACGCGATCAGCTGTTTCGAAGTCATAGAGCATATGCCGCCGGGACTAGGATTGGAGTTGCTCCGTCACGCGCATCGACTGCTCGTGCCAAATGGACGACTTTTCGTTTCAACCCCTAATGTTTATCATCCGATGTCATTCTGGTCCGACAGCACACATATTACTCCGTACCGTATTCGCCATTTAGCGGGATGGATGGCCAGCGCCGGATTTGTTAGGGTTTGGGGCTATCGCGTTTGCCGCATGAGTTTGCGAAAAAGGCTGCGGGCTTGGCGTTACCGGGGCTTGCTTCGTCTCTTGAATATAGATTTTGCCCCTGGCGTGGTTGTCATTGGAGAAAAAGCGTAAATCCAGCGTTTGGTACTTGGTTGGCTGTTGCGCGATGCTGAGAGTAGGGCAGGTTGCCCGTGGGCGCCACGATAGATCACAGTTCGCAGGGGTCTGAGCAATCCATCGCGTCCTTCGCCAAATCGTCAGATTTGTTCCGGCCGTACGGAGTTATTGAGACTAAAGTGTGCTGACCTTCAGCCTGATTATCCCCACCTGTAACCGTAGCGGAAGCCTTCAGCGATTGTTGAAGACTATCGACGTGTTGGTGATGCCCGTCGCGTTTAACGGCGAAGTTATCGTAGTGGATAATGGCTCAGTGGATGACACCGCGAAGGTTCTCGCCGAGCGCTCAAAAGTCAGTCACGGCGTCCCGTTTTACGCGCTAACGGAAGAGCGTAAGGGTAAAGCCAGCGCGCTGAATCGCGGTCTCGCATCGGCGAAAGGCGACATCTTGCTGATCGTTGATGATGATGTGGTGGTGGATTCTCAACTCTTGGTTAAGCATATGGAAGCGCATGAGGGTCAGGGCTTTGACGCGATTCAGGGCCGAATTCTACCCGGGGTAGATCCGGACGGGAATCATGCCGACCGATCACGGTTGCGTGAATACAATATCCCTTACATCGATTATGGGAAAAATATTCACGAAATCCGTGGATTAACCGGCACAAATATGTCCTTTACTCGGCAGGTCTTCGATAAGGTGGGATTGTTCGACCCTCGGCTTGGACCGGGTGCGGCTGGGTTTAGCGAAGATACCGAATATTCAATCCGTATCCGCAATGCTGGATTTAAAATTGGTTACACGCCGGATGCCATCGTTTACCATGAACTCAATCCCAACCGGTATGGTCGATCCTACAATAGAATGGTCGAATATCGAAAGGGATTGAGCCGAAGCATTTATCGGCACGATTCGATAGCTTTCCGGGTGATGCCGAATTTGGTGGCTAATTTCTTGCGCTATGGTTTGTATCGCATAGCCGGAAAATCTCAGAAAGCATATAAGACCGAAGGTCGGATCATGAAGTGTTGTGGCTACTTGATGGGCAAACTTCGTGGAGTCAGAGACCTGGATCGTCATAGCCAGGTTTAGACTATCAGTCGCATGCTCCCGTCACCTAAAGTTTCGATGGTTATCGCGACTTATAATCGCGCGGAACTACTGCCTGCGACCATCGATAGCGCTCTGCAACAGGAATTTCAGGATTTTGAACTTATCGTTGTCAATGACGGGTCGACGGATCACACGGAGAAATGTCTCGAACCCTATCGAGACCGTATCCGCTATTTATATCAAGACAATTCTGGTCCATCTGCGGCGCGCAATGCCGGGGTTAGGCTGGCTCGCGCCCGCTGGATCTCGATCCAAGACTCGGACGATTTATGTGCGCCGAATCACCTGACAACTCTGTATCGTTATGTCGAAAATCATCCAGATTGCGGGATGGTCTTTGCCAACGGTGGCTATCTTGGCGGCCCCTCGCATAACCGAGAAACCATCATACCGTCAGACAAATCCCGGCGGTTGGCCAAGCAGGGTGTGAGTCTCACGGACCTGTTCGATAAAAGTCTCGTGCGGCTCCAGGCATCTTTGATTTCTAAAGCATGTTACGACGATTTAGGAGGACATGACGAGAACCTCAGAATATCCATGGACTTGGACTTGACGTTTAGAATCTTTCATCGATATCCGGTGGCCTACCTCGACGAGGTGGTCTTTTATTACCGAAGACATTCCGGTAACACGAGCGGTAATCAGGAGCTGAGGTTGTCGGAGAATATTAGTGTCATAAGAAAACTCCTTGCTGACAATCCGCAAGCGGAAACGACTTTGGGCCAACAACGCGTAGCGTCACGCCTGGCCTACCGGTATTACCGCCTCGCGAAGGGTCTTTGGAAGAAAGGCCGACAATTAGAAGCCCAATCCGCCATTGACGAAGCCTCCCGCCTCTGTCCATGGTCGCTAAAGTATCGATTCTATCGATTACGATGGGGCGTCTGAAACAGAGCCGGACTATGGATTTTAGCATTGTCATCGCTACTTATGACCGTTGGGAATTGCTTCGCGGTTTGCTGAGCTCAATTCGTGAGCATTTTGATACGGCGGGTGTCGAATACGAAGTGATTGTGGCGGATAACTCGCGAAACGACGAAATCTCGAAAAAAATCGAGCAGGTCGTCGAGGTTTTCCGCAGCTCCGGACGCGCCGAGTTTCGCACGGTCGAAGAGCCTCTCGCAGGCAAGTGTCGCGCCCAGAATGCGGCCATCAAATTGGCGCGAGGCGAGATTATCGCTTTCTTTGACGATGATGTCGTCGTCACTCCCGAATGGTTGAATGTGGCGGCCTATTTCTTCAAACACGAAACCTTCGATGTCATGCAGGGCCCGATCCTTGTGCCGCCGGAGATCGAACATGATGAAAATTTCGTCCGTGCTCAGAGGAAGTTCAGAACAATAAATTTTGTTAAATATCCATCGGGCCTTAAAGAGATTAAAACTCTCACCGGCGCCAATATGGCGGTGCGCCGGCAATTGTTTTCGAAAATCGGTGTATTCAATGAGGAACTTGGTCCTGGCAGGTCGGGTATATCCGAGGACGTTGAGTTCGCCAAGCGTGTCCTCAAAGCCGGGGGGCGGATCGGTTACGAGCACCGTGCCGCGGTCTATCACATCGTTGACTGGAGCAGGTTGACGGAGGAGTTTTTTCGCGATCGCCACGAACAACAAGGGAGGAGCCGGCTTATATATAAAAAGCAGTCTTTGGCATCAATCGTACCCAACTTGATGCGTTCTGTTTGGACATTGGCTTGGTATTCGATGATTGGTGATGTCCGAAACAAATATCGTGCTAAGGGACGATATTTTCATTATCGCGCCATGCTCGCTGAGAAAACCAAAACCAGCAGTCGCGTCCAGGTTTGAGCCGTGACTCTGCTCAGAAGCGTCCTGCCGATCTCTTTGGCTTTTGGGACGCCGATTTTGCGTGCGGCGATATATGCCGCCCGTGTTGAAAGGGTTAGCGCTTTGAGACATTTGGCTTCGAAGGACGCTTTTCTCACCTTTCTAACGGCGGTGATGTTGTCGACGATGGTGATTTCTTGGAAACGATCCGACCGAAAGACATTTTCCCAAAGCACGCGCTTGGGTCCATTTTTTCTAATCGTATCGTGCATCGCCAAAATTCCGCCTTCGACTAAATGCGGCTCCCACAATGAAAAGTCGAGCTTGGTCGGTTCGTACCGGTGGTCGCCGTCGATCCAAAGTAGGCGAATCGGCTTAGCCCAATGTTGCGCTGCCGCTTCCGAGGTCATGACCATCGGGACAATCTGATTCTCGACACCCGCCTGTTTTATGTTCGCCAGGAACTCCGCTTCCGTGTCTTCCAGATACCCTTCTTCCGGCATTATCCGATGGGGATCGATTGCGTAGATTTTTTCCGCATGGACCTGTGCGGCGCCAAGCGCAAGGGCGACGGTGGATTTGCCTTTCCAGCTGCCGATTTCGACGATGACACCTTTCTGGTCGTTGAATTGGCCTAGTCGATACAGGCAATCGACCTCATGCGCAGTCAGCATGCCGGGCAGTTTGTAAACACTCTCCAAGTTTATCACTGCGATACTCCTGGGCCATTTATAGCAAACCTGGCAGCCATAATGAAGAGAGTTTGAGGCAAAGCCTGAGTCTCATGGCCCGATCACCAGCCTTTACCACTTCGGCAATTGTGGTTTGCTTCAACGAAGAAGAGCGGATCGAGGATTGTCTAAAGAGTCTCGTTTGGTGCGATGAGATTGTCGTCGTCGATGCGTTCAGTAGCGATCGTACGCCGCAGATCTGCCAGCGCTATACCCAACGATTTGTTCAGCGAAAATGGGCCGGCTACAGAGATCAAAAGGCCTACGCCCATTCCTTGGCGACCATGGATTGGGTGTTATTGGTTGACTCCGATGAACGGGTGACCGACGAGCTGCAAAAGGAGATTGCCGAGAGCTTGATCCAGGATAACGGCGATTATTCGGGTTATGCGATTCCTCGCTTAGTGCGCTATCTTGACCGCTGGTGGTGGCGCGGCGGCTGGTATCCGGATTATGACGTGCGCTTGTTCCGCCGCGACCGGGCGACCTGGGGTGGGCTCGATCCCCATGAGAAAATCATCGTTGATGGCAAGGTGCGCCGGCTGCGACAGCCGTTGCATCACTTCTCCTATCGCAGCATCGATGACCATATTCAAAGAATCAATCGTTTTACCTCGATCTCGTCGGCGGAGCTGAGAAAATCCGGCGGCCGGTGGCGGCTGAGCGATGCTTTGCTGCGGCCTGCGGTGCGGTTTTTTCGTTTGTACATTTTGAAGCGCGGGTTCATGGAAGGGTTCGCTGGTTTCTATGTGGCGCTGACGGCGGCGGTTTACGTATTCTTGAAGTATGCTAAATTGTGGGAACTTGAAATCAAGGAGAAACGTGACGACGAGCGGCGGCAGTGATGGCCGCAAGCTGCTGAAGATTCTGCACGTCGATCCGGAACGAAACTGGGGTGGCGGGGAGGCTCAAGTCTTCGGTCTGCTTTCTTACCTAGCGGCGCAGGGGCATCGTAACGATCTCTTGACTCATCCAGAAGGCCGCTTGTTCGCTGAAGCTGGCAAGTTAACGGTTGCCAGATTGCCATTGGTGGTTCGCAACGATTTGGATCTACGGGCGATCCCGAGGCTGCGGCGGCAGATCGCTGCCGCCGGTTACGACGTGGTTCATCTCCACACCAAAAGAGCCCATGCGCTTTCGTTGTGGTTGCCGCGCGGCGGCCGGAGCCCGCAGTACCTCGTCACCCGCCGGATGGATTATGCTGAGCGAAAAAATTGCTACACCCGCTGGCTTTATAACCGCCGTGTCGATGGCGTGGTGGCGATCTCGCAAACCATCGTCGAGCTGTTGGTCGATGCCGGGGTGGAGCGGCGCAAGATCCGGCTGATTCATAGCGGCATCGACCCCAGCCGGTTTGCCGCCGCGGCGTTGCCGCAGAATTCTCACACCGGGGTTGTGACCTTGGGGTGTCTCGCTGTTCTGGAAGAGCGCAAGGGGATCGAGTTCCTAATCGATGCGGCGGCGCGGTTGCAAGCTCAAGGAGTACTGCTTCATTGGCTGATCGGCGGGGACGGATCTCGACGCACAGCCTTGGAAAGTAAAGCGCACGCGCTTGGACTCGCCGAACGGGTAGAGTTCTTAGGCTTCGTTTCCAAGCCTGAGGTTTTTCTTCAGGATATCGATATTTTTGTCATGCCTTCTTTGTTCGAAGGCTTGGGTGTGGCGGCATTGGAAGCGATGGCTGCCGGCAAACCGATTGTTGCCACCAGAGTCGGCGGTTTGGCGGAGTCGGTGCAGGACGGACAGACGGGAATATTAGTCGCACCGCGCGACGGCAAGGCGATCGCTGACGCCGTCGCCCGACTGATTAACGATCCGCCACTGGCGCAACGGATGGGACTGCAGGGACGGCAGCGGGCGCTCGAACACTTCACACTGGCGCAAATGGCGGCGCAGAACGAAGCGTATTACTACGAGTTATTAGGGACGGGAAATTAGCGGCAGTTTCCACTTTGTTTCGATGACCAACCTTCTCGAGATTCTCGCAAGATTCAAAGGCGCGCACTTGTTGGTGGTGGGCGATCTGATGCTCGACCGCTTTGTTCTGGGCGATGTCGAACGATTGTCTCCGGAAGCGCCGGTGCCGGTGCTGCGGGTGGTATCTGAGGACCGGCGTCTCGGTGGCGCCGCGAACGTCGTCCATAACATTCGCTCACTTGGCGGCCGGGTAACCGCCTGCGGCATTGTTGGCAATGACGACGCCGGTAAACGTATTCTCGGCATCCTGCGAGCACATCGGCGCCTCGACGGCTGGGGTCTTGACCGATCGCAAGTTTCAAACCATTCAGAAGAGCCGAATTATCGCCAGCCCGCACCATCAACAGATTGTCCGGCTGGACCGGGAGAGCCGCGCTCCGATTCACGCTGCGACGTTGAAACGGCTGCGCGAGTTTATTCTCGATCGCGCCGCGCGTTGCGACGGCGTCTTGATCTCGGACTATGGGAAAGGGGTGGTGCACGCTGAGCTATTGGCGGCGCTCGCCGCTCGCATTGGTAAACGGAAAATTCTCTACGTGGTCGATCCCAAGAAGGAAAATTTTGCCCACTATCGTTACCCGACACTGATTACGCCCAATAAAATCGAAGCGGCAGATGCCGCGGCGATCGACATTCGCGATGACCGGACGTTGCTCGCCGCCGGGGCAAAATTACTGCGCCAATGGCGCGCCCAGGGCGTGCTGATTACCCGCGGTGCGGAGGGCATGAGTTTGTTTCGGCCGCGCTGCCAGCCGCGGCATTTTCCCACCGCGCCGCGCGAGGTTTTCGAGGTGACCGGCGCCGGCGATACGGTGGTGGCGGTGTGCGGGTTGGTGCTGGCCTGCGGCGGCGACTTTGACGCCGCCGCGGTGATTGCCAATATGGCCGCCGGGTTTGTCGGTGACGAGATCGGCACCGTGGCAGTGCCCTTCAAAAAGCTTAAACTGAAGATTGAGGAACTCTTATGAAAAGTATGACTGGATATGGCGAGGCGTCGCAGAATATTCACGGCGCTCGAATCACCGTGCAGATTCGTAGCGTCAATCACCGCCACCTCGACCTGCAAGTGCGAACGCCGCGGGAGTATATGTCTTTCGAGGAAGAAATCCGCAAGCTCCTACGCGAAAAGATTTCCCGCGGCCGCATCGATTTGTTCGTCAACCGCTATGTCGCCAAAGGGCAATCGCGCAAGCTCGAGATGGATGAGGCTTTGATCGGTCAATTCCTTTCCGGGGTCGCGCAGCTCAAGAAGAAATACAAACTTGGCGGCGAAGTCGATGTTGCGTTGGTTTCCAACATTCCCGATGTCTTCCATGTGCGCGAGGTTGAGATCGACAGCAAGGGCGAACGCCAGGCGGTGCTCAAGGCGCTCAACGGGGCGCTCAAGAAGCTCGAACAGTCGCGCGAGCGTGAGGGGACGCATTTGCGCGCCGATATGGAGTCACAGATCGGCCATCTGCGGGAAATCGCCGGGGCGTTGGAAGCGCGTTCACTTGAGATCGGCGCACGTCAGTCCAAGGGCGGCTGGCCGGACGGACAGAATGGCGAGAGGGCGGAGCGAAATGGCCCGGAGCTTTCCACCGCCCTAGCGAAAGGTGACATCAACGAGGAGTTGGTTCGTTTAAAAACCCATGTCGTAGGGTTGGCCAAAGTCGTGCGCGAACGTGAACCAGTGGGCAAAAAGGTCGACTTCATGCTCCAGGAGGTCAATCGCGAACTCAACACCATCACCTCCAAGGTACCCTATTTGCCGGTGACCCAGCTCATACTTCAAGGCAAGGAGCGGGTCGAGAAAATTCGTGAGCAAACTCAGAACATCGAATGAAACAGCGCGTACCTCAACTGGCTAAACGGCAGGGGATCATATTTATTCTTTCGGCGCCATCGGGAGCCGGCAAGACGACCCTCTATAACGGTCTGCGGAAAAGTTATCCGGATATCCAACTGTCGGTGTCCTGTACAACGCGCGGGCGACGCCGCGGTGAGGTGCCGGGACGAGACTATCGTTTCCTGAGCGAGGCTCGATTCGAGGCTTTGAAAAACCGCGGTGAGTTTGCCGAATGGGCTCAGGTGCATGACTATCGCTATGGCACACCACGAAAGCCCATCGACCGGGCGGTTATGGCCGGCCGCGACATTCTGCTCGATATCGATGTCCAAGGGGCGCGAAAGATCAAAATTGCCTACCCAGCGGCGGTGGCGGTGTTCGTGTTACCCCCCTCCCTGGCCGAATTAGCGCGCCGCTTGTCTATGCGCGGCACCGAGGACCGCCAAGTGATCCAGCGCCGCCTGGCCAATGCTAGAGGTGAAATCCAGCAGAGAATCCACTATGATTACTTTGTCGTCAATCACGATGTTGAGCAGGCGGTGCGCGTGCTTAGCGGGATCGTCGAAGCCGAACGAGCTAAAGTATCCAGGGTAACCGAGTGGCGCGTCGAACCGCTTCGCGCCATGCGCGGCGCGAGCAGCCATGAGCAAAGAAATCAAACTTCACGACCTGGTTGAAAAGGTCCAGGCTTACTTTCCAACCGCGGATATCGATCTCATCCGCAAAGCCCACGATTTCTCGGCCAAAGTCCACACCGGTCAAAAACGTTTGTCCGGCGAGCCTTATCTGATTCACCCCATAGCGGTTGCCGATATCATCGCCGATTTGAAGCTCGACGTGCCGAGCATCGTCGGAGCTTTGCTCCACGACACGGTCGAAGACACTCTGACGACATTGGATGAGATCAAGAGTTTGTTCGGCCGTGAGGTCGCCGAGCTGGTCGACGGCGTCACCAAGTTGAGCCGCACCAATTATACCAGCCATGAGGAGAAGCAGGCGGAAAATTTTCGCAAGATGATTCTCGCCATGGGCAAGGATGTGCGGGTGATTCTCATCAAGCTCGCCGACCGGGTGCACAACATGCGCACGCTCGATCATATGCCGGCCGACAAACAAATTCTCACGGCGCAGGAGACCATGGATATTTACGCGCCGCTGTCGCACCGCTTGGGCATCGCCTGGGTTAAAAGTGAGCTGGAAGACCTGGCGCTCAAGTATCTCCACCCGGAAGTTTACTATCAGCTCAAACGTAACGTCGCCAAGAAAAAAACCGACCGGGAAAAGTATATCGAAGAAGTGATCTCGATCATCGGCAAGAAGCTGGAAGCCGAAGGGATCGACGCTGAAGTGACCGGACGGCCCAAGCATTTTTACAGCATCTATCAAAAGATGGAGAGCCAGAATCTGCTTTACGATCAGATTTACGATCTGGTCGCTTTTCGTATTTTGGTCGACACGCCGCGGGAATGTTATGAAACCTTGGGCGTGGTCCATGCGCAGTGGAAACCGGTGCCGACGCGCTTCAAAGATTACATCGCTCTACCCAAGCCCAACATGTATCAGTCGCTCCACACCACGGTGATCGGTCCCTACGGTGAGCGCATCGAGATCCAGATCCGCTCCCATGAGATGCACCGGGTCGCCGAGGAAGGCATCGCGGCGCATTGGCGCTACAAGGAAGGCGAGGCGTTCCAGGTGAGCGATATCCAGCGCTTCTCCTGGCTGCGCCAATTGCTCGAGTGGCAGGAGAACCTGCAGGACCCGCAGGAATTTCTCCATAGTCTCAAAGAAGATCTCTTTGCTGCCGGCATGTATGTGTTCACGCCCAAGGGCGATCTATTACACTTTCTGCGCGGCTCCACCGTAGTCGATTTTGCCTACCGGATTCACACAGAGGTCGGCAACCGCTGTTCCGGTGCCCGCGTCAACGGCCAACTGGTATCGCTGAAATATATACTCCGCAGCGGCGACACGGTGGAAATCATCACCACACCGCAGCAAGTGCCGAGCCGCGATTGGCTCAAGTGGGTGAAGACGCCGCGGGCGAAATCGAAAATCCGTAATTGGCTCAAGACCCAGCAGTACGAACGCAGCGTGGTGCTGGGACGTGAGATCTTCGATAGCGACCTGCATCGCTATCGGTTGGACTACGCGCAGCTCAAACGGGAAGGCAAGATCGACTGGTTGAGCCATGAGCTCGGCTTGAAGGATGAAGAAGCGTTGCTATCGTCCATCGGATATGGCCGGATCACCACGCGCCACGCCATCGTCAAACTGGTGCCGCCTGATAAACTGGACAGCGGCAGCAAAAAGGCCGGCGGCGCGCTGGAGTCGTTGTTCAAGCTCGTATCCAAGCAAAAGCGTAGCCTGGGGATTCGCGTCAAAGGCGTCGACGACGTACTGGTGCGATTCGCGCTTTGTTGTCATCCGTTGCCCGGCGAACATATCGTCGGATTTATTACCCGTGGGCGGGGTGTGACGATCCATACCGTCGGTTGCACGACTGTGTTGGAAAGCGATCCTCATCGCAAGATCGAAGTCGCCTGGGAGGAAAGCGGACAGCCGCCGCGGCCAGTCAAGATCGAAGTGACCTGCGTCGATCAACCCGGCTTGCTGGCGGCGATCAGTACGGCAATCACCAGCGCCGATGCCAATATCGCCCGCGCCCAGGTCAGGACATTCACTAGCCAGCGGGCGGTCAACACCTTCGAGGTGATGATCAAGAGTTCGGAACACTTGAAGGAAGTGCTCCTGAATATTTCAAAAGTAAAAGGTGTTTACAAAGCGGTGCGCGGGCGTGGCCGGGCCGGCAGTGATATCGAGTCCGATGGCACGGTCAAGGAGGAGTTGCACTGAAGACGAGTCGCTAGGCGACCTTCTGGACGCGGCCCGAATGGATGCAATCGGTGCATACCAGCAAGCGTTTGACTTGGTCGCCGAACTTACCCCGAACGGTTTTTAGGTTCGCCCCCCACGAGCGTTTGGTCTTGTTGTTGGCGTGACTGACGTTCATTCCGACCGAGCGGCCTTTGCCGCAAATTTTACAAATTCTAGCCATCTAAATTTCTTATCCTTTCAATTATCTCGGTTGTCGAAAATCCTTTTAAGTACGGTATCAGCGCGACGCGGCCGCCGGCCGCTTCGACGATATCGGCACCGATAATTTTATCGCTGCTCCAATCGCCGCCTTTGGCCAAAACTTGCGGCTTGATCGCCGCGATCAGCTGGTACGGATCTGGGTCGTCAAAAAGGATGACGTAGTCTACCATCTCCATGGCGGCGATCAACTCCACACGGTCGGTTTCCGGTAAAATCGGTCGTTGCGCCGACTTGATTGATTTAACCGATCGATCACTGTTGAGCGCGACGATGAGCAAATCGCCGGCGGCTTTGGCTTGGCGCAGGGTGTGCACATGGCCGCGGTGCAGCAGATCGAAGCAGCCGTTGGTGAAAACCACCGTTTGACCTTTGGCGCGCGCCGCCGCCGCGATCGCCGCCAATTCGCCCAAGCTTTTTAATTTTTCCGGCACAGTCTTGGGGTAACATGATAAGTCATTGTTTTCAATTAAATTTCGCCGCGGCAGTGGACAGCGGCGTCTTGAATCGACGGGGGAATTTAGCTAAGGTCGTCGCAAGTTGGCTTCGGCCAAGTTAATGCTTCGGTGTCGAATTTAATTAGGAGGAAATAATGGAATATCAGGATCTGCGAGACTGGATTCAGATCGCCGATGAAATGGGTGAACTCAAGACCCTCAAGGGTTGCGATTGGAATCTAGAAATCGGCGCGATTACTGAAATCGTCGCGCATAAAGAAGATGGACCTGCTGTCCTGTTCGAAGACATCATAGGCTATCCCAAGGGTTATCGGGTGCTATCCAATTCGTTGTCGTCGCGCAAACGTCTCGCCCTGACCCTAGGCCTGCCGGCCGGCGATACCAAGATGGATTTCGTCAAGATCTGGAAAGAGAACTACAAGAAGGTCAAACCGATCCCGCCCAAATTCGTCAAGAAGAGCGGGCTGTTCGACAATGTCTATCGCGACGGCGAGATCGACATGTTCAAGTTCCCGACGCCCAAGTGGCATGACAAAGACGGCGGCCGCTACATCGGCACCGGCAGCGTTGATATCACCCGCGATCCGGACGAGGGATGGGTCAACTACGGCACCTACCGCGTCATGATTCATGACAAGGACAAGGTCGGATTTTACATTTCTCCCGGCAAGCATGGGCGCATTCAACGGGAAAAATATCAGGCCAGCGGCGCGCCCTTCAAAATCGCGATGTCCTTCGGCCATGACCCGTTGACCTTCTTGGCCGGTAGCATCGAAGTGCCCTACGGCGTGCCGGAATACGAATTTATCGGCGGCATCCGCGGCGAACCTTTTGAAATGATCGAAGGCGAGTACTCCGGCTTGCCGATCCCAGCCAACTCCGAAATCGTCATCGAGGGCGACGTGCATTTCGACCAACCGAAGGTCGAAGGTCCCTTCGGCGAGTGGACCGGTTATTATGCCAGCGCCGAACGCGCCGAGCCCTGGGTCGAAGTGAAACGTTTGTATCATCGCAACGATCCGATCATTCTCGGCTCCCCTCCGGGCCGTCCGCCCGCGGAATTGGGTTGGTACCGTTCCTATCTCCGTTCCGCATTGATCTGGGATGAGATGGAAAAAGCCGGCGTCCCTGACGTTAAAGGCGTATGGCTGACGGTCTCCGGCGGCAGCCGCTTGATGATGTGTGTATCGATCAAGCAGCGCTACCCTGGGCATGCCAAGCAGGCCGCAGTGATCGCCTCGCAATGTCACGCCGGTGCTTATCTCGGCCGTTTCGTGATCGTCGTCGACGATGACATCGATCCATCGAATACCGACGACATGATCTGGGCGATGTCGAGCCGGTGCGAACCCGAGGCGGATATCGACATCCTGCGCCGTTGCTGGAGCGGACCGCTCGATCCGGTTATTCATCCGACCAAAAAGGGTTTCAACTCGCGGGCGATCATCGACGCCACCCGGCCCTATGAGTGGATTAAGGACTTTCCACCGGTCGCCGAGTCGCCCCGGGAAGTGCTCGACGCCACCGCGAAAAAGTGGGGCGCCGAACTGTTCGGTAACGGCAAGAAGTAAAATAAGTTTCTTTACCGTGAAAAGGGCAAGCGGCTAAATGCCGGCTTGCCCTTTTTTTTGCTGCAATTCTATCACTGACGCTGATTTCCGGCGCAGGTGATTGCATTTTACGTAGTGAGTGGAAAACGTGAAGATTCAAAATGTGGGCAGTGGCTAGCCCGGAGTATTCGCGGCAAAACTACGATCGAGGTGCAACCCTTCCGGAACGAAGGCAAGGCAGTTGTGCCTTGAAGATGCCAGCGGGGCGAGTTGCTTAACAGATCAGCAGCGAAAAGGTCAAACATCGTGCCGAGCGCCGAACCCAAAACGAAACATTCGCGCCGCTGCCTTCGTTCTTCCAGGGTCAGACCGCGATCGACAGTATCAAAATTTCCCATCGTAGCACGAATAATCCGGGCTAGGATGGCAACTCGATCACCACGGTGACCGGCTTGCCTTTTCTTATGACTTCGAGCTTGATCCGGGCGGGTGTCTGGAGCGATTGGATCATCGACTCAAGCTCGCCCGCTGAGCGCACCGGCTTGTCGTCGGCTTTGGTAATGATATCTCCGCGCTCGATACCCGCCTTAGCGGCAATGCTGCCGGGCGCCACTGTGGCGACCAGAACGCCATGCTGCTGCTGGCTTTCAAGCAGTTGAGCTAATTCAGCGGTTAAGTTTTGCGCGTCGATGCCCAGCTGCTTCTGGGCGCCGCGCTCATCCGGCAATGGTTTCGATTTGGCCAGCACTTGCTCGGCGGCGAAGATCGGCGCCTTCATGCGCAGCGCAATGGCGATGGCGTCGCTCGGCCGGCAGTCGATCTCTACTTCCTCGCCTTTGATATTCAGCGAGAGGAGCGCAAGATAAGTGTTGTTGCGCAGATCCGTGATCGCGACGCGCCTAACGCTAGCGCCGATTTTTTGCAGGATGTCGCGGATCAGGTCATGGGTCAACGGCCTCGGCGCTTTGATCTGCTCGAGCTCCATGGCGATGGCGCGCGCCTCGGGCCCGTCGATCCAGATCGGCAAACGCCTGCCGTCGGCTACCGTTTCCAGGACAAGGACGGGGGATTGCGAGTGGGGATCGACCAAAAGTGTCTTGACCTTGGTTTCCACCAGCGCGGTTCCCTGCGCGGCTTGCAGGGACGTCGCATAGGCGAAGATCGAAGCGCACAACCAGTGCCATCGGATCGGCTTCATATTATCCTCCAGGCGCAAGGAGAAAGGCGCGCATGAAGTTGAGGTTATCTACCCGAGAAGGATTATGTCAATGCTGGTGGTGCTCGTCTTGACCGGAGGAATTACGCCAAGCTATGGTCGGGTGAAGAAACAGAAGCGACAATGAAGATCCAAATTCTTTCGGACGAAATGGCCAGCCGGATCGCCGCCGGCGAAGTGGTCGAGCGACCGGCCTCGGTGGTCAAAGAGCTCATGGAGAATTCTCTTGACGCCGGCGCCACTGAGATCTTTGTCTGGCTCGAAAAGAGCGGCACCGCTGTCATTCGCATCACCGACAACGGCGAAGGAATGACGCCGGAGGACTTGGCCCTTGCGGTGGAACGTCACGCCACGAGTAAGCTGAGAGAAGCCGACGATCTGTTCCGCATCGCGACATTGGGATTTCGCGGTGAGGCGTTGCCGAGCATCGGCTCCATCGCCAAGATGGACATCTCGTCTCGTCCGGCGTCTAGCGCCAGTGGCGCCAAGTTGACTGTCGACGGCGGCAATAGGGGCGAGGTACACGCCGCTGCCGCTGCCGTGGGCACGACCATCGAGATTCGCGATATATTTTACAACACCCCGGCGCGGCGTAAGTTTCTCAAAGCGCCGGCGACAGAGCTAAGCCATGTCTGCGATGTAGTCAACCGTTTGGCCCTGGCTAACCCACAGGTTCATTTTCGCCTGCAGCATGACGGCCGCACGGTGGCGGATTACATTTCAGTGCAGCAGGAACGGGATCGTTTGCAGCAAGTGCTGGGTGTCGATGTGGCCAAGGGCTTGAAGCCCTTCACTTTCACCCAGGGGGAGGTGACCGTCAGCGGTTTCCTGAGTACGGCGCCGACCTCATTTCCCAACGCGCGTTATCTGTTTACCTTCGTCAACCGCCGCTATGTGCGTGACAAAGTGATCACCCATGCGGTGCTGCATGGCTACGATACCCTGCTGATGAAAGGCCAATATCCGGCGGTGGTGTTGTTCTTGGAAGTGCCTTTCGCCGAGGTCGATGTCAATGTCCATCCGGCCAAGTACGAAGTGCGCTTCCGCCGCCAAAGCGATGTCCATGAAACGGTGTCACGGTCGGTGCGGTCGGCTTTGCAGCGCGATGCCAAAGCGCCGGGCGGTGTTGTACCGATGTCGGGCTACGCAGCTTCGCCGCGGCCAATGGCGGCCGGCGTATTCCTTTGCTCCCGCCGCCGATCCGACGGTACGCGAGTCGTTTTTGGGCCATTCAACTCACGGGTACCCAAATGTCGAATCGATGCCATCGCGCGACGTGACGTTTACCGTGCCGCAGAACGAGCGGCCGGGGAGGGTCGGTTTCTTCTCATCGCTCACTATCCACGATCAGATCCTTGGCTGCTATCTGGTCTGCTCAGCCACCGACCGGTTGATCCTGATCGATCAACACGCCGCCCATGAACGAATCGCCTTCGAACGGCTGCGCCATCAGTTGCGGGCCAACGCCGTTGAGCGGCAGGATCTACTGATTCCCCAGAGCGTCGACCTTAGCGCCGGTGAGATCATGATGCTCGAACAGAAATTGGCCGTTATGGAACGTCACGGTTTTAGTTTGGAGCCGTTTGGGCCGAGTTCCTTCGCAATCACATCTGTTCCCGCACTGTTGCCCGAGGGGGACTACACCCAGTTGGTACGCCAGATGGTCGCCGAGTTGGCTGAGGTCGATACCTCCTCAAGACTGCGCCAGCATCTTGAAGACCGTTTGGCGACCATGGCTTGCCACAGCGTGATTCGCGCCAATCGCAAGCTCGGAGATGGAGGAGATGCGAGCGCTCCTGCGCGATCTCGACCAGGTCGAGTTTGCCACTCAGTGCCCGCATGGGCGGCCGGTGTTGGTCGAGCTGAGCCGCGACCAGTTGGAGCGTATGTTCAAACGCATAGCGTAAAAATCTCGTTCAAGGTTCAAGGGTTCAAAAGTGTCTGAACGTCAGATTCGGAGTTCAAGACCAAAACTTTGAACTATTGAACGGTTGAACCTTGAACGGATGTTATCTTTTATTCGATGAAGCCGAAAATCGTTATCATCCTTGGGCCCACGGCGGTGGGCAAGAGCGCGTTGGCCTTGGAACTCGCCGGGCAATTGAATGGCGAGATCGTCAACGCCGACTCCCAGCAAGTTTACCGTTATCTCGATATCGGCACGGGCAAGCCGACCATGGCGGAGCGCGAGCGCGTGCGCCATCATTTGATCGACGTGGTGAATCCCGACCAGGAGTTCAATGCCGCGATGTTTCGCCATCTGGCGAGCGAAGTGATCTACCAGATCGACGAGCGCAAGCGAACGCGCGATTGTCTGCGGCGGTACGGGACTTTATCTCAAGGCGTTGACGCGAGGATTGTTCGAGGGCGCAGGCGCAGGATGGGCAATTTCGCCGCGACCTGGAAACGGAAATCGCAAAGAGCGGCTTAGATTCGGTCTACCGGCGGCTGGTTGAGATCGACCCGACGGTAACATCGACGATTCATCCCAACGATCGCTCGCGCACCGTTCGGGCTCTGGAGGTTTATCAACTGACCGGCAAGCCGATTAGCCAATGGCAAAATGAGCATCGTTTCCAAGAAGACTCCTTCGAGGTGCTGAAGGTGGGTTGAATCTTGATCGCGTCGAGCTCTACGAGCGCATCAACCGGCGCAGTGCGGCGATGATTCAAGCGGGTTTTCTCGATGAAGTGCGCGGCCTGGTGGCGCGCGGTTATTCTCTCGATCTAAAACCGCTCGGCAGTGTCGGCTATGCGCAGATGGGTAGGGTGATTCGCGGCGCTTTAACGATAGACGCGGCGCTGGAAGAAATGCAACAGGAAACTCGCCACTTGGCCAAGCGCCAATTGACTTGGTTCCGCGGCGACAAAGAAGTGCGTTGGTTTCATCCGATTAAGCAAAGACGCGAGATTGATGAGGCTCTTAAGAAGTTTATGTAGTGGTGCCTTAGCGTCGGGACTTCGGGAAACCACTGATATGCGTTAGGAGGATTTTGATGTTCGATAGGCGCTCGTTGCTTTTGCTCTTAGCATCACTCGTCACGTTTATGGCTTTCGCGTGCGCGGTCACGGAGGGGGATCCGTTATTACCCGAAGGCGAACTATTGAAGAAGGCGAAAACGATTCACGAACGGGTGATCGTGCTTGATACGCACAGTGATCTTTCACCGCGAAATTTTACTTCGGAACGGAACTATACGCAGCGGCTCGACACCCAAGTGAATCTGCCGAAAATGTTTGAAGGCGGTCTCGATGCAGTATTCTTCAGTGTTTTCGTCAGTCAGACAAGGGAGTCGCAAAGTCCGGATGCGTTTACACAGGTGGGGTATGATCGCGCTTACAAAGCTGCCGTCGAGAAGTTCGACGCGATCCATTGGCTCACTGGTCAGCTTGCGGCTGACAAAATTGAGCTAGCGCTTACTTCAGCCGATGTTCGCCGGATCAAAGCTATGGGAAAAAAAATTGCGCTCATCGGCGTCGAGAACGGCTATCCGATGGGTGAGGACATTGGCCGGGTCAAGGAATTTTACCAGCGTGGTGCGCGTTATATGTCTTTGGCGCACAACGCGCACAACCAACTCTCCGATTCGCATGCCGGCGAGCGTGATGGGTGGAAATGGAACGGTCTTTCACCGCTTGGGAGACAGGTGATCGGCGAGATGAATAGGGTGGGTCTTATGGTCGACGTATCGCATCCGTCGAAGGCCTCCATGATGCAATCGGTTGCATTGTCCAAGGCTCCTATCATAGCGTCGCACTCCGCAGTACGGGCACTTTGCGATGTAAGCCGCAACATGGACGATGAACAGCTGGTGGCGCTCAAGAAGAGCGGAGGTGTTGTCCAAATCGTCGCGTATAGCAGCTTTATCAAGACGCTGAGACCTGACTCGAACGAGCGCAAAGCGACGCTTGCTGCGCTTCGGAAAGAATTCAATATCGAAGAATCCACGCCAACCGGACTAAACCCGGGTACTGGAGTTGGAACACAGAGCGCTTTGGCTCGTCTCGCGCCGGAACGGCGTGCCGACTACCAACGAAGAATTGTTGAGATCGACAAACAGTATCCCGGCGACCCGCCGGCGACGGTAAAGGATTTCGTCGATCATATCGACTATGCGGTAAAACTAATTGGACTCGACCATGTCGGCATCGCCTCTGATTTTGAAGGCGGTGGTGGGGTGAACGGTTGGAGCGACTCCAGTGAGACCTTGAACGTGACTCTAGAACTGGTTCGGCGCGGCTACACTGAGGAGCAGATTGGCAAACTTTGGGGTGGCAATTTGTTGCGGGTGATGGACGAGGTGCAACGCATCGCGCGGGGTCTTCAATCCGATAAATGATTGGGGCCATCAGATAACTAAAGTGTAGTTAACAATATGGCAAACGGCTCTCGATCAAGTTGTAAAGGCGGTCGAAAGTCACGTCATTGACGCGGGGTTAATGGGGGTAATCTTGACAGCGGCTTTACCGATTGCCACTTTTTTCGCGCCAAAGGAATTCCCTGTCTAGGTTTCCTGCCCCAGCGCAGCACGCCGAGCAGCGAAGGCTTGGTGCACGGCGTCGATGAACGCATGCCGGTGGAACGGCTGACTGCGGCGATCCAAGCGATGTATGAGATCGTCAGCAAGTTAGTTGTGGAGTGAGAAAAGGAGCGCAGACATTCCTGTCGGCGGTTGTCGAAGCAGGGGTAACAAGCGTAGGCCGGGAATGGCGAAAGTAAAGACTTGACCCTCTAGACTTGCTGATCTCCGCGCTAATGCGCCGGACCTCACTAAGGTGTTCCTGTTCCGCTCAATGACACATTAGCCGGGTTCTCGTCTGGATCATTCGATGGAATGATAAGAGTAGCCGTCTTTGCGCCAATAGTTGTGGGCCTGAAGTGCGCCGTGATCGTGCATGAGGCACCTGGTGCCAGCGTTTTCTTTGAGCATTTATCAGGGGCCGTGGAAAATTGATTCGCGTTAGCGCCACCAAGGCTGATACTCCCTATGCTGAGGTTTAACGTCCCATCATTTTTCACTGTCACGATCTTTTCCGCTGACCTCTTTTTAAGCAGTACGGCGCCAAAACCGAGAGACGTAGGGGTAACGGTAATGTCTGGAGCGGCCGGGACGGTGGTGTTAACCATGAAACTCCGGGTTGCAGGTTCTGGGTCTTCGTTCCCCGTTTGGTCCTTGGCCTTCACATAGAACGTGTAGCTCCCGTTGGGTAAGTTCGTGTAAGACTTCGTCGTTGCGCTGCCGAAAGTTGAAAAACTCGCCTCGATAGGACCAAGGCGATAAGCATAAACTAAGTTTGGCGTTGAGGTGAGGTTGTCCGTTCCGGTCCAAGTGAATGTGGCACTATCCACTGTGATCGTGCCGGTCGGTCCGCTCGTAATGCTGGTATCAGGCGCTACGGTGTCGGGGAAGACCACCCGATAGATCGTGCCGGAGCCCGACGGTGTCGTACTGTAGAGATTGCCATCGCTCGCTTGGATCAAACCAGCCTCCGGGTGACAGCCGCCGCTGCTGCAGGAGATCGGAAATGAATGGATGATGTTAAAAACGCTGCCGTTGGGCGAAATCTTAAATACCGTGCCTGTATCATTAGTCCCACCAAATCGCGTCGTGCCGTACAAAAACCCGTCGTTTAACTCGATCAACCCGGCTAGAGGATAAGTACCATCAGTGGCGCTGACTGGAAACCGGTGAATAATGCTAAACCCCGTGCCGTCGGGCCGAATCTTAAATACTGTGCCTCCAAATTCAGACGCCCCGCTGTCTCGCGCCGTGCCGTACAAAAACCCATCGATGCCCTGGATCAACCCGGCTAGAGGAATACGCCCGTCATCGGCGCTGAGTCGAAACGTGTGAATAATATTAAACCCCGTGCCGTCGGGCGACATTTTAAATACCGTGCCACTAATATCCCCAGCACTGCCTGCCGTCGTGCCGTACAAAGACCCGTCGCTTAACTGGATCAACCCGGCGACGGGGCTATAGGAACAATCAAACTCAGAGAGGCACTGAAACCTGTGAATAACGCTAAACCCCGTGCCATTGGGCAAAATCTTAAATACGACGCCTGCACCGCCTCCAACCGCGCCGCCAAGTGGTGTCGTGCCGTACAAAAACCCATCGATGCCCTGGCCCTGGATCAACCCGGCCATAGGATTACTACCGTTATCGTCGACCCCGTTGGCTTGAAACGAGTGAATAACGCTAAACCCCGTGCCGTCGGGCAAAATCGTAAATACCGTACCTCCATTACCCTCCCCACCAAATGACGTCGTGCCGTACAAAGATCCGTCGCTTAACTGGATCAACCCGGTAGAATTTGAAGAATTGGACCCATTACAACCGTCAGTGGCGCATTGAAACGAGTGAATAACGCTAAACCCCGTGCCATCGGGCAAAATCTTAAATACCGTGCCTCCATTAAACGTCCCACCGCCTCGCGTCGTGCCGTACAAAAACCCATCGATGCCCTGGCCCTGGATCAGGCCAGCATCTGGAGGCCCACTGGCAAGGTCGAAGGGACGCACGATATCAACGCTCTGGGCAAGGCCAAGCGCGGCCGTGCTTATCAAGCCGAAGATACTCAACGCCAAAACAACCGCTGCCGTCATTAAATGCGATAGCCAATCGATTCGTTTCACAATTACCTCCTAGAACTCTTGATCGCAATTATTCCTTGAAGTTTTATCATTGCTGCAAGACTGAAAAACGGGTCCACTAGTTGGGAATTGCGTCTCGTGTGCTGAGTTAGAATTCGGGCCGCCGTTTTCCATCGGCCCGTCATCTCTTCTACGACTTTGGCTCGTGCGGGTACGTCGCGACCGGGCACGCACAAGGATCCTCTTTCGTCGCGGCAAACAAGAGATAACAAAGAGCCGTCAAGCGTTGTCCGTTACCGTCAGGACAAAGTTTCACTCAGCCTTCCCTCTCAAAACTTGTGCAGCCAGTATCCTCGCTCTGGCAGGCTGAGAAGGAGAAAGCTTAATATAGTCACGTCACCTGGGAGGCCACCTTCTCTTTCCTTCCCCCTTCAGCTTAAGAAGTTGCCGACAATTTTAACTAAGTTATCGCTGGGTACGCGCGACCCTTATCTAATTTCTGCTCGATATACTTTTCAAACGGACATAAACCATGATCCGTTACTTAGCGTCAATACGCGATTTGGCGTATGGCGCTTGATCCCCTGATCAGCGCTAGCGGAGGAGGGATTAACGAAGAAGGAACTTCGGGCGCTCCTCGACTTTAGCAAAAAATGTTATCGCATCTGTGATCTTGAAACTGTTGCGTAGCGTTTCGCTCGGAGGCTCTCGAAACAGGTTGCTACAGAGTTCATCTCGCATAACGTGGTGATTCGTGCACGCGGCGTAACTTTGGTACGAGTTGACGCCCACAGCTCCCGCAAAAAATTATCGAGCGGCGAGGACATTTAACTGCGCCTGCTCTGTCTTTATGTCGGCGCAGATGGCGGCTTTATACGTCATTGTAGGCTGTAAAAAGTGTTTCCTTCACACTTCAAGGTTGCGGAGAACTTTGACCACTCATTGCTTGCCGCGCCAGGCACCTGTCTGATTTCTGCTTGACAAGCTTACACAACAGGCATAGTGACGAATGCATAAATTGGCATCATTTAGCTTGAATTGGCATCACCACCGCGTTCGGCGGAAGTGAATTGATCCTGACTAGGAGCTGGAGCATGGAGCGATTAACGAAGACGGAACTTCGGGCGCTCCTCGAATGCATCAAAGAATGTTATCCCATCTGTGATCGTCAAACCTTCACGCAACGCGTCCTTTCGAGGCTCTCGAAAAAAGTTCCGACAGAATTCACCTCGTATAACGGGGCCAACCTGCGCAGCGAAGAACACCCGACAACGAAGCGGCCGCAGGTACTTGCCTCGCGCGGCCTCAGCCCGCGCGAGGCTCAGGTTTTAGGTTGGGTGTCACAGGGGAAAACCAACAAAGAAATTGGTGTGATTCTAGAACTCAGTGCGCGCACTGTGCAGAAACACTTGGAGCATATTTATCAGAAGATGGGCGTTGAGAATCGGACCGGCGCAGCAGCCAAAGCTTACGCGATCGCGTCCACCGCCAGCAAGCCTCCGTATTGAATCATCTAAAATGTAACTTTGGGAGGGGCTGTTGACTCATAAAGAATGTAACCCAGAGATGGTTGGAAAAAACAGCCACCAGGGAGGGTTACGCATAGATGAGTGGAAAGACCAGATGGGATTATCTCAAAGCGATTTACTTACGCTACAAGAAAGTATCCAAGCCGCTCAGAGCTCGGATTCTCGACGAGTTTTGCCAGGTCTGCGACTACAACCGCAAATACGCCATTCGCTTACTCAACGGCCCATCACCGCAGAAACCCAAGATGATCGTACGAAAAGGGCGTCGGTCGGCCTATGGCGGCAAAGTGATCTCAGCGCTGACGGCGATCTGGGAAGTCGCCGGCTATCCGTGCTCGGTGCGGCTCAAAGCGCTGCTGCCGTTGTGGCTACCGTGGGCGATCAAGCGCATGGCGCTGACGGCACCAGTGCAAAAGCAACTGCTCACGATCAGCCCGGCAACCATCGACCGGCGGCTCAGGGGAAAAAGAGGCCAGCTCAAAAAGCGCCTCTACGGGCGCACCAAGCCGGGCACCTTGCTCAAACACCACATCCCGATCAAGACCGACAACTGGGATGTCAAAACGCCAGGGTTTACCGAGATCGATCTGGTCTCTCACTCCGGCAACTCGGCTTCAGGGGAGTTTTTGCACTCGCTCAACGTCACCGACATCCACACCACCTGGGTGGAAAGCCGCGCGGTGATGGGAAAGAGCCAGATCGGGGTGCTTAACGCCATGCAGGACATTGAACGGGCTCTGCCTTTCAAACTGTTGGGCATCGATTCGGACAACGGTTCGGAATTTATCAACTACCATCTCAAGACCTTCTGCGATCAGAACCATATCCAGCTCACCCGCGGCCGGCCTTACAAGAAAGATGACAACGCCCATATCGAACAGAAGAACTATACCCACGTGCGCAAAATCTTGGGCTACCTGCGCTATGACTCACTGGCAGCGCAAAAAGCCATCAACGAGCTTTACCAAAACGAACTGAGAATCTTTCAAAACCTGTTTCTCCCCTCCATGAAGCTGAGCAAGAAAACCCGGATCGGCTCCAAGCTCAAGCGCTGCTACGACAAGCCCCAGACCCCGTTGGAGCGCGTGCTCCAATGTCCCCAGGCCGATCCGGTCAAAGTCCAACAGCTCAAACGACTACGCGACCAAACCGATCCCTTTGAGCTGGCCCAACGCATCGAGCAAAAGCTTGAGCGCATTTATCGGCTCGCCAACCAGCGCGTGAGCCCGCAACCCAAACCGCCCCATAGCCCATCCCCGACTCGCCGTGAAATACAGACTCTCAGCGAGATCGCCAAGATCTTTGGACCTCAACTCCAGAAATGATCCCAATGGATTGGACCCATCGCGACAGCGTGAAAGGAAATCCCTACAGCCATCCAAACTCTTGGGGAACTGAAGCCACTGGCCCCAAACCTGTTGACGGGGGGATGTCTAGGTAAGGGTCGATGCCACTGCGTTGATCCTGGGGCATTTGTGGAAGAAAAATTTCAGCTTCAATTACCCGATTTTCAAAAACGACTGATGCAAAACCAAAACAACAGCTACTCCTTGGTTCACATCAACTTACGGAGATAACCAAAATCAACAGTGAAAAACTACCAACCGCTGGGTTACATTTATTATGACGCAACGACTTCCTCTTGGGTTACATTCTCTTATGAGTTGACGGGTAGACAGTTACGGTTGTTTGAGTTTTTCAGGTAGTCCGTCTAATCGATCATGTGCGTGGTCGCTTTCAGATGCTTATCGATCCACTGATCGACAAACCTGTAACGCACGCCGAACTCTCCATTCGACACTTTCGCCGGGTTGGATATCGACGACCGGACCAGGCCGCTCCCTACCAGCTTGCGACCGGAAAACTTTGCCGCGTCGAGGGATCGGAGCGGATCGATGGCTATCGCCGCGTTCAACCGATCGTCGACGAATTCAGCGGTCGCGGCTTGGTGCGGGTTCGCCGTCGGTTGGCAGGCGGCTCACTAGGCGTGACACCGCAACGAAAATATGTTGCGTGCCCATGTTGACGACGACTACGCGGAATAGGTGAAACGCCACCACCAGCGGCACGCTGATGTGCAGCGCCTGGGCGGTAATCGTCATCTCGGCCAGGCCGCCGGGTGAGGTGGCGATGATCATGGTCGCGATCGGCAGGTCGAAGGCCCAGGCGAGGGCGACGCCGGCAATCGCCGAGGCGATCAGGATGAAGACTGAATTGAGCAGCGCGAAGGGAATGAAAAGCCTGTGACGCGCGAAAAAGGCGCGTTCGTAGCGCGCGCCGAGGACCAAGCCAAACATCAGCTGGGCGAAGTCGGTAAGCGTGTGTGGCACGGATGATAATTCAACGCCGCCCATGGTCAGTGCTGCGCCGAGAAATATCGGCACCAACAGGCAGCCATTGTGAAAATGAAATCTTTCGGAAATCTCGCCTAAGACCCCGCTGCCCAATAACCAGATCGCCAAGATCGCTGGGAGAAGCGGTAAGTCCGGCTTGTAGGCGGCGGCTTCCAAAGGAATGCCGCTGTAGGTCAGGACGAACGGAACAACGATGACGACCACCGACACGCGCAGACTGTGAGCCACCGCCACTGGCGACATCTTTGCGCCATAGCGGTCGGCGAGCACCGCCATGGCCATGGCGCCGCCTGGAATCGAGGCGAAGAAGGTCGACTTCCAGTCGACGCCGGAGGCTTTGCTCAAGGTCAGCGCGCCGAAGATGCCGACGATAAATACCGCTAGGGTTGCGGCCAACACGGCCGGCAAATTACCCGCAAGAGCGGCCACCACCGGCGGCGTGAAGTACAACGATACCGCCGAGCCCAGAATGACCTGGCCCAACTGGCGGGCATAGGGCGGCGAATGCATGGATACGCCCATCAGGTTCAGGCTCGCCACCGCGATCATCGGTCCCAACATCCAGGGTATCGGCGTATGCAGCCAGGCGAAGAGAAAGCCGGCCGGGACGCCGACCGCCAGGGCAGTCAGAATGCCGCGCGTCTGTTGTCGAAGGTGGGTAAACTCGTTCATGGTGTCGGATCGATCGGCGCTGCCGAATCTTGGGTGTGGGAGACGCGCGATGAGCTAGGAATTCTTATATCCGGTGCGCGGCGGGATTACGACCTGCTGGCCAATTTTTGCCGTCCGGTTAGCGGTGGACAGCTTCGTCCCAGTCGGGTAATTGTTTACCAGCGGAAGGAGTGAGCGAAAGAGATGAACTACAAAACCGCCGTGATCGATGCCGATGCCCATGTGGTGGAGAGCGAACGGGTCTGGGACTACCTCGAAGGTGGCGAAAAGAAATTTCGCCCAACCTTGATGCCGTCGCCGGAAAATCCCAAGCGGCAATTCTGGCTGCTCGACGGCGAAAATCTCGGCCACAAGTTTCCCTCGCCCGATGAGCAAGAGTCAGCAGCGCATCTGAAACGGTTTGGCCGGGAAGTCGAGACGCCGGTGGCAGCGCGCGAGCTGTCCAACGTGCAGCAGCGGCTTAAGCACATGGACGAGCTCGGCATCGACATCCAGGTGCTGTTCAACTCGCTGTGGATCACGCCGCTCACTGCCCGCGCCGATGCCGAGATCGCGCTCAGCTGGGCGTGGAACCGTTGGTTGGCCGATGTCTGGCGGCTCGGCGAGGACCGCTTGCGCTGGACTTGTGTGGTGCCGGCCTTGTCGCCCAAGGAAGCGGTGCCGCAGATTCGCTTCGCCAAAGAACATGGCGCGGTGGGCGTGTGTATGCGCCCCTTCGAACGGGACCGGATGATGACCGATCGGTTTTACTACCCGATATACGAAGAGGCGGAGCGCCTCGATATCCCGGTCACAGTACATCTGGGCAACGGTAGTCCGGAACTCTTCAAGCTCATGACCAACGAAGCCGGCGGCGGCTTTTCGACCTTTCGCGTGCCGACGGTGACGGCATGTTACGCGCTGATCATGAGCGAAATCCCGCAAGTGTTTCCCAAGCTGCGCTGGGGCTTCATCGAGGTGTCGAGCCAATGGGTGCCCTGGGTGATTCACGAGGCGATGCGCCGCTCGCTTGGCAGCGCGCGGCCGATCTCGCGCGATTGTTTGCGCCAATACAATATCTATGTTTCGACCCAAAGCGATGACGATTTTCCATACGTACTGTCCTATGCCGGCGAGGGGAATCTGGTCATCGGCACCGATTATGGCCACGGTGACACCTCCAGCGAACTCAACGCCATCGCGAGATTCAAGGCGATGGCGGAGCTGAGCCCGGAGGTAAAGAGAAAGATTCTGTTCGACAATCCCAAAGCGCTTTACGGGCTCTAGAATTTTCTACTCAGGATTGTGCCGCTATGGCGACGTTAATTTCAGCCGAAAAGGAAAAACAGCTCAACGAACGCATGCTCGCGCTCGGCGTGCGCGAGTCCGATATCGACGAGCAGTTCGTGCGTTCTTCCGGCGCCGGCGGCCAGAACGTCAATAAGGTTTCTTCCTGTGTCGTGCTCCATCACCGCCCCACCGGTATTCGGGTCAAATGCCAGCAGGAACGCTCCCAGGCGCTCAATCGCTTTTTAGCGCGCCGCCTCTTGCTCGATAAGATAGACACCCAGCAGCGCGGCGCGGCGAGCGCGGAGATGCAGCGCATCGAGAAGATCCGCCGGCAGAAGCGCAAGCGCTCGCGGCGCGCCAAAATGCGCATGCTCGACGACAAACACCATCAGTCGGTGAAAAAAGGGCGGCGGTCGACGGTGCGGCCGGGGCGAGATGAGTAATTGCCTCCCGATGAGGCGTTCCCATCGCCATAAAGATTCCTTCCGGCATTTCACGCTGCGGCGAGAGTCATTAGCCGTCGCCAGAGCTTACTGCAACTGAACGATCGTTGTTCGATTGTCATTCTTGTCACTTTTGCCCACCGTTGACAGTGTCAGTGTTACTGTCCCTTAAGCTAACTATTTGAAAAATAAACGCTGCGGAATGGCCTGTAGGTTGCTCAGTGCTGCTAGGAAGACGCTCAGGAGTAGCACGACATGTTGAACGACCTGATCTTATTAACCTTGGTGGTGGTGCTGGTGCCGCTGGCAGCGGTCATGATTTTACGCATGCTCGGTAAAACCAAAAGAACCAAGCGACCGATTCGTGACTTTCGCGTCCGCTAAAGTAACCGCTATATTTTTCCAACCTATCCGCTTAATCCCGTGACCGGCGATCCGAGCGAGACCGCTCATTAGCCTTTGGCTATTTGCTCTTCTTCAGCTGATCGAGCAGCGCTTGGATCGGTTTGAAATCCATCCATTCAGGCCGGTTGATAAATAGGTATTCCCTATCCTTGCGCCGGCGCGCTAGCGGCGGCAGAATTTCCTGCGGTAGATCCTCGCGCATGGAGCCAACCCGCAATTCGTCGGTGTTGGCTTGGCGAAAGGCGATCTGGCCTTCCAGCGACAAAAACCAATTGAGAAAAACTTTTGCGGCGTTGGCATGGGGGTGGCGATTCATCAAGACGATGGCCCCCGACCCGGAGCCGATGCCGGGCCGCTCGGTGATGGCGTAGGGATCGAGTTCGGCGACCGGCAGTCCCTGCATCTGCGCACGGTCGATGCGCCGGCAGAGAAAACAGATGGGGAACTTTCCTTGGGACAGCCAGTCAGTGCCCTGGCGCAAATCGCGAAAGTAGGTCGGCTCCATGTCGCGGTAGACGCGCTCGATGAACTTGGGCCCCAATTGGGGATGATGATAGACGAAGGCCAACGCGGTGGAACCCTGAGTCGCGTTTAATTGCAAGACGGCCAATTTACCCTTCCATTGCGGCTGGACGAGATCCCAAGCTGACTTTATTTCTTTTTCATTGACGATACTGGTGTTGAACGACAGTGGTGGACCGTAGAGAGCGCTTTCGTACATGAAGTTGTACTGCCCTTCCGGGTCGACGTAGTGATGTTTGCCTTGCCACCATTTAGACAGATCGGTGACATTGGCATGGACCAACGCCGGTGGCATCGGGTCGAGGACTTTAGCCGGGTAGAGGTTGAGATGGACCGCGGTGGGTCCGGCGAGAAAGACGTCGGCGAGATATTTACCGGCGCGCCGTTCGCTGAAGAGCTTGGGAAACAGATCGCTGCCCCGGCCCACCGATGTACCGATCAGCTTGATCTTGGGATAGCGCTTTTGAAATGCCGCCCAGATCGACTGGGCGTTGCCGATGGAGTCAGTGGCATAGATGGCGACTTCGCCTTCTTCCTCGGCTTTCTTCACGATGGAATCCCATTCCTGAGGGGTAGCTGGCTTGGGTTCGGCGGCTGCACCGGTATCCACTAGCATCAGTTTCAGTATCAGGACGGCGATTAGGTTCGGCCACTTGCGGGTCATGCAAAAATCTCCCGGGTTTTTTTCCTCCGGTGTTGGCGTTTATTGCAATCATTCGCAGGTCGGCAGGGCGCGGTCAATCCTGACAAGCGCGCCGCCCCTGTCACGGTTTCGCCTGGCACTGCAATCAATTAAGCCGCGATTATTTCAAGCAGTAACTTCTGGCATTACTGTTGCTCAAGACCTTGCCAGGAGAAACACTGCCATGATGTATGACATGTTCAGAAGCTCGTTGCTTGCCGCTGCCATGTCGCTCGGTTCGTTCTTCGCAGTGCTGGCGCTAGGGAAGAAAAGAAAAAACCTGTTGGCAGTTAGTAGGCACCGACCGGAGCCATGAGGGGAGGGGTCTGGGGAAATTTTGCCAGTCAAATAATATCCCCTGGGTCTCACGTCCGGTCAATTCGTTACTCTGCCAAGTGTCCAATCCTGTCGTCTCTTCACTCACGTCGTTCAGTTAAGTTACCCCGTTGCTGTGCTGCCGCGCAGCGGCGGCTATCTTGAGAGCAGCCGGCGGCGGCTCTTGTCGAGACCGAAGATCTCGATGAACTCGCCGAACACCCGATCGCTCAGCTCATGGAGCCGGGCGATATGGCTGGCGGTCTCGGTGTGGATTCGATCCGGGTCGATGTCGCCATGCAGGCGGGAGATCTCGTGACGGTTCTCTGGTACCTTTAGCCAACGCAGGATCATCGGTTCATCGACTTCGAGGTGGAATTGGAACGCGTACACGTTGTCGCCATAACGAAACGCTTGATTCAGGCAGTGGCGTGACGAAGCCAGATGGATCGCTCCGTTGGGGATGTCGAAGGTGTCGCCGTGCCATTGAAAGAGCGTTTCCCGTTCTTCGAACTCGTCGAACAGCGGGTCGTCATCGGCATACGGCGACGGCTCGACATCGTACCAGCCAATTTCCTTGACATGGTTGGCGTAGACGCGCGCCCCCAGGGTGCGGGCGACCAGCTGGCCACCCAAGCATATGCCCAACACCGGTAGGTTGCGCTGCATGGCGCTCTCGATCAGCTTCATTTCAACCGCCAGGTGGGGTAGCCGCTGGTCGTCATAGGCGGACATGGGGCCTCCCAGTACAATCAGGCCGTCATATCCGTCTAAAGTCGGTTGGGCATCGGGATGGCGGCCAAAATTGACATAGCGGATGCGAAAGCCGGCGCGCTTGAGCATGGGATTGAGGGTGCCCAAAATTTCGTGGGGCACATGTTGGCAGACTAAGAGTTTTCTCATCTTCGCTGACTTCCAGACGAAAATGATTTTAGCATGACGGTTTCGCTTGGCTCAAACTGGCGCGGTTAATTTTCCCGCAGCGTGCGCAGGCCGGTGCCATGGGCGGTTTGGCGCTCCAGCGCTTGACTATAGCGGGACATGGGATAACAGAAAGCGAAATATCCCACGGCGGCGAACAAGTATGCCTCGATGCCGAAGCCGCTCCAGGCCGGTTCGCTGAGCGAGACTTTAATGGTGGTGAGAAAGTCGAACAGGCCGATGATGACGACCAGCGATGTGTCTTTGAAAAAACCGATGAAGGTATTGACCAAGGGTGGTATGGCGACGCGCAAGGCTTGCGGCAGAGTGACGTAACGGACGCGCTGCCAGTAGCCAAGGCCGAGCGCGAGGGCGGCTTCCTCCTGCTGCGATGGGATCGCCTGTAAACCGCCGCGGATCACTTCCGCCAAATAGGCCGCGGCGAACAGAATCATCGCCAACTGAGCGCGCAGGAGCTTGTCGATGGATACTCCCTGCGGCAAGAATAGCGGCAGCATGACCGAGGCCATGAACAGCACCGAGATCAGCGGCACGCCGCGAATCAATTCGATATAGCCAATGGAAAACCACCGCACCAGCGGCAGATCCGAACGCCGGCCGAGGGCCAAGAGAATCGACAGGGGAAACGCCAGGGCGATGCCGAAGGTGCTGAGCAGGAGAGTCAGCGTGAGTCCGCCCCAGCGCTCGTTTTCGACGTAGGTGAGGCCGAAAACACCGCCCCACATGAGTAGGCCGATGCACACTAGCCCAGCCAGCCAAAGCCAAAAAAGATTGAGCCGGCGCACCAGCGGAAACGCGCTCACGCCGTAGAGCGCGAGCAAGATTGCGATCACTAGTGCCGGGCGCCAGTGTTCGTCTGCGGGAAAAGTGCCAAATAAAATAAATCGGTACTTTTCGGCGACGAAGGCCCAGCAGGCACCGCCGGTGGCGGCATCGCGGCAGGCGGCGGCGTTATGCGGCGACCACAGGGCGCGGAGCAAAGCCCAATCGATCAGCGCTGGCAGTAACTTTACGGCTAAATAAATAATCACCAGGGAAGCGATCGAAGACGGCCAACTGCCAAACAATCGCGTCCGTGTCCAGTGCCACATCGTGGTGCTCCGATCAATGCCGCGGTTCATGTTCGGGCTCCGCGCAGGGCGATGCGTTGGTTGTAAACATTCATGGCCGCGGATATCGCCAGGCTGATGGTTAGATAGACGAGCATGATCACGGCGATGCCCTCGATGGCCTGGCCGGTCTGATTGATGGTCGTGTTGGCGATGGACACCAGGTCGGGGTAGCCGATGGCGACGGCCAGGGAGCTATTCTTGGTGCAGTTCAAGTACTGGCTGGTGACCGGCGGCACGACCACGCGCAGGGCCTGGGGCAGAATAATCAGACGCATGAGCTGGGCTTGGCTCAATCCCTGCGACTGCGCGGCTTCGTACTGGCCGCGGTCGACGGCGAGGATGCCGGCGCGGACGATCTCGCCGATAAACGCCGCGGTGTAAAGCGTCAGGCCGAGCAGCAGCGCGGCGAATTCCGGCGACAGCACGACGCCGCCGGAAAAATTGAATCCCGAGAGGCTAGGATACTCCACTTCGAATGGGAGCAGGCTGGCGATCGATGGCACCGCCAGGCCGCGGTTGCTGAGAAAGAGGCCCGGCAACGGATGCAGTGCCTGGGCCGGCGCCGGCAGGCTTTCGGTGATCACGGCGTACCAAAAAAATAGCTGAACGACCAGAGGAATATTGCGCAGCAGCTCGACATATCCAGACGCGAGCTTGGCCAACAGCCAGTTGGGCGACAGCCGCGCTAAACCGACGGCGACGCCGATGAAAGTCGAAAAAACCACGGCGAGAAGCGCTACCCGGAAAGTGTTGAGCAGGCCGACGGTGAGCGCTTTCAGGTAACTATCGGCAGCGCTGAAGGAAATAACAGTGCTCTCGCCGATCTCGAACCCGGCCTCGCGCAACAGAAAGCCAAAGCCACTGGCGATACGGCGCGCCAGCAGGTTGTCCACCGCATTACGAATGAAATACCAGCCGACAAGGCAGCCGGCCGCCACCAAGAGGATTTGATAGAGCGCCGCGCGCTGGCGGCTGTCGAGTCGCCGGGCCATTGGCAATTGCCGCTTTCGCAGTCGATCGCAGCGCCTAGCGCAATGGCGGCGCGTACATGATGCCGCCTTTGTTCCATAGCTTGTTGAGGCCGCGGTCGAGGCCCAGCGGGGTCAGATGGCGCTCGAAACTTTCGCCGTAGTTACCCACCTGTTTAACGATGTTGTAAGCCCAGCGGTTGTCGACGTTGAGCATCTTGCCGAAATCGCCGGTGGCGCCGACGAATCGCTGCACCACCGGGTTAGCGTTTTGCGCTTGCTGGTCGATATTTTTCGAAGTCAGGCCGAGCTCTTCGGCTTCAATCATGGCGAACAGAGTCCACCTGACGAGATCGAACCAATGGTCGTCGCCATGACGCACCACCGGACCGAAGGGTTCCTTGGAAATCACCTCCGGCAAGATCACATGATCGGCCGGGTTGGTCGCCCGCGCCGCGCGCACGGCGACCAATCCTGAGACATCGGTGGTAAAGACATCGCAACGGCCGGTGAAATAGGCGTTCAACACCTCTTCGAGCTTTTCGATGACTACCGGCTTGAACTTCATCTTATTGGCGCGGAAGTAGTCGGCCATATTAAGTTCGGTGGTGGTGCCGGGCTGCACGCAGATGGCGGCACCGTTCAATTGCTTGGCGCTTTTGATGTTGCGTTTTTTCGTCACCATGAAACCTTGGCCGTCGTAGAAATTGACCCCGACGAAGTTGAGGCCGAGACCGGCGTCGCGCGCGAAGGTCCAGGTGGTGTTGCGCGAGAGAATATCGACTTCGCCCGACTGCAGGGCGGTGAAGCGCTGCTGGGCGGTGAGCGGCGTGTAGCGGTTCTTTTTGACGTCGCCGAACAGCGCCGCGGCCACGGCACGGCATAAGTCCACGTCGATGCCGCGCCATTCGCCGTTGCTATCGGGCTGGGCGAAGCCGGCGAGGCCGGTGTTGACGCCGCACTGAATAAAGCCCTTCTTGAGCGCGCTATCGGCGGTGGGTCCGGCGTGGGCGCTGGCGATGGGCAGGACAAGGAGCAGCACTGCCCTCGCTAAAGTGGTAATTCCGATGGTCATGGTCGTCCTTCCTCATGGTGGCGGTGGTTTGAGTCTGTGCGCCGAACTTATTACACTCGGCCAATTGTTGACAGCGGTTAGTCTGCGTTTATAGATATTCTTCGGAATGAAAAGCAAGATTTCGGCATGGCGGAGGGACGACAATGACGGATAGCAAGATTGACCGCGGCAATACGGCGCAGAGTGCCTATCAGCAATTGCTCGACGACTTGCCGCGCACCGGCCCCGGCACCAAGGGCGGGGCGATGCTGCGACGCTATTGGCACCCGGTCTGTTTGTCGGCCAACCTGCAAGACATCCCCATCGCGGTGCGGATGCTGAGTGAGGATCTGGTGGTTTTCCGCGATGGCCAGGGGCGGCCCGGTCTGTTAGGCATTCGTTGCCCCCATCGCTTGGCATCACTGGAGTATGGCCAGGTGCGTGAGGATGGCTTGATGTGCTCCTATCATGGCTGGAGGTACGACGTTACGGGACGCTGCATCGACCAGCCGCTGGAGCCTTGCGATAGTAAAGTAAAGGATAACATTCGCCATCTCTGGTATCCGGTCCAAGAATGGCGCGGCGTTGTCTGGACCTATATGGGACCGGAGAAAGATAGTCCGCCGCCGCTGCCGCAGATCGACGTGCTGGCGCGCGACGACGGGGTCGTCAAACTCGCCGACGGCGACATTCGCAATTACAATTATCTCAACTGGATGGAAAACTTCGCCGACATGGGCCATGCGACCGTCCTGCACGGCCTGGTGGTGCGCGATATTCCCGACGAACTGAAACCCTATAATGACTACAGCATCAAGAATTGGTCGCCGCTGCCGCTCGAACATGTCGAAACCGATTTCGGCATGAAGACCGTCTCGGTGCTCGACACCGGTGATCCTCAGGTAAAGTTCGTCAACACCTGGAGCTTGGTGCTGCCGGTGCACTGGCGCTTTTCCGGCATCCGCTCGGGTTTTCCGCCCGACTTTACCGATGAACGGCAAGAAGGCGGCGGCATGATTCGCATCATCGACGACACGCACTTCGAGCTGATTCGCTACAGCTTGACGCGGAAAGGCAATTTTACCGGCGGCTGGTTATTCGGCTTGCCGAAGGATCTAAAAGGCACCGCCGAAGAGAAGGCCTACGACAAGCGCCGCTACAAAGGCTGGGAGGGCATCCCAGCGCTGGAAGATCTGGTCTTGCAGGAATCCCAGGGCGAGATCCCTGACCGCCGTCTGGAGCATCTGGCGTCGTCGGACCGCGGCGTGATCATGCTCAGGCGCATCTGGCATAAGGCGATGGCCGATGTGGCCGAAGGGCGCGACCCCAAAGGAGTCGAGCGCGAAGCTAAAGCGATGCTTGAAGTTGACACTTTTCACGGCCATCTGCATGTCAACGATCTTAAGATCGGGCCGGAAAACCTGCCGACGTCGCGCCATGGCGCCGGGCTGATTCGCGATCAGCATGGCAAGTTGGTCTTCGCCTAGCGAGGCATACCGCAGCCGATACTCGGATTATCACCCGCAAACGCGCAAAGGCCGCAAAGGTCGGAAAATAACGGGTTAGTTTGTAGGATGTAGTGACCGAAGGGAACCGCATCGTCGGGAAGTCGCACGCACTCGCTGCGGTTCGCCGACTCACCACACCCTATGGGTTTCGCTCTATTGATTATCTGTAAGTGGGCGTAAGGTCATGAAAGACTTCATGGTGAAACCATCTTCACAGCAAGCACTGGAATACCCACAATAATTATGCTTTTACTCAGTGTGAAGTTAAATTATCATTAGCAAACAAAGACTCACGAGTAAGGAGAATTTGCCGATGGATGAAGCAGCCAAGCGCCTGTTTGTCGGAATCAAGATCACCAGGGCGATACAGGAAGACCTGGATAATCCGGCTCCCGACGTCAAGCAATATTTCGACGCTAGCAACGATTATTTACAAATCGTCGAATTCGGGGCGGCCAAGTTTATTGGCCGCTATCTCGACGATGGCTTCCCGGTCACCAATCTTGGCGATATCAGCCGCAACGTCTGCAGCATCGTCAAGCTGATTACCCGCGGCAAGCGCATCGAGGAAAATGACGTGCAGATTTATACCTGCTATGCTCCCATGCCGCTATTGTAACCCTGCTGCTTTCAAGTATTGCAAGTCGATGAAACGCTCCGCTTGGGGCAGAGGCGACGCCAGTTCCCCAGCTTCAGCCATCACTTGAATTACCTGGGCAAAGCCTTTGACATCGATCTCGCCCTGTTTGGGCACCACGCCCCGGTCCGGGTCGAAGTAAAGCGCCAGGGTCTGGCGCGCAATCTCCTCCGATGAGCCGGTGCTGTCGATGACGACGCGGACCACTTCGTCGCGGTTGGCGGGATCGCGCATGTAGCGATAGGCCGAGGCCAACGCGCGCACGTAGCGGACCAGCGCGTCTTTATTCTTTTCTCCCCATGACCGGCGCACGGCGCTGACAATGAACTGGAAGTTTTTCATCGCGTCGGTGGAAACGCCGAGGCGGCGATAGCCTTGTTTCATCATTTGAAAATCTTCCGGTTGGCCTAACGGCACGGCGTCGCATTCGCCTTTGCGCAAACAGTCGGCGCGGGCCGGCGTGCCGACAAGTTCTTTGACCTTGAAGTCCGCTTCTTTGATGCCGTTGAGCGCGATGAGCTTACGGGTTGAAATCGAAATCGTATCGACAGCCAGCGACAATCCGATGGTCTTGCCCTTGAGATCGGCGAAGTTATTGATATCCGGCTTGGCGATTAAGCTATAAATTGGTGTCGCGGTCTCGCCCAGGATTGCGACGTTGTCCGAACCTTTGAGCACGTCTTGAATGAGATAGGGTGTCGCGGTACGGGCGATCTCGACCGTTCCTTTGTTAAGCGCCACGACCATATTGGCGGCGCCGCCGTCGATGGGGATCATTTCCAAGCTGATCCCTTCGCGGGCGAACCAGCCCTTGCGCTGGGCGAGATGGAACTGCAACGCCGAAACAGTCTTGATCGACGACGGAATCTGGCCGTAGCGCAGGGGGATGTTCTGCGCGCTGGCACTGACCGCCAGTGATAGCGCCATTAGGCTTGTCCCAAGCAGCTTAAGGTTTAACTTCATCTCTGCCTCCGGTGATCGAGGTTCGGTCCATGAACAGCACCGCTATAGCGCAGTCGCGGGCCGGTTGTCGACGCGCCGGCCGATAAACACCAAATCGCCCGTAGCTCTGAATCGGCGAGATTTTTCTGCTATAACTGGACGCTATGAAAACTCTTCAAGTGACGCTCTGGCTGTACACCACGGCGCTGAGCAAGTCCTGGGATTGCGTGCGCAAGAACTGGTTGGTGAGCTGTGCGCCGGTGGCCTATGGCATCATCTTGGCCCTCGCCGGAGTCGTCGCCGGGCCGCTCGGGATCGTTGGCGGCTTGATCTATTCGTTGGTCAGTTCCGCCTGCGCCAGTTCGGGGCTTTATCTAGTTAAAAACATGGTCGAGAGCGGTAAAACCGATATCAACGATTTTCTTAACGGCTTTCTGATCTACTTGGGCGATTTAATCACCTTCTTCTTCATTCTCTGGCTGCCCATGTGGGCGGCGGCCACTGGGCTCGGCGGTGTGCCCAACGGCTGGTTGATTTATCTATTGCTGCGGCTGGGTTTGTTCATCCTGCTCAATGCCGTCCCAGAAATGATCTACCAAGGGCGTGTCTCGGGACTGGAGCTGATCGGCGCTAGCTACAGCTTCATCGTCGAGAACTGGATCGAATGGCTGGTGCCGAATTTGATTTTGTTCGCTGCCGGCTATTTCTTCCTGGATTTTTTTGAGTCGCTGCTTTTCGGTCTACCGGCGCTTGTCCAGTTATTCGTCTCCGCCTTGGTGCTTGGTCTATTGCTCGCTTATTTTATGACCTTTCGCGGTTTTCTCTTTAGCCAGCTGTACGGCACCACCCGGCGCACGCGGATCTACCGTTACGACGCCCGCCCCTCGTGATCGAGTGACGTTCCATTCGCGGCGCCAACTTGAACTCGTTGAACTCTTATGGTGTCCTGTTGGGACGCTGAAAATCGTCGCTATGAAAATCTCCAGCATAAAGGGCTTCGCCGACATCTTCCCCGGCGAGGTGGAGACTTGGCAGTGGGTGGAAGCCCAGGCGCGCCGGGTTTTCAAGGCGTACAATTTCGCCGAAATTCGTATTCCGATCCTCGAAAAGACCGAGCTGTTCAGCCGTTCCATCGGCGAGACCACGGACATCGTCGAGAAGGAGATGTACAGCTTCGAAGATCGCGATGCCCGCGCGGGAGAGAACGCCGAGGGCATCAAGCTGACCTTGCGCCCGGAAGGCACTGCTGGTGTGGTGCGCGCCTACGTCGAAGCCGAGATGTACAAGGTCGAGCCGGTGCGCAAGCTCTATTACATGGGGCCGATGTTTCGCCGGGAGCGGCCGCAAAAGGGGCGCATGCGCCAGTTCCACCAGATCGGCGCCGAGGCGCTGGGACGGGACGATCCGTATATCGACGCCGAGATTCTTTTGCTGCTTGCATGATTTTTTCCAGGCGTTGGGCCTGACCGAACCAGCGCTGCAGATCAATTCACTCGGCTGTTCCGATTGCCGGCCGCAGTACCGCGCCGTACTTGCTGGCATTCTTGAAGACGCGGCAGGCGGCGCTGTGCGGCAACTGCCGGCGCCGCATCGATCGTAATCCGCTGCGCGCGCTGGACTGCAAGGAGCCTGGCTGCATCGCGGCCACCCGTGACGCGCCGTCGATCCTCGACAGTCTGTGCGCGCTCTGCCGCGAACATTTTGACCACCGTGCAGCGCTTGCTTGTCGGAGACCCAGGTGAAGTTTACCCTCAACCCGCGCATGGTGCGCGGTCTCGATTATTACTGCCGGACCACCTTTGAGTGGACCACCAAGCTGCTCGGTTCCCAGAGCGCGGTGGCGGCGGGCGGACGTTACGACGGTTTGGTGCAGCAGTTGGGCGGACCGCCGATCCCGGGCGTCGGTTTCGCCATGGGCGTCGAGCGGCTTGACCATGCTGTTGCGCCTGCACGAGCGCAGCGATGCTCGCGGCCCCGAGATCTATTTCGCCTGGATTGGCGCCCAGGCGCGCGAATTGGGCGTTTCCCGTGGTGCATAGACTACGCCAGCAGGGCATCGCCGTTGAGATCGAAGCGGAGGCCCGCAGCTTAAAAAGCCAAATGCGCCGCGCCGATAAACTTAAAGCCGGTTCGGTGGTGATCCTCGGCGACGATGAGCTCGGCAAGGGTCAAGCGGTACTGCGCGACATGAGCAACAAACAACAAGAAGAAATCCCACTAGACAATCTTGAAGCGACATTGACGGCTAGGAAGGCAAATTGATGGCGGAGCGAGTTTTTAACGATCAGTTGGGCGACTGGAAGCGCAGTTGTTATTGCGGCGAACCGCGTGGGTTGTCGGTGGACCAAGAATTAACCTTGGTCGGCTGGGTGCATGGCCGGCGCGATCATGGCGGCGTGATCTTCGTCGATCTGCGCGACCGCAGCGGTATCTGTCAGATCGTCTTCAATCCGGAGGGCGATGCGGTTTCGCACGAGAAGGCCAAACAGTTGCGCTCGGAAGATGTCATCGCCGTGCGCGGGATCCTGGCCATGCGTTCGCCGGAAAACATCAATAACGATTTGCCCACCGGCGAAGTGGAGCTGAAGAGCCGCGGTCTCCGCCTGCTCAACGCCTCACAGGTGCCGCCGTTCATCATCGACGATGAAACCGACGCCAATGAAAACACCCGGCTCAAGTATCGCTACTTGGACCTGCGCCGGCCCCAGAGTCTGGCGCCGCTGCTCTTGCGCTACCGCATGACCAAGCTGATTCGCGATTATCTCGACGGCTTGGGTTTCATCGACGTCGAGACACCGGTGCTGACCAAGAGCACACCGGAGGGGGCGCGCGATTATCTGGTGCCAAGCCGCATCTATCACGGCAAGTTTTACGCCTTGCCGCAGTCGCCCCAGCTGTTCAAGCAAATCTTGATGGTCGGCGGCCTCGATCGCTATTTTCAGATCGTCAAATGCTTTCGCGACGAAGATTTGCGCGCCGACCGCCAGCCGGAGTTCACCCAGCTCGATATGGAGCTGTCGTTTGTTCAACCGGAAGATGTCATGGATGTTGTCGAGGGTATGGTTTCGCTCTTGTTCAAAGAACTGAAGGGAATCGAACTCACGCGGCCCTTCGCCAAGCTGACCTATGAAGACGCGATGAATCGCTTCGGCTCGGACAAGCCGGACATGCGCTTCGGCTTGGAGCTCAGCGATTTTACCGCTGCGCTGCGTAACTGCCAGGCCAAGGTTTTCACCGGCGCGATTCAAAAGGGCGGTGTGGTCAAAGGCATGCGTATCCCCAACGGCGGCGCCCTGTCGCGCAAAGATTTGGACGACATGACGCCCTTCGTTGCGACTTTCGGCGCCAAGGGTGTCGCATGGACGAAGATTACCGCGGAGGGTTGGCAGTCGCCCATCGCCAAGTTTTTGTCCGACGCGGAGCAAAAAGAAGTCGAGAGAATTTGCCAAGCGCAGGTCGGCGATGTCGTGCTGTTTTCCGCCGACAGCGCCAAGGTGGTTCATGATTCATTGGGCAACTTGCGCCTGCACCTGGGCGAAAAGCTCGGGCTGATCCCGGCCAAAGATTACGCCCTGGTCTGGGTGGTCGACTTTCCGCTGATGGAATATGACGCCGAGGAGAAACGCTACGTCGCCTTGCATCATCCGTTCACCGCGCCGTTGGACGAAGACATGCACCTGCTCGACAGCGAACCGGCTAAAGCGCGCTCCAAGGCCTACGACTTGGCGATGAACGGTACCGAGGTCGGCGGTGGCAGCATCCGTATTCATCAAGTCGAGTTACAAAAAAGAGTTCTCAGCCTCATGGGCATCGACGCCGAAGAGGCGCAGGCCAAGTTCGGTTTCTTGCTCGAAGCGTTGAGCTTTGGCGCGCCGCCCCATGGCGGTATCGCCTTCGGCATCGATCGCTTGGCGATGCTTTTGAGCGGCGCCAAGTCGTTGCGTGACGTCATCGCCTTCCCGAAAAGCCAGCGAGCCGTCTGTATGCTTACCGAGGCGCCCTCCGAAGTGGCGCCACGCCAACTGCGTGAGTTGGGCATACGAATCAGCGGTGCCGACAAGTAGTTACTATTTTGAGAATTTGAACGTTGTTAGCCGCGCCGGCGCAAGTTTTTCTTGAGCCGCGGCAGCGCTTCTGTTATTTTCGCTGGCATCCATGTACAAGCCGATTATCCTTGGGCTTCTTTTGCTCGCAACCGGTTCCAGCTGCGGTATTTTTCCGGAGACCTTGCAAACCAAGCACTCCAGCGATTTGGAAGGTCGGCGGATTCGCCGCATCGCCGTGCTGCCGCCGGCCGTATCTGCGCCCGCACCGGCACCGAGCGTGCCGTTCGGCGCCGCGCCAGTGGCGCGGACTTCGGAGAAGGAAGCGCCGGAATCCTTGGCGCGTTTCGTTTATGCTGCGCTGGCGGCGTTGCCCGACTGGCAAGTGGTTTCTGAGAGCGAAGTGCGCGAGGCGGTCGTGAGTGAACCGGCCGGTACTGAGGAGGCTCGGCTCAAACGGGTCGGCGCGATGGTTTATGCCGATGCCGTGATGATGGCACGGTTGCAGCGTTATCGTGAACGAGTCGGCGACGAGTGGGGCGCCAAGAGCCCGGCGTCGGTGGCATTTATCCTCGATCTGGTCGATGTTCGGCGCGGTGATATCATCTGGACGGCGCGCTTCGATGAAACCCAAAAATCGCTCAGTGAAAGCATCTTCTCTCTTGGCGATATCGGCCAGCGCGGCGTGCGCTGGTTGAGCGCCGATCAACTGACCCAGGAAGGCGTCAAAAAAGCCATCGGCCAACTGCACGATATCTTATCGCGCCGGCCGGCTTCGTGATGCGCGGCAATTTTCACCGCAGAGACGCTATGGCACTATTATCATTCCGAGGCCCTTCGCTTTGCTCAGGATGACACGACTGGGACTTTTGCGCATAATGACAAAGTCTCGGAGGCGCGGGATTCAGCTAGGTTATCTCTTGGCTTTCATAGCGGGATCGCCGTTTGCCAGTTCTGGCGCGAGCTCTAACGGCTTACCTATTCTCGCGGCGATCTTTTTGCCGGCATCTTCCAGCCGGCGCAGGCTGCCGCGGTCGAGTAGCGCCGCGTCGGCCCCGCTAATATGAATTCGTAAAGCCGGCACGGGAAAACTTTCGGCCGAGGTCGAGCCGCCGATGGCAAAGCCGCTGAATACTTGGTCGATGCTCAGTGTGATATTCTCAATCTCGTCGAACGACGCAATGAGTTTGGTCCTGCGGTAAAGACTCTGGCGGCAAAGCTCGAACGACCTTGCGCTGCTATCGAAGACGATGGTGCGGCGCTGGGTGACTAGAAAAATCGCGATACCGAAAAGCACGAGATTCATCAGTGGGAAATACCACAGGGAACCGGCCGGTCCGACGAAGCCGCGCAGCTGCAGCGCTTGTAAAATCGGCACACTGACGAATAAGAGAAGCACAGCGATGCCGACACAGAGAAAGGCCGGGAAGCGCGCGCCTTGCCAGCTCAAGCGCAGTCGCTCAGGGGAGTCTTCAACAATATTGAAGCCCAGGCGATTGCCGATGGCTTCGAACTGACTGGGATCGCCGATCATCGTTAAGAATTTTGCCGCAGTGGCAGGGGAGTGCGAACCTACTGCTTGGGGCTGCGCTGTTCCTGGTAAAAATCACGGAAGCGGTAGTCTTTGAGGTGAATTAGATTTTGATAGGAGCCGAAGCGCTGCGCCGGGTCGTTGATCTCGTCGAGCAGGTCGCGGTGATTGTCTTCGGTCTCAAAGACGCGGACTTTTTGATAGGTGGTCGAGCGCTCCGCCGGGATGCGGCTCATCTCCCGGATCAGGCCGCGGAATTGCGACGGTTTCATTAACTGGCCGAATGCGGAACCGGCGGCGGTGGAAATGCTTTCGTTAATCAACGTGCCGCCAAAATCATTGGCGCCGGCGAGTAACGCGATCTGCGACAGCTTCGGCCCTTCCTTGACCCAAGAGACCTGCAAGTTGGGAATCCAGTTATTGAGCATCAGCCGCGACACGGCGTACATCTTCATCACTTCGGCGCCGCTGGCGCCATGGCGCAGCTCGGGAAGCGCCTGGCGATGGGACATCGGCGCTTCCTCGTAGACGAAGCTCAATGGCACGAACTCGGTGATGCCGCCGGTGCGTTTCTGCACGTCGCGCAGCACGCTCAAATGAATCGCCCGGTGACGCGGGGTCTCGATATGGCCGTACATGATGGTCGAAGTGGTCGGGATACCGACTTCGTGGGCGGTCTGGATCACCTCGATCCAGTTGTCGATGCTGATGCGGCCGGGGGAGATGCGCCGGCGCACTGCGTCGACGAATACTTCAGCCGACGTGCCCGGCAAGCTGCCGACGCCGGCGTCTTTTAGCGCCAAAAGGTAATCGCGGATGCTGGCACCGGTGAGCGTCGAACCGTAGAGCACTTCCTCAGGAGAAAAACCATGGATATGCAGTTCCGGCAACGCTTCTTTCACGGCGCGGCAAAGTTTGACGTAATGCCAACCGTCCATGCCGGGTGCCAGTCCCGCTTGAATGCATACTTCGCTGGCGCCGAGATCGCGCGCTTCGGTGGCGCGCCGGATGATCTCTTCGATGGGGAGAAAGTAACCTTCCTCAGCGAGATGGCCTCGGCTAAAAGCACAAAAGCCGCACTGCTTGACGCACACATTGGTAAAATTGATGTTGCGATTGATGACGTAGCTGACCACGTCGCCGACGGTCTGGGCGCGCAGCTGATCGGCGGCGGCGAGCATGGCGAGTAAATCTGAACCGTCCGCCTCGAACAGCGTCGTCGCTTCGTCGACGGACAGATCCTGCCCGGAAAGCGCGCGGTCGAGAATCGCCGCGGTGCCCCGCGACACGGTCGTCAGCAGTCGATTGAGAGACGATTCGAGGTGCGGCAAATTCATGGCGCGACTCTAGCCTGTCACTTGGAGAAACTCAACGCTGTCGCGCAGGGATCGCTTAGCGGCAGAGAGCCGACGAAAAAATCGCCGTCATGGGAAGAAATATTGCGCCACGAAGTGTTTCAGGTTTTGCACAGATCTAGAATGTAGTGAGTCCGCCAACCGCATCGAGCGAGTGCGCCTTAGCAACGATGCGGTTCCCTTGGGTCACCACACCCTCCAAACCTTGCCGGCTTGGGCAATATTTTCGCTAACCCTGGAACCTCTCCGGGCCTGTACGGGGAGCGAACATCGCCGCCTAATGAACCCCGTTGCTGCTTAGATTGTAAAGCGCCTTGGCGTTGTGCGACAGGATTTTTTCTTTGACCGACGCGTCCAAGCCTTCCATCCGTTGAAACTCGTTCAACGCAGTCACGGCGCTTGACGGGTCGGTGTGGCCATAGTCGGTGCCAATCACCAGGCGATCTTCGCCGCAGCAATTGACCACATAGGGCACGTCGTCGTTGGTCTGGCAGGTGACGTAGATCTGGTATTCGCCGAAAACGTTTTCGGGAAAAGTCCGTCCTTGGGCGCGGTAGCGGATCGCGGTCTCGCGGGCGATCCAGGGCACCCACTGCGCCGACGCTTCGATGAAGCCCCAGCGCAGTTTGGGAAACACTTGATGCAGCTCGCTCATGATGACATCGAAGCAGGCGGTGACCGTCGGCACGCGGAACTGGGCGAAGCGGCCGGCCGGCGCTTGGCGATAGAGGTCGGCGTTCGCTGGATTGCCGTTGGCGATATGCACGGCGATCGAGAGGTCGAGATCGCTAGCGGTTTGGTAGATCGGATAAAAATAGGGATCGGATAAATGGCGGTCGCCTTCGAGGGGGCGCATGCACACGGCGACACCGCCGTTGCCCTTGGCGAACTTGATTTCGGCGATGGCAGCGTCGATGTCGAAGGCCGGCACGACGCAGGAGTAAAATAGCCGGCCATGGCTTTGCTGCGAAATATCGGCGAGCCAGCGGTTCCAACTGCGGCACACCGCGACTTCGGCCTGGCGGTTGGTGGTCACCTGTTCGATCCAGAAGGTGTTGTGTAACACCTGAACGTCGATGCCCAACTCGTCCATATGTTTGAGGCGCAGCTCGACATCGTCCAGCTCGCGCGCCGCCTGCGGCGTGGCGAAATTCCGGCCGGCGCGGTCGGCGAACTCGCGCAGCTCGCGCTCGCTCAGCGTGAGAAAGCGAAAGCCGGCGATCTTGTCTTCCAAGACCCAATACTGGCGCGTCGGCTCGTTGGGCGTGGAATAAAGTCGCGGCCGGTACTTGCGGTCGGATTCATCGAGATAGTCCCAGGTGCGTTCGGTTTCGATGACATGGGCATCGGCATCGATGATCGGCAATGACTGAGCCATAGGACGAACTCCTTTCGGCCAATAGATGAATGGTTGAAACTAGTGCGGATGGCGCGCCGCTGTCAAGCAAGCGGTGAGTTTTACCTTGACTCCCGCTCGCGGCGGCATATGATCTGCGCGGTATTGTTCGGTCGGAGTGGCAGGCAATGAAAAGCGCCTACGGTCTTAAAATTCCCGAACCCGATGGCGAGTTGACTCGTGTTGGACCGGGCACGCCATGCGGCGAATTGATGCGCCGCTACTGGCAACCTGTCTGTCTCTCCGCCGATCTCAAGGATCTACCCAAGCCGGTCAAGATTCTCGGTGAAGAGCTAATCGCCTTTCGCGACGGTCAGGGGCGTGCCGGCCTGTTGTTCTTTCGCTGCAGCCATCGCGGCGCTTCACTGGAATACGGCCGGGTCGAGGCCCGCGGCCTGCGCTGCTGTTATCATGGTTGGCTCTACGATGTCGCAGGCAACGTCGTCGAGATGCCGCTCGAGCCGACGCCCAATCCATTTTTAAAGCAAATCCAACAGCCGGCTTACCCGGTGCGTGAGTTTGGCGGACTCCTGTTCGCCTATATGGGTCCGCTGGAGCGGCTGCCGGAGTTTCCCCTGTACGATGTCTGGCAAACTGCCGGCGGTACGCTCAAAGCGCGCATGGGGCCGCGGGTCGGCGGCCCGGTCAATTGCAATTGGCTCCAGGCCGAAGAGAATTTGATGGACGCGCTGCATACTTTTTGGTTGCACACACTGCACAGCGGGCCGCAGTTTCCCTCCCAGGCCTATGGCGTGACTCCCGATGATTTGCAATACGAGGAGACCGCCATGGGCATGCGCTTCATCCTCACGCGCAAATTAGCAAACGGCAAATGGTGGGAACTCATTTGGGAAATGCTCATGCCGCTCAATGTCCACTTGGTTTATACCGATGAGCCCAAGACCGAGCGCGTGCGCGCGGTGACCTACTGTGTGCCGGTCGACGATACCCACCAATTGGGCGCCAGCGTGCGCTGGCTGGCCGGCAACGAAACCGAGTCGTTGTCCGGCCGCGAACAGTTGGCGCCGGGTGGGCGCAAGGACAGCAGTTTCGAATACACCCAGCGTCATCCCGACGACAAGGAAGCTGTCGAAGGGCAAGGACCGATCGCGCTGCATGGCCTGGAGCATCTGGTGAGCTCGGACAGGGGAGTCATGCTGTTTAGAAAACTTTTGCGCACGGCGATTCATGAGGTGCGCGAAGGACGAGATCCCAAAGGCATTTTCCGTGATGCTGCGCTTGCCGGACATGTTCGCACCAGTGCCGGTAGCGTCGTGCGGGATTGAAAGATGGAGAGGAAGCTATGCTGTGCAAGCTTGCGCTACTGACGGTTCTGCTGGGTTACGGTTCGGCTCACGGCGCCGAGATCATCAGCAATGATTTGGTCGAAAAGGCCAAAGCCGAAGGCGAAGTGGTTTGGTATTCGACCTTGCCGCTGCCGGAAACTCAGGCCTGGGCGGCGCTCTTCACAAAAAAATACGGCATCAAGGTCAGCCTGTTTCGCGCCGGCGCCACGGCGATGACCCAGAAGCTGCAAACCGAAATTCCCGCCGGCCGCTGGGGTTTCGATGTGGTCATGAATCGCGCCAGCAATCTCGAACTATACCGGCGCAAGAACTGGCTGCAAAAGATGAACTACCCAGAGCGCAATCGCTTTCTCGACGGCTTCATGGACCCGGACGATTATTGGGCGGCGTACTACATTCAATTCTGGTCGGTGGCCTACAACACCAACATGGTGAAGCCCAACGATTTGCCCAAGAGTTATGAGGAACTGGCTCATCCCAAATGGAAAGACAAACTGACCATGGACGAACAGGATGTCGATCTCTACGCCACTTGGCTCAAACTCATGGGCCGCGACAAGGGGCGCGAATGGTTTAAAAAATTGGTCGCCAACGGCCTGCGGCCGCGGCGCGGGCATACCATGGAAGCGCAGCTGGTCAGCGCCGGCGAGTTTGCCCTGGGCATCAGCGCCTACGCCTCGGTGATCGAAAACATCCGCGCCAAGGGCGCGCCCATCGATTGGGTCGCCTTCGAGCCGGTGCCGGTGAACGTCCTGGCATGGGGCATCGGCGCCAAGCCGCCTCATGCCAACGCGGCGCGTCTGTTTCTCTATTGGGGATTATCCGTCGAGGGATTGAAGGCGATGAATGAAATTTCCGACCGGGTGCCGGCGCGCAAGGATGTGCCGATCAAAAACAAGCGGCTCGAACGCATGATGCAATCGAAGCTCGCGCCGGTGGACATGTCGATCGCCGACCGTTACGCCGAGTACAATCAGGAATTTCTTTCGCTGCTGGGCTTGAAGCATTGATGGAGGTCGATGGCTTTTTTTCCGTCATTCCGGTCATAGCCCCGGCCTTGATCCGGCGGCGGCATCCAGGTGTGATTACGTGGTGTGTCAAAGACGAAGATGGATGCCGGTTGGAATTTATCCTGAGCCGCGTCGAAGGGCCGGCATGACGGAAGGTCAATCAGCGCCGCAAGAGGCATGCAAAGAACTTAGCGCCGGCTGCGCGCTTTGGGTTTATCGATGGCCTCACCCCATCGTGAAAGAAACGCACTGACAAATCCATGCTGGCGTGGCGCCTCGACGGCAAGCGGCGCCAGCGCCATCGCGACAGCTAAAGCGATGTGGTAGCCGACCGAGTGTGATGCTTGGGCGCGCCGGTAGGCAGGATGCGCGCGGTTGACCCACACGGTCGATTCGGTCAAGCGGCCCAGTTCGATGTCGTCGGGACGGTCCGCGAATTGAATGTCCAAGCCGTAATGCGCTGAACGGCGGACGATGGACTTACTCGGCAATTGAATTGAGCTGCCGTCGGCGCCGTAAGCATCGTTAGCTTCATGCACCACTGCTGACGCGGTGGCCGGGCTTGAATCTGTTGAAGCCGCTGCGGCGGATGGCGGGTTCTCGGTTGGTTCGCTCTCCGCCGCCGCGGTGAGCGATGCCGCGATGAAACCATGGCCATCGCCGCCGGCGCCGCGCACGCCCAGCGGCAAACGTTTTTGTCCGCCGGCTCTTTGCTCGACCAGAGAACCGAGCAAGGGAAAGTCCAGCGCCAGGTCTTCCAATACTTGCACGAGGTCGCGCTGTAACGGCCGCACTTCCCGTGGTGGTGCTTGTTCGGTGCCGCTACCGCCATCACCCCAGAGTGCGAGCTGCCTGCCGACCGCTTCTTGGATCGCTTTGCGAAATCCTAAATAGGTCGCGCCGCGGGCGCCGGCGCGGATGAAGTCGCCCTTGTTGAGGGTCAGGCAGGCGGCGAGCTCCGGCACTTCGATGATGCCGCCGACGCAATCGGCCGCTGCCGGTGTCAGACCCAGCCAGTCCCAGCCGCGCCGGATGACTTTCCCATAGGTGCTGATCGACAAACCCTGGCGCTCCTCGGCTAACGGGTGATCGGCGCGAATCAGGTAACCCGAAGCGGCGGCTTTGCGTTTGCGCATGAGGCGAATTGCCAAAGGCGCGGCGCGCGGCGCGCTCCAGTGCTGTTTCTCCAGCCGGCTGCCGTCGACCTCGATGGCGACGCCGCTGGGATAATGGCCGCGCAAAAACTCGTCGAAGCTGGGGTCCAGCAGGGGTTGAAAATGGCGCCGCAAGGTCATTGCTAAAAAGCCCGGATCGAGCAGCGGCGATAACGGATTTTCGACTTGCAGGCGCACCGCCGTGCCGCGTTCGGCGATCAGCTTCAGGGGTGCCACCCATTTCCACGGCGCGCGATTGCGCGCCGCCAGATGCCAGGAGCTGGCAATTTGAGTTTTGCCTCGGCGGGTTTCGGTGAACACTTCCTCACAGACCAAAAGCCCCAACTTGATGCCGACGCCCGCAAAGCCGATGCCTTCGCCGCGGCTCTTGGTGCTCGACGCGATGTTGTGAAAACGCGCCAATTCGCGGCGCTGCATGCCGCTACCGTTGTCGGTGACGGTCAAAGTGCGTGCGGCAAGATCGGTGAATAATTGGATCGTGGTCGCGCCGGAGTCGAGGGAGTTGGCCATGATTTCGGTGAGAATGGTTTCCTCGATGGAGCCAGGGTAGGCGTCCCGCAAGTCTTCGAGTAAATGTTGCAGATCAACGCGTGTCTCACCCATTGAAAAAGTCCTAATAGTCGAAAGTTATTCAGCGCCTTGGAGATCAATTGCCAAGCGATGCTGCAAAACCTAGCTAGCGATATCGGCCTGCCGGAGTCAAGCCGTTCGCTGATGGGGTTAGCATCGATGAGGCCGCCGAGGATGCCCGAGACGACCGGCGATGCGGCCGTTAACGAGCAAGAGCAGGGCAGCGGCGAGACCGATCAGCAGGCCGCCGGTCAAACCGCCGACGAGATTGCTTTCCGCCATGAGAGTTTGCTTGGTTTACTTGGCGGTTTTCTTCGCCTTGGCTTTGGCCTCGGCGATCACCGGTTCCAATTTTTTCTTGAGCGCCGGATTCAACCGATAGGCTTTTTGGAAGTCGGCGTCGGCGTCTTTCTCGCGATCCTGATAGATGCGGATGAGGCCGCGATAGACGTAAGCGTCGGTATGTTTCGGTTGCAGGCCGATCACTTCGGTGAAGTCCCGCGCCGCGAAATCGTTCTTATCGACGCGCATGTAGGCCAGGCCGCGATTGAACGGCGCCTCGGCGTCTTTGGGATTGAGCCTGATCGCTTCGCCGTAATCGTCGATGGCCGCTTCGTGTTTGGCGAGTTTCCCCTTGGCTAGGCCGCGATTGTAGAACGCCTCGGCATTTTTGGAATTTAGCTTGATCGCTTCGTCGAAGTCGCGAATCGCTTCGTCGTACTTGGCCCCGTCGGCATAGGCGATGCCGCGATTGTAATAGGCATCGGCGAGCTTGGGGTCGCGGGAGAGCGCCGCGTCATAGTCTTTGATCGCATCGTCTTTTTTATCGAGAGCGAGATAACTGTTGGCCCGGTTGAAATAGTTCTGCGCGTCTTTCGGGTCGATGCGCAGCGCAGCGTTTTGGTCCGCCAGGGCGGCTTCGTAGCGGCGCGCGTCGAAGTAAATACTGGCGCGATTGGTGTAACTCTTAGCGTCGTCGGGGTTGAGTTTGATGGCGCTGGTGTAATCGTTGAGCGCCGCCGGTTCCTGCTTCAAGCGCCGATAGGTATTGCCGCGATTGAAATAAGCTTCGGCGTCTTTCGGATTGAGCCGGATCGCTTCGCTGTAGTCTCTGACCGCCTGTTGGTTCTGGCCCAGATCGAAGTGGGCGTTGCCGCGGTTGAAGTAGGCTTCGGCCAGTTTGGGATTGGCCTTGATGACCTTGTCGTATTCGGCGACGGCCTCTTTGACTTTGCCGCTGTCGTGCAGTTCGAGAGCGGTCTTGAGCGGATCTTCAGTCTGGCCCGCCCATGCCGGAATCGTGCCGCTGAGCGCCCCGATCAGTAATCCAACAATGACTGACTCTTGCCGGTTTGGCGTGAACAAAACTTTCACCACGAAGGACACGAAGAGCACGAAGTTCGGAGATGTGTTTTTCCTATCCCTTCGTGTCCTTGGTGATGAGAAAAACCAACACAACGGTGCACAGGATCTCCACCGAAGCGTCAACAGCATAAGAGCCAGCGCGCGCGCCATGATTTACTTACCTTTTGTCGCAGCGATGAAGGAGGCGAGTTTGTCTTTCATGCTGGGGTCCAATTCTAGAGCTTTTTGAAAATCCTTCTGGGCTTCGTCATCCTTCTTCAGCCGCTGATTGATGACGCCGCGGTTGGCGTAGATTCTGGCATCCTTACCGTTTAACTTGATCGCCTCGTCATAGTCTTTCACCGCTTCGTCATACTTGCCCAGCAGCGAGTAGGCGTTGGCGCGGTTGTTGTAGTTCTCGCCGTTTTTCGGGTCGAGCTTGATCGCCTCGCTGTAATCTTGCACCGCCAAATCGTTCTTGCCGATGCGCCGATGGGCCAGGCCGCGGTTGTAATAGATCTCGGCATCCTTCGGGTCGAGCTTCTGCGCCTGGTTGAAGTCCTGAACCGCTTTATCGAACTGCTTGAGATTCAAAAACGCCAGACCGCGCTGGACGAAGACTCGCGGCGCTTTCGGGTCCTGCTTGATCACTTCGTCAAAGTCTTTTATCGCTCGATCGTACTGCTTCTGGTTGAAAAAGACGTTGCCGCGGTTGAACTGGGCGTCGGTGAGATTGGGATTTAGCTTGAGCGCCTCATCGTAGTCTTTGAGCGCGTTGTCCTGCTGGCCCAATTTGGCGTAGGCCAGGCCGCGGTTGTTATACGCTTCGTCCGATTTGGGCGCTGCCTTGATGGCGCGGTTGAACGCAGCCACGGCTTCTTTGTACTTGGCTGCTTTGTATTGTTTCACGCCTTCGTTAAAGGCATTCTGAGCTTCGGCGCCAATCAGCACGGTGGGGATCAGAAGTAACGCCAAGCAACTCAAGAAATAACCCTTGATGGATCCCATGGTTGTCAAAAGCTTTAACCCATGGGTTGGCTAAAGTCCAATCTGCGGACGGCCAATTTGCCCTAGACAAACGGCTAAAAAAGGAATAAATCAGAAGAAAGTTCCCGTTAACCTAATAGGAGGATTTACTTATGACTACCGCAGCTGGAGTCAAGCTCACGGCCGAACAGGTGCTCGGCCAAGATAAGATCGTGTCGTCGGACTCACATATCATGGAACCCGAGGATCTTTGGCTGAAGAATCTCACGCCGAGTCTCGCCGGCCAAATTTCCGAAATTTCCGCCGCGCAATTCTCCCGGTGAGAAACCCGGCGGTTGGAATCCCAAGGCGCGCTTGGATGAAATGGCTGTTGACGGCGTCAGCGCCGAGGTGCTTTACGCCACCTACGGCTTGCGCCTTTACGCGATGGAAGACGCGCCGCTCCAAGAGGCGTGCTTCGAGATCGCCAACGATTGGATGATGGAGTACTGCAAAGCGGCGCCAGGAAGGCTGTTCGGTATTCCGATGATCTCGATGTACAACATCCCCAACGCGATCAAAGAACTCGAGCGCTGCAAGAAGAACGGCATGATCGGCTGCATGATCTGGCAGGTACCGCCGGACCATCTGCCGTTTACCAGCGATTACTACAATCCCTTCTGGGAAGCCGCCGGCGAACTCGATATGCCGGTTAACGTGCATATCTTGACCGGCTTCAACTATAGCCGTTTCGATCGCAAAGGTTTGGACACTTACCGCATGACGGTCAACCAGAAGCTCACCGATGCGGCGAACACTTTGTTCGACTTCGTCTTCGGCGGTCCCCTGGCGAAGTTTCCCAAGCTCAAATTGGTCTACGTCGAAAACGAAGTGGCCTGGATTCCTTTCTATTGCCACGAATGGGACAAGTACTATGTCCGCCACAGCCCGAAGGCGCCGCTGGCGTATATGAAGAAGCTGCCCGGCGAATATGTCAAAGACCAAGTGTTCGCAACCTTCTTCAGCGATCCGGCCGGCGGCCGCATGATGGATTGGTTCGGCGAAGATAATTTCATGTGGTCGAGCGACTATCCCCACGCCGCCTCCACCTGGCCGCACTCGCGCCAAGTGATCGCCGACGAGTTGGGCCATCTGCCGAAGCAGGTCATCGACAAAGTCGTGCGCCAGAACGTCCTCGATCTGTACCACATCAAAGTCGACGGTATTAACAACTAGAACTAAACCCAGAGAAAGGAAGAACCATGGAGCCAGCAAAGAAATTAGCAACGACGGAGAAACCCCGGACGCAGAAGTTTTCCCTGCGCACCCCCTACATGAAGCAGGGCCGCATCACCCAGTTGGTGGCGGAAACCGAAAACATGTGGATTCACACCAAGATCAACTACGAGGGTGGTGAGAATGAGATTCATTGTCATCTCGACGAAGATCACTCGTTCATCGTGCTTGAAGGCCAGATGAGCGTGTTCGACGAAAAAGGCGGCGAGATCAAAGTCGAAAAGCACCAGGGTGTGATGATCCCCAAGGGCGCCTATTACCGCTATCTCAACACCGGCACTGAGAATCTGGTCGTGCTGCGCGTCGGCAGCGGCATCAAGGGCAAGGCTCAGGGCGGCGAAGAGATGCGCGTGCGTCCGGACGGCAAGCCGTTAATCGCTTCCTCCGAAGAGAACAAGACCGTGCCGCCGATCGAAGATACGCGTTTCTACGCAGATTCGGCCGGATAGTTTTTCGCTTCGACCGACTTATGTCAGTAACCGCCGGCCACTGAGCAATCAGTGGCCGGCGTCGTTTTGGGAGGTTCTATGACCCAGGCGATTCGACCGATGCCTGAAGAAATGCCGAGAGAACTTTGGCGCGGTTACCAGCCGGCGAACTCAATATGGCAAGGGAGTGTCAAAGAGATCTTCATCACGCCTGCTTCGGCGCAAGCGATGGTTGCCGTTTCCAGCGTGCGCGCCTTTGCCGACCGCGGACTGGAAGGCGACCGGTTCTATCGCGAATCCTGGAACGCCGTGAAGCGCTCGGACAAGGCGGTGAGCTTAATCGAGGATGAAGTCTTGGCGCTTGCCGCCAAGGAGATCGGTGTCGAGGCCATCGGTATTCTTACCCGGCGCAACATCGTCAGCCGCGGCGTGCCGCTCATCGATCTGCTCGGCCGTGAGTTCACGGTCGGCAACGTGCGCATGCGCGGCATTCGCTTGTTCGAACCTTGCGGTCATCTGGTCGCCGTGACAAAAATACCGGCGATCTTCAAAGCCCTGGAACATCGCAGCGGTCTCAAAGCCGCGGTGTTGAGCGACGGCGAGATTCAAATCGGCGACAGCATCGTGCTCGAGTCGGCCGGCGCGGCAGTCGCAGCAGTAGGCTAACCACGGCGTTCAGCGCGGAACATCGCAACCGAAACTCGGAATATCTCCCGCAATGGCGCCAAGGCGCAAAGGTGACGGGCCGATGCCCGTCATCGCGAGAGAGAATGTGAGGGATCTAGGAAAGATTTCTCCCTTCGGTCGAAATGACAACCATTCGAACTTAGCGTCTTCGCGCCTTTGCGGGGAACGAATTAATCTTTAGCATTGCAAAACAACGAGGGAAGATTTCATGCAGTACGGCTTACACCTCCCGGCTTCGAGTGCGACGGTCAAACCTGAGGAGCTGGTGCGCTTCGCCCAGCGCGCCGAGGGGTTGGATTTTTCATTGCTCACGGTGGCCGACCACGTGATCGTGCCGACCCATATTTCCGTGCCTTATCCCTACACCGTCGACGGCAAGTATCCCGGCACCGGCTATCATCTCGAGACCTTGATGACCATGAGTTATCTCGCCGGCGCGACCCAGCGCATTCGCTTCGCCACCAGCGTGATGATCTTGCCCTATCGCAATCCGATCGTGACCGCCAAGATGTTGGCGAGTTTGGACGTGCTTTCCGACGGCCGGGTGATCGTTGGCGTCGGCGTCGGTTGGATGAAAGAAGAGTTCGAAAATCTGCAAACCCCCAATTACGAAGCGCGCGGCCGGGTCACGGACGAGTACATCCGCGCCTTTCGCGAATTATGGACCAGCGACCGGCCGAGTTTCAAAGGCGAGTTCGTCAACTTCGCCGATCTGATCTTCCTGCCCAAGCCGGTGCAAAAAACCATTCCCATCTGGATCGGCGGCCATAGCAAGTCGGCGCTCAAGCGCGCCGGCCAGTTGGGCGACGGCTGGCATCCCATCGGCGGCGTGCCGACGATTCCACTCGAGCCTGATGACGTAAAAAAAGATTTGGCGACAATGTCCGAGTACGCCGTCAAAGCCGGCCGCGACCCGAAAACCATTCATGTTGCTCTCAAAGGCTCGCTCTTCGACAAAGAGAAAAAAATCGCCGACCGGCGCCGCCGCTTCATGGGTGAAGCGGAAGAGATCGCCGCGGATATTCGCGAATACGGCGCCGCCGGTGTCAACACCATGATCTTCGACGTGCGCCGGCCGAGCTCGGCGGAGACCTTGGAGCGCATGGAGTGGATGGCGAAGGATGTTTTTCCGCAGGTTTAGGCGAGGGTCTGGATTCTATTCCCGGCGATCAATTGCTTATCGGCCTCGACTTGCTGTTTTGAGTTGTCGCCATGGAGGGAGCCCAAACTTGGGCTGATAATCTTTTGAAGCTATCGTGACGAGTACGTGCTCGCGCACAGCGAGAATTTCACCGGCGAGAAAATGACCTGCGCCAAGAAGTTGGCGCCTAGGAGAAACTTGATGAATGGGATGCACTTGATGGTTGTTGGCCTCATCGCCGCGGCGCTTCTGGGTCTGGACGTGGGTGAGGGATCGTGGTTCCTCCTGATGGCCACCGCGGCCACGTCCATTCCGCCTAAGTTCGCGGGATTTGCGGATCTACCGGGTGTGCGTCTGTGGTACACCGACAGCGGCGGGAACGGCGTGCCGCTCGTGCTGCTTCACGCTAACACCGGCAACGCCGATGGTTGGCAGTACAACATTCCAGGTTTCGTCGCGGCGGGATATCGGGTCATCGCCTTCGACCGGCGCGGCTGGGGCCGCAGCACGGCGAATCCGGCCACCGGTCCGCAGCCCGGCACCATCGCTGATGATCTGCACGCTCTAGTCGAATATCTTGAAACTCGACCGCTTCCATCTCGTCAGCGTGGCGGGCGGCGGTTTCGCTGCCTATGACTATGTGCTCTGGCATCCGGAGCGGCTGCGCAGTTTGGTGGTCGCCGCCAGCGGCGGCGCCATCGTCGACGAGGAATTGAGTCAGATTCGCGAGCGGACGGCGCTGCCGAATTTTCGCAGCTGGCCGCCGGAGTTTCGCGAAGTCAGTATGGGCTACATGGCGACTAACCCCGAAGGTCTCAAGCTCTGGCTGGAGATTCACGACAATTCCAAGCAGGAGGGAGTGTCGGCCCAGCCCCAACGCACGACGATCACGTTCGCCAAGCTCGCGACGATTCGCGTCCCGACACTGCTGATGCCTGGTGATCAAGACCTGCAAGCGCCGCCCTGGGTCATGCGCCGCCAGCTTGCTGCTATCCCCGGCGCACAATTTATCGTATTGCCCGAAGCCGCGCACTCGATCAACTGGGAGCAACCCGAGGCCTTCAACCGCAACGTCCTGGAGTTCATCCGCGGCCATTAGCAATGGCTAAATGGGAAACGTAGATTGTTATTCTGATGAATCGGCAAGCGACGCAATTCGCAATGTCAGCTGAAGCGATTTTGCAATGTTTCCATGCCTGCCCCCGAATCCTGATTTCTACTGCATGTACCGATAGATATAACAGCCGCATTGCCAGATAGAACCGCAACCGTTGGATACACTAGGTATCCGAAAGTTGCGCCGATAGTTGTCCCGAGAAGCGGGGCGGAATTTCAACTCGCGATAAAAGCTTTTGCTAATCGCTACTTGGATTTTTACGATGGGTGGTCTGGCCAGGCACAGTCTTTGCGCTAACCAAGGAAGTATAGAGTACTTGATGGTCCTTAAAGGACTTCCGCTCATGGCTTTCGAGCCCCTTTGCCGGCGGCTGCAGGGACCGAGCTGGAACAAACGATCGGTGGAGATTTTTATGTTCAACCTCAAATCACTCGTAAGCGTAGCCTTTGTCCTGGCGGGTTCATTCGGACAATCCTTTGCTAAAGATGATCCGTGGTTCTTCACGGCCAAGGAGATCGCCAATGCCTATCGCTATCAGCAACAGTTCGGCGCGCGTCTGCACAATCCCTTAGAGCCCCAAGCCTGTTTACACGGCCGAATGGAATTCGCCGCGTCGTCCCAAGGCAGGCGGTTCGTTGCGCCTTGCCGGTTCATCACCGAAACCACTCGCCAGTTAAGAGAGCTGTTGGAATCGGGGGCTGCCAAATATCTCTTCCCTCTGGATGTCGATTACGCCGACCTGGCGATCCCGGCAGATCTATACGAGAGCAAATACAAACAACTATCGAGCGGGGAGAGATTGCCGGCGCTGCTCCGTGAACCGGCGCTGGTAGCCATCTACCATACGGCGCTGCATCTGGCGCCGGAGCCGAGCAATAGTGCTCCGAGTACGAGCGTGTGGGGAGAAAAGCGCACTGTCTCTGGCTTCTACGATGGGCGCCCGAACCAGCTCCTGGCGCGACGAATGGATGGGGGAGGCTATGATGAGCCGGAAGGGTTGGTTCGAGTGGGCAGCTTTGCCATGTTGAGCCATTTCTTGGGGGAGCTGACGTTGGTCGCGGGTGAAACCGTCGTGACGTTTGATTTGTCGTTCGACAACGATCGCGCGGCGGCGCCGACGGCGGACATCGTTACCGTGAGGGCGGCCGCCAAGTAACACCGCGTCCGCCGCCGGCAGCGCGGATTTGTTCTCCGGGCTGGCCTCGGACTACTAGAAACCGGCCGCGGCTGATTGCCACACGTCGCAAGGATCATTCACCATCTGCCGCTGGACTTGAAACGCAGCGTCGAGCGGTCGGTGGATCCGCAGGTTCAGTTTAACCCATTTGACGACACGCCGTTACGAAGTGAGCCACGCGGATTGAGGAAAGATAAATTAGTCAGCGGAGTGACCGGGGCCAGCTTGCTTGAGAAAAAAATGAATCAAACTCGCAATGTTTCCATGCCTGCCCTCGATTCCCCCGATTCCAACACATTGCGCATGTTGCAGCAAAGACTGCCTACTCATCGTGAATCCAGGCGAACAAATCAGGGACGGTTCAACTACTCATCTGAGCAAAGCCTTAGTCGGAAATGGCTTATAATTGGATCGCGCAACCTTCCGAGTCAGGACTTTCGATTCTGAAAATTCTCCCGCGGTTGTTTAACTATAAGCTCTATCAGACACGGACGTCCAAACAATTCTGACGAACGCAGCAAAGATCAGTGTTAGACTTTGACCACACAACAAAGATCGTTAGCTCGTGGTAGTATGACGTTGTGGCCTAAGGTATAAGCCATAAAATTGATCGAGGAACTGTAACTAATCTGAAGGAGGTATCATGCGCGAGATCCTGACCGATATCTTCACTTGGCCGTGGTTTTCGGAGCCGCACGGTTACAATTTTAACGGGCATTTCATTCGGCACGCTGATGGGAATCTTTGCGTCGATCCGGTGGAGCCGAGTGACGAAGATATGGCGGAGCTGGCGCGGCAGGGGGTCGCGCGCATTCTCATCACCAATCGCAACCACTCGCGCGCGGCGAACAAGATTCGTGCACGTACCGGCGCGCGGACGGCGATCCATCCGGCGGACGCGTCGCACGCGCGGAGCGAGGGAGCGGTGCTGGATGACGAATTGAACCCAAGCGACAAGGTCGGCCCGTTTGTGGTGATCGACTCGCCGGGAAAATCGCTGGGAGAAGTTGTGCTTCACTGGCCGGAACGAAAAATCCTGCTCGTCGGCGACGCTGTGGTCGGTGATCCGCCTGGGAAGTGCAAGCTTTTGCCGGACAAGGTTGTCGACGATCCGCCGCGCCTACGCGATAGCGCGCGTCAACTGCTGGCGCTCGACTTCGATATTTTATTGGTTGGCGACGGCGAGCCGATTCTCCAGTCTGCTAAAGAACGGCTGCGCGAATTGGTGTATACTTTTCCTCGGTGAGAAATCGCTGAAACGGCGACGATCCACAATTCACCGACCACACTTCTTCAGATAATGAAGCCTCGCCCTAATATTTTCGCCTTGACAGGCCGTCGCCGATCTCTATACAAGTCGGCCATCGAAGGAGGAAACTTTATGCGTTCGACTTTATCTCGGTCTTCGCGGTTCCTTTCCTTTCTATTTCTTCTCGTGTTTGGGTCTCGTACGCTCGCCGATGCGCAGTCGTTGCCGCGCTCGGTGACGGTTGGCTCCAATCCTCCGGGGACGGTTTTCTATGCGCTGGCGAGCGGGCTTTCCAAGGTTGCCAGCGAGGGGGCGCCGTTTCAGATGGTGGTTCAGCCCTATTCCGGCACCAGCACTTTTCTGCCGCTGCTCGATAGCGGCGAGATCGATTTCGGCATCAACAACGCGGTCGACATGGCGCTGTCCTACCAGGGGCCCGAGCGCTTGAAGATCGGCGGGCGCAATCCGTTTCAACACACGCCCAATGTCCGGCTGGTGATGCGCGGCGCGATTCTGATGACGGCGTTTCTCGTGCGCAAAGACTCGACGATGAAAACCGTGCAGGATATTCGCGGCAAAAGAGTGACCGGTGAATATCCGGCGCAGCTGGCCAATTGGTACAACGTTTTCGGCTTTCTCGCCGGCGCTGGAATGAAGTTTGAAGACGTGAAGATCGTTCCGGTGCCGGGCGCCAATGAAGGCGTGGACGCGCTCATCCAGGGACGCGCCGACGTTGCGCTGCACGCGGTCGATTCAGCTAAAGTCAAAGAAGCCGACGCGGCGATCGGCGTGCGCCATATCTCGCTCGACTGTTCGGCGCAGGGTGAGAAACGTCTGCGCGCCGCCGTGCCCGGCTACTACCCCCATTGGCTCAAACGCGGTCAGACGGCGGGTATCGCCGACGACACTTGCGTGAACGCCTACGATATTTACCTCACGACGCACAAAGGCGAGCCCGATCGAGTCGTCGGCGCAATTCTCAAAAATATTTGGGACAACGTCGATAAGCTTCCGCCGCTCCATCCCAGTTTTAAAGATTGGACGCGGCCGCGGGCGGTGGATGGCGACGTGACGATGCCGTACCATCCGGCCGCTGTGCAGTTTTACAAGGAGCGCAACGCTTGGTCGGCAGCCATGGACGAAGCGCAGCGCAAACTGCTTGCTCTAAATCCGTAGCGATAGCTTGGCCTGTGCGACACTGTGCGCTTGAAGGTTTGGATCCGGATATTCCTCGCGCCAAGGGCGCCAAGTGACAGCCTCGAAGCCTGTCATCCCGAGCGAATGCGAGGGATCTCAGAAGGATTTCTCTCTCCGTTCGAAATGACAACGTTGTTGCTTTGCGCCCTTTGCCGGCTTGGCGCGAAATACTCCGAATTTCGATTGTCGCTCTGCCGTGCTTGCCTACTTGCGGTTAATCACTCAAGTCCTAAACTCTTCCGCGGATGCCGCAATTCGTTGCCGGACTGACAACCGGAAACTATTTCTCAGGCTTGGGCGCTTTCGCCGGTTTGCGCGGGTCGTCATCTTCGGGGAGGCAGACGTAGGTAAAGGAGGAATTGTTGCTGGTGAAGATGACGGTGTTCTTTTCGAATTTGGCGTCTTTGAACTGCTTCCACATGTCGAGTTTGTCTTTGACACTGGCCAGGCACTTGTCGCGAGACCCCAATCCGGGGGCGGCGGACCAGCTGTCTGAGGTCGGCGATATGGTGCGGGTCCAGATCGTCCAGGTAAGTAGCAGCATCAAGTAAACGGCTTTTTGCATATATCCCTCGCTACGATCAACAGTTTAGACGACTTGCCCAACAAAAGCTTGTGATATGATTAGCCGCCTTCATTAAGAATCTGCTGTAACGGGCTGAAATTGAACTTTTGCGAAAACGCCGCTTCTTTGGGGTTGATGCCGGCAAGTTGATCGTCGACTAGAGGTGTGAGCGCCGCGTCGTTCAACATTCGATCCTTGGTAAAATTGCCGACCGCGAGTTGATAGACGCCGTCAGCGATCTCCTTGTCGGATTTGAGAAAGCTCGCCATGGCCGCCGACAGAATCGTCGAGCCGATGCGCGACGTAACGGCTATGTCGCCGCGGCTCAGCGCCGCGCGGCCGACCTCAGCGCGGGTGACGATCAATTTTACGGCCAAATTCTGCTCGCGGAAGAAGCCCTGGTGCAACGCTACGGCAACCGGGATGTAGAACGGTGCTGGGATCGGATAGGAGCCATTGATGGTATCGAGAACGGCGAGATTGGCGGAGCTACCGGCCCCAAGCAGCATAGCGATCGTCACGACCAGACGAAGCGCGCGGCAGCGGGATTGATTCACGTTCTCTTGGTACATCTTTGCGGCATTTAACTCAAGAAAATTCTCAATCTGCGACACCTCAGGGTTTCCCTTGACAGGGTGCGTCTGTCAGGCGTACGAGGGATTATCAATGGCGAGGGAGGGAATGATTTATGGCAAATCTTGAAGTCATCGATGCCGATGGCCACATTACCGAGAGCGACGCGCAACTGAAAAAATACATGCCGGAGAAGTATGTTAAACGGGTTTCCTCGTTGACGCCGGGCGATAGTTGGGACCGCTCGCTCAGCGGCAAGCTCGGCAGCCGGGCTGGGGATGCCAAGAGTTGGCTCGACGCGATGGATCGTGGCAACGTTTCCACCGCGGTGCTCTATCCGACCAACGGTCTCAGCGTCGGCTGGATTCGCGAGCCGGACGTCGCTGTGCAGTATGCTCAGGCGTGGAACAATTTCTGTTCCGAAGAGTTTCAGAAAGTCAGCCCGCGCTTGAAGTGCGTTGCCTTGGTGTCGTTTCAAGATGTCCCCGAGGCGGTCAAAGAGCTGCGCCGGGCGGTGCAGGAACTAAAACTGGTCGGCTTGATGCTACCCGCCGTCGGCCTGCGCCAGCCGCTGGGTCACGAAAGTTTTTGGCCTATCTATGAAGCGGCGGAAAAGCTCGACTGCATGATCGGCGTCCATGCCACCGTGCGCGGGCCGCATTACTTTGCCGGCGATATGTTTGACCAGTTCATCGAGGTGCACACGCTGTCGCATGCGTTCGCCCAGATGATGCATTGCACCAGCCTGATGTTTCGCGGCGTCTTCGACCGCTTTCCCAAGTTGCGCGTGGCGTTCATGGAAGCGGGCTGCAGCTGGGCGCCCTATTGGTTTGGGCGCATGAGCGAGGAGTGGGAGATTCGCGGTGAAGTCGAGGCGCCGATGTGCAAGCGCAAGCCGATTGATTATCTGAAAGATGGCCGGATCTATTTTCACGCCGAAGACTACGAGCCGTTGATCGGCGCGACCGCGGAAATCCTGTCCCATCGCAATATTTATTACGCCTCCGATTTCCCCCATTGGGATACTGAGTTCCCGGAGAATATTCAGCATCTAAACAGGCGCAAAGACTTGAACGACGAAGCCAAGAAATGGCTGTTCGCCGAGAGCGCCAAGAAACTCTATAACCTGAGTTAAGGATGACTATGGGCGTTAAACGCAAAGTTTGCATGACCGGGCCCACTGGGCTGACGGTGGTCGCGGACGCCTTGCGGCAGGCGGGCTGCGAGGTGGTGCTCGGTAAGCCGCTGGACGATTTTCGCGAGTTTCGCTACGAACGCAAGGATCTGGTCAAGCTGATCGGCGACGCGCCGATTGTCTTTCCGGCTGGACGCGATTTCATCGGCGCGGATATTTTGGACTCCTGTCCGGAGCTGCAAGCCGTGGTGAAGTCGAGCATCGGCATCGAGACCGTCGATGTCGATGCCGCCACCGATTTGGGCATTATCTGCTGCAACAGCCCGACGCCGGAGAATTACATGGGCGTGGCCGAGGCGACCGTCGGGTTGATGGTGGCGCTGTTCAAGCGCTTGAAGCGCAATGAGAAGCAAATGCGCACCCACGGCTGGAAAGAAGCGCGCAACAACGGCGTGCTCATGTTGGGCAAGACGGTGGGCATCATCGGTGTTGGCCGCGTCGGTCAAAACGTTGCCAAGCGGCTGGGCGGCTGGGGCATGAAGCTCCTGGGCTACGATCCCTACGTCAAGCAGGAGAAGGTGGCAGACCTGGGCGTAAAAATGGTTTCACTGGAAGAGCTGCTGCGCGAGGCCGATGTCGTGACCCTCCATGTGGTTCTGACCCGCGAGACCCGCGGCATGCTCGGATTGGCGCAGTTGAAGTTGATGAAGCCCAGCGCCTTTCTCATCAATACCTCGCGCGGCCCGGCGATCAAGGAAACCGAGTTAATTCAAGCTTTGAATGATCAGATCATCGCCGGGGCGGCGCTCGATGTCTTTGCCGAAGAACCCACGCCCATGAGCAATCCGCTACGCCAGGTCGACCCGGAGAAGTTGATCCTGACGCCGCATACCATCGGCACCAATCCGGGCTCCCAGACGGCCGGACAGAAGCTGGCGGTGCAGAGCATCCTCGCGTTGCTCGATGGCAAGGTTCCCGACACCGTGGTCAATCCGCTGGCGATTCCGCGCTGGAAGGAACGATTTTGGTCGTGAATATTCTACAGTGGGAGCAATTGTCATTCCGAGGTGAAGCCGAGGAATCTCGACTTCGTTAGTGACAGAAAAGACGAGATCCCTCGCTGCGCTCGGGATGACAGAAATGGGAGATCTACGCTTTGCGACAGGGTCTCGCTTTGGTAACGATGAAGCTAAATTTTTTCTGCAAGATATTCGTGGTCGTGGTCGTGCTCGGTTCGGAAGCCGAGCTTCTTGCCGCCAGCGCGACGATGCGCGTCGGCTATCCGCAACCGAGCGGGGCGATGCTGCCGCTCTGGCTCGTCAGCGAAGCCAAGCTCGATCAAAAATACGGCGTGCCGGTGCAGAATATTTTTATCTCCGGCGCCGGGCGCATGACGCAGGCGATGGTCGCCGGCGATATCGATCTTGCCAGCATCGGCGGCGCGGTGGTCAATACGGTCTTGGGCGGCGGCGATCTGGTGTCGATCGCCGTAGGCGTGCCGACCTATGGTTTTTCTTTTTACGCCCGCGCCGAGGTCAAGGATATCGCCAGCCTGCAAGGCAAAGTGGTCGGCATCATGAGCAAGGGAGCGTCATCCGAGCACGCGGTGATCGCCTTGATGCAACGTCACAATCTGCAACCCGGCAAGGACGTGAAGTTCATCTATCTGGGCGGTGTGCGCGAAGTGCTCGCCGCCATTGAGCACGGCATCGCGGCCGCGGGCGTGTTGTCGTCGCCGACGACTCTAGCGGCGCGGCGCCTGGGGCAAAAGGAGCTGGTCAATATCGCCACCCTCGGTTTGCCCTACATGCACAGCGGCGTGGCGACGCGGCGCGTGTTCGCGCGCCAGCAGCCGGAACGGATCAAGGCTTATCTGCGCGCCTACATCGCCGCCATCAAAATCGCCAATGAAGATGCCGAGACCAGCAAGCGCGCGCTGAGCCGCTATCTAGTTACCAGCGACAGCGCGATCCTGGACGAAGCCTATCAAACCTTCCGGGGAATTTTTCCGCGGATTCCCTATGTCACCGAGGAGCAGATCAAATCGAGCCTGGTGCTGTCCGAACATCCCAAAGCGGCGGCGGCCAACCCGAAAGACTTTTTCGACACGCGGTTGTTAAAAGAAATCGAAGACAGCGGTTTTGTCCAGGAGCTTTATGGCCGGCGCTAATCGGCTTTATCGGGTGGTAAGGACATCGGATCTCACCACGAAGATCACGAAGGACACGAAGGTTTCGGATAATTATCATTCCGAACTTCGTGCTCTTCGTGTCCTTCGTGGTGAATACTCTGTTGCATTCACTCGCAAGCGCGTCGTGCTGAGCGCGCTCGTGGGTTTCGCGCTGTTGCTCATGCAAACATCGGCGCGGGAGAGTTTCGCCGCGTCGGCTAACAATATTCGCATCGGCTATCCGCAACCTTCCGGGGCGATGTTGCCGCTATGGGTGATGGCGGAAGCGAAGCTCGACCGGAAATATGGCGTCGACCTGCAGAACATTTACATCTCCGGCGGCGCGCGGCTGACGCAGACGCTGGTCTCCGGAGACATCGAGTTGGCGGCTACCGGCGGCGCCGTGGTCAACGCGGTCTTGAGCGGCGCCGATCTGACCTATGTCGCGGCCAGCGTGCCGACTTATGGTTTCTCGCTATACGTTCGCAACGATGTCAAAGATGTCCCTTCGCTCAAAGGCAAAGTCGTCGGCTTGATGACTAAGGGCGCGTCGACGGATCATGGCCTGACAGCGCTCCTGCGCCAATACAACTTGCGCTCCGGTCAGGATGTCAAAGTTTTATATCTTGGCGGTGTGCGCGAGGGCTTGGCCGCGCTGGATCGCGGCATCGTCTCGGCAACGACGATATCGGCGCCGACGACATTGATGGCGCGGCGCATGGGTTACAAGGAACTGCTCAATTTTGCCGATCTGAAAATCCCCTACATTCAACTTGGCATTGTCGCCCACCGGGCTTTCCTGCGCCAGCAACCGGAGCGCATGAAAGCTTTTCTCAAAGGGTACCTCGCGGCGATCAAAGTCGTCAACGAAGATAGCGACACCAGCAAGCGGGCGCTGGCGAAATATCTGGCGACCAACGATGGCGCGATTCTCGACGAAGCTTACCAGGCCTACCGCGGCATCTATCCGAAAGTTCCCTATACCACAGAGGAGCAGGTGCGCTCGATCCTCAGCGTCGCCGATCACCCTAAAGCCGCCGCGGCGGACCCCAAAGAGTTCTTTGACAACCGCTTCGTTAAAGAGTTAGAAGATACAGGATTTATCAAGGAACTTTACGGTCAACGCTAACCGGGTAGTACGACTATGAGCAAGTCAAACCATTCAGCGACGGCGATTTCACTGGCGCTATCGATTGTCCTAATCACTCACATGGCCCAAGGCGCGGCGGCGCCGGACAAGCTCATCGGTGTCCATTCGGCGCGGGTCATGTCGCAATCCTTTCCCTGGGTGGCCCAGGAAGCAGGCTTGTTCAAGAAGTACAATATAGATTTCAATCTGGTGTTTATCTCCTCGTCGGCCATCGTTACCGCGGCATTGCTCGGCGGCGATACCGAGATGACCATCACCGGCGGCATCGGCAACGTCGCTGCCTATGTCAAAGGCTCGACGGATATCGTTTTCACCGGCGGCGTTAAAAACGTCATGACCCAGACCCTGGTGGCCGGCGGGAATATCAAACGGCCCGAGGACCTGAAGGGAAAGCGGATCGGCGTCAGCCGCATCGGCGGCAACTCGCATTACTTTACGATTCAGGCGCTACGGCGCCACGGCATGGAGCCTAACCGCGACTATAGTTTTCTCCAGACCGGCGGCGATCCGGAAACCCTCGCGGCCTTGATGAGCGGCTCCTTGGAGGTGGCTAACTTGACGCCGCCCACCGATGCCCAAGCCATTGCCAAGGGTTATCATTATGTAATTTACGGTCCCGACTTGAAGATCCCTTATTCGGCAACGGCGTTTGTCACCAAGCGCTCGGTGATGGCCAAACGGCCGGCGACGGTCGCCAACTTCATGCGCGCCATGGCGGAGGCTTCCAAGATCGTCCACACCGACCGCGAATTTTATTACAAAGTGCTGGGCAAGTATCTGCGTATCCAGGACCGCAGCGTCCTCGATTCGGCTTACAACGCCGAGATCAAAGCGCTGGAACCGCGATTGACGATCAAACTCGAATCCTTGCAAGCGATTCTCGACGAGCTGGCGCCCACCGACGCCCGCGCCAAGAATGTCAAACCGCAGGAAATGGTCGATAACCGCTATCTCGATGAGATGAACAAGAGCGGCTTCATGGATCAGCTGTGGAGCAGGAAGTGATGGCGGTGTTAACCAGCGAGTGGAACCTGGCGCAGACCGATGAGCGGGCGAAGAAGGTCAAACCACCGGAATTGTCCGATCCGCGGTTTTTAAATGATATGGAAAAGAGTGGCTTTTGGGATCAAATCTGGGCTAAAAGATAGGAAAAGGGAGGGGCTATGGAACAATCAATTGTCTCATCGGATTCTCATGTGATCGAAGTGCCGGATCTTTGGGTGACGGGGATGCCCGCCGCCTTCAAGGATCGTGCGCCAAAGGCGTTCTTTGACGAGAAGCGTGACGCCTGGATGTTCGGTTCGCCCGAGGTGCAGATTCAAGCCGTCGGCGGGTTGTTCATGGCGGGCCAGCAACCGGAGAATCTAGAGAAGTTTCGCAAGGCGGGTTTCGCCGTGGCGCGCCCCGGCGGTTGGGATCCGCTCGAACGCCAAGCCGACATGGTCACCGACGGCGTTGCGGCTGAAGTGCTCTATCCGAGCTTGGGCCTGGGCTTGTTCTGCGTCGAGGATGCCGGACTGCAAGAGGCCTTGTTTCGTGCCTACAACGACTGGATCATCGATTACTGCCAAAAAGTTCCCGATCGCTTGTTCGGCATCGCGTTGATCTCGATGTACAACGTCGATCACGCCATCGCCGAAATGGAACGCTGTAAAAAAGAAGGCGTCGTCGGCACGATGATCTGGCAGGTGCCCCATCCGAGCTTGCCGTTCACGTCGGAGCATTATGAACGCTTCTGGGCCGCGTCGCAGGATCTCGATCTGCCGGTGCATTTGCACATCTTGACCGGTTTCGGCGACAGCATGCACCGCCAGACCGCCCACGGCCCGAAACGCTTCCGCATCGGCCTCGAACAGACCCGCGAGATCGAAAACGCGCTGTTCGAATTGATCTTTCACGGTGTGCTCGAACGCCATCCCAAACTGAAGATTGTCTCGGTGGAAAACGAAGTGGGCTGGATGCCGTTCTGGTTGGGCCAGTGCGACAAAGGCTTCAAACGCCATCGCCACTCGGAAAAAGTCCAGATGAGCAAGCTGCCGAGCGAATACTTTGCCGAGCAGATTTACGCGACTTTTTTCAACGACCTGGTTGGCGGCAAAATGTTTTCCTGGTGGGGTGCGGACAACTGCATGTGGTCCAACGATTATCCGCACCAGAATTCTACCTGGCCCAACTCCCGTGCGGTCATCGATCGCGATATGGCCGAACTGCCTGCTGAGACGCGCGAGAAGTTGCTCAATACCAACGTGCGCAAGCTTTATAAATTAAACGCGCCGGTGTCGTTGCCCAAGGCGGTGGCTGCCTAAGGCGCGTAGGCCAGCAGTAAATCTTATCGAGGAGTTTTCTATGGAATTACGTGAAGCGATAAAAGTTCTCGATTCGGACGCCCATGCGCGCGATCTCGACAACGACATCAGGAAGTACCTGCCCGAGCCCTACCGGAGTCAGAAAGCGTCGTTTATTCCGAGTGAGCATTACGATCGCAATCTTGGCGGGACATTGGGCCAGGGCGGCGCCAAGGTCGAGGAGCGGTTGGAAGCGATGGACACCCAGCAGATCGACACCGCGGTGATGTTTCCGACCAGCGGCTTGGGTGTCGGCCGGGTGCGCGATAGCCAAGTTTCAAGTGGCGCTATGCCGGGCTTACAACGATTTCATCTCGGATTACTGCAAGGCGTCGCCGCGCTTGAAAGCGGTGGCCAATCTGCCGGTGAACGATCCGGCCGAATGCGTCACGGAGCTCAATCGCGCCGTTACCAAGTTAGGTTTATGCGGCGGCATGATGGTCGCGCAGGCGCACCGGAAAAACCTCGGCAGCGCGGAATACTATCCGCTCTACGAAGAGGCGCAAAAGCTCAACACGCCGCTGACCATTCACGCGTTTGGCGGCGACGAGCCGGGCAGCGAAATTTTCGATCAGTTTATTAGCCTGCATACCTGCGGTCATCCTTTTCCGGTGCTGCGCCAACTGACGGCGATGGTCTTCGGCGGCATTCCCGAGCTGTTTCCGAAAGTCCGCATCGGCTATCTCGAAGTCGGTTGCGGCTGGCTGCCGTACTGGGCCGAGCGCATGGACGAGGAGTGGGAGAAGCGCGGCAAAGTCGAAGCGCCGCTGTGCAAAAAGAAACCCAGTGAATACCTGTTCAGCGAGTACAGCTACTATGGCTGCGAGCCGGAAGAGAAGATGATTAGTTTTGTCACCAAGGAGATCGGTTCGAAGACGCTCATGTACGCATCCGACTATCCGCACTGGGACATGAGCTGGCCGGAGTCGGCGACGATTCTGTGGAATCGCGACGACATTTCGCTCGAAGTGAAAAAGGATCTCTTGCTTAACAACGCTAAACGTTTCTACAACATTTAATTCAACCGTCATTCCCAGGGAAACGAGGAATCTCGATTTGCCGCGCCGCGGCGAGTCGGATTCCTCGTTGCTTTCAGCAGCGGAGGATGACATAGAATTAGGCGCAATTCTAATCTTATCAACTGAACCAAGACGGTAAATTTTGAGAGGAGTCGAGCATGATTCAAACTAAAGGATTGACCGGCGCGCAGTCGATGCTGCGTGTCCTGGGAAAAATGGGCGTCGAAAAAATCTTCGCGTCGCCGGGATCGGAATGGTCGCCGCTGTGGGAAGCGCTGGCGGAGCCGGGCGTCGAAGGCATGCCGCAATATTACAGCACGCGCCATGAAGAGATCGCCGTCGGCATGGCGAGCGGCTATGCCAAGTCCACGGGCAAGCTGCCCGCCGTAGTCATTCACACCACCGTGGGTGCGTTGCATGCCACCATGGCGATGCGCGCAGCGCTGCACGAGCAGGTGCCGATGGTGGTGTTCGCCGGCGAGTCGATTGGCTTCGGCGAAGATGAAGGACCGGATGTCGGTGGTCAGTGGCAGGGCCATCTCGGCGACATGGGCGGGCCGGCCAAGCTGGTCGATCACACGGTCAAATGGAGCTTCGGCGTCAACACCAAGTCGATCGTTCCGTCCACCGTGCAGCGCGCCTGCCGCCTGGCCATGGCGGGACCGCGCGGGCCGGTGTTCGTATCGATGCCGATGGAATATATGTTCGACACCATGACCAAGGATGTGCCGTCGGATCTCGGCAGTTCGCCGTTGGCTACCGCCGATCCCCAGGGCATCGAAGATCTCGCTAACTTGCTCGCCGGCGCACAGCATCCGGTGATCGTTACCGAAGACGCCGGCAAGACGCTGAAGAGTGTAAATCTCCTGGTCGAGATCGCCGAACTGCTCGGCTGTCCGGTGGTGGAAACCCGCAGCACCGGTGTCATCAACATCCCGCGCACCCATGCGCTGCACAGCGGCTACGACGCCAAAGAAGGCGTGCAGGGCGCCGACGTGATTTTTCTCTTGGCGGTCATCGCCCCCTGGCATCCGGCGTCGATCACGCCGTCGAAGGGCGCCAAGGTCGCCATGCTCGATGAGAATCCGCTGCGCATCGAGATTCCCTACTATGGCTACCAATCGGATCTCTGCCTCACCGGCGAGATCGAGTCGTCGCTGGAGCATTTGCTTGGCGCCTTGAAGAAAAAAGTTTCTAAAGGCGATCCGGCGCGCACGCGCCGCGCTGAAGATCTCAAGGCCACCAACGACGCCCGGCGCAAAAAATGGCGTGACGAGGCGATCGCTCTCGGCAGTCAAAAGCCGATGGACACCCGCTGGGTGGCCCATGAGATCAGCCAGGTACTGCCCAAGGATGCGATGGTGGTCGAAGAGACCATCACGCACCGCCTGGCGGTGCATCGCTATCTCGATAATCTGACGCCAGGATCGTTCTTCAACGGTTGCATCGGCGGCCTCGGCACCGGCTTGGCGACCGCCCTGGGCGTCAAAGCGGCCAATCCCAAGCGGCCGGTTATCTGCTTGATCGGCGACGGCTCGTTTAACTACGATCCGGCACCGGCGGCGTTTGGCGCGGCCCAGGAGCACAACCTGCCATTTCTGACAATCATGTTTAATAATCAGGGCTATCTATCACAAAAATCAGGCATTCCAAAATACTATCCAGGAGGTTGGGCGGTCAAATCGGGAAATTTTTCGGGCTTGCACATCACCCCCTGCCCGGAATATTCGCAGATGATCAAAGCCTGGGATGGCTACGGTGAGAAAGTCGAAGAACCGGGCGAAGTGCGCAAAGCCGTCGAGCGCGGCCTGCGCGCGGTAGCCGGCGGACAGTCGGCGCTGTTGGATATCCGCCTTAAAACCGTTGAGTCGATTGTCGAGCGCGGCGAAGGATAGTTCGCTGCAAAATTGTCCGGATCAACGCCGGCCGGGTATCGTATGTGGATATTCGGCCGGCGTCGTTATTTTTGCCGATGCTAAATTAGCGGCGATGAGTTATTGAAGCAAGTATTCGCTAGAGGTGAAATATGAGCAACGCTTTTCACGATCAATTGGTCGCCACCCGCGACAAAAAGCACAGCAAGAACCATCCGTTCTTCGAGCTCTGGGCGCAGGGTAAGCTGACCAAGGAGCAGACCGCTTTTTACTGCACCCAGCACTATCACTTCGTCGGCGAATTTTTGAATTGGCTGGCCTATCTGGCGTCGCAGATTCCCGAGCGCGATGTGAAGAATTACTTGTATGAAAATCTTGGCGACGAGGAGAATCCCGACGATCGCCATCTCGACATGTTGAAAGACTACGTCGCGGTGAGCGGCGTCGATCGTAACAGTGTCGAGAGTTCGATTGTGCTCGGCGGCACCGAGCAGTTGCAAAACTGGGGCTGGATGATGGTCTACCAAAAACCCTGGCCGGTTGCCGCCGCCGGGCTGTTCATCGGTCTGGAATCGCAGTTCTTGGATATCTGCAAGAAGATCGTTCCCGCCTTACACCAGCACTACGGTTACAAAGCTCGCGCGCGGGAGATCCGCTTTTTCGAGGAACATATTTACGCCGACGAGATCCATGGTTCGAAAGGCTTTGCCATCGTCGAAAAGTATTGCACCACGCCGGAGCTGCAAGCCGCGGCGATCAAACAAGTCGAGGACGCCACCATCCGGCGCTGGCGTTATATGAACAATATTTACTGGTACGCGCTGCACGGCAAGGAAGACGACACGCCGGCGCTTGCAGGGTAGCGCGAGTTCGGTCGTTGACCTTGTCTTACCCTCGCCCTTTGGGAGAGGGAAGGGTGAGGGTCATGCCGATTCGGCCGCCCTCACCTCTGTCCCTCCCAGAGGGCGAGGATGTAAGAATTCAAGAAGGAAGTCAGCATGAGTATTCGCATAGACGGCGGGGTCGTCGTCGGCTGGTCCGGCACGGGACATGAGATTATTCCTAACGGTTCGGTCTTGATCGAAGGCAACAGGATCGAGTCAGTCGGCGCCGATAAGTCCCAGCCGGCCGACCGGGTCATCGATGCCAGCGGCAAGATCGTCTGCCCCGGTTTTATCAACCTGCATGTGCACTCGCAGCTCAACGTCGGCGATTATCTGCTGACCGATGTCACGAAGAAAGATTATCTCGCCGCCAACTGGTTCGTGTTCGGCGCGCCGTTGAAAGAAAAGGTCGAACCGCCGGCGCCGCCGGCGGTGGCGTTGGGACGGAAGTATGCGCTTTACAGCGCGCTGCGAAACGGTGCGACGACGGTGCTCGATCCCGGCGGCGGCCCGGGCGCCCTCGACGATTATGTCGCCATCGTCGGTCAGACCGGCGGGCGGGTGTTTTTCAGTCCGCCGTTTCGCAGTCACGATATTTTCACCGACGCCGAGGGGCGGCACTACTATGAAGAACGGCCGGACAAAGGACGGCCCGGACTGAAAGTCGCCGTCGACTTCATCAAGAAATTCCACGGCGCCCACAATGGCCGCTTGCAAGGCATTTTGAATCCGGCGCAGGCGGAAACCTGCGAGCCGTCGTTGTTGAAAGAATCGGTGGCCGCGGCGAAAGAGTTGGACGTGCCGCTGCATATCCACGCCGGCGGCAACTTCCGCGAGTTCTTGGAGATTCTCAACAAGTATCGCAAACCGGTGGCCGAGTATCTCGCCGACGTCGGCATCCTCGGCCCGCGCACGACGTTGGGCCATATGGCGATCACCGGCGGCCACTCGCGCGTTGACTATCCGCTCGGCGATGAAATGAAGATTCTCGCCGAGACCGGCGCCACCGTCGGCCACTGCCCGCATAAGTGCGCCAAGATGGCTTTTGCCATGGAATCATTTGACCGATACCTGGAAGCCGGCGTGCGCATCGGCTTGGGCACGGATACTTATCCGCTCGATATCGTTTCGGAGATGCGCTACGCATCGTTGATCTCTCGGCTCGTCGATCGCCAAGCTGCCGGCGCCCGCGCCGCCGATGTCTTTAACGCCGCCACCATCGGCGGGGCGACTGCGTTGGGCCGTTCCGATCTAGGCCGGCTTGCCGTCGGCGCAAAGGCCGACGTGGTGATTATCAATCTGCGCAGCACGCGCTACGGCCCGATGCGCGATCCGATCAATGCCCTGGTCGAATACGGCAGCGGCGCGGATGTCGAAACCGTGCTGGTCGACGGCGAAGTGGTTATCGAAAACGGCCGCTCGACGCGCATCAACGATGATGAGCTGTTCGCCCAAGCCGAAGCCGGCGCCAAGCGCGCCTGGGACGCCTGGTCCGCGCGCGATTGGAACGGCCGCAGTGTCGAGCAAATCATCCCCCCGGCTTTTCCGACACGACAAGGTTGACGAGAGATACTTTTCACCACGAAGTGTCCATGAGCTTGCGCTCGTCTACAGATCATGAAAATACCGGAAGCCCCCTCCCGAGGGTTCATTCCTTCGACTCGTCATGCCGGCGCAGGCCGGCATCCAGAGGCGGGAGGGGGGATGGATACCGGCCTGCGCCGGTATGACGGAACAGAGAGTCGTTATCGATGCGCAGATCATCGCTGCACGTGTATTTTCGAAGGAGGCACGAAGGACACGCAGGGTTCGGATAATCAATATTCCGAACTTCGTGCTCTTCGTGTCCTTCGCGGTGAGTAACTCTTTCCCATTTGGTTGCGCAGCTGTGCCGCGTTAGGACCTTCGTGGTGAATCATCCGCGAAGATATTTTCGCCATTCAATTGACCCCGCCTGAACATTCCTGCTATCAGAGTCGAAACTTTCAATCATTATAGATAGTTAAGTTAGTTGATCGGAAAGGTTTATAATGCGTTACGGATTTCTCATCGATCAGCATCGCTGCATCGGCTGCCACGCCTGTACTGTGGCCTGTAAAGAGGAACACGACATCCCACTGGGCGTTAACCGCACCTGGGTCAAGTACGTCGAGAAGGGGGTCTATCCCGACACGCGACGTCATTTTGCCGTGCTGCGCTGCAATCACTGCGACGACGCGCCGTGCATCGAGATCTGCCCGACGGTGGCGCTGTTTCGCCGGCCTGACGGTATTGTCGACTTCGACAATGAGCGTTGCATCGGTTGCCAGTCCTGCATGCAGGCTTGTCCCTACGATGCGCTTTACATCGATCCCGACCGCAACACCGCGGCCAAATGTAACTTCGATGCCTCGCGCGTCGAGATGGGTTACAAACCGGCCTGCGAAGTAGTCTGCCCGACCCAAGCGATTCTTTCCGGCGATCTCGACGATGCCAACAGTACGATCAGCAAGCGCATCGCCATGGAAAAAGTCAGCGTGCGCAAAGCCGAGAAGGGCACCAAGCCAAAACTTTTCTATGCCGGCGTCGACGGCGATCTGTTGAATCCGACCATGATGGAGCCCCAGGAGAGCCACTTCTGGGCCGACAAAGCGCCCGGTGAAGATCTCTACGCTCTCAAGATGCGCGACGGTGAGCGCTCCACTCCGGGTGCAGCGCGGGAGGTGTACGACGTGCCTCATGAGACACCTTGGGGTAAGAAGATCGCGTCTTATCTGTGGACCAAATCGATATCTGCCGGCGTGCTCCTGTTGTCGGCGCTGTTTTTGAATATGGGCTTTGAACAGGATGCCGGCGTGTTGAGTTTGGTCAGTCCGATGGTCTCTTTGCTCTTTCTCGCCGCCACTATGTTGTTATTAGTGCTCGATCTGAAAAAGCCCGGCCGGTTTTTGTACATTCTCACCAAGCCCAATCTCAACTCATGGTTGGTGCTCGGCGGCTACGTATTGACGGTGTTCGGCATTCTCTTAGCGGTCTGGTTGGCGTTGATCCTCACTGGCCATGGTCTGCATCCCGTGTTGGTGTGGGCGACGGCGACCTTTGCCGTGGCTTCTGCCGGCTATTCGGCGTTTCTTTTCGCCCAGGCGCGCGGCCGGGATTTTTGGCAAAGTCCAATGCTATTTTGGCATCTGTTGATTCAATCGATCGCCGCCGGCGCGGCGACCTTGACGCTGGTCGGCAGTGTGCTCGGTGTCTCGCTGCCGTTGTTCAGCTGGCTCGGTCATCTGTTGGTGATCTCGTTGTGTTTGAGCCTAGCGATGATCTTCGGCGACTTGTTCATGAAGCATGGCGCCGAAGACGCGGTGCGCGCCGGTGAGATCCTGTTGCGCGGGCCATTGAAGAAATCGTTTTGGATCTTCGTGGTCGGCCTCGGTAGCCTTGTGCCGATTATTCTCGTTCTATGGCCGATCAGTTCGCTGATACCGAATATCGCCGCAGCCATACTGGCGCTATTCGGTCTGTGGATGTACGAGCATCTGTGGATCAGAGCCGGGCAGGCTGTGCCGTTGAGCTGATAAAAACCGGAAGTCAGCAGTCAGAATTCAGAAGTCGGATTGACAAGGATTTGCATAATGAATGAACCGCGCCTGCCGCTAAATCCGGACGCTTTGAAACTAGAGCCTAATGGCTTGGTCAATTATCCGCCAGTGGAAAAGTGGGACGACTGGATGGAGTACGACACGGCGCAGTGGCCGCGCAAGGTCGAGAAGCATTGCCGAATTATCCCGACGATTTGCTTCAATTGCGAAGCCGCTTGCGGCCTGGTTGCTGTGGTCGAAAAAGACACTAACAAGATCCGCCGCTTCGAGGGCAATCCCGAGCATCCCGGCAGCCGCGGCCGCAACTGCGCCAAAGGGCCGGCGACGCTCAATCAAGTGAACGATCCCGAGCGTATTCGTTATCCGTTAAAACGTGTCGGCAAGCGCGGCGAAGGCAAGTGGGAGCGGGTCGGTTGGGACGAAGTGCTCGACGACATCGCCGGCCGGGTGCGCAAGGCGCTGCAAGAAGAGCGGCGCAATGAAATCATGTACCATGTCGGCCGGCCCGGCCATGAGTTGCTCTACCATCAGCGCATCCTTCATTCTTGGGGAATCGACGGCCACAATAGCCATACCAACGTTTGTTCCGCCGGCGCCCGCGCCGGCTACGCCTTCTGGTCCGGTATCGACCGGCCATCGCCGGATCATGCCAATGCGCGTTTCATTTTGCTCCTGAGCTCGCACCTGGAGACCGGCCACTATTTCAATCCCCATGCGCAGCGGATCATCGAAGCCAAGGAAGGTGGCACCAAGATCTGCGTCATCGACACAAGGCTTTCCAACACCGCGTCCAAGGCGGATTACTGGATGTCGACCTGGCCGGGCAGCGAGTCCGCCGTGCTCCTGGCGATGTGCAATGTCTTACTGCAGGAGGATCTCTTCGACCGCGAATTTTTGCGCCGCTGGGTCAACTGGGAAGACTATTTGCGCGAAGAGTATCCCGACCAGCCGCATAATTTTTCCAGCTTCGTCACTGTGCTCAAAGAAGTCTATGGCCAGTACACGCCGGAGTTCGCCGCCAAGGAAGCCGGCGTCGAGCCGGGCGTGATCGTCGAAGTGGCGCACGAGGTCGCCAAGGCCGGTTCGGCATTCGCTTCCCATGTCTGGCGCAATACCGCGGCCGGCAACCTCGGCGGCTGGCAAGTCGCCCGGGCGCTGCAATTTCTCTCCGTCTTAGTCGGCGCCGTCGGAACTGTCGGCGGCACCGCGCCCAACGCGGCGAATAAATTCATTCCCGCGCCGCCGCTGATGCCGCCGCCGTCCAAAGTCTGGAACGAGCTGCTGATTCCCAAAGAGTTTCCCCTGGCGTTTTTCGAGATGAGTTTCTTGCTGCCGCATTTTCTCAAGGAAGGGCGCGGCAAGTTGGCGATGTATTTCACCCGGGTCTACAACCCGGTGTGGACCAATCCCGACGGCATGAGTTGGATCGAAATGCTTTCGGATGAAAGCAAGGTCGAGCGCCACGCTTGTTTGACACCGACCTGGAGCGAGACCGCTTGGTTCGCCGATTATGTCTTGCCGATGGGCCATGCTTCCGAGCGCCATGACTTGATGAGCCAGGAAACCCAGGCGGCGCGCTGGATTGGTTTTCGCCAGCCGATTTTACGTGTCGCTCTGGAGAAGCAGGGCAAGAAGTTCAATACGACCTACGAGGCGCACGAAGCCGCCGGCATCGGCGAGGTGTGGGAGGAAGACGAGTTCTGGATCGAACTGTCCTGGCGCGTCGATCCTGACGGTAGCCTCGGCATCCGTAAATATTTTGAGTCGCCCTACGATCCCGGCAAGAAGATGACGGTGGATGATTACTATCGCTGGATCTTCGAGAACAGCGTGCCGGGGTTGCCACAGGCGGCGGCCAAGCAGGGACTCAAGCCGCTGGAGTACATGCGCAAGTACGGCGCATTTTTGATCGAAGACAACGTCTACAAAGTCCACGAAGCCGCGGTGAAAAGCGCCGATCTCGCCGACTCGACGGTGGATGCCGCAACCAAGGTCGTGGCCAAAAATGGCGCGGTGCTGGGCGTCGAGATCGACGGCAAAGCGGTGGTTGGCTTTCCGACGCCGTCGCGCAAGCTCGAATTTTTTTCCAAGACGATCAAGGATTGGAAATGGCCCGAGCATGCGATCCCCGGCTATATCAAGAGCCATGTCCATCCGGACAATATCGATATCAACGCCGGTGAAATGCTATTGCTGCCGACCTTTCGCTTGCCGACGCTGATTCACACCCGCTCGGGCAATGCCAAGTGGCTGTACGAAATCTCCAACCGCAATCCGCTGTGGTTGAACTCCAAAGACGCCCAGAACTTCGACGTGAAAACCGGCGATCTGCTGAAAGTGAATACCGAGATCGGCTACTTCATCGATAAAGTTTGGGTCACCGAAGGGATCAAGCCCGGCGTCATCGCCTGCTCGCATCATCTCGGGCGCTGGCGCTTGCAGGAAGATGCCGGCGGCGAGCGCTGGTCGACGGCATTGGTGGACTTGAAACAAATGGGCGAAGGCAAGTGGATGATGCGGACGATCCACGGCATCCAGCCGTTCAAGAGCGACGATCCCGATTCGTCGCGCATCTTCTGGCAAGACGGCGGCGTGCATCAGAACTTGACGTTTCCCGTGCAGCCCGATTTCATCAGCGGCCAGCACTGCTGGCATCAAAAGGTTCGCATCACCAAGCCCGGCCCCGACGACAAGTACGGCGATGTCTTCGTCGACACCAACAAGTCCCACGAGGTTTACAAAAAATGGATGCTCAAGACCCGCCCCGCGCCAGGGCCGGACAACCTGCGCCGGCCGCTTTGGCTGCCGCGATCGTATAAACCGGCGCCGGAGGCGTATTATTTCAAGAAGGATGAGGGATGAACGTCGAAATAAGCCTCGGTCGGAATTTAGCCGCAAAGAACGCAAAAAACTCAAAGTAAAACCAAAGAAGAAAATCGAGGGTAGGGGCGTATTGCATACGCCCTTGGATGGAAGATGCGCACGATATGTTGACCGCCCAGGACTTCCCATAATGATTCGTTTTGCCGCGGTATACGCGCGAGTCCTGACTATCGGCGCGTGATCCGCGACCGGGCCGCTAGCCCCTGCTCCTTGAACCATGCAGCGACCTTGTCTCGGTGTTGAAAAACGACTCGTTTGACTTGTCGGTCCGTTCGCTGTCCAGCGCCGCGTCGATTTCGTCGAGTTCGTCCTCGGCGAGCGGATCGAAGCCCAGCAAAAGCGCGCATATCGACTGTTGCTGATCTCCAAATTCAAATCGAGCAAGGGGTTGACTAGTCGTTCGTTCAAAGCGTCGTCAGCTCGGGCCGGCAGTCGGTGCTCCGACCGCGTCTTAACCGCTGCGAAGGCAACTTTCGTAATGGGAAATCTCAGTACATAGGGCGAAATCGTCAAGCCGACCTGCTTGGCCACCTTGTGATGGATGACCAGATCGAACTTAGTGGGAGGTCCGACCGGATCTCAGCAGTATTGGCGACTCGAGGATCTCATGTTGCGCGAGATGGTGTGCTTGTTGGACTGCGAGCGCTTGAAGGGCGAGGCACCTTCAGCTGTTTCAAGCGGTCTGTGCGCCTGGTAGACAACGACACAGTCACCCCCGGCATGCTTGGCGTCATACATGGCCTTGTCCGCGGCTTGGAGCAATTCAGCAGCCGTGGAACCATGTTCTGGCGCGCTGGCAATGCCGGCCGATATTGTTATGTCTGGTCTTGGAGCGCCGTTCTGAGTAGGTAATTCTGCGACCAGAGCAAGTATCTGCTCCATGCGTTGCTCGGTGTCCGCCACCGATGAATCGGGCAGCACCACAACGAACTCGTCGCCCCCATAGCGGCACGAGATATCGCTCTTGCGCAGCTTATCGCGGATCATGTTTCCCAATTGGCGTAAAAGCGAATCGCCGGCATCATGGCCGAAAGTGTCGTTGAATGGTTTGAAGTTGTCGAGGTCGAGCATCACGACACAGAGCGGCGATTTGCTACGCCTTCCTCGATGCAACTCGCGCGATAGGCTTTCGTCTAAATAGCGCCGATTGCACATGCCGGTCAGCGGATCATGGGTCGCCTGTTCTCGCAATTCGTCTCTTAGCCTCAAACTATACAAGCACTGCTTGATCGTTTGTCCCGCAGTCACGGCCACGCGTTGCCTAGCGCTCGAACCCACCGTTCCCAGCCCGCCAGTTAGATACAACAGTCCGCTGGTTCCGCTCGCGACTATCAAAGGTACGCACAAATAACCTGCCTGTGGATCATGGACAAAGTGATGGCACAGTAAATCCACCCGGGGATCGCTCACTTCGTGCAATTTACCGCGCCGTAACGCCCAACAATCCTCTAATGAAAAACTGGGCACTAGCGCTGTCTCATCGCCCCAACGCGCGACCGTCTCCATGGTTTGATCCCTGGGATGCAACATGGCCAAACAACCACTCTCCCCGGCGAATAATTCGGGTGCCACGAGAGCAACCACCTGATAGGCCTCGGCCTGGGTTGTGCAGCTTTGCAGCAGCTCGTTGAGATGGATGAGCGACTTCATTTCCTCGTCGCGTTTTAGCAATTGCGCCACTGAAGCGCGCAACTCCCCGTTGGCTGTCCTTATAATCTCCTCGTTCCGACGGCGGGCCGTGACATCGCGGATGTGACATTGGATCTCGTGGCAGTCATTGACCAGGTAGACATTGCCGACAAATTCCACCTGGATGTGTTGTCCGCTTTTGGTTTCCAACGGCAAATTTTCGTAACGGACGTATTCCTTGTTTTGCAATTGGCGCATAACGTCCTGGGTGGCGTTAATATCTTTGACCGGGCCGATCTCCCAGAGGGCCTTGCCAAGCAACTCCTGCAGACTATATCCCAGCATGTCTTGCAGGAATGGGTTGGCGTCGGTGATCCGTCCCGTATCCCCATCCAAGATAATGATGCCATCCTTGGCCGTCTCGAAAAGTCGCCGGTAGCGAGTTTCGCTATCGTGCGACTTGTTGCGCTTCCTATTTCGCTCAATGACTATCTCGGTCTCTTCCAATGTAGGACTCCCTTTTCGGCAAGAGCAATGTGCCGTAGAACAAATCATCGGATTCACTGCCGGCATATTTGAGTGGACTGTTTTCTCCCCAGTACGAGTCTATATGGTTGCCCAACGCAAGTGCTGGTCCAAAGAGGAAACTCAGCAGCATTTATCGCAAACCGCTAATTTTTTTAGGATAGAAAAGCAGTTAAGGGGCGTGCTGTACGCTCAGATCTGAAGGAACCTACAGAGATAAACTGGCCGCATAGAAGGAGGTAACAGTTGACTTGGTGATGTCAGTTACGTCCGCTTCAGAGCACTGTTATTCCTTTTGTCTCCATCCTGAGTGTCGTGAATGTGTCGGAAATTTCCTCTAGCATTCTCTCCTGCTGTAAGTTTTGGGTCGGAAAAAGCATCAGCCGCTTCACATATTTTTCAGAAAAAAACTATCGGACTACGCAGACTTCAATTCCGTAACCGTGATCAGTAGGATGTGCCACAGAATAAAGCGGTGTCCCAATACTGAGGCAAAAAAATATAAACTCTGCTCCAGCCGTGGGACAAATCGCCAAGTTCAAATCTAAGGCAACGCAACGAATTATGCTAACCTTTCCAACTATCGACACCAATAGAATTCCGATGTAACCGCACCGACACGCGCCGCTTTTTAGGTTCAACCGGGGACTTGCGCCGCTGTTACGACGAAGAGCGGCGGGATTGGGAAGGAGACTCACCAATCGATTTTACAAGTGGTAGATTACCGCGGTTGAAAAGGAAATTGCGACGTTGCACTGGCTTCGTATATGCTTTCGCAGCAGGGTTTCTAGCTCGGAGAATTTAAACGGCTTGTGCAAAACTTCTACGGCGCCGGCTACGATGGCTCGGTTTACTCTGCGGCTGGCATCGTAAGCCGTACAGATAATAACCGGTATCTCCCTTGTAGAAGGTAGATTTTTTAACTGCACGATTGCCTCCTCACCACTCATTTTGGGCATACTTAGGTCCATTAGGATGAGGTCGGGTTTCTCAGCGAGTGCCTCCTCTATTGCTGCAGCTCCATTGTCGGCCTCAATCACCTCATACCCCAGACGCCTGATGACGACGGCCTGTAGCTCTCGGCAATCCTCATTGTCTTCGACTATAAGAATTTTTTTGTTGGTGTTCACTCACGAATGTGAAACAAGCAGTAATTATGCCGTACAAGACTACTGGTTGCTCAACGCTACGGTGCATGGTGCAGTACTCACTCCTGAAATCTAAATTTTAGAGTTGTTGCCGAGGCCAAATCTCGCCGTCGACGAGCGTGCCGGTCGGCAGAAGTTCACCTGCCTTGGCAATTGCTGGGAACTGAGACGTAGGGCATTCCCTCTGCGCGACCATAGACTCACACCGGCGCGGGATTTGACCGCGATCACGAGTGACAAAGTAAGGGGGGACAAAAACAGAGAGTCTGGCTAGCGGCTAAGTTGCGGGAGTTACAGCGCCGCTGCCGAGTGCCTTAATCCATATCTGAAAAGTCCTGACTATCGGCGGGTTACCGCGACCGGGCGGTTAACCCTTGCTCCTTGAACCACGCAGCGACCGCTTGCCGTAGACTCGCGCTTCGCAGCGCGCCGCCGACGATGTCGAAGGTGTTGGCGAGTTTTCCCGCCAAATCCGCGCGGCTGTGCTTGAATCCACTGCTGCGCATGAGAGCGACGGGGTGGTCCAGAGCTTTCATGAAACCGTACTCGAGGGCGACGTTAGGATTCAATTCGCTGGCGACCTCGTCCTCCAGGACGGCGATCCCATACTTGGAACCGATGATGTACACACAGATGTTTTCCCAAAGCTGGTCGTGATAGCCCTGCAGGTCGGCTCGTCTCGCCTCGAGGCCGTGGCGGGCCGCCTGGGAGCTGATCACCTCCCAGACATCGTTGAGGAGCCGGATATGCCGTGCCGGCATACTCGTCTTGTCTGGGAATTTCATCATGACGAAGACGTTGCGCTCGAACGGAGAGTCTTCGCAGAAGCGGCGGACTTGTGGGCTAAGGTGCTCGTACCCTGATGGCACGGTAACACCAAGCAGGGCAGCTGAGCGTCGGAGGTGAGCCGTAACCGCCTCGTCGATCTTTTTGACGGCCTTGCGGATCTCACGTGTTGAGCTCGAAGGAATGCGAATGGCGTAGATGTCCTGAACCACCGGGTGAATAGGCAGGTCACCGACAATCACTGGAATGAGGAAGCGGCGCGACGATGCACGCGCCGAACCGATCTCGGAAAACACAAACGGGGAGCCCACCGCGTTCGCGGTTAATAGCACCACGACGCCGTCGCAGAGCAGCAACTTGTCCATCAGCTCCCGCCGCCACTCGATTCCCGGCACCAACGAATCGACGTCAATAGCGATCTGATGGCCAAAAGCACGGAGCTGCGCTGTCAGCTGCAACGCAAGGTGGCGATCCCTCGAGCTATAAGTGATGTACAGACGGGCCATCGTGCCCTCCAATCGGCAATGGCATTTCGCTGCGATCGATGACTGAATGCTTCGACAAGCCACCGCGTCGGCGGCCGATGGCCCGGCGGCATTGACACCGCTCTAGGCTAACAACTGTCCATCCACGTTCACTCGGGTCATGACGATATCGCCTATTCGCGCGGACCGGCCGCTCTCCCGACTCATAAATCCAACGCCAACCGCTTCTCCCGGCAGTAGTTCGAAATCGCTTCAAGGAATGGCTGTCCGATATCCGCTAGTTTCTTTTCACCGACGCCGCGAATATTCAGCAGTGCGCTAGCGGAGCCCGGCCGCGTGCGCGCCATGTCGCGCAATGTTGCGTCGTTGAATAGGACGTAGGCCGGCACGCCGCGTTGATCGGCGAGCTTTCGACGCAAAGCCCGCAGCGCTTCAAATAAACCTTCGTCGACATTTGCCCAGGACTGCTCGTCGAAGCGAGTCTTCTTCACCTTCGCTTTGATTTTCGGCTGCAAAAGCTTGACGGTGCGTTGGCCTTTGAGTACTTCCCGGGAGGCGTCGTTGAGGCGCAGCACGGGATAATCTTCGTCGGTGCGATCGAGCAGACCATTGTCGATGAGCTGGTAAAGCATGTTCGTCAAAGTTTTGCGGTCGGTGTCTTTCATCAACCCATGGGTGCTGAGCTTTTCGTGTTCCCAGCGGCGCACTCGCTCGGTGTTGGCGCCTGCCAGGACATCGACGATATGGGCGATGCCGAAGCGTTCGCCGGCGCGGGCGACGCAGGAAAGGATCTTCTGCGCCGTCACTGTCGCGTCGGCGAGACCTTCGACTTCACTGAGACAGACATCACAGGCTTCGCAATTGGGTTTTGGGTAGGCTTGGCCAAAGTATTCAGACAGCTTGCTTATGGCGGCAGTGCGCAACGCCGCAGATCTGGCGCATGTGCTCGAGCAGTTGGCGCGAGGCGGCGATGGATTCCGGCGTCGCGTCCGCGTCGTTGGCGTTGCGCGCAATCAGCGAGTCCCAGCGCAGCACGTCGGCGGCGGAGTAGAGCAGCACGCACTCCGCTTCCAAACCGTCGCGGCCGGCGCGGCCGGTTTCCTGCTGGTAGTGCTCCACCGACTTCGGCATGGCGGCGTGGATGACGCAGCGCACGTCGCTGCGGTCGATACCCATGCCGAAGGCGACGGTGGCGGCGACCACGTCGAGAGCTTCGGAAGCGAACTCTTCCTGGGTGCGCCGACGCTGGTCGGGTTCCATGCCGGCGTGATAATGGGCCGCGCGAATTTTATTGGATTGGAGAAATGACGCCATCGACTCGGTGTCGTTGCGGCTCAGGCAGTAAACGATCGCCGCCTGATTGGCGTGGCGCTGCAAGATTTCCAAAACTTGCGCGCGCGCGTCGACGCGCGGCACGATACGATAAACCAAGTTGGGCCGGTCGAAGGTGCCGACCAGCAGCTCGGGATTGCGCAGTTTCAACTGCTGGGCGATGTCGAGGCGGACTCTTTCCGTAGCCGTCGCGGTGTAGGCATGCAGGCTGGCCTTGGGAAAATGTTTTTTCAGTTCGGCCAGGCGGCGGTATTCAGGTCTGAAGTCATGGCCCCAATGGCTGATGCAATGCGCTTCGTCGATGGCGAAGGCGTGAATTTTGATCTTCTCGGCGAGCTCCATGAAATGCGGCGTAAGCAAGCGCTCCGGCGCGACGAACAGCAAACGATAGCGCCCGGCGAGAAACTGCGCTTCGGTTTCGTGCACCGCGTGGGACGGCATGCCGCTATAAAGCGCGGCGGCGGGATAGCCGCACTCGCGCAGGCCGTCGACCTGGTCTTTCATCAGCGAGATCAGCGGCGAAATAACAATATCGGTGCGCTTCGCCACGGCGGCGGGGATTTGGTAGCACAGCGACTTGCCGCCGCCGGTGGGCATGACGACCAGCGAGTCGCGGTGTGCCAACTCTGCCTGGATCGCCTGCTCTTGCAGCGGCCGCAGCTCGTTGTAGCCCCAGTAGCGGCGCAGGGTCTCGAGGATGTCGGGATTTGTCGAATCTGTGGTTGATTGCTCGCGTTTCACACCATCATTCAAAACACGAGATACGTCATAGAGTCAATGCAGTGAAGTTGAGGCAACGCGGATCAGCCAGCAGTAAGAATGAGATCGTGGAAAGCGATTGTGAATTTGGAATCTGCACTCTGAAATATTTCAGATCCCTTCCCCCGAGCCGCGTTGCCGGTAGATCGGCGTGCGGTTCCACTCCAACGCTTCCTGGATTTTGCGCGGCAGGGGAGGATGGCGCGAGGTCATGAACTGGATGAATTCGTCCCGCGAGGCGATGGTCAGGCGCGGATTTTTTTGTTTTTCGTCGCCGAGGGTCGACACCGCTTCGCGATAGTCGTGGCCGGGATAGACGCGCAGGTCGTTGCCTAGCGCTTGCAAGCGGCGCAGGCTGTCCCATTGCTGTTCGGCGCTGCCGCCGGGCAAATCTGTACGGCCGCAACCGCCGATGAGCAAGGTGTCGCCGGTGAAGATGCGGTCGTCGAACAGCAGGCACATGGCGTCTTGGGTATGACCCGGTGTGTAGATGACTTTTAACCTCTGCGTGCCGAAGCGAATTTCCTCGCCGTCCTCGACTCTGATATCGACGTAAGGCGCGTCGGTGGCGCGATGCATGATGACCTTGACGTCGTATCGTTCGCGCATAAGCTTGCAGGCCGAGTTGTGGTCGGCGTGGGTGTGGGTGTCGATGGCATAGACTAGTTTCGCCCCGAAGAATTTTACCAAACCGGCGTAGTCGTCGGCCTTATCGATCTCGGGGTCGATGACGATGCAAGTTTTTTCCTGGGCGCAACCGAGCACATAGGACAGGCAGCCGCTGGAGCGAATTTGTTCGAAGAGGATCTCGTTGCCACTCATTTGGATTTGTGGTTAGTCAGGTGTCTGTTTGATTAGTGTGTCGCGTGCGGTTTGCTTTGTTCACCACGAAGGCACCAAGATCACGAAGTTCGGAATTAAAATTATCCGAACCCTTCGTGTCTTCGTGGTTAAGACATCTTCACCATAAATCTGGAATAACCAAATTTACCGCGCCGGCACCGGGATGATCGTGCCTTTCTCCAGGTTGAATCGGCTGCGGTTGATCTTATCCAGATCGTAGCTGAGAAAGCGGAAAACCACGCCCGGTCCTTGGGCCGCATGGGTCGAGTGGATGTCGCCAGTGACATAGGGGACGACTACTCCGGCGGTAAGCGTATCGAGGCGTTCTTTTTCGAGAGCGCATTTGCTCGGCTGCGAGCCGTCGTCAGTGCGTTTGTATTTGGTGATCTCAGTGACGCCGCTGAAGGCGCCATAAACCACCCAGCAAGGGCCATGGTCATGGGGCGCGTTGCCGTGGCCTTGTTTGTGCACATGGCCCATTTGAATGAAACCATGGTCGGGATCGCGATGCAGCTCGCGGGAGGGTTTGCCGTCGCGAATGATCTCGGCCATCCAGGGGTCGTCGGGGCTGGTCGAGGCGAAGAGTTTTTCCATCAGTCCAGCCACTTTGTAGGGCAGCTGCGGGTCCTTGCCATCGCCCCAGACGGCGCGCACCTCGGCGATATACCGGTCAAAAGTGTTTTCCGCTTTGCGTTCCTGTACAGCCATAGAACCTCCTAAATATGAAACTCTAGATAACACTTTTCACGCCGTCGCGTCTAGCGCGGCGTAGTCGATTGACAGTCAAGCCAAGCTTTCGCCAAGCAGTATCATGCGGAAGCTAACGAGGCGAATTGCAAAGGTTCTATGGCTGTTGTGTGCGCTTCGGCGCTGTTGGCTGTTGGTGGTTTGGGCACAGCGACGGGCACAGTTTGGGCACATGGGCGCGCCCCCCGTACCCCATGGGCGCGGAGGGGACCCGCCTTCAGCCATTGCAATCATAAAAGGCCCCAATTCCCGCTTGTGAAAAACTATAAAAGCGATTTATGGCCAAACGCACTGAAACAAACGTCGCCGTTCTCGTTCAAGTCATGGCCGACTTAGGCTTCGATCAAGAAACCATCGGCAAGGTGACCGGCGTACCGCTACGGACGATCAACGACATTGCCAATCGGCGCGGCTACTGGCGCTATACAGCCGAGTTTAACGAGCTGCGAGAGTCGTACAGGCTTCACCTTAGAAAATTCATCCTAGACGACGCCATGGCGCTTAGCCTTATGGTTCAGAAGCGGTTCGAGGAGTTGATAGTCGGGGCGGACACAATGACTGCGGCGACCATTTACAGTGTCCTTATGCGGGCAACTTCAAGGATGGACGAAATGAGGTAAGCATAATCATGGAAACTGAAAAGTATCTCAGCACCAGCCAGCTAATGGACTTCCTGGAAATATCGCGCAGCACGGTCTATAGGCTCATGGCCAAGGGTATGCCGAATATCATGGTTGGAAGTGTGCATCGGTTCCCTAGAGGTCGGGTGGTAATTTGGCTGGAGAATCAGCGGGCAACAAATTGAATGACATAGAAAACCGCGATGACGGATTTGCTGGATGGAGAATTGAGTTCAATTAGAACATTAACGACCAGCGCTTGAGCCGCGGGAAACTGTTCCTCAGAAAAGCGAAAAGTATCGCGCTCTTCTGACCGGGACAGCGGTTAATGCCGTGCGCGTCTGCCTCAGAATTTTTTAGTTGCTTTGCCTATCAGAAAGATTCCCGCAAGCAGACCGATCGTAGCGAAGAGAGCTAATCCAGGAAATTCGCGAATGTGGTAGATACCAAAAACGCCCACGATGATGAGGAGCACGCCGCCGATAATCTGAGTCGTCGAGTTCATGTCCTAGACCTCCCTGGTTTATTAGCGCCTTTGCCGAACGCTTGAGCAAAAAAAGGCCGACCGGAAAGCTGAGTTTCCTGGTCGGCCCATTGTCCGACTGGTTAGGTTTGTTTCAAACCAACCCTTCGGAAAATCGTCAGACTGCGCACTTATAGAAATGGCTCGGTCGGTTGTCAAGAGGTCTAGTTGTGCCCTAGGGTTTTCTCGACGTTGTTTTTCAGGGCAAAGACAACACCCGTTCGGCGCAAAATAAGCGCGCCGAGCGCGCGCATTTCGCGGGCTAAAAACGGGTAAATAACTGAGTCACGTTAGTAGCGTCACTTTCCCGACAAGACCTCTTGATTGAGCTAGTTTTTTGGCTTAACTGGAAGAGAGAAGCTGAGGTCTTGTTCAGTGGTCAAGCCGTGCCCTATAACTGCTAACGGCGCTGAGTGCCGTGTTGAAACCACCGAAGAACCAAATCGCGGGCCGCTTCGCGTCTCTCACCCAGCGCCGTCATCTGAAGCGCTAGGTGGAGTCGGTTTTTAGGATGTTCTAGTGGCGCCCTGCCTATTCTAGCTCTACCTCGTTGGAGACATTCACCAGCCACTTCACTCGGTGCAACTATTCACGACCGACTACCCCAACGGTGATCGGGGCGGTAACTTGATTTGTATACGACCGAGCGAGAAGAGCCGGGCCATCGACCTTCATCGTTTATGGGATGGCCTGCTAACATCGAGCAATAAATTTACACAGGTCAGGAATACGGCGCCGCTGCTTAGGTATCGTCCAGAGTTTTCCAAGAGCCAACTCGGTGAACTGTCGAGCACTGACTATGAGTCTTGGGCGAAAGAGAGCTTCAATATCGCGGCGAAGATCGCTTACCAGAACGGCGCTATACCGGGCACATCAAAAGGTGAGGCGAAGGAGTGCAGCACCGTCTCAAACGTGAAGGTTTTGCATTCGGGTTACGCACGAACGGCTGGTCATATCGCGGATCGCCGGATCATGCTGGCGGGCTTCCGGCTTGCTGATTTGTTGAAGCGCGATTTTCACTAAACACTCCGACGATTGACATGCGCGCCGGTTCGGCGATAAAACTCCCGTCAGAAAAAAAGGTGGTTTAAATTTCCTATACTCTCGTTGCGCAGCCGGAAGGCATAAAGAAAATCGATTGCTTGGGATTCGTGCGCTTTCTCATGGACGACGATTACAAGTAGATCCGCTTTTAGATTAACGAATAGCTCGCCCCCGAGACCAGGAGAGGCAGTATGTCAAACAACCCTAGCAGGAGGTCTACGTGAAAGCCGCATCATCAACGGAGCAGGCTACTAACCAGATTGGCTGGCGTTTGACTGGCATAGGGTTGGTGATCATTTGGTTGTTGCTGTGGGAATGGAGCGTGCGTTTTGGTCTGACGCAAAGTTTTTTTTCTCCTCCGACTACTATCCTGGCGCTCCTTTATCAATCGCTGTTCGTCAGTGGCGATCTAAGGCCGCATCTGTGGGCTACAGTAATGCGGCTGGTCGGCGGATTTATCATCGGAGCCGTGCCGGCGCTATGGCTTGGCTTCGTTATGGGCAGAAATAGACGGGCTTGGCTCCGCTATGGGCCATTTTTCGCGGCGCTGGGGCTCGTCCCGATGCTTTTTGCGTTACCCTGGTTCATCATCATGTTTGGAGTGCGAGAGCCCGGCAAATGGGCCATCGTCAGCGCCGCTGTCTTCTACCCTGTTCTGTACTGCACAACCACAGGTGTTCGGATTTCTCAGGCTTTCCAGCATGACGGCAGTTCTCTTGGTGTTTGGGTGAAGCCGAGCGACTGGCGCTATAAGGCCGTTCCGTGGATTTTCACGGGACTTAAGCTAGGCAGTATTGTCGGCATCGCGACCCTTTTTGGCGCGGAGATGTACGCCTCGACAACTGGACTCGGGTTCGAGGTCGTTGTGGCTGCAGCGACATTTCAAATGGCACGCGTTTACACCGCCATTTTCGCTGCTGCCTTAGTAGTGTACGCAATCTGGCTGAGTCTCAGCGCAATAGAATTCGCTTTGAGTCGGAGGATTTCGGTTGGTCTGGACAAACCATCAACCGTTTGATTGAGAAGCGCTGGGCCCCTTCCAAAGCTGGCCGAGAGCGCTGCGTTTCAACAGATACGTGTAAATGCTCGTCGTGCTCACGTCCTTATGCGCCGTAAGTCAATACGAATGCCTGGCGCTAATTACTCGCATCCCCCCTTTTTCCCTCAGGCGCGCTCAGACGAGAATGAGATTGAGCACGGTGATACCCAACAAGGCAGGCGTACCCAGTACCACATGGAGAAACGGATTTGATGTGTGCAGTGTGACAAAGGTGGAACGATAAGCTGTCAAAAACGATACGAGTTGATTTGTCACAATCCACCAGAAAAGTGTCATGCCAATCAGTCGTTGCCAATGCCAGATAAGCCAACCGTTGAGCGGAACAAGCAAAATAACAACGACAGTCAAGACCCCAGCCAAGGATATCGATACATGATATGGGGGCGAGTGGCTATTGTTTGGGTCGGATCAGCTATATATCCCGTAATTTCATGACATCCACGAAAACACAATGAAGCCACGCTTGCGGTAATGACAAATCGTAAAATTTCACTCATCCGGGATCATCTATCGCATGCACAGTCTCTTAAGCAGGCATCGCTAAAACTCAGTGGGAGTCCATGTGGACGGACGGGCGCGTGGATGTCTGGCGTAGCGGAGCGATGTCTCTCGAAGTGAAAGCGTCAAAGAACAGCGTCGAAGAGAAACGAAGAGAGGCGTCGCGAAGCGCAGGAGTCATCCGCGCATGGGCGGGTAGGAGATCTATAAATAGCTGTGGCGCTAAAGTGGAGCGGAGCGAGGTCCGCGAGTGGAGAGTAGCGCAAGTGCGACGGCTCACCGCCGTTGATCGGGATTCTCGGCGCGAGCGTTCCGAGGGCGCGCAGTGTCGTTCGGAATACGCCATAGACTCTGAAGAGCGGGCCTCCGAGCGATGCGCCCTGGATTCGGCCCGCGGCGCCCGCACGGTTCATAGCGGTGGGGGGTGTTGGTGCCGGTTGTGGCGTGGCGGTCACGAGCGAGCGCTCGGCGCGGCCTTAGCGAGCGGTCCTATGGGGTGGGAGAACTAGCGACGCGGGTTGTTGGGTGTCCGGTAAGGGTGGCGATGGCAAAGAGCCCTCGTCTCGCCCTTGAGCGTCTCCAGTGTAATCACTCCGCAACCTAATTCGCCCGAAGGGCAAGGGGAAAGAGTGGGAGGCTAGAGGTCTGGAGAGCGCCGGGCGAGAAGGGGGCGGCGGCGTGACGGGCTCAACGGCGGGGCGGGTGTTGGGTTGGGTGGTTGGGCATGGTGCTTAATTTTAATTTTGGCAAGCTAGTCGGTTGTTATAAAATTTAATTACGGTATTGCGCGAACAATGGTGCCCTTTTCATCCCAGAGTCTCAGAGTAGGACCGAAAGAGAATAGCCCAAGCCCTATTCTTGAGTTTCCCTTGGTATCCTTCATCAGCAATACCGGGCCGGTTTTTGACTCACCAAGTGCCAACTGGGGATTTTCATTTCTATCGAGCAATGTAAGCGCCACTAACCCATCGTCCCCAATAAACATACTCGCACGCTTTCTCTCTGCTGTGTCGGAAAGTAGGATGCCGGCGGAGGCGGACTTGCTATCAACGACCAAACCAACCCGCCTTTTTTCATGCTCATCGAAAAGCGCTAGTTCCGGGCGGTCATCGTCTTTTACAAACAAGATAAATCGACGCCGTCCATCTTTGCCGCGAAGGTCTAACGATGGGGAACCGTCAGGCTCAACACCGAGTGTCATCCGCGTCTTTCCATCTCTATCGTTGATTCCCATTATCAGTGCTCCAGTTGAACCAATGCCCCACGACGCCCGAGGCATCCCGTTTGCGTCTCGTACTGTAAATCGCTCAGCGTCTATGACCTTCGGAATATTTGTTAGTGCTGATTGCCCCATTATAGTTAGTGCAACGATCAAGAGCATCGTGCCGCCCCACAGTTTCTTGAGTGTCAGGTTCTGGCGTTCAACGCGGTCAAGTCTTCGCACGAGGTATTGCAAATCGGCTGGTTCGCGATCCATAGCTATTGCCCTCTTTTAGCGTTAATTTTTGCCGGCCAAGACTGCCGGCATCCTGTCACCACGAGACAACTAGCGTCAAGAGATTTACTATTGGCTTCATTATTCAATTCCGTTACCGTGACGAGGCTTATTTTGGGGCCTAGCCTGATCAGCGAAAAGCCGGAGGTCTGCTGCCCGGCCTGGCACCGTCTCTCAGAAATAGCATAAGCAACCGTTAGGAGGCGATAGGATGGGATTTCAAGAACTACTAGACCCGCACGGTAACAAGCGAAAACGATTCGATAAGCTCATAGACCTTGTCGCTAAGGTTCCGCGACCAAAGACGGATTATCGGTTTCTAAGTCACGTTGATTTTCTTGGGCTCGACTTTCTTCGCCGACTTCCTGAGATTCAAACGTCTTATATGCTCTTGCTCAGGAGTTTTGCAGCGATTTATTCCATGAAGTTTGTCAGGAAGGATTCGACGGTAAGGTTCTTGCCAGAGCCAATAGCAACGAAAGGCGAACTTTCACTTGAAGAGATAGGGAATTGGAGTCGTCGTGTTGGAACGAAAGAACTGTATGAAATTTTTTGCAGTTATCCCCATCGAGGACTGATTTCGTTATTCGCAGACCTGAAACTCGAAGAACCTTTTTTTCACGAGGAATTTGCGGTTAGGGTCACAAATAAGCCGTTCACCGCGGAGATGATTTTGTCGGACTGGGGCGGTTTGGATCGTGTGAAAGAGGTCGAAAAGCTCTTGCGGGTAAACAATAACAAAAGCTTTCGACCCGAGAAGCAGTCAGACGATGACATTAAGCAGTCAGCTTGGGTGAAAGCTCTTAGCCTTTGGCATCAACCAGGGGTTGAATTGTGGCGATTGGGAAACGTCAATGACGAAGTGTTAACGCCGTTGCCCGAGTTCCCCGGCGCACCTTACATCAAAATGTTACCTTCCGAGAAAGAATTTTGGGAAGGCCCGATGGCTAGGGCTTGGCGCGACGGCAAGTTGGCCTTTTTGCGCGAGAGCGTTCCAATGCTAGCCGGTGAAAAAGAAAACATACCGGAAAAGGTTCGACAGGATCAGCGCAATGAATGGAAAAAGCTAGCGAGGCACGAAAAAATTTTAAAAGGTCAAGATGTCTTCCCCGTGGATGGTCCCGAAGCATGGCGAGCGAATTGGGATTATTCAGATTCCGCAATAAACCATAGGCAAGCCGACATCCGTGACACTATCCACCCCGATCCTAAAGATAAAACTAACCAACGGCCTGACGTATCGAGCCAGCTCTTTAAGCTTTTACAATTCGCAAAAAAAAGATGGGGTAGTAACGCTGCAAAGGCATTTAAGGCAATGGCAGAGGGCGCGACCGAGAAAGACGCCGCGCTACGCTACAACATCCCATATCAGTCTATGCGTCGATACGTGTCTAAGCTAAAGAAAGAATTTTCGCAAAAATCCTAGTCCCCCTGCTACAAATTCCACCCTCGTCCCCCCTTGTCTATATAAGGGGGCACAATGATTATTGTTCACATCAACCCGGCTGGCATCGAAAAAGTCTACTTTCATGCGGATTCCGATCTTGTCGAGGATTTATGTCTCGCCGTTTGGCCGCTGGTCCGTAGCGATCTCGACCGACTTCACAGAAAACTTAGAAAAACTGCCAAGCAAACTTTGGAGCGAGTCGAAGCCGGTGAGTCGAGGGCTAAGCCGTGAGCATCAAGATCATGTCCCGCGTCTGGGCTCACTCACAGCAAAAGGGCGGTGAGCTTCTGGTCATGCTCGCGCTGGCTGACTTTGCCAACGACACTGGAGAATGCTGGCCGTCGATTCCGGTGCTGGCTCAAAAGTCTAGGCTATCAGAACGGCAGACCAGGCGCGTTCTAAATACACTCCAAGCAGGCGGTGAACTGCGGCCACGACGGAGCAATGGAGGACGGAATCGGCGTAACCATTACTACGTAACGGTCACTGAAAACACTGATAAAATAACCCTGACAGAATTACCCTGTAAAAATAACACTGTCACCGGTGACCGAGAAACCCTGACGCCCATGTCAGGGGCATTAAACCATCATAGAACCATCAGTAAGAGGGCGAAGAGTTCTTCGCTCTCTAGAGACCGTGATCCAAGGGTAAAAGAGTTTCTGGCGGCGTGGGCGATCGCCTACCGCGAGCGTGCCGGGCAGCCGTACCATGTCGCCGGTGGCAAGGACGGAGCGCTGGTTAAAGGACTGCTTAATACCTTTGAGTTACCGCGTCTCACGGACCTATTGACGACCTTCTTCAATACGGCGGACCCGTGGATCCAACAAAAGAGCGGTTATACCATCGGTGTCTTTGCCAGCCAGATCAACAAACTTAACTCGATCGGGCAAGATCACAGCCCGACGCGTCGGGAGATGCCAGCATGAACACGTCAGGCGTAATGCCACAGAATCGCGAAGCCGAGGCCGCGGTAATCGGCGCCATCATCACGACGGGAGCCGAGTTAGTCCCCGACATCGCCGCGATTCTATCGCCGAGTGATTTTTATTATCCGTCAAATCAGCACACCTTCGCGGCAATCCTGAATTTGCAGGACCAGGGCCAGCCTATCGATTTGATCACCGTTAGCGAAAGTCTGCGCGGGCAGGATATTTTCGCCGCGGATCTTGCTGGCATGGCCGACAGCGCCTTACCGTTCAATGCCGTTACTCATGCGCAAATCGTCAAAGAGGCATCGCAAAGCCGCCAGCTGTTAACTGCTTTGCGGAAGGCCGAAGCTGCGATCTACGAGGGCGATACTGACTCGGCGACCATCGCCGGTGGTTTGGGTTCGTGTTTGATCGAGCTGCAAAGCGGGCGGGTCGAAGGGTTCACTCATGTCGAAGGCGTCATGATCGAAGTGCTAAAGGAAATCGAATCCGCCCACGCTGGTAAAAACCCGGTGGTCGGTGTGCCGACCGGGTTGTCGAGCATCGATAGCAAGTTTGGCGGGATAGGCCGAGGAGACTTGATTCTTATTGCCGGCCGGCTGGGCATGGGCAAAACAGCACTCGCTGAAACTATCGGAACCGGCGCAGCGTCGCGGGGCTACGGTGTGGCGTTCGTGACGGCGGAAACGCCGAAACCGAAGATTGTTCAGCGCATGCTGTCGGCAGCAACCGGCATTGAAAATAGGAACCTTCGCCGCGGTATCATTGAAGATCGGGAGTTCGGACGGATAGTTGAGAAAGCCGGACGGATTGGAGCGTTGCCGTTTTGGCTGCTCGATCGGGATCGTAATTGGGATCGGATCAAGGCCAAGATTCGTTCACTGAAACTCCAAGAGCGAAGTTTGCAATTGGTGATTGTAGATTATGTCGGGCTGCTCTCTGCACCGGTGCCGGGTAAAGAACGATATTTAGAAGTCGGTAGAATTTCCGCCGAAGCCAAGACTCTGGCGATCGAACTCAACGTCGGGTTTGTCCTCTGTGCACAACTCAATCGCGAGGTCGAGAATCGCACCGACAAGCGGCCAAAATTAAGCGACCTGCGGGAGTCGGGAAATCTTGAGCAGGACGCTGACAGCGTTTGGCTACTGTTTCGAGAAGGTTACTATCACGACGCGGCCAAAGCGGAAGGTTTCGCCGAGTTGGACATTGCTAAGTTCCGTGATGGTGCGACCGGCATCATCAGACTTCGCTTCGATGAAAAAACGGTTTCGTTTCACGATATTGAGTCATAACGCAGCGATCGAGATTGAGCCAATTCGATGTTAACCCAAGGATTGCGAATCCCCTGTACCAAACGAGAAGTAAGTTAACTGTCAATCAATTGCGCTGAGGATTGACAGTCCTCGGCGGGCTCTGCTACCACTTGGAAAAGTTTTGTTTGAAGCGGGAGAAAAAATGGCCATCGAAGCTCAAGAACTGCGCCGCGTCATGGGACACTTCGCCACCGGTGTTACCGTGATCACGGCCACGGACAAGGACGGTGCGCCGCAGGGTTTGACCGCCAATGCTTTTATGTCGCTGTCGCTCAATCCGCCGCTGGTGATGATCAGTGTCGATAAGGGCGCGACTTGCTACGCCTGCTTCGTGCCGGGCAAGGGTTTTAACGTGAATTTTTTGAGTGAAGATCAGGAAGATGTCTCGCGTCGCTTTGCGACCAAAGGGATCGACAAATTTGCCGATTTGAACTGGCACGCCGGCAGCAACGGTGTTGCTCTCATCACCGGCGCCTTGGGTCAGGTGGAGTGTCGAATCACCGCCTGCCACGACGGCGGCGATCATACCATCGTCGTCGGTGAGATCCTCAACGTCGCGGCTGACGGCGAGCGGCCGCTGTTATTTTTCAAAGGCAAGTATCAGAAGTTGCCGGCGGCGTAATAAAAAAGGGGCGACCAACCAGTCGCCCCTACATCGGATTAATCGCTACGATTACGCGCCCAATGCCAGCGCGTTGATGCATGGCACACCGCTAACCAACGTGCGAGTCTTGCCAGTGGAATCGACGTTGACGACTTCCCCGTCAGCGGTAGCGATGAGGACGCCGTTGCCGTCCGCGTTCGGACACATTTCCATGACACCGCCGCTCATCCGGTCGGTTAGAAATTCCCAGTTGGCGCCGTCTTGGGATTTGAAGATCGCCGTCTTGGCGCGGCCGGCGCGTGTCCATGTGCGCGGGCGGTCTTGGGTGATGCCGAGATAGATATTGCCGTTGTCGTCTTCGGCGAGCGCATTGCCGTATGTCCGGCCGCCGGCGGGGGTGACGGGTTGCCAGTTGTTGCCGCGATCGGTGCTGCGCGCGACCCCTTCGCCGCAAGCTGCTACCAATAGGCCTGGCTTGTTGCTTGCCGATAAAATCTGGTGCAGGTCGTGATCAGTTAGACCGTCGTTGCGTTTGACCCAGGTCTCGCCGTCGTCGTCGCTGACCAAAATGCCACCGACTTCGATGCCGGCATAGAGCCGGTTACCGGGAGCTTTCTCCGTGGTTAGCACGCGCGTGCGCGGCGCCAAATCAGGATTGGGCGGAAACGTGCCGCCAAAAGCGCCTTGGCGAATGCCTTTTACTTCCTGCCAGCCGCTGTTGTTGTTGCGCATGTAAAGCGCCGCGGGGCGAGTGCCGACCAGGACTTTCCCGGGTAAGGCGAGCATCGCCGACATTTCCAAAATCGGCACGTTAGGTTCGGCGCGCTGCCAGTCGTTGCCGCCGTCTTTGCTGACGAACATGCCGGAATGCTCCGTGCCGGCGTAGACATGCTTGGGGTCGTCGGGATCCACTTGAATACAACTCATTTGCCAGAAAGTCAGTGCGCGGTCCGTTTGCTCCCAGTTCTCGCCGCGCCGTTCATAGCGATACCAGCCAGAGTGGGTCGCGAGATGCAAAGCATTTTTTTCGTTAGCAGCCATAGAATCCTCCAAATAATTTGCTTGAGGTAATGATCGACAGCGAGCATACGCCCGCAGGGGATTTTGCGTCAAGTCAAATGCGGCTAACTCTGCTCCCATAGATCCTCAAATTGTTTTACCGATCCGGGCGAGAAGCCGGCGTAATGATTGTTGAAAAATGCGTAGGTTTTGACCCCCTTGTCGGTGATCTTCTTGAGTTCGTTAGCCCACACTTTCATTTCCGGAGTTTTATCTTCGATCAATTTGTCCCAGCGCCTGGTTTTCGCCTCGATGGCTTTGCGGTCGCCCACGAAACGGACATAGGCGAAGTCGCTGGTGACCAAATCGAGCGCCTTGGCCAAGGTATCGATGCTCGGCATCCAGGCCTCGGCGACCAAGGCGTAGGCCACCTGGTGCTCGCGCAGCATTTCGAGGAAATCCCAGCTGATCCAGTTTTTATTGCGAATCTCCAGGGCGAACTTGAACTCTTTCGGCAAACTTTGCAGGAACGGCTTGAGCAGTCTGTCGAAGGGCTGGCGCGACGGAAAAGCGTTGCGATTGAAATAGGGGAACTGCAACAGCAGCGGCCCCAGGCGGTCGCCCAAAAGGGAAATGTTGTTGAGAAAGCTGGTGAACTCGGCCTGGCAGTCTTTCAATACCTTCTCGTGGGTAATCGCGCCGGGGATCTTCGCGGTAAAGATAAATCCCGGCGGCGTTTTCTCGCGCCAGTTCGCCACCACATGGGCCGGCGGGATGCTGTAGTAGGTGGAGTCGATCTCCACCGCGGGAAATTTGCGCGCGTAGGCCTCGATGAACTGTCCGGGTTTTAAGTTCGCCGGATAGAATGAGCCCAACCAGTCGCTGCTCGACCAGCTGGAAGTACCGACGAGTAGATTAGCGGGAAATGGCATGGCTACTTTTCACCATATCGACGGCGCCCGTTCAATAGTAGACGCGCGGTTTCAGCGCTCGGTAACGCTGTTGGGCAATCAAGACGAGATTTCTCGCTGGGCTCGAACATGTCCGTTTGCGAGTCGCTGTCGTACCGGCCCAGCAGACCAGTCATGCCTATGCCGAAGGGCGGCTTTTAGTTGACTTCCCGCTACCTTGCGTTTACTTTGATGAAAACAAAGTTGTTTCCATTTTTCGACCCTGACCATCTCGGATATCTACTTGGATAACTACGATAGCAAGACCGCTAGCCGCATTGTTGGGGTCAGCTTGCGCCAGCTGCAATATTGGGACGAGCAGAATTTTCTCCGGCCGTCGATCAAGCTCGCCGGCGGGCGCGGCACCAAGCGGCTTTATTCATTTCACGATCTGGTTTGCTTGAAGGTGGTCAAGGATCTGGCGCGCTACGGTTTTAGCCTGAAAAAGATTCGCCGCTGCCTGCGGCCGTTGCAGGAACAAACCGATCCGTCGGCGCGGCTGCCGGAGTCGCTGCGCTATCTCACCGACGGCGAGGAACTATTCGTCTTGACCAGCGACCGGCAGAAAATTCGCCACGCCATGGAGCGCCAGTTCGTGCTTTCTCTGGGTATCGGCAGCTTGGTGCGCGAACTCGATGGCGCGGTCAAGCGCTTTGGCGGCATGGCGGGTAAGGCCAGTCGCGACACACGGCGGCTCGACGAGGCGCGGAGCGGCTCCGCCTGATCGCCATGGATGGAACCAAGGTCACACCGATGATGCAGCAGTACCTCCAGATCAAGGAGAGGCATCAGGACGCCATCTTGTTCTTTCGCCTCGGCGATTTCTACGAAATGTTTTTCGAAGACGCCCATGTGGCGTCAAGAGTTCTCGACATCACTTTGACTTCGCGCCACAAGAGCGATGACGGCGCGGTGCCGTTATGCGGCATACCGTATCACTCGGCGCAGCCCTATATTCAAAAACTCCTCGAAGCCGGCCATAAAGTCGCAGTCTGCGAGCAGGTGGAAGATCCGGCCCTGGCCAAGGGCGTGGTCAAGCGTGAAGTGGTCCGGGTAATTACCCCGGGCACGGTGACGGCCGATGAAGCGCTCGACGGCCGTGGCAATAATTTTCTCGCCGCGGTGTGCCAGGGCGAGGCGAGCTACGGCCTCGCGGTCAGCGACATCACCACTGGCGAGTTTCGCTGTACCGAGATTATCGACGAACCAGCGTTTCTCGACGAACTCGGCCGCGTCCAGCCCAGCGAAATCTTGCTGGCAGCGCGCGACAGCCGATTGCGCGAGCGCATTTACAAGGAATACCCGGCGATCCATCTGACTTCGGTTGGCGACGGTACTTTCACGGATAGCACGGGTGTTGGACCGAACCACGCGGCGGATCTGCCGGCCGAAGGCGCGCGGGCGGCGGCGGCTATCGTTAATTATCTCAGCGCTAATATCCCCGAGTCGGTGAAGTTGTTGCGCGATCTGCACGCTTACGTGGTCTCGAACTTTTTGATTCTCGACGAAACCACCCGGGTCAATTTGGAACTGATCACCACCGCCCAGGGCGAGCGGCGCGGTTCGCTCCTGGCGATCCTCGACCGCACGCAAACGTCCATCGGCGCGCGCCGGTTGCGCCAGTGGCTGCTCTATCCATTGCTCGATGAAGCGGCAATTGGCGCGCGCTACGACGCCGTGCAGGAACTCGCTGAGGGGTTCGCGTCGCGGGAAGAACTCAAGCTGCGCTTGGCAAAAATCCAGGACCTCGAAAGACTCAGCGGCAGGGTGTTGGCCGGCAGCGCGACGCCGAAGGATTTGGTCGCGATCAAGCAGACTCTCGGCGCCGCCAGCGGCGTGCGCGCGCAAACCGCCAGTTTCACCGCGCCACTGTTGGTCAACTTAAGCGCGAGTCTTACGGAGTTACCGGAAGTCGTCGGGCTGATCGAGCGGGCGATCGTCGACGATCCGCCGTTCGCGTTCAAAGATGGCGGTTTCATTCGCGCCGGTTTCGACGCCGAGCTCGACGAGATTCGCGGCATGCGCAGCCATGCCAAGGATTGGATCGCCCAGTTCGAGGCCGGCGAGCGCCAGCGCAGCGGTATTAGCTCTTTGAAAGTCCGTTACAATCGGGTGTTCGGCTATTACATCGAAGTCACCAGCAGTCATTTGAAGTCGGTGCCGGCGGATTACATCCGCAAGCAGACCATCGCCAACGGCGAGCGCTATATCACGCCGGAGCTAAAGGAGTACGAAGCCAAGGTGCTCAACTCCGAAAGCCTCATGGAGAAGATCGAGGCTAATTTATTGACCCAGGTGCGCGACCAGGCGGCGCTGCACTATGCCGCGCTCAAGGCGATGAGCAATGGCTTGGCGATTTTGGACGTGCTGGTGGCCTTGGCCGATGTCGCTGAAGCGCAGCGCTTCGTCCGTCCGCGCGTCGATGGCAGTACGGTTTTGAATATCCGCGAGGGACGCCATCCGGTGGTCGAGAACGCCGTCGGCCGCGGCGCCTTTGTGCCCAACGATTGTAAGATCGACGCGGAGTCCGAGCAGATCATGTTGCTTACCGGGCCGAATATGGCCGGCAAGTCGACCTACATGCGCCAGAACGCGCTGATCGTTATCCTCGCCCAGATGGGCGGCTTTGTCCCGGCGGCGGAGGCGCAGATCGGCATTGTCGACCGGATCTTCACGCGCATCGGCGCGGCCGATTCGCTCTCCCGCGGCGAGTCGACCTTCATGGTTGAGATGAAAGAGACGGCGAATATCTTGCACCATGCGACCCGGCGCAGTTTGATTCTGCTCGACGAAGTTGGCCGCGGCACCAGTACCTTCGATGGCATTTCCATCGCCTGGGCGGTGGCCGAGTCGTTGCACGAATGCCGCGAGCGGCCGCGCACCCTGTTCGCGACCCACTATCATGAGCTCACCGAATTGGCGCTGGCCCATGAGCGCATCAAGAATTTCAACTTCGCCGTCAAGGAATGGCGCGGCGAAATTATTTTCCTGCGCAATCTGGTCGCCGGCGCGGCGAGCCATAGCTACGGCATTCATGTGGCGCGTTTGGCGGGTATGCCGGCGCCGGTGATCGAGCGGGCTAAGGCGATTTTATTGCAATTGGAGGATAGCCAATCCGTGGCGCCAAGCTCCGTGGTCAAGCGCCGCGGTGAGGGAGCCGCCGAGGTTCCCGTGCAAATGGCTCTGTTCAGCGCCGCCGATAATCGGTTGCGCCAGCGCTTGACCCAACTCGATGTTGGTAACCTGACGCCGATCCAAGCGCTGAACGTTCTGCATGAGTTGAGCGAAGAAGCCAAGAAGTGATGGGCCGAAATCATGAGTAATAGTGATGGTTATTAAGCTAGGTAGTCAGGTTAGCATCGGATTAGTTGGATTGGCGGCAGTGTGGCTGTGGTCTGAGAGCAAGCTTTCAGCGCAAGTCCGCAGTGCTCCGGCGTCGCACCAGTCACTATCGACCTATGCGCAATCGGGCTCGCCCAAGCACGGAGAAAATCAACCGCTGCCGCCGCTGCGCGCCGTCGAGAAAGACAAAAAGCCAATGGCTGCCGCGGCGGCTTCAGGCACGGTGTCGACCGCCGCTGCGGATAAAGTTCAAGTTACCGGCTTGCGTTTGTTATCGTGGAAAAATTTCACCCGCGTCATGTTGGAGCTATCGCACGACGCCCAATACGAAGTGCTCCGACTCAAGGACGATCCTGCCAAGGGCATACCGCCGCGCATGTACGTCGATATCCGCGGCGCGCGCTTGGCGCTGAACTCAAAGGAGCTGGTGCCGGTGCCGGTAGATGATCGTCTGTTGCGTCAGGTGCGCGTCAGCCAATACAGCGCTGAGGTCGTGCGCGTGGTCTTAGATCTCACCAGCCTGGGCGATCACAATGCGTTCATGCTGCCCGACCCTCATCGTTTGGTGATCGATTTACACGGGCAGCAGACGCCGGAGCGCGCAGCCGTCAAGGAGGAGGCCGCCAAGGGGGAAAAATCTCCCCGTCTCGGTGCTTCGCGAGACAAAAAGGCGACCCTGCCGCTGGCTAATGCTACCGGCATTCGCAAGATCGTCATCGATCCGGGCCATGGCGGCAAAGATCCCGGTGCCGTCGGCGTCGGTGGTATCATGGAAAAAGACGTGGTGTTGAGCATCGCTAAGAAGCTCGCTCTAAAGCTCAAGAATGAAATGGGTGTTCAGGTGGTCTTGACCCGCAATGACGACCGCTTCGTCGCCCTGGAGGACCGCACCCATCGGGCCAACGCCGAGGATGCCGATCTGTTTATTTCGTTGCATATGAACGCCAGCGCCAGTGGCGAAGCGCGCGGCGTCGAGACCTATTATCTCGACAACACCAGCGATGAAGCGGCGCTGCGGCTGGCGGCGCGCGAGAACGGCGGCGCGCGCAAGAACGTCTCCGATTTGCAATTTATCCTGAGCGACATGACCCAGAACCTGAAGCTCGAGGATTCGATCACGCTAGCGCACCGCTTGCAGCAGTCGGTAGTCGGCGGCATGACCGAAGCGGTCGGCGAGGTGCGCGACCTCGGCGTCAAGACGGCGCTATTTTATGTCTTGGTCGGCGCGCGCATGCCGAGCGTCTTGGTGGAGATGTTTTTCGTCACCCATCGCGTCGAGGGACCGGCGATGAGCCGTGAGGCCAGTCAAGATGCCATGGCCAACTCGCTGTTCGACGGCATTCAGAAATATGGTCATTCGATCATGGTCGCCAAACCGCTATAATATCAATTATGGACGCAGTCGCTATTTCCTTAGCCTTACTTCAAGACAGTCAGGTCGAAGTCAACCTCAAAGCGCTGGGTCGGAGCTATCTCGAGCGTGGCCGGCGCATTTTGTTCGAGCGCCATCGCCAGGGCGCCGGCGGCATGGAAGTCGCGGCGGCCTACTCGACGGTGACGGATCATATCATCCGCTATTTGTTTAGCTCCTTGGGCGCTGAACTCCTGCCGCGCTTTCGCGGCCAGGGGGCTGGACTGGCTTTGATCGCTCAAGGGGGTTATGGCCGGGGCGAACTAAGTCCTTATTCCGATATCGACTTATTATTTTTGCACAACGGTCGGGTCAATCCGTTCGTCCAAGCTCTCAACGAACGATTGTTACACACGTTGTGGGATTTGGGTTTGGAGGTCGGGCCCGCGACGCGCAGCATCTCCGATTGCGTGCGCTTGGGCGAATCGGACATGAAGATCCGCACGGCATTGCTTGACGCGCGCTTTCTCTGTGGCGACTACCTGCTGTTTGGCGAATTCAGTAAGACTCTCGACAACAAATTGCTCAAGAAGGGAATCGGCCGTTTCATTCGTGAGAAGCTCAATGAAACCATTGCCCGTCACAAAACCTATGGCGGATCGGTCTATTTGCTCGAACCCGAGGTCAAAGAGGGTTTGGGTGGATTGCGCGATGTCCAGACCGCCCGCTGGATCGCCCGCGCACAACTTAAGATCAAGGATTTAGACGGTCTCGTGAATCACGGCATGATCAGCGCAGCCGACGTGGTCAGTCTCAAGGAGTCGCAGGATTTTCTTCTGCGAGTGCGCAATGAAATGCACTTTGCCACCGGCAAGCATCAGGACCAGCTGACCTTCGAGCAGCAAGAAAAAGTCAGCGAGGCCTTGGGATTTCAGAGCGAGGGAACGCTGCGCGGCGTCGAAGTGTTTATGCGCGCGTACTACTTGCACGCCATGCAGATTTGCCGGATTTCGGATCTGATCGTGCACCGGGTCACCGACTGTGACAAGCCGCGCTTCAGCGACAAATTGGCCTTCGGCCGTACCCTGCGCGACGGCGTGCGCATTTCGAAGGGTCATCTCACCCTGACCAAGCCCGAGATACTCAAAAACGATCCGAGTAATTTGATCCGCCTGTTCGATGATAGGCAGAAATATCGCTGCCGCTTGAGCCATGAGACCCGCGAATTACTGCGCGGCCAAGTCGACTTGATCGACGAAGAGTTTCGCGGTTCGGCGGCCGCCAACCGGCCGTTTTTCTCGATTCTCGAATGGAAAGATTCCGTCTATGAGACGCTCTTGGAAATGCATCACTCAGGCGTGCTTGGCGCGTTCATCCCGGAGTTCGGCCGCTTGCTGTGCATGGTCTTGCACGACGCCTATCACACCTACACGGTGGATGAGCATTCTCTCATGCTGATTCAAGAGATCGAACGGCTGCGCGCCGGCGACTACGAAGCGACGCTGCCTTTGCTGACGCAAGTGGCGCGCGAGGCGGAGAAGATAGAGCTACTCTACTTGGGCATGATGTTTCATGACATCGGCAAGGGCTTCGGCGGCGGTCACTCGGAAGTCGGCGCCAACATGGTGCGCCCGATCGCCCGGCGCATGGGGCTCAATGCCGATGATGGCGCGTTGGTGGAGTTTCTCGTGCGCCATCATTTGCTTATGACTCACACCGCCCTTCGGCGCGACCTGGAGGACGAGAAAACCATTTTTGAGTTCGCGAAAACCATGGGTAGCGTCAACAATTTGAAGATGCTCTATCTCCTGACCTTCGCCGATGTCAAAGCAGTGGGGCCGGATGTTTGGAATCCTTGGAAGGGTTCGCTCCTGGGCGAGCTCTACGTAAAAACTTTGAACCTCCTCGAAGAAGCCGAGAAGGGCGAGTTCCCGCGCGAAGACGTGCGCGCCGTCTTACAGCGCATCCAAGGCCGCGTCCGGCGCCAATTGCTCGCGCTGCCGCAACCCGAGGCCGAGGTCGATGATTTTATCGATGCCATGCCCGACCGTTATTTCCTCTCCACCTCCGAGGCTGAGATCCCCAAGCACTTTGCTTTGATGGAGAAGTTTCGCGGCAAAGGCGCGCTGTTCTATGTCGAGCATTTCCCCGAACGCAACTGTAGCTCGGTGGTCATCTGCACCCAGGACCGGCCCGGCCTGTTCGCCTCCATCACCGGCGTCTTGACCTCGCTCAGCCTCGATATTCTCAACGCGCGGATCTTTACCGCCAGCGACGGCCGCATTCTCGACGTCTTTCGTATCTCGCATCGGGGCCGGCCGGAACTGGTCATGGCCGATGCGAAATGGGCCAAGTTCAAGACCGTCTTGGACCATGTGTTGGACGGCAAAAGCGAAGTCGTCCGCCTGGTCGAAGCGGCCAAGCCTTCGTTTTACCTGCTCAAGCGAGCGCCCAAGGTATCCACTGTTATCAAAATCGACAACCATGTATCGGATGATTTTTCTGTCGTTGAGATCTTTACCGATGACCGGATCGGCGTGCTGTTTACCATCGCTCATAACTTGCATCAGTTGGGACTGTCGATCCATGTCGCTAAGATCTCGACCAATGTCGATCAAGTGGCCGATGTTTTTTACGTCACCGAGAGCTCGGGCGAGAAAATCGCCGGGGCCGAAAGGGTCGAGCAAGTCAGAAGGTCCCTTTTCCAAAGTCTGGCGCCAGAGAATGTTACCAACGAAAGACGCGCTGAGTCCGTACATTGACTCGTTCCTCTCGATGCTCGCCGTCGAGAAGGGGCTGGCGAAGAATACCCTCGATGCTTACAGCCGCGATCTGGCCGGCCTGTCGGCCTTTCTTATCGGGCAAAAGGTTTCCGATTGGCGCGAAGTTGACACGAACCATATTCGCGCCTACGTCGGCGCGCTGCGCACCAAGGGACTGAGTTCGAAGAGCGTCGCCCGTCACGTTGTGACGTTGCGCCGGCTCTTGCGCTTCCTCCAAACCGAAAACCTGCTCAAAGAAAATCCCATGCCGACGCTCTTGCCGACGCCGGGACAGAGAAAGCTGCCACAGACACTGTCGGCGGCGGACATTCAATGCCTGCTCAACCAGCCGGACGCCAACGAACCGCTGGGCGCGCGTGACCAGGCGATGTTTGAGTTGCTCTACGCTACCGGCCTACGGGTGTCGGAGTTGGTGCGATTGCAGACGCAGCAGGTCAATTTCCAGGGCAACTACGTCATCGTCAAAGGCAAGGGAGCGAAAGTGCGCGCCGTGCCCTTCGGCAATTACGCGCGCGAAAAGTTGAACTACTTCATGACCGATGGCCGGCGGCGATTGCTCAAGGGCAAATTGAGTCCGTATGTCTTCATCAACCGTTCCGGCAAACCGCTGAGCCGCCAAGGTTTCTGGAAACTCATCCGCCGCTACGCTCTGATCGCCGGCATCGATAAACGAGTCACGCCGCACACCCTGCGCCACTCCTTCGCTACGCACCTACTCGAAGGCGGCGCCGACTTGCGCTCGGTGCAGACCATGCTCGGCCACGCCGATATCTCGACGACGCAGATCTACACCCACGTCGACGGCGCAAGGTTGAAGAAGGTCCATCAACAGTATCATCCACGGGAGAAAGGAAGCGGGTAAGCAATCCTAACGTCGGCCTCTAATAAGTTCGGTATTCAGTCGCTTTCGTCGTGACAAAACAGATCGACACACCCTGAGAGAGAAAGAGAGAAGCGGATAAATTTTTGGTTACGACGAGCTGACAAGAAAGTCTGGAAGTAAAGGTCTGACGCCCTATCCGGTGCGCGGTGCATCACTCCAACAAAGTGAATTATTCTGATTGCCGTCCAATATTGAACCGCGTAATCCTTCGGACCGGGGTCTACTATGAAAATGAACATTGCTTGGTCAGAGTCGCCGCGAAACTAGCTTGCTGTCGCTTTTATCAACTCGCCTCCCTGAAGCGAAAATGAATCAGCTTAACGTTCACTTCAGGCGAGAGGATTGTCTGACTCCGCTACTTCACATCAAGCAAAGCTGTGAGTAAGATTGGAATAATAGCGAGAAATAGCATGCCTATAGTCCATCGCGAGAGGGACCGTACGCAGCAAAGTAAGAGCCGAGCCGCCAAGGCAGGGATATTCCGCAATGAAAGATCCGGCGACCGTCACCAATGAACCTATGAAACGGAGAATTATGCAATCAGAAAAAATCCCATCCAAGCCCAAAGGACTCGCCGGCGCCGAAGTCACGACGGCCGCCGGGTTGGTGAACTACCAGGACGGCGCCGTTGTCAGTCGTGAAATTATCAAGAAGCCAACGGGTAGCGTGACTATCTTCGCGTTTGACGAAGGGCAAGGCTTGAGTGAGCACACGTCCCCGTTCGATGCGCTGGTGCAAGTGGTGGAAGGCGCGGCCGAGATCATAATTTCTGGCCAGCCACAGCCGTTGCAGGGCGGCGAGATGATTCTCCTGCCCGCCGGTCAGCCGCACGCGCTCAAGGCGCTCAAGCGGTTCAAGATGATTCTGACGATGATTCGATCCTGAACCAACACTGCGATGAAAACAAAGACGAACTTAAAGACACTTAGTCCACAATTGCTACGCACGATGGACGCCTATTGGCGCGCGGCGAACTATCTTTCCGTGGGACAGATTTATCTGTATGACAATCCCCTGCTGAAGCAGCCGCTCAAGCTGGCGCACATCAAACCGCGCCTGCTCGGCCATTGGGGCACGACGCCGGGGCTGAACTTCATTTACGTTCACCTGAACCGAGTCATCAAGGAACACGACCTCAACGTCATCTACATCACCGGGCCGGGCCACGGCGGACCGGGGCTGGTGGCGAATGCATATCTCGAAGGCACCTACAGCGAAGTCTACCCCAACATTTCACAAGACGAGGACGGGATGCAGCGGCTGTTCAAGCAGTTTTCTTTCCCGGGCGGGATTCCGAGCCACGTGGCGCCGGAGACGCCTGGTTCGATTCACGAGGGTGGCGAATTGGGTTATTCGCTGTCGCACGCTTTCGGCGCGGCGTTCGATAATCCCAACCTGCTGGTCGCGTGCGTTGTCGGCGACGGCGAAGCGGAGACCGGCCCGCTCGCTACCAGTTGGCACTCGAACAAATTTTTGAATCCGGTCCACGACGGCGCCGTGTTGCCGATTCTGCACTTGAACGGCTACAAGATTGCCGGCCCCACTGTGCTGGCGCGCATTCCCCATGACGAACTGGTAGCGCTTTTTCGCGGCTATGGTTACACGCCGTATTTCGTCGAGGGTAACGACCCGATCAAGATGCACCAACTCATGGCCGCTACACTCGATGTTGTCGTGGCCGACATTCGGCGCATCCAACTGCATGCCCGTACCAAGGGGTTCACGGCGCGGCCGCGCTGGCCGATGATTATTTTGCGCTCACCGAAGGGTTGGACCGGCCCGAAAATGGTCGATGGCAAGCCGAGCGAAGGCACGTTTCGCTCGCACCAGGTGCCGATGGGCGACATGAGCCATCCAGGGCACGTAAAGATCTTGCAGAAGTGGCTGAAGAGCTATCGCCCGCAGGAGTTGTTCGATCAGTCGGGCAAGTTGCGCGCTGAACTCGCAGAGCTCGCGCCGAAAGGCGAGCGGCGCATGAGCGCCAATCCCCACGCCAATGGTGGCCTCCTTGCTACGCGACCTGAGCCTGCCTGATTTCCGCAGCTACGCGGTGAAAGTGCCGAAGCCCGGCGGCGTAGATGGCGAAGCTACAAGCGTCCAAGGCGCATTTATCCGCGACGTGATCAAACTCAACCGCGAAAATTTTCGTGTCTTCAGCCCGGACGAAACCTCCTCGAACCGCTGGGCCGCGGTGTTCGAAGCGACCAACCGTTGTTCGACTGCTGAAATCATTCCCGGCGACGATCGCGTCGCCCCGGATGGCCGCGTGATGGAGATGTTGAGCGAGCACCAGTGCGAAGGCTGGCTGGAAGGTTACTTGCTCACCGGCCGTCACGGCTTTTTCTCGTGCTACGAAGCGTTCATTCACATCGTCGATTCGATGTTCAATCAGCACGCCAAGTGGCTCAAGGTGACTCGGGAAATTCCCTGGCGTCGGCCGATCGCCTCGCTAAATTACCTTCTCACGTCGCATGTCTGGCGTCAGGACCACAACGGCTTCAGTCATCAAGACCCCGGCTTCATTGACCATGTCGTAAACAAGAAAGCGGAAGTCATCCGGGTCTACCTGCCGCCCGACGCAAACACACTGCTCTCCGTGACCGATCACTGCCTGCGCAGCCGGAACTACGTGAACGTGATCGTCGCTGGGAAACAACCCGCAGCGCAGTGGCTCGACATGGACGCTGCCATCAAGCATTGCGCTGCCGGCATCGGTATCTGGCCTTGGGCCAGCAACGATCAGGGCGGCGAGCCCGATGTCGTCATGGCGTGTGCCGGCGACGTGCCGACGCTCGAAACCCTCGCCGCAGTGCAGTTGCTTCGAAAGTTTTTTCCCGAGTTAAAAATCCGGGTGATTAACGTGGTTAATTTAATGAAGCTCCAGCCGCAGAGCGAACATCCGCACGGTCTGAGCGACAAAGAGTTCGATGTGCTCTTTACGACGGACAAACCGATCATCTTCGCCTATCACGGTTATCCCTGGTTGATCCATCGGCTCACCTATCGGCGCACCAACCACGAAAACCTCCATGTGCGCGGTTACAAAGAGGAAGGCACGACGTCGACGCCGTTCGACATGGTGGTGTTGAACGACTTGGACCGTTTCCATCTCGTCGCCGACGTCATCGATCGGGTGGCGCAGCTCGGTCCCAAGGCCGCCTATGCCAAACAAACCATGCGCGATAAGCTCATCGAGCACAAGCAATTACATCGCAGAACACGGCCAGGATATGCCGGAGATTCGCAATTGGAAATGGGGCGGAAAAAAGTCATCAAGATGAACAACATAAACGCGCATTTACCTCATTAGCCGCGTTGAAACCGAATGCACGATGTGTTTCAGCTGCTTGCTTACGACAGCAATTTGGCTAGGAGGGGAGAGATGCGTGGCTTTCTCTCAGAAGAGCATCCGCGCTTGTCCGCTACCGTTCGCCGGATCCCGTGCTGACGCCTGAGTTGCCGCAAGAACGCTGGGGAACAGTTTCTAATGTCGTATTCGCCATCGGCATCGACCGGCGCGACGCTCTTGGCTTGCCAGATCGCTTCGATGTTTATTACGGCATGGCCGACAACCGGATCGGTGTGGCACGGCTGGACGTGCCGGACAGCTGCCGCCAGGCGCGCCCGCCGATGCGCCGGAAGCGAAGGTGTAATTTTTCATCGCCGTGAATAGGCAAGCGAGGTTCGCTGACGACGACTAAAATGGCGCTACAGTCGGCTCTTATTCGGCGCGATATTTCCTATCGGGTCGTCCACTATGGAGCACTAATTCACGCTGAATTCGCTTAGTCTCGAGAATCCAAAACTACTGAAATACAGTCCAGGGCGAATATCTAGTTCAATCTGAGGGTCAGTCTATCAACGCTAAAGTTGCACCGTCCCGAATAGCCCGCTCTCGCCTTGTGTTTTCGCATTTCATACCGTATTTCTAGAGAAGCATCTCGCCGCGAGAAGGTATTGGAAGACACCATCCAGAAAATTGCCATTTGGGCGTTTCCCGTGCTCGTAGCTGTGGTTTTTCATGAGGTTTCCCATGGTTGGGTGGCAAACCAGCTGGGCGATCCGACGGCTAAAAATTTGGGCCGACTGACGCTCAATCCGATCGCGCACATCGATTTGTTCGGGACGATTCTCGTGCCGGCGATGTTGATCTTGGTCAGTTCGCCGTTTGTCTTCGGTTACGCCAAGCCGGTGCCGGTGAACTTTTACAACCTGCGCAATCCCAAGCGCGATATGGTGTGGGTAGCCTTGGCGGGGCCGGTGACGAATTTACTGCTAGCGTTGGGTTTCGTCATGATCTGGCGACTGTTCCTGCCGCAAAGCCGGGCGGATTTAGGAAACTCAACCTTCTTGACTACGCTGGTGCTGATGGCCCAGGCCGGTTTATTGATCAATATCTCGTTGGCGGTTTTTAATATGTTCCCATTGCCACCGCTAGACGGTGGCAGGGTGTTGGTCGGGCTTTTGCCGGAACCGTTGTCATCGAAAGTTGCCGGTATCGAGCGCTTTGGAATGTTGATTCTGATCGGTCTCCTGTATACGCGCGTGATTGATCGATTCATCGACGCGCCAACGAACTTTTTGTTGAAACTGTATTTGGGAATTTTCTAATTGAGGAGACATGGACACCATCGTTAGCGGCATGCGGCCCACCGGACGGCTTCATCTTGGACATTATTTTGGCGCGTTGACCAATTGGCTCAAACTCCAAGAGCAATACCGTTGCTACTTTTTCGTTGCCGATTGGCACGCGCTGACGACCGATTATGCGACGCCGCAGGGGATCAATCAGAACACCATCGAGATGGTCATGGATTGGTTGAGCGTCGGCCTCGATCCGGCAAAGGCGGTGGTGTTTCGCCAGTCGCGGGTGAAGGAGCATGCCGAGCTGCATCTGCTCTATTCGATGATCGTGCCGGTCCCTTGGCTTGAGCGCAACCCGACCTACAAAGATCAGCTCAAGGAGTTGGTCGGCAAGGATCTGTCGACCTATGGCTTTCTCGGTTATCCAGTGCTTCAGGCGGCCGATATTACGATGTACAAGGCCAACAAGGTTCCCGTAGGTGTCGACCAGGCGCCCCATGTGGAGTTGACCCGCGAGATCGTGCGTCGTTTCAATCAGGTTTACACGCCGATCTTTCCTGAGCCTGAGGTTCTGCTGACCGAGACCCAGAAGCTTCCAGGACTCGACGGGCGCAAGATGAGCAAGAGCTTCGGTAACGCGGTAATGCTCTCGGACACGCCCAAGGAGATCGATCAGAAGCTGAGCAAGATGATTACCGATCCGGCGCGAGTGCGGCGCAGCGATCCCGGCGAGCCGGAGAAGTGCCCGGCGTTTCAATTTCATAAAATCTATTCGACCCCGGAAGAAATCGCCGAGGTCACTCAAGGTTGCCGCACCGCAGGAATCGGCTGTCTCGATTGTAAAAAAATCATGATTAAACATGTAGTGGCGCAGTTGGCGCCAATCGCGGAGAAACGCGCGGCGTTGGAGCAGCGGCCGAAGGATGTCGAAGATATTTTGCTCGCTGGCAACAGGGTCGCACAGCACAAGGCCGGCGAAACCATGACTGAAGTCAGAGAGGCCCTGGGACTGTGAGTACCCGCGTCGAATTGGAAATTTTCGAAGGCCCTCTGGACCTGCTGCTGCATCTGATCAAGAAAAATGAAGTCAGCATCACCGACATTCCGATCGCGACCATCACCGAGCAGTATTTAGCCACTCTCGACCTGTTGCAGACTTTGAGTCTGGATGTCGCCGGAGAGTTTTTGGTCATGGCCTCGACGTTGATCCACATCAAGTCGCGCATGCTGCTGCCGGCGGGGGACGACGGCGGCGACGATGAGGATGAAGGGTTTGACCCGCGCGATGAATTGGTGCGCCGTCTGCTCGAATACCAGCGCTACAAGGAAGCGGCGCAAGATCTTGACCAGCGCGAGGTGTTGAGCCGCGACGTGTTCGCCCGTTCGGCTTCACCCACCGAAGAGGCCGGACCGCGCGGCTTCCGCGAGGTGTCGGTATTTGAACTGCTGGCGGCGTTGAAGCGCATTATCGACCGCTTGCCCAAGGATACTTTTCACGAGGTTACGCTGGAAAAGATCACGGTGCGCGAGAAGATGACCCATCTGCTCGATATCCTGCGGGCGCAGAGTTCGATCTTGTTCGAATCTCTTTTCGCCGAGGTCAGTTCGCGCATGGAGATCATCGTAACCTTTCTCGCTATGTTGGAGTTGGTCAAGGTCCGGGCGATTCGTATCGTTCAGGAGGAAATGGCCGGGCCGATCAAGATTGAGGCCGCGGCCGACATGGACGGCGTCGTTGAGAACGTAGTGCGCGATCAGTCTGAGGAAGATCCCTATGGAGCGTGAGGAAGTCAAATCGATCTTGGAAAGTTTGCTGTTCGTCGCCGATGGGCCGCTGACCGTGCAGCGATTCTCCGAAGTGGTCGATGGCATCGACAAGGAGACGATTCACACCCTGCTTCAGGAACTGCAAAGCGATCTCGAAGCGCCGAGCCGCGGTTTGCAATTGGTTGAAGTGGCCGGCGGTTATCAACTGCGCACCGCCAAGATCAACGGCGAGTGGGTGAAAAAGCTTCTCGGCGGCCGGCCGGCGCGCATGGGCCGGGCGACCTTGGAGACCTTGGCGATTATCGCTTACCGCCAGCCGATCACCAAAGCGGAGATCGAAGCGATTCGCGGTGTCGATGTCGACGGCGTGATTACGACGCTCTTGGAGCGCAATTTGATTCGCGCGGTGGCGCGCAAGGATGTGCCGGGGCGGCCGTTTCTGTATGGCACGACGGCGGAGTTCTTACAGTTGTTTAATCTCAACGACTTGACCGATTTACCGACGCTCAAGGAAACTGACGAAATCTCGCTGCCGGAGATTTCCCGCGATACGATTCCGCTCGAACAGGCCGAAGAAAGTTAAGCGCTAACCGAGATGGAACGGCTGCAAAAAATTATCGCGCGGGCGGGATTGGCTTCACGCCGGGAGGCGGAGCGCTGGATCGTCGAGGGACGCATCACGGTCAATGGGACGGTGGTCGATAAGTTGGGTTCGCAAGCCGATCCCTTCAAAGACAGTATCAAGATCGATGGCAAGCGGGTGAAGTCGGCCGCGGAGCCGCTTTATTACGCGCTGCACAAACCGCCTGGCGTCATTACCACCTTGAACGATCCGCAGCACCGGCCGGACATCACGCCGTATGTCGCGCGCCTGGGCGAAAAAAAGCGGCTCTTTCCGGTGGGCCGCTTGGACTACAACACCACGGGGTTGTTGCTCTTGACCAATGACGGCGATCTGGCCATGCGCATTGCCCATCCCAGGTATGGTATTCCAAAGCTCTATCAGGTGAAGTTGAGCGCTTGTCCGACCGAGGACGATTTCGCGATTTTGCGCAAAGGCATCCGCTTGGAAGACGGCATGACCGCTCCGGCGCGGGTGCGGGTGATCGAGAAACTGCGTAAAAACGCCTGGGTCGAGATCGAAGTCCATGAGGGCAAGAAGCGCGAGGTGCGCCGGATGTTCGAAGCACTCAATTACTTCGTCGAGAAACTCATTCGCGTCAAGGTCGGACCGATTGAATTGGGCGCACTACCGGTCGGCGAGTTGCGGCCGTTGTATCAAAGCGAAGTGACGGCGCTTAAAATTGCCGTTGGTCTGGCCAAGCCAGGTCGATCAGGCGTTGAGCGCCGCCCTGTGATCACGCCAAAAAAAAGCGGCGGCTTCAACAGCCGCCGCTCCACTTACTCGAATAAACCGCCGGCGTTTAGTGGCGCAAGGAACAGAACTCCTCGTAGTCGATAAGTTCCTTGATCGTCGGGTTGTCGCCGCACATCGGACAGTTGGGATCGCGCCGCAGCTTAAGCGTGTTGATCTCCATGGTCAGAGTGTTGAAATGCAGCAGCCGGCCGACCAAGCTGTCGCCTTTGCCGAGAATTAGCTTCACCGCTTCCAACGCTTCAATAACGCCAATCAATCCGGGAAGCACACCTAGGACGCCGGCTTCGGCGCAGCTCGGCGCCATTTCCGCCGGAGGCGGCTCGGGGTACAAGCAGCGATAGCAGGGGCCTTTGCCCGGATAAAAAACCGTCGCCTGTCCCTCGAACTGAAATATACTGCCATGGACGTTAGGCTTGCCGGCGAGCACGCAAGCGTCATTGACGAGATAGCGCGTCGGAAAATTATCGCAACCGTCGAGCACCAGGTCATAGTCCTTCAAGATCTCCATGATATTCTCCGACGTGAGCTTGGCTTGATAGGGCACCACCTTCACATCGGGATTTAACCCTTCCAAAGTTTTCTTCGCCGACTCGACCTTGGGCATGCCGACGCGGTCGTTGGCGTGCAGGATCTGCCGCTGCAAGTTGGAAATATCGACCACGTCGTTGTCGATAATACCGAGAGTGCCAACACCAGCCGCCGCAAGATAGTAAGCTGCAGGCGAGCCCAGGCCGCCGGCGCCAACCAGCAAGACTTTTGCTTGGAGCAATTTAGCCTGGCCGTCTTCGCCGACTTCCGGCAGGAGAAAATGGCGGCTGTATCGGATCAGTTGCTCTGGCGTATACTGAAAGTCTTGCACCCACTTGAAGCCGCCGTTCTTCCAGGCGCCGTAACCACCGGCCATGGAAGTGACGTTTTGATAGCCCATCTCACGCATGACTTTGGCGGCCAATAGCGAGCGCACGCCGCCGGCACAATAGGCGACGATCGGCGTGTTCTTGTCGGGAATGGCGGTTTCGACTTTGATTTCGAGAAAGCCGCGGGGCAATGGAATCGCTCCCTCCAGATGACCCTGGCGCCACTCGTCGCTCTCACGAACATCAAGTAAAACCGGCGACTTGCCGTTGTTTTTCAACAGTTCGCTGACTTGCTGTGGCGACGCTTCGGGGATCTCCTTGCGCGCCTCGGCCATGATATCTTGAAAACTCTTGGCCATGTTTCCTCCTAGATGGACCTTAGAGGTCTAAGTTATGTCTCGGTATGCTCAAAGTCAAGGTCGTGTGTTCGTGCGGCAGGCGCAATTCCATTTTGACGCCGTGACAATCTTTGACAAATAAAGTCGTTACCATGCCTTCGTTAGATTCTTGTAAGAGCGCGATGTAGTCCAAGCGCTAGTTCATGTGTCGCCGCAAAATTTAATGAATGTGAAAGTAACCGGAAAGGGTTTCCACCGTCAAGCCGTCTAGCCTCTCAGGGTTGTCAGGGTGCACTACTCTGACGCGCGAAGCCGCTTCTCTCTAATTGACGGGCGCAGGCCTCGACGGTGTCGGCAAGCATATCGCGATCGGCCCGGCCCAGATCGCGGGCTTCACAGTTAAGCGTGGTGTTGGTCTGGGCATTGAACATTTTGATCGACAGCGGGCGCTGTCCGACGGCACAGCCATGGAGTAGGGTTAGGAAAATTACCAGTGCAGCCGGGAAAAAAATCGCCGTGAGCCTGGTTTGTGGTCTTTGCCGCGCTGTTTTTCGTTTCATAAAGTCGCAATCACGCCTCGCTGGCTGAATGTCGCCGCCTCGAGTGACCCGCGTTCGCCATTGATGGTAACAAATAGCCGAGCCAACGACAAAACAACACTGGCTTTCGCCAAGAAAACCTATTCGCCCCCGTAGCTCAGGTGGATAGAGCGCAGGATTCCCAAGAAAGTTCAGCCGTCCAACTCGGTTAACTTCCGTTCAAGTCAGCTAGGAAATACGATTTGTGTTAATGCATTTCAGTTGAAGTGCCATTGGCACGGCGGTTGGCACAAAGGGCTGATGCTATCACAGCTACTTGTGTCGCTATGTCGCGCCGCAGCGAAGTCGAACGGAACCGCCAGCAAGCCTATGGCAGAGCCGCGAAGACGCCAAGCCGGACTTACTCGGCTGCGTTTGCTCATATCCCGCTATTCCTTAATCTCCAGCACCATCGTCGCCACGTTCTTATTGACGGCAATGAACGGGCTTCCCATTTCTCGTTAGGATCGGGTCAGGCCTCTACCCTCGTCTTAATCAGTGCAAGGACCTGAACTTCTCATTTGTTTAGTAGGTCAGACAGGTGGGAACTATAGCCAACCTCGCCAGCCATCGGGAAGAACAGCGTCCGGCGAATCTTGTAGGTGTCAGTGAGTAACTTAACGTCAACTCGTTTGCACTTAGAGGTGCCTGGGCCATGGTGCCGCATTATTGCTGCGTTGGACTGGCTACAAGTGGTGGCACGCATATCGCCGCCCGCACCGGCGAGTCAACTTGTGCTATGAGACGACTGAAACACCGGAGAATTAACCCTCGATGAGGCGCGTGCTGGCTATGCTTTTGGTTACGTTTCTTTCACGGCATCCAACCGTCTGAACGAAATCTGTAGCTTGTATCGCCTGCCCATTAAAAGTCTCTCCTGAGATTGAAACGCTGCTATCGCCGCATTGGATACCACTTTGCGAAATGTTGAAACGCAGAATCAAGTCATCGAGACCGTCTCCATTAACATCCCTAAAACGCCCCTTTCCATCGATATCTGAAACCTGATTAGGTCCGAATCTCACAGTCTCTGGATCAATTGCGCGAGCGTCAAAACTTGTGGAGCTAAGGATGGCGACAGGACTATCGCTTCTGCTTGGATTGACCGTATTGGCAGGGTCGTTGGGTTGAAAATCGAGAGCAACATTCAAGGGGCCAGTCTGAAACTCGACCGCGCCGATGTCGCAGGTTGCCACGCGGAAAAAGCCAAGCTGATCGGTCTGTGGACAGGCGGCTGAATTACCTGCGCCGATCGCCGGACTGTCGGAGAGGAGCGGGAAATATCCAAGCCCCGGTTCGCCGTTGTCGGTAAAGGGACCCAATTTTGGATCACCGATGAAATCGGTTGGCTGTAGTTCAACAGTGCAGCCAATGAGGTCGTCGAATAAGTTGTTGCCTAGCGAGGTAATTTCACCGTCGCAATTGGGCCCTCCAACGAAAGGGGCACTGGAAGTATTTTTTGCCAGGATCGTGTTTTGTAGGATCATTGAGTCGTTGTTTTGAACGTCATTGGCTATGCCGCCAGTACGGGGGAAAGCTATAGCGGTGAACGACAAATTTTCCGCAATCGTGCCATTGGTGATACGAACAAGCCCAAGTATATTGCGAATGCCGCCGACACCAATCCCAGAATTGTTAGCAATCGTCGTATTTATAATGGTCATTTCTCCGCTGGAGTTTAAAATACCGCCCGTGCGATCGCCGATATTGTTGGTTATGGTCGTATCCCTTATGGTTACAAGACCAGTGTCATTACTTATGCCTCCTACATGATGAAATCCACTGTTGCGGGCGACGCTGCTACCGGTAATAGTTAAAGTACCATGATTCGCGATACCGGCGCCGCCGAATTCATCAGCCGTGTTTCTTTCTATCACGCTGTTCGTTACGGTCGCCGTACCAAGATTGAATAGTCCAGCACCGCCACGTAAGGTATCGCCTTGCGTAAGAACCAGCGCATCGAGAGTAACTATTGCGCCAACCGCGACGTGAAAGATACGGAAGCGAGGCGCGTTGACATCCCTCTGTATTACGGCTTCCCCTGGTGAGCCACCACGGATCGTCAATTTCCCCGTTATAATCGGTAAACCATTTGGGCCATCGTTGTCGTTATCGACCTGCGTCAATGTATAGGTTCCAGGATCGAGAAGTATCGTGTGCGGTCCCACCTTGAGATTGGCTTTGTTGATGGCTGCGATTAAGCAAGTCACATTACCCGATGAGCAGTGGAATTTAGCGGCGTGGAGCGGCGCCGACACTCCAAATATCAGTATGATTATGGCGAGAGTGAATACAGTCATACTTTACCCTCCGGTCCTTACTGAATGATTGAACCGCGAGCCATATCGTAGGGCCGCCAGGGAGTCAACCTATTTATGACTTAGGAAGAAACGCCGTCATGGACAGCCAAACCGCATCGAACCTACTGCAAACGGCTAAAGATCGTTGCCGCACCGAAAGCTCGATGCACCACAAACCCATGCTGCGCGTGATACTCTTGAAGCGCGTGCCAGCGTCAAGTGGCCAGTTCCGTGAAGCGCTAAAGAATAAGCCCGGTTAAGGCTGGGAAATTGAGGGGCGCCGTCACCCTAAGGAAACGCTGGCGTGAAATTGGTTGACACAATCGGCACAGGGCCGAGGATGGTAGAAAAATTACGTAGCTGATATATAACAGAAAACCTATCCGCCCCCGTAGCTCAGGTGGATAGAGCGCAGGATTCCTAATCCTGAGGCCGCGCGTTCGAATCGCGCCGGGGGCATTTTTAAGCAGTCGGAATGTAAGGGGAAAGCTGGAAACGGTTTTCCCTTTTTCTTTTTCAAGTTCACCAAGGTCAACAAAAGGTCAACATGACGGTGCGTCGGGGTTTCGCATCGACGCACTTGCTCGCCTTGGCCATGATCCGCGATTCTTACTCGCGAACCGACCCAGGATTGTCAATGCTGCGCTTGAAAAAAACTCTTGTGATTTCTGCAAGTTGAAAAGAGCAAGTCAACATCAAGTCAACAGAGTACAAAACGGTGTTGAGACAAGCATGAACCCAGCACAGAACGGCAAGACAAAGCCCCGGACCTACTCGAAGCATGGCCTTACTACCTTGAAGCGAGCCGTTAACGGGCTTGGTAACCGTGTGATCGACAAGAGGACGGCAACGGGCAAAGCCTTGGCTAAATGGCGCGCTGACTTGATTGAGGATCTCGGCGGCGACGACACCATTAGTACCCAACGAGTGGCGCTCATAGATCTTGCCGTCAAATCCAAGCTTCTGTTGGATAGCATCGACACATGGTTACTCACCCAACCAACGCTTGTGAATGTCCGCAAGCGCTCGCTCATCCCGATCGTGCTTCAACGCCAGACCCTAGCCGATGGACTGGCGCGCTATCTGACACAGCTCGGCCTTGAGCGCCGGCACAAAGTCAAAACCATCACCGATCTACTCAACGGCCATGATGAAACCAGGCCGGAGACCGAGACAAGGCAATGACCATGCTCGCGACTGAGCCTGTCACAAGCGCAGAGCACGTAGCGTGCGCCAGAACTGCGTTAACGGCACCAGACAGCCACTCTCACGCGTGTGCTAATCCTTTCTGCAAGGCTTCAATGGGTGAGGCATCGCCACAGGGGAAGCATCGCCTTTATTGCTGTGACCGTTGCCGGCTGGATGCCTACGCACTGCGGCGGGCTAGAGCTCTGCTAAATCAATTCGGCATAGTTCGATTTCACAGTCTCTTGGATCAAGTATGAAAATAATTCACCCGCTAACCGTCATCGACCAGCTGATCAAGAAGAACGAGCTAGGCCAGCCCTTCACCCTCATGGATCACCAGCGGGAAGTCTTGCGGCTGGCGTTCGACTTCGACAAAGACGGCCGGCTTCCTTGGGATACGATCATTTACAGCTGCATCAAGAAGAGCGGCAAGACCACGTTGAACGGCGCCATCACCCTGGCATGGGGCTTTACCCAAGAGGCACCGAACGAGATTCTTATACTCGCCAACGACCTTGAGCAAACCCTGGCGCGCGTGTTCAAGACCATGGAAGGCATCATCCAGCATAACCCCGAGCTCCAGCGCGAAGCCGAAGTACAGGCCCGCAATATCTACCTGGCCAATCTGACCACCATCACGGCGATCAGTGGCGACTATCAGGGCGCCGCGGGTTCTAATCATGGCTTTGTTTCCTATGACGAGCTGTGGGGCTACACCAGCGAAGCATCAACGCGTTTATGGGAAGAACTCACACCGGTGCCCACGCGCAAGAACTCGATTCGTTTCATTACCACCTATGCCGGCTTCGAGGGCGAGTCAAAACTGTTGTGGGATCTTTACAAGCAGGTGGTAAGCAAGGACGAACACCCCGAGGGGCAAGGCGAGCGGCTACACCCGGATTTACCGATCTTCGCCAATCGCGAAGCCAGGATCTTCGCCTATTGGGACCACGAACCGCGCATGGCTTGGCAGACTCAGGAATATTACCAGAGCCAGAAGAAAACCCTGCGGCCTGGAACCTATCTTCGCCTGCATGAAAACAAGTGGGCTAGTGCAGAGCAGATATTCATCACCGGCGAAATGTGGGACCCCTGCGTCGATCAATCCCATAGCCCGACTACCACCAGCCGCGAACCGTTATTTGTTGGCGTCGACATTGGCATCAAGCACGACAATGCGGCACGCGTCGCTGTTCGGTGGGATGAGGCCGGCGAGAAGTTGATACTTGTCAGCCATCGAATCTGGAAGCCGACAGCAAGCCAGCCCCTAGACCTGGAAAACACCGTTGAGCAGGATCTCCGCGACCTGCACGATCACTGCGACGTCGTTGAATGTTTGGCCGACCCGTACCAGTTCCATCGGTCCATGACCACGCTACAGGCGGCCGGGTTGCCTATCCGCGAGTTTGCTCAGACCACTGCCAACACGACCTTGATGGGTCAAACCCTATTCGAGCTGCTCACCGGCAAGAATCTGGTGATCTATCCATCCGACGAGTTGAGACAGCAAGCCCTCTCGACCGTGGCGATTGAGAATCCCCGCGGCTGGCGCATCGCCAAGGAAAAGTCATCGAAGAAGATCGACGCCATTGTCGCCTTGACCATGGCCTGTGTCGCCGCCATGGCTCACCGTGGCGAAGTCGGCGCGAGAGTGGCCCGGGGCTTCAACCGATCGCAGCACGTACCACAGGAAGGCATTGCTGCCGCAGGCGGGCCGGTATTCATCGGCCAGGTGTTTGGCGATTGTCCGTCAACGGTGATTGTTCAAGCGGAGAATAGCGGCCAGGTGCGCGTATTGGCCGCGTTTGCCAGCGACGGCATGAGCCTGCGCCGGCACATTGAAACCACCGTTCGCCCCTGGTTATCCATCCATGCGCGGCAGGTGTTCAGTAATCGCCGCTTACTCTTGGGCACCCATGACGATACAGAGAGCTGGGACCTCATAGAGATCCTCGAAGAGCTACTAGGGGGAAGATGGGAACCTCCGACAAGCCCATGGGACAGCCGCAAAGACGCCATTCTGGATTTGCTCGCCAAGGCCACGCCTTTTAATTTCACCCCCATGCTTCAGATCGATAGGACCAATGCACGGCTGGTTGTCGACGCGTTAAGCGGCCGGTGGAGCTATCACAAGGAACGCACCGACCGGCAGAACACTTTCTACCATGTCGCCAACGCGTTGAGCCTGGCGATTTCACGGATCGCGCCGGAAACGGCTAACCGCAACCGCGAACCGTTCACGGTGAATATGAAATTCAACCCTAGAAAGCCCCCGCAAGCGACAACGACCAACAGCCGATTTAATGTTTTTGGGCGGCGATAAAAAACTACACCATACAGGAGGGCTTACCAAGCGATATTGACGCGCCTCGTGGGCGCGAATAGAATCGCGCCTCTAAGCCAAAATCAAATCTAGAGAGGCGCGCGCATGGCTGAATTTGACGCGGAGTCGTTGCGAAAGGATGTAAACAAGTCGGGATTTCCTTTCCAGCTCAAAGTCGCCGACCAAATAAATTCTGCAAAACCTAAGCACCCCTGGTCAGTTGAATCCTCGGAACACTCTTGGGTCGATCCGGAATCAGGGAGTCGAGGGTTTATTGATCTAGTTCTCGCACACGAAACCTCCAACGGGTTAAAGCTCATTGTCGAATGCAAGCGTCCGCTCGGCGGCCGTTGGATTTTTTTAGTTGATAGGAAGGCAACCCCACAGTCCATGATTAAAAGCTTCTGGGCGTCCGGGGATAGCCCGCCGAAAAGCGGTTGGGACGACTTGCCATTTCAGCCCGTATCGCTTGAGGCTTCGGATTGCATAATTGCCGGACAGGACGAACGATCACCTTTACTTGAACGACTTGCTGATGGACTTCTACAGTCAATTAACGGCGTATCCGACCAAGAGCAGAAAATATTTGAGCGCTATCGTCGCTGCTCGCTCAGAATTTATATTCCCGTAATAGTTACCGCCGCTGAGCTATTCGTCTGTTATGTTGACCCCACGTCGGAAATCTCAATCGATGGGGTGCTAGCCAAATCCGTAACATTCGAGTCGGTAGACCATATTCGCTTCCGAAAGAGCCTCGCGAGTAAACTAAATTACCGCGAGATTTCCCACACCTTGCGCGGGGAAAACCTCCAAAAGGCGCGGAGCGTGTGGATTTTTAATGCTAACAATCTTGTGGAGTCGCTTCGCCAGTTAGATCTGATTCGTCCCACTAAGCGGGAATTGGCTATCGGTTTGGGGCACCCCTGGCCGTGGGCCATATAAAAAACTTCAGGCGCCGACCCCTACGCCCGCGGGTGCGACTTACCGTCGATACGGCGATTTCCGGGTTTGCCGTCCAATAACTCGCCCGTTTCCTCCCGCTCGCGCAGAAGTTCAGAGTAGCAAGTGTCAACGATCAGCCTGGCGAGTTCCAGACCGATCAACTCAGCTACATCGGGGTTCTCCAACTCGAAGTTGTGTACATTCAGTGTCGTTAGCTCCACCACTGAGTTGTTGGGGCGCTGATATAGGACGCAAGCGCCAGGCGCGGTAAGCACTAAAATGGGATCCGTTCAAAGAATGGCATAGGCAAGGCTTAATATCGCGGTAAAATAAGTTAGCCAGAAAGTTAGAAATGGCCAGTTAAACTTTTGTTCGATTGGCTGGATTCTGCTTGGCTGAATTTTACTTGGACGATGTCGTGATGTGGTCCGGAAGCCGCCAGGTGTTGGGCTCTGCGCCAGCGTTGTTTTCATCTTGTTTCTCCTCTCTGACAAGAACATACGCAATGGATATGCCAGATTCATAACCGCCTAATCTTACAGGATTACTGCTTCACAGATAGGGGAGACAAAGTTCCATTGCAGGTGCAAATTTGGGAATCTGTCAGTGTTCTTCCTACACTAACCATCGATATAATATCTTGTCGTCCGAGGAATTATCGTGGCTGGGTGTGAAGTGCGAACGGCCTTTGCCGTTTCCGATATGATGATTGCCCGCCGTTGTATTCGATTGCAGCTTATCTCGGAATCGTTGTCCGACGGTATGGCGTAGGCGCGAGAATCTGTAGCGCTACGATGAGAAAAGTGAATTTACGGGATCTTCGGCAGTCTAACCGCACGACTGGCTACCCCAACTCGCGCACCACGTCTCGCGCTTTCTTGTCATTGCGAAGCCCGACAAACGAGGCATGCCGCAAGTGATCGTCCGGTGTCCATTCCGTAAATTCGATTTGTACGACTAGCCGAGGTTTGAGCCAGACGCAGTTTTTCATTTCTTCAGCAGTAAGCGCCCATTGGGTGCGTCTCTTTTTCTCCGGCAGATTCGCGAACGGGCAGACATCGGTTTCCAGTGGTTTCATCCGGGCCATGACCTCGCGCCGTACATGGTGCACAAAGCCGGCGCGAACTTTACCGGCGTAGAGCAGCTTGTCGCCCTGATAATACCCTACGATTATGGCATCGAATGGATTGCCAGGCGTGTAGCCGCCAACGACGAGCTCCTGGCCTTGGTTGACCTTATATTTGACCCAGGCTCCGCTGCGCTTGCCAGGCTCGTAAAACGAATCTTGCCGCTTGGCGATGATACCTTCGAGTCCGAGTTCCGTGATCGCCCGAATCATGTCGTGGGCGGAAGCGGTGACGGTTTGCGACAGGTCAACCGCTGATGACTTCTTACGGACAGGTCCCAACAGGTCGCGTGAGCGCCTCACGGCGTTTCAACAGCGGCTCATGGAGCATGCTTCGGCCACGAAGGATCAGAAGATCAAAGACGTAAAAGCGGATCGCGGACGCTTCGGAGCGGTGGCGCTGGAGCGTATTGAACGAGACTTGACCCGCGGAATCCATCGCGACGATCTCGCCGTCGACAAGCGTGCCGGTCGGCAGAAGTTCACATGCTTTGGCAATTGCGGGGAACTGAGACGTGAGAGCATTTGCTCTGCGCGACCACAGGCTCACGCCGCTGGCATCCTTCCCTGCCAAACATCGATAGCCGTCTAACTTGATTTCGTAGAGCCAGTCCGGTCCTTCGGGCAGGTTACGGACGCCGAGCGCATACATCGGCTCGATAAAGCTGATTTTCTCTGGAAGTGATTTCGGCACGCTCATGTTAACGGGTGGAGAAGGGCGTTGCTAAAAGGCAACCGAGGCCCATTGCGTGAAGATGAGCGCCGAGCCCGAAGACGCGCCCGATCCTCAAGCCCGCGGGTGCGTATTCGTGTTTGCGCACTGAGCCCCAATTCTTTCAAATCAAATGAAACTTCTTCTCTAAAATTCTTAATGCATCGCACGGCAGGTCTTTCCTAAATGCCGGTATGCTCGGCGCAGCTTCCAGTTTTTTTAGTAAGTCATCTTGCGCTTTTCGCCGGGCGTTAGGACCACCGGGCAAGGCTTTGTTAAAATCAAACCCTTGTAAAATGCGTTTCATCGCTGCTTTGTCTTGGGCATCCTTTTTTTGTTGGAGCGTCTGTCGTTTTTTGCTTCTAACTTGGGCTTTTAGCTCGTTCCGTCTTCGATTGTCGTAAATCTTGCCACAGGTTTTGGGGTTACAGCAGACCTGCCGCTGACGCTTTTTGGCGAAGAACTTTTGACACACCAAGCAGCTTCCTAGGTTTAGGATTTCGCCCGTTTCTAACAGTCGAGCGAGGTCAAGCCACATAGCCCCGGCGTCGATTGAAAATGAACCGTTGCCCGTTTTAATCTTGCCGCGCGGGTTAGAAAGTAAACGCCATTGCGGCTTGCGCGCTCGGGCGTTAACGAAGCGGACTAGCTGGCGCAATCGATTAACCGGAGTCAGGTATTTCACGATGATCGTTTTCTTGAAATGTTCTCGAATATCTCTGTTTACTGTCCAGGGTAGTGTGGCTTCCGGTGCGACTAGGTGTCGAAGCTCATCTTGAATTCGCTCGTGACGTTCTCGGTTTTTTGCCAGTACCGCGTCTCCCGATTCATTTCCAAACATCCATTTGTGGAGAAGGGACCCTTCGCCCTCCTTGGCGAACTTGTGGCTTTTTGGAGGCGACGTGTTTAGGTAATGAATCAGTTTGGTGAGTTCGGCGCTTGGTCCGGTCATATAAAAAGAAGTTCCTACCATGTGAAACGATTTTTGTTGATCTAATGCTATATCGGATTTAGATTGCGGTCAACAACGTTAAGCAGAAAGGGGCAATACATGTTGATTTCAGAAATCGCCGAGAAGGCTGGCCTGCATCCCGAGACTATCAGGCGCCTAGAAAAACGCGGGCTCATTAGTTCCAAGCGCGACGTGAACGGCTGGCGCAATTACTCGCCGGAGGTTCTCGTTAAATTAAAAAGTCTCTATGTGCGCGGCACTGAGGAGCAAACAGCAGCGTAACGTATTTTGTCATGAGTCCGGTGCGGGTAAAAAAAGCCCGCCGGCCACCACGCCGAACGGGCTTTAAACGAAAGGAAATGATGTGCAGACCATTACCGCAGCCAAACAATTTAGTCAACGACGAAGAATCGACCCCGACTTTGAGCCCGAGCTTCGCAAGCTCTTCGATCTTGCATTTGTTTTTCTAAACGCCAGTGACGGCGACATGGCGGAAGCTGAGGGCTTACTTGATGACTTCATTGATCTGCTTTTCGAAGGCGGCGTTTTGTCTACGTGGCGCTATCGAATCTTACTGGCACAGGTGCGCGAGGGTCTGTGAGTAATCTCGATACTGCGATCGGTTATCGGCGCCGCGGCTTCTCGGTTATCCCGATCAGGCCCAAAGGTAAAAAACCCTCGTCGCCTGGGAACCCTTTCAGTCAGAACCCGCATCCGAAGAAATTATCAAATTTTGGTTTACCAATTGGCCTAACGCAAACATAGCAATCGTGACGGGCGCTATCTCGGATGTTGTTGTGATTGACCTGGACAGCGACGGAGCCAAGGAGAAGATCAAGGCGCTAGTCCCTGACTATGATCTTTCCGCTGTGCCAAGAGTGCGGACCGGCCGCGGCGGGTATCATCTGTTTTTCAAGCATCCGGGGGGCAGCGTTCAAACTCGCGCGGGCGTTCTTCCAAAGACCGACATCCGCGCCGATGGCGGCTATGTCGTCACGGCGCCTTCTATCCATGAGAGCGGGAAAACCTACATATGGGAAGTACCGGTAAGCGCGGAACTGCCCACATTGCCCCCAGAGCTATTCAAGCTTCTTTCGGCGCCATCTAGCAACAACAACAACAACGACAATGGCTATCGCGAGCGATTCAATACAGCGCAATCGCTAGACGGAGTTCCCGAAGGCCAGCGCGATGAAACCATTTTTAAACTCGCCTGCAAATTGAGATCAGCCGATGTGCCGCAAGAGATGGCCGAGACTCTAATTGTTGAAGCCGCGAGAAACTGCCAGCCGGCGTTTTCTGAAAAAGTAGCATTAGAGAAAGTCAAAAGGGCTTATGTTCGATACCAGCCGACGGGAGCGAAGGGACCACCTAATCAGAAGGAAATATGGCCAGAGTTTTTGACCGCGAAAGAGATTCTTCAGGCGCCGAAGGATCCGACCCGATGGATAGTTTCGGAGTGTTTGCCGGCTGGCGGTGCTTCCGTCCTAGTCGCGAAGCCGAAGGTAGGAAAGAGCACAATCGCCGCGGACCTCGCTATATCGGTATCGCGTGGCGAACCATGGCTAGAGCGCTCGACACAACAATCGCCAGTTGCCTACGTATTCCTTGACGGTCCGCTTACCGATATTGCCGATACGTTCGTGCAGCTTGGGCTGCGTGAATCGGATCCGGTGTTCATTCATGCCGGCAGCGCGCCTGCTGATTCTATCCCGTGGATACTGGCCGCGGTGAAAGAGAAAGGCGCCCGGCTGGTGATCATCGATGTTTTACAGAAGTTCTGCCGGTTCGAAAACATCAACGACTATTCCGAAGTCTCGACGAAGATGGAGCCCCTACTCGAGGCGGCCCGGGCCGGGAACTGCCACTTGATGACGTTGCATCACGCCAAGAAGGATTCCCACGACGACCTTGACGCGGCGATTGGATCAACGGCCATCCGGGGGCTTTGCTACACCTACGTATTCGCCAAGCGGCTGGCTAATAGCGAGCGGCGCATCCTGAGCAGCGACCAACGCGGCGGAAAAAACTTCGGCGAAGTGGGTATCGGCTTCGATAAACTCACCGGGCGGCTTTACGTGCAAGGCACGATTGACGATGTTGAGATCGAAGAGGCATCGCCGTTGATTCTCAAAGTGCTTGAAGGCGACGACGAACAGCGCGAGAACGAAATCCGAAAGTCCGTTCCTATGCGCGGCTGGATTGTCGGCAAGGCGCTGCGTTCGTTAGTCAAAAAAGGTGACGTTGAGCGCACTGGTACCGGGAAGAAGGGAAGCGCATTCCGCTATTCTCTAGCCTCTAACCTGCTGGCCAATAGCGAAGGACCGATGGGCCATTCCGATGGCCTCTTAGGAAGGGGGATTGTTAAGGGGGAAACGGATTCTAGTCCCTCTTTTCATTCTCTAGGAAACGGCACTGTGGGACTAGCATCCCAAAAAAACCTTCAAGATGTTGAAAACACTAAAAAAGATTCTAGTCCCAAGGTTCGGGACGAGCATGGGACGAGCAGGGACGAGAATCTTTTTTCGGGGGGGTCGGGACTAGCATTTACTGGCGCCGAAAATGTTCCTGAAAGTGGCTGGACAAAGGTGCGATGAGATACGCCGAAGACATACTGATTGAAGTCAAGATTCTTGACGATGGCGCCATACTGGGGCGTCGCAAAGATCGAAAGCCGATGACCGCGGTCGACCTAAAAGCGGCGCAGCAGTTGGCAGACAGTGAGCCGGGAATCACGGTCGGTGACGTGCTGCGAGTAATTCCGGGCGCAAAGGTTCTACAGAAAGGCCGATGAGACAGTTTAGTTTCACGGGATTTTAGAAAACCAAGGAGAGGCTCATTTCTCTCGGAGACCTGATTTTATGATCACCACAGGCGCGCTGAATTTTGAGAGGGTTGGATTATCCGAGCTAATCATCACCGCCGGCCCGGACAGTCTGCGAACTATCACCAGCGCCGCCGCGATGCATGAACACGCGGTCCAGATTCGCGCGGCATTGGCGCAATTAGCTCAGCACGGGACGCCGCGCATCATGGACATTGTGCTAAACCACAATCGCTTTTCTTCCCCATACGTCCCTTACCTGTTTACGATTACCGCCGAGGGCTCGCAGCGTAAGCTTGATGTCGGTACCCGCGGTTACATATGCGTTGCTGACCATCGCCCTGGTGTTCTTACTAGCGGTTTGGTCGAACCTTCAGTCTTGGAGTCATTAGCCGACTTTTTGGATGGATGATAAACAAGGAGAAATCTATTTATGAGTATAGATCTTGAACAATTGCGCACCGACCGCGGCCAGATCGCCAACGATCGCGCATGGCGAGAACCGCGGCGCCTGTTGGAAGATTTAGAACCAGAGTTAGCCGAATTACGCGGCGAAAGGGCTGTGCTTGAAAATCCGCCGGCATCGGTCAAGTCAACGGCGGACAGGATTTTACGCGAGTGGAATCCTTCGCCGACCGATCCGAAGGGGTTGGCGACAGCGGTTCGCGAGCTGCGTAGCGCCGCCATCGGCGCCTTGCAACTGATTTTTGACAAGCCCGCAGAGATCGCGGCATTACTGGAGGAGATCGAAACCGTAATCCGGCAACCTTTACGAGTACCAGCCCGGCCGTGCTCGCCGCTGTCTATCGTAGACGGATCGCGCCGTTACTTGGCAACGCCAAGGGCCTTGAGACCATCGTTGATGAGCTGTTGCGCCAGGAGCAAGACGCGCTTGCGCTGGCAAAGCAGCATTTAGAAGCGCAGCAGGCAAACCAAGCTGAGCCCGTACCGAAACAGCGTCGCACGCTTTCGACTGTGCTGTCCCCCGACGATGAGCCCAAGCATCGGTCGTCGCGCGAATTCTCGGTGCTATCCGGCTCGGTGCGATAATTGGCCGAGCGCAGGTATGAGCGAGCCGGCGAAAAATCCGTTTGACCTGTTAGTCGATCAGATCCGCGAAGTTGTGCGCGAAGAGATCCGGGCAACCACAAAGGAGACCCCGCAGAAGAGTCTTTTTTCAACCAAAGAGGCGGCCGCCATTTTGAACGTCGAAGAGTCATGGCTTGGCGCGAAAGCGAGAGCCGGAAAAATTCCGCACCGTATGCTTGGCCACTACCGTTATTTTTCCGTGAGCGACATTGACGAGATCATTGCAAGCGCTGGTGTACCCGTGGTACACATGAGCCATGAAGGGCAAGGAGTTCAAGCGAACACGGAAGGCGTTGAAGATGAGTCAAGCCCAACTGGCGAAAGTGATGGGCGTTACGGTGACGGCGGTGGCGAGATGGGAGAGGGACGAGCGGCCAATCTCCGGGCCGGTAGCGTTGGCGATGAAACTCTTGCTCGAAAAAAAATAGCCGGAGGGGAAAATGTCGACACACAAAACCAGCGCGGACACTTGGGAAGTCAGATTTCGAGTCCAAGGGCAGCAAAAGCAAAAGACCTTTCGTAACTACCGGGCGGCGGTGAGTTTTGACGAGAAAACCAAAACGCAATTGCGCGACGGCGACTACGTGGCGCCGTCGGTTTTCAACGTGAAGGAGATCGTTGAAAAGTGGCTGGAGGCGCGCCGGCCCCGGTGGAAGGAGCAAACCTATCTCAGCCACAAAACACACTTGAGCAAATACATCACGCCACGGCTTGGGGAGATAAAGGCAACGAGCCTTCGGGCGGTTGATGTGGAGACGGCCGGCGCCGAGTGGGAAAAATCAGTGAGCGCGAAAACCGTCAACAAAATATTCGCCACGTTGGCGAGTTGAACGCCTTGCGTTGGGCGACGATTAGTTTCAAAACTTCAAAGATTTTTGTGAACCGATCGCTAACCGAGCTCAAAGGCGGCGCCGTACTCGAAAAGCCCAAGACACCTAACGCATATGGTTACGTCAAGGTACCGGCCGAGCTTGTCGCAGAGCTTCGACGCTGGAAACTTCGCTGTCCGCCGTCGCCGAACGACTTTGTTTTTGCCGATGAGTTGGGCCGGCCGATGAACCGCAAGCCAAACAACCGGATGCTTAAAGCGGTATGCGATCGCGCCCAAGTCCGAGCCTTGACGATGAATAACTTGCGCCATTCCTTTGCCAGCCAACACTTGATCGCTGGAACCGCGCCGCTCGAAGTCTCAAAACTCATGGGCCATAGCGATCCGGCCGTCACGCTGAAAGTTTATTCACGATGGGCAGAGCGAGAAGAGTCAAAGGCGGAACTGGCACTGGCGAGCCGGATATTCGGAGCCGCAGAACCGCAGGAACAAACCGGGAGCGAGTGATGAAAGAGGACGCACCATTCGAGACCGTAACCAAGTTGGAAGCGGCAGAGCGGCAGTTGCGTGTCGCTATCCGAATGTTCTTTGAGTGTAAAGACATGATCGCGGTCCACGTACTTGCGGTTGGCGCGCAGGAAATTTTCAGCAAATTGGGTAAGAAGCATGGATTCAAAGGAATGTGGGAATCTATCGACTCTTTACCGCCGGAAAACAAAAAAGTGCTTGTCGACCATCTGAGAAAGGCGCAGAATTTCTTTAAGCATGCCAGCCGGGACCCAGAGGAGAAATTAGACTTCGATTATGAGGATACACGCTTTGTCCTTTTTGATGGGGTTGGGCTATGCCACGCCCTCATCGGTCGCTTCAGCCCAGAGATGACGATGTATCTCGGCTGGTTTGCGTCAAAGTACCCCGCGATGCTGAGACTAACGCCGCTGAGAGAAATACTCATCGATTCGACCAGCAAAATTAACTTTGAAAACTTCGAGAACGTCCTTCAGTTCCTCGATAAGCGGAACACTGAAGGTCAACACAAGGTCAACATGACGTGAGATTTTCTGAAGTAAGGTCAGTTAAGAGAAACATGCAACCCGTTGATTTACATAGCGCAGGTGAGTTGATAACACCGGATGAACGCAATGTCCCATCGTTTCCTAATCCTGAGGCCGCGCGTTCGAATCGCGCCGGGGGCATTTTAAATCAAGTCTCTCCCACGCCGGTTGCAAGTTATCCTCTGTCGAAGTTTCTCCATGGTGTGGCGTTTTCAACTTATTGAATCTGCCGTCGGATACAGCAACTGGCCGAATGGTTTGGGCTGGAGGTTGCCCAGGTCGTGGCAATTGCGCGCGCGCCTCTAACTAACCCCTTTCTTCTCCTGCTTGCATTACCACCTGGTATAGCGATAAGAGTGCGGCAAGGAAAAGGTGCACCATGCCGACATATGACCTAACTGTTCGTTGCAAGGATTGCGGCCACGATCATTCGATTCTCATGAGGCTCCACATCGAAGAGGGTGCGGACCGCAAGCAAAGCATCGCTGAGCTATATCATGGGCGTTCTGTCCCTCCACAGGTTGCGGCCATTCGCGGGCACCTCGCGTTCTGTCACAAAACGGGTAGGAAGTTCCCGCTGGAAAACGATAGCGAAATTTATTTAGTGCCGCCGACGGTTTTCAGACGATATACGGTCACCCAATAAGCGCGCCAAAAGCCTGGTTAATAACGCCAACATCATTCATAAAGTCGATTAGGTTGTGTCCCGTAACGCACTCCCCGGGCTTGGTGTGGCGGAGCGAAGCCTGCCATCGCTATCAAGAGCCGAATTGACCAATGCGATAAAGGCGGCCAACTGTCTTTCCAGGTTTTTTTTCATGTGGTAAGTGTTCTTAAGTGTTGCAGCTTCCGGTCTGTTTTTCAGTCCCGTATTGGCACGTGCGAATCGCGCCGGTGGCATTTACTTTGTTTACGAGTTACCGACAATCGAGGAGATAGTTGCCATGGCGGTGGTGTCGAGCAGCGATTTCGTTAAAGAGATCCAGCAAATGGTGCGGGCCAAGCACTCCAAGCATCATCCGATTATCGGCATGATCGAAGACGGCAAGCTCGACCGCGAAGCGCTCAAAGGCTTTATCGGCCAGTTTTATTTATTTTTCCCCAAGCCCTTCCCGAAACCGATCGCGGCGATGTTGGCGCGTTGCCCGGACGATCCCGAGCTCGAAAAAATGTGGATCGAGAACGTCGTCGAAGAGGGCACGGGAGAGATCACCGGCACCGATAGCCACAAGGCGCTGTTTATCCGCTTCGCCAAAGCTTGCGGTTACGCCAACAAGGAAGAGCTCGACCGCATCGAGCCGACGCCGGAGACCCAGGCGTTTCTCGACTGGCGCGAGCTGTTGATGTCCCAACGCACTTGGCTGGAGCTCTATGCTTGCCAGGGATTCTGTCTCGAAGGCACGGCGAACGAGCGCATGACGCGCATCGTCAACGGCCTCACCCAGCATTATGGCTTTACCCGCGAGTCGGAAGATATCCGTTACTGGACGCTGCACATGGGCGTCGACGAGGAGCATATGAAAGTCGGACCGCTGGCGGTGGAACGTTACGCCGTGACCGAACCGCAGCAAGTGGCGGTGCGCGCCGCGGTGTTGAAAACTTTAGACCAGTTCTGGTTGGCGTTCGACGGCATTGTCCGGGCCTACGTCGACAAAGATCCGCTCTACGGACGCTGGCGCGGCGGCAAGTAAACAAGGAGATATGTCTATGGAAATGATCGATTTGTCACGGCTGATTTACGACGGCATGCCGAAGATTCCGATCCTACCGGAAGTCCACGTGACGAAGTTTTTGAGCCTGGATAAGGGCCACCCCTTGAACGTCACTGAGTTGTCGATGCCCTGTCATGCTGGTACTCATGTCGACGCGCCGATCCACATAATGCCCAACGGCAAATCTATCGACGAGTTACCGGTGGATGCCTTCGTCGGCACCGGCGCGGTGATCAGCGTCAAGAAGAACGGCGGCGAAGAGGTGACGGCAAAAGATTTAGAAGCATCCGGCGTCGCGGTCAATCGCGGCGATATCCTCATGCTCCATACCGGCTGGGACGTGAAGTTCGACAGCCCGGATTACAATCTGCATCCTTATCTTTCCGTCGACGCCGCCGAGTGGATGGTCAAGAAGGGTATCAAGATGTTCGGCATCGACTGCATCACCGTCGACCTGCCGACGCCGCTGCGGCCCAAAGGGTTCGATTTTCCGGTGCATCGAACCTTGCTCGGCAATAATGTTCTGATCGCCGAGAACGTCACCAACTTGGGTGCGGTGGTCGGCAAGCGCACGCGCATCATGGCGCTGCCGCTGCGGGTCAAAGGCAGCGACGCCGGCCATGCGCGCATCGTCGCTGAAGTTTTAAATTAGCGGTGTCGCCGGGTTGCTGTGAAGACGATTTTCACCACGAAGGACACGAAGATCACGAAGTTCGGAAAAGTAAATTATTGAAAACCTTCGTGCCTTCGTGGTGAGCTAAACATTTCTGCATCGCACAAATGTTTCACATCTGGCTGAAGAGCTTGAACTAGACTATGGTAACGACCAAACCTATCAGTGGCATCATTGGCGCCTGTTTGACGCCCTTCGACGTGAATGATCGCGTCGATTACAAGGCGCTTGAAAAGGAAATCGAATTTCTTATTCCCGACTGCGACGCGATCACGGTGGCGGCGGTGGAAGCGGCGGAATACACCATGCTGTCGCGCGACGAGCGCAAGGAAGTGCTCAAAGTCGCCACCGAAATGATCGGCGGCCGGGTGCCGGTGATCTTGGGCTGCTCCAGTCCGGCGCCGCGCGAGGTTATTGAACTCGCCGAGTATGCCGCTACGGTGAACGGCGACTTCATTCAGGTGCTGATGCCGCTGCGTCCCTGGGGCGGTCAGCCGACCATCGCCGAGCTCATGGAGTTCTACACCCAAGTGGCTTCGGCTAGTCCTTTGCCGGTTACTTGTTATCACAATCCCGGTCCGGGCGCCGATCCACCTCAGGATGCCTTCGTTAAGATCAGCGAGATCGACAACATTCGTTACTTCAAAGAAAGCTCCCGCGACATCACCAAGATTTCGCGTTTGATCGAGCAGATCGAGCTGGCTGGGCGCGGTCACTATTTTACCACTATGCAGCCGCTCTTGGTCACGCTCATGCTTGGCGGTTCCGGCGCCACCATGCCGCCGCCGGGGACGCGCATTGGCGCGCAGATCGTCAAAGCATTTCGCGCCGGCGATTTGGAGACAGCCAGATTTTGGGCGCGCTGCTACGCGTTATTTCCCGGGAAATGGGGCGCCTACGGTTTGCCGCCGGTGATGAAGTCGGCGATGAAACATTTCGGTGTTGATCTCGGCCAGCCTTGCCGGCCGTATGCGCCGGTGAGTCCGCGCGACCATGAGCAGATTGGCCAGTTCTTGCGCCAAGTCGGTCTCATCGGCGAGTCCGGGCCATCGCCACAGGGTTTGCTTGCTGCCGGCGAAAAGCTCCGGCAAGAAGATACCTTCTTAAGATAGTCAACGACGCAGCTGCGGCAGTTTTGGATAAGCGAAGCCGGACGGCGTGGCGGAGGTTTGTACAATTATGGAATGGCTTAAAGATCTTTCCGACAAATTGATCATCTGGTTTTTGCGCGCGTTATCCGGCTTTGGCAAGGAACTCACCGCCGACGGCAGGCGCGAGCAGCAACTCTGGCGCGAGCAGCGGCTGAGAAATCTCCAGGGACTGGCGCAACGCTCGAAGCAGCGCTTTGGCGCTCAAGATAAATAAATTCCGCGAAACCAAGAACTCAACATGCAACTCGTATCGCGGCGAAAAAAGATTGTCATTTTAGGCGGCGGCTGCGGCGGCGTGGTGGCGGCGACCCATTTGGGCCGCAAGCTCGGCGCGGATCACGACGTCATTCTAATCGACCGACGCGCCGATCATATTTTCATGCCGGCGTTTCTGTTCATCATGATCGGCGAGCGCCAACCCCGCGATATCAGCCGGAATTTGAAAGTAATCGAGAAGCGCAACGTTAGAGTCATTCAGTCGGAGATACTTGGCATCGATCCGATCCGCCAGGAAATTTCTCTGGAAAACGAAAAGATCAATTACGACTACTTGATAACTTCGCTAGGGTTGCAGACCCGTCCCGACTTGGTTCCCGGCTTTGCTGACGCCTCGCAGCATCCCTGGGAGATGGAATCGGCGCTGCGTTTGCGTGCGAGCCTGGAATTGTTTCGCGGTGGCAGGGTAGTCGTTGGTGTGCCGCTTGGACCGTACCGCTGCCCGCCGGCGCCCTATGAGGCGCAGTGGATGCTTGACGGCTATTTCCGCCAAAAGGGCATCCGCGACCGCGTTCAGATCGATTACTTCACTCGAGAGGCGGAACCAACCGGCGAAGCTCATGATCCGACGGTGTGGATGAATGCCGAAAGCAAACGGCGCGGCATCAAGCAGCACTTCGAGTTTGTCGTCCGGTCAATCGACCCGGAGAAAAAGGTTGTGCAGGGTTTGTACAATTACAGTGTACCCTACGATCTGCTGGTCATGGTGCCGCCGCACCGGCCGGCGCAGGTGCTGCTCGATAGCGGTCTGGCCGAGAGCGAAACCGGTATCCGCGTCGACTACGACACGCTGCAAACCAAATGGGACAATGTTTACGCCATCGGCGATTGCGCCGACATGCCGGCGTCGAAAGCCGGCGGCGTTGCGCACCAAGAAGCGGATGTGCTGGCGCATAATCTCGCCGTCGAGATCACCGGCAAGGGCAGACCGGTGGACCTCTGGCTGCACACCATATGACTACTCGCCTTCGGCGCTGGACGCGCCGCCGCAAACCGAACGACGTATCCTACCGGCTGGCCGCCCTTCGGCGTCACCGATCCGCGCACCTGGGGGCCGTCTAGGGCGATCTATTGGGCGAAGGTCGGCTTCGAGAAATGGTGGCTGTGGCGTTATTTTTAATAGTTAAATGGACTCGTCTGTGGTCGAAACGAATCTGCTTATTGAATAACATCACTTTCCACCACGAAGGCACGAAGGACACGAAGGTTTCGGATGATTAAAATTCCGAATTTCGTGCTCTTCGTGCCTTCGTGGTGAAGACAATCTTTGCTTCGTCGATTGCGGCGTGATCACGCTGCTCTATTCACAATCGCCCGCTCAGGACCACGCTTGCTCCGCCGCGGCATTCTGCCCGGCGATTTTTCCCGCGACGAAACATTCGGTGATGTTGCCGGCTTCCAAATAGAGATGGCCGTAGATCGAGCTGATCTCGCCGGCGACGTAGAGGCGCGGGATCGGGCGCTTCATCGGATCGAGCACGCGTTGATTGACGTCGTGTTCGGGGCCGCCCTGAGTGTTGTTGACGATGGGCCAGGCTTCCATGACGTAGAACGGCCCGGTCTTGATCGGCATCATGGTTTTCGGCGGCCGTTTGTGGTCCTCGTCCTGGCCTTTGGCGCAGAGTTCGTTCCAGCGTTCCACCGTGGCTCTGAGCACTTTGGGATTGACGTCGATCTGCGCCGCGATGTCTTCCAGCGAGTTGCCTTTTTTGATCCAGCCTTTGTCGATCTCGGCGAGATTGTCCGCGCTCCAGCTGGCGTCATAACGCTCGTCATTGACGATGGGAATGCCGATCGGGCCCAACTTGCGGCCTTCCTCGTCGAAGATCAGATAGCAGGGGATGCGCGGATAGTCCTGAATATCGGCGTCGTAGTATTCCAGCGCCCGGGTGCCGGTGTCCTGGGGCGCGGGCGGGTACTCGTCCATGAAGCGCTTGCCAGATTTGTCGACGCCGATCCAGATCATCTTGCGGTTCTCGTTTCTCGGTCCGGCCCAGACATGGCGGATGGCGAAGGGCAGTTCGGCAAACTTGAAGCCGTAGCCGCCGTGAAAGTGCCACATATGCCAGAGGCCGGCGCCGGCTTTCTGCGCCATCTTCAAGCCGTCGCCGGTGTTGCCGAGATAGACCGGATAGACCGGCTGGGCTTGGAAGTATTGCAGCTTCAGGGCATCGTCGTTTTCGTAGCCGCCGCAGCACAGAATGACGCCCTTATTCGCCTTGATACGAATCGTCTTGCCGTTATGCTCGGCGACCAGGCCGATCACTTCGCCGTCGCCATTCAAGACCAATTCTTTCGCCGGCGTCGAGAGCATCACTTCGATGTTGCGCTGGTTGACGTTGTCGTAGACGACTTTGAACAGCCGCGCGCCGCCGCGCAGTCCTTTGGCCCAGGGGAATTCCTCGTAGGCTTGGAAGTCTTTGAGCTTGATCGAATCGATCTCGTTGGTGCCGGGAAATGGATAGGTGCCATGGCCGCGGGTCTCGGTCTTGGACGGCTCGGTGCCGCTGACTTTGGCGAGCTCGGTGACCCAGTCGATCATGCCGACCATCTCTTCGGCCATCTTGCGCAGTATGTCGTCCGGCGTGGTGCCGTTGCAGGTCCGTTGCAAATATTGAAAAGCGCCTTCGGCGTTATGCGCGAAGGCGACGCCGCCGCCGGAGAGAATCGAGATGCCGCCGGGGTGGGGCATTTTTTCGATCAATAAAACTTTCGCGCCGGCGTCGTGGGCGGTGATCGCCGCGATGCCACCCGCGGCGCCGTAGCCGACAACGAGCACGTCGACTTCTTTGTCCCAAACTAAATTCGCTGTTGCCACGATAAATCCTCCGAGGAGTAAAATCTTTGTTCCAAGGGTTCCAGCCGTTTCAGCTGTTCCAACCCCCACATCTTTCCTCCCCCGCGACGCGGGGGATGAAGGAGGGGGCTTGAACGATTGGAACTATTGAAACGATTGAAACATTTTGTCTTTTTTAGAGCCTTTCTTCGAGCCAATCCAACATGTACGGCAAATTATGCGCCCAGTAGTCGTGGCTGCAATGAATCCGGCCGCCGCCGTCTGTTTCGCCGTAGATTTTTAACGTTTTGTCGGTGGCGCCGATTTCATTGAATAACTTCTTCGCGCCTTCGACGGACATCAGCGTGTCCTTGTCACCATGGGTGATCAGCGTCGGGCAGGTGATGTTCTTGGCGATGCCGGCCATGGTGAAATCTTTCAATTGCCGGCGTGCTTCTTCGTGGCTGACGCCGCCGAGCAATCGTTGACACACCGGCTGTAGATGCACGCACCAGTCGTAGAGATCGTCCAAAATACTGTAGCAGCCGCTCCAGGCAACCAGTGCTCTCAAGCGTTTTTCGAAGGCCGCGACGCGCGGCGCGTAATAACCGGCCATGCTGATGCCAAGGAGCGCGACGCGGTTGGCGTCGACTTCCGGCCGTGAGACTAAATAATCGATGCAGGCTTTGCCGGGCACTTCGTAGTCGGGCCGGGTCTTGATGCCTTTCAGGTACATCGACGAGCCGCGTCCCGGCGTGTCGACCAAGAGCATCGCCCAGCCGCGCTCGAGCATCTGCTTGCCGCCGAAATATATCTCTTCGGCGTAGGCGTCGGCGCCACCGAGAAAAAGTACCGCCGGCCATTTGCCCGGCTTGGGACTCACGGGATGGCAGAAATAGCCGTCGTACTGTTCATCGCCGCAGCGCACTGAAATCACTTCGATCTTGGGGGAATTGAGATTAGCGGCGGCGCGAAACATTGCTTGGGACCGGCGAAAGCGCTCGCCGCGTTTGCTTTCCTCGGCGATGGTCAGGAGCACGTCGGACATCCGATAATAATTGCTGGCGTGGAAAAAATTCTGCCGCGCCGTGCCTTGATGGCCGGCCGCCATTGCGCTATGGGCGCGTGCTTCAGTCTTTTCAGCTAAGGCCAGCCACTCGCGCTCCCAGCCGTCCTTGTCGCCGGCTTCGACGTTCTTCATCGCCCGGGCGATATCGAAGACATCGCCGCCGCCTTGCTGCGCTTGCGCGACCAGGCGCAACGTGTGGCCGCCGAATGGATGGGTGGGAAAAAGAAAATCGAACATGCTGCCTCCGATAGCGTCAAACTGAATAAACCTATTTTGAACGCTCGCCGCAAAGTGTCAGAATTAATCCGAATCGCAGCAAAAGTACAAGAGTTTGCACGTGGATCATATGATTTTGTGTTGCGCCGTGGTTTCGTCGAAATACGGCAACGGTATCAGGTGGTGTGTGGACAAATTCTCCATCGCCCTTTCTCAAAGGGGAATGAAAAGTCTCCCTTTGTAAAGGGAGATTTAGAGGGATTTGTTTTTCAAACGTCTTTGACGAAAACCGATCGTTGCAAAGTTAAGCTTGACAGTGGCGAGGGGCGTTGGTAGTTGTCTCATCACAACAAGATTTCCTCAACTTTGATAATCTCTCGCGATTCAGAGCAGCAGTGCAAGGAGCGCGGCGTGATATTTAAAGGGGAATTAGGTGGCGAAGAGCCGGTTGCTTTTGCGACATGTCGCGGGAGCTGGCCGGCTTTTTTATTTGGCACGTGCGAGCTCACTGTGAATTTGGTTTTCACTGCGAAGGAGGCGAAGGGTTCGGATGATTAAATCTCCGAACTTCGTGCTCTTCGTGTCCGTCGTAGTGAACAAGACCATCTGAACGGCACCGATAATTCACGTCAAGGCGTGAAGAGCCATTCAATTGGTCAATCAGCCGGGAGGTTTCAATGGCGACTTATGTTTCGCTGGTAAACTTTACCGAAGAAGGCGCGCGTCATATCCGCCACACCACCGAGCGCGCCAAAGGGCTAGTCAATGCGGCGGCTAATCTTGGCATCAAGATCAAAGATATTTACTGGACCATGGGCGTATTTGACGCGGTGTTTACCGCCGATGCGCCGGACGATGAGACGATGACGGCGTTCGCCATAAGCATGGCGTCTCTCGGTAATATCCGCACGCAGACCCTGAGAGCCTTTTCCGTTAGTGAAATGAGCAAGATTGTCGCAATGCTTCCGGCAACCGATGTGACTGCGACCAAATGAAGGCTTAACAACCGGTCAGAGGAGGTCTTGAGTATGGCGAAAGTCGATCTTTCCATCGCAATTGGCGGCGCAGCCGGCCAGGGCATCGCCACGCCCGGCGATATCCTGGCGCGCATCTTCGTGCGCCGCGGGTTGCATCTAAACGCCTACAACGCCTATCAGTCGATTGTGCGCGGCGGTCATATTTTTCTCACCCTGCGCACCAGCGACGCGCCGGTGCTGAGCTTCGGCGACAAGCTCGATGTTTTAATCGCGCTCAATCAAGATACCATGAATCGCCATCTCGGCTTGATGACGCCGGGCTCTTCGGTGCTTTACAACAAGGACAAGATCAAACCTGGACGCTGCTCGGCCGGGCGTCCAGCTTTGCGGTTTCTCGGTGAAGGAACTGGCGCCGGCGGTCCGAGGCGATTTGGTGCAGAATACCATTGCGTTGGCCGCGGTGCTGCAGTTGATCGGCGTCGAATTTAAAATTCTCGAAGAGATACTCACCTTGCAGTTCAAGCGAAAGGGCGACGCGGTGGTCGCCGAAAACGTCGGCGTGGCGCGCGCCGGTTACGATTACGCCGCGGCGCAATTCAAGTCCTTGCCGGTCACGCTGCCGGATACCGGCAAAAGACTTGCGTTCTTCGAAGGCAACCAGGCGTTGGCCATGGGCGGCGCGGCGGCGGGAGTTCGATTTTACTGCGCCTATCCGATGAGCCCGGCCTCCGGCGTGTTGCACTGGATGGCGCGCCACGCGCGCCAATTGGACATCATGGTGCGCCAAGTGGAGGACGAGATCGGTGTCATCAATATGGCCATCGGCGCCGCCCACGCCGGCTGCCGCGCCATGTGCGCGACCTCAGGTGGCGGGTTCGCTTTGATGACCGAGGGACTGGGCGCCGCGGCGATGATGGAAATCCCCGTTGTCTGTATCAACGTGCAGCGCGCCGGGCCGGCCACCGGCGTGCCGACGAAAACCGAGCAGGGCGATTTGTGGCAAGTGTTGGGTGCGGGGCAAGGAGATTATCCGCGCATCATCGTGGCGCCGACAACGATCCCGGATTGTTTCAAAACGGTACCGAAACTTTTTAACCTAGTCGATAAGTTTCAGTGCCCCGGTATCATCTTGTCGGATTTACTTCTCTCCGAGGGCAGATCGAGCGTCGACCCGGCGGAGTTGGATTTCAATGTAGCGATCGAGCGCGGTGAGGTGATCGGCCTAAACGGCGCGACGCCGCCGCTCAACGGCGGCTACAAACGTTATGAGATCAACGACAGCGGCATCTCGCCGCGCGCGCTGCCGGGCACGCTGGGGTTCGAGCATGTGGTCGCCACCGACGATCACGATGAAGACGGCGTGCTGATCAGCGACGAGTACACCAATCCGCACAAGCGCCAGGCGATGCATGAGAAGCGCATGCGCAAGATGGATTCGATTCTGCCGCTGCTCGACGCGCCCAAGCTCTGGGGCGCCGCTGACGCGCAAGTCACGCTGGTCGGCTGGGGCTCCACCGAAGGGGTCGTCCAGGAGGCGATCCAGAAGCTGGCCGACGAGGAAGGCATCGCCGCCAATCAGCTGCAGATCAAATGGCTCGTGCCGTTACATGGCGAAGCGATCGTTTCGACTCTGGCAAAGAGCAAGAAAACCATCATCGTCGAGAACAACTATAGCGGCCAGTTCGCGCGTTATTTACGGTCGGAGACCGGCATCGTCGCCGACGGTCATATTCGCAAATATGACGGCGAACCGTTCATGCCTCATCATATTGTCGATGGTGTGAAAGCGATCTTGGCCGGCGGAACGAAACAATATGTGCCGGTGCATGAAATTATGGTCTAACAAATCCTTGTTTCGAGTCTCGTGTTCCGGGTTTCGGGTTGAACTCGAAACGCAAAACTCGTAACCCGAAATAATCAAAAGGAGCGAATGATGACATTATCTACGGTCGAACTTGAATCTAAGGCTTCTGTGCCGCCGCGGGCGAACATGCCGTTGACGGTCAAGGATTTTAAAGGCAAGGCCGAACCGGATTGGTGCCCGGGCTGCGGCGACTTTGGCGTGCTCGTCGCGTTAAAGCAGGCGCTCGTGGAGCTGGGTATTCGTCCGCACCAGGCGATGGTGATCAGCGGTATTGGCTGCTCTTCGAACCTGCCCGGTTACATGAGCACCTACGGCATGCATACTTTGCACGGCCGCGCGCTGTCAGTCGCCACCGGCGCGCAGATGGCCAATCACGAGCTGAAAATCATCGTCACCGGCGGCGACGGCGATGGCTACGGCATCGGCGGCAATCATTTCGTTCACTCGATGCGGCGCAACGTCGATCTCACTTATATCGTGATGAACAATCAAGTTTATGGGCTGACGACCGGCCAGATCTCGCCGACCAGCACCAAGGGAATGAAAACCAAGAGCACGCCGGCGGGCAGCGTGGAGAATCCGCTTAATCCGATCCCGCTGGCGATCGCCGCCGGCGCGACCTACGTCGCCAGGGCGTACACTGGGCAGGTGAAACATATGGTCGAGCTCATCAAGGGCGGCATTCAACACCGAGGCTTCTCGCTGATCGATGCCTTCAGTCCTTGCGTAACCTTCAATCTCGAAAACGATCACGATTTTTTCAAACAGCGCACGTTCAAGCTGGAGGATAAGAAGCATGATCCGACCGACTTCGCCGCCGCCATGAAGTATGGTTACGATTGGGGCGATGAGATCGCCATCGGTTTGTTCTGGAAACGCGACGATCTGCCCGCCTTGGATCAGCTCGAGCCCGTGCTCGACGAAGGCGGTCCGCTGGCGCGCCGCTCCCTCGGAATTTCTCCGGATGTCGGCAAAATCGTTGATTCGAGAGTTGATGTAACGGACCGCGTCCGTCATACCGTTGAAGAACGGTATCCAGATTCTGGGGATGGACCCCGGTTTTCACCGGGGTGACGGTCAGTTCGGAATGACTGAATTAAGATTCGATCTTTAGTTCACGAATTCAGCGCCCTTTGGAATAGAGCCAACGGACTTTAGTTTGCCCTCGGTTTACCCGCATCGGTACGGGGCAGGTTTCAAACCTGCCCTACGAAGATCCGCGCACCTCAACTTAGTCTCGCTTCCCACATAGTTGGCATCCCGCTATCGCCTCGTGATACTCCTGAAACAAAAATTTACGGGAGCGATCACATGAAAGATGGTTTTAAGATTCTCGATTCCGACATGCACCTGCGCGAGCCGGGGAATCTGTGGGACAAGTACATGGAGCCCGAGTGGCGCGAGCGGGCGCCGAAGATTTTAAGCTCGACGGCGCGCAGCTCGGCGATGGTGATGATCGAGGGCAAGATACTTCAAGGTTACAAGCCGGCTTATCGCGGCGGTATTTTCGACGCCACGCGCATCGACGAGGAGATCAAAGACTACCGGGCCAACGGTTTCGATGCCAAGAGCCAGCTTCAAGCCATGGACCGCGAAGGACTCGATGTCGCGGCGCTGTATCCATCCATCGGATTGGGCATCATGATGCGCGACGAAATGGATCCTAAACTGGCCGCGGCCATCGCGCGGGCTTATAACAATTGGCTTTACGATTTCTGCCAGACCGATCCCAAGCGGTTGAAAGGCGTCGGCATGTTGCCGCTGCAAGATCCCAACGAGGCGGTGAAGGAAGCCCAGCGCGCCGTCGGCAAGCTGGGCTTTGTCGGCGTCTTCGCCCGGCCGGAGCCGATGCGCAATCTGCCCTGGCATTCGCGTTACTTCGATTCCGTGTGGTCGGCCTTGGAAGAGCTCGGTGTGCCCATCGGTTTTCACTCGGCGACGGCGGCCGGCGAAGTGGCGCAGATCGGCGATCGCTTCGGCGATAATTTGCTCCTGCGCCATGTGGTGTCGCATCCGTTGGAAAATATGGTGGCGATGGTCGACACCATCGGCGGTGGCGTCTGCGAGCGCCATCCAAACTTGAAGCTGGCATTTCTCGAATGTTACTGCGGCTGGGTGTCTTTCTTGCTTCACCGCATGGACAATGCCATGGCGAAGGGACGTTTCCCGACTGCGGGTAAGTTAAAGCCCAGCGAATATTTTCAGCGCCAGTGCTGGATCTCCACCGAGCATGAAAAAGAGTTGCCGATGATTATCGACTTAATCGGCGACGACAAAATCGTTTTCTCGACGGATTATCCCCACGGCGATTCGGATTTCCCCGAGGCGGTGGAAGAATTTCTTGAAATGAAAAACGTTTCGAAAGAGAGCCAGAAGAAAATTCTCTGGGACAATTGCGCGGCGCTGTATAACTTAACGTGATCAAAGTTGGCGCGTTAAGTGGTTACGAATGACAGAGTGATCAATTTTGTGATTTTCGACTTGCTCGGAATGACAACAAGGATTGGCGGGCATCGCGAACGCATGAAAGTATCTCGACTTCGAAGCAAGTTTCCAAGTCATGTTCCAGATAATCAAAAATCCAAAATGCCAAAATCCAAAATGGGTGGGGCTTTTTGCAATCGTCGTCGCGCTCACGTGTGCTGGGCGAGGGTCGACGCGCAGCAGCCGGAGAAAATCTTCCGCATCGGTTTGCTGGATTCAAGCAATGCTTCCGGTAGGGCAGGGCTTTTGGAGGCGTTCCAGCAAGAGCTGAACAAGCTTCGATGGATTGAGGGAAAGAATATTATCATCGAGTACCGATTTGCAGAGGGGAAACGTGAGCGCCTTCCTGATCTCGCGGCGGAGTTGGTTCGTCTTAAGGTCGATCTGATCGTGGTCGCAGGGACGCCATCGGCGTTAGCGGCGAAGAAAGCGACTACTACCATCCCCATCGTGATGACGACCGCCGGTGACCCCGTGGGTGCAGGTTTGGTTGCCAGTCTGGCGCGGCCGGGAGGCAATGTCACGGGGTTTTCGAGTTTAGGTCGAGCTAAATACCAAACGGCTAGAGATACTGAAGGACGCAGTTCCCAAGCTCAGCCGAGTTGGACTTTTGCGTCTGTCGCAAGGCGGTATATCACACGAGCTCCAATTGAAAGATCTCAAGCCTGCGGCTCTGGCACTGAAGCTAAAATTGGAGGAGATCGAGACTCAACCCGACGCCAAAGGTTTAGCGAGCGCCTTTCAAACCGCAAAGCAAAAGCAGGTCAACGCGATGACGATGATCCCCACTGGTCCCTTTTTCGCCGAAAGAAAGCGGATCGTCGAGCTTGCCGGCAAATACCGGTTGCCGGCTATTTACCCAGACAAGGAGTTTGTCGATGAGGGCGGTTTCATGTCCTATGGGGCGGACCTCATTGACCTCTATCGGCGCACGGCTGTTTACGTGGACAAGATCTTGAAAGGCGCCAAACCGGCTGATTTGCCGGTGCAGCAGGCAACGAAGTTTGAGTTTGTCATCAATCTGAAGGCGGCGAAACAGATCGGGCTGACACTCTCGCCGGAGTTTCTCTCGCGGGCGAATCGGGTCATCAAGTAATTTTGGATTTTAGATTGCCGATTTTGGATTGGGGGACTAGGACATGACAAAGATATTTTGGACTGGAATTCGGTGGCGTAGATCCGCTAATCTAAAATCCAAAATCGAATTGGAGGTGGACATTGGCTTATCGCACCATTGGTAAAACATTACCCCGAGTCGAGGGGTACGGCAAAGTAACTGGGCAGACCAAGTACGCGGCGGATTTGCCGTTTGAAGGGCTGCTCTGGGCGAAGGTGTTGCGCGCTTCGGTGGCCCATGCGCGCATCGTCAAGGTCGATACTTCGAAGGCCAAGGCGTTGAAGGGCGTGCACGCGGTGCTTACCGGCGCGGACGTGCAAGACATCTTCGTCGGCACGCGGGTGAAAGACCAGCCGGTGTTGGCTTATGACAAGGTACGCATGGGCGGCGATGCGATCGCCGCGGTGGCGGCGGACAGCGAGGCGATTGCCGATGAGGCGATCGGTTTGATCGACGTTGACTATGAAGAGCTGCCTTACGTCGACGATCCGGTGGAGGCGCTGAAGCCGAGCGCGCCGCTGATCCACGAGGATCGCAACAAATATAAAAACACGCCGAAGCTGCCGGAAGGGATGTCCGGCCATAATCTGCAATCCTACGTGCGCTGGAAGAACGGCGATGTCGAGGCCGGCTTCGCTCAGGCGGCGCGGGTTTTCGAGCACACCTTTCGCACGCCGCTGTCGCATCATGGCTACATCGAGCCGTGCGCCTGCACGGTGCAGGTTCACGCCAATGGTCAGGTTGAAGTCTGGGCGTCGAACAAGGGGCCTTGGGGCTTGCGCGAGCAGATGGCCGAAGACTTCGGCGTGCCGCAGGAGAAGATCAAAGTTCACATCGTCCACGTCGGCGGCGATTTCGGCGCCAAGGCGTCGTTGATCGACGTGCCGATCGCTTATTACTTAGCCAAAGCTGTCGGCGGCAGGCCGGTCAAGTTAGTGCTCGACTACAACGAGGAAATCTTGATCGGCGGCCATCGCCATCCGTCTGTAATCACGGTGAAGACCGGTGTCGCCGCGGATGGCACGCTGCTGGCGGTGAAAAGCGATATTTACTTCAGCGGCGGCGCTTACGGATCGCAGAAGGCCAATCCGCAAGTCACCGTGCTTGGCGGGCGGCGTTTGGCGAGCATGTATCGCTGTCCGGCCATCGATGTGCAGACTTTCTGTTCGTACACCAATCAAGTGCCTTGCACCCAGACGCGCACGCCGGGGAGTCCGCAAGTCGTCTTCGCCTTCGAATCGCAGATGGACATTATCGCCAAGGAGATGGGCATCGATGCCCTGGAGCTGCGGCGCAAGAATATTTTGCACGACGGCGACGCCAATCCCATGGGCGAAAAGTGGAATCACATCCTCATGGGCGAAGTGCTGGAGCGCATCGTCAAAACTTCCGGTTGGAAAAAAGGCGGCGCCAAGAAGAATCGCGGCTGGGGCATGGCGCTCTACGATCGCGGCACGCCGGAAGGCAAGGCGAGCTCGGCGTTGACGCTTGAGGCCGACGGCCGAGTGAATATTCTCACCGGCGTGCCCGACGTCGGACCGGGCTATTACACCGTCAGCCAGCAGATGGTTTGCGAGGCGCTCGGCTTGCCACCGGAAAAAGTCGGCGTGGTTTTCAAAGACACCGACAGCTTGCCCTTCGATCCGGGCACGGGCGGCAGCAAGCAAACCAATACTTCCGGCCACGCGGTCAACCAGTCGGCGCAGGAAGTGCGCGCCAAGTTAGTCGCCCTGGCGGCGCGCGAGTTGGGTTGCCAGGCCGAGGAGATTCAGCAACAGGGCGGCAAACTCACGGCGCCCAACAAGCAGTCGACGACCACCGAGAAGATGATCGCGCTCGCCGTCAAAGAAAATGGCGGCCCGGTATTTCATCTGACCAACTATGTGCCGAAGGATATGCCGAAAGTCACCGGCTTCGCCGCTCAAGTGGCCGAGGTTGAAGTCGATCCGACCACCGGCGGGGTCAAGGTTTTGAATCTAACCACGGCCCACGACACCGGCACGGTGCTCAATCATCTGACGCTCACAGGGCAGATCGAGGGCGGTATCGTTACCGGCTTTGGCTTCGCCTTGATGGAAGAGAATCCGCTGGTGGACGGCAAGATCGCGACCCTGAACCTGGGCGAAGCGAAACTGCCGTGCATCGCCGACGTGCCGCCGTTGAAGACGGTCCTGGTCGAAAGCCCGACGGGGCCGACGCCCTATGGCGGCAAGGCCATCGCCGAGAATCCCAACGTGCCGACCGCGGCGGCGATCGCCAACGCTATCGCTGATGCCTGCGGCGTGCGACTGTTCGAGCTGCCGCTCAACGCCGAGAAAATTTACTGGGCGATGAATCGGAAGAGTTAGCCACAGCTTCGACTGTTTCAGGACGATCAGGAATTCAAAGGAATGCAGAAAAGAAATCGGAGGAATTGCCGCAATGGCGTTACAAAGTTGACGGGCTGCCCTGTCATCCCGAATGTGGGTTTATTTATATGAATAAGATCGAATGGGCAAAAATCCTACTGGCGTTTTCGCTGTCGAGGCTGGTCCTGGCCATTGGCATAGCCTGGTTCATCATCGGAGAAATACGCCCGACTCTTGCCGCTGAATCAAAGTGGCAGGCCGAGTGGGATCGCACGGTGCGCGCTGCCGAGCAAGAGGGGCAGGTCAGCGTATCCATCGGCGGCTACGGCGCGCTTATCGAATTCGGCGCATTTCAGAAGGCCTATCCCAAGATCAAGGTCAATTACATCACCGGCGCGGGCACCGATATTACCCAGCGCATCGTTGCCGAGCGGCGGGCTGGCAAGTATCTGCTCGATGTCTACAACGGCGGCGGCGTCTCGCTCCACCAAACCCTCTACTTGGGCAAGATGCTCGAGCCGATCAAGCCGGCGTTGATCCTCCCGGATGTCTTGGACCCCAGCAAGTGGTGGGAAGGCAAACATAAATACTCCGACAAAGAAGGCGAGTATGTTTTCGTCTACGAAGGCAATGTCTCGGCCGGCGCAGGCGCCGCCTTCAATACGCAGCTTCTCGATGCGCGCGAGTACAAGAGTTACTGGGATTTGTTCAATCCAAAGCTCAAGGGCAAGATCCTTTCCAGCGATATTCGCCGCGTGCGCGGCGCGGGAATTCCCTGGCAATTCCTCTACTATAGTCCTGAGATGGGGCCAAAGTTTTTGCGCCGCTTCTTCAGTGAAATGGACGTGACCATGAGCGCCGACATTCGTCAATCGGTGGATTGGTTGGGCACGGGTAAATATAGCCTGATCCTGCCGATCCAAGGTGGCCAGGTTCATCGGGCCAAAAATCAAGGGCTGCCGGTGGAAGAATTCGAACCTTATCATTTCAAGGAAGGCGTAAACTTGTCCTCGGCTTTCGGCTCCCTGGCCCTGATGAATCGCGCGCCCCATCCCAACGCGGCCAAGGTGTTCATCAATTGGCTGTTGTCACGCGAAGGCCAGACGCTGTTTCAGAAAATCATCAGCGTCCCCGGCGACGCGCGCAATTCGCGGCGTATCGACGTGCCCAAGGATCATGTGCCGGCCAGCGAAACGCGCAGGGACAAGATGGCCTATTTCGATACCGACGATCCAGATACCAAGGATCTGGCGCCGCTCTACAAATTGCTTGACGAAGTCCTGCCGGCGAAAAAGTAGCGTGAAGCCATGAGCCCAAGAATCGTTGTCTATTTGCGGATGGTTGCCGCCTTGGCGGCGGCGCTTTGGGCGGCTGAGCCGCTACTGGCGGCGCAAAGCGAGGCTAACTGGCAGGGGCAATGGGACAAGACGGTGGCCGCGGCCAAAAAGGAAGGGCGGCTCAATTTCTACGTCGGCCGCTATGGCAGCGAGAAATTGTTGAATGAGTTTCGCAAGGAATTCCCCGAGATCAAGATCGTCAGCACCAACGGCGCCGGCAACTCGCTGGGGACGCGGATTGTCGCTGAAGCGCGCGCCGGCAGTCATGGTTGCCGATCTCTACAGCGGCGGCGCGGTGACCAACTTCGAGTTTCTTTACAAGGGCAAGGTGCTCGACTCGATCAAGTCAGCTTTAGTGTTGCCGGAAGTGCTCGACGAGTCCAAATGGTATGGCGGCAAGCACCGCTACAACGACCCGGAACAGCAGCATGTGTTTATCTACATCGCCAATCCGACTTCGGCGAGCTTTTATTACAATACCAATATGGTCAATCCCAAGGAGTTCAAATCGTTCTGGGATTTGGCCCAGCCCAAGTGGAAAGGCAAATTCGTCTCCCAAGAGCCGACCGGAACTGGCATCGGGCCGTCGCTGCAATTTTTCTATTATCATCCGGAGCTCGGGCCGGAGTTTTTGCGCAAGCTGTTTGTCGACCAGCAGCCGGTCTATTCGAAAGACCGCCGCCAGATGACCGATTGGCTGGCCCAGGGAAAGTTCGCGTTGTGCATGGGCTGCCGGGATTCGGAGAAGGCCAACAAGCAGGGACTGCCGGTGGATGATCTGGACATGGTCGATTGGAAGGAAGGCGCGCATATTTCTTCCGGCGGCGGTTCTCTCGGTTTGATCAAAGGCGCGCCGCACCCCAACGCCGCCAAGTTGTTCATCAATTGGTTTTTGTCGCGCCGTGGCCAGATCGCCCTGCAGACCTACGAAGATCTCTATGGTGAAGACCCGCCCAACTCGCGGCGCGTCGATATTCCCAAAGACGCTCTTCCGGCTACCAGCAGGCTCGTGGAAGGGCGGCGCTACTTCGACTTCTCCGACCCCAAGCATTCCGATATGACGCCGATCTTTCAATTGACCAGGGAATTTATGAAAGGGCGTGAAGGAAAATAAACATGATAGCTGTTCAGTTGATCATTCTGATTCTCGCTGCCCTTGGCTGGGTGCCGTCTGGTGTTGGCGCCGATGCCAAACCGGTCTGGCAAGCGAGTTGGGAGAAAACCGTCGCCGCGGCAAAGAAAGAGGGCAAGCTCAACTTCTACGTCGGGCGTTACGGTAGCGAGCCGTTGCTGAACGAGTTCCGCAAGGAATTTCCCGAGATCAAACTGGTCACGGTGAATGGCGCCGGTAATACGTTGGGCACGAGAATCATAACCGAGACCCGTGCCGGCCATGTGCTCGCCGATCTGTTCAGCGGTGGGGCGAATACCAATTACGAAGTGCTCTATGAAGGCAAGGCGCTCGATTCGATCAAATCGCTGTTGGTTCTTCCCGAAGTCCTCGACGAAACTAAATGGTTGGAAGGCCGGATTCGCTACACCGATCCCGAGCAGCGCCATGTGTTGATCTATATCGCTAATCCGTCGTCCTCGGGCTTTTACTACAATACGAACTTAGCGAGTCCGAAAGAGTTCAAATCCTATTGGGATTTGGTTAATCCGAAATGGAAAGGCAAGTATGTTTCTCAGGATCCGTTGGAAACGGGACTGGGCGCGTCGCTGCAGTTCTATTACTATCATCCCGAGTTGGGCGCCGATTACATCCGCAAGCTCTTCGGTGATATGCAGCCGGTATACGGCCGTGACCGCCGGCAGATCACCGATTGGCTGGCGCAGGGACGTTATGCCATGTGCGTCGGTTGCCGCGATACCGCCCGGGCCAAGTCGCAGGGACTGCCGGTGGACGAACTCGACAACGTCGACTGGAAAGAAGGCGTGCAGCTAACCTCCGGCGGCGGTTCCATGAGTTTCATCAAAGGCGCGCCCAATCCCAACGCGGCCAAGGTTTTCGTCAACTGGTTTCTCTCCCGCCGCGGCCAGATCGCCCTGCAAAAGTATCAGGACCTCTACGGCGAAGACGCCCCCAACTCACGCCGCACCGATATCCCCAAAGACGTCTTAGTCCCGGTCAACCGCATGCAAGCCGGCAAACGGTATTTCGATGTCTCCGATCCCAAGTACGCCGACATGACGCCGATGTTCGATCTGCTCAAGCAGATAGTGAAGGTGAAAGAGGGGAAGTAGCCGGTCGCTAAATTCATGCCGACGCAGATTCATATCTATACCATCAATCGCGGCAGTCTCGATGAGTTTGCCACCGAGTGGCGCGACAAGATCAAACCATTAAGAGAGAAGTTTGGTTTTCATGTGAGTGGCGGCTGGAAGGTGAAAGAGACCAACCAATTCGTTTTGTTTCTGAGCCGCGACACTGAGGACGATTGGGAGTCGCAGAATCAAGCGTTCTATCAGTCAGACGAACGGCATTTGCTGCAACCCGATCCTGCCCGGCATATTGCCCGGGTGGAACAGTATTTTGTCGAGGTGGTGTAGCTCGGTCGCAAAATACAGAAGGGCACCCCCGGGGGGTTGGCCCTACGATTCTGATTTCGCACCGTTGGTATGGCAATAGTTGGACGCGCCCGCGCATGGTGTAAACAGTTCAAATAGGTGGATCCAAGAGGCCGGGTTTAAACCACGCCCCTACAAGACTCAACTCCTTTTAACGTTTTTTGCGCCCTTGCGGTTGATTCCCAGATTCCGAATCTATTTTCTTAACACCCCATAAATCTTTTCCGCCGTTATCGGTAAATCCAAGATGCGCACACCGCAGGCGTCTTGGATCGCGTTGGCGATGGCGGCGGCGGTGGGGACGTTGGGAATTTCCGCTATGGCTTTGCCTTGATAGGGAATCGGTCCCGCCGGAGATTCCATCAGCACCGTCGTCAGTTTCGGCACGTCGGCGATGTTGGCCATTTTGAATTCGCCGAGGTTGACGGTCGGCATCTTGCCGTCGACGAGCGAATTGTCTTCCATCAGCGCGAAGCCTAAGCCGGTGATGATGCCGCCGTCGATTTGCCCCGTATAGCTCAAGTGATTCAAGACCGTGCCAGAATCATGAACCGTCGTGAGTTTTGTCACCTTGACTTGGCCAGTGGCCGGGTCGACTTCGACTTCGGCGACCTGCGCGGCAAACGACGTGATCGGCGCGCGTGCCGGTTCGTAGTTACTCAAGTGCGTCAGCGCGCCGCCGTTCTGCGCGACGGCGTGGCGGATCATGTCGGTGCATGACATCGGCTTTTGCCCTGGCACGTTATACCGGCCCTTCGATTCCGCGATCGCCTCGCGCGTGCAGCCAAATTTCGTTGCCGCTAGAGCGATGAGTTTTTCCTTAACTTCGGTGACGGCTTGATAGGCGGCGGTGCCGACGCTGTTGGTCGACTTGCTGCCGCCGGTGCCGGAGTCGTAGGGCGAGCTGTCTGTGTCTTGCACGCGAACCGCCACCCGCTCGCGGGGCAATTCGAGCACTTCGCTGACGATCTGCTGGACCACGGTATGGATGCCGGGTCCGACGTCCGGCACGCCTAAATGAACGCTGAGGCTGCCGTCGGCTTCGACGGTGATTGCCGCGCCGGATTTGCCGGCGCCGGATGGGCGTTCGTAGACAGCGACGCCGCGGCCGACATTCTTTGCCTTGGGCTTATTCCAGCCGGAGATTTCCAGGGCTTTGGTCAGGGTTTCCTTGACGACGATGCCTTGGAGCTTTTGACCGAAGGGGGTTGGGTCGCCGGCGTTGAGCAGATTGTTCATGCGAAATTTCACCGGGTCGAGTCCGAGCTCGCGGGCGATGATGTCGATCTGCGATTCGACGGCGAAGGTAGTCTGTGGGCTGCCCGGCGTGCGAGTCTGGGTGCAGGGGACTTGATTGGTGTAAACGCACAAGGTTTCGACTTGGATCGCCGGAAAGCGATAGTAGCTCGCCGCGCGGCGCGGGCCTTGGACGGTGACCTCCGCGTTGGCTTTGAGCGCCGCATAACCGCCGCCGCTAAACACCGCTTTGATCGCCATGGCGCAAATCTTGTTGTCGTCATCGACGCCGGTGCGCAGCGTGATCACAGCTGGATGGCGGTGTGAGATGGCAGTAACCTCTTCGGTGTATTCCAAGACCATGCGGACTGCTTTACCGGTCTTCTTGGCGAGGAAGTAACAGATCGGCGCCTCGGCTACCGAAGTCTTGCCGCCGAAATCGCCGCCGACGGGAAGAATGTGAACTTTGACTTTCGCTTCCTCGACGCCGACATCGCGGGCAAAACGAGCGCGCAGTGTAAATGGCGCTTTATTCGACGCCCAGATTTCAACGCGGCCGTCGTCATGAATCTCGACGGTGCATGCGTGCGGCTCGATGTAGCCGTGAAATCCCAATGGCGTGCGGAAGGTATGTTCGAAAACGCGCGCGGCCTTTTGCAAGCCGGCGTCGACATCGCCGTTGGACCATTTGCCGTAGGACTGCACATTGGGCAGATCGATGTCGCGCTCCGGGGCATTCTTGTAGGACATTGGATCGTCGTGCAGCACCGGAGCGCCAGCCGTGGTCGCTTGCACCGGGTCGGTGACGAAGGGTAACGCTTCATATTGCACGTCGATAAGATTCAAGGCCTCTTCGGCGATCTCATCGGTGTCCGCGGCAACCGCCGCTACCGGTTCACCGGCATAACGTACCTTGTCATGGGCGAGCAGCGGCATGTCTTTCATGCGCAGTCCGACCATGACGCCTTTGACATCGGCGCCGGTGATGATGCCACGGACGCCGCGCAACTTCGCAGCCTTGCGAGGTGTCGATGCTGACGATGCGGGCGTGGGGCAGGGATGTACGTAGTATCTTCGCCGCCAACGCGGCCGGGAAGTCTAGATCCGCTGCGTAACGCATGTTGCCGGAAACTTTATCCGCTCCTTCGATGCGCGGGACTGCTCTGTTGACGCTCTTGTAGGCCATCTATGTCTCCGTTGCTGTTATTAACTCACGCCGGTGCTGAGACGCGAGTAGGATTCGTCGAGAATAGAGGATGGAGGATCGATGTTTCGAAACCTACTGATCCTCCATCCTCAATTCTCGACCGCTTTAGATTTTTACTTTTGTGAAAACTTTCAAAGGGTTTTTCTGGAAGATCTTCAGCTTATCCTCGGCACTCAAGAAGCTGAGACCATCGATTACCGGGATCATGTCGTCCGATGGCTTTCCGGTATCTTTGCGCACGGCGCCGCCGGAGCCGGGGGACTCGGTGCCGAACAGGACTTGGTCGACGCCCCGTTGCTTGATGCCGGCTTCCAGATAATTGACATCGTACACGCAGGAGTCGAAGAACAGGTTCTTGCTGAAATCACCCTGGCCGACATGGTGATCGTTGGGAATAAAGCGGTTCAAGCCGCCGCCGCAGTGGCAGATGACGATCTTCAATTTCGGGAAGGTCTGGAAAATCTTGCTGTGCATGTAGAGCTGCATGGCGACGAACTCTTCGAGATAGTTGTTCATCTGATAGTTCGCCGGGATGACTTCCAGTCTGCGATCATAAGTGGTCGACGGATGGACCATCAGCGGGACATCCAATTGCACCGCCTTGTCGTAGAGCGGGTGCCAATACTCTTCATGCACGCCGGGAGTCTGCTTGTCGCCGGCGGGATCGGGATTCAGATAAGCGCCGACGAAGTTCAGCTCTTTGATGCAGCGCTCGAACTCGGGCAGACAATTGCGCGTATCCTTGTCGCGGGACTGCGGCAGCTGCGCCATGCCGCGGAAGCGGTCGGGATGCAACTTGACGATGCGGGCAATTACATTGTTCGTCGTGAACGCCCAGAACTCTTGCAGGAACGGCCTCATCCAGTGCCACATGGCGATGGGCCGCGGGCCGATCAACTGAACGTCGATGCCGCGGTCGTCCATGAATTTCAGATGGCGCTGCTGGGCGGCTTCGAGCTGCTCGTCGCTCATGTCCAGTTTGCGATTGGGCGTGTTTTGCGAGACGGTTTCCGCCAGAAACTGGCGGAATACTGCGGGTGTCGTCATATGACCGTGAACGTCGACGGTGATTTGATTGTTATGCATGAGCTTCTCCTTGTTATTGTCTGAATCGTTTTCAGTTATGAGGTGTCGGTTCCTTTCGTCATGCCGGCGAAGCCGGCATCCTCTTCGGTTGCACTGTAATGCAAAGAAAACTGGATTCCGGCCTGCGCCGGAATGATGGCAGCAGACCACGTTAATCTTCTTCCGGCGCCGGCACCTGGTGCTTCAGATAAATCTCTTTTCTTTGCTTTGCCGATTCGATAATCGCCAGGCAGACTTCCAGCGTCGCCATGCCCCAGGGGCCGGTGTGGCGGATCGGTTTGTCGAGTATGACGGCATTGTAGAGTTCCATCAGCTCACCGCGCCGCGACGGACCGCCGCCGCCGATGAGCGGCACGTCTTTGGTGCCTTCGTCGCTGTGGACGAACAGGCCATGTTGCGACTGGCGGATGTCGCCTTTTTCACAGGTCGCGACCAGAATGCCCAGGTCGTTGGGCAGCCAGGGTTTGACCTTGCTGCGGTCGCGAATTTCTCCTTCGTTGGCGCCGCCGATGCGCATGGCGTCCTTGTCGGCGTTCTCGTCCCGCGTGCCGTCGAGCAAGGACTTGCGCACGGCTGCGCGTTCGGCTTCGCTGTAGCGGCTGTTCTGGCCGCCCCAGGGGACTAATTCCGATGCGAGAAAATAGCCGTAACCGTTGTGCATCAGCGTCGCCGGCGTGCCGTCTGCGAATTCCATGAAAGCCGAATAGTAGCCGGGAATCGGCCGGCCTTTGAACCAAGCACCGGTGGAACCGCGCACGCTGCGCACCATGCCGCCGCCGAGGAGCCTCAATGTGTCGATCTGGTGCGGCCCCTGGCGGTAGGGCACGCCGCCGCCTTGATTGATGTCCAGTTCGTCCGCCGTGCGCGGTCGGAGCATCCAATCGGTATAGGCCCAGACATGAAGGGCGCAGAGGCGGCCCAGCTCACCCGAGCGGATGATTTTACGCATGGTCCTGATATGCGGCCCGAAGCTCTGGGTATGTCCGCATAGGAGCTTAGTTTTGTTCTTGATCGTCGCCTCGATCATTTTTTCGGCTTCTAGGAGCGAGATCGCCATCGGCTTTTCGACCACGACATGCTTGCCGGCGTTGGCGGCAATGATCGTGTGCGGCGCGTGAAATCGATTGGGCGTCGATATCCAGACCGCCTCGACGTTGGGATCGGCGCAAAGTTTTTCGACGCTGTCATAGGTCTTCGCTCCATAACGTTCGCGAAATGTTTCGAGCACGCGTGGGTTGACATCTGCGGCGGCGGCGAGCTCGAACTCGGGGATTTGCTCCATGGCCGGCAGGATTTCCGAGGCGCCGACGCCGATGCCGACGATGCCGAGTTTGAGCTTTCTGATTGGGCTTTCATTCGCCATGAGATTAGTTCTTCCGTTGGAGAATTCCTCTTTGTTAGCAGGAGTGCGCACCAGCCGCAAGCAAGCGTTACGTCTGAGCGCTAGAACGACTAGCTAACTTTGTAGAACTCGGCGCAATTGTCCCAGAGTATTTTGCGCTTGTCGTCGTCTGAGATTTTTAGCTCGAGAAAGCTCTCGATGGCGTGGGGGTATTTTGAATCGCCGTGGGGGTAGTCGGTGGAGAAGACCAATCGATCGGTGCCGATATAGTCGATAACATATTTCACGCCGGCTTCGTCCGGTTCGACGGAGACGAACACTTGGCGTTTGAAGTATTCGCTAGGCTTCATGGTCAGGTCCTTGGCCCAGATATCCCCTTCGCGTTCCCAGCCTTCGTCCAGGCGCCACAGGAGCCAGGGCAGCCAGGTGCAGTTGGCTTCGAGAAAGGCGACGCGCAGCTTGGGGTGGCGGGCGAGGACGCCGCCAGAGCAAATCGCCACCAGTCCGAGCATCTGTTCCATCGGCTGGGCGACGGCGCGGCGCAGCATGAAGTTGGGCTCGAACCAATCGCCGGTCTGACGCGCGGCGGAGGACGACGATTCGTGAAAACCCACCGGCACCGCCAGCTCTTCCAAGGTGCTCCACAGCGGTTCGTAATAAGCGTCATACCAATTGCGTTCGTTCATAATGTTGGAGCGCAGAAACACGGCGCGAAAGCCCAGCTCTTTGACACAGCGTTTGGCTTCCTTGACCGCGTCGTCGATGTCGAAGGGCGAAAGCATGCCGGCGCCGAGAAGCCGGTTGGGATCCTTCTCGCAAAAATCATAGAGCCAGTTATTATAAGCGCGGGCCAATGCGGCGGCGAAGTTGGGCTCCATATGCGGCTCGCTCAGCACATTCAGCCCCCGGGTAGGAAAGAGCACGGCGACATCTATGCCTTCGATATCCATGGCTTCGAGTTGGACTTCGGCGGTCCAGCCGCGCTCGGAGTGGTCGCGGTAGGTGCCCTGGTTGCGATTGAAATTTTGACCGCGGTTGGGAGCACCGCTACGCACACCCTGCGATTGGAAGACGCCCCACGCCCGGCCGTCGTCGGGATGGGCCATGCGAAGATCGCGGACATTCTCGCTCGTCAGGCCGCGCGGTGCCATGGCTTTGAATTTGCTGTCGATGTAGCGGTCCCACAGATCCACCGGCTCCATCAGGTGCATGTCGCTATCCAAAACTTTCATGCCGTTCTTGGTCATGGCAGCCTCCTTTGAATGTTCAATGATCGTTACAACAGCACTCGTATTTATGTCAACGTATCTGATAAATTGCTCTGCGGTGGGAGGATCTATGCGAATTAGCCGTTTTGCCTCTTGTTGCGTGCTCGCTTTGGGCCTGTTCCTGGTTGCTCCGACGTTAGGCCAAGCGCCGTCGAAATCGGCGGCAAAATCCATCACGGTCTACAAGACCCCGACCTGAGAATGCTGCGATGGCTGGGTCGTGCACCTGGAAAAAAACGGATTCAAAGTGGAAAAGAAAATCTTATTTGGCAACGCGTTTACCGACCTTAAGCGCCAGCGTGGTGTGCCGCAACAACTTTTTGCTTGCCATACAGCTTTGATCGATGGCTACGTGATCGAAGGCCACGTGCCAGCCGACGTAATCGAAAAATTACTCAAGGAAAAACCGCCAGTCGTCGGTCTCGCAGTTCCTGGCATGCCAGCCGGGTCACCGGGGATGGAAGGCGGCAAGCCAGAGCCGTACAACGTGCTCACGTTCGACAAGAACGGCAAGACCGCCGTGTATGCGAAAAGGTGAGAGAAACAAGCTTGGAGTGCTGGAGTAGAGGAGTGATGGAATGATGGGTATTCGGAAAATACTGCAAGTTGGGATTTGCCTTATCGTCGTGGTTCTTTGCGGCGGGCTTGCGTCGGCGCAGGAGAAGAAGAACATCCGCATGGTGTTCGTCAGTCTGGCCTGGAATAGCGAGATTCCGTTCCGGGCGGCGTTGGCGCGCGGCTATTTCAAGCAGCAGGGGTTGCAGATCGAGCCGATCTTGATTGGCGGCGGTCCGGCGGCGATCGCGGCTTTGATCTCCGGCGAAGTGGACTTTGCCAGCATCGGCGGCGCGCAGGCGATATTTCGCGGCAAATCGCGCGGACTCGACTTGACGATACTTGGCTGTATCTCGAGCACGACCAACTATATCCTGCTCGGCAATAAGCAGACGCGCACGGTGGAAGACTTGCGCGGCAAGCCGATCGGTGTCACCGGCGCGGGAACCTATTCGGAATTCGCAGTCAAGGCGTTTCTGCGCAAACACAATCTCAATCCCGATAAAGACGTGATCCTGCGCGCCATCGGCGGCACGGTGCTGCGCGCCGCGGCGATAGAAAAAGGCATGATCGCGGCGGCGCCGTTCTCCCCCGAAGACGGCGTGCGCTTGATGCGCGCCGGCTACTCGGTCATCAGCAACATGAGTGAATCGCTGGGAATCCCGCAGAATATTCTCGTCACGCGCAACGAAGTGCTCGACAAATATCCCGAAACCAGCAAGCGCATGCTCAAGGCCTACATCCAGGGCATGCAGTTGGCCAAGTTCAACAAGAAAGAAGCGCTCAAAGCCGGCTTCGATGCCGGTCTGAAGGGCGACCCGGACATCGTTAGCACGGCTTGGGATCTCTACTCGGGCGGGTTGCAAGGCGACTTGTCCGTGGCCGTGCCGGGTCTGCAACAAATGCTCGACGAAGATATTCGCGCCGGCCTGGTGGACAAAAACTTTACCCTGGACCGAGTGGTCAACGACCGTATTTTAAAAATCGCCCAGCAGGAGCTTCGCGCTGAAGGCAAACTGAGACAGTAAGCGGCGGTCATGATGCACAGAGCTTTGACGATTCGAGTCTTGCTAGCGCTCCTATCGGCCCTATCGGTCGGATCGCAGCTCTCGGCACAGGATAGGAAAGCTCTCCCGGTCGTCTTCACCGGCTTGGCATGGAACAGCGAGCTGCCGTTTCGGGTGGCGTTGGCGCGCGGCTATTTCAAAGCGCAAGGTCTCGAAATCCAGCCGATCTTCGTGCGTGGCGGGCCGATGGCATTGGCGGCATTGTCGTCGGGCGACGTGAACTTCGCCGAGATCGGCGGTGCGCAGGCCGTGATGCGCAGCCGGGCGCGTGGTCTAGAGGTGTCGATCATCGCTTCCATCGCCAACGCGACGACGTTTCAGTTGATCGGCGGCCGAGCCGCGCGCAGCCTCGAAGACTTGAAAGGGAAGATTATCGGCGTCACCGGCGCGGGAGCGTTTTCCGACTTTGCCATGAGAACGTTTCTGCGCGTCAAGGGCATCGATCCCGACAAGGATGTGACGCTGCGCGCCGTCGGCGCCGGCAGTGGGCGCATTAGCGCTTTGGAAAAGGGCATCATTGCCGCGGCGCCATTTTCGCCGGAAGACACTGTAAGACTGCTGCGTCTCGGCTTTCCAATGATCGCCAACATGGGCGACAGTTTGAACATTCCGCAAAGTATCGTCGTCACGCGCAACGATGTGCTGGTGAAAACGCCGGATACCGCCAAGCGATTTCTAAAAGCATTGCTGCTTGGCATGCAGCACGCCAAATCCAACAAAGCCGACGCGATCAAAGCGGGATACGAAGGCGGACTTCAAGGCGAGCCGGATATCGTCAGCCAGGCATACGACCTTTTTGCGCCGGCCTTTTCCGCAGATCTTTCATTTAACCTTGCTGGTTTTCAGTTCATGCTCGATGAAGACAAGCGCGCCGGATTGATCGACGGCAAATTTATCCTCGAGCGCGTGCTCAACGATCGTATCTTAAGGACCGCTCAGCAGGAGCTGCGCGCAGAGGGGCGGCTCAAGTAAGCGGTGATGATGGATCCACATGTTTCGCTGCGTCAACTTTCCGCAACGCAAGCTGGCGCCATGGGTTTCTGGAATATTCGCTGGCAAGTCGAGAATCTTGGGGCGGAGGGTCTAAGAATTAATTCAGCGCGCTTGCCGCATGGGCAATTCAAATCGGATGAGCAGTCTTTTGCTCCGGGCCTCGATCTGGCACCGGGCGGGAGCGCACAGTTTCACAGCCTCGTGCAATGTCATGAGCCGGCGGGACTGGTTACGGAAAACGCTTTCGTCATTTTTCACTGCCAATGGCGCGGCGAAGCATGGCGAATTTTCGTTCGTATTCGCGTCACTGTAACGGCTGACGGCGCGCCGGAAACGGCGGCTGAGCTGATCACCACACAGAAGGTTGGTTTTTCCGGAATCTCGAATTGAGGTGCACCGACATGGCTAGCAAAGAAGAGGATCTGTACATTCTCAAGCGGATGCGCGGCTGACACAGCAATTGAGGCCTCGGCTTCGAAGAGACCACGGGTATGGTCTCCAACGCGGTGAAGCAGGATCAGAAGGAAGTTGTCGCGGCGCTCAAGCGGTTGCGCGCCCAGCACAGCGACGACGCGGAATACAAAAAGCTTAGGAAAGATCTGCCGAAGGAGTGGCCGTGCTGAAAGCAGTTTCGGGTTACGGGTTTTCTGCCAGGGGCACAGAAGAGATTCGCAAGAACCGTAGGATGGGTGGAGCGCAGCGATACCCATCGATCATATTCCGCGCAGGTTAGTCGGTCAATTTCACACGCGGTTGGCGAAGCTGTAGATCCTTAACCCCGCCCCAAAATTCACGTTTGCCGGTCATCGCCTGGACATGGCCGTCCCATTCGAGCGTGAAGGCGGTCAATCCCAACTTAACCGCCGCGCGAATTTTATTTTGCGTTACATCGTCGGTGGCAAGAAGGCGGATAGCGTCAATCTGTCGGCTGCCATGGCCTTCGTCCTGGGCCGCGTGAAGTTGATAGGTCGCCGCGGCCCGCGGCGAGAAGCCGTAGTGGCCGGTCAATTCGCGATAGACCTTCTCGGAGATTTTTCCCTCGCCGCCGAGTTGGCTTTCGACAAAGGCGAGCATGGCGACGCCTTCGAGGGCGGAGCGGCGCTGGCAGCAGCCAACGATCATCTCGATCGCAGCCAAGGTGCCTGGCGCCGGTTCGGCATTGTCCGCCTGTTCGCGCGAAATGCCGCCTGCTTCGAGAAATTGCAGCATGATGTCGACGTGGGTACGCTTGCCGCCGAGTTCTTCCATGAAGTTTTCTAAGACCGTCGCCATCACGGTGTATTCCTTTGCCGACACCGCGTTGATCGCCATATGGCCGAAGAAGATCGGGTTGGTGCGCACCCGCAGATAGTGCTGCACTTCGCCGAGAATGATTTGTTCCTTGGTCCAACGGTGCTTGATGATGCCGTCGAACCAGGGATGTTGCTCCATTGGCACTTCCGCGGCGTAGCTCCACAGTTCATCGATAAATTCTTCTGGCTTCATGGCCAACCAAGTAGCGCAAGTGTTCGCCATTGTCCACCCCATGCTAGCCCTGATACCTGTGCCATGCCTTTGATATGGCTTGATTGCACCGACACTTCGGCGCTAGATAGCTAAGGGAAACGATTCGGCCGATTGTGCGCTTGGGAGGGAATTATGGCAGCAGTCGTTGGGCTCGGACATGTCGGGATTTACGTTCGGGACCTGGAAGCAATGGCGGCGTTCTACCGCGATACCCTGGGTATGCGCATCACCAAGCAGAACTGGCGCGCCGGGATCGTTTTCTTTAGCACGGACCCGGACAAGGCCGATCATGAGATCGCGCTGTTTCGCGGCCGGCCGGAAGACGCCGATTCACGGTTGATCAATCAAATCTCACTGCGTGTCGAGACACTGGAAGATTTGCGCATCATGCACAAAAGACTCGTTGCTGCCGGTTTACGCATAGATGCCGTAGTCAATCATGTCAGCGCTCTGGGCTGCTACTACTTCGATCCCGAAGGTAATCGATCGGAAGTGTTCTGGCTAACCGGGCGGGCCTGTTGGGTGCCGATCGCGCACTTGATCGATATTCATCGTGCCGACGCCGCCGTGCTGGCGGAAGTCGACGCCTTGTGGGAAAGGTTGCGCCATGTCGGCATGGGTGAGCGCATGGCCAATGAGCCGGCGACGTTGCAGTTGGATTGAGGTAATCAATGGAAACAATCAAAATTGGCATCGGTACTTCGAGCATCGGCCGGTTCCTGCCCTATGTGGCTGAGGCGGCCGGTTTGTTTGCCGAGCAAAATATCGCCGTTGAGATCGTCAACCAGCTCGACGAAGAGAAAGTTGTCGAGGACATCGTCTCGCAAACTATCCCCATCGGCACCCCCAACGCGCCGTCGCTGATTTTCTCCCAGCTCAACGGCAACGACCTGGTCATGATCGGCGGCCTGTTGAACCGTCCGGCATTTTATTTGGTGGCCAATCCGAAGATCGAATCGATCGCCAACCTGAAAGGCAAACGAGTCGGGATCAATCAACCCCGCCGGATGGCGGGCATGATGATGCTGGCGCTATTGCGGCGCTGGCAGTTCGATCGCGACAAGGATCTCGAACTGGTCGATCTCGGCCTCAACGATCGCAGTTTCGAGGCGCTTCAGTAGCGGCGATCTCGACGCCGCGCTCTTGCCGCCGGAGAAAGCCTTCATGGCCGAGGCCGAATGGCTTGCGCATTGTCGCCGATACTCTCGCACTCGATAGCCAATGGGTGCCGCTGGCGACCACGCGGCGTTTTCTCGCCGGTAACCGCGACCTGGTTGGCAAGGTCGCGGCGATCTACCGCGACAGTGTCCAACTATTCAAGAACGATGCGCCATTGGCGCGCGCTACCATCGGGCGCCAACTGCCGGCTTTGCGCAACCAACCGCAGGTGCTCGACAAATGTTACCGCGTCTTCGCCGAGCTGTTTGAGCCGACGTTAATTGTCGCGCCGGCCGCGCTCACCGCCGTGCTTGCCGAAGTCGCCTTGCAGGATGCACGAGCCAGCCGCCTGGTGCCGGAGAATCTGATTGCTGAGCTGGGCTAGTCTCGGACATTAGCGGTGTTGCCGCGCCGCAAGGAAGGATGACCATGCTTGAACTCTATCACGGATACACTTCCGTCTGTGCCCAGAAGGTGCGGCTGACGTTTTCATCGAGCTCGAGGGTAGTTTAATCGGCGATTTGTTACCGCTATTCAAAAAAAGGAGAACCACGATGGCCAAGAAGAAAGAATACACCTGTGTGCTTGTCGAGACCGACGATGAAGGCATTACCTGGATCACCTTCAATCGGCCGGAGAAGCGCAACGCCATGAGTCCGACGCTCCATGTCGAGATGGAAGAGATTCTTTACGGCCTGGAGACCGATGATGAGACCAAAGTCATTGTGCTCACGGGGGCGGGGAATAGCTGGAGCGCGGGCATGGACTTGAAGCAGTATTTTCGCGAGACCGACAAAGATCCGGTGGCGCGCTTTCGCGCCGCGACGGCGCACCGGCGCTGGGCGACCGAGTTGCTGGCCTGGTCGCGCAAGCCGACCATCGCCATGGTCAATGGCTACTGTTACGGCGGCGCGTTTGTCTCGCTGGCGGCCTGTGACATCGTCATCGCCGCGGACAGCGCCACCTTCGGTTTGTCAGAGGTCAATTGGGGCATCATTCCCGGCGGCAATGTCAGCAAAGTCTTCGGTGAAATGGTGGGGTTCCGCAACGCCATGTTCTACGCCATGACCGGCCGCACCATCGATGGCCGTAAGGCTGCCGAGATCGGCATTGCCACTATGGCGGTGCCGGCTGAAAAATTGCGCGATGAGACGGTCACGATTGCGCGTGAACTAATCGCCAAAAGCCCGATGGTTCTGGCCTACACCAAGCATGCGATCCGCGCTGTGCGCGGCATGGATATGGATCAAGCGTACGAGTATTTGGGGGCGAAGAGTATGGCGTTGCGCGCTGCCGACCCCGAACGCACGCGAGAACGCGGCATGCGCGAATTCTTGGACGAAAAGAGCTACCGCCCTGGATTGGAGCCGGTAAAGCGGCCGACGGGCGAGAAATGAGCTAGTTCCTTGGCAAACTTGCACTGCTAACAAGAATTAAGGAGGAAGAGCATGGATCGCTTCCGTTCGGTTCTTGTCTCAATGGTTTTCCTACTACTCACGGCGGCGCAGTTTTCGCTGGTGTCGGCGCAAACCAAGCTTACCATCGGCTATGCCGCCGTTAGTCCGCGTACCACTCCGCTATATCTCGCCCAGGAACAGGGTCTGTTCGCCAAGTATGGTCTCGATCCGAAGATCGTACTGGTGCGCGCCGCGGCAACGCTTGTGGCGACTTTAGTTACCGGCGAAATGGACGTGGGCTACACCGGCGGCACTTCCGTATTGGGCGCGGCGGGGCAGGGATCGTATCTGAGAATTCTCTCGTCGATCTCCAGCACCCTGACCCATACCTTGGTCGCATACCCGAGCTTCAAGCGCGCAGAGGAGTTGCGCGGCAAACGCTTCGGCATCCAAAACCCCGGGGGCACCACCTGGATCAACACAATCTTGGCCTTGGAGCATGTCGGCCTAGATTACAAGAGGGACAACATCAATTTACTAGCGATCGGCGATTCGGTTTTGGTCGGACAGGCACTCGAAGCTGGTCGGGTAGACGCAGCGGTTCTCGACGGCGCATTGGTGCGCCGGTTGCGCAGCAAAGGATTCACCATCATCGCGGAGCTCCAGCCGGCGAAGATTCCCTTGCTCAGCCAAGCGATCGTTGTGTCACCGGAGTTCCTGCAAAAGCGCGCGGACATCGCTGAAAAACTCCTCATGACGCTGGTCGAGAGCCTGGCCTACAGCATGGCGCCGGCGAACAAAGCGGTGGTGATCAAAACTATGATGCGCAAGTTTCAGATCGCTGATCCCGCGGTGGCGGAGGAGGGCTATCAAGATTATTTGAGCAGCGTCGAGCGCCGGCCGATTCCCATGGTGGACGGGATGCACAACATTCGCCGCCTGCTAGCCACGCTCAATCCGAAAATTGCCAACGTCAAAGTCGAAGATCTGATCGATAGCCGCTTGATTCGCAAACTTGATGACAACGGTTTCATCGATAAAATCGCCGCCAGTTACGGATTGAAATAGTCATCGGCACGAGGCGCACATTCGGTGTTATTGCACCGCTCGCGCTTTTCTTCACGCCAAGTTTTCGTTAAGTCTAACCCATGGCAAAAAACTTTAGCGTCGAACTGCGGCAGCGCAGCGAGCGTATCTGGCGGGCAATTGACGGACATCCGTTTCTCTGTGAGTTGGCGGCGGGGAGTTTGCCGATGAATCGGTTTACCTACTTCATCTTGCAAGACTATGTTTACCTTCTCGACTTCGCTCAGGTGCTCTGCCTTGGCGGCGCCAAGGCGTCGAATTTGGAAATCTTAGAACTCTTTTGCCGTCACGCTTTAGGCGCGGTGGAGGTCGAGCGCAGCTTTCACGCGAGCTTCGGCAAAACGTTGAGGCTGTCGCGTAAACAGTTGGACGCCGTGCCCAAGGGACCGCGCACGCAGGCGTACATCGATCACTTACAGTCGGTGGCGCGCGGCGGCAGTCTGGGTGAGTTGGTGGCCGCGGTATTGCCTTGTTATTGGATCTACGGTGAAACCGGCAAGCGCTTATTCAAGAGCCGGCCCGCCAAGCCGAAAATCTATCGCCAGTGGATCGAGACCTACGCGTCTGAGGCTTTTTGGCAACCGGTGCGCGAGCAGATTCGCCTGATGGATCGGCTCGCCGCGATGGCGAGCCCGGCTGAGAAAAAACGCATGGTCGAGTTGTTCATTCTCAGCAGTCGCTATGAACTATTGTTTTGGGAACAGGCCTATCGGTTGGAGAGCTGGCCGATTTGACCATTCCTTCAATACACTGCTGTTGCCAATAACGAAGGGCGGGTTTGTCGATACTATCCGACTGCTGCCCGGCGGTGGCGCGCAGCGGCCATATGGTTGACACCGATGCTTAGGATGCCCAGGACTAAATGGCTGAGTTGAACCAGCCAGTGATGTTCCCCAGCAACCATAGCGGCTTGATTTAGGCCGATGTAGATCGTTAGCGCTCCGACAATGAATGCGATCGCCGCCAAAATCCAGCTTCCGCCGGTCGAGAGGGCTTGAGCAATGCCGACGGTCCACAGCCCAATTACCGTTAAAAAGCCCAGCAACATATGCATCGACACTAAACTTGGCGGCCCGCCGGCCCAGAATACCAGACCGGAGGCGAGCGCGAGTATTCCCGCAATAGTCACGACGGCGGATGCGTAACGAATCACCATGGCGCATTTTGTATAGACTTGGGCTGGCGGTATTGCAATCCCGATACGCTCGGACTGCACGGAATTATACGACAAAGCTAGTTGGACCTAAGTTTGCTTCATGCGGGGTGTTCCTATAGAGTACTTTAGATCATGTCTCGATCCTATTGGCGCGAAAGAGGTCGAAGACCGGGGCTACACCTTCGAATGGCATGGTTGGCGGCGTCGATGCTTCGCCGCAAGATTTCCTGGTCTTGCACCCCATCCCTCTTCCTATATCCGCGGATTTCAAGCATCCGTTTGCGGAGGGAGTAATATGCATCCTATTGTTATCGTGCTCATACCCCTGGTTTTGATCATCGTCGGCATGGTTTTAAACAGCATGGGCTTATCGTTCGATCAACCGCCGAGCTCCGCCGAGCAAGATCCAACCAAGCGGCTGACCCTCGAACGCGACACTTTTCGCCAGTTTTTTGATCGCCAGCGTATAACTGTCATGAACCGACAGAAGCGGGTCGGGCAATTCGCTTGGTTGCTAATGTTCGCGACCATCGGTTCGTTTGTCTGGTTGTATAACTATACCGTCGACAAGACCGTCGGTTTGAATCGCATCGCGTCGTTGCAGACGCTGGGTGCGCAAGAGGTCAAGGATCTGATTCTTTCCGTGACACTGGTCGACGGCAGTAATGTCAAGTACATCATCAAACTTCCGGCAGCCGATCAGAAGGTCGATCCGAAGGTCAAGGAAGCGATCTCGACAGAGAAGGTTTCCTCCTGGGAGATGGAAAAGCTAACCACCGCCTTGAGCATCGGCGACAACGTTTTGCCAATGGGCGTCGCCTTGAAGATTGCCAACTGACGGATCACCCAGCGATGTCGCGACGGCCGCTGCCATGTCGCTAGGTGCGACTATCGAAGGCGCGTTCGCTGCCCCTGCGGGCTAATGCAACACCTGTCGTGGTGTGAGCGTGCGACGCTTGAGAAGGGAGCTGTGAGATGGCGGACGAGTCTAAGCCGTTGTTCGTCGGGATCAAGATATCGAAGGCGTTACAGAACGACCTCGATAGCCCCGCACCGGGGACGAAGCATTACTTCGATGGCAACGAGAACAAGGACTATCTCCAGATCATCGACGTGGGCGAGGATAAGTTCATCGGTCGTTATATCAAGAGCGGTTACCCCGCAGCGGGAATCACGGACGTGAGCCGCAATATTTGCAGTATCATCAAGCTCATCGCCCGTGGCCGCCGGATCGAGGAAAACGACGTGCATATTTATTCCTCGTGAGGGTCGAAAGCGTTATGACATGGCAATGAGAACCTGAGGCTTTTTACAGAGAAGGTGTCTATGGAAGAAAAACATGAGATTAGTTTGCGCGACGGCACAGTCGTGCGCCACAAGAATAAGGGGTACGAAGGCAAGATCGAAGGTACGACGGCGATCAAGGCCTGCTTCACTAGGGGCGGGATGCTGTTGGATACGCCGCTCTCGAAAGAAGCATTTCAATATAGAGTGGTGGTAAACGGTGAAGCTGCGCGTTGTATCGCTCCCGCTGAAGATCTAGAAATCCTCGATGCCACCAGCGCAATTATCTGTGTCCGTTGTCAAAAGAACTTTAATACCAAACCCGGCTTAGCCGGCAAACCGGGCGGTCGATGCACCTGCGGCGGCTGGATCTGCCCCGCTTGCCAGGGTTGCCGCGTCGAAGTTAGCGGCGAAGATAAAAAAAAGGCATGTCTCAATCAGCGCAAGCGTTTTCTGCGCAAGACGGCTAGTCTGAAGAAATAGCCAAATAAAGTGGCGGGGATTTGCTCAACCTTGCAGGTAATGAGCTTGTTTAGCTTTCTAGCTTAGCGTATTCACACCGCGGGCAAGCGGCTCCGACCAACACCGGCCAGCCGCAGTCATTGCAGGTCGTCACCGGTTCACCGAGCATGCCGCGCACGAGAGAGCCGCAGCGCCGCCCGCCGCAGGGGCCGGTGCCGACGCCGGTGCGCTTACCAATCTGTTCAAAGGTTTTAGCGCCGGCTTGAATCGCTTTGGCCACGGTACCGCGGCGGATCTTGTTACAGATGCAGGCGGGTTTGAAGTTATCGATGACCGCTTGCTGCCGGGCTTTTTGTTCTTGCTCGTCGATGGTCGGGTTCCTTGCCTTTGCCGTTTAATGAAACCACTCTAGCATAAAATGCCCTGAGACTAACTACTTCGAAGCGACGACGAGGGACGAAGTCATCGGCGCCGGCAGGTCGATGTGTTCGACGCGGTTCATTCCCGCCTGTTTCATCCAAGTTTCAATCTCTCTGAAACTATAACAACGGCCGCCGTCGGTGGTGAGGAGCATGAGCAGACTGAAGATCGCGCCGACGGGCGGCTGGGAGCGGCTGTCGTCGAGAATATGGTCTTTAACGATCAAGAGCCCGTCGGGCTTTAGATTCGCCGCCAACTTGCGTATCAGCGCGCCATTGCGGTCGTAGTTCTCACCGTGAATGATGTTCGATAGTAAGATTGCGTCGTAGCTGCCAGTGATCGGATCGGTGCGGTAATCGCCGGCGATCAGTTCGATACGCGCCGATAGATTCGCGCTCCTCACGAAGCGGTCGGTGATTTCCAACGTTCCAGGCAGATCGACGATGGTCGCGCGCAGTTGGGGAAATTTTTGACATAAGGCGATCGGATAAGTGGCGGGTCCGGAGCCGACATCGAGAATCGACTCGACCTTGGACCAGTCAAGGTCAGTGGCCAAAACTTCCGCGTCGCCGCGCGCTTTGACCAAAGAGTCCATGGCGTTGATGAAGACCTCGGTTTCCCGCGCATCGGACTGATACATGTTGGGCGGGCGGGTTGGCAAACCGGTACGGATCGCTTCGGGAAGTTTTTCCCAGTCGTGCCATAACATGGCATCGAAACCGATCATGCCGCCGACGTAATTCGGCGATCTGCGCAGCAGATGGCGCCGGCTAACCTCGGTCAATGCAAACTCTGTGCGATGTTTTGCCAGCAAGCCGACGGCGGTGAGCGCGTTGAGCAACAGCTCCGTTGCTTGTTCATCCAGTTCTAAGTTTTGCGCCAGAGCTGGTGCGTTAAGAGCCGTGGCTTCGAGTGCGTCGAAAATGGCGAGTTCAACGGCCGTCTGAACGATGCGCGCCTCGACATGGCCGGCGGCCAGACCCATGAGCTGGGAGAAATTCATCGCCTGGTTCGCTTAGAGCTTTTCGACGATGCGATAGCTGCGGCTTTTCGGTTTGAGCGGCGCGACGATGCCGCTCTTGACCATCAGGCGAATGTCGCGGTAGGCGGTGTCGCGGTCGACCTCGGCGATACGCTCGTACTCCGTGGTCGAAAAGGTCTTGCCATGGCAGTAAGCGTAAGCCAGCAAGCGGCGTTGGCGCAGATTGACTTGATTGTTGGCGAACTGGCTCAGCCAGCGCAGCGTGGCTTCGTCGTAGACCGGCGCGTTGCGCAGAGTCACGGTAAAAACGAATCCTTCGGCGGAAAGCTCCGGCGGATGCAGTCCGTAAGTTTCCATTTCTTGATAGATGCGCGGCACGCCTTCGCCCATGTCGCGCACAAAGCCCAGGTCGGCGAGCACGCGGACGATCAATGGATTACGCGAGAAATGAATGCTTTTCTGTAGGCGCAACTGTTCGAGCGTCACCGGCGCCGGCGGCAAGCCGGGGCTGCGCACACAGATGTGATCGTCGAACATCCACACTTCCACCGGCGCGCCGGTGAGCGAATAATCGCGGTGGGCCACAGCATTGACCAGCGCTTCCTGCCAGGCAAAGGTCGGATACTCCAAGCGTTCGCGGAAAAACAGATCGTGGAGTATGGTGCGCCCGCGCACCTGTTCTTTGATCCGGCCCACCGCTTCGTCAATCAAGCGCACCAGCGGCGCTTCAAAGCGCATCCGTTTAACGACGTTGAGCGATGCGCCATGCTGCCGTTCATTGCCTTCGTACTTGACGAAGTCAATGCCGGCGCGCGGATGCCAGCGCGTCGGATCTTTGGCGAACAGCAGCAGCGCCGCCATGTTGGGGCAGGGGATGGCGCGCGAGTTGTCGAGCAAATGATAGGTCTGGCTTAACACCGTCTGGGGATCTTGACCGGGATGAAGTTTGTTGACGAACTGGCTCACCAGATCGGTGTCGAGGTCGAACCAAGTGGCGTTTAAGGTTTGCTGGCGCTCATAAAAAACGTTGCGCTTGGCTTCTTTCAACGAGTGAATCTGCTCGGCCGGCAGAGCCGGTGTTTCCGCGGCGATGCGATAAAACGAGCGGCCGCCGGCGATGCGGTGAATGTCCATGCTCGAAGCGACTTCGAACTTGAGCAGTTGCAGGCTGCCCAAGCGAATTTTTTCACAGGCGGGAGTGAGCTGGGGGCGCAGCAAATTCTGCGGCGCCTGAATCAAGGTTTGCAGCTCGTCTCCATCGTGGGGGATGCCGGTGACGCTCTTATCGGGCTCGACTCCGACTAAAACCGTGCCGCCGTCGGCATTGGCCATGCCAGACAAGACTCGCACCAGCTCGCGGGAAAGCTCCTCTTCGCGTTTCTTCTGTCCGGATTTGCGCCGATACTCGAAGGCGCTGATGAATTCAAGGAATTGGCCGCGTTCTTGTTTGAGTAAAAGGCCGATTTCTTCGGTTTTCATGTTATTAGACAGTAAGGAGTCAGGAGCAAAGGCTTCAATCCGATTCTCCTTACTCCTAACTACTGACTCCTTACTGGGTTTCGGCTGCATTGAGTTTGACGACTTCGAGAACCATCTGCGCCGACAGATAGAGATCTTTCAGATCGAGCCATTCGTTGACCGTGTGGATCTCGCGCATGCCAGTGCCGAGGTTGGCGACTACCAGCCCTTTTTGATTCAAAACATTGGCGTCGCAGCCGCCGCCGGTAGCGTGGGTTTTGACGTCGAGATGCAAATTTCTCGCGGCGGCATGAACCAGCTGGACGATGGGAGCGCTTTCCGGCACATCCATGCGGTCGTAATCGCGCTCGATCTTGGCTTCGACCCGCGCTTGATGGCGCTTGCCGTCGAACTCCAACGAATGTCTGGCGGCGGCAGCTTCGAGGCAGCTCTGCATATGTTCGGTCTGGCGTTTGAGTTTGTCCGAGTCATGACTGCGCGCCTCGCCTTTGAGGACGACTTGATTGGGCACGATATTGACCGCCATGCCGCCTTCGACGACGCCGATGTTCGCCGTGGTCTCGTGATCGATGCGGCCAAGCTGCATTTGCGCGATACCTTCGGCGGCGACTTTGATCGCGTTGATGCCTTTCTCGGGACAGACCCCGGCATGGGCTTCCAGGCCGTGGACGCGAAACTCCATGCGGTTGGCCGCCGGCGCTCTGGTGAACAGGAAGCCGACCGAGTCGCTGTCGAGCACCAGGCCGGTGCGTGCGCGCAGGCTCGCGATGTCCAAACACTTGGCGCCGATCAGCCCGGCCTCTTCGCAAATCGTGAAGACGACGTCGACGGCGGAGCAGGGCAGGCCATTCTCCTTTATAACACGCATGACTTCGCAGATGATCGCGACGCCGCTTTTGTCGTCGCCGCCGAGCACGGTGGTGCCGTCGGTGCGCAGGATATCACCGTCGAGGATCGGTACGATGCCTTCGCCGGGGACCACCGTGTCCATGTGAGCGGAAAGCAGCAGCGGCTGGCTCGCCGGCGCGTTACCGGGAAACTTGGCGATCAAATTGCCGACGTTGCCGCCGACCTTCGCACCGGCGTCATCGATGGAGACCGCCGCGCCAAGTTCTTCGAGCTCCCGTTTAAGGCGCATGGCGACGTCATATTCGCGCCGCGACAAGCTGTCGATCTTGATCAGCTCGATGAGAAAATTCCTTATTCGTTGTCGATTTATCACGGTGAACTCCTCGCATCGGTGGCGGGGATAGATTGGAGTTGAGACTCCGTAGGGATTTTCCCCCCGGCTGGTTCAATCTGCCATAGTTCCCGGTTCAAAGCCAAGCCGTTGACAGGGGATTTTACCAGCAGGGTCAGAGCGATTCAGCCGCCGTTTTCGATGAGCCTGACGAGGTTGGTGAATTCCAGTTCAGTAAACAGCGTGCGGGTTTTTTCCAGATTGAAGCCGGTAAATTTCAATTCTTCGAGTCCCGTGTCGAGGGGCACATCGCGTTTGACTGTGGCCAGAGCGCGGCTCAGAAAGGCTTGGTCTTTGCCGGCTTGGAGAATTTGCCGGATGCGCGCCGCACCGCGCAGTTTCATCTGCTCCATGTCGTCGAGATGATCGAAGAGGTTTTCTAAACTTTGAAACTGCTGGATCAAGGCGCTGGCGGTCTTTTCACCGATGCCTTTGACGCCGGGAATATTATCGGACGCGTCGCCCATCAGGCCCATGACTTGGGTGATTTGCTCCGGGGTGACGCCGAACTTTTCGCGTACCTCGTCGGTGCCGATCCAACGGTCTTTGGCGCTGTCTAACAGCTTGATCCCGTCGGTGACGAGCTGCATTAAATCCTTGTCGCTCGACACGACCACCAGCTCGCAGCCCTGGTTCGCCAAGCGCTCGCACAAGGTCGCGATGATGTCGTCGGCCTCGTAACCCGGTAATTCGAGCAACGGCAAGTTTAGGGCGTCGAGGACTTTGCGAAAATAGGGAAACTGCGGAATCAAATCGGCAGGAGCTTCGGGACGGTTGCCTTTGTAGTCGGCGTACATTTCGTTGCGAAAGGTCAGCCGGCCGGCGTCCAATGCGACTGCGACATACTCGGGCCGGTACTGTTTCAAGAACTTCAGCAGGATGTTGGTGAAACCGAAGATAGCGTTAGTTGGCAGGCCGCCGGCATTGGTCAGCGGCGGGATGGCAAAAAAGGCGCGAAAAATATAAGCGCTGCCGTCGATCAGGAACAGCTGCCGCGCTTGATCCGTCATGACGCACTGCGCCGCGACATAGTGTGCGTCGCCGTGCCGTAGAAAGACTCCGCCGCTTCCATGAAGGTTTCCGACAGCGTCGGATGCGGATGCACCGAGTCGGCGATGTCGCGTGCCGTGGCGCCCATCTCTACGGCCAATACCCCTTCGCTAATCAACTCGCCGGCGCCGACGCCAACAACGCCGACACCGAGAATGCGTTCAGTCTCCGGTTCGATAATTAGCTTGGTCAAGCCATCGGGGCGGTCGAGGGTCAGCGCTCTGCCCGAGGCGCCCCACAAGAACTTGGCGACTTTGATGCCGATGTTATTCTGCTTGGCTTCGGCTTCGGTGAGGCCGCACCATGCCACCTCCGGGTCGGTATAGACGACCGCCGGGATGACAATATTTTCAAAAGCGCTGGGCTCGCCGAGAATCGCTTCAACGGCGATTTTGCCTTCCCGGGTCGCCCGGTGCGCCAGCAGCGCGCCGCCGTTGACGTCACCGATGGCATAGATGTTGGGATCTTCGGTCTGCTGCTGGGCGTTGCAGTGAATAAACCCTTTGTCGTCCTTGGTGACCTTGGTGTTTTCCAGACCGAGGTCGGCGAGATTGGGCGTGCGGCCAACACTGACGAGTACGCGATCGTAAAGCTCTTCGCGCGGCTGTTTATCCATTTCGATCGTGACTTTGATCTGTTTACCTGCGGTGGCCATCTTCAGAACTTTGGTATTGAGGCGGATTTCTTTAAAGGCCTTCTGTGCCGCGCGCATTACCGGGCGGGCGAGGTCAGCATCGACGCCGGCAAGAATCGACGATAAGGCTTCCAGCACGACGACGTTGCTGCCGAGGGCAGCATAGACCGTGCCGAGCTCCATGCCGATATAGCCGCCGCCGACGACCAGTAGGTTTTCCGGAATATCGGGAATCTCCAGGGCTCCGGTGGATGTCATTACTCGAGGATTGCCGAGATCGAAAGCGTTGGGCAGGACAGGTTTGGAGCCGACGGCGATGATCGCCTTTTCATAACGGACAAACTTTTGCCCTTCGGTAGTTTCGACCCTGAGCGTCTGCGAATCTTCAAAGTGGCCGCGGCCGTGGATGACCTGAACCTTGCGATGCTCGGCGAGCGTCTTGATCCCTTGGCCAAGCTTGTCGAGAATGCCAGTTTTCCAAGCACGCAGTTTGTCGAGATCGATCTGCGCCGCTCCAAAGGCGATGCCGCGGGCTGCCGACTCTTTACTCTCGCGGAGGATTTCGGTGGCGTGGAGTAAGGCTTTCGACGGAATGCAGCCGACGTTGAGGCAGATACCGCCGAGACGTGGGCTTTGCTCAACCAGCGTAACCTGCTTGCCTTTGTCCGCCGCATAGAAGGCGGCGGCGTAGCCGCCTGGACCGGCGCCCAGGACTAAAATTTCCGTCGTAATCGGTTCCATAGTTCAGTCGAGCTATTTCACTTTGATGTCGGCTTCAGCGAAGGCTTCGAGGCCGGTGATGATGTCTTTGAGAAAGCGCACGGCGTCGGCGCCGTCGAGCACGCGATGATCGTAGGCTAAGCAGAGCGGCAGGATGGTCCGGATGGCGATCTTGCCGTCAATGGCGACCGGTTTCGCTTGACCTTGGCCGATGCCCAAAATCGCCACCTGGGGCGCGTAAATGATCGGCGTGAAGTGGCCGCCGCCGACGCTCCCTTGGTTGGAGATGGTGAAGCTGCCGCCTTGCAGTTCTTCGATGGAAATCTTGCGCTCCCGGGTTTTCTCCGTCAGCGCGTGCAAGTCCGAGGAGATCTGCAGCAAGTCGTTTTTGTCGGCATCGCGCAGCACTGGCACGATCAAGCCGCCGTCGGTGTCGACGGCAACGCCGATGTGGCAGTAGTCTTTGTAAACGATCTCCAGCGATACTTCGTCGATGCTCGCATTGGCGCGTGGATGGTTTTTCAGCGCGCGGCCAAGAATGAACAGAATGAGCGATGTCAAGGTCAGATGCGTGCCGTTTTTCTCATAGGCTGGCGCGTATTTTTTGCGCAGGGCGAGCAGCGCAGTGATATCGGCGTCGGCAAATTGATTGATCTTCGGAATCGACGTCCAGGACTCCAACATGCGCCGGCTCACCGTGCGCCGCAGCGGCGACATCTTTTCGCGCCGGACTGGACCCCACTTGGCGAAGTCGATTGTCTCCGTTGGCCTTGCTGCGGGTGATGGCGCGGCAACCGGAGCCGCCGGCGCTGTGTTTTGAAAGGCGAGATCCTGGAGCTTGCGAACGTAGGCTCTTAGATCGGCCATATTGATGCGCCCGCCGGCTTCGCTACCGCGAACCCGGGTCAAGTCGAGGTCGAGTTCGCGGGCGATTTTGCGGATCGCCGGTGCGGCGGGCGGCGCCATGCCGCTACTCGATTGGTAGCGGTAGTCGTCAACGGGCGCGGCGGTTGACGCTTGAACCGAGCTCGACGGTTGTCCACTGCTTGGCGTTGGAGCGCTGCTTGGGTTAACTGGCGAATCCGCAATCGCTTGCGTTACGGGGGCTGCATCTGGAGTTTCGATAGCCGCGGCCTCGATGGAGATTAGCGTCTGGCCGATATTAACTTCCATGCCTTGCTTAACATGGATCTTAGTCACGACGCCGGCGCTGGGCGCGGGGATGGAGCCAACGGCTTTTTGGGTTTCGAGTTCCATGAAAGCCTGGCCCTTCTCGATCGCCTGGCCTTCGGCGACCAAGATGCTGACCACCGTACCGCCCTCTACACCTTCAGCGAGTTGGGGAAGTTTTACGTCCATGGAGAATGTCGCTGCTGCTGATCTTTGAACTTTTTATATGTAGAACGGGAATGGTTTTTCCGGGTCGATGCCGAGCTTGCGGATCGCTGCTTCAACGACTCGCGCCGGAAACGCCTCTTTCTGGTGCAATGCGTAGAGTGTGGCGAGGGTGGTCAGTTCGGCGTCAACTTCAAAAAATCGCCTAAGGTTGGCACGGGTATCGCTGCGGCCGAAACCGTCGGTGCCGAGTGTCATCAATCCGCCGGGAATCCACGGCGCGACTTGATCCGGCACCATCTTCATATAATCGGAAACCGCGATATACACGCCTTCTTCGTTCTCTAAAACCGATTCGAGATAGGACTTCTTCGGCGCCGCCGTGGGATGAAGCATGTTCCAACGTCTGGTGCGCAGGGCATCGCCGCGCAATAACTTGTAGCTGGTCGCGCTCCAGACATCGGCGCTGACATCGAATTGCTCGGCCAGGACTACCTGGGCGCGCAACGCTTCGCGCAGGATCGGGCCGCTGCCGAACAGATGCGCTTTGTATTTTTTGCCTTTAGTCGCCGCTTTCACTTTGTACAGGCCCTTGAGTATGCCTTCTTCAGCTCCCTCAGGCATCGCCGGCATCTCGTAGCTCTCATTGTAGAGGGTCAGGTAGTAAAAACTTTCCTCGCCCTCGGCGTAGAGCCGGCGCATACCGTCCTTGACGATCACGGCGATTTCGTAGGCGAAGGCGGCGTCGTAGGTCAGCAAGGTTGGAATTGTGCTCGCGAGCAAATGGCTATGGCCGTCTTGGTGCTGCAACCCTTCGCCATTCAACGTGGTCCGGCCCGCGGTGGCGCCAAGCAGGAAGCCCTTGCTCTTGCTGTCGGCGGCGGCCCAGATGAGATCGCCAATGCGCTGAAAGCCGAACATCGAATAGTAAAAGTAGAAGGGAACCATATTGACGCCGAGATTGGCGTAGGCGGTGCCGGCGGCGATGAACGACGACATGGAACCGGCCTCGGTGATGCCTTCTTCGAGAATCTGGCCATCTTTCACTTCGTTGTAAAAGAGCAAAGTCTCTCTATCGACCGGTTCGTAGAGCTGCCCTTTGGAAGAATAAATGCCGATCTGGCGAAACAAGGAATCCATGCCAAAGGTCCGGGCTTCGTCGGGGATGATCGGCACGATACGTTTGCCGATGCCTTCGTGGCGCAACAGCTTGGTTAGCAACCGCACGGCCGCCATGGTGGTTGACATCGAATGGCCGCCCGAACCCTTATAAAATTCTGCGTATTCCGAGTCGGCGGGGACGTTTAACGGTTCGGCACGCACCTTACGTTCGGGCACGAAGCCGTTCAACTGCTTTCGCCGCTCCAACAGATACTCGGTCTCCGGGCTGTCGAGCGGCGGGCGGTAAAAAGGCGTTTCGACAACTTCTTCATCCGGCAGGGGAATATCGAAGCGCGTGCGAAACTCGCGCAGCTCCCGTTCGTTCAACTTCTTTTGCTGGTGGGTGATATTGCGGCCTTCGCCGGCTTCGCCCAGTCCGTAGCCTTTGACGGTTTTTGCCAGGATGACCGTCGGTGCGCCTTTGTGTTCCACCGCGGCTTTATAGGCGGAATAGACTTTCATCGGATCATGTCCGCCGCGCAGGAGCTTATGAATCTGGTCGTCGGACATATGGTTGACCATCTCGAGCAGCTCAGGATACTTGCCGAAAAAATGCTTTCTGGTATAGCTGCCGGGCTCCACGGAGTATTTCTGATAATCGCCGTCGACGGCCTCTTCCATGCGCTTGAGTAAAAGTCCTTTATCGTCCTTGGCGAGCAGAGGATCCCAGTCGGAGCCCCAGATTACTTTAATGACGTTCCAACCGGCGCCGCGAAACAGCGCTTCGAGTTCTTGAATTATTTTGCCATTGCCGCGCACCGGTCCGTCGAGGCGCTGGAGATTGCAGTTAACCACCCAGACTAAATTGTCGAGATTTTCCCGCGATGCCAAAGTTATCGCGCCGGAGGACTCCGGCTCATCCATCTCGCCGTCGCCGGCGTAACAAAATATCCGCGGCTCTTCGCCGCTAATCAGGCCGCGGCTCTTGAGGTAGCGGACGAATCTCGCCTGGTAAATCGACATGATCGGCGCCAACCCCATGGATACCGTGGGGAACTGCCAAAATTCGGGCATCAGATAAGGATGTGGATAGGAGGATATACCGTCGACGCTGGAGAGTTCCTGGCGGAAATGATGCAACCTTGGCGCGTCGATGCGCCGTTCGACGTAGGCGCGCGAGTAGACCCCCGGCGAGGCATGGCCCTGAAAGTAAACCATGTCGCCTAAATTGCTGCCATCGCTGCCGCGGAAGAAATGATTTTGCCCGACCTCGTACAGCGTTGCCGACGATGCATAGGTAGAAATATGGCCGCCGATATCGGCATGAAGCCGATTGGCTTTGACCACCATGGCCATGGCGTTCCAGCGTACATAACTCTTGATGCGCCGCTCGATCTCGCGTTTGCCTGGATAGGGTGGCTCCTTTTCCGGCGCGATCGTATTGATATAGGGCGTGCTGACTGACAGAGGAATCTTGAGGCCGGATTGGCGCAAACGGTCGGATAGCTCCTCGACCAGCAGCGCTGCTTGTTCCGGTTCTTCGTTCTTTAAGATAGATTCCAGAATGTATTCCAGCGACGCGACCCATTTACGACGGTCCGACTTGGTGGATTTGCCATTGTCCTGTTCGCCGATGACGGTGCTGCCGTCGGTAGTGGGTTTGTTCTCGAATTGCATGAGCACTAGCTCCGGGATTTTTAGGAGATAACAAAACTACGGTAAAATCAACTAAAGCGTATGAAATACCTTGATCTAACTTTTCCTGATGCGGCGCAAAATCTCGCTTGCGACGAAGCCTTACTAGAATTTTTCGAACAAGCCCGCGGTAGCGAGGAGTTGCTGCGTATCTGGCAACCGGTCCAATACTTTGTCGTGCTCGGTCATGGCAATAAATGGCGCGATGAAGTCGAGAGTGTCCTCTGCGTTGCCGACGCCATTCCGGTATTGCGCCGCTGTAGCGGCGGCGGAACAGTCATGCAGGGCCCCGGTTGTTTGAACTACTCGCTGATTCTCCGGCAGGATAGCTTTTCCAACGCCAGTGTCCAAGCAGCCTTCGATTTTGTGCTCTGCCGTCATCGCTGCTCTCTGGAAGCGCTGACCCGCCAACCAGTGTCGGTCAAAGGTCAAAGCGATCTCACCCTCGGCGAACGAAAGTTTTCCGGCAACGCGCAGTATCGCAAACGTGAGTATGTGTTGGTTCATGGCACATTCTTGCTGCATTACGACTTTTCCTTAATTGACCGTTATCTCTCTATGCCGGCTAAGCAGCCAGATTATCGCCGCCAGAGAAATCATGGCGATTTCTTGGTTAACCTGGAAATCGACCCGGCAAAGCTGCGCGCGGCTTTACGGTTAGAATGGGCTGCCGAAGAGCTCTTCAGCGCGATCCCATGTGACCGGATAAATCGCCTACTGCATGAACGCTACCTGCGCGCGGCGTGGAATGAAAAATTCTGACGATTGCCTCGCGAAGCTAATAAGCCGTCCCCCGAGAATCCCTCAAGTTGCAATATCCTCTGGAATCGTTCGGATTCTCGGGGGGAGATTTGGTGGCGGTGGACAGAGTCGAACTGTCGACGCCGCGGATATGAGCCGCGTGCTCTGACCATCTGAGCTACACCGCCAAACCGTGCGATAAGCCATGACGATATGGGGGATAGATCAACCTACCTGAAAGTGGTTGGAGCTGCATTCCACTTCTGCTGAATGGAGGTTTTACTGACGCGCTTTTTGCCTCGGCCGATTTGATAAAGGATCTTCTCATCTGTGTCCAAGCAAGTCAACATATTGCCATAAACCAACCCAGTATCGAGGCCGATTTTGTAGGGCAAGTGGTAGAGGACAGCGTGTTGAGGGGTGTGACCGAAGATTATCGTGTAAGGCAGAGTGTGGGAACTACGCAGAAACGGATCGCGAATCCACAACAGATCTTCATCGCTCTGTTCCTGCAAGGATTTGTCGGGATGTACCCCGGCGTGAACGCACAGGTAGGGCTCGGTCAAATAATAATTTTCCAGAGCCTGATAAAACGCTAGGTGCGCGGGCGGCATCGCGGCCTGGAGTTGATTCGGCGACGGGTTGTCGGTGATGACGCCATAGCTTTGCACGGTGGCCCGCCCGCCATTTGGCAAAAACATATTGCCATGATGGCCGCTCAATCCTAGATAGGAGAGCAGCATGTCCTCGTGGTTGCCTTTTAGAAATACCAGTTTATTCTCACCCAGAGACGCCTTGAGCTCAATGAGGAACGAAACCACCCCGCTGGAGTCGGATCCGCGGTCGATGTAATCGCCGAGGAAGACGATTTCATCGCCAGGCCGAACCGGTAAGGCGTCAACCAAATGACGCAGCTCCGCCGAACAGCCATGGATATCGCCAATTACGAAACTGCTCATCGTCTTAAGTCTAAGCTACTCGTTCTGGCAGTGCAAATTAACCAGCGGCTCCTCGGTGAGATTGAATGGGTATCCGCTTTAATCGGGAAGTGCGACTTGGCATGAAGGTACGCGAACTCTACGCCAATTATTTCATGATTGCTGGACTAGGTTGCCTGCTGCTCGGCTTGGGCAATTGGATTATTGGTGCGGTAGAAACCGCCAAATATCAAAACCTTTTGCTCAAAACCGCCCAAACCGGACTCGAAGAGTCCTATCGCAATTTTCAACAGCTCGATCAGCAGCGCAACGAAGAGGTGTTGCGCCGCCTGACTGAGAATCGAGAAAAATACAACGCCGCGCGGGTAAAGCTAAACTTTTTCTACGTCGTTCTGACCGGGGGGAGGCTATTGTTCCTAATCGGATCGTTGATCGCGGTGGTTACGCTGTTTCGTTTGATTCGGCGCGATGCCCAATCGAAGATTCAAAAACTTGAGTTTTAACGGCTTATGCCGCGCGTCGCATCACTTCGCTGGTTTTGATTTCTGGTATTTTCGATAGTCGTATCCGGTCGCCATCGCCAGTAAGATATCTTCCATGCCGCCGCTTTTTTCCCGCCTTAAGATTAATAATCGGTCGTAAAACTCTTTGTAGTCTTTATGAACCCGCAGGCTTTCGTCCATTTTCTTGAGATAAAAATCCTTGATTCGAGTAACGGTAAAACGCAGGGCGGAAAACCTCAATTCGTTGGGGAAGGAGTCCCATTCGGGCAGCGACAGGGGCCGTAAGCTTTCATAACCGGCGATCAATGCTTCGAAGCGGTCGATTTGGTAGCGATCGTCGATGAAGCATAGGGCGTTAACCGCGGTGGCTAAGTCATAAATCAGCTTGCCACGGCAGGAAGCTTCGAAGTCCATCACACCGGTAAGACGATTCCCTTTGAATTTCACGTTGTCGGGGAAGAGGTCGCCGTGAATAATCCCTTTGGGCAAGTTATTGTCCAAGTAGTTTTCCAGGTAGCCGAACTCATCGTCGAGAACTCTAATGATGTTCTTTAAATGGGGCGGCAGCTGACGCCGGACGTCGCGGTAGATGCCAACGATGCGATTGAAGCCGAAACGATTATCAATGCCCTTTTTATAGCTTCTGCCAAGCAGGTGCAGGTTCGCCAATGCGTGACCGATCGCGGTCAAGTGGGTGGGGGTGATGGTGGTTACCGGAAGCTCGACACCGTCGATATAGCGAGTCACGGTCAAACACTTACCCTGAAGATCAATCGTGAATCGGCCGGTCTTAGTTTTCTGTGGTTGATGGCAAGGATAATTTTGCTTGCGTAGGTGCAATAACAGATCGAGTTCCTGTTTTACCTCTAGTTCGCCTTTCACTTCATCTATTTTCGCGAAGAATCGCCCTTTTTTTGTCTCAATGAGGTAGTGCGTATTGACGGAGCCATTTTTAACGCCGGTAAATGAAACCAGGTCGCCGAGCATGAATTCATCGACAATATTCACGATCTCTTTTTTCGTCACTGTTGTGTAAATAGCCATTAATCGCTTTCTTGGAGTGGGCTGAGCAGTTTATCGTCAACGCGTGATCGTCAGCCAACAGCGTGAAATAGTAACCTTCCTTACTTATATAGGAATTGCCTAGCCAGGTCAAGGTTTATATAGAAATATGTAATTAAATCAATTTGTTATGTGTATAAGCTAATTTTTTAGTTTGGCTGTAATCGGGAAATCTCCCGGGCAAGTTGGGTTGTTACTTTTTGGTTTTAACGCGCTAGACAAGGCGGCGGCTCTTTGCTGATTTTCCTACTCGCGGGTTCATAATAGCGTGTATTTGCTTGCCGCATCGATAAGAATTTGCTGAAAATCTTGAAGCAATCTGTCTATGGTGCAACGTTGACGGGCTGTACTATTCGTTGGCGAGGCTGGCGCGCATTCTTGAATCTCGGCGGTTGCCGAAGCAAGGCCGGGACGCCTTCAATATTACGTAATCAAGGAATCAGGGCTCAAGCGGGGAACGGCGTTATCAAATGAGCGCTCGATGTATTTCACGTCATATGAAGTTCTAGTTTCTTGGTTTGGGGCCTGAAGTTACTCTTCCCACGGGCGCATCTGCAACTGTCCATCGACCCGGTAGTCAGGTTGATTTGTCAACAACATAAAAACAGAGTACCGTCAGTTACAAATTCATTTGAGATTGAAGGTGGTCAATTGAATCCAACAGTTCGAGGTATGACGAAGGCGGATTCGCACTCCGGCCAGGACCGGTTGCTGGCCGATTCGGTGGTATTGACGCGATTGGACAAAGCGTTGGGTTGGGCGCGCAAGTATTCGTTGTTCCCGTATCCATTTGCCACGGCCTGTTGCGCCATGGAGTATATGTCGTTATCCATGTCGCCCTACGATATCGACCGGTTCGGCGCCTTATTGCCGCGCTTTAGCCCGCGTCAGGCGGATCTTCTGATGGTGATTGGAACGGTCAACCATAAGCTTTCGCCCGTGCTGAAAAGAGTTTACGAGCAAATGTCCGAGCCCAAATGGGTCATGGCATTCGGCGCTTGCGCCGCCAGCGGCGGCTTTTACGACAACTACGCGACGGTTCAAGGCATCGACCGAATTATTCCGGTTGACGTCTATGTGCCCGGCTGCCCGCCACGTCCAGAGGCCGTCTTGGACGGGCTCATGGAGTTACAAGGCCGGATTGCGCAACAAAAACATCCCGTCACCTGAACGTTTGGACAATCTTGCGCCGCTGTTCGGCGGTTGCCGCCAAGACGCCTTGCCAAACGATTCTGGTCCACTTTCCGCACACTCAATGGCTGAACCAGACAAAGACCCGTTGCTGTCAAACCGCGGTGATATGTATCACCAAGGCGTGGTCACGAAGTTGTTTCCGTCAAATAACACCGGCGTGGTGCGTACCGAGAGCGGTCGTGAGCTGACGTTTTCCTACGACTTGGTGGATCTGGTCGGCGACGGTCAAGTCAGCGCTTGATTTGCGGGTTGGCGAACAGGTTGGTTACGACCTGGGTTGGACTTCGGCGGGCTTGCGCGTGACTAAGATAAAAACCTATCGTTAAGCGGCGAATGATCTGCGCACGGAGACTAAAATGGCAGAGCCGTGAGCGCGAGAATCTGCCGGCCCAATATCTCGCCGACAAAAACCCCCAACAGCGCGATATAAAATAACCCGGTTGCCGCCATCGTGTGGGGAATTTGCAAAGTCCGCCAGATCATCCACGACAATATCAGCGGTGCGATTTGTCCGGCCATGAGTCGGGTGACGAGCAACGTCGAATGGTGTTGCCAGAGACGATCGAGGGCCGTGACACTGGCTGCGTTTCCGGCCAAATATAGGAGCGGGGCTGCAACCAGATAAAATAGCCATTGCGAGGCCAAGGCGTAGATAAAGAATTTAAAAATCCGAATAAACGGCTCCAGGCTTTGGCCGGTGTCGATCAAATACCAGTGGCCGATCAGCATGCCCACGGTGACCCCGCCGAGGAGCAACGACGAGAGAAAAAACGCTATCGGATAAATCACCGTCTCCACGGACAGTAGCGGCGCGCTGGAAAAACTAGCGGTGGTGCAGAGCAAGCCGGCGAGGCCGGTGAGGACGGTGGCGGCGAAACTGCGGGCGCGAAAGACTTGCCGTTCGCCCCAGAGAGAAATCATGTAAGCGGTAAACGCCGTAATGAATGCGCTGTGAAAGAATATCTCAAAGCCCAGGCCCGGGCTTATGGGTTGGCTGAAAGCTTGCAAATAAAAAACGCTCTTGCCGAACAATCCCAGCAGGGCGATGAAGTACAAGACGCCGGCGGTGGATTTGTAAAAACCTCGCTCGATTTCGTGAAACGGTGTGCCGGCCAGGGCGAACATGCCGCCCAAGGCGATCTGGTAGAAGAAAATCAAAAAGCTGCTGGAAAAACCTTGCATCTTCTTATGCAGAGCCTTCGCCGCGCGCTTTTTCAGCGATGTGCATGCATACCGCACCGTTTAGGAATTTACGCAGGGCGACCTGGGCAAAGCCGGCTTGGCGAATCTTATCGCAAACCACTTCCGGCGGATGAAATTGGCGCACCGAGTCGGAGAGGTAGAGGTAGGCACTGCGGTCGCCGGCGAGCAAGCCGCCGATCCACGGCATCACGCGATAAAAATAGACGCAATAGAGCGGCGAGAACCAATTCTTTTGCGGCGGAAACATATCTAAAGTCACTAATTTGCCGCCGGGCTTGAGGACTCGATAAGCCTCGGTAAAAAATCCGCCGAGATCCGATACGTTGCGCAGAACGAAAGCGCTCATGGCGCCATCGAAGGCGGCGCTTTTGAAAGGCGACGCCATGGCGCTGCCCTGCACGAACGTAGTACGCCCACTGATTGGCTGTTGCGCGCGCTTGGCTTGCGCCAGGTGCAGCATGTTCAGGGAAAAATCGAGGCCGACGATGCGGGCATTGCCTCGAGCGCTTTTCATGGCGCTAAAGACCATATCTCCGGTGCCGGTGCCGAGATCGACGATCAGCGGCGCGTTACCCTGGACAAGGATTTCGATCGCTTGCTTGCGCCACCAATTATCGAGCTTGAAGCTGATGACGCGATTGAGCAGATCGTAGCGGCCGGCGATCCGGTCGAACATTCCCTGAACCGCTTGGTCGCGCGGATGGCTTTGGACGGACATGAATTGAAATGCAAATCGGCATTGGTCCGCAGCGAAGTCGCCGGCACAAGCCGTTGTGGCTTTCTAAAAGTCTCGATCGATGATGAGTTGAACCAGGGTTTTCAAACCGTTTCGGTACTGCGAAGGGGGGAGTTTTCGAATTGACTTTAACGCGTCCTGTGCGGCATTTTTGGCCAAGGCCTTGGCCTCGGCGATGGCCGGACCGCTTTTGATCGCTTGTATGGCTCGGTCGATTTGCGCTTCGGACGGGTTGTCGCAATCGAACGCCGCGCATACTGCTGGGTCGCTATATTTGAGCGCCAAGATGATTGGCAACGCCGGATTGCCATCGCGCAGGTCCATGCCGATCGGCTTGCCGAGAAGATCCGGGTGGCCGACCACATCGAGAATGTCGTCGACCATCTGGAAGGCGATGCCCATGTTCAGGCCATACCGTTCGGTCTCGTCGATCATGGCTTGGCTCGCCCCCGCAAGATAGGCGCCCACTTTAGTGCCGGTGTGAAATAGCGAGGCGGTTTTGCGCTTGACGATTTCGATATAGTCGTCAAGGGTCACAGCGCGATTGCGATTGAAATGACTTTGCAGAATCTCGCCTTCGGTTAACAATGTGCAGGCATCGGCGGTCCACTGCACCACGGTTTCATCGAACTTGCCAGCGAATTCAAAAGCTTTGATGAACAGAAAGTCGCCGGCGACCAGCGTCGATTTCAAGCCGAATTTTTTATAAGCCGAAACCTTGCCGCGGCGGGTATCCGCGCCATCGATAATATCGTCATGGAGCAACGTCGCGGTGTGAATCAACTCGATGGCCGTGGCAATATCGACGATGTCTCGAACCCGATTGCCGCCGAAGGCGGCGTAGGCGAGGAGTGTCACCATCGGCCGTACGCGCTTACCGCCGCCGATGATCAGGTGACCGGAGATGTCGGTGAGTTGCTGTTCGCGCGAGCGGATCGCCCGCGTGAGATTTGCTTCGACGAGATTGAGTTCGTCAGCTGACATAGCTGAACGGATCGTTGAGTCCCGTCAGTAGCGGGATTTTCCGTTCACCATCGGACGGTGCGGCCGATTTCGCCGTCAGCGTCCCAGATTCGCTCTCTTGGATCAGATAATCTCCACGGGCCGGCCAGAAAAGATAGCAGGGAAAATGTCATAGATCCCTAGTCAGGTCAAGCTAATCGTGATGGTCACACCGACGCTTGCGCTGTGTCGATCGCTGCCGGCGCATGGGGCCTGGTGCGGCGCTGGGAAACTTCTCGCCTAACCCGAAAGACGTGAATATTCCTTGACAAAAATGACCATCCCCGAATATATAAACGCAACATACCGATTCGGTTTGTTTGTCAACCATACAGTTCAAACGATACGACAAAAGGAGAGATGAGCGATGCATGAATTTACTTTATTTTTCTTGCGGTGGATTCATTTTCTAGCCGGCGTGACTTGGATTGGAATTCTTTATTATTTCAATTTTGTCCAGACCCCGTTTTTTGCCGAAACCGAAGCGCCCGTGCGTGTCGGGGCGATTCAAAAACTCTTGCCGCGTGCTTTGTGGTGGTTTCGCTGGGGCGCGATGGTTACGTTCCTGGCCGGTATTTTGATCTATATCATGCGCCTCGGTGAGATGGGCGGCAGTGTGTTCTTTGCATCGCCCTACGGCGTGACGATTACCGTGGGCGGACTGATGGGAACCCTGATGTTTCTCAATGTTTGGCTGGTGATTTGGCCCAACCAGCAGATCGTCATGGCTTCGACCAATCAGGTTGCTTCTGGCGGACAAGCGTTGCCGGCGGCGGCGGGAGCGGGTCGGCGCGCGGCTCTGACATCCAGAACCAATACAGTGTTTTCAATTCCCATGCTCTTCTTCATGGGCGCCGCCAGTCATTACGGTGCCATGGTCCATCAAACGGATTCCCGTGCAGTCTACTGGTTGGTGGTCATTGTGATTATCGCGGCGGTCGAAGCGAACGCTTTGGTCGGCACCCAAGGCGCAACCAAAAAGCCCTTAGACTCCGTCAGCGGCGCCCTGTGGTTCGGTTTTCTCTTGACCGGGATTATTTTCTTGTTAACGCTCGCGCTGACCTAAGCGTTCACTCTACTTCGTCAGATAAGCGGCCAAATAAGGTATCTCTTCTTTCAGAAATGGGAATTGGGGCATGACCTTAGTTGGCCGCTTCGGTTTATAGTTGGGCGGATAGCTGGTGGAGAGCACTCGGGCTTCGAGTAGTTCTTTGGATGAGCCGGCGATCGCCGGGCCGATGGAACCGTCCTTCGGATGGGTCGTTGTTATGGCAAGCGACGCAGTTTGCCAGATAAACACCCCTGCCTCGTTGCCAATCCGAATTTTTCTCTGAAGTTTGATCGCTATCTTTTGAACAGCCGGCGACGGTGGTCAGGAGTAGGGCGGCGACGATGAACTGGCCGATCCAAGGCATGAGAGGCTCCCACTAATTACAGCGATGATTCACCGCAGCTTTGCTGCTCCCTCGCAATCGTATTGTGCGCCCAGGCGGTTTAGCCCCAGGAGAAGCGTGGCCGGACTACCGCGACGTTTCTTGGCAGGATGAAAGCGGCGAACGTTAGAGAATCGCTGACTTGTATGTTAAATATTTGTTGGTGCGAAAGGGGGGAATCGAACCCCCACGGCTGTTACCCCACAGGATTCTGAGTCCTGCGCGTCTACCAATTCCGCCACTTTCGCGCACTAGCTCGATGACAACCATATGTTTCTAACTTGGGGGTATGGGGTTGTCAAGATTGGTGAGCGTGATTGGCCGAGATGAGTCGATTATTAGTCATAGAATCCGAACCTTATGCTGCGTTATGCAGTGGCCGTGGCGCTGACGCCGGATCATGGGATTCAGTTTTTCGATTCGCTGCCCGAATCATCGGCGTTAGAAGATGTCGATGCGGTAATCGTCGATGCGGCGACGTTGCGGTTGGGTGAGAATCCGCCGCTGTTAGACTTCAAAGCCATTGAACGTTGGCAAGTTCCGACGGTGTGGATCGATGACAGGGAACTGTCTGTGCCGCCGGCGCGCGCCAATTGGGTAAATCTAAAACCGCCGGTGCAACGCGATCAGTTGCACAAAGCGCTGTTCGAGTGTCTCAAGCCACCGGCAGGAGCGCCGCCGGCAGCAAGAAAGATCGAACCCCGCGCCGCGGCGCCGGTAAAGGCGCGCGGCAAGAAAAGCGAAGAAGTCTGCTGCTGCGCCGCCAGCTGCAGACAACGTAATTGAATTGGTCGACGTGGTGGAAGACGAGGAAGAAAACAGCTGAGCTCCAGGATTAGACAAAAATGCAACTCGCTAAGGCTTATTCTCATATCGATATTGAATCCAAGTGGTATCGCCATTGGATCGACGAAAAATTATTTGTCCCCCAGTGCCGGCGCCGGTAAATCATATTCGATCGTGATACCGCCGCCCAATGTGACCGGCTCGTTGCACATGGGCCATGCGCTCAATAACACGCTGCAAGACATTCTCTGCCGCTACAAACGCATGGACGGATTTCGCGTCCTTTGGGTGCCGGGCACCGATCATGCCGGCATCGCCACGCAAAATGTCGTCGAGCGCCAGTTGGCCGAGCGCGGCACAAGCCGGGCGCAGTTGGGCCGGGAGAAATTTATCGAACGGGTGTGGGAGTGGAAAAAGGAAGCCGGTGACGCGATCTTGCACCAATTGCGCGCCCTCGGTGTCTCCTGCGACTGGAGCCATGAGCGTTTTACCATGGACGAGGGACTTTCCCTGGCGGTGCGCGAGGCATTCGTCAAGCTTTGGGAAGACGGCTTACTTTACCGGGCACAGCGGCTGATCAATTGGTGTCCGCGCTGTAAGACCGCCTTGGCAGACATCGAAGTCGTTCACGAAGACGTCGACGGCAGTCTTTGGCATATTCGATATCCGCTGGCTGACGACTCGGGCGAGTCCTTGATCGTCGCTACGACGCGGCCGGAGACCATGCTCGGCGACACCGCGGTAGCGGTCCACCCCGAGGATCCGCGCTATCAGCACTTGGTCGGTAAAAAAATTCGTTTGCCGATTACCGATCGGATTGTGCCGTTGCTCGCCGATGCTTATGTCGACAAAGAGTTCGGCACCGGCGCGCTCAAAATCACGCCGGGGCATGACTTCAACGATTTCGAAATCGGCGAACGTTACAACTTGGATCGCATCAGTATTTTTGACGCCGACGCCCGTGTCGACGGCGCAGCATTCTCAGCGCGCGGCGAAGCAGGGTGACTGGATCGAGCGATACCATGGCAAGGATCGCTTCGAAGCGCGCAAACTCGTGGTCGCGGAGTTGGCGGAAAAGGGCTTTCTGAAAAGACCGACCCGCACAAACTTGCCGTTGGGCCATTGTTATCGCTGCCAGACGGTGATCGAGCCTTATCTCACGCCCCAATGGTTCGTGAATATCAAATCGCTGGCCGAACCGGCGTTGCAAGCGGTGCGCGATGGACGGATAAAAATCGTTCCCGAGGGCTGGTGCAATTCCTACTACGCCTGGATGGAGAACATCAAAGACTGGTGCATCTCCCGGCAGATCTGGTGGGGCCATCAGATACCCGCCTGGTACTGCAAGAGCTGCGAATCGGCGAACCTGATGCAGAACGCCGATGGCGATTATCTATTTTCCAAAGACGCCAAGCCGATCGTTTCACGCGCGCGGCCAAGTGCATGCCCAAACTGTCACGGCAACGACCTGATCCAAGACCCCGATGTATTGGACACTTGGTTTTCCTCTGGTCTGTGGCCGTTCTCGACTCTCGGTTGGCCGGAGCGGACTGCAGACCTCAAGGATTTTTACCCAACATCGGCGCTCGTCACCGGCTTTGATATTCTATTTTTCTGGGTGGCGCGCATGATCATGATGGGGCTCAAGTTCATGGGCGATGTGCCGTTTCGCGATGTTTACATTCACGCCCTGGTGCGCGACGAGCAGGGGCAGAAGATGTCCAAGTCCAAGGGCAACGTCATCGACCCCCTCGACATCATGAGCAAGTACGGCACCGATGCATTTCGCTTCACGTTGGCGGCGATGGCAGCCATGGGGCGGGACATCAAGCTCGCCGAGGATCGTATCGGCGGTTATCAAAGTTTCGTCAACAAATTGTGGAACGCGGCGCGTTTCGTCCAGATGAATCTGCGTCCGAGGCCGACCCTTGGAGACGCAGGCACGGAATGCCAAGCGGAACGTGGGCCAAGTGCCGGATCTCGCACTTGCTGATCGTTGGATTCGCTCGCGCCTGGCCGCGACCATCGCCGCAGCGCGCGATAGCCATCGATGGGTACCGTTTCAACGACTATGCCAACGGGCTCTATCAGTTTGTCTGGCATGAGTTCTGTGACTGGTATATCGAAATGAGCAAGCTCGCCCTTAACGGTGCGATTGGCGACGACCGGGAAGGTGCGCGTCGCAGGCTTGCCGAACTGTTGGATCAGATTCTTTTGCTGCTCCATCCGATCATGCCATTTGTCACCGAGGAGATTTGGCAGGTGATGGGTAACGGCCGGCAAAGCATCATGATTCAGCAGTACCCTGCGGCGCATCCGCAATGGGTTGACGGCGAGGCGGAAAGGCAGATGGAGTTTCTCATGGGCGTGGTGCGCGCCATCCGCAATCTGCGCACTGAACTCAATTGCCCGCCGGGGAAAGAAGTCAAAGCGATCTTTTGCGGCCAGCAAGCCGATCGAGATTTTCTCCATAGCCAGGAGCCCTACCTACGCTCACTGGCCAGAGTCGGCACGGCGGAGTTTCGCGGCGCTGGCGAGGCGGCCCAAGGGGGCGGCAACCGCGGTGGTTGACACCACCGAAGTCTATTTGCCCCTCGACGATCTGATCGATCTCGACGAAGAGCGCAGGCGCTTGGCCAAGGAAGTCGCCAAGATGGAAGATGAAATCTCGCGGGTGCAAAAGAAGCTTAATAACAACGACTTCGTTGCCAAAGCCAAGGAAGAAGTGATCCAAAAGGAACGGGACAAGGCCGTCCAGTTCGACGAAAAGCTCCGCATGCTGCGTTCGAGCTTAGAGAAGATCGACGATCTCCAAGCGGGAAGGAATTAATTTTATGGACATCCATGTCAGCCCACAGATTGAAAGGTTGATTCGCGACGCGCTGGACGAAGATATCGGTGCCGGCGATCTGGCCACCATGGCGACGATATCGGCCGACGCGCGGGGCAAGGGACTGTTCCGCGCCAAGAAGGACGGCGTGGCCGCCGGTTTGGTGCTGCTCGACCGGATTTTTTATTTCATCGATCATCGAGTCGAGGTTCGTTTGCTGGTCAAAGACGGCAGTCCAGTGAAGTCGGGTACTGTGGTCGCCGAAGTCATTGGACCGGTGCGCGCGTTGCTCCTGGGCGAGCGCACGGCGCTGAATTTCTTGCAACAACTGTCTGGCACGGCTACTTTGACAAGAAAGTTGGTCGATGCGGTCAAAGGTTTTCCCTGCAAAGTCCTCGATACGCGCAAGACCACGCCGGGTCTGCGAACCTTACAGAAGTACGCCGTGCGCATGGGCGGCGGCACCAATCATCGCATCGGTCTCTATGACGCCGCCCTGGTTAAGGATAATCATATCGAAGCCACCGGCTCCATCGCCGAAGCGGTGAAAGCGGTGCGCCGCAACGCGCCGTTCATGGCCAAAGTCGAAGTCGAGGCGGGCAATCTAAAACAAGTGCAGGAAGCTATCGATGCCGGCGCCGATGTCATCATGCTCGACAACATGAACTTGGCGCAGATGGCCGAAGCGGTGAAGCTAATTAACAAGCGGGCCGGCGTCGAAGCTTCGGGCGGCATTACTTTGGAATCGATTCGCCAAGTCGCGGAAACCGGTGTCGATTTTATTTCCTCCGGCGCGCTCACCCATTCGGCGCCGGTGGTCGACTTCAACATGAAAATCACCATGAATGTCTGAGCCCAAGGTGGTTTCATCGGCGCAGGATACCGAGCCAGGCTCCCTCGACATTGCCCAGATTACCCAGGGCCTGGGCGCCAGCCGCTTGGCTACTATCATTCACTATTTTCCCGAGATCGGTTCGACTAACAGCTACGCCAAGGAGCGCGCCGAGTCTGGCGCCGGCGAGGGAGAGGTGGTGGTCGCTGAATCCCAGAGCCAAGGGCGCGGCCGCTTGGGGCGGCGCTGGGAATCGCCACCTTTCGCCAATCTCTACGTCTCGATCTTACTTCGTCCGAAACTTTCCCCGGCCCATGTGGCGCAGATTACATTGATGGCGGCGGTAGCCCTGGCTGAAGTGGTCGAGGGATTCGTCCCGGAGAAGCCCGCGATCAAATGGCCCAACGATATTCTCATCGGCGGCAAAAAACTCGCCGGCATACTCACCGAAGCGGCGTGCTCGGCCGAGCGCGTGGAATACGTGATTTTGGGCATCGGTGTCAATCTCAACTACGCTTGTTCGGCGATGCCGGAGGAGATTCGCCGGCGCGCCACTTCGGTGCTGGAGGCGGCCGGCCGGCCGGTGCAGCGGGAAAGCTTTCTGCAACGATTGATTCAAGGTATCGAGCGGTGTTATGGAGAGCTTGAACAAGCTGGCTTCGATGCTTTGGCGGCCCGTTGGGAGAGTTATTTCGCCTGGCGCGGGCGGCGCGTACGGGTCGAGTTGCTCGATCAAGTGACCACCGGAACTGCCAGAGGCATCGATCGCGATGGCGCCCTGATAATCGTTGATGACGGCGGCGTCGCGCACAGAATTCTCGCCGGCGATGTAATTTTAGCGGAGAATTGACACGCACTTCATGCTGCTTGCCATCGACATCGGTAACACCAACATCGTTCTTGGCCTCTATGAAGGCAAGAAACTCATCACCCACTGGCGCTTGGCGACCCAAGCGGAACGCACCGCCGATGAGTATGGCGTAATCTTAACCCAGCTGGTCGAGCATGGCGGTTTTCGCTGCGCGCAAATCTCGGCCATCGCGGTTTCCTGCGTGGTGCCGCCCATGCTCACCACGACGCAAGAATTCGCCACTAGGTTTTTCGATCGCGAGCCTCTCTTCGTCGGCCCCGGAATCAAAACCGGCATGCCGATTCTTTACGAGAACCCCAAGGATGTCGGCGCCGACCGCATCGTCAATGGAATCGCCGCCTACGAAAAATATCGTGACGCTTGCATCGTCGTCGATTTCGGCACGGCTACGACCATCGATCTGATCTCCCCAAAAGGCGAATACATCGGCGGCGCGATCGCGCCCGGCCTGTCGATTTCCCTCGAAGCGCTGGTGCAGCGGGCGTCGAAGCTGCCGCGCATCGAAATCATCAAGCCCAAAGAGGTGGTCGGGCGCAATACCGTCAATTCGATTCAGGCGGGAATTTTCTACGGTTATGTCGGGCTGGTCGACGGCCTGGTCAAGCGCATTCAAAAGGAGCAGAACGTCCGGGTCAAGGTCGTCGCCACCGGCGGCCTGGCGCCGTTGGTGGCGTCGGAGTGCGCGACCATTGACGAGGTCGACGAATTTTTAACTCTTGACGGCCTGCGCATCATCCATGAAAGGAATGCAGTAACGAGGCAATAACGAAAATAGTCAACCGGCAGAATTTGTAAGGAGGAATCCTTTTTATGGCTGCAACCGAGTTCGATAAACTGCGTAACGTCGGCATCCTGGGTCAGGGAGGTTCAGGGAAGACCTCTTTAGGCGAGGCGATGTTGTTTGCCGCGGGGGCGACTCAGCGGCTGGGCAAGGTCCTAGACGGCACTTCGGTGCTCGATTATGAGCCGGAAGAGATCAAACATCGGGTCACGATCTCGACGGCGTTTCACTCCTTGGCTTGGAAGAAACATGGCATCACGTTGATCGACACGCCGGGCTACGCGGCGTTTCTGGCCGACTCGGTCAACAGCATCCGCGCCATGGGCGTTGCCGTGTTCGTGCTCAATCCCAGCGTCGGCGTGCGTGTCGAATCGGAGCGCTTATGGGCGCGCGCTAATGACGAGGGTGTGAGCCGTTTGTTGTTTGTCAGTAAGATGGATCACGAGCAGGCCAATATCCGCGAACGCATCGCCCCCATGCTGGAAACTCTGGAAGCCAAGGGGCTTTACTTGCAGATGCCGATCGGAACCGAGCTCGGCTTCAAGGGAGTCGTCGATCTCTTGTCGATGAAGGCGTTTATCTACGAGGGCGACACGGGCAAATATGCCGAAGCCGATATCCCCGCCGAGCTCAAGGAGGAGGCGGACGAGTGGCGCGAGAAATTGATCGAGGAGATTTCCGAACTCGACGACGCGTTGATCGAGAAGTATCTCGACGGTAAAGAGTTTTCTATCGATGAAATGAAAAAGGCCATCCGTGACGCCACCCGGGAGCGGCGGGCGTTTCCGATCCTGTTCGGTGCGCCGCTGCGCCAGATCGGCGTAGCGCAATTGCTCGATGCGGTAATCGACTATTTGCCTGCGCCTCTCGATGAGACGGCGTCTGAAGGCAAGAATCCGGCGAACGGCGAAACGCTTACGCGCAAACATGATCCCGACGCGCCGTTTTCGGCCTATGTATTTAAGACCGTGATCGATCCGTTCGCCGGCAAACTGTCGATCCTGCGCGTGCTCTCGGGCAAGCTCACCTCCGACCTGACGGCCTATGTGCCGAACCGGCAAATTCGCGAAAAGGTCGGCCATATATTTCGCCTCGAAGGCAAGAAGCAGGAGGCGGTCAAGGAAGCACTGGCCGGCGAGATCGTTGCTGTCGCCAAGTTCAAGGACGTCGCCACCGGCGATACGCTGTGCGACGAAAAGGCGCCGATTCAATACGACGGACCGGTGCACTTCACGCCCAACATTTCCTTTGCCTTGGAACCGAAGAGCAAAGCCGACGAAGATAAGCTGCCCAATGGTTTGCACCGCATGCGCGAGGAAGATCAGACCATCGAACTGCATCGCGACGAGGAGACCCGCGATTTTATTTTATCCGGCATGGGCCAGCAGCATGTTGAAATCGCCGTCGAGAAATTGAAACGCAAATATGGCGCCGAGGTCGTGCTCAAAGCGCCCAAGGTGCCGTACAAAGAAACCATTCGCGGCAGCGCCAGCGCCCAAGGCCGACAAAAAAAACAGACCGGCGGCCACGGCCAGTTTGGCGATACCTGGATCAAAGTCGAACCGCTGCCCCATGGCGCCGGTTTTGAATTCGTCGACAAGATCGTCGGCGGCGCGATCCCGCGCAATTATATCCCGGCGGTGGAGAAGGGGATTAGAGAGGCGATGGCGGGCGGCTACCTGGCCGGTTATCCCATGGTCGATGTTAGGGCGACGCTCTATGACGGCTCCTATCATGATGTCGATTCTTCGGATATGGCGTTTAAAATCGCCGCGTCCATGGGATTTAGAAATGCCGTCGAGAAAGCCAAACCGGTGCTGCTCGAACCGATCATGAATATGGAAGTGTCGGTGCCCGACGAATGCATGGGCGACGTCATCGGCGATCTCAACAGCCGGCGCGGCAAGGTGGTGGGTATGGAGACCAAGGGCCACACCCAGGTCATCAAATCCAAAGTGCCGATGGCGGAGGTGCTCAAGTACGCCGCCGATCTACGCGCCATCACCAGTGGCCGCGGTGAGTTTCACCTGGAGTTCGCACACTATGAAGAGATGCCGGCGCATTTGGCGGAGAGAGTCGTTAAGGAAGCAAGCGCGCGCAAGATGGCCGAACACGACGGTGGCATCAAGGCCCACGGTTAAGTGTCCTGATGGCAGAATCCTACGGTCAATTCAATGCCAGTTTGCTCTACTGCAATAAGTGCGGCCAGGCGATGCCGGTGCGCCAGCGTTTATTGCTGGTATTACCCGACGGTGAGATGTACGACTACACCTGTCAGCGCTGCAATAGTTCGGTCGGTTCGAAAACCGAGAAAGCCGGTGTGAATCCAAACAGCGGCGGCGCAAAATCTCGCTTAGGAGGACTTTGACGATGGCAGTGATCGATTCCGATGCCCATGTGCTCGAGACCGAACATACCTGGGATTACATGTTGGAGTCTGAGCGGTCGCTCAAACCTCGGATCGTCCCGACACCCAACGACCCAAGCTCGGGCGGTGAATCCTGGTTGATCGACGGCACCTATCTCGGCAAAGCGCGCAACGTCGGCGCCGATACTTCCCGTGAAGCGCGCGAGATGGAGGATATCAACGCCCGCCTTCGCCATATGGACGAGCTCAATATCGATATCCAAGTGTTATATCCGACGGTTTTCCTCCGGCCGTTTACGCGCCGTCCGGAGGTCGAACTCGGGGTCACGCGCAGCTACAACCGCTGGCTTGTCGATATCTGGAAAAAAGCTCCCGAGCGGCTCCGTTGGGTGGCGGTGTTGCCGTTGCTGTCCATGGACAAAGCCTTGGAAGAAGCGCGCTTCGCCAAGGCAAACGGCGCCTGCGGCATTTTTATCCGCGGCCTCGAAGGCGACAAACGGCTGCATGATGACTATTTTTATCCGCTCTACGAGGAAGCCGGCAAACTCGACCTGCCGGTGTGCGTGCATTCTGCCACCGGCAGTTTTGCCGTGCATGATTATTTCGCCGACGAGTGCGGCTTCAACCGTTTCAAGCTCGCCGTGGTCGGTTCGTTTCATTCGCTGATCTTTCTACAAGATTCCGGAAAAATTTCCCAAGACCAAATGGGCGTTTATCGAGGTCAGCGCCCAGTGGGTGCCCTACGCGATTCACGATTACGCCCGGCGCTTCGAGCGCAGCGGCAGCGCCAAGATCGACAAATCTCAAGTGCTGCGCAAGAACAAAATCTGGGTGGCCTGCCAGACCGATGACGACCTGCCCTACGTGCTAAAATATTCCGGCGACGACATGCTGGTGATCGGCACCGATTACGGCCACAACGATACTTCGTCGGAGATTCTGGCGCTGCGTAAACTCAAAGAAGACGGGACGATTCCGACCCCGGTGGTGAACCGGATTCTCGACGACAACGCGCGCGCGTTATACGGCTTATAGAATAGCTTTTCAGGAGCGGCAGCTTTAGCATGATCATCGATTTCCAAGCCCATGTTTTTCCCGAGGCCTATCTCGCCGAGATGAAGCGTCTCGACGGCGCGGTGATTGTCGAAGCGCCCGATCCGAATAGCGGCATGACCTATTTTTATGACAAGAAACTCGCCTGCCGGATCAACACCTGTACGCTGCAAGGGCAGAACATCGAACGCCGCTTACAGCATATGGATCAGCATGGTATCGACATCCATGTGCTGACGATCCCGGCGCCGGGGGCGGACCGTTTCGAGGGCAAGGGCGCGGTTCAAATCGCCCGCATCGCCAACGACGCCATCGCCGCCATCGCGCGTCAGCATCCGAAACGTTTCATCGGTTTCTTCACCCTGCCGACTTGTAGTATCAAGGCGTCGCTTGACGAGTTGGAAAGATCGGTCAACGAGTTGGGCTTGCGCGGTTTCGCTGGCTTCGCCAATCTCAACAGCCAGGCTTTGGACCGCGAAGAACTGTTTCCGATCTATGAGCGGCTGGCTAAATATAGACTGCCCGTTTATATCCATCCGACCGCGCCGCTAGCGACGGCTTCAAGCGGCATCGACATCATGCCGACTCTGATCTTCGGCTGGGCCTACGATTGCACGGTGGCGATGACCCGGTTGGTTTATGGCCGAGTGCTGGAGCGCTTTCCGGATATCAACTGGGTGGTTGCCGATGTCGGCGGCGTCTTGGCGTTCTTTGCCCAGCGGGCGATTAATATTTATACCGGCCGCACCGAGGAGATTCGCCACAAGTACGGCTTGAAAGAGAACCCGCTCGATTCCTTCCGGCGCTTTTACGTCGACACGGCGGATCATCCGGCGTCGACGCTGCGTTGCGTCAAGGATTTCTTCACGCCGGAGCGGATGGTCCTGGGAACCAATTATCCCTATGGCCCGGAAGAGGGCTGCATCCTGCTGCGCAATAGTCTGCAAGCAATTGACGGCCTCGATCTCGACGCCGCCGACAAGCAAAAGATTCTTGGCGGCAATGCCGCTAAAATTCTTGGATTAGGAGCGCAATGAGGTTTCAAAAAGCGGCCCGGCCGGTGATCATGGGCCAGAACGGCATGGTTTCGTCCGGTCATTATCTGGCGTCCCTCGCCGGCGTCGAGATTCTCAAGGAAGGCGGCAATGCGGTTGATGCCGCGCTCGCCGCGGCTTTCGTCTCCGCGGTGGTTAAACCCGAAACGAGCGGGCCCGGCGGCGATCTGTTCGCCCTGGTGTCGATGAAGAAATCCGGCAAGGTCGAAGCGCTCAACGCCAGCGGCCCGGCGCCGGCCAAGGCGAGCATCGAAGAGTTTCACCGTCTGCGGTTTAAAGAGCATTCCCCAATACGGGCCGCTCGCCATCGCGGTACCCGGCGCCGTCGATGGCTGGCTCGAACTGCACAAGAAATACGGCACCGTGGATTTGCCGCGCTTGACCGCCGACGCTGTGCGCATCGGCCGCGAGGGCTTTCCGATTTCTCTGGAATTCTCCGAAGCGGTGCATGAGTTGGCGCCGAACTATCCTTGGGTCGACAAATATTATCGCCAGCCCTTCGGCGCGGCCAAGCCGGGTAAGATTCTCGTGCAACCGGGCTTGGCCGGCGTCTTCGAAAAGATCGCGCGCCAGGGCCGCGCCGGCTTTTATTCCGGTGAGATTGCCGAAAAGATCTGCGCCACGGTCAAAGCCGAAGGCGGGCTGCTCGCCCAAGAAGACTTGCAGCCGGTGGTTTGCCAGTGGCGGGAGCCGCTGGTGTCCACCTATCGCGATACCACCGTGTATGAGCAGCCGCCGGTGTCCCAAGGCTTCATGGTTTTGGAAATGCTCAACATCGCCGAGGCCTGGCCGTTTCACGATGGCAGCATGAGCCAGGCGGAGATGGTGCATTTTCAAATCGCCGCGAAGAAGCTGGCTTTTGAGGATCGCATCAAGCATCTCGAAGATCCGGCGTTTGGCGATGCCAAGATTATTGCCCAATTGATCTCCAAAGAGCATGCGGCGCAGCGGCGTCTGCTCGTCGACGAAATCCTGCGCCGGCCCGCGGCGCCGGCGGGTCATCAGAGCAGCGACACGACTTATCTTTGCGCCACCGACCGCGATGGCAACGCGATCTCGTTCATTCAGAGCGTCTTCGCGCCCTTCGGCTCGCGGGTGATCGCCGGTGACACCGGCGTGATCATGAACAACCGGTTATGCAGTTTCGGTCTCGATCCGAGCAAGGCCAATGCGCTCAAGCCCGGCAAACGGCCAGCGCACACCCTCAACACATACATGGTGTTTCGCGGCGGCGAAGTTTTCGCCGTGGGCGGTAGCCCCGGCGCCGACGAACAGCCGCAGACCAACTTTCAGATCATTCACGACTTGGTCGACCTCGACATGGACCCGCAGTCCGCCGTCGAAGCGCCGCGCTGGAGCCACATGCCCGGCACGCCGCCGCGCGATCAGCTGCCCGAGGCCTTGCGCATGGAAGACGGCTATCCGAGCGCGACACTCGATGCTTTACGCGCCAAGGGTCACATAGTCACAGTGGTCGACCGTTGGTCCTTCGGTAGCGCCAAGGTGATCGTCCGCGACCGTGACAATGGTTCGTGGTTGGGCGGCGCCGATCCGCGCCGCGTCGCGTACGCGCTGGGTTGGTGAGCACCAGCCCGATTCCTTTCCAAACAATTTCAGATCGCGAGGATAATCCGATACGCGGCAGAGTTAACTTTGGGGCCGCCTTGGCACTAAGTTTAGTCGTTGGATCGTTTGTTTCACGCGCTGCAGCCGCCGCCGAGGCGGGAATTTTCTCATCACCGAACGACCCTCAAGGCGGGCCACGCCGGACTGAAAGAGTTGGGCAATATCACGGAGAAGAACGTGCCGATGATCCACGCGGCGAAACAAGTAATCGCCAAGTACACCAAGACCGACGACAAGCAGGATTTGGACGATTTCTACAAGACCAACTTCACCGCCTGGGAACGCGCGCCTTATGTATCGCTGCCGGCGGTGCAAACCATGCTCGACTTCGCCAATCATCCGGCGGGCAAGAGCGCGAAGTCCGAGCAGTTCGTCGACAATTCGGTGATCGCCGAGCTGGAAAAGTCCGGCTTCATTGATCGACTCTACAAACAATAGCTGCTATCTGGTTGGGTAATTGTCGGGGTACGGTCGACCGCTGCACCAGTGTCGCTGTGCCAGTGATTGAATAGCTGGGCAAGGGCCATTGGCCGGTGGCGAGAATTTTGCTATCTAAATTTGGGGCTCGTAGTGGAGTTTTATTAGCTTATGTTTGAGGGATGGTCTTATTCCCAAGTCCTGCGCATCATCGGACAATCTCTGGAAGAACGCGATGTGCAGGATTTTTGGCTGGTATGGCAGGAGGGCGAATTCGTCCTGCACTGCAAACGGGTCGCGCGGTTGGAGCAACGTTGGCTCGACAAACTCCGCGGTCAAAAGGTTGGCCGCACCGAGCGCAGCTTTGAACTTCACTACCCGCTGAAGAGTCTTGTTTGGCTCCAGATCCGCGGCGAGACGATGCGCAGAGACCCTAATCAGATTCCCGATTACTTTCGCTTGTCGCAAACCCTGCGTACCGTGGGATGCTACCTTGAGAACCGTTCCATGGCGATCGTGTCGCTGCGGCGAGGCGGAGGGATTTTGTATCTGGAGTTCATGGATCGCAGCGGCAAGACACGTATCGAAGAACATACCATGGGCTCCTTTGAACATTATTTTCTGCGTACCTATCTGCGCCAGCGCAAAGAGCGTCAGGCTTGAAGCGCTGCGGCGCGGGAAGATGAGATGGAACAAGTAGGCATGATCGGTACTGGCGCCATGGGTTTGGCGCTGTTGGAGCGGCTCAATTTGGCCGGTGTCGGCGACGTGGTCTGCTACGATGCCCATGCGCCGGCGCTGGAGGATGCGCGCAAGCTCGGCTTTACCGCAGTTGCCAGTGTTGCGGAAGTTGCCCAGCGCGCCACCCTCATCGACGTGGTTGTGCGTACGGATCAGGATATCCTCGATTGCATGATCGGTCCGGCCGCGGTTATCGAATCGGCGGCGTCCGGGACTTTGGTGCTGCTCCACAGTTCGATTTTGCCGCAGACGGTCAAGACCGTCGAAGCCGCGGCGCGCGCCAAAGACATTCACGTCGTCGACGCCTGCATGACCGGTGTGCCGGACACTGTGCGCGCCGGAAAACTTAGTTTCGTCGTCGGCGGCGCGGATGACTTAGTCGAGCGCGCCAAGCCCCATCTGCTCAAGATGAGCCAGGAAGTGTTTCATATGGGGCCGGTGGGCACGGGAGCCGTGGGCAAGTTGATCAAGAATATGCTCGGCGGCGCCGAGGTGCTAATCGTCGATGAAGCGATTCGCATTGGCATCGCCGGCGGCATTCCTTATCCCAAAGCTTTGGAAATGATGCGGCGCATCGGCCATGACAGCGTGCTCAATCGGTGGCAGCGCACCTTTGATCCTTCGGGCAATGATCCGCTGCCCCGGTCCGGGCGCAATGTCTTGAACAAAGATATTCCGCTAGTAGCTGAACTGGCACGGCTGCTCAATACCGACACGCCGATCACCCAACAGTTAGCCGCCGCGGCCGATCGCGTCGTTAGCGCCAACGAAAAAAGAAACAAGGGTTGAGCCAAACTATAACCGACACTCGAAATATCTCCCGCAAACGCGAAAAGGTGATGGGTCGATGGCGTCAGCAGAGCGAACCCGAGGGAGCCATAAAGAATTTCTCCCTGCGGCCGAAATGACAACGATTCCCAAGGTGACGCCTTTGCGCCCTGGCGGGAGGAATATTCATCCGTAAACCCTGTCGATCATCGTAATAAAGAGAGGAATAATTTTATCGTGAAATGCAGCCTGTTTACGGAAATCCAATGTCCCGAAGGTTCATCGCCACTGCAACGCTTGGCCGAGTTCATGGAGCAGGCTGAACTGGCCGACCGCCTTGGGTATGACACTTACTGGGTCGCCGAGATCCATTGTCAGCCGAAGTTTTCCTTGATGTCGGCGCCTTACGTCGCGCTGGGCGCCGTGGCGCAACGGACCAAAAGACTGCGCCTCGGCGTCGCCGTCAACACTTTGCCGGTGCATCATCCCGTGCAGCTGGCGGAACAGTCGGCGATGTTGGATCTGGTCAGCGGCGGGCGCATGGAGTTCGCCTGTGGCGGCGGTCATCCGCATAGCCGGGCTTACGAGTGTTTCGGCGCCGATCACAATTCGACCCATGAGGTCATGGCCGAGGCGATGGTAGTGATCCGCAAGGCTTGGTCCGACGAAAAATTGGTTCACAACGGCAGGTTTTTTCAAATCCCCGAAGTGATTGTCAATCCCAAGCCGGTGCAAAAGCCGCTGCCGCCGTTTTGGATGGCGACCAGCTCTCTCGACGGCGTCGAAGTCGGCGCGCGGCTGGGGGTGAATATTTTTCTGCCGATCCATACGCGCATGCCCGATCAAGTTTACGAGTTCGCCGACGCCTATTGGGCGGGATTAAAAAAGCATGGCCATGACCGCAAAAGCCGGTCGCTCGGCTTGCTGGTGCCCATGCATATCGCCAAGACCACCGGCGAAGCCAAAGCGCGCGCTGAAGGCGGCGTGATGAGCTATTTCAAGACCATTCTCGACCTGCGGTTGGATTACACCGATTGGCTCAATCGACGCGGCGTCGAGCTGCCGGCGCGCTCTGCGCACGGCGGCGGGCGCAATGGTTGGCTACGACACGGTCTGCGAAAAACACGCGGTCATCGGCGATGCTCCAGTTCGCCGTGGAGAAACTGAAGTCCTTATGCGAGCGAACCGGCGCGACGCAGCTCCTCGGTTGGTTCAACATCGGCACCATGCCGCAACACCGATGTCAAGGACGCTATGCAGCGCTTTGCCGACGAGGTGATGCCGAATTTTTGAGTTCACGATTAAAGATGACTAAGAGGTTTCACCACGAAGGACACGAAGATTCGGACAGAATTATTCCGACCTTCATGCTCTTTGTGGTGAAAAGGAATTTCTTAAAAGGAGCCTGACATGGAAGAGCTGACTGAACAGAAATGCGTCGCGTGCCGGGTTGGCGCGCCGTCGGTGACCGAGGATGAAATCAAAGAGCTGCATCCCAAAGTTCCCGACTGGCAGATTATCAGCGAAGACAGCATTCCCAAACTCGACCGCCTGTACAAGTTCAAAAACTTCAAAGATGCCATCGCTTTCACCGATGCCGTCGGCGCCGCCGCCGAAGAGGAAGGGCACCATCCGCGTCTCACCACCGAGTGGGGCAAAGTCGCCGTCACCTGGTGGACGCACAAAATCAAGAACCTGCATCATAACGATTTCATCATGGCGGCGAAGACCGATGCGATCTACAAAAACTTCGCCTAGGACGAGCCGGCGCGTTGGAGTAGTGGAGTGATGAAGTAATGGGTGAGCGGATATTGATGAAAAGCTTTCTGTTGTTAGCCTGTGTATCGGTTTGTCTCGCAGAAGTCAGTTACGCCGCAACCAGCGACGACGGATTTTACCGGGGGAAGACTATCCGATTGATCGTCGCTTTCTCCGCGGGCGGCGGTTATGACACTTATTCGCGCACCATCGCGCGCCATATTGGCAAATATATTCCCGGCAATCCGACTGTGGTCGTCGATAATATGACCGGCGCCGGTGGGTTTATTCACGCCAACTACATGTTCAAACAGGCCAAGCCGGATGGGCTGACCATCGGCAACAACTCCGGCGGTTTGTTTTTGCAGCAGGTGATGGGCGCCAAGGGCATCGAGTTCGACGGCAAGAAATTCGAATATCTCGGCGCGCCGGCGGTGGATCACTTAGTCTGTGCCATTGCCAAAGCCAGCGGCGTCACATCGGTGGACCGGTGGTTCGCAGCCAAGGAGCCGGTGCGTTTCGGCGGCGTCGGTCCCGGCGGATTCGCGTCCGACTTACCACGTGTGTTGCAGGCGGCACTTGGCCTGCCGATTCGCGTGATCGACGGTTATAAAGGAACTTCGGATATTCGCCTGGCGACCGAGAGCGGCGAGCTGGCCGGCAGTTGCCTGTCCTGGGATTCCTACAAAACCACCTGGCGCAAACAGATCGAGTCCGGCGAAGTCAATCCGATCATTCAAGTCATGCCGAAGAAGCATCCGGAGCTGGCCGCCGTCGCTTCAGCGATGGACTACGCGAAAACCGATGAAGCAAAAAAGCTGATCAAACATGGCGCCTACGATCTCGCCTATTCGGCGCGGCCATATTTCCTGGCGCCCGGGACGCCAAAAGGGCGGGTGGAGATATTGCGAAAAGCGTTTGCCGATGTGCTCAAGGATGCCGACTTGCTCGCCGAAGCGAAGAAGGCGAACTTCGTCGTCGAGTATGTTACCGGCGAGGAGTTAGAAGGAATCGTTCACGGTCTCTACAAGATCGATACGGCCTTCGCGGCGAAGATGAAGCAGATTCTCGTGCCGTAGGGACGGTAAGAATCGTTCAAAAGTTCAAAGGTTCAATGCGTCGGGGCCGGCATGATTACGAAACTACTATTGCTGATACTTGTTGCGGGTACGGTTAATAGCGCGAGTGGCGCGTTGGGGCAGGATCAGTTTTACCGCGGCAAACTACTGCGCATCATCGTCGGCTTTCCGCCCGGCGGCGGCTACGATACCTATGCGCGGCTTTTGGCGCGTCATTTGGGCAAGCATATTCCAGGCAACCCAACCATCGCCGTCGACAATATGAGCGGCGCGGGCAGCATGATATCGGCCAATCACATGTACAAAGTCGCCAAACCGGACGGCTTGACGGTTGGCCATTTCATCGGCGGGTTGTTTTTGCAGCAGCTACTTGGCAAACCGGGCATCGAGTTCGACGCGCGCAATTTCGAGTATGTCGGCGCCCCGGCGCAGGACGTATTTATCATCGGTGTTTCGAAAGCTTCCGGTATCACGAGCATGCAGCAATGGCAGGCTGCTAAGACCGCGGTAAAGTTTGGCGGCGCTGGGTTCGGCGCCGGCACCGACGACATCCCCGCCATGGTGCGCGAGGTATTTGGCGTGCCGATTCAAATCGTCGCCGGCTACAAAGGCACGGCGGATATCCGCTTGGCGTTTAATAATGGCGAGATTCACGGCATCGGTAACTCCTGGCAATCGACGCGCTCGACCTGGCGCAACGAGATGGACTCGGGACAATTAAATATCCTGCTCCACGTCGCCTTCAAGTCACACCCGGAGCTGACCAAATATCCGCTGGCAGGCGACTTGGTGAAAAACGAAGAGGCGAGGAAGCTGATGCAAGCAGTGACGTTCGCCCATGGCGCCTCTGTGCGCCCCTTTGTCTTGCCGCCCAACACGCCAAAAGAACGCGTCCAGCTTCTGCGCAAAGCTTTCATGGACACCCTCGCCGACGGCGATTTCGTCGCCGAGGCGAAGAAGGGCAATATCGAAATCAATCCGGTTAATGGCGAAGATCTGGCCAAGAGCGTGCTGGCTGTGTTGCAGTTAGAGCCGGGATTGGTGGGGCGGTTGAAGGATATCCTGAAATAATTCTATCGCGACGGTTATAATTAAGTTTACATACCCTCACCCTGTTCCCCTCATGCAAGAGACTACGCCGTAACGCGAAAATCTCCTATTCCTTTCATCCCGAGCACAGCGAGGGACCGGGCAAGGGTTCTAAGGGTCGCGTTATTTCCCGGCCTGCCGGTATTGCCGCATCACTGGGTCCAGCACGACAGCGGCATTCATCTCCTCTTTCTCCGCCGGATTCTTCTTGTACTCACCCGTCTTGTTCGTCGGCGGTAGTCGGCGGTAGATGATACGACCGATCTGTTTTGATGATTTCGTCATGCCGCCTCTTCGACAAATCGCGAAAGCTGGTATACTTAATTGCACAGCTGGGAGTCCCGAAAAGAGAGGATAAATGTTCAATCTTGCGGTTAAAATAGTATTAGCGTTGGCTCTTTGTGGTGTCTTGCCGGCTTGCGCACAATTTAAAGAAGCTGGTCGAACGGTTGGCCACACGACCCGCGATGTCACCAAAGAAATCGGTCATGGAGCGCGGGATATTACCCGGGAGATCGGCCATGATACCCGGGATGCCACTCGCGCAATTGGTGAGGGCGCTCGTGATGCGACTAACGCCACGGCTGAGGAAGTAAAAAAGGTGGTGAAACCGGCGCCGCCGGAATATTGAGCGTACTTTTATGCAAGGCAGACGGAAGGTTTTGCGGAAAGTCATGAGGATCAAGTTTTGCCTTGTGGCTCACCGTCCAATGAAAATAGCGCGGTGAACCAACGACCGCATCCGTTTCGCTAGTTGCGACTACCTGCGATGATTTGGGCCTGGTCTTAGTTTATTGGTTTTTCTTCCCCACGGTATGAATCTAACCGTACAACCTGCTTAGCCGATTTGGTTTCCGCTAACGGCGATTGCGCTGGTACATTAAACGAAGTCACTTCGCGCGCGTGGCCTTTAACCCCGCCGCCTATTAAAAACATCTGAGAACTCACCGTAGATCCGGTGAACACGATGACTCGAACAATTCGCTGACTTGGCAACTCAGTCAATGAACCAAGATTCGCAAACTAACCTGCGCGTCACGGGGGATCACCAATTGGCCGAGGAGTGGGAACTCGTGCTGCTGACTCAGGGGCTGTCACCGATCGTTCGGCGGACACCGGATGGCGTCATTCTCAGCGTGCCGGAAGCAGAGGTAGACAGAGCGTTTGCCAGTCTCTTGGCATACGATCGCGAGAACCCGGGTAAACGAGCGGAGCGAGTCGAGCCAATGGAGTCGGGGAGCCTGGTCGCCGGCGTCGCGGTTGGGGTGACGCTGCTGATATTTTATTCCATCACGGTTCAATGGCTGGCGGCACTGTCTTGGTTTGCGCGCGGTGCCGCCAACGCCGAGCGGATACTTCAAGGTGAGCTTTGGCGGACGGTGACCGCTCTCACGCTCCATGCCGATGTTGCCCACGTATTGAGCAACGGCATCGCTGCTGGGTTATTTCTTGGTGCCGTATTTAGCATGGTGGGTGCAGGGCTCGGTGGCGCTCTCGTCCTGCTGGCCGGCGCGGGCGGCAATCTTGTCAACGCCTTGCTGCACGGTTCGGCCCATGTCTCGGTCGGCGCCTCCACGGCGGTTTTTGGCGCGGTCGGTTTGCTTGGCAGCCTCGGGCTGACACGGCGACGCCGTAACGCTTTAAGCAGGTGGCGCGCTTGGCTGCCGGTGGCCGCGGCTCTTGCCCTTCTCGGAATGCTCGGGAGTAGTGGACAGCGCGTTGATATCTGGGCTCATCTTTTCGGTCTCCTGGTTGGCGCTGTCCTTGGATTACTCATCGGTTTGATTGCGCCGCGTGCGCCCGGATTACGTATCCAATGGGCCTGCGGCACCGTGGCAGTCGCCACGGTCATCTACTGCTGGACACTTGCGTTTCGTTGAAACGATCAGCCAAGGGATTGGATTTTTACCGCTCCGATTGGGAGAGGCCGGAGCTTTTTCTAACGCGCTTGGCCTTGGACTACCTTGCATGGACGTTGGGATTAGCGGACAACGTCGATGTTTTGACGGTCCTCCAGACGGCGAAATGTTCTCTGCCCGATGACACCCGCCCACGCCGAGCGCGCATAGCCAAAGGGGGGATCCAGAGTCCGATGATTTCTTTAAAGCGGTCTGGTTTACTGGGACTTTGACAGGGTCTGCAGCGCATTGCGCAGTGACTCCGCCCAGTTCTTGAGCGTCGACTCGCTGATCCTACCGTCCGGAGTGTTGATGCCTACGCCGTCGGTACTGATATCCAACAGAATGGCTTCCAAGTCGGCAACGATCTTGTGGTATTTGGTGTCGGATAACACTTTGTACTGTTCCGGCACCGACTTAAAGTTCTTCTTCGCCAAACCGTTTTGTTCGCTGCCTGACGGGGTTGCTGACCAGGGGGTTGTCGGGGCCATGTTCAGGGACATCTCCTTTTGCTTTTTGCTAGTCGTTTATCACTGCGCATCGGTATAACTAAGCAAGCCGCGCGCCAATCTTAGCGTAAACGCCCAAGCGCATGTTTGGCTATCGATATTACTAACTCGTGGGGTTACTTTGCGGTAAGTCACTCTAGAGTTTAGGAAAGCGACGTTAACCCGTTCCCATCCTTAGAATTTCTTCAACGTGGGGCCAGCTTGATGGCTCGCCATGGAGGCCGAGTGTGATCATTGTTGCAGAGCCTAGCGAAAAAGGGGACGTGACATGCAAGATCGGGCAGCGCACCCGCGTTCGTGGCAGCTTGGCTGTCATTCTCCTAAAAGGGGACGTTCAATAGGATGGCAGATCAAGTGTACACAGCCGTTGCCGCAGAAATGATTCGTTCTGCTTACCCTGGTTTGCCCTTGGTCGATGCAGCCGCCTATCTCAAAGAGAAAGAAGATTCTCTGGTTGGCGAGGGCGTGCGGACGGTGTCGATTCTAACGATTGAAGGCGCCGCCGCCAACGAAATAATCAGCTACGCGCAGACGGCGCCGGGCGCAGTGATCGCCATGTCGACCCATGGCCGCTCCGGCATCCAACGCTGGATACTCGGCAGCGTTACCGAAAAGGTCGTGCGTCACGCCGACGATCCGGTTTTGGTGGTAGAGGTGAATGAAAACGAATGCCGGTTAGGCAAAAGCGAGCGAAACTAGCGGCTCCGTCGATCCTGATGCGATGATGTGATTGCTTGCTGACGCGGCAGTGGCTGCTCCGTAGTTGTGATCCACCGTCGGGTGCTTCAAGATAAAACTAAAAAATTAGATCACTTAACTCATATAATGTTAAGTAAGTGTGTCATTTAGAAACAACCGCCGCTTGATTTTCGTCGCTGCCGTCTATTTCTCTCGCGGATCCTGCAGCTTCTTGTCCGGCGCGTGATAATCACCGGTGCGAATAAGTTTTACCATGTTGGCGAGCGCTAGCGCGGCGTTGCTCACTTCGGCGAATAAGGCCTTTGTCGAGATCGTCGTGACTGGTGGCGTAGGGTTGGTACCAGCCGACCCAAGTATCGATCAGCGCCGTCGGACCCGCCGGAACCATTTCCATATCGGTGAGCCAATCGGTCAACATGCGGCGGAGATTTTCCGGGCCGGCGGCGTCGCCATGGGCGATGACCGAGAACGCACCGCCGGCGAGATGCTTGGGATAGCTCCAGCCTTTGAGCTCAAGCTGTTTTGCCAATCGCGGATTTTTTCCTTTCGTGGTCGTCGGATCGGGATTACCGCCGTCGGCGCACACGAGCCTATCGATCATCAGCTTCAAACTCGCCGGAGCCTGATACCAATGCACCGGACAGAGGATCATCACACCGTGGGCGGCCGCCCAGCGCGGATAAATTTCGTTCATCCAGTCATTGACCTGACCCATGGCGTGGTTGGGATAACAGGAGCAGGGCCAATGGCAGAGCGGCTGCGCCGTCGACACGCACGCCTTGCACGGGAAAATAGTTTTGTAGGGCTCGTCGGCGAGGGTCGAAATATCGAGAAAGTCGACCTCGAAGCCGCGCAGGGATTCAATGGTTTTTTGCGCTTGCTGCGCCAAGCGGCGGGTTTTGGAAATTTCACCTGGACAGGTGTGTTCGCTGCGGGTCGAGCCGTTGACGATCAATACCCGCGACGCCGATTTCCGATCTCTATGGCGTTTCTCGGCTGCGTGAATCTTGACGCGGGTGTCAAGCCATTCAATCGGCAGCTCGAATTTAGGATCGGCAAAGCCTTTACCCGCGGGTTGCTTGCGCGGTGACTTACGGTAGCCAATGTAGCCGTCCCAAGCTTTCTCGAAAACCTTCTCCAGTTCTGGCTTTACTTCGTCGAAGGCCGGGTCGTAGAAGCGCGCCAAGAAGCGCTCGCGAAACTGCGCTTTGGTCAATGGCACATACTTGATCTGACGGCGCACGGTCGGTTTAGCCACGGTTTTCCTCCGTTAGTAAGATTAATTGCCAGTTCGCGCGCTTGGGTTGAAACGATTGCCGGTCGCGGCGGTTGGCAAATAACCTAAGCCGAGCAGAAGCCCGCGCATGAATGGGAGATTAATTTAGCATCGAGATGACACCATTCTTTAGCGAACGCTGGCGGGATTCTTGGCCTCCTGCGGAAACCAGCCGCCAAGCCGGTGATAGGCCTTCAAATAGCTGATTTGGCCTTGATTGGTCATGGCATTCTCCAGCACGCTGACAAGGCGTACGGCGACTGTCGGCAGCGGTTGAAACCGGGGCTCGTCGAGCTGCCGCGCTAGCTCTTCGGGGGATAACGTTTCTAGGTACGACTTCATTTGCGCGTAAGCCGCATCGTGATACGCCAGTAGCAGTTCCGCTGAGGCGCGAAAGACTCGCACTTGCTCGCGTGTGTGGGTGGCTGATCGGCCAAAATCGGCGGGCAAAGGCGGCATGCCGAATCGAGCGGCCCAACCATCGCCGATCCAAAGTTGCTCGCGGCCGGAAAGCCGCGACACGTTGCTGTCCATGACGCGGCTAATCCGCCAGGCAAGCCAGCCGATGGGCGGTTGCGGCTCTTGAACTAGTTCCGCTTCGGTGAGATCGGCCAAGGTGCGGTGCAGCGATTCGTAAACCCGTGTGAAGGCGTCCAGTAAAACATCAGATTCCGCCATGGCAAGTCACCTTTCCGCTAAAAAGCTTCCGCCTGATGGTCCGTCGGATCAGATCATCACCGGAGGGACAGGCAGGGTTACTGCATGAGTTGATCGATCACGATATCCGCGTTCTTCACGCCCACCTCCGCGGGATTTTTCTTGTACTCTCCGGTCATGTCGCCGGCGCCGCGGCTGGTCGGGTTGCCGTCCTTGTCTAAACGGACGGTGAGGTTGATCTTGCCGGTGAACGGCGTGCCTTGCATCATGACGTTTTCTTGGCTGAGGGAGTATTGCAGTGGGAACGTTGGCTTGTCGATTTTCTTGACGGCTAGCGGTGGGCCGCCGGGGCTGCCGGCGGGTCTGGCGATGATAAAAAGCGCGGCTTGGGGATCGATCTTATCTTTTAGCTTTGCATCGACGGTGATTGTGCCGGAGATGGTTTGGCCCGACCCCGACGGTTGCAGCTGGCGGTGTCGTTTTCGGCGCAGCGCCGGCGGCTGGGATTTCGGCGAGCACCTTGGTGATTTCGTTTCGTTCTTCGCCGGGGGCACGAGTTGTCAAGAGTCGCTCAAAAATTTCTCGAGCGCCGGCGAAATCTTTTTTGTCCTGGTACAGCACCATGCCTTTGCCCCACAACGCCATGGGAAAGTTGGGCGCGCGCGCAAGGGCTTTATCGAAAGCCATGAGCGCGCCGTCGCCATGGCCAGCCTGCATGAGAATGAAACCCATGTAGCTATGCGCCTCGGGATGAGCCGGATCGGCACCGAGGACTTTCTTGAAAGCCTCGATGGCCTTGGGAAATTCCTGGCGTTGAAATGCTTGTTTGCCTTCGGCCATGGCTGCGCCTGCCGCACCACTCATGGGCGTCGTGCCGGTCATGAAATCACCGGTCATGGTGTCGCCTTCGCCCTGGCGCGGGCGGATCGATTGGGTCAGCATGACGCCAAGGGTGAGACCGAAGAGCAGGAGAAACACGCCGCCGCCGATCAGTTGCCAGCGCTTGAAACGGCTTTGCCCAACCGTGTCTTTCTGCGCCTTAGCCCTCATGTCTGGCGGCTTTACTTTCGGCGCCGGGGGCAGGAGGCTTAGTTGTTGCAGCACACTGACACCTTTGCTTTCAATCTCTTGTCGCAGTTGCGTGTAATCGGCCTGCGACAATTTGCCGGATTGAAAATCGAACTCCAACTCGTTCAGTTCGTCGCGCACATGGCCGCGCCCGCGCAGCAGTTGGGCGCGCTCGGTCTCGTCTTCGATATCCGGCAACTGGAATTCTTGCCGCAGCGAGTCACGCTGTGCTTTGGTTCGCGGCCACGCTTTCGCGGGTTGGAACTTCGGCGGGTGGTTTTTTTTTCGTCCAGCGGCGAATGAACCACAGCGCGGCAATAATACCGCAAACGAGTACGACGTAGGGCAATATCCACAGCAGCGCGCTGACGCCGGTGGTTTTGGGTCTGAGCAAGACCCAATCGCCGTATTTGGAGACGAAGAATTCTTTGATCTGCTCGGTGCTCTTGCCCGCTTGGACTTGCTCGCGGACGATGGCGCGCATCTGCTGGGCCATCTCCGACGGCGAGTCGGCGACGGAAAGATTTTGACAGACGACGCAGCGCAGTTCGGTTGAGATCTCCCGGGTGCGGTCTTCGATCTCGTCGTTGGACGCCGCATGGAGCGGTTGGAGGAACACGACCCAGAACAGACAAATGAGCAACAACTTAAGATAGCGCATCGTCGTCAGCGCGCTCCCTGATAATCGCCGCGGCCCTCCTGGGCGCTGGCGATGCCTTTGGCCGCTTCGTCGAGTTTGGTCAACACCAGCGCGGCGCGGATGGCGCCGACATGCTTATAGGTAATGCGACCCTGCGGGTCGATGAAAAAACTTTCCGGGATGCCCCAGGTGCCGTAGTCGACGGCGATCTTGCCGGACTCGTCACGGCCGTTGGGATAGGTGACATTGAATTCTTGCAAAAAGGCTTTGGCGTTGTCGTCGAGATCCTGCAAGGCGACGCCGAGAAACACCATGTTCTTGTCTTTGACCCTTTGCCAGGCCGCTTCGAGATCACGGGCTTCGGCGCGGCAGGGCGCACACCACGACGCCCAGAAATTTAGAAACAGCGCCTTGCCGCGGTAATCTTCCAGCGTAACCTTCCTGCCGTCATAAAGGGTGACCGAGAACGGCGTCGCCGGTTTGGCCAGCAGCGGCGACTTGATGTACTTGGCGTCGCGGGTAAAGCCGAACGCCAACAGCGCCAAGATTGGCGCGATGATGGCGACTGTGATGATTAAGCGACGTACGGGCATGGGCAATTCCAAATTGCAAATTCAAAATTACAGACAAACTGTGGGGCGGGCATGGTCAGTCTTCTTGCAGTTTGGCTTTTCCCATGGGGATCAGGCAGATGATCGTGCCAAAGGCGATGACGAAACCGCCGATCCACATCCAGATCACCAGCGGGCGAACCAGGACTTTGAGCGTGGCTTGGTTGCGGTTCACTTCACTGAAGCCGGAGAGGATCAAATAAATATCTTCGCTCAAGCTGCTCTGATGGACGGCGCGGCCGATGGGGGACTGCTGGGTTGGAAAGAATTTTAGCGCCGGGGTAACGATGCCTTCGTCGCTGCCATTGTGAAACACGCGAAAGGCTCCTTCGACGCGGAAATGCGTCGGCTGCTGCGAGCCCTTGAGCCCTTCGAATTGCACCTTGTAGTTGCCGATATCGAGGGATTGTCCGACCGCGAGCGTAGCGTCTTTTTCACTGCTGTAGGTCATCGAGCCGGCGATGCCCATCATGATCAAGACCACGCCGAGATGGACCACCAGGCCGCCGTAGCGCCGTTGGTTGCGCCGCGTCAGGGTAATCAGGCCGCGCAGGATACCTTCGCCGGCGATGCGCTTGCGTGCGCGCAGCGCGAGGGCGGTGTCATAAAGGATCGAGGACACGACGAAGGCGAGTAGGGTAAAGCCCAAAAGCGGCAGAAAGTCTTTCACCTTCCAAACAAATAACAACAAACCGAAGGCTAGCGAGCGTAGCGGCGGGCCAGAGAAAGTTCCGTCTGTAGATTATCCCATGAGGCGCGCCGCCAAGCGATCATCGGTCCGACCCCCATGAGAAATACTAGGACGAGAAACAACGGCACCGTGACCGAGTTGAAATAGGGCGCGCCGACGCTCACCTGAGTGCCGGCGACGGCTTCGGAGATCAGCGGAAAGATCGTGCCGAGAAAGATCGTGAACAGCGCCGACACCAATACGATGTTGTTGAGCAAGAAGGCCGACTCACGGCTGACCATGGAATCGAGCTCGGGCTGTTCTTTCAATAGATCGGCGCGGTAAGCGAGCAGGCCGAAGGAGCCTAATAAAATAAACGCCAGAAAATCCAAGAAAGAAACCGCCCACCGGGCCCGATGAAAAAGCATGGATCGATGAAATGATTCCCGAGCGGGTGAGAAATGTGCCGAAGATGGTCAGGCTGAAGGCGACGATGATCAGCGCCAGATTCCACACTTTGAGCATGCGCCGGCGCTCTTGAACTTGGATCGAATGCAAAAAGGCGGTGGCCGGCAGCCAGGGCATGAAGGCGGCGTTCTCCACTGGGTCCCAGGCCCAATAACCGCCCCAGCCGAGCACATGGTAGGACCACCAGGCGCCGACGAGATTTCCCGCCGTCAAAAAAAACCACGCGGTGATCGTCCAGCGACGGGTGCTGACCATCCAGGCATCATCCAACTTGCCGACGATCAACGCCGCCATGGCAAAGGCAAAGGGTACCGTGAGACCGACGAACCCGGTGTAGAGCAGCGGCGGGTGGGTCATCATGTTGGCGTCTTCGAGGAGCGGGTTCAAGACCGCGGCCGTCGAGCGGGATCGGAAATACGGTTTCAAAGGGATTGGACAAGAAACCGATGACGCCAAGAAAGAACGCCGAGACGATGGAAAAGATCATGATCACCCAGGGCATCATCTCATGGTGGCGCTGGCGGTAGACCCAAGCGACGATGCCGGCGAAGATGATCAGTATCCATTCCCAGAGCAAGAGCGAGCCTTCAAGCGCGCCCCACAGTCCGGTGACGCGATAGTAGACCGGCGTCGCACGGGTGGTGTTGAAGGCGACGTACTTGATCGAGAAGTCGGTGGCGATCAGACCATAGATCAGGGCGACAGCGGCTACTGTGACGAAAACAAATTGGCCCAAGATCGCGTAGCCCGCCACCATGCGAAAGCGATCTCCCGCCGAGCGCGCGGCAACGATCGGACTCATGATCCCAATCAGCGCCGCGACGAAAGCGATGAGGATCGAGCTATGACCGATGCTCGCGGTCACTTGGCGCCGGTTTCCTGGGCGGGAATAAAACTTTTGTTGGCGGTGCTTGCCGTCGGCGTGGGGACTATAGTCTTCGGCATGCTTGGCCATGATCGTGGTGGCGTGGAACACGCCGTCGCTTTCGACCCGGCCTTCGACCACGGCGCCTTTGCCTTCAACGAACAGATCCGGCGGCACGCCTTTGAAATAGACCGGGAAGCTGGCGCCGCCGTCGGTGATTTGGAATTTGTAGGTGAGATTTTGCAAATCTTTTTCCATTGAGCCTTTGACCACCATGCCGCCCATGCGCACGAACTTGCCCTTCAGCGCGCTTTCTTCGGCGCGCAGTTCCGACGGCATCTTGAAATAAACCAGCGCCTGCTGCATGCCACCGTAGATGATGTAGGCGAGCGCGGCGAGTATGATGACACCGCCGATTAAAAATCTTTTACCCTTTGTCATGGCTATTCACTGCCTCCGAGGACTTTAACCGGTTGAGCTCCGCTTCGGCCTGACGATAACGGCGCTTCAATAGGAACCAATACAGGACGATGACGCCACAAACAATTCCATACGCCAATGAAACAAATCCCCAGGGTCCCATCAAGCACCTCGCTCCAGGCGCAACGCTTTGATCTCATGGCGCATCTCGCCGACCCGATAGCGTAGCGACAGCAGGTAGAAATAGAGCAGGAGGAAGCCGACAAAACTGATGGCCAGGGCGGTCAGCATGGCGGGATGGACGTTTTCCCAAGGCTTTTTGTCAGGCCGCAGGATCGACGGTGGCTGATGCAGCGTGCGCCACCAGTAGACCGACATGTGGATCAGCGGGATGTCGAGGAAACCGATAATGCCCAAAATCGCCGCCGCCGAGGCGGCGCGCTGCTCATCGTCGATCAACGAACGGAGCATCAAATAACCAGCGTAAATCAGCAGCAGGATTGCCGTCAAAGTGAGCCGGGCATCCCATGTCCACCAGACACCCCAGGTCGGTTTGCCCCAGATCGAGCCTTCGACGATGGTGAGGGCGGTAAACAGAACGCCTAATTCGGCGGCGGCGTGGGCGAGCAGGTCGTCTTTCTTCTCGCGCTTCCACAGATACATGCCGCTACCGATGAAGACGAGAAAATAGGAAAGATAGGCGGTCAAAATGCTCGGCAGGTGGAGGTACATGATGCGCTGCACTTCGCCCTGATAGGCGTCGGGCGGTGCTATGAACAAACTCCAGCAAAGTCCGGCTATGATGGCTAGCAATGCTACGCCGCCGAGGATGCCTTTGCGTTTCTTTACCGCCGCCGTGGACTGCGCCATGATTAGCTTTCGATCACCCAATCGAAGATCAAAATCCCGATGGTCAAAAAAATGACATCGAAGCCGATGAGCAGCCGCAGCCATGGCATGGCTTCCATCATGCCGCCAGTTCTCATGATGCTTTCCATGCAACGAATGGTGGCGAGGATTACCGGAATCATCAAGGGAAACAAGACCAGGGGCAAAAGCAGTTCGCGCGCCCGGGCGCGCAACGTGATCGCGGCCGTAATCGTGCCTAAAACGCAAAAGCCCACGGTGCCCAGTAAAGTTACCAAAAAGAGTTGCGGTAGCAAGTTCCAGGCGGACAAGTTGAACAAGACCCAGAACAGCGGGAGGACCACCAGTTCGACGACAAACATCAGGACGAAATTAAAACCGGTCTTGGCCAAAAACAACGCGCCGCGGTCGAGCGGCGACAACAGCAATGCGTCCAAGCAATGATTGTCTCGTTCGGCTTGAAACAGCTGCGCTAAGCCCAAAGTTCCGGTAAACAAAAATGCCAACCAGAGAAGCGCCGGCGCCAGCTCGGCAATCTTGTCCGGCGGCAAATCGAAGGCGAAGTGAAAGACGAACAAGAGCAGCGTGCCGAAAAAAAACATCGTCAACAGGCTATCGCGCCGGCGCAGCTCGATCAGCAAATCTTTCGACAACAGCAAGTAGGTCTGTCTGAGCAGGGTCATAGGCCGCCGCGCGGTAAAAATTCGCCAAAGGCGCGCTCGAAACTTGGCCAGGGGCTCTGCTTGGCTTGGTCAAAACTCAACCGTCCCTGATGCAGCACCAGGGCGCGGCTGCACAGGTTCAAGGCGCGCGACACATGATGGGACGCCATGATGACGATATGACCCTTGGCGCATTGCTGCCGTAAGAATTCCTCTAACAGATCGACACCGCTGCCATCGAGGACGCCGTAGGGTTCGTCGAGGAGGAGTAAGCCGGGTTCGAGCAAGCGCCATTTGGCGATGGACAGGCGGCATTTCATGCCGGCGGAAAGGTTGCCGGCGAATTCATCGGCACGCTCAGCCAGACCGACTTCTTTCAATGCCGCCGCCAACCCATTCTCTTGGTGCTCTTTGCCATAAAGCGCTGTGAAGAATCGTAGGTTTTCTAAAACCGTAAGTTGATCGTAAAGATGGTCGGCAGGGGCGAGTAGACCGATTTGGCCGCGCAGAGTGGCGGAATTTGCAGCGAGGGTTTTGCCGTCGAGCTCGATGGTCCCGGCCGTGGGCGTGGACAGGCCGGCCAGGAGTTTCAGTAGCGTCGTCTTGCCGGCGCCGTTGGGGCCGAGCAGGGCGATGAACTCGCCGGCCACGAATTCAAGATCAAGGGGGCGCAGCGCCCACAAGTAGCCATAGGCTTTGGCGAGTTGGTTAACGATGAGGCGCAAGTGTCGATCCCAAGTTTCAATCCATGGAAGCCCGGCGAGATTCGCTTCGCTCTGCGAGCGGCTCGACTATAGTGAGCGTCAGTGCTGGATTCAAGCAGCGAGATAATATTGTTTCTTTTGGTCATTTGGTTGACTTTTTAAGGCGGAGACCACTATGTAAATAGGCAATTCAATACGCGCAAAATAGGAGGAATCAATGAATCCCGTGGTTACGGTCACCGGGTTTTGGGACGCATTCGTTACCAAGATAGCGGTGTTTCTGCCCAACTTGCTGTTCGCCGTGGCGATTATCTTGCTCGGTTGGGTGGTTTGCAACGTGATTAAACGAGTCGTCGTCCGGCTGTTGAAACTTTGCCAGTTCGATACCCTGGCGGAACGCTCCGGCATCAGGCAGATCCTCGAGCGGGGCGGGGTGCGCCAGACAGCATCGGATATCGTTGGCCTGTTGGTGTTTTGGTTTCTCTTCCTCATCGCCATCGTCACCACGCTCGAGACGCTCAATTTGAGCGGCGCAACCGATACACTCCACACCATTTATCTGTACATTCCCAAGATCGTCGCTGCCCTGGTGACGTTGATTTTAGGACTTTACTTCGCCAATTTTCTCGAGTCGGTGACGCGGACTTCATGCGCCAATGCGGGGCTGGAAGCCGCTGAATCCATCGGCCGGGCGACCTATGTCGGGACGGCGATTTTTGTCGTTGCCGGGATTTTCGAGATCCTCGATATCGCCTCGGAGATCGTCATTTGGGCGTTCATCCTGGTGTTTGGCGCCGCCTGTTTGGCGCTGGCCTTGGCCTTTGGCTTAGGTGGCCGCGAGGTCGCCGGCCGGTTTCTTGAAAAGTGGTTAGAGCAGAAGAAAAACGAGTAGTTAGCTACCTTGACTCGCCTTAGCTAATCAGTTAGTTTCGATCAGTTCAAAATTTATTTTTACGCAAATAGCCTAAGGCGCGCGGAATCGTTCGACGCTCTTAGGCTTTTTTTGCACGTGAGGAGATTATGGCAGATTACAAAGTGGTAAAAGTTCCAACTGGCGGCGCTAAAATCACCATGGGGCCCAACAAGAAACTTAAGGTCCCGGATAATCCGGTCATTCCGTTTATCGAAGGCGATGGCACGGGGCGCGATATCTGGCGCGCTTCGGTGCGCGTATTCGATTCGGCTGTGGAGAAGGCGTACGGCGGCAAAAAGAAGATCCACTGGATGGAAGTTTACGCCGGTGAGAAGTCCTTCAAGCAATATAACAGCTGGCTCCATGAGGAGACGGTGCCGGCATTTACCGAATTTCTTGTTGGCATCAAGGGGCCCCTGACCACTCCGATCGGCGGCGGGATGACTTCGTTGAACGTCGGTCTGCGAAAATTGCTCGATCTTTACGTATGCCTGCGGCCTGTGCGTTATTTCAAAGGCGTGCCTTCGCCGGTGAAGCATCCTGAATTTGTCGATATGGTGGTTTTCCGCGAAAACACCGAAGACATTTACACGGGCATCGAGTTTCCCAACGGCACCGAGGCTAACGCCAAGTTCAAATCGCTACTTAAAGAAGCCTTCCCCAAGGAATTTGCCAAAATTCGTTTTCCCAACTCCGCCTCCATCGGCCTGAAACCGGTTTCCGTGGAAGGCACCGAGCGCTTGGTTCGCGCGGCGATTGAATGGGCGCTGGTGAATAAGCGCAAAAACATTAACTTTGTCCATAAGGGCAACATCATGAAATACACTGAGGGCTCATTCATGGAATGGGGCTACGCCCTCGCCAAGCGCGAATTTCGCGGCGACGTGATCGCCGAACGCGAGTCGTGGATCTTGGGAAATAAGGAAGCCAATCCTAACATCAGCGTTGCCGATAATGCCAAAGCGATCGATCCTGGTTTTGAGATGATGTCGCCGGAACAGCAGAACGACATCAAAAAGGAGGTCGAAGAAGCGCTCAAGCTCTGGCCGACCCACGGCGACGGTAAATGGAAGTCCAAGCTGATGCTCAAAGATTCCATCGCCGACGTGACGCTACAGTTCGTGCTGATTCGGCCGAAGGATTACGATGTCATCGCGACGATGAATTTGAACGGCGATTATCTCTCGGACGCGCTGGCGGCCCAAGTCGGTGGCATCGGCATCGCACCCGGCGCCAATATCAATTACGAGACCGGCCACGCGGTGTTCGAAGCGACCCATGGCACGGCGCCGAAGTATGCGGATCTCGATAAGGTGAATCCAGGCTCGGTAATACTCTCGGGCGAAATGATGCTCCGCTATATGGGGTGGGGCGAAGCGGCCGACTTGATCATCAAAGGCATCGAAGGGGCGGTCGATAATAAGACCGTTACTTACGATTTCGAGCGGCTGATGCCAGGTTCGAAACTCGTCACTTGCTCAGGCTTCGGCGATGCCATCATTGCTAACATGTAGCGACGCGGGTTTTGCAAATTTTGGCTGCATCAGCATAGGAACGATTGAAGTATGGCTAGGAAGAAAATTGCACTGATTGGCGCGGGCAATATTGGCGGTTCGATGGCCCATCTGGCGCTACTCAAAGGGTTGGGCGATGTGGTGTTGTTCGATGTCGTCGATGGCTTGCCGCAAGGTAAAGCTCTCGATCTTTCTCACGCCGGCCCGGTTGAAGGGTTTGACGGCAATGTGACTGGCACCAACAAGTATGAAGATATCGCCGGCGCCGATGTCTGTATCGTGACGGCGGGTATCGCGCGCAAGCCGGGCATGAGCCGGGACGACCTGCTTGGCACCAACTGCAAGATTCTGAGCTCCGTGGCCGAGGGCATCAAGACCCATGCGCCCAATTCCTTTGTCATCGTCATCACCAACCCGTTGGATGCGATGGTCACGTTGATGCAGCGCAAGCTCGGTTTCCCCAAGAACCGTGTCGTCGGCCAGTCGGGGATTCTCGATTCGTCGCGCTATCGGTCGTTCATCGCCAAAGAGCTCAATGTATCAGTCAAGAGCGTCCAAGCGGTGGTGTTGGGCGGCCACGGCGACGATATGGTGCCGGTGCGTAGCTCATGCATTATCGGCGGCGTGCCGGTGGAGAAGTTGATTTCCGGCGAACGTCTCAATGAAATCGAAGCGCGGGTGCGCAATGCCGGCGGTGAAGTCGTCGCCTTATTGAAGACCGGTTCGGCCTATTTTTCACCGGCGTCGGCGGCGATTCAAATGACCGAAGCATTTCTCTTCGATAAGAAAGAACTGCTGCCGTGCGCAGCTTTGTTGGAAGGGGAGTACGGCGTTAACGGTTACTACTTCTGTGTGCCGGTACAAATCGGCGCCGGGGGTGTCGAGAGAATCATCGATATCGGTTTGAGCGCGTCAGATAAGAAGGCCTTCGACGAGTCGCTCAATCACGTCAAAGATATCGTCCAGGCGATGGACCGCGTTCTGAGCGCGGCGTAATAACAGACAGAGTATAGAGACAGAGATATTAGCTCGGGCCAAATCTCTGTAACTCTCTCCTTTCTCTATCTTCAGTCATGAATATTCACGAATTCCAAGCCAAGGAAATCCTCAAGCGTTTCGGCGTGGTGGTGCCGCGCAGTATCGTCGCGTCGACGCCCGAAGAGGCCAAGAAGGCGGCCCAAGAACTTGGCGGCGGGGTATGCGTGGTCAAAGCGCAGATTCATGCCGGCGGCCGCGGCAAAGGTGGCGGTGTCAAGGTCGTCAAGACTCCTGATGAAGCCGCGGCTAGAGCCAGTGACATGCTCGGCAAGAATTTGGTGACCCATCAGACCGGGCCGGAAGGCCGCAGGGTGCGCCGGGTACTGGTCGAGGAGGGGCTCAATATCGCCCGCGAGCTGTATCTCGCCATGGTGCTCGATCGCGCGCAATCCCGGGTAACTGTCATTTGTTCATCGGAGGGCGGCGTCGAGATCGAAGTCGTCGCCGAAAAACATCCGGAAAAAATCCTCAAAGAGACCATCGATCCGGTGATCGGCTTGGCGGCGTTTCAGTGCCGGCGCATCGCTTTTTCCTTGGGGATTCCCGCTGAGCTCACCGGCAAGTTCATCGGCGCCATGCAGGGGCTGTACCGCGCCTTTGATGAATGCGACGCAGCGCTGGCGGAGATCAACCCTTTGATCCTCACCAAAGACGGCCAGGTGCTCGCCCTCGACGCTAAAATGAACTTCGACAGCAACGCATTCTTTCGGCAAAAAGATATTTTGGCTCTGCGCGATACCGACGAAGAGGATCCGCGCGAAGTGGAAGCGAGTAAGTTTGATCTTTCGTATATCGCTCTCGACGGCAACATCGCTTGCATGGTGAACGGCGCCGGCCTGGCGATGGCGACCATGGACATCGTCAAAGTGTATGGCGGCGAGCCGGCTAACTTTCTCGATGTTGGCGGCGGCGCGGATAAAGCTAAAGTCGCTAACGCTTTTCGCATCTTACTCGCCGATGACCGTGTCAAGGGTGTGTTGATCAATATTTTCGGCGGGATCATGCGTTGCGATGTGTTGGCTCAAGGTGTGGTGGATGCAGCGCGGGAGTTGAGCATAAAAGTGCCGCTGGTCGTGCGCATGCAAGGGACCAATGTCGAGCAGGGAAGAAAAATTCTCGCCGATTCCGGGCTGACCATCATTTCTGCTGACACCATGGCGGAAGCGGCGGAGAAAATCGTCAAAGCCATCAAGTAATTTTGGATTTTGGATTGCCGATTTTAGATTAGGGGAAACGTGGAGAAAAGTCTTATGGCGTTACTGAATTTGTCCGACAATCTAAAATCTAAAAGCGGCCCCGCAGACGAAAATCCAAAATAAATTCATGTCCATTCTAGTTAACAAGAGCACGCGAGTTTTGACCCAAGGCATCACCGGTGCCACTGGCCAGTTTCACACCAAAGCATGCAAAGAGTACGGCACGCAAATGGTTGCCGGTGTGACGCCGGGAAAAGGTGGCACAGCCTACGAGGGCATCCCGATCTTCGATACCGTCGCTGAAGCGGTCAGAGAGACTGGCGCCAACGCCACGGTGATTTATGTGCCGCCGCCGTTCGCGGCGGATGCTATACTCGAGGCCGCCGATGCCAATATCCCTTTGATTATTTGCATCACCGAGGGAGTGCCAGTGCGCGACATGGTCAAGGTCAAACGGTTTCTGGCCGGACGAAGCTCGCAACTGCTTGGCCCCAACTGTCCCGGCACAATCACCCCGGGTGATTGTAAGATCGGCATCATGCCCGGTCATATTCACCGCCCAGGAACCATCGGTGTGGTCTCGCGCAGCGGTACGTTGACCTATGAAGCGGTGGATCAGCTGACCCGCTTAGGTATGGGGCAGTCGACCTGCGTCGGGATCGGCGGCGATCCCGTGCATGGTTTCGATTTCCTCGATGCATTGGAGTTGTTCAACGACGATCCGGGAACCGAAGCGGTGGTAATGATCGGTGAGATCGGCGGCAGCTCTGAAGAGGAAGCGGCAGCGTGGATTAAGACCAACATGAAAAAGCCCATGGCCGGATTTATCGCCGGCCAGACGGCGCCGTCCGGGAAACGCATGGGCCACGCCGGCGCGATCATCTCCGGCGGTAAAGGAACGGCAAACGAGAAAATTGCCGCGATGAAACAAGCGGGGATTCGCATGGCGTCGTCGCCGGCGGATATCGGCCGTTCAATGCAGGAGGCATTAGGAAAGTAATATGGCTATGGAAAGAACTTTATCGATCGTTAAACCTGACGCGGTGGCGCGTAATTTGATCGGCGCGATTGTCAGAAAGTTCGAATCCGCCGGGCTTCGAATCGCCGGCGGCAAATTGATTCGTCTCACGCCCGAGCAGGCGCAAGCGTTTTATGCCGTGCACAAAGCCCGGCCGTTTTTTCAGGGATTGTGCGATTATATGTCGTCCGGACCGATCTTCGTGTCCGTCCTTGAAGGCGATAACGCCATCGCCAAGAATCGCGAAGTGATGGGCGCGACGGACCCCGCGAAAGCCGCTGCGGGTACGATCCGCCAGGAGTTCGGTCAGGACATAGAAAAGAACGCCGTGCACGGTTCCGATGGGCCGGATACCGCTGCCACTGAAATCGCTTTTTATTTTAAACCCGAAGAATTGTTTTAGACTTTCGCCGTATTGGGTGGTTTGACGTGAAGGCAGACGAGAAGCCCAATATCAAGGATTTGAGCGCCAGCGAGTTCGCTGAATTTCTCGCCGCGGCCAAGCAGCCGACCTATCGCGCCAAACAAATCTGCCAGTGGCTGTTCCGTGAGCACGCCACCGACTTCGCGACCATGACCAACCTGCCGGCTGACTTGCGCGAGCAGCTGGACAAGTCTTTTACCATCGGCCGGTTAGCGATCCTGCGCCGCCACGACTCCCAGGACGATACGGTAAAATTCCTCTTTGGCCTGGCCGACGGTCGAAGCATCGAGAGCGTATTAATTCCTGAAAAGAATCGCTTAACCCTGTGTATTTCCACTCAGGTTGGTTGCGCTTATGGCTGTGCCTTTTGCGCCACCGCGCTTTTGGGTTTTAAGCGCAATCTCACCTGCGGCGAGATAGTCGAGCAGATTCTCGAAGCCGGGCGCACGCTGCCGGACGACCGGCGGATATCCAATATCGTTGTCATGGGAATGGGCGAGCCCTTGGCCAACTATGCTCAGACCTTGCGTGCCATCGAAATCATGGTCGACGCTTCCTGGGGGTTGGGAATTGCGCCGCGGAAAATTACCTTGTCGACTGTCGGCTTGGTACCGCAAATCGAAAAGTTGATGGAAGAAACCAACGTCACGCTGGCGATTTCTTTGCACGCCGCCACCGAGGAATTGCGCGGCCGCTTGATGCCGATCAACCGCAAGTACTCGCTCAGGCAGCTGATCGACTGTTGCCGCAATCTGCCGCTGCCGCGGCGCAAACGGATCACCTTCGAGTATGTGTTGCTCGGCGGCGTGAACGATTCGGTGGCGGACGCCGCCGCGCTCTGCCGGCTGTTACGCGGCGTGCCGAGCAAGGTGAATTTAATTCCGTTCAATTCCCATCCAGGCAGCGAATTTCAGCGGCCCAGCGATGAGGCCGTCAAGCGCTTTCGACAAGTTCTTTTCGATCATAAGCTGCAAGTCAACATACGCCGGCCGCGTGGCGACGATATCGCGGCGGCCTGCGGCCAACTCCAGGGGCAGGGACAACGGGAATTATCCATCTCCGTTGCGCCGGTCGCGGCAAACTAGATACCCATGAAACCTCCAATCGTCGGCGTGATCGGCGGCAGTGGGCTGTACCAGATGGACGGTCTCAAAAGGGTACGGGAGGTGGCGGTTTCGACGCCATTCGGCAAACCCTCTGACAAGCTCGTGCGCGGCAAACTCGGCAATTTCGATCTCGTGTTTTTGCCGCGGCACGGCAAAGGCCATCGCTGGCTGCCCACGGAAGTTAATTTTCGCGCCAATATTTTCGCCATGAAGAAGTTGGGCGTTGAGCGGATTATCTCGGTCAGCGCGGTGGGCAGTCTGCGCGCGGACATCGCCCCCGGCCATCTGGTCGTGCCCGACCAATTCATCGATCGCACCAGCCAGCGGCCGAGCACGTTTTTTGGCAAGGGGCTGGCCGCCCATGTCAGCCTAGCAGATCCGTTTTGCCAGGAGCTCTCCGCGGTTCTGGTGCAATCGGCCGAGCAGGCGGGCGCCACGGTACATCGCGGCGGGACTTACCTGTGCATCGAAGGGCCGCAATTTTCGACTAGGGCAGAGTCCCATCTGTACCGTAGTTGGGGCGCTCATGTGATCGGCATGACCAATTTGCAAGAAGCCAAACTGGCCCGCGAAGCGGAGATCTGTTTCGGCACTTTGGCTTTGGCCACCGACTACGATTGTTGGAACGAGCAGGCCGGCGATGTTGAAATCGAGCGGGTCTTGGCAGTCTTGCAGAACAATGTTGCATTAGCGCGGCGCACCATCGGCGCGGCGCTTGCTGCTCTGGCAGAGCCGCGCCATTGCAGCTGTGCGAGCGCGCTAAAGGATGCTATGATTACTGATCGACGGGCGATTCCTAAAAAACTACGGCAAGATTTGCGGCCCATTATAGGAAAATATCTATGAGTGTATTGGTTGTTGGCACGGTTGCGTTCGACTCCATTGAGGCGCCGGCGGGTTGCGTCGAGAGAATTCTCGGGGGCTCGGCGTCCTATTTCGCCCTGGCAGCGAGTTATTTCGCGCCGGTACGCATGGTTGGCGTCATCGGCCAAGATTTCCCTCAGGATCACTTGGACCTGTTTACCCAGCGCGGCATCGATATCGCAGGCATCAAGCGCGAGCAGGGCGATACTTTTCATTGGCGCGGCCGCTATCATGAAGACATCAATCAGCGCGATACCATTGAACTGCATTTGAATGTCCTGGCGGGTTTCAAACCGAAACTGCCGGAAAGTTATCGCGACGCGGAATTGGTATTTCTCGGCAATATCGATCCAGTCATACAGATGGATGTCGTCGAACAGATCCGCCACATGAAGCTTCTGGTGTGCGACACCATGGATTACTGGATCCGCGAGAGCAACGCTGAGCTCAAAAAGCTCCTGCAGCGCGTTGAGATGTTGGTGCTGAACGATTCCGAAGCGCGCCTGCTCAGTGGCTACGATAATATCGTCAAGGCGGCGCGGGCGATTCTGCGCATGGGCCCCAAGATGGTATTAATCAAGCGCGGCGAGTATGGGGTTTTGCAATTCTCCGATTCGGCGATTTTCGCGACGCCGGCGTATCCTTTGGAAGAAGTCTTTGATCCCACCGGCGCCGGCGATTCCTTTGCTGGCGGCATGATGGGCCAGCTGGCCCGCACTGGTGATTTGAGCCAGGGCAGCCTGCGCCGGGCGATCGTCTACGGCTCGGTGGTCGCGTCGTTTACCGTCGAGGACTTTGGCGTCAAAAGACTCATCGATGTCTCGCTGCCGGCAATCGAAGAGCGCTACCGACGTTTTGTCGAGCTGACCGATTTTCATACCTGAGCCGATGGAGCTTTCTGTCGTCATTCCGGTCTACAACGAGGAAGAGAATGTCGAGCCGCTGATTGGCGAGATCGAAGTTGCAATGTCGGCGTTGGGCAAAAGCTATGAAGTCGTCGTCGTCGACGACGGCAGCAGGGACGGAACATTCCTCAAGTTAAGGCAGATTCACCAACGCGTGCCTCAACTCAAGGTTATTGGTCTCAAGCGCAACTTCGGCCAAACCGCGGCGCTGGCGGCCGGTTTGGCCCACGCGCATGGCGATGTTGTGATCCTCATGGATGGCGACGGGCAGAACGATCCCGCCGATATCCCCCCATTGCTGGCCAAGCTCGACGAAGGCAACGATTTGGTGGCGGGCTGGCGGCATAATCGTCGAGACCCGTTTCTCAACCGGCGGTTGCCGTCGATGATCGCTAACCGACTGATTTCGTTGACCACCCGTGTGAAGCTCCATGACTACGGATGTACCTTGAAAGCGCTGCGCCAAGATGTCGCGAAAGGTTTGCGCCTGTACGGCGAAATGCACCGATTTATTCCCGCCATCGCTTACGAGCGCGGCGCCCGCATCGCCGAATTGAAAGTTAACCACCGGCCACGCCTGCGCGGCCAGTCGAAGTACGGTATCACGCGGACGTTGCGCGTGGTGCTGGATCTACTGACGGTAAAGTTCTTAAGCAGTTATTCGACCCGGCCGTCCCATGTGTTTGGGCCCATCGGCATCGGCAGCGGCCTGGCGGGCTTTGCCATCGGCTTGCATCTGACGGTGCAAAAAGTTTTCTATGGCCAGGATATCGGCGCCCGCCCGTTGCTGTTGCTAGGCATACTGTTAATCTTTATTGGTTTTCAATTCGTCACCATGGGTTTATTGGGTGAAATGCTGGCGCGGACCTATCATGAATCCCAGGACCGGCCGGTTTACGTGGTTGGTGAAATTCTCGAATGGAGACCTGAAGTATGAAATTGGCGGTGGTGGGAACCGGCTATGTCGGCCTGGTCGCGGGAACTTGCTTGGCGGAGAGCGGTAACGATGTGATCTGTGTCGATATCGATGAGAAAAAAATCGACTTGCTCAATGGCGGCAAGGTGCCGATTTATGAACCGGGCTTGGAAGAGATGGTGCAGCGCAATGCCGAAGATCAGCGCTTGAGCTTCACCACGGATCTACCCAGTGCGGTGCAAAAGTCGGATGTTATCTTCATCGCCGTCGGCACGCCCCAGGGACCGACGGGTCATGCGAATCTGGAATTCGTCAAAGCGACCGCCAAGGGCATCGCTAAAGCGCTCGATTCTTTCAAGATCGTCGTCACCAAGAGTACCGTTCCTGTGGGCACGGCGGACCAGATCAAACAGTGGATAGCTGAAGAGACCGCACAACCCTTTGCGGTGGCGTCCAATCCCGAGTTCATGAAAGAGGGCGCGGCGGTGGAAGATTTCATGAAACCCGACCGGGTGGTTTTGGGCGGCGACAATGCAGAGGCGCTGGCGACACTGCGCGAACTGTACGAGCCTTTTGTCCGCACCGGCAATCCCATCCTGATCATGGACAGCCGGAGCGCGGAGATGAGTAAGTACGCCGCCAACGCCATGCTGGCGACCAAGATTTCGTTTATTAACGAAGTCGCCCGGTTGTGCGAGGAGATGAACGCCGACATCGGCGAGGTGCGCCGGGCGATCAGTCTCGACCGGCGCATCGGGCCGCATTTTATTTTCCCCGGCGCCGGCTATGGCGGTTCCTGTTTTCCCAAGGATACCCGCGCCATGATCGGCATGGGCGGTGAGCGCCAAGAAATGGTCCTGCTCAAAGCGGTGGAACAAGTCAACGAACGGCAAAAGCAATTACTGTTCGACAAAGTCCGGCGCCACTTCGACGATAAGCTCGCCGGACTGACTTTCGCAGTGTGGGGGTTGGCGTTCAAGCCGCGCACCGACGACATGCGCGATGCGCCGGCGATCAACATCATCGAAGCGTTGCTCGGCGCCGGCGCCAGGGTGCAGGCCTTCGATCCCGAAGCGATGGAGGAAGCGCGAAAAATCTTCGGCGACCGCATTCAATATACCCATCGTAACTATGATGCGCTGCATGGCGCGGCGGCGTTACTGATCGTCACCGAGTGGAATGAGTTTCGCCGGCCGGATTTTACTCGGGTCAAAAACCTGCTCACCCATCCGGTCATTTTTGATGGCCGCAACGTCTACGATCCGGCGGATCTGCGCAAACTAGGATTTACCTATTATTCCATCGGGAGAAATAATGGCTAGATATTTAATCACTGGCGGCGCGGGTTTCATCGGCTCCCACCTGTGCGAGTATTTTCTCGATCAAGGGCACCAAGTCCTGTGCATGGATAACTACTCTACAGGTGCCAATGAAAATATCGGCCAGTTTCTGAAAAATCCCCGCTTTCGCTTCATCGATCACAATGTTAGCCGCTATATCGAAGTGCCAGAGCCCCTGGACTTTGTCCTGCACTTCGCCTCGCCGGCGAGTCCGGTGGATTATTTGGAGCTGCCGATTCCGACTTTAAAAGTTGGCGCCTTGGGCACCCATAACTCTCTCGGCCTGGCGAAAGAGAAAGGCGCCACCTATCTGCTCGCTTCGACGTCGGAGGTTTATGGCGACCCGCTGGTGCGGCCGCAGAATGAAGAGTACTGGGGCAACGTCAATCCGATTGGACCGCGCGGCGTTTACGATGAGGCCAAACGGTTTGCCGAGGCGATGACCATGGCATACCACCGGTTCCATCAGCTCGACACGCGGATCGTGCGCATTTTTAACACCTACGGGCCGCGCATGCGCATCCGCGACGGCCGGGTGGTGCCCAACTTTATTATGCAGGCGCTCAAAGGTGAGCCGCTGACGGTCTATGGCCAAGGGCAACAGACGCGCAGCTTCCAATACATCGACGATCTGATCGCCGGGCTCGACAAGCTGATCAAGTCCGATCACCATCTACCGGTAAATATCGGCAACCCTTACGAGATGACGGTTTTGGAATTCGCCAAGAAAATTATCGAAATGACCCAATCTAAGAGCGAAATCATTTACAAACCACTGCCGGAAGACGACCCGCAGGTGCGCCAACCGGACATCGCCAAGGCCAGAAACATTCTCGGCTGGGAGCCCAAGATTAAACTGGAAGAGGGCTTGGTCAAGACCATCGATTATTTCAGAACCAAACTGTAGGAGCGAAACTGTGAAAATCGTCGTTACCGGCGGCGCCGGCTTTATCGCCTCGAACATCACCGACGCCTATATCGAGCGCGGCCACGAAGTTCATATCTTCGATGATTTTTCCACTGGGCAGCGCAGCAATGTCAACGCTCAGGCGACCTTGCACCAGATCGATATCGCCGATCGTCAAAGCAGCCAGCTCATCGAGCAAATCAAGCCCGATATTTTGAGTCATCACGCGGCGCAAATGGACGTGCGCCACTCGGTGGCCGACCCGACCTTCGACGCGCGGGTGAATATTTTGGGTTTTATTAATTTGCTCGAGGGCTGTAAGAACGCCGGCGTCAAGAAAGTGATCTTCGCTTCTTCCGGCGGCGCGGTCTATGGCGAGCAAGAGAGTTTTCCCGCAGCGGAAAGCCATGCGACGCAACCGGCCAGTCCCTACGGCGTGAGCAAGCGCACCGGCGAATTGTATCTCTCGTATTATCGCCAGGCGTTCGGGTTACCGTACATCGCCCTGCGTTATGCCAATGTTTACGGCCCGCGCCAGTCGGCCCAAGGCGAGGCCGGGGTGGTGGCGATCTTCCTGTCCCTGCTATTGACGGGTAAAACGCCGGTCATCAATGGCGACGGCAAGCAAAGCCGCGATTATGTTTACGTCGGCGATGTCGTCGCGGCCAATGTCGCGGCCCTCGACAGTGCCTTTGTCGGTCCGGTCAACATCGGTACCGGCGTCGAAACCGACGTGGTGGCGATCTACAATCATTTGCGCGACGCCTTGGGCAGTCAGCTGCAAGCGCAACATGGCCCGGCAAAACCGGGAGAACAGCGGCGCAGCTGCATCGATAATCGGCGCGCCGGAGAAGTTTTGGGCTGGCGGCCGCAAGTGGCACTGGCCGACGGACTGCAACGCACGGCGGCTTATTATCGCGAACATTTGGCCAAATGAAACTCGATCATATTCGAAATTTTTCCATCATCGCCCATATCGACCATGGTAAGTCGACTTTGGCCGACCGGTTGCTGGAGTTCACCGGCGCGGTCAGCGCGCGCGAAAGAACCGATCAGATTCTCGATAGCATGGAACTTGAACGGGAGCGCGGCATTACCATCAAGGCCAGCCCGGTATGCCTGCGCTACCGCGCCAAGGACGGCAAAGAGTACAAGCTCAATCTCATCGATACACCGGGTCATGTCGATTTCACCTATGAAGTGTCGCGTAGTTTGGCCGCTTGCGAAGGCGCTTTATTGATCGTCGACGCGGCCCAAGGCGTCGAAGCGCAGACCGTCGCCAATGTTCACATGGCGCTGGATCTCAATCTCGAAGTCCTGCCAGTGATCAACAAGATCGATTTGCCCAGCGCCGAGCCGGAACGGGTCAGACAGGAGATCGAGGATGTCATCGGGCTCGATGCTTCGAATGCGATCCTGGCCAGCGCGAAAGAGGGCGTCGGCATCGAAGATATTCTCGAAGCGGTGATCCACTTTTTTCCGCCGCCCCAGGGCGATGTCAACGCGCCATTGACGGCGTCGATCATCGATTGTTGGTTCGACCCTTATCACGGCGCGGTGGTGATGGTGCGGGTGATGGACGGCCAAGTCGCCAAGGGCTCGCGGATTCGCATGATGTCGAGCGGCCGGAGCTTTGAAGTAACCCGGACCGGCGTCTATTCGCCCGGCCCGGCGGAAACCACCGGACTCAACGCCGGCGAAGTCGGTTTCATCATGGCCGGCATCAAAGAAGTCTCCGAAACGCGCATCGGCGATACCATTACGCTGGACGATAATCCCGCCAGCAAAGCGCTGCCCGGTTACAAACCGATGAAACCGATGGTCTTCAGCGGTCTCTATCCGACCGAGGCGCATCAGTATCAGGCGCTGCGCGATGCCCTCGACAAGCTCCGTTTGAACGACTCGTCGTTTACATTCGAGCCGGAAACGTCGCAGGCTTTGGGTTTCGGATTCCGCTGCGGCTTTTTGGGCCTGTTGCATTTGGACATCATCCGCGAACGGCTCGAACGGGAATTTAGCTTAAGCCTGATTACCACCGCGGCGACGGTTATCTACCAGGTGACCAAGGTGACCGGCGAAGTCTTGCTGATCGACAATCCGGTGCGCATGCCCAACGAAGGCGATATCCAAAAGATCGAAGAGCCGATCATCGACGCGTCGATCCATTTGCCCCAGGAATTCCTGGGCGGCAGTCCTAGGGCTGTGCCAGGAGAAGCGCGGCACACAGAAAGAAATTCGCTATCTCGGCCCCAAGCGGGTGATGCTCGCCTACGAGTTGCCGCTCAACGAGATCGTCGCCGATTTTTACGATCGCCTGAAATCGGTGAGTCGCGGTTACGCGTCAATGGAGTATGAGCTGGCCGGCTATCGCGAATCTGACTTGGTCAAACTCGACGTGCGCATCAATGGCGACATCGTCGACGCCATGTCGATGATCGTGCACCGCGACAACGCTTATTACCGCGGCCGCGATTTGGTGCAAAAGATGCGCTCACTGATCCCGCGGCAGATGTTCGAAGTGGTGATCCAGGCCGCTATCGGCAGCCGAATCGTCTCCCGCGAAGCGGTCAAGGCGCTGCGCAAGAACGTCATCGCCAAATGTTATGGCGGCGATATTTCGCGCAAACGCAAACTGCTGGAAAAGCAAAAAGAGGGGAAGAAGCGCATGAAGCAGGTGGGCAAGGTGGAAATCCCCCAAGAGGCTTTTCTTGCCGCGCTAAAGGTGTAAATTGGAGACTTCATGGCTGAAAAAGTAAAAAACCAAGTAGTGGCTGAGGGCAGCGTGGCGCCAAAAGCCAAATCGACGTTTCGCGAGTATGCCGAAGCGATCTTGATGGCGTTGATCCTGGCGCTGTTTATTCGCACTTTCATCGTCCAGGCTTTCAAAATTCCGTCGGGTTCGATGATCCCGACCTTGGCGATCGGCGATCATATCCTCGTCAACAAACTCTCCTACGGCGTGCGCCTACCCTTTTTAGAAAAGTATCTGATCGACTTCGGCGCACCGGCGCGCGGCGATGTGATCGTCTTCATTTACCCCGAGGACCGCTCGAAAGATTTCATCAAACGGGTGGTCGGTGTGGCCGGCGACAACGTCGAAGTGCGCAGCAAGAAGGTTTTCATCAACGGCCAAGCGGTGGAGGATAGCCACGCCCACTTCGAAGGTTACGATCCCCAGTTGGGCGGCACGGTGAACGGCGACAACTACGGGCCGAAGGTCGTTCCCGAAGGCCATGTCTTCGTCATGGGCGACAATCGCGATCGCAGCTATGACAGCCGCTTCTGGGGTTATGTCAATTTGAGCGAAGTGCGCGGCAAAGCCTTCTTGATCTATTGGTCCTGGGACGGCATCGACCGCTGGGTGCGCTGGGAGCGGTTGGGCAATTTGATCCGGTAGCCGATGACGCAAACGGCAACGCTTGAGTACCGACTGAAAGTGCGAGTTCGTGCATGACGAAAAAAATCAAAATACTTCTGACCGGATTGTCACTCTTGGTCTTGCTCCTGGTGTTGGTCAATATCTTTATCGGCGTCGGCAATCAGTCGATCCAGAGCGATGTCAGCGAGCGCCAGCAAATCATCAGCCAGACTATGCAGCTCGATGCGCTCAACCGCCAGCTTATCAATGTACTTGCCAATCTCGCGATGAAGACAAACGACGAGCCGCTCATGGGCGTACTAGCCGCGGCCGGCATCAACTTACAAGCGGGTCCACAAACCAAGCCGCCGGCGAAGTGAGACATCCATGGACAACGAAAACAATAACGACATTGACGCCAGCACCAGCGAAGAAGAATTCGCCAGTGCGCCGATGGCAACTCAATCGAACCTGCCGCTGATTATTACGTTGGTCGCACTGATCACCTATTTCGGCTTTCAAACCGTCTCCTTACTCGCCGAACGGAGCAACCTCGGCCTGATCAAGGGCAGCCAAGAAACTGCCCTCCAAGAAGCGCAAAAGACCCAAGCCCAATTCAGGACCATCGTTACGAAGACCGGCGAACTCGCCGACAAAGGCCACGGCGGCGCTAAGATGGTCATGGAAGGCTTGCAGCGCCAAGGCATGGGCATGGCCCGGACCTACCAAGTCTCCTGAGACGGTTCCAGATAAGGCGGAAGCCAAACCCGCTAAGTAGTTTCACACCGTTCCGTTAGCCTCCGACCCGTAGGTTGGGTTAGCCAAGCGTAACCCAACAGTTCGATTCCTTCATCACCTAGTGTAGTGCCTCTTAAATCAAGGCACTTATCTTCGATCTAACCCGTTGCCAGAACTACCGAGAGTTCACCACGAGGCAAGTATCTAGCGCGGTCCCGAGCAATCCAATGGGAAATATTTTTTCGCCACGAAGGATACGAAGCAGCACGAGGATCGGAGTGTTGGTCATCCGAACCCTTGGTGTCCTTCGTGAGCTTCGTGATGAGTACTTCCCCGATAGACTACCAACAGCGTGAGACACTCCACTAGTGATCATGATCTAAAAAGGTCTGATCACTTCTCTAAATCGTGGGAATCGCCAGGTTACACTGCGTTAACCAGACCTACGTTCAGTGTGACTTACCTGACGATTTCCGATTGCTTATTGACCCTCCGCGTAATTCCCTTTAGCTTGGGACTTTAATTATTGCGGAGAATTTCAGCTTGAACGACCTATTTCATCCCTTAGTCGAGCGCTGGTTTACCGAACGATTTCACCAGCCGACGCCGGCGCAAGCCGCCGGTTGGCAGTCCATTGCCGCCGGCAAGGCGACGTTGATCGCCGCGCCCACCGGCTCTGGTAAGACGCTCGCGGCGTTTCTTTGGTCCATCGACAGATTGATCAAGCAGGCGCTCGGCGGTGCGCTGCAGGAGCGCACCAGCGTCGTCTACGTCTCGCCCTTAAAAGCTCTCGGCAACGATATCGCCAAGAACCTCCAGGCGCCGCTGGCGGAGATTTATCAATTGGCGGGACGCGAGGGGATTCTTTTGCCGTCGATTCGGGTGGCGGTGCGCTCGGGGGATACGCCGGCGCGGGAGCGCCAGGCGATGGTGCGCCGGCCGCCGCATATTCTCATTACCACGCCGGAGTCGCTGTATATTCTGCTCACTTCGGCGCGCAGCCGGGAATTTCTCCGCTCCGCCGAGACTTTGATCCTCGACGAAATTCACGCCATCGCTCAGGACAAACGTGGCGCCCATCTAGCGCTTTCTATCGAACGGCTGGCAGCCTTGGCCGAGCGGCCATTGCAGCGCATCGGCTTGAGCGCGACGCAGAAACCGATCGACGAAGTGGCGCGGCTCTTGGTCGGGACGCGACAGATTCGCGACGATGGCACGCCTGATTGTTCGATTGTCGATGTCGGCCATCAGCGCGAGATGGAACTGCGCATCGAAGTGCCGGACGAAGAGTTGGGACCGATCATTCGCCAGGATATCTGGGCGGCGGTTTACGACAAGCTGGTCGAGCAAATTAAAGCTCATCGGACGACATTGATCTTCGTCAACACCCGCCGCCTGGTCGAGCGGGTCTCGCATCAATTGAGCGAACGGCTGGGCGAAGACAAAGTCGGCGCCCATCATGGCAGCCTGTCGCGCAAAACCCGGCTGGAGGTCGAGGAGAAACTCAAATCCGGTCATTATCCGGTGGTGGTCGCCACGGCGTCCCTAGAACTCGGTATCGATATCGGCCATGTCGACGTGGTCTGCCACATCGGCTCGCCGCGTAATCTGGCGGTGTTGCTGCAACGGGTTGGCCGCTCCGGCCACTGGCTCGGCGCGATTCCCAAGGGGCTTTTCTATCCGCTGACGCGGGACGATCTCATGCAGTCGGTGGCGGCGATTCGCGCCGTGCGCCAGGGGCAGTTGGACAAGTTAAATTTGATTCACAAACCGCTGGATATCTTGGCGCAGCAGATGGTGGCGACGGTGGCGAGTTCCAGATTGGCCGCAAAGAACGCAAAGGGCGCAAATGACGAAGAGGGGATTTCCGAAGAAGCGCTGTGGCTACTCATGCGCGCCGCCTATCCGTACCGTGATTTGCAGCGGCAAGAGTTCGAGCAGGTTCTGGAAATGCTCAGCGAAGGCGTCGAGACCCGGCGCAGCCGGCGCAGCGCTTATATTCATCGCGATCGGATTAACGGCATGCTGCGGCCGCGCCGCGGCGCGCGCTTGACGGCGATCACCAACGGCGGAGCGATTCCCGATACCGCGGATTACAATGTTGTCGAATTTGCCAGCGAGACCTTTGTTGGCACGGTGCACGAAGATTTCGCCATCGAGAGTTTGGCCGGGGATATTTTTCTTTTGGGCAACCGCTCCTGGCGCATTCGCCGCGTCGGTTCCGGCAAAGTATGGGTTGACGACGCCCAGGGGTTGCCGCCGAGTATTCCATTCTGGATGGGCGAGGCGCCGGCGCGCACGCTGGAGTTATCTCAGGCGGTCGCCGATTTGCGCATCGCGGTGGCGGAGCGGATCGGCGATCGCATCGCGGCGGCGAGCTGGCTTCAGGACGAAGTATCGATGCCCCAAGCCGCGGCCGAGCAGATCGTCAACTACGTCGCCGATACCGTCGCCGTCCTCGGCACCGTGCCATCGCAGGATAAGATCATCGCCGAACGTTTTTTCGACGAGGCCGGCGGCATGCAGTTGATTCTCCATGCGCCGTGGGGCGGGCGAATCAATCGCGCCTGGGGCTTGGCATTGCGCAAGCGTTTCTGCGTCAGCTTCGACCGCGAGCTGCAAGCCGCGGCCACCGACGACGGCATTTGTATCTCGCTCGTCGAACAGCATTCATTTCCGCTCAGCGACGTGTTCGCCATGCTCAAGCCGGCGATCCTCGAATACAATCTCACTCAAGCGGTGCTGGCGTCGCCGATGTTTACCAATCGCTGGCGTTGGAACGCGACCCGGGCACTGGCGCTCAAGCGCAGTAACGGCGGTGCAAAAATCCCGGTGGCGATCCAGCGCATGCGCGCCGAAGATCTGCTCGCGGCGGTGTTTCCCGAACAGGTGATGTGCCAAGACAACCGCAGCGGCGGTGTGGCGCTGCCGGATCATCCGCTGGTGAAAGAAACCATCGGCGACTGTTTGCATGAGGCGATGGACATCGACGGCCTGTCGGCGCTGCTCGCCAAGATCGACAGCGGCGAGATCGCCACTCTGGCCATCGACACACCGGCGCCGTCGCCGATGGCCCATGAAATCTTGAACGCCAATCCCTACGCTTTCCTCGACGATGCGCCATTGGAGGAGCGGCGGGCGCGGGCGGTGTCGCTGCGCCGGGTCGATCCGCGGTTGGACCGGGAGTTTGGCCAGCTCGATCCCCAGGCCATCGCCGAGGTCTGCAAACAAGCCTGGCCCGAGGCACGCAACGCCGATGAGTTGCATGATTTGCTCTTGGGCATATGCATACTGCCGGCGGACTTGCGCCGCGACTGGCAGTCTCTTGCCGGCGAATTGATCGATCACGGCCGTGCGACAGTCGCGACCTGGCAGGCTCCAAATGGCGCGCAGCGCGCCATCGTCGCCGCCGAGCGAGTCGATTTGATCAAGATTTGTTTACCGGAGGTTTCTTTCTCCCCGGCGATCGCGCTGCCTCTCGGTTTTGCCGAGACCGTGGCGACGGCGGAAGATGCCATCAAGAAAATCGTTCAAGGCTGGCTCGAAGTGAGCGGACCGGTCAGCGCCGCGGCGCTCGCGACGCGCATTGGCCTGCCGGTCAATAAAGTCGACGCCGCGCTGCTTGCCTTGGAAAGCGCTGGGGTGGCGATGCGCGGTCAATTCACCGGGCACATTCTTGGCGCTCAAAATGCGGAAGCCGTCGAGTGGTGCGATCGGGTATTGCTCGCGCGCATTCATCGTTTGACCCTGGGCAAGATGCGCCGCGAGATTGAACCGGTATCGGCGGCCGACTTCGTCAATTTTCTTGTTCACTGGCAACACGCCGCGCCTGCTAGCAGATTGCGCGGGCGGGACGGCGTGCTGCGGGTGATTGAACAGTTACAGGGCTTGGAATTGCCCGCGCCGGCTTGGGAGCAGCATGTGCTGCCGGCGCGCATCGAAACTTACGACCCCGCCGACCTGGAGCACCTCTGTCTAAGCGGCATCGTCGCATGGGGCAGGCTGCGCAACGATACCCTGCCCGAAGAGCTCAGCCTAGCCGAAGACTCCTTCCGGCAAGAGGTTGAAACGGTTGCTGGCGCCGGCGCGTAATGCGCCCATCGGTTTTATCCTGCGTGACGAGCTGGAAAATTATCTCGAACCGATGCACGGCCGCTACACCGAGATCCCGAGCCTGTCGGCCATGGCGCTGGAGGTGGCGCGCTATCTTGAGCAGCAGGGAGCTTCCTTTCTCGCCGATATCGCCCGAGACACCGGCCTGCTCAAAGTGAAAGTCGAAGAGGCACTCTGGCAACTGGTCGCTCATGGGTTAGCTAGCGGCGACGGCATCGCCGGCTTACGCGTGCTCCTGACTCCCGAACACAAACGTGTCGAACGGCGCCGCAGTCTGCGCTTGATTAGCGGCGGGCGCAATTCCGAGCGGGCCATGCCGGTGGGGCGATGGTCGCTGTGGCGCGCGAAATTCTCGAAACTAGAAGTCAGCAGCACGAGCCGTATGGAACGCCAGGCGCGCCAGCTGTTACAGCGCTACGGCGTGGTGTTTCGCGACCTATTGGCGCGCGAATCCAGCAACGGGTCGCTGGGGCAGTTGGCGTAATTTATTGGCGATTTACCGCCGCTTGGAGGCGCGCGGCGAGATCCGCGGCGGCCGTTTCGTTAATGGCTTTGTCGGTGAGCAGTTTGCCTTGCCGGAGGCAGTGGAGCGCTTGCGTGAGTTGCGCCGCGGCCAAGCGGCAACCAGCGAAATATTGCTGGCCGCCGCCGATCCGCTGAATGTTGCCGGGATACTGACCCCAGGGCCGCGCATCTCGCCCTATTCCAATCAATCCCTCGCTTACCGCAACGGCGAAATGATCGACTCGGGTCTTCTCGGCGAACTGAGGAGTCGTCTGCAGCCGCCAGGAAGCAGCAGTCGAACTTGATCGTTGACGCTAACGGTAGACGAAAACTACCGGGCGCGAATTCTCGGTGTTAACTAAAAGTTTTTCTTATCCAGTTTGCTGTAACCGCGGGTCTCGCCTTGCCTCTCTCCATTGACGCGTCGTCCATGGGATTCCTCCGCCAAGAGCTTGCGGTGAATTTAGGCTTGATGTAACTCTCTCATCATGGTTGTGATGCAATAACAACCATTGGCAGCGCAAGAAAATTTATTGAACGACATAAAACTCTTCGCGATGGCTAGAGTTTATCCACGACAACTCTGAACGGTTAACGAGGAAATCATCATGGCTGAAATCCGAAGCGTCGGTATTCCGAGTCCCCGAGTCGAAGGCGAGCATAAAGTCGGCGGCGGCGCTAAGTACGCCGTCGACATAAGTTTGCCGGGCATGCTGTGGGCCAAAGTGTTGCGCAGTCCGCTGGCTCACGCGCGGATAAAAAAAATCGATGTCGCCAAAGCGAGCGCGCTTCCCGGTGTTGTCGCGGTACTGACCGGAGCCGATCTCGCCGGCGCCAAGATCGGCAAAAAAATCATCGACATGCCGCTGCTGGCCGAAGCCGTGGTGCGCTTCATGGGCGAAAAAATCGCCGCGGTGGCGGCGCAGAGCGAAGCGATTGCCGAGGCCGCGCTGGATTTGATCGAAGTCGAGTACGAAGAACTGCCGGTGCTGATCGATCCATTGGCGGCTGCGAAAACCGATGCGCCGCTGATCCATCCCAATGTCGCGGACTACAAAGGTCTGCTGCACAAGATCGATACGCCGAGCAATGTCTTCGTCAGCCTGGTCTGGAAGAAGGGCGTGGTCGAAGAGGGCTTTCGCCAATCCGACGTGATCGTCGAGAACACCTACACCGTGCCGGCGATTCACCAGGCCTATATCGAACCGCATTGTTCATTGGTGCGCGTCAATGCCGACGGCACGGCGGAAGTGTGGTCGTCGAACAAAAGCCCGTTCAATATGCGCGATCAGGTCGGCAATGCTTTGCAGATCGCGCCGGCGAGTTTGATCGTGCATTCCTGCTACGTCGGCGGCGATTTTGGCGGCAAGGGCGACGGCAACGATGTCGCGCTTTGCTATGCGTTGGCTAAGAAAACCGGCCGGCCGGTCAAGCTGTTGATCGACTATACCGAAGAGCTCATGGCGGGTAATCCGCGCCATGGCGCGGTGATCAAGATCAAGACCGGGGTCAAGAAAAATGGCCTGATGATCGCCGAGCATATCGAATTTATTTTCGACAGCGGCGCCTATGGTGCCTACCGCCCGCAAGGCTATCTGGTCGGTGCCCATGACGCGCCTGGGCCCTATCGGGTGCCCAACTGTTTGATCGAAGAAAAATATGTCTACACCAATACGATGCCGGCAGGCTACATGCGCGCTCCGGGCCATCTTCAAGGCATGTTTGCCTCCGAGAGCCACATGGATGTCGTCGCCAAGCGCTTGAACATGAATCCCATCGAGTTTCGCCGGATGAATTTCATGCACGATGGCGACCCGTCGCCGTTGGGCCATGTGATTCCGCATATCAAAGCGACCGAGACGCTCGCGCGCGCTGTCGAAGTTTCGGAGTTTGCCAAGCCCAAGAAAAAAAATAGCGGCCGCGGCTGTGCTGTCGGCGATTGGGTTTCCAAAGGCGGGGAGTCTTACGCGCGCATTGCCATTGACGAGGAAGGTACAATAACTTTGTCTTCGGCGGTCACCGATACCGGTCCCGGTGTCTTCACCATGATGCGCCAGATTGTCGGTGAAGAACTGAAAGTGCCCCTCGATGCCATCGCCGTGGAGATGCTCGATTCCGATAAAGTTCTTAAAGATACCGGTGTCCGTGGCAGCAGCAGCACCCGCGTCCATGGCGGCTCGGCGTTAAACGCGGCGCAGCGGGCGCGCGAAGAGATTCTCCAGATTGCCGGCGTGGCGATGCAAGCCAGTCCGGACGAACTCCTGCTGTTCGATGGCGGCGTGACCCACGGACGGGCCGAGCGGCGTATGACCTACGGCGAAATCGCCCGCGCCAATGGCGGCCCGATTCTGGTCGAAGGTCATTACGCCAACATGTCGGATGGGCCCGAGGCGTCCTTGGTCGCTCAAGTCGCTGAAGTCGAGGTCGACGACGAGACCGGCGAGGTGCGCGTGACCAAACTCACCACCGCGCATAACACCGGCGCGATCTTGAATCCGTTGACCCACCAGGGACAGATCGACGGCTCCGTAGCCATGGGCTTCGGTTACGGCCTGGTGGAAAACCTCGCTTACGACGAGAGCGGCAGAGTGCTGGCGGCCAATCTCGGTGAATACAAGATTCCCAACATCAAGGATATGCCGCCGCTGCACACGACCATCTTGCAATCCGAGTTCGGCAGCGGCCCTTACAATAGCATGAGCATCGGCGAGACCGCCCTGATCCCGACGGCGGCGGCGATCGCCAACGCCGTGGCGGATGCGGTGGGGGTGCGGATTACTTCGCTGCCGATTACCGCCGAGAAGGTGCTCAATGCGCTGAGAGGTCGAGTGGCTTAGTGATTTAGGGAAATAGCGAATTAGTTAGGACCGAGGGAATCGCGAGCCAAGACTATGGCGCAGTGCTTACCGACATGATGGGAAACGACATCAGCCCGCTACAACGGCTGATTAACGCGACAAGGAATTCGCTCAACGGGATGGCACGGGCATGGCGGTCGGAAGCGGCGTTGCGCTACGAAATTTATGTTTTGTCCCTGGTGATTCCGGCGGCGTTGATGCTGGCGCGGAATGCCGTCGAACGCGCGCTCATGATCGGCAGCGCCCTGCTAGTCGTGGTCGTCGAGATGCTTAATACCGCCATTGAGACGGTGGTCGACCGGATCGGTCCCGATCACCACACACTGTCCGGCCTGGCGAAGGATTTGGGATCCGCCGGGGTGTTCTGCTCGATCGTCTTAGCGACGGCGGTCTGGGCCATCCTATTACTCGGTTAGTTCAGCTCGTTTCCCGTGCAAAAGATTCAGCGATGCAAAATTGCCGATGAGGCCGAAAAATTGCGGCCTCGGCGTTGGAGTGATCTTACTTCGCTGGCCGGCGCACAGCCGCGAGCAGCAGCAGTATGTCAATTTGTTTCGTTTCCTTATTGCAAAAATCTCTGCCGAGTCACGACGTATCGTTCAGTGCGCCCGGTGCCGCAGCGCGTGGAGTTTGACAAACAGTTCGTAGAACGAGCCAAGGCTGCGTTCTTCCATCTCCGGGTAACCGGCGGTGTTGCGTGAGAGAATCGTCACGCTTAGCTGCTTCTTGTGCAGTTCGATTAGCTCGGCGTTTTTTTCATCCAGATAGGCGCCCACCGTTCGCAGTGTATTCGCCAGGCTATGAAAATCGGGGACACGGTTGGCCTTGCTGCGGTTGCTCGAGCCCTGGTGGTCTAATTGGTCAATGTCTTGATTGGTGAACGCCAACGAAGTCGTCATTCCTTCGCTGCGCAGCCGTTTTTGCCAGTTACGCAAGGCCGCTAATAGCGAGGTTTCTTTTTCCGGGTCGCCGCGGGCAGTATAGTTTTCGCCTTGACGGGTTAGCTCGAAAACCTGAATGCGTTGGGCTTCGAGAGATTGGCCGATGCTGCGCAGTTGCCGGTCGTAAGTGGTGTTGTCCGCCATTGATGAATCCTCCTTCAAAGTCTTGGCCCCGCTGCAAGATCCAGGTGTTGGCCGCCCGCGTCATAGCACTAGTCGATGATCAATAACAAGGGGTCGGCAATTCTCACTTTCTTGACAAGGTTAAGGGCTGATCGTAAGGTGAAAATCTCAATTTTAACGTTTCAATTTCGAGGAGGATTTCATGGCACGTCCGGAACGCGCTGGCGCGGCGCATAGCAGCGTAACTTATCGCGGTTTGCGCGATTGGATCGAGCAGGTCGGAAAGATGGGTGAGTTACTTGAGGTCAACGGCGCCCATTGGGACCGTGAGATGGGTTCGATCACGCAGATGCTCACCGAAGGCGGCAAGGGCAAGGCGCCAGCCATCGTTTTCGACGAAGTGCCGGGTTATCCCAAAGGCTATCGGACTCTCTACGGCCAGTTCTCAACTATCAAACGGGTCGCGCTGACCCTCGGTTTGCCGCTCGAATACGAACACAAGTCCGACATCGTCAAGGCCTACCATCATGTCATGACCGACATGAAGCTGCTTAAGCCAAAGATGGTCAAGACCGGGCCGATCTTCGAGAACGTTTTGGAAGGCGACAAAGTGGACGTGCTCAAGTTGCCGGTGCCGATCCACCACCAGGCCGACACGCACCGCTATGTCGGCACGGCGGATATGTGCATCACCAAAGATCCCGACGCGGATTGGTATAACTTCGGCGCCTATCGCTGCGAAGTTTACGACGGCAAGACCATCGGCTGCCAGATCACCGAAGGCAAACATGGGCGGATTCATCGCGACAAATATTTCGAGCGCGGCCAGAGCTGCAAGTTTGCCATCGTCTGCGGCCAAGATCCGTTGCTCTATCTGCTTTCGGCCAGTCCGTTACCCTCGGGCGTGTCCGAGTATGATTTCGCCGGCGGCATTCGCGGCGAACCAGTGGAGGTGGTGAAGGGACCGTTTACCGGATTTCCGATTCCCGCCGATGCCGAGATCGTCATCGAAGGTGAAGCGGTGCCGGGACAGACGCAGCCCGAAGGGCCCTTCGGCGAATGGATGGGTTATTATTCCGACGATGTCGTGCCGCGCCCCTATCTCAATGTGAAAACCGTCATGTACCGCAACAATCCGATTCTCACCTGCGCGCCGCAGCATAAGCCAGTCGACGAAACCGGCCTGCTTAAAGGCATCGCCGGCGCGGCGGAGATCTGGAACGCGCTGGAAGCTTGCGGATTGCCCGACATTCTCGGCGTGTGGAACCACGAAGGCGCGCCGGCGACTCGTTTCACCGCGATTCAAATCCGCCAGCGCTATCCCGGCCACGCGCGCAACGTATTGCACGTCGCGTCCAACTGCATGGCCGGCGCGTATAACGGCAAGTGGACCGTGGTTGTCGACGACGATGTCGATTGCTCGGACATCGATCAGGTGCTCTGGGCCATGGGCACGCGCTTCGATCCGATCACCGACATCGATCTGGTGCAGAAGGCTTGGTCTTCTGGGCGCGATCCGATGTTCTTGCCGGGCAATTTCAACAACCGTATCTTGATCGACGCTTGCCAGCCGTATAATCGCAAACTGCGCGGCGAGTTTCCCAAGGTCGTTGAAGTACCCGAAGATTACCGGAGCAAGATGAGAGCGAAGTTTCCGCAGATCTTCAAATAAACTGAGTTCCAGCAGTTCCAAGGGTTCCAGAGGTTCCGATGGTAAAGCACGGAGCTTCCGAAACACTTGGAACGACTGGAACCCTGGAACGATTGGAACTAATTTATGGTCTTCACCAGTTGGCGTGGCGTGGTCGGCGTCGTGAAACCGACCCATCGGCCGGGATCGTTGGAAGAGTTCATCCGGCTAATGCCCGAAGGCGTCGGCGTCGTGCCGGTGTATTTGGACTTCAAGCGCGGCACCGAAGACGAATTCGGCGCGGCGCTCAACGCTGTTCACGAGAAAGTCGCCGAGCTTGCCAAGGAAGGCGTCGATTTGATCCACCCCGAAGGCGCGCCGCCGTTCATGATCCAAGGCTTCAAGGGCGAAGAAAAGATCACCAAAGCAGTGGGAAGATGAATTTAAAATTCCCATCGTCACCGCGGCGCAGACCCAGGTGGAAGCGCTGCGCGCGCTAGGCGTGAAGAAGTTCGTCGGCGTGACCTATTTTGTCGGCAGCATCAACGATATGTTCACCCGCTACTTCCAAGAAGCCGGCTTCGAAGTGTTGGCGATGGAAGGCATGAAAGTCGACTTCGCCGACGTCGGCCGTTTAGCCTCGACGGAAATCTACGGCCACACGCGCCAAGCTTTTCTCAAACATCCCGGCGCCGACGGCATTTACATGCTCGGCACCGGCTGGCGCTGTTTAGATATTATCCATCTGCTCGAAGAAGATTTGCAGGTTCCCGTGGTGCACGCCGTTCCCGCCCGCGTTTGGTCGGTGCAGAAGCGGCTGCATATACGCCAGAAAGTAAAAGGATTCGGCAAGCTGCTCGAAGAGATGCCGTAGAATTCAAAGGGAGGCGTATCGACTAAATTCAACCGCGATCCTAAGTAACTTGATCTACGGGGTGGCCAATGCAAATCCCGAATCGATTCAGGTCGATGACGCTCATCGCCGTGGCTGGCGTTGGCGCTCTACGGCTGGCAGCGCGAGCACGCAGGAAGCAGATCAGCCCACCAACGATCTGCCCAATCCCTATCAAACCACAGCTCCATGGGGAAAGCTTCCTGAGGGGAGGGCGTGGGGGGCGCTGAACGCCGTCGCGATCGATAACGACGGTGAATCGGTCTGGGTCGCCGACCGTTGCGGTGCCAACCCCGACACTCCGCCAGGCGCATCCGCGTTTCAATACGATAGTTGCGCCGGCTCCACTTTGGCGCCGATCCTTAAATTCGATTCGTCCGGTAACCTGTTGCGCAGTTTTGGCGCCGGCATGTTTATTTTCCCGCACAAAATTTATATCGATCGTGACGGCAATCTGTGGGTCGTCGATCAACGCTCCGCCAACGAGCGCGAGCTGGCGAAGTTCCCCGGCGAAAAGAGCAAAGGCCATAGTGTCGTCAAGTTTAGCCCCGACGGCAGAGTTCTCCTTACGCTCGGCAACCCGGGTGTGGCCGGAAATCCGCCGGAGGCCTTGACGCAACCTACGAGTATTGTGATGGCTCCCAACGGCGATCTGTTCATATCCGAGGGGCACAATCAAAATCTTCAGGCGCCGCCGGATACTGTTTCACGCATCTCCAGATTCACCAAGGATGGCAAGTTCATCAAGTCCTTCGGCAAGCTTGGCTCGGCTCCGGGAGAATTCAGAGGCCCGCATGACCTGACGATGGACGGGCAGGGGCGCTTGTTTGTCGCCGACCGCGGCAACATGCGCGTCCAGATCTTCGATCAAAATGGCAAGTATCTCGGCGAGTGGAAGCAATTCAGCCGACCGAGCGGGGTCTACATTCGCAATGACCTGATCTATGTCGCCGATTCCGAATCCAACGGCGTGGCGCCACACCCGGGATGGAAGCGAGGCGTCCGCATCGGCAGCGTCAAGGACGGCAAGGTGCTTTACCGCATCCCCGATCCGCTGGAGATGAAGGGAACCAGCGCAGCGGAAGGCATCGCGGTAGACGCCAAGGGCAACGTCTACGGCGCCGAAGTTGGCCCGCGTCAATTGGTGAAACACATTAAACAGTAGAAGCAAAATGTTGCTACGACGGCTCTAAGAGATGCCGTGGGTTAAACTAGAATCGATGGGTCTCGCTTTGCTCCACCCATCCGACAAGAAACTGACGGGCAATCAAGTTTATGGCGTCGGTTGTGTAGGGGGTGTAATTTTTCACGCCTGGAATTGCCGGTATTCAAGAAGGCAGGATGAATCGCGCCCCGACAATTTGCTTTCGTGGATGTCTTTTAGAATCTGCCTTCCTTCTCCAGCTTCCTGACAAATCGGTCATCGACTAATTCTTCCGCTTTGAGCTTACGAATTTTTTCGTTGGTTTGTCCGAGCAGACGGATGACGTTGCGCACGCCGTCGGCGCGCGGATAGATCTTGCGTTCGTAGATGCCGGCGAGGGTGTCGTAGCCTTCCATCGCCTGCTCAGTATTTTTTAACCGCAGTCCCTTCATCAGACTTTTCAGCACCGCCGGTTTGTTCTCCGGTTGGGCGATGAAGTTCAAAGAGTCGACTAGAGCGCGCAGTACGTTCTCAATGACCTCCGGCGAAGAGTTCATATAGCGCCGGGTCGTCAGGACGCCGGTGCTTTGAAAGGGAATTGGCAGTTTCGCCAGGTCGCCGAGATTGGTAAACCCCTTGCTGATCAGCGGCGCGGAGAAGGTGTAGCCCAAGTGCGTGGCGGCGACGGTTTCATTGAGCAGCGCTTGGCTGCGCACCGATTCGTCGCCGAGGATGCGAAAGGTGATGCCGTCGCGTTTGGCGTCCAGGCCCCAATATTCAAGCGCCAAGGTGGTAAACATCCAGCTGCCGCCACTGGCGCTGGTGACGGCGATGACTTTGCCTCTCAAGTCGGCAGGGGTTTTGATTTTCGGCGAGGCCATGATGTTGCCGATGAGTTTGTTGATGATGCCGGCGACAAACACCAGATCCATGCCCTCGGCGGCGGAACCGAGCACGGCGCCGGTGGCCGAGCCGGAATGGAGCTGGGTTTCGCCCGAGGCGAGCGCCGCCATGCCAACCGGCCCATTGCGCACGATGACAAACGTCATTTCCAGACCGTAGCGGCGAAAGAAACCCTGGTCCTGGGCCACGTAGTTGACCGCATCGCGCTCGCTGAACGAGCCGCTGGTCATGATAAGTTTAGTGACCGCTTGGGCGCCGAAGGCGGGCACGGCTGCTGTCATCAGACTGCAAAGCAGCAAGTGTCGGAATGCAAGTTGAAGTTTCATAGACGACCTCCGCGAACCCGACAGTAAAGAAAAGCCGTGACACGGTCAAGGCGAAATACCTTTGCGCGCCTGGACATGCTATAAGACCAGCGATATTCCACGAACTGTGAACTGAAGATGATCCCTGACCCGGAAAAATTCCGCAATTTCGAATTGGCCGGCTGGCAGGAAATACCCGCGGGTTATCATGATGCCTTCGGCCCATTGACCAGGCAGGCGATTGCGCCGCTGCTCAAGGCGGTGCGCTTGAAGAAAGGCATGAGCTTTCTCGATATCGCCAGTGGGCCAGGCTACGTTGCCGCGGCGGCTGCCAAGCGCGGCGCGACGGTGCTTGGGATCGATTTCTCGGCGGCGATGGTCGCTCACGCCCGGCGCAGTCACTCCGGCGTGGAATTTCGCGAAGGCGACGCCGAGGAGCTGCCCTGCGGCAATGGTCTGTTCGACGCCGCGGCGATGAATTTCGGTATCCTCCATCTTGGTCGGCCGGAAAAAGCTCTGCTCGAAGCCCATCGTATACTGCGCGCCGGCGGCAGATTTGCTTTCTCGGTGTGGGCCAAGCCGGAGGAAACCATCGGCTTTGGCATTGTCTTGCGCGCCGTCGAGCTTCATGGCGAACCGCGCGTCGAGCTGCCCGAAGGGCCGCCGTTCTTTCATTACAGCGATCCCGATGAGTGTACACGGGGCTTGATTGTCGCCGGCTTCGAGTCGCCCGCTGTGACTAAAGTTCAACAGCTCTGGCGTTTGCCGGCCGGCGATGGTCTGTTTAACGCCATGAAAGATAGCACCGTGCGCACGGCCGGGCTCCTGCGCGCGCAAAAGCCAACGGTATTGGAAAAGATCCGTGAAGAAATGCGCGGCGCATTGGCCAAGTACACCAAAGGGGACGTTGTCGAATTGCCGATGCCGGCGTGGGTGGCGTCGGGGGTTAAGTCTTAACTCGTTCAATCGCTTCGTTCAGTTCAAGCCGTTCAAATCGTTTCTCCGGTCACTGACCGAGGAAATTACACCAATGCGTAATATTGTCGGACCGCAAAGCTACGTGCGTTGTGAATTCATGGTCCGTTGGTCGGGAAACGACTTGAACGGCTTGAACGTTTTAAACGATTGGAACCTGTTTTCTCTTTTAAGGTCCGTGATGGGTTGCCAGCGGGCTCGTGTCGGTCATCTCGATCATTTTGCGCGCCAACTGTTCGGTCAGTTCTTGCCGCAAGGGTTGAGCGCCGGGCTCATTCCAAAGATTGTCGAGCTCGTGTGGATCGGCGGCGAAATCGTAGAGTTCGCCCCAACCGACGCCTTCGTAGATCGTCAAGCGGTGTTGCTGGGTGATCAGGCTGCGGGCGCGGAAGTTATTCGCCAATCCCATATAGCCGCGCCGCTGGTGCTCTTCGATGAGCATTGACTCGTGGCCGGTCATGCCGCCGTCGAGGGCCGGAATTAAACTTTTCCCCTGCATGCCGTTATGACCCGCCAGTCCGGCCCGCTGCAAAATCGTCGGCGCTAGGTCGACCGTGCCGCATAAGCCGGCATTGAGCTTGCCAGGCGCTTCGATCTGCGGATCGCTCCAGATACACGGTACGCGCACCAGGCCGCGGTAATGCAGCGCGCCTTTCAGCAACAGCTGATGATCGCCCATGAAGTCGCCATGATCGCTGGTAAAAATCACCACCGTGTCGTCGTCGAGACGGAGGGTTTTGAGCCAGGCCAAAATGCTGCCAATGGCATCGTCGATCATCGCGATCATGCCATAGGTGAGCGCGGTGGCTTCACGAACTTCTCGTTCGGTGACGGCAAAGGTGCGCTGACCGTCCTTATTCGCCTCCTGGGCGGTACGCTCTTGGTAGAGCCGGCGCAGGTGCGGCACGATGGGTCGCTCGCCGGGATTGAACGAAGGTGGCAAGGGAATCTCTGCCGGATCGTACATGTCCCAATAGCGCCCCGGCGGCGTGAACGGATGGTGCGGGTCGGGAAACGAGCATTGCAGGAAAAACGGCTTGGCGCGGTCGCTGCGGGAATAGTTTTCTAAATACTTGATGGTCCGCTCGGCGACGTAGGCGGAGGGATAGAGCTCTTCGGGAATCGCCGTGCGCCAAGCCTGCGGCGCGATGTAATTATTGCCCGGCAGCTGATTCTTGCGCCCGCGCAGCGCATCGCCATTGGCAGCGCGCTGCTTGAGCCAGCGATCGTAATGGCCGACCACTTCGTCGCCATGGCCGACGGCGAGCTCGACCTGGCTAAAGCCGTAGTAGGGCAGGCTAAGCTCGAAGTTGGCGTCGTTTTGCCAGGTGGCGCGCAGTTCCTGATCGTAACGGCCATGGTTAAGCCAACTCTTATCGGCCTCGCGCAAATGCTCCGGCGGCTGAATTCTGTCGGGGTCCGCTTCTGGCATGCCGATGGTGGGGCGGGCGCCGCTGATACTTTGCAGGTGGCATTTGCCGATCAGCGCAGTATCGTAGCCCGCTGCCCGCAGGATCTCGACGAAGGTAGTCGCGGTGAGCGCTAGCGGGATGCCGTTTTGCCGCGCGCCATGCAGCGACGGCATGCGCCCGGTCATGAACGTCGCGCGATTGGGCATGCAGATCGGCGTGGCGACATAGAAATTGTCAAAGCGGGTCCCCGCTTGCGCGAGCCGATCGATGCTCGGGGTTTTGACAATCGGATTGCCGTAGCAGCCCAGATGATCGGCACGGTGCTGGTCGGTTATTATGCAAAGAAAGTTCGGCGCTCTATCCATGGGCGATCCTCGACATCGCCTGTCTTTATCATATCGCTGCCGCCGTGCAATTGTTGAAAGCCCGCGAAGCTTTGCCACGAGCCGGGGAATTGTAGTAGAAGCGGACCTAAGGACAATCACCATGATCGACGCCGCCGTGCTCATTCCCGTTTATCGTTCGCCGCCGGGCGACCTGCATATCGTCATGATCCTGCGCAATCCCGGCGGTGTGCATGGCGGTCAGATCGCCTTTCCGGGCGGCAAGCATGATCCGGCAGATGACACCATGCTCGATACCGCGTTGCGCGAAACGCGTGAAGAGCTCGGCTTGGTGATTCCGCGCAATGACATTTTGGCTGAGTTGCCGATGGAGCAGACGCGCACCACAGGTTATCGGGTGTTTCCCTATGTGGCGCGCATCACGCTCCCCGACCGGTGGCAGATCGCCGAGCGTGAGATTGCCGAGATCGTCGATGTCCGGCTCAGCGATCTCACTAGTCCCGGAGCCCACGACAAGATGATCGAGCGCTTTCCGACCTGGCAGAAGGCCGAGCAGGTTTCGTATTATCGAATCGGCGAACATCGGCTCTGGGGATTGTCGTATCGGATCTTACAACCGATTATCCCGCGTCTGGTTGGCGGCGATTGGAATGTGTGAAGGAAAGATTGGTAAGGGGTGAGGGGTAAAGGGTAAGGCGTCCGGTCAGATACGCTTTACTTCTCACACTTTACCCTTTACACTCGTGTGCTCGGAGCTGAGAGTATTTCGAAAATTAAAAAAAGCGAACCGTAATCAAAAAGGAGAACAACAAATGGATTTCAATTTACAACCGGATAGCCGGGAGATTAGCGCGTTTCGCCAAGACGGTGCGCGCCTGGTTGGCGGAAAATATGAAGGGTAGCGAGCATCTGCGCTGGTCGGGCAACTGGTCGACCCGGGAAAACGACGAAGAGTATAAGTTTCGCCGCGGCTTGGCGGGCAAGTTGGGCGCGAAAAGGTGGCTTTTCCCCACCTATCCGGAGAAATATGGCGGCGGCGGTATGAGTCTCGATCACCAGTTCGTTCTCGAAACCGAGATCGACCGTTACGGCCTGTCGCTGGGATCGGTTTTCTACACCCTGTCGCGCTTGGTGGCGCCGGCCGTGATGAAGTTCGGCACCGAGGAGCAAAAGGCCGAATTGCTGCCGCCGATGATGCGCGGTGAACTGGCGGTGTGGCAGGTGCTCACCGAACCGCAGGGCGGAAGCGATGTCGCCAACTGCCAAACCAAGGCGATTCGCGACGGCGACGATTTTATCGTCAACGGTCAAAAGGTCCTGGTCGGCCATCATTTGCCGCCGGACTTTCTCTGGACTTTTGTTTGTACCAACCCCGCCGGCAAACGCCATGAAAACTTGGGTTGGCTGTATATCCCGGCGACGCTTCCCGGCATTACCATTCAGCATATGCACTTGATGATGGGCATTAAGAACGCCGTGTTCTTCGACAACGTCCGCGTCCCGGCGAAATATCTAGTCGGCGGCGAGAACAACGGCTGGAAGGTCGCCAACAGTTATTTGGAACTCGAGCATGGCGGCGGTGGCAGTGTCGCCGAGCATCCGCTGTTCGCGCGGCTCATCGCCCATTGCCAACGTACTAACTTTGACGGCGAGAGTTTGATGGAAGATCAGGACGTGCGCGATGTCCTAGCCGAGATGCTCATCGATTTGGATGTCCAACGGCTGATGGGGTTACGCAATTTTTGGCATCGTTATGTTAAGCAGCCCCATTCCTATGGCGGACCGCAATTTCTTTTTCTTCAGCGCATGGTGCGCTTGCGCAATGCCGAGCGCGTGCAAAAGATTTGCGGCTATGACGCCCTGGCGCCGGACGATTCGGTGCATGAAGTTGCCGACTTCGAGTACACCGTGCGCAGCGGTCCCGGTTGGCTCCATGGCGGCGGCACGCTGGATACCGACCGGCTGATCATCGCCCGCCGCTTAGGTTTGGGCCGGCCGTCCCAGGAGGACGCGCCGACTACCGTCTAGGAAGAAGAGGAATATCCACAAAGGGCACAAAGAAAACAAAGGCATAAATCTATGGATCTAAAACTAAACGACGATCAAAATATGATGAAGAAAGTGGCGGGGGATTTTTTGAAGGCCGAAGCGCCACCGCATGTCATCACTGAATGGTATCAAAAGAAAATCGCCCATCTTCCTGAGCTGTATAAAAAGACCGCCGGCGTCGGTTGGCTTGGCATGACGGTGCCCGACCAGTTTGGCGGCGGCGGATCTTCTGCTACGGACTGCGCCGTGGTCTTCGAGGAGCTTGGTCGCGGTCCCTTGCCCGGTCCCTATTTTTCTTGCGGCGTCTTGGCGGCGCAATTGTTTTTAGAAGGGGGCAGCGCGGCGCAGCAAAAGTCCTGGTTGCCGAAGATTTGCGATGGCAGTGCCATCGTGATTCCTGCGCTCTCCGACGACCCCATTCAGTTCGGGCCGAAATCAGTGCAGACGCGGGCGATTAAGAGTGCTAGAGGATTCACTCTCAACGGCACCAAGCGCTATGTCCAGGACGGCGATGCGGCGAGTCAATTTATTTGCGCGGCGCGCAGCGACAGCGGTGGCGTCGTGCTCGCTTTAGTCGACCGCAATGCGCCGGGGGTTTCGGTGAAGCCGGTGTTTGGCTTCATGATTGGCGCGGCGGAAGTGTGCTTTGACAATGTTGCCGTCGGAGCGGACGCGCTCATCGGCGCGGTGGATTCGGGATGGCAGGTGCTGGAAGCGGCGCTCACCAAAGCTTTGCCGATTCTGTGTGCCTACCAGGTGGGTGCCTGCCAAGAGATTTTCGAAATGACCAACGAGTACACCCGTACCCGCGTGGTCTTCGGTCAGCCTATCGGACGCTTCCAGCGGGTGCAGGATCACTGTGTCGATATATCGATCCACCTGGACGGCGCGCGTTGGATTACCTACGAGACCTTGTGGAAGATTGACTCGGCCGTTGCCGCCACCGCCGGAGCACATCAATCCAAAGCAGTGGCTAGCGAAGCCTACTACCAGTCCTGCCATTTTGCCCACATGGTGTTTGCCGGCGCCGGGACGGACTACAAACATCCGCTGATGGCCCATAGTGTGCTGGCCCATGCGCTTTATCAGTATTTAGGCACACCGCTGTTTCATAAGCGGGCGATGATCGATGCGATGTATCCGCGCAAGGCGAAGGTCGGTTAGGAGTGAAAAGTAAGAGGTAGGGGTTTTCGATGAAGGTTGGTGCAAAGTTTTATTCGCTAGTTGTTGGGATGGCGTTGCTCGTAGTTGGTGTCGCGTCTGCTCAAACAGGTAAGGGTGTTGCTGAATTAGCCACAGTATTCGCGGGGTGATCGCGAGAAGATGCTCTACGAAGGCGCGAAGAAGGAGGGCAAAGTCGTTTGGTACACGTCCTTGGTGCCGTCCAAAGATATCGGTAAAATTTTCGAGGCTAAATATCCCGGAGTTACGGTGGAGGTCTATCGCGCCAGTGGCATCGATTTGACGAATAAGGCTTTGGCTGAGCATAAGGCGCGTCGTTACATCGCTGATAGCTGTCGAGACGACGCCGGGAGCGTTAATGACATTGCGCGACGAGCGGTTTTTCGTGCCTTACAGCTCGCCGTTTCTCAAAAATTATCCCGATAGCGCCAAGGAGAAGACCAACAGCGGTTTAGTCTACTGGACCACGGATCGCGAGTCATACATCGGTTTGGCCTACAACAAGAACTCGGTGAAAGGCTTGGAGCTGCCGAAAAAATTCGACGATCTGGTGAAGCCGGCGCTTAAAGGCAAGATGGCGATCAGCAGCGATGAGAGCAGCGCGCGTCAGCTTGGCGCCATGGCGTGGGCCAAGAGCGACAGCTTCATTCGTAAATTGAAAGATCAGGAAATTACGCTCCACGGCGCTTCCGGCCCGGGCTTTAACGAGCTGATCGTGTCCGGCGAAGTGCCGATGTCGTTCGTCGGTTTTTCCACCAATGTGGCGCACTCGGCAAAGAAGGGGTCGCCCATCGCCTGGCATGCCTTGGACCTGGCAGTCGCCAACGCCGGCGGTGTCGGGGTTTCGGCCAATGCGACCCATCCGCATGCGGCATTGCTGCTCGTCGACTTTTTGCTCGGCCCTGACGGGCCAAAAGATGTTCAGCGAAACGTTCGCCTACGGCAGCGGTGCGAAAAACTACGGCTTCGAGAAGTTCTATCCCGAGAAAGGCTTGACCACCGAGGAGTATGCCGATCGCGTCGAGAAGTGGATGCGGCTGATGAAGCAGATCACGCGCAAGCCATGATTCAGTCTCAAAACTTCACAAAGATCTCTTTGGCTTCGTCGCCGGTCAGTTGCTTGATCGTCGTAATCCGGTCGCTGAACTCCTTCAACGTGCCCAAGGAAGCCGGCCCCATGTCGATGAGGATTGAGAAGAGCGAGAAGCCGAGGCGCTCCTTTTCTTCTCGAAATTGCTCCGCCCACTGCGGATCGACCTGGCACTCGCCGTCGGTGATGAAGATGATGTCGCCTTTCTTAAAGCGCGAGTCGCCTAGACATTCCAGCGCGGCGTCCAGCGGCTTTTGAAAGTCGGTGCCGCCGCCGGGGAAGTATTCCGCCAGGTCCATGATGGTTTTGGTTTCGACCTCGTAGCGGTCGCGTGGGTTCATGTCGAGAACTTGCAGCGGCGTTTCCGCCGACGAGAAGCAGATCGAGCGAAACAAGCGGCGCTGTTTGCGGGCGATCTCCAATAGCGTAAGAGTCACCGCTTTGGACCAGATCTCTTTGTCACCGGACATGGACGAGCTGCCGTCGAGGCAGACGATCATCGGTCCTTTGCCTTTTTCTTCGATGCCGCGCAGCGAATACTGAATCAGCTCCTGGTCGAGGAAGCGGCGAAAGAAATCCTTGCGCAGTAGCGGATGGTGCAAGCTCAGCATTTCGTGTGGCAGCAAGCGGTGCAGGGCGTCGCCTTGCTCGACTTCCAGGAGTTCTTCGTTGGACCTCTCAAAGACTTTCTTGCGCAGTGCCTGGGCGTGAAACTTCATCCGGCCGACCATGCGGGCGAGCTTTTTCAGCTTGTCATTTCCCGCGAGGCGCCGGCCGAGTTCGAGCTTTTGCCCTGGCGGCGACTTCTCACCGGTGCCGATGGTATTGCCCCAGGTCTCCGCTTCTTCGGTGGCATCTTCGAGTTCTTGGGCGACCTTGATGGTTTCGGCCTGGAGGCGGTTCTTGGCTTGCGCTTCAATGCGTTTCAAGTCTTCCTTGAGTTGCGTCGTCTTATGGCGCAACAACGCTTCGGCGCCCTGGACTTCGCCGGCCATTTTCTCTTTGGCTTTTTGCAGCGCCTTTTTGCCTTGTTCGGAGAGCTGGTCTTCGGGGATGGTGTCGGCGTTGTCATACTCTTCGAATCTTCTGGCCGACCAGTTCTTCTTGCTTCTGGATATCCCAGAGGTCGCGCATGTCCCGGCGGGTGAGCAGCTTTTCTTCCCGGATGACATTCAACAACCGTTCACCGAGAATCAGCGTCGACAAGCCGGCGTGTGCTTCGTTCAAAAGCGTTTGCTCGCGCAGGTAGTCGTACTGAGTGCCGGTATGGATCGAGCGGAGAAACTTCTGGTTGAGCAGGGCGCTCGGTAAGACTTCGACGTCCTTGTGGTAATTGACCACGTACTTGAACAGCAAACAGAATATGTCCTGGAGCAAGGAGCCGAAATGGGGCAGCAAGGTAGCGCCTTTGTCCTCCAACTCGCGCAGCGACGGCGATTCCGAGCGTAGATGCTGCCAGACGCGCCGGTCGTAGGCGTCGTGCTCAATCCAAAAGGTATTCTTGGGCAGCGGTTCGAAGCGCCGCCTGGCAGGCATTGTCTGTGGACGGCGTGACGCCATCAGAATTGCTCCAGCAGCTCTTTCTGCAGCTGTTCGATCTCGCCGCGCACGGCGTGCACCCGTTCGAGCGGGCGGCCGAGCCTTTGGGCTTTGTCCTTGATGCCATCGACTTTGGTTAAGATATTTTTCAACTTGGTGTGGACTTCGATCAGGGCACGGGCGCGCTCGTCGGTGCTGCGGCCGGCCTGCAGCGCCACTTCGCGGATCTCGCGCGATTCATACAAAAGCTCGGCGATCTCTTCTTCGTAGCCGAGCAAGAGCTCGCGAATGGTGCCGCGCACCTGCTCCTGTTCCGCCGGGTCGCGCCACAACACATGCTCGAGAAAGAATAGATCTTTCTCCGTCACTTCCGTCTGGCCTTCGATGAAATGCGTGGGCTTGCAGCAGGGCGAGACATTGGCGGTAGCGCCGGTCCGAGGCGTGGATGTTTTTCTTATTGAGCTCGCGGCGGATATCGGCGATGCCGCGGAATACGTAGGGCGGGATGGCCACCTGCCGGACTTGGGCCTGTAGCTCGGTCAACTCGGCAAAGGTCAGCGTGGTGCGCTCAGGCTGAGCTTGCGACTCCAGCATGCGCAGGAAACGAAAGTCTTCAACGATGTAGCCGACCACGAAACGGACCAGGAAGCGGTCATAGAGCGCGGTCAATTCTTCTTCCTCGGGCAGTTCGTTGCTGGCGCCGAACAGAGTGAGCAGCGGCACCTTGACGATTTCCTTGCCGTTGTGAAAAAGCCGCTCGTTGATCAGCGTCAGGATCGAATTCAAGATCGACGAGTTGGCTTTGAAGATTTCATCGAGAAAGGCGATATGGGCTTCGGGAAGTTTGCGGCTGGTGACGCGCCGGTAGTCGTCCTGTTCCAGAGCCTTGAGACTTACCGCGCCGAAAGATCTCCTCCGGCGTGGTGAAGCGGGTGAGCAGCCACTGAAAATAGTTGGCGCCGTCGATGCGCCGGCATAGCTCGTCGGCGAGCATCGACTTCGCCGTGCCCGGCGGGCCGATGATCAGCAAATGATGCGCCGAGAGCAACGCCGCCAGCGCGCCGTCGATCAAGTCGCTCCGTTCCAGGAACATTTGTTTCAGTTCGTCGCGGAGTTTTTTGAGCTTTTCTTGAATGGTCATGGTCAGATAAGATGCAGGGTAGCAAATGGTGGCAGAGCAGACAATCGAATAACAGATCAGCATGGAGCATGGATGCGACATTGCCGCAGCTTTGGGCTATTCACGATGAATCTGAAAGGAGCAGATGTCGCTATGAAATTCAGCCGAAAAGTTGATCGCGAGCTTTACCATTTTACTGCTGTCCTGGCTCGGCGGCGGCTAAGGCTCAGGATGCGAAGCTGATCGAGGCGGCGAAGAAGGAAGGTGGTAAGGTTGTCGTCTACGGCTCTTTGGAAAACGACACGATGGATTTGATTGCGGCGGCGTTCAAGAAAAAGACCGGGCTCGAAGTCGAGTATTGGCGCGTGCGGCTCGAACAAAGTGACTGATCGGGTGCGCGACCGAATCACGCGCGGGTAAACCGCAGTACCGATGTTGTTCTGACCACCGACGCTCGACCTTGCGAGTCTGATTCAAAAGGACGGCTTTTCGGCGAAATACGATTCGCCCTCGGCGAATGCTTTCCCAAGGAAGTCATCGATCCCAATCTCGGTCGGCCGAGTATCGCAACACCGTGATCGGCATCGTTTATCACTACCGGCATCGATCAAACCGGCGGATGCGCCCAAAGTCTCTGGAGGATCTGGTCAAGCCGCAATACAAGGGTAAAGTGGTATTTCCTGATCCGAGCCAGCACACGACCACGGCGCAGTGGCTGGCGAGCTTGCACAAGATCATCGGCACAAGGAACGGGCGGAGAAGTTCATTCGCGACCTGGCGGCATCCAAACCGCTGTTGGTGCGATTCGCTTGACACCTGCCGGCGAACGGATCACCACCGGTGAGACGCCGATCGGCGTGGCGTTTCTCAAGAACGTGGTTTTCTACGGCCACAAAGGCGTGCCGTTGGATTACGTCCGGCTGGGCAAATTCATGGGCGACGGCCAATCGATTGCCCTGGCCGCTAAGGCGCCGTCCATCCTGAACGCAGGGAAAGCGTTCATCGACTATTTCCTCGGCGAAGAAAGTCTCAAGATCATGGCCGGTATCGGCGAATTCGTCACCCGCAAAGGCATCTATCCACCGTTGCCGGATGCCGATAAGATTCGAGCTGGTCGACATGGTCGATATGGACAAGGAAGCTCTCACGCAGAAAAGATGGCGGAGTATAAGAAAATCTTTTTGCAGAATTAGTTCTGCAAAAAGGTTCCAGCGTCCAATCGTTCCAGCGGTTCAGTTTTGGAGGAATTCTGTGGTCGACAGCGAGTGGGATGTCATTCTGATTGGCGCGGGGCAAAACAATTTTGCTCTCGGCACCTATCTCGGCATGGCCGGTCTCAAGACCGTCATCTGCGAGAGCCGCCTGGAAAACGGCGGGCGGCTCGCCAGCGAAGAGATCACCCGGCCCGGTTACTGGCATAACACGCTGGCTTATTTCCAGGATAACCGCGAGGTCTCGCCGGTCTGGAAAGAATTGAAATGGGACGACGGCCATCACGCTGAGTTCGTTTCGCCGCCGGTCATAAGCGCGCTGTTGCTCCCGGATGGGCAGTCGATTGCGCACCATCAAGCCATCGAACAGACCGTCACATCGATCAAACGGTTATTCGACCAAGGATGGTGAGGCTTGGCGCCGAATCTCCATCATCGGTTTCACCAGCTGATCCGCGATTATCTGATTCCCTACTACTATGAGTCGCCCCAGCCGGGTGCGGCGATCTTGCAGAAGTTGGACAGCGAACCGGACGGCAAGGAATTTAGACGGCTTGTGGCAACTGACGCCGCGCCAAGTGGTCGACGAGCTGTTTGAGAGCGATGCCGTGAAGACCTTGGTGCTGTCGCAGATGGCGATTCCGCGCGGCGTCGGCATCGACTACGGCGGTGGCGGCATCGAAGTGTTAAAGCTGATCGCCGGTGACGAAAAGCCGGAGCTGGCGCGCGGCGGATCGCACTCCATCGCCCAGGTTTTGCAGCGCGCCTATGTCCACAACGGCGGGCAGATTCGCGCCGTGCATCATGTCGACAAGATTCTGGTCGAACGACGATGGCCGGGCTGTTGGCGTGCGCTTGCGCGATGGGCGCGAGTGGCAGGCGCGCTTGGCGGTGGTGTCGAATTCCGATCCCTATTCGACGTTCGTCGAGATGGTCGGCGAGGATTATTTGCCGCGGACCTTCGTCGAGCGGGTGAAAGACATTCAGGTCGACGAGTTTTCGTATTTCCAGGTGCATCTTGGCGTTGAAGGCGCCGGTGCGTTACGCCCTCTACGAAGCCAACAACCCGGCGGTCGGCCAGGCGATGAACGTCAATATCGGACCGGAGAAACCGGGCGATCTCGCAGCGATGTGGCAAGAGATCCGCGCCGGCGAGTTTCCGACCCATGCCTGTCTGCATGCCATTTGTCCGACCGCCTTCGACCCGTTGCAAGCGCCCGCCGGCAAGCATGCGGCGTCGGTATACCTGCCGGTGCCGTTTCAATTGAAAGGCAAGCAGCCGGAGGATTGGGTCAAACTCAAGAACGGCTTTCTCGATACGGTGCTCAAAACCTGGCGCCGCTACGCGACCAACTTGACCGACGAGAACATCACCATGAAAGTGGCGATGGAGCCCCACTACATGGCCGGGCGTTGGCCCAACATGCGGCGTGGTTCGGTCTGGGTGGCGCGCAAGATTCCGACCCAGATGGGCGAGCAGCGCCCCATCGAACCAATCTCCGACTACCGCACGCCGATCCAAGGGTTGTATCAAGTCGGCGTCGCGATGCATCCGGCCGACGCTGTGATCGCCGGCTCGGGGTATAATTGCTGGAGGTGATGAAGCAGGATCTGGACTTGTAACGGGCGGAACGATTGAACGCTTGAACTACTTGAACGATTTGAACCAACACGCCGTTCAAGCCGTTCCAATGGTTCAAAGCGTTCAAGCGTTCGGAATCGGATAACTATGGCGAAAATATTAGAATACGACGGCGTAATCATCGGCGCCGGCCACAACGGCATGATCTGCGCCGGTTATCTGGCCAAGTGCGGCCAGAAGATCATGGTCGTCGAGAAGAATATGGAAGTCGGCGGCGGCTTGGATTCCCACGAGGACCGCAACTATCCCGGTTTCTGGCACAATATTCACTCGGTGTTTCATCGCGGTTTGATGATGCTGCCCTGGTACAAGGATCTGGAGCTGGAAAATTTCGGCATTCACTACTACCGGCCCGACCCCGGAGTCGTGCACCATTTTCTCGACAAGACTTATCTCGGCTGGTTTTCCGACGTGAAGCAAGACCGTCGCGACCATCGAGCGTTTCTCCAAGAAAGACGCGTCGTCATTCATGGACATCTGGACGCGTTGGCAGCCGGTGGTGCAAAAGATTGTCTTTACCGAGACCTATGCCGTGCCGCTGCCGTTCGAAGAAAAAAAGCCGCTGCTCGAAAAGACGCCGGAAGGGCGCGAGTATCTGAAATATTTCGATACCACGCCGGAAGAGTTCGTCTTGCGCACTTCGAACATCCGCGCGTGCGCGCGTTTATTGGTTTCCTCGGTGTCATGCGCGGCTACGAACTGGACGCGCCGAAGACCGGTTATCTGATACCGGCGATGATCGCCTGGGGCGTCAATCCGCAACTCTGCCGCGGCACGTCACATGCGCTGGGCGATAATCTGGCGCACATGATGTCGCACAATCATGTCGACTATATCGAAGCCAACGGTGTCGAGCGCATCTTGGTCGAAAAAGGCCAGGCAACGGCGGTGGTGTTGGAAGACGGCACGGTGATCAAGGCGCGCAAGTTCATCGCCTCCAACGTGAACCCGGTGGAGACCTTCATCAAATTGGTCGGTCGGGAGAATCTAGAAAATAAGTTTGCCACGCTCGCCGAAAACTTTCGCTTTTCCCAAAACCACGCCGATCTTCGCGACTAATCTGGCGTTGAACGAAAGACCTAAGTACATCACCGAGGAAAAACATCCCGAGGTCGCCGGCTCGTTCATGCATATCATCGGCTTGGAGGACTACGAAGATCTGCAAAACTTGTTCGAAGATTGCCGCAACGGGCAGCTGCCGCGCAAACCGTTCATGAATGGCGCGACGCCGTCGTTTCACGATCCGACCCAAGCTCCGCCGGGCAAAGCTACTGCGTTTATGTGGCAGCTCATGACCTACAATCTTTGGGGCAACCCGCAGAACTGGGACAAAGCGCGCGATGATTGGTTCAACAAACAACTGGCCGTTTGGCAAAAGTTCGCGCCCAACCTAAATGACGCCAACATTCTGTCGACCGATTCGACTACTCCACTCGACATCGAGCGCCATGACAAAAACATGTACTGCGGCGATTGGATGGTCGGCGAATATTCCGGCGATCAAGCATTAGAGAACCGCCCGTTTCCCGGTTGGGGCCAGTACAAGACGCCGATTGACGGGCTGTTCCTGTGCGGCTCGTCCTGCCATCCAGGTGGCAACATCACCGGTGCTCCTGGCTACAACGCGGCAAAAGTGATTGCCGAAAGCTTGGGATTGAAAACCTGGTGGCATCCGGTGGACTTCCGTGAACATTTGAAAGGACTGCGATGAAAAGTCTTAGCCCCGTTCAAGAGTTCAAACGTCCAAGGTTCAAGGTCAGAAACGATACCTTCCGAAGTCAAGTACTCCACCAATACGAGGTGCGGCTGTGAGGTTGGGCGGTCGTGTAGCCATCGTTACCGGCGGTGCGCGCCATATCGGCGCGGCATACTGCCGGCGCTTGGCGCAAGAAGGTGCCGCGGTCGTCATCGCCGATATTCTTGACGGCGAAGCGGTCGCGAGTGAGATTCGTTCGAAGGGCGGCAGCGCCCTGGCGCTTAAGGTCGATGTATCGAAGGAAGAAGATACCAACCGCATGGCAAGCGAAGCCGTGAAAGCATTCGGCCGTATCGATATTCTGGTCAACAACGCCGCCATCTTCATCAACATCCAGCGCCATCCGTTTTACGAAATTAGCGGCGACGAGTGGGACAAAGTCTCGGCGGTCAACATCAAGGGACCGTTTCTTTGCGCCAAGGCGGTCTTTCCACAGATGAAGGAGCAGAAGAGCGGCAAGATCGTCAACATCTCGTCTTCGACCGCCTACTGGGGCACGCCGAATTTCTTGCACTATGTCGCGTCAAAGGCCGCGCTCATCGGCATGACCCGCTCGTTGGCCCGAGAAGTCGGCGAGTTCGGTATCTGCGTGAACGCCATCGCTCCGGGTTTGGTCGAGCACGAAGGTCAGAACGCGCCCAAGGCACTAACCGAACTGCAATTGAAAGAGCGCTCGATCAAGCGGCTGCAAACGCCGGATGATCTGATGGGCACGCTGGTGTTTCTCTGCTCGTCCGACAGCGACTTCATGACCGGGCAGGCGATTGTCGTGGATGGGGGAAGCGTTTTTCATTGACGGCTGGTTCTCTCGTTCACTAAGGCCCAACGACATTTCGCTGACTGGAGCTATATCGCCGCACCGGCGAGTAGCTAATCGCACGAGTGTTTAACCCGGATTCCGCCGTAGGAAGTCTGCGAGAAGTTCGAACTAAAATAGCGCTTATCATCCAACAACTTGTTCCGTGGGACTCTACCTGGGCCGCAGTTGAAATCGGTAAAACCCCTCATAATGTCACTGTGCTGAAAGACGCAACCTAGAATCACTTTTTTCGTCTGTCGAAATTTTTCATAGCTAACTGCGTAATTAATCGTTGTAAACCCCGGCTTTGCCGGGGACTCCCAGAGTTTGACATTGCAGTGAGGCAAGACGCACTTGAAAGCGAATGAGAGCTTGAGAATTCATGATGTTCAAGTATTGTCTTTAACCCGTTTGCGAAAAGCCCCTTTGAGGGGCCAGTAAACGGCAAGCCTCCGGCTTTGCCAGAGGTCATGACTCGGGTTTAGTGAAAATCGCGCCGTTGCAGGGACTCTTCGGGCTCCGCTTCGGCCCGAGGTGGGTGATGTCGACGCAGTTCGACCTCTTGCGCGAGAACCCCAGCGAATGCTACGAGAGGAAGACAATCGGCGGTGAAATCATTGTGGCGGACAAAAGGGGCGTGTGTCGACCAGGGGTAGGTTTATTATCATGGGTGATGCCGACGATAGTTACGACTTTCTCGAAATTCCCAAACGTTTCGAGCGCCTATCCACGAAGTTTATTGTGGGCTCCGTGGCTTCACAAGGTCCCTTTACAATCGTCTCCACCTCGTTTGCCCCGGGATCGAGTTTGCAATCGAGATGATTATCAAGGCGTGCCTTTGGGGCGAGACTCCTGGGGCGAGACTATTACCGACTCGGGTGCTCAAGTTGTTTGCGCTGATCCGCGCTCCAGCGGCCCGCCGCATGGAAAACTGAAACCGTGCGCGTTGGCGCAAAGACCCGGCGTGGAGGGCTTGTCTGTGCTCGGCACGCTTTGCAAGCTCAGCACCTTCAGCACCGCTCGTGGCCCCAGGGCGATGCGGTAGGTGCACGAGGCTGCGAGCAAAAGCGTGAGCGAGCGATCCTTATCCACTTCGGCGAGGTAGGTCATGCCTGGGCAAAGATCAGGTCGAATTGCGAGATACATCAGATGGGTTTTTGCGCCAACACTAAATACTGCGCTCCGAGCGGAAGCCAGGAGACATAGGCTTCGCTCCAACGGAGGGCACTCAGCACTTTGGGGAAGATGAACAAGTAGTCAGTTCGAAGAATTCGAAATCCTCTCGCTCGCAGCAATGCCCGCGTTGCTGAGGAGCTTAAGGTAATCGCATCCCGGTCAAAGGGAATACGACTCATCACGTACCGAGTACCGGGGTTCCAGGGATTATTCTCCCAAAGAGCAAACATTCCTCCGGCCTTGAGCGATTGGTAAACATGGTCCACGGCGCCCGCTCGCTCTGCCAAGGGGATATGATGGAACACCCCGTTGGAAAAGACCAAATCCACTGTACCGTCAGGATGGTGTTGTTCTATCGACAGAAATCGAGTGTGCTCGTTCGCATATTGGCGACGAGCTTTTTCGAGGAGTCCAACTGACTGGTCAATACCAAAATAAGATTGAACACCCGGTATACTCCTCAAGATCGGCGCACTGGACCCTATTCCGCAGCCAAAATCCAGAATCACCTTCGTGCTAACTTGCATAACCTGCAATCGCCTGATGAGCCATGCTACCCGGCCTCGTGCGAAATAGTCCTTGTCTTCACCCGAAACCGAGAGTCCCTCAGCTAATGCGGCATCGTAGTCATCCGCGTACTTGTCAAAGTGAGGTGACATTTTCTCCACTAGCGTCGGTGGATTCCCAAAAGACAGGCAAGAAAACTCGACAGGACAGTCTGAAATCCCAGGGCGGTCAGCGTCGCTCCCGGGATCACTAGTCTCATCGTGTGCGCATAATCGAGTGCGCCAAAACCTGTGGAATACCACCTATGGACTGCCGTTGTAAGCAAGACGCCTCCTATCAGGAGTGCACAGGCCCCTGCAATGAGCCCACGTTCAAGAGTCACTATTTGATAAAAGCGCGTCATGAATGGGTCTTCTGGAAGCAGCCTTTCACTAATCGCGAAAGTTTTTGCAAACACGGCAAACAAGATCGATTGATAACCCATTATTAGTGCCAGACTTGCAAAGAGAAGAGTATGCGCATCTAGAGTGACACCCATAAGAACCAAGCCAGGCAATGCCAGCGCATAGCAAATAAGCCCAAAAAGAATCAAGAAACCACCCGGAATCAGGAAGAGCCAACGAGGACTGTACAACAAGAAGAATCGAAGCGTCCTCCAGCCATCTCGAAATGTCTTGAGATGTGGTGCATGAGATTTTCGCCCGTCAGGGTGGAGCGTAATCGGCACCTCGGCAATGTTTTTCCGTCGAAGACTGGCATTGATGATCATCTCTGTTGCGAATTCCATTCCGGTGCAGCGCTGATTGAGATCATGATGTAGGCTCTTCGTAAATCCCCTAAGGCCACAGTAGACGTCATGAATTGGCGCATGAAACATCCGTTGGGCCATCTTCGAAAACATTGGATTGCCCAGCCATCGATGCAGAAAGGGCATGGCACCGGGAAGGATGCGCCCCCCTCCTGAAGGAAGCCGACATCCCTGGACCAGGTCAAAACCTTCTCTCAGTTTTGTGACAAATCGCGGCACCTCCAAGAAGTCGTAGCTGTCGTCCGCGTCGCCCATGATGACATACTTGCCGCATGCCGCATCAATGCCGCCCATCAGAGCGTTGCCATATCCCTTGGCCCGTACAGATATCACACGTGCACCCATGCGTTCACCAATTGCTTGTGACCCATCGCTACTTCCATTGTCAGCGACTATGACCTCTCCAGAAATCCGGTGCTCTTGCAGTGCTCGGTGTGCTTTCTCAATGCACATCGCTAAGGTATCCGCCTCGTTGAGGCAAGGCATGACGATCGACACTTCCAGCGGCAATTCGTTTGAGGTCGCTACACGATTCTCTCGACTATGCCCTTGCTGCGCTACCTCCATAATGATCCCCCAGTTGTCATGGACTTGGCTTCACGCGGCCCCCAACACACCGCTCAACAAATCGTTTAAGTCTATAGGAAATTTAAACACCCTCATTCTCTGACGGGAGCTATAGCGCCGCACCGGCGAGTAGTCAATCGCACGAATGTTTGGTAAAAATCGCGCTGTTGCAGGGGGAATCTTCGGATCGCGCTTCGGCCTGAGTTCGCGGATGTCGACGCTGTCTGACTGCCTGCGCGAGTGCCGATCGAGCCGGATCGTCGGCCATTTTGCAGAACCGATCCTGGCTTGAGGATCACACCGCTTGGAATAGATCGACTCGCCGTTGGGGGGCACGCGGCGGGTGCGCTTAGGCAGCCCCAGATGGGCGAGGAATCTGACAATCACTGGCGGATCCTCGATGGCGGCGATGATCTTCAAGGTGCCGCCGCAGATCGGGCAGTTTTCGATGTGGAAGACCCGTTTGAGCAGCCTGGCCCAACTCATGCGCGCCGGCGTGCCCTGCGCGTGATCGGTTAAGTTGCTCGGTTGTAGGTTTTGCCGGAATCGGTAACGCTCAAAGCGAAGGTGTGGGAACAGAGGAGGGTTTGGTGGTTGCCTGGCTCCTCCGGATATAAAGCAGATAGTCTGGGGGGAAGTCGACTTTCATGTATTCCGTTCTTGCCAAATCGGAAGACAAAGCTTCCGCTTTCTCTTTCCGGATGAGGATTACGTCACCCCAATTGCGCTGTGCGGCTCCAACAGGCACGAGTAATGAAAGATTTTTCAAATGGAAGCCGTTGTCCAGAACCATGAAGGTCAAATCGGGTACGTCAACCGTCACGGAAAACTTTCCTTGAAGCCCGGCCCTGTGAACGACCTCGGCGAGCCCTTTGAGACTCCGCCAGTTTATCAGCCCCAACCCATCAGCATTCGTTTCATAATGTCCCCGCAGCAGCCCTCCTTCATACCAGAGCCACGTCAGGAGTGCCAAACAGGCGACCACACTGGCTGCCCTCTTCCGGCGACCCACAATCGCAGCGAAGGCGCGGAAATCACAAAACGCGGCAAAGACCGGAAGTATCAAAGTAATCTCGAGGACCTTGCTCGCAAAAACGTATGACACGCCATACCAAAACGCCCCGACTGGATAGAGTCAGACTCGCAAGTGGCACTAGGACGAGACACCTAAGGCTGCTGCGCTTGCGAATGATCTCGGCCAGACCGAGCAAGGCCGGTAAGATAAGAAGAATCGATGCTGTCTCACGCACTGCTCCGTGATAAGCACGAAAGTATGGGCCCAACACGTGAAAGGATCCCTTGTAATGAGAAATCATTTGGTGGTTGAGGGGATCACCAGTGTAGTCGGCATAGACGGTTTGTCGCAAGTACAACTCTTTGCTCGGGTATGCTAGGTAACTGCCGTAAAGGGTGTGGACCGACGCGAGGAACAGGAAGGCACCACAGGTAATGACGTTCCTATTTCCTTGAATCAGTTCCCGCAGCAACAGCACCCCGAGCACGATTTCAGCGCCGGGACGAAAAAAGCTGGAAATCATCAGCAGAAACGCCCCAGCTTCTTGCCGGCGTTGATGGCAAAAAACATATAGTCCAAGCATGAGAAATGGCACGGAAAATCCTGGATTGTCCGCGCTTACTACGATCGTGTTCCATCCAACATTCGCAACTAGGAGCAGCCATGCCACGAACCATGACCCACCCTCGTCCCGGGTCCACGCGCACAACAATACGACCATCCAAGCATTCAGGAGGATCGCTGCGATGCTTAGCGCGTGAAAGCTACCAAAGATGAGGTAAAACGAGCCGAATACAAGGATTGAGAGTAGTTTCGGTTGGGCTCCGCTGTCGACCGAACCGTAGATATCCGGATTCAGCAGCTTTATCAGCTGCGCGGCGGAAATAAAGCTGTCTCCATCCCAGCCGAAGCCGCGCTGGAACTGGAACACGAGTAGGCAGGCAACCGTTCCGGCCCATACGACGGCTGTATTCATTCCAGAGGCATCTTTCCACCACAGAAATGTTCCGCGCTCTTGCCTGGATGCCGTCTGGAAATCTCGCACCGATACCACCATTCAAGTAAATAAGGATTCTCTGATCAATACCCGACTCATACGAGAATTGTTGCACGAATCCACTACGTCCTACTTTAAACACCCATTTTTCTGACGGGAGCTTTATTTCCGAACCGGCTAACTGTCAAGCACACGAGTGTTTCCATGATCCGTTGATAAACAGCAGCACATCTACCCCACAGCCGGCGCAGAGCCCAATCAGCGGGCGCTAGCGGGGCGACGCAACCTCTCTGCTAACTGCCGAAGGCACTATGACGAGTGTGACATAGTTGCCACCGCGATTAACTGGTGCAGTACAAACATCACCCCCAAATATCCCAATTTTCGTTTTATACACGCCGACGTGTACAATACACACTACAACCCGCAAGGAAAATACCAGGCATCTGAGTACAGATTCCCGCATAAAGACGAGACCTTTGATTTTGTGCAACTCGGGTCTCTTTTTACACATCTCGTCCCCGAAAGCCTGGACCACTACCTAGCCGAGATCGCGCGGGTCTTGAAGCCCAATGGGATATCCATGATTACTTACTATCTGTTAACTCCTACGTCGCTAAGAGGCATTGAGGCGGGATGGGCCACTAACAAATTCCCCTTCGCATATGGTTCTGAAGTATGTCGCGTGGCGAACAAGGATGACCCTGAACACGTTGTTGCTTATGATGAAAATTTTATTAGGAGCATTTATCTGAAACACGGACTACATGTGGAAGAGCCTATTGTTCATGGTAAATGGTGGTGGGGAGATGCGGGCGATCAAGATATGATAAAAGGCGTGAAAGAAAGAAACCGTTCAACCCTTATTGATTCGAACCAACGCTAGACTCGGGGGAACGGATCTTTTGTCTTCAGGTGAGTCGGCCGCTCATGAACCACCAATACATACTGCTTTTTGAACCCAACGCTTAGCGAAGCTGCGTCACCGCCAGGATTTGCAAACAAAAGCAAACAAAAGAGAGACAACTCTTTATCTTTGACATTCATTTTCCGTCGCCAACCGATTCTACCCGAGAACTTCAAAAGTAAAAATTTGACTGCTTTACGCTGACCCTTCTCTGCTCATCCAAAGCGTTAAGCAATCTTAAAACTGCCGCGATGATTCGGCAAGTTCATTTACGAAGTGCTCCGTGCCAAATGGACTTCTATTGGTGCGAGGCTTGCCGGTCATGGGGACAAATCGCACGGGAAGCGTCCTTAGCGTCTCCATCCCCGTCGCGGTGCGCCGAAGGATGAGCAGTTCCTGAACGCCGGTGCCGACCGGGATCGCCATCAAGCCGCCGACCTTTAGTTGTTGCACCAGGGCCGCCGGCACTTCGTCCGGCGCCGCCGTCACCATGATGCGGTCGTACGGCGCATGTTCAGGCCAGCCGAGGTAGCCGTTGCCGGTGCGGATGTTGATGTTGCGATAGCCGAGGCTCGTGAGTATCTGACGCGCCCGCTCCGCCAACGGCGCGACGATCTCGATGGTGTACACTTGCTTCGCCAGTGCGCCGAGCACTGCCGCCTGATAGCCGGATCCAGTGCCGATCTCAAGCACGCGATGACCGGGCTCGATGTCCAGCTCCTGAGTCATGAAGGCAACGATATAGGGTTGGGAGATCGTCTGACCATGGCCGATTGGCAGGGGAGTGTCGCTGTAAGCGCGGTTCCGTTCGGGTTCCGGAACGAACAGATGGCGCGGCACAGTGCGCATAACGTCGAGCACCCGCGCCTGGCGGATGTCGCGCGCGCGAAGTTGCACTTCCACCATGCGCCGGCGCTCCGTGTTCCAGTCCCGCGAACCGAGCAGGGCCTCGCTGCCAGCGCAACTGGCGACGATAACCAGGTTGGCTAGGAAGAGCGTGGCGCGCCAGGCAAAATTGCGCGCGGCGATTACATCGGTTCGGCGCATCTTACTTTTAAAAATTAGCATGCCATCAGGTTCCTGTGATTGAAAGTAGCACGTTTAGAGCCGTTACCAGGCCACAGCGGAATGGCGAAGGTGCCGGAGTCGTTGAGCGTAGACTAGCTGCGTGAGCAATTGGGCAAGAACCGGCGGACGGCGAAAGCCCGCGCTCCTTATTACTTCAGCAACATGGCAACGGATTCTCGATCAAGTTGTAGACATGATCGAAATTCACGTCGTTGATGCGCGCGAGGATTTTGAAGGTGCGCGGCGGTTCGTTTTTTAGGAAAACCATCAGGGCGGTTTCCACCGGTGGGCAGCCGGCTTTGACGCAGGGGACTTCTTTGACGACGATCGGCAGGTCGGCAGGAAATTCCAGAATGGTTTGCACCCAATAGCGAATTTGATCGAGGGTGAATTTAGAAACATCTTGCTTTTTGCCGTAGGGATCGACGTCATCGGACGAGGCGTATTCGCCGTCGGTGGTAATGCAGTTCATGAAGCCTTGGGTGATTTTTTCTTTATTCAAATTGCGGCCGATGAAGACCAATCGATTGATCCGCTCTTCGGTTTCCGCCCAGGCCCTTCCAGGGCGGCCTTCGAACAGCAAGTGGACGCCCTGGAAGACGAATTGATCGGGGTCTTTGCGTAGATTAAGAATTCCCTTCATGCGCATGATCCGTTCGCCGAATTCACCGATCAGCTCGCGGAACCATTGGCTGATCTTGACGCCGTCGAGATCGCCGGCGGTTTCGATGGCGACGGTCTCGATATCTTCGGTGTGCGCATGGTTGTGGTCGTGCTTGGTAGCTTTGATTTCGAGATCGAGGGCGCGCAGGTCGAGGATCATGCCGATGTCGATGTCGGAATTTCTCGTCTGGCAGACACGCGCGGCGCCGTTGAGATTTCTCAGCTTGAATTCCAGCTCCGGCAGATCTTCCGGATTGATCAGATCGATCTTGTTGAGCAGCACCATGTCGGCGAAGGCGATCTGTTCTTTGGCTTCCGGTGAACTGCTCAGTTGCTGCAAGATATGTTTGGCGTCAACCACCGTCACGACACCGTTCAAGGCATATTCATTCTTGATTCGTTCGTCGATGAAGAAGCTTTGGACCACCGGCGCCGGATCGGCCAATCCCGTGGTCTCGATCATCAGAGTGTCGAACTTTTCCCGGTGTTCGAGCAGTTGAAACAGGCTACGCAGCAAATCGCCGCGTACGCTGCAGCAGATGCAGCCGTTGCTCATTTCGACCACTTCCTGGTCCGACGAGATCAACAGATGGTGATCGATGCCGACTGCGCCAAACTCGTTGACAATGACGGCGACACGCCGGCCATGGTCGGCGGTCAGGATGCGATTGAGTAGCGTGGTTTTGCCGGCGCCGAGAAATCCCGTTAAAACGGTTACCGGTATGCGTCGATCGTTGCTTACTGCCATAGTGAAATTTCCTCGTAGTCGGCTGGTTAAAAAATAACAACGGCCGATAGTTGAGTCAACCTTGCAGCAATTGTATACCTTGTGCTGTTACGGAGGGTTTGGCGATGAAACTCAAAGGCAAGGTCGCATTCGTTACCGGTTTCGGCTCCGGCTTGGGGCAAGCGATCGCGATCATGTTCGCCAAGGAGGGCGCGGCGGTTGCCGGCATTTCCAAAACTGAAGCTAAAGGGTTGGAGACCGTCGCGGCGATCGAGAAGGCCGGCGGCAAGGCGTTATTTCGCGCCGGCGATATCTGCGATTCGGCGCAAATGAAAGCGCTCATCGACGATACCGTCAAGCGGTTCGGCGGCCTCGATATTCTCGTTAACAGCGCCGGCGTGCGCACCAATGGCAGTATCACTGAGATCACCGAGGATGATTGGGACCGCACTCTGGATACAAATTTAAGGGCCGTGTTTGTCGCCTCGCGTTTGGCGGTGCCGGAGATGAAAAAGCGCGGCGGCGGCGTGATCCTGCATATCGCGGCGCGCTCCGGCATGCTCGGCCAAGCCGGCCGGGCGGCGTATTGCGCCTCCAAGGGCGGCATGGTGACGCTCACCGAAGCGATGGCGATGGATCATGCCCAGGACAAGATTCGCGTGAATTGCATTTGCCCCGGCCCGACACGCACGCCGATGGTCGATACCTCGACGCCGGAAAAGCTCGCGCGCTACAAAACCAGAGTGCCGATCGGCCGCATCGGTGAGCCTGAGGATGTCGCTTATGCGGCCGTGTATCTCGCTTCTGACGACGCTTCGATGGTGACGGCGGCGATTTTGCCGGTGGACGGCGGCATGCGGCTGACTGGGTCGTGAACGTAGTGGCTAGTGATTTAGGATGCTCATCAAGGACAGTTTGAATGCTCGATGTTAGGCCCATAGGGATCGAAGATTACGCGGAGCGGTGCAGTAAGCCGTTGTCGGCACTGCACGATAAGCTGTGGGTGGAGACTTATTGCCAGACGCGCAATCCGCAGATGATGGTAGGCGCTCTGGAAGGGCAGTTTCTCAAAATGATCGTCGGCCTCACCGGCGCGCGGCGGATCTTAGAAATTGGCATGTTCACCGGCTACAGCACTTTGGCATTGGCCGAGGCGTTGCCCAAGGGCGGCACCATCGTGGCTTGTGAGATCGACCGGGTGGCTGCGGACATCGCCAAGCGTTATTTTGCCGAGAGCGCGCACAATGACAAAATAGAAGTGCGGGTCGGCGCCGCGGCGGAAAGTCTCAAGCGGGTATGGGGTCCTTTCGATCTCTGCTTCATCGATGCCGACAAGGAAAACTACGGCGCCTACTATGACGCATGCCTAGAATTGACCAGGACGCGCGGGTTGATCGTTCTCGATAACGTCCTGCGCGACGGCCGCGTGCTCGACCCGCAAGACGACTGCACGAAATCTTTAGACGCGCTCAACAAAAGAATTCGCAGCGATCCGCGCGTCGAGAATGTCCTGCTGCCGGTGCGCGATGGCATCATGCTGGTGCGCAAGCTGTAAGTTGGCAATGCCGATATCGGCGAATGCTTCCACCAGTCAGTGAACTAGAGGTTTTGCTTCGACAGCGATGCGAGAGTTCGTTCGAGATCTTTCGGCAGTTTTGCTTGCCACTGGCAAACTTTGCCGGCGACGTTAAGGCGCAGCTTTTGCGCGTGTAGGAACTGTCGCTTCAAGCCGTATTCCTTGCGAAAGTGTCTTGTTGAAAGCGAAGTCGCCATGCTGATCGTCCATGACGACGGGATGGCCGAGCTGGGCGAAGTGCAGGCGGATTTGATGCAGGCGGCCGGTTTCGATGGCGACCCGGACCAGCGTGACCTCCGAGTGGCGTTTGACTACCCAATAGCGCGTCAGGGCGCGCACTGGATTGCCGTCGCGTCCCGGCAACGGCGTGTCGATGACTCCTTGATTGTGCGCTAACCGCCCCGCCACCAAGGCGAGATACTCTTTATCGACCGCGCCGGTTTCGAAGGCTTGCGCCAATTCCTCGGCGGTCTTTGGATTCTTCGCGACTAGGAGAAGGCCGGAGGTATCCTGGTCCAGGCGATGGACGAGTTGCGGTTTGCTCTGACTCTCGCGGTATTGCCGTTCTAATATCCCCAGCACCGAGTCGCGCTTGCTGACCGTCTTGCCTTCGTGCACGGCCAAGCCGGCCGGTTTGTCGACGACCAGCAAGTTGCTGTCCTCAAAAACGATGTCGAGCTTCGGCGCCACAAGTGTCGGTGGGGTACGCGTCCTTTGCGTGTCGAAGGGAATGTAGAGTTGGATCTTGTCGCCGGCGCGAATTCCATCTGCCGGTTTGGCGCGCTTGCCGTTCAAGCGAATGCCGTTCTTGCGAAACAGCTTGCGGACATAACCGATTGGGAATTCTTTCTTGAGGTAGTTCTCAAGTTTCTTGCCGCTGTCGTTACTCCCCAGGACAATTTCCCGCATGGCACCGCAGAGTAAACGGTAGAACTCCCGCGGAGTCAAGCTTGGGGTCCAGCAATATTTGCAATTCTCTAATTATTAAGATAGCTTACGTCGCACTGCGCCAAGGAGATTCTCCTTGTTGGTTGGCGCCGGGTGAGGTCGTCATTGAGTCGAAACGAGTCGGTCGATGTTCTAAGAAAAAAAATCGATCAGATTGATGAAAAAATCGTTAACCTTCTAAACGCTCGGGCCGCGCTGGCACAACGTATCGGACACAGCAAGAGCCTATCCAGTCAAGAGGTTTACGTTCCCAATCGCGAGAAGGAGATTCTGCGACGCGTCTCCGCATCGACTCGCGGCCCACTTTCCGCTGACGCCATCCGTTCGGTATTTCGTGAAATAATTTCGGCCTGCCGGTCGCTTGAAGCGCCGCTGCGGGTCGCCTACTTCGGTGCCGAGGCGACCTACAGCCATCTGGCGGCGAAAGAAAAATTCGGTTCATCAGCCGAGCTGTGCTCGACGGCGACCATCGCCGAGGTCTTTCAAGAGGTCAGCCAGGACCGCGCATCATTGGGCGTGGTACCGATCGAGAACTCGACTGAAGGCGTGGTGGCGCATACCCTCGATTGTTTGGTCGAATCGGACCTGCAAATTTGCGCCGAAGTCTATTTGGATATTCATCACCATCTTTTGTCCAAGAGCGGCAATGCCGGCAGATGTCCGGCGGATCATCTCCCATCCCCAGGCGCTGGCGCAGTGCCGCGGCTGGCTGACGGCGCATTTCCCCAAAATTACCGTGGAAGAAGTGGCGAGCACCGCCCATGGAGCGATCGCGGCCGCCAATGACGGCGGCATCGCCGCCATCTCCAGCGCTTTGGCCAAAGAGGTTTATAACCTGGTGGCGGTGGCCAGTAATATCGAAGACCGCAGCAACAACATCACACGCTTTTTGGTCATCGGTAAGATGCTGACCAAGCCCTGCGGTGACGACAAAACTTCGTTGGTATTCTCCGCCAAAGACAAGCCGGGCGTGCTGTTCCAAATGCTTCAGCCCTTCGCCAAGAGCCGAATCAATTTGTCTAAGATCGAGTCCCGGCCAATCAAGAACAAACCCTGGGAGTACCTGTTCTTCTTGGATCTCATGGGGCACCGGGAACAGGCTGCGGTGAAAAAAGCCATCGCCGAGCTGGAAAAAAATTGTGTCTTTCTAAAAGTCATGGGTTCCTACGCGAGTGGCCGATGAAGATCGTCGAGCAACTACCCGAATATATTCGCAGCTTGATCCCCTACGAGCCGGGTAAGCCGATCGAAGAGGTGGAACGGGAGTATGGCATCGCCAACTCCACCAAGCTGGCGTCGAACGAAAATCCTTTGGGGCCGTCGCCCAAAGCGCTGGCAGCGATTCGCGCCAAGCTTGACTGAACTTCATCTCTATCCTGACGGCGATTGCTTCTATCTAAAAAACGGCCTGGCGAAAAAGCTTGGCGTGGCGCCAGACGAGTTGATCTTTGGCAACGGCTCCAACGAGATCATCGAGTTGGCGGTGCGCGCCTTCATGCGACCGGGAGATCAGGCGGTGATGGCGCGCCAGGCGTTCGTGGTCTACCAGCTGATCGTTCAAGCGGTGGGCGGCAAGAGCGTGCAAGTGGCGCTGCGCGACTTCACCCATGATCTTAGCGCCATCGCCGCCGCGGTGACAGCCGAGACGAAGATCGTTTTCCTCGCCAACCCGAATAATCCCACCGGGACGATCTATCGGCGCGCCGAGTGGGAAGCCTTTCTCGCCCAGCTACCCAAGGATTTGCTGCTGATCGTCGACGAGGCTTATTTCGAATACGTCCAGGACGCCGGCTACCCGGACTCGCTCAAGTACCATCGCGACGACCGGCCCATGCTCACGCTGCGGACCTTTTCCAAGCTCTACGGCTTGGCTGGCTTGCGCGTCGGCTATGGTGTCGGGCCGCGGCAAATCATTTCAATGATGCAGCGGGTGCGCCAGCCCTTCAACGTCAACGCGCCGGCCCAGTGGGCGGCGCTGGCGGCATTGGACGATGGCGATCATGTGCGGCGCAGCTTGGCGCTGAACCGGGAGGGGCTGGAGTTTCTCGGCGCGGAATTCAAAAAGCTCGGTCTGGAGTTCGTGCCGAGCCATGGCAATTTTATCTTGGTGCGTGTCGGTAAAGGCCAGGAAGTCTATAAGCAGTTGCTCGGCCAAGGTGTAATCGTCCGGCCCATGGGCGGTTACCAGTTTCCCGAACATATCCGCGTGACGGTCGGCACCATGGATGAGAATCGAAAATTTATCGAGGCATTGAACAAAGTCATCAAGAGTTTCTAGCAGCGGGAGTGATCAAGAGCGTGGCAGTGCAAGTTTGAAAAATTGGTGTTGGCGGGAGTTGGGCTGATCTGCGGCTCCTTGGCCCTCGACATGCGCCGGCGCAAACTGGTCAAAGAAGTGATCGGTTACGGCCGCAGCGAAAGCAATTTGAAGATCGCCAGGAAGAAGGGGCTCATCGACAGTTATTTTGTCCGCCCAGCCGATTTCCCAGCCGGCGTCGATTTTCTCATGATCGGCACGCCGGTGGAGACCATCGTGCCGCTGACCCAAACGTTTCTGCCCAAGCTGGAGAAGGGTTGTATCGTCAGCGATGTCGGCAGCGTCAAAGGCGAGATCGTCCGCGGCATGGAGAAGATCCTGCCTAAGCATATATCGTTTGTCGCCGGCCATCCGATCGCCGGCAGCGAGCAATGGGGTGCCCAGGCGGCGCGGGAGAATCTGTTTGTGCGCCATCGCTGCGTGCTGACGCCGACCAAGAGGACCGATAAAAAAGCCTTGAAAAAAGTCGCCGAGCTATGGCGCCAGGTGGGCGCCGATGTCGAGATCATGCATCCCGATACTCACGACCGGGTGTTGGGCGTGATCAGCCATCTGCCCCATGTGTTAGTCTACGCCCTGGTGAACGCGCTCAACCGGACAAACTTAAAAGGCGTCGATCTTAAAACCTACTGCGCCGGCGGCTTCAAGGATTTCACCCGCATCGCCTCGAGCCGGCCGGAACTATGGCGGGATATTTGTTTGATGAACCGGCGCGCCCTGGGCCGCTCTCTCACCGATTACATCAAGTATCTCGAACAGCTGAACCGGTGGATTCGTGATCGAAAAAGGCGGCTTGCTAGAGAAGGAGTTTGCCCGCGCCTACGATACCCGCGCGCAAATTCCATAACGACGAAATCATGAAGCGACGCATCGAACCGATCGACAGACCTCTCCATGGGGCGATTACCGTCCCAGGCGACAAATCCATCGCCCACCGCGCGGTGATCTTTGGCAGTATCGCCGAGGGACGCACGCGGATCTTCAACTTGTCCGGGGGCGAAGACAATTCGCGCACGGTGCGGGCGTTCCGCCAGTTGGGTGTGGAGATCGGCAGGGATGGCGATGCGCTTTGCATCGAGGGCCAGGGCTTCGCTGGCCTGCGCCAGGCAAGCGCTGCGATCGATTGCGGTAACTCCGGGACAACGATCCGCTTGATGTCAGGGCTGCTTGCCGGTCTGCCGTTTCACAGTGAACTCGATGGCGATGCATCGATCCGCCAGCGGCCCATGCAGCGGGTGATCGATCCGCTGGTGCAAATGGGCGCGCGGATTCGCAGCAAAGCCGGCAACGGCTTGGCGCCGCTGGAAATCGATGGCGGCGGCCTGCACGGCATGTCTTACCGCATGCCCATCGCCAGCGCTCAGGTGAAGTCGGCGATCCTGTTGGCGGCATTGCAAGCCGACGGCGAGACCAGAATCGAAGAGCCGCAGCGTTCGCGCGATCACAGTGAAGTGATGATTCGCGGTTTCGGCGGCGAGATTAACGTTGATGGCGTTCATATCGGCATTAATGGCGGGCAGTCACTGCGCGGCCAAGATGTGCGCATTCCGGGTGATATCTCTTCGGCGGCGTTTTTTCTCGTCGCGGCGGCGCTGATTCCCGGCTCGGAGGTGACGATCCGCAATGTCGGCTGCAATCCGACCCGGGACGGCGTCGTTGAGATTCTCCGCGCCATGGGCGCGGCCATCGAATTGCTCAATCAACGAACCGAGGCCGGTGAGCGGGTGGTCGACATTCACGTTGCCGGCGGTCCCTTGCACGGTGTCGATGTCGGTCCCGAGCTGGTGGCGCGCACCATCGATGAATACCCGATCTTGGCCATCGCGGGCGCGGTTGCCCAGGGGGTGACGCGCTTCGCCGATATCAAGGAGCTCCGGTTCAAGGAGTCCGACCGCATCGCCGCCATGACCGAGGGGTTGCATACTCTTGGCGTGAAAGTCGATGCGTGCGATGACGCTATGACGATTTACGGTGGGCAGGAGCTGAAGGGGGGCGCGGTACGCAGTTTCGCCGATCACAGAGTAGCCATGTCCTTCGCGGTAGCCGGCTTGGTGAGCGGTGGCGGAGTTGAGATCGACGACCCCCGTTGTGCCAGCATATCGTTCCCGACGTTCTTCGATTTGTTGGAGCAAATTTGTTTGCATTAACCGCAGGGACAGAGGATAGTCGGCCCAATCCAAAGGGGAATCGGTTGATCATCGCCATCGACGGGCCATCGGGCGCCGGTAAGAGCACTTTAGCCAAACGACTGGCTAAGGAGCTAGGGTTTATTTACCTCGATACCGGTGCGTTGTACCGCGCCCTGGCCTTGAAGGTCTTGCGCCAAACTGTCGACTTGGCGGATGATGACCGTCTTAACCGGCTGGTGGACGATACCGAGATCGACTTACGCCACCGAGATGGTAAGCTTGAGGTGCTGCTCGACGGCGAGGATGTCGGCGCGCAGATCAGGACACCGGAGGTTAGCCAGATGGCGTCCAAGGTATCGGCGCTGAAAAAAGTTCGTAGCCGGATGCTGGAACTTCAGCGCGAAATGGGCGAGCGCGGCAGCGTGGTGGCCGAAGGGCGCGATATCGGTACGGTGATTTTCCCCCAGGCTCAAGTGAAGATATATCTCGATGCTTCGCCGGGGGAGCGGGCGCGGCGTCGTTACGAAGAACTCAAGGCCGCCGGCCGGCCAGTGGATTTACAAGTAACGATGCGCGAGATCGAGGAGCGCGACAAACGCGATAGCGAGCGCGATCTCGCGCCGTTGTGCAAGGCCGATGACGCGTTGCTGGTCGACTCGTCGTCTGTCGATGCCGAGCAAGTGGCGGCGTTGGTGCTCAATCAAGTAAAGAATAAGGCAACGGTAAATTAAATAGATCGGAGTTGGTTTTCATGGCTGAACAGGAACAACAAAAACCAGGCGCAGCGGCAGGCGGCGCCAGCGAATTCGAAGCGATGTTTGAAGAGAGCCTGCGCACGGTAAAGCCCGGCGGTATCGTCAAAGGACGGGTGGTTGGTATCACGGCGACTCATGTTTTGATCGATGTCGGTTACAAGTCCGAGGGGCAAATTCCGATCCACGAGTTCACCGACCGCCAAGGCAACGTCAGCGCCAAGGTCGGCGACGATGTCGATGTTTATTTCGATTCCTCGGAGAACGAGAGCGGCGGCATTCAACTGTCGCGCTTGCGCGCCGAGAATCTCAAAGTCTGGGATGAAATCGAAAAGGCCTTCAATGAAGGCCAAGGCGTCGAAGGTTTGATCGTCGGCAAGGTCAAGGGCGGCTTCAAGGTCGATATCGGCATCGCGGCATTCCTACCGGGCTCCCATGTCGACATCCGGCCCAATCGCAATCTCGACCGCTTTATCGGCACCCGGGACCGCTTCGCGATTCTGAAATTCAACCGCATGCGCGGCAACGTCGTGTTGTCGCGGCGCGAGCTCTTGGAGAAGGAACGGGGCGAGCTCAAGCAGGAGATCCTCAAAGTTCTCGAGGAGGGCGTAATCCTTGAGGGTATCATCAAGAATATCACCGGCTACGGCGCCTTCGTCGATCTCGGCGGCATCGACGGCATCCTGCATATCAGCGATATGTCCTGGGGACGGATCAGCCATCCTTCGGAGATCGTTCAGGTCGGCGAAACCGTCAAGGTGGTGGTGCTCAAGTTCGATAACGAAAAGGAGCGTATCTCCCTCGGCATGAAGCAGCTCACCCCCGACCCCTGGCAAACCGTGGCGGAGAAATACCGCATCAGCACCAGGGTGCAAGGTAAAGTCATCAGCATCATGGACTACGGCGCCTTCGTGGAATTAGAGAGCGGCATCGAAGGATTGATCCATATCTCCGAGATGTCGTGGACGCGCAAAGTCACTCATCCGTCGAAGCTCTTGCAGGTCAATCAGCAAGTCGAAGTCGTGGTTCTCAATGTCGACCCTGGCCACCGGCGGATCTCCCTGGGCTTGAAGCAAGTGATGGCCAATCCTTGGGAAGCGGCGCGGGATAAATACCCGGTCGGCACCGTGGTCAGCGGCCCGGTGCGCAACATCACCGACTTCGGCATCTTTGTCGGAATCGAGGAAGGCATCGACGGTTTGGTCCATATCTCTGATTTGCACTGGACCAAGAAGGTCAAGCATCCGTCCGAACTCTTTAAGAAGGGCGATGTTGTCGAAGCTAAGGTGTTGGGTGTCAATGTCGAAAACGAACGCTTTTCTTTCGGCATCAAACAGATGGCTCCCGATCCCTGGAAAGCCGTGGCCGACAAATATCCGGTCGGTGCCAAACTCAAGGGGCAAGTGACCAGCGTGCCGGATTTCGGCGTGTTTGTGCGCATCGACGAAGGGGTCGAAGGGTTGATTCATGTCTCACAGCTGAGCACCGAGCGGGTCGACAAGCCGGCGAGCTTATACAAAGTCGGCGACGAGGTCGAAGCTGAAGTGGTCAGCATCGATCTTAACGACCGCAAGATCGGTCTCAGCGTGCGCGCCCTGCGCCGCTCCGAAGAGCGCCAGGAAATGGAAAATTATCTCAAGCGCGAGAAAGAGGGCGGTCGCTTTTCCTTCGAGTCACTATTGGGCGACGAGCTGCGCTTGGACCGCGACGATGACAGCGCGCGCGGGCGCAAGGGCCGCAACTAAGCGCGGACGCGAACGTAGTCATGGCAACGCTGACGACCAAGCACTCGATCCTGCGCGGCAATGGGGATTTTGTTCGTATTCATGTTGGTGGTGTTTTGTGGGACATTTTTCTACGCCTATCTGAGCGGCGGCGATTCCAAAGTTTTGTCGCTATTTTCCGGCGATGGTGTCGGGGTTTTGCAAGTCGAAGGGGCGATCGACGATTCGCGCTCCGTGCTCGCTGAACTCCAGCGCTTTCGCCAGATGCCATGGATCAAAGCGGTGGTGGTGCGCATCGACAGCCCGGGCGGCGCGGTGGCGCCGACCCAGGAGATCTTCGAGGAAATTCAAAGAACCAAAAAGAAAAAGCCCTGTATCGCGTCCATGGGCAGCGTCGCGGCGTCCGGCGGATATTATATCGCCAGCGCCTGCGATAAGATCTTGGCCAATCCCGGCACCATGACCGGTTCCATCGGCGTCATCATGCAGCTCAGCAACCTCGAAGAGCTGATGAAAAAAATCGGCGTCAAGGGCGTCAATATCAAAAGCGGCGCCAATAAAGACATCGGTTCGCCGTTTCAACCTTTGTCCCAAGAAGGGCGCGAGATCCTGCAAGCGCTGGTCGACAACGTGCATGGTCAATTCGTCACCGCGGTGGCCAAAGGGCGCGGCATGGACGAGGCCCGCGTACGCAAGCTCGCCGATGGCCGGATCTATTCCGGCGCACAAGCGAAGGAACTCGGTTTGGTCGATCAATTAGGCACCCTCGAGGATGCCATCGATCTGGCCGCAAAGCAGGCCGGCCTGGACGGCGAGCCGGCGGTTTACTATTCCCGCCCGGAACGGGAACGCTGGTGGGACCGGTTATTCATGGGCATCTTCGGTGTGCGCTTGCCTGGTTCCGAGCGCGGTTGGCTGCGCTATGAATGGTCGCTGTCGATGTTGCAGTGAGCGTGGTTGCCGGCACTGAACTTAAAAAAATAAAAATGCTGTTGTGAGGGTGATGTTATGACCAAAAGAGACTTGATCGATGAGGTGAATAAGCGTTTCCCTCATCTCTCACGGCGGGATTCGGAGGTTATTATCAACGCCATCTTCGATTCCATGGTCGATGCCTTAGCGGGCGGCGACCGCATCGAAATCCGTGGCTTCGGTAGTTTCGTCGTCAAGAACCGCCGCGCGCGCCAGGGACGTAATCCCAAGAGCGGCGCCTTGGTATCGGTGGCCGCCAAGCGGGTGCCGTTTTTTAAAGTCGGCAAAGAGTTGCGCCTACGGGTCGACGGCAAACCTTATGATCCAGAGATCGACGGAGAAGATTGATGCAACAGCTCTGGGCGCCCTGGCGCATGGCCTATATCGATGACGGCGCCAAGGAACCGGGCTGCATTTTTTGCACTAAGTATCGGCAGGAAGACTTGAAAGCGGCTTTGGTGCTGACGCATAGCCGCCATGCGGTCGTCATGATGAACAAGTATCCCTACAACAACGGCCATCTGCTGATCGCACCCAAGCATCATGAAAGTAGCCTGGCCGGTTTAGCGCCGGAAGAGTATAGCGATCTGAGCGAGGTATTGCGCCGCGCCGTCGAGATCGTCAAAACCGTATTAAACCCGGGCGGCGTCAATCTCGGAATGAATCTTGGCAAGTGCGCCGGCGCGGGTATCGAAGACCATCTGCACTGGCATATCGTGCCGCGCTGGGAAGGCGATACTAATTTCATGCCCGTCATCGGCGAAACTCGGGTAATGCCGCAGCACTTGGCCGACAGCTACGATCGGCTGCAGCCGCATTTTCACAATCTTATGGTTTAAGTGTGTTAGAGCAACGTGGTAGCTTGGCATTGCCAAGCAGCAAATAGGAACGGTCAACAACAACTCTTCCGAGGGGAGGCCAAGTCAAGTGAGTGAGGCAAAAACATTAGGGGAACTGAAAAAAAGCGGGGTTGCGGTGCTGTCTGTGCGCGACGAGATGCGCAAAAACTTAGTGCGCCATCTGGAGAGCGGCGAGCGCATCCTGCCGGGAATCGTCGGTTACGAGGATACGGTTATTCCGGAAATCGAAAATGCGATTTTGTCCGGCCATCACATGGTGTTTTTGGGCGAACGCGGCCAGGGTAAGTCGCGCATCATCCGCGGCCTGCTGAGCCTGCTCGATGAACGCATACCCATCGTCGATGGTTGTGAAATCAACGACAGTCCGATGGCGCCGATCTGCAGCGGCTGCCGCAAGAAGGCGGCGGAGTTGGGCGATGCCTTGCCGCTTCGCTGGGTCGACCGCGACCATCGCTACGGTGAAAAACTCGCCACGCCGGATGTCTCGATCGCCGATCTGGTCGGCGAGATCGATCCGATCAAAGTCGCCGAAGGCCGTTATCTCGCCGATGAGGAAACTATCCACTACGGCCTGGTGCCGCGCACCAACCGCGGTATATTCGCCATCAACGAGCTGCCGGATTTGACCGAGAAAGTTCAAGTCGGTCTGTTCAACTTGATGGAAGAGAAGGACGTCCAGATCAAAGGCTACAAGATTCGCCTGCCCCTCGACGTCATCATCGTCGCCAGCGCCAACCCGGAAGACTACACCAGCCGCGGCCGGATCATTACGCCGCTCAAAGACCGTTTCGACGTGCAAATTCGCACCCACTATCCGAAAAAGCTCGAAGACGAAATCAGCATCATGGAACAAGAAGCGGTGTGGACCGACAGCCGCAGCCGCAAGGTCGATGTGCCGCATTTCATGAAGGAAATCCTCGGCAACCTGACCTTCGAAGCGCGCAAGTCCAATGAGATCAACCAGTCCTCCGGCGTCAGCGTGCGCGTCACCATCAACAACTATGAGAGCTTGATCAGCAACGCCGAGAAACGCGCGCTGCGCTGCAAGGAAAACGACATCGTGCCGCGGGTCAGCGACATGCATGCACTGATGGCGTCCACGGCGGGCAAGATCGAGATGGAATATGTCGGCGAAGAGAAGAAGGAAGACGAGTTGGTCGAGAAATTGCTCAACCGCTCCATCGTCAAAGTCTTCGATCAGCATTTCAGTCTCAACTCGTTGCAGAAAGTGATCGAGTATTTCAATTCCGGCTGGGGCGTCGAGGTCTCCGACCAGATGGCCTCGCCGGATTATCTCGAAGGCATCAAGGAGATTCCCGGACTCAAAGAAGCGATCAAAACCCTGGGTATCCAAGAATCGCCGGCGCTGATGGCATCGGCCACCGAGTTCGTCCTTGAAGGATTGCATCTCCATCAAAAGCTCAACAAGGAAATGGAAGGCGGCCGGGTGACCTACGGCAAGTAGGCGCAGGACTATCGCAGCCAAACCGAGCGCTCGAAAGATAACCCATGGTGCATATCCGCTATAGCCGCTGGGCCGCCAGCGGCGGAGACTCGCTGGACCCGGAGTCGGTGTTCGATCAGTTAAACGAGAACATGAACGACACCGGCGATCTGCAGCAGGCGATGCGCCGGCTGATGCAGAAGGGGCTCAAGCAGGGCGAGAAGCAGACCAAGGGCATCGAAGATCTGTTGTCGCAAGTGGCGCGCGAGATGCGCAAGCTCTACGACGAGTACAAGCTGCAATCGGCCATGGACGAGGTCCAGGAGAAGCTCGACTCGGTGGTCGACCAAGAGCAGCAGACTCTCGAACAGATGGACCAGTCGGGCCAGGACGTCCAGGAAAATAAGCAGTTCTTGAACGATCTGCCGGGCAAGACCAGCGAGGCGATCGACAAGCTGACTTCCTACCGTTTCGAAAATTCCAACGCCGAAAAAGACTTCGAGCAGCTGGTGATGCAGCTCGAGCAGATCCGCAAGCTCGAGAACTGGCTGCGCCGCGAGGGCAGCTTATTTCGCGGCCAAACGCCGATGGACTTCCAGCAGTCGCAGGAGCTGATGGAGCGCATGGAGGATCTGCGCAAGCTCGAGTCCCAGCTGTCGAGCATGCAGTTGAAGGACGTCGACAAGGAGTTGTTGGAAAAACTTCTCGGCGGCGATCCCAAGCAGGACTTCGAAGGCATCATGCGCATGCAGTCGCTGCTCGAAGAGGGCGGCTACGTGCTCGAGAGCGGCGATCGTTTCGAGTTGACGCCCAAGGGCGTGCGCCGCATCGGCCAGTTGGCGCTGCGCGATATTTATCAACAATTGCGCCGCGACGGCATGGGCCGCCACTCGACGCGCAACCGCGGCAGCCAAGAAGTTGTTCTCGAAAGCAACAAACCCTATGTGCAGGGCGATCCGCTGCATATCAACATGATCCAGACCTTGAAGAACGCGCTGGTGCGCGGCGGCGGCGTGCCGGTGCGGATCGGGCCCAAGGACTTTTCGGTTTACGAAACCGAGCTCAATACCCGCGCCGCCACCGTGCTGTTGTTGGACATGAGTTGGTCGATGAGCTGGGAAGGGCGCTTCGCCGCGGCGAAAAAAGTCGCCCTGGCGATGGAGAGTCTGGTGCGCGCGCTGTACCCGCGCGATTACTTCGGCATTGTCGGTTTCTTTACCCGCGCCGTCGAGCTCAAAGCCAAGGACTTGCCGCAGGCGACCTGGAACATGGGCGATCCGTTCACCAACTTGCAGGACGGCTTGCATCTGGCGTCGACCATGCTCGACCGCAAACCGAGCGCGAACCAGCAGATCATCGTCATCACCGACGGCCAGCCGACGGCTTACTGCCGCCAGGGACGGCTTTACTGCGAATGGCCGCTCAGTTTCGGCGGCATCAGCCAGCGCGCCGCCGAAGAGACTTTGAAAGAAGCCGAGCGCGTCACCCGCAAAGGCATCACCATCAACACCTTCATGCTCGACGACAGCCCGGTGCTGCGCGGCTTCGTCGACGATCTCACCCGCATCAATAAAGGCCGCGCCTTCTACAGCCGCCCCGACCGCTTGGGCGAGTACCTGCTCGTCGACTATCTGACGCATCAACGCAAAAAGGTTTAATGCGCTTGCGCATTAAACCTTTCCATTTGTTCCAATAGTTCCAGACGTTCCATTCGTTCAGGGTTCAAGTCAATCCTGGCCTGGCCTTTTCGTCCGTTCAGATTTTTCAAAACTTACAGCGCGGTCAAGAAGGTTTTAGCTGCGAGGCGCGCGAAGTTCGATGAGCGGAGGCGTACGTTTGTAGTACGTTGGAGCGAGTCGGGCGAGCGCAACGAAGCAGATGAAGCCTTCTTGACCGCGCTGTTGACTACTGAAATTATTTTCAGTATACAGCTCTCATGCTTCCTGCACTGACCGACCGGCAAAAGGCGATCTACGATTTTCTCTTAAAGAGTATTCGCGAGAAAGGCTTTGCGCCGTCGATCCACGAGATCGGCCGGCAGTTTAAGATCGCCTCGACCAACGGGGTTTCCGATCATCTGAAAGCGCTGGAAAAAAAAGGCTATATCCGCCGGGTCGGCAAGCGCGCCATCGAAGTCGTCAATGCTCTCGGCAAGGCGGCTATCAACGTTACCCGCGAAGTGCCGATTCTCGGCCGGGTCGCCGCCGGCAAGCCGTTTTTGAGCGAGGAAAATACCGAAGGGTTCTTAGCGATTCCCAGCGACATGGGCGGCGGTAAACAGTTCGCCCTGCAAGTCCAAGGCGACAGCATGATCGGCGCCGGCATCATGGACGGCGACCGGGTGATCGTCAAGCAGCAGACCACGGCGGAGAACGGCGAGATCGTCTGCGCCTTGATCGACGGCGAAGCGACGCTCAAGCGGTTCTACAAAAAAGACGGCGTGGTCACGCTCAAAGCGGAAAATGACAAGTACGCGCCGATCGTCGTCGCCGAAGGCGAGTTCCGCATCGCCGGAAAAATTGTCGGGCTGCTTAGGAAATTCTAACAGCCGTTCACGGGTTCAAGGTTCAAAAATTCAATCGCTGCAGATGATTCAATGCGGCGGCATGCTCTGGCGTTGAACCTTGAACCCTTGAACTTTGAACCGCGCACGCAGATGCGTGCGCTTCTGGCGGAAGCCTACCCACCCGTCGCGCCTTGCAAGTAGGGTCATCAACCAACCGTACGTACTCTATTCGCGTCACCGGTGAACAGCGCCGGCATCATCTTCACGAGTCTGTTTTGCAACGCGCATTCAGGGATGCACGTATTAAAGCTGGTGTGTTTAAACATGCCGGGTGCCACACATTGCGCCATTCCTTTGCCACGCACCTATTAGAGAATGGCTACGATATCAGAACAGTTCAAGAACTATTGGGCCACAGATTGCCTTTACAACTTGTCTATTGGGAGGGCTGCCTCAACCAGACAGACGCAACGCATCGAGAGAAATACTTAAGACCGCATGGGGAAAGCGATACGTGAAAACGAGGCTCAGGAATTATCTCACAGGGTAAACGACGTAAGCACCACGATGATTTACACCCATGTGCTGAATCGAGGCGGCAAAGGCGTGCGCAGTCCCGCGGATGGGCTGTGAATCACGGTTCCACGCTGCACGTATATTGAATATACGAGACCAGCAATATTGGATATACGAGCGGCAGTGACAATTGACAACCTGTTGATTGCAGGAGTAAATTTCGAATTGATGATTGTTGGATATCCAATATACGAGATCAGTTCACTCAATAGTTAGGCACGTTGGCGTTGCCCGGAAGCAGTTTTCTGGCATGACAAAGAGTAAGGTGAAAAGGATGCACCGTGAAACGACGCCTATCGGAAATTGGCTCGCGATCGCCATGATTGCAACGAGCGCTGCGACTAACGTTACCATGGTGGCGGCTGCCGAGGTCGCGGTCCTGAGTCCAAACACAGTGAGGTCAGTCGTCACCGACGTTGCGGAGGCCTTTCAGCGAGAGACCGGGCACTCGGTTCGCTTCACGTTTCTTTCGACAGGAGCGGTGGAAAAACGAGCGAGGGTTGGAGAAGCTACCGACATCATTATCGCGACTGACGAGGCCATGGATCAGATGGCGAGTCAGAGTTTGGTTTTGCGTGACGCCCGCAGCGTTATTGGCCGAGTGGGTGTCGGGGTGGGCATTCGTGAAGGTACACCGAAGCCGGACATATCGAGCACGGATACCTTTAAGCAGACTCTGTTGTCCGCGAAATCCGTCACTTACTCGAACCCTGCGGGAGGAGGCGCGTCCGCAATCCATTTCTCCCGGGTCATCGAACGCTTGGGGATCTCACAGGCAATCAAGGAAAAGGCAGTGGTAGGTGGTTCAAACGTATGCGAACGTGTAGCGAAAGGTGAAGTCGACCTTTGCGTAACGCAGATCAGTGAAATTCTGCCAGTCAAGGGCGTTACTCTGGTCGGGCCCTTACCGCCGGACGTCCAGAACGTGACGACGCTTGTTGCAGCAATCTCCACTCGGTCCAGCGCCGTCGAAGCGGCAATGGAATTCCTCACATTCTTGGTTCGCCCGTCGTCCAGAGCAAAGTTCGCCGAAGGTGGACTCGAATTTCGCTAGCAGCATAGACAGCGCTTGAGTCGGCGTGCTGAACGTCGCGATCCGTCTAACCATCGGGTTGAGACGGACGAGTACGCCGCTCACCTAAAACGTTAGGCGGTACTGTGGGACGCGAACGAGGGAGTCACTTTATGGTGGCCACGCTTCATGGCGGCACCATGAACCTCGCCATGCATCGGGCGAGCATTCCGACCACCTTGTGGTCATCCCGGCAAAGCGCCAGCAAATGAGAAATCTTTTCGTAGACTCCTGGGGTACCGGCACGCTGGTGGTGCTGGTGCATGGCTCGCTCGCGACCGGCGCTGAGGAGTGGCAAGCGCAACGGCCGCTTGCCGATGAGGGGTTTCGCCTGTTGGTGTTTGACCGGCGCGGATATGGCCAGAGCCCTGTGGCGGAAGGTGAGGATTTCCTGCGCGATGCCCACGACATCGCCGCGCTTATGGGCGATGGTGCGCATCTCGTCGGTCACTCTTACGGGGGCCTCGGCGCACTGTTCGCAGCTGCCCGCCGTCCGGATGCGACGCTATCTCTGGCGTTGCTGGAGCCAGCTGTATTCGCGTTAGGCCTGCACCATCTAGCCGCGCGGGCCCTGGTGCATGAAGTTCGCGCCCTCTGGGATCAGGATCTCCCCAATGAAGACTGGGTCATCCGCTTCTTGAAGGCGGTGGGGAGTGATCCTGATGTGCTGACCCCCGAGCTGATCGCCGCCGCCGTGCCGTTGGTGCCCGTGCTGCGCCGGGGGCGGCCTTTCTGGGACAGCGACCTGCCGCTGGCGGAGCTGGCGGCGGCGCCCTTTCCCAAGCTTGTCATATCAGGTGGACACAGCGCAGGGTTCGACGCGATGTGCGACGATCTCGCTGAACGCATCGGTGCATCTCGCGCGGTGGCGGCCGGTGCCGGCCATGAGATCCAGTTCACCGGGCGGCCTCTAAACGAGTTGCTGCTCGCGCTGTGGCGCGGAGCGAACCCGCGGGCATGTTGAACCGCCTAACTTCCGGTTTCAGCCGACCGCCGCTCCTTCGCTCGCTTCGGCGGCTGAACCGTTCGTTAGATCGGCTAAGAACAGGAGAGTGACAATGCTTAATTACGAATTAAATCGCGCGGAGAGCATATTGATTGTTAAACCTATTGGCCCCTTGGAATCAACGGATTTCGAGAAACTAGTCCAAGAAGTGGATCCCTATATCAGAGAAAAGGGCAAACTTAATGGCTTGATGATTTACGCCAAATCCTTCCCGGGATGGGATAATTTCGCAGCCTTCCTGTCCCATATAAAATTTGTCAGAAACCATCATCAGAAAATCAAGAAGATTGCGGCCGTAACGGGCAGCAGTTTTCTATCGATCATGCCGCAGGTTGCCAATCATTTTGTAGAGGCCGAAGTAAGGCACTTTGACTACGATGACAAGGATGCAGCACTAAATTGGCTTAAGGCTGACAAATGAGAATGATGAAGTATCATTTCTAAGCCGGTCTAACTTCAGCTGGTGCGGACGGCCCACGAGCGCGGTGCCATTTCAATCGCCTGTGCTGGCCCGTCGCACAGCACAACGTTGGGCGTCCGGAGCAAAGGGCCGACGTGTTAGTGACGTGGATCCAGCCTTGGCCGTTAATAGACGACGGGCGAGCATCCGACTAGCTCTGACGCTTCGCTCTCAATAGGTTATGGTTTTCGGCTCTTCTTAGGCTGTCTAAGGGAGGTATATGCGATGACTACGCCTTTGACGATCCTGTTAGCAGACGACCAAGTGCCTTGGGATACCAACGCTGAGAACGACAGAACCAAGGCAGAGATCCGTCGCGAGTTTGCCATTGCCAAGCCACACGTTGATGTCGATACAGCATTTGCTGACGACTACGCCTGGTTCACTGGTCTATTGGCTTATCTTGAGCACACCAAAGATGAGACGGTCATTCGTGCGCGTACGTTCGACGAGGCAAAGCAACACCTCGAGAACCCTCGCGGCCTAGATGTCGCAATCATCGATCTTTCCTGGTGGGGAGATTACCTACTTCCGCAGGGAGCCTCTCACCGTAATAACCGAGGGCTCAAGCTTCTTCCGGCCGCGGGAGGCGCGATCCGCTCCAAGGTTCCGATCATCTCTCTATCACAGAACTTCAGCGATGACTTCGAACTGATAAGCACCGTCTTAGAACGTGGCGCTCTTCCCGTGCCCAAGAACTATAAAGATCGAGAACTGGGTTACAGGGCGCTCTATGCAGCGGTTCAGTATCTGACACGGGAACGCAGGCGCGGTCGCTCGAAGGTGGAAGTCTTTGTTAGTCACGCCCATGAAGACAAAGACCTCGCGCAACGATTGGTGAGAGCCATTGAATTGGGCCTACACGTTCCCTCTGATGCTATCCGATGTACGTCGGTCCCAGGCTACGATTTCACACCTGGCACCGATTTCGTCGAGGCGCTGAAGGAGGAGCTCACAGGAGCTTCATGCGTTGTAGGCCTTTGGACTCAGCGCGGTATGAAAAGTCAGTGGTGTCTTTTTGAGCTCGGAGCGGCGTGGGGTCTGGCCCATAAGACCTTGTTCCTGTCGCTAGGCACTGAGGCTTTGCGAGATCCACCCGCAGGGTTTCGGTCAATCCACGCCTCGCAGCTAAGCGACGCTGGGCAGCTTCGAAGGTTTCTTGAGGAGCTGGGGCGCATTACTGCTTGGCCGAATAAAAATCGCCCCGCTGCGGAAAATGAGCTTGAAGATCTGGCCCAATTCGCTAGAACATTGCCTTGAACCTTAAGGGCAGCCGCCCAACACGGCGATGCAGGGGACGCGCCGAACAGCGTAATCTAGCTTCCCAGAGACGTAGCGGCGCGCGCCCCTGATCTTATTCGTTAGGCCGCCCTATGGCGATCGGGATTCCTACGTAATGCGACTACTTCGCTATTCCATCAACGTCACATTGGACGGGTGCTGCGATCACCGTGCGATGGTCCCGGATGCAGACTTGCATCGTCACGCGGTCGAGAACCTCGACCGGGCCGATGCCCTCCTCTTTGGCCGGGTGACTTACGAAATGATGGAGGCAGCGTGGCGGCCGCCGGCGCGGACGGGAGCGAGGCCTGATTGGATGGAACCCTGGATGGAACCCTTCGCCCGGACGATCGACGCGGCGAAGAAGTACGTCGTGTCGAGCACCCTGGACCGGGTCGATTGGAACGCGGAGCTCGTGCGCGGGGATCTGGGGAAGGCCGTTCAGCAGCTCAAGCGGGAGTCGGGTAAGGGACTGTTCGTAGGAGGCGTGAAGCTCCCGCTGGCGTTGACGGAGCTGGGATTGATCGATGAGTACGAGTTCGTGGTCCACCCCAGCCTAGCGGGCCATGGGCCGACGTTGTTCGCCGGGCTATCGAAGCGTGTCGACTTGAAGCTCGTAAGCCGGTTGGAGTTCGGCTCGGGGGCGGTGGCGATGCGGTATGAGCCGAGAAGGTAGACATCCGTCGAAGCGCAGCCCCAGACAGTCTGGTGGGTCAAGGTCAGGAACGACGCTGGCCTCGTTGGCTGGACTCTTGTTGACGAGAATGTCGGCGGTGCGGATATGGACGCGTGCTCGTGAACTGTTGGCGGGCGGCCTAACAAGCGCTTGAAGCTGCCGGTGCGCGTAGATTAGGGAATGAATCTTTCTTCAGCGCGCCGCAGCTTAAGCGCGGTCCGTTAGGCGTCAATCGAAAGGAAGGCATGAAAATGACACGCGTCCGAGTTGAGGGCTTTACCATCTCGCTTGACGGATACGGAGCTGGTCCGAATCAGGACATCAGGAATCCGCTCGGCGTGGGCGGGACAGATTTGCACCAGTGGTTAGTCCCGACACGCACGTTGCAACGGACCCTATTTGGCGCCGACGGTGGCACAACGGGGATCGATGACGACTTCGCTGCGCGGGGCTTCAAGAATGTTGGCGCCTGGATTCTCGGAAGAAACATGTTCGGACCGATTCGCGGTTCCTGGCCCGACATGAACTGGAAAGGCTGGTGGGGGGACAACCCACCCTATCACGTTCCAACTTTCATCTTGACTCATCACGCGCGCCCGCCCATCCAGATGGAAGGCGGAACGACATTCTACTTCGTCACGGGCGGTATTCACGAGGCGCTTGACCGGGCGCGCGACGCAGCCAACGGAATGGATGTGCGCATTGGCGGCGGACCTAACACTATCCAGCAATATCTTCGTACGGGCCTCATCGATGAGCTGCACGTCGCTATCTCGCCGGTCCTGCTGGGCGGGGGAGAGCGACTGTTCGAGGGGATTGACGTGCGCGCTCTGGGATACGAATGCGTTCAGTTCGTTGCGTCGGAGAAAGCCACCCATGTTGTACTCCGGCGCCAAGGGCACAATGACGCCTAACAACCGGTTGCAGCGGACGGCGCTGCCGCGCCGCCGCTGAACCGGAACGTTAGGCGCCTTAGCATGTCTCCCGTAGAGTGAGAGTCTTCTTTAACACTGCTGGCATCGGTCACACCGAGCCCAGCCCGGAGGAGAACAAATGAACCTGCAGAAAATTTACACCGCATTGCTCACCGCAGATCTTGCTGCGGCCGAGGGCTGGTATACGAAGCTGCTCGGTCGTGGACCGGACAACCGGCCGATGGACACGCTGGTGCAGTGGGAGCTCTTCGACCAGGGCGGATTGGCGCTTTCAAGCGACGACAAAATCGCCGGCAGGGGCGTGATGTTCCTTTACGTCGACGATGTCGCGGCCGAGCGCCGCAGGCTGCAGGGCCTGGGCATCGTGCTTGGCAACGACATTGAGGGTGACTACTCGACGCTGGCTCAGGTGCATGATCCCGACGGAAACCTGCTCACGCTGGCGACGCCGCCCTCGCGGCCCTTTCCACCTGCATGACCGCGCCAGAAGAGCGAAATCCGCGGCATGGCGCCTATCAACAGCATGCAGTGGACGGCGCTCGCGCCGCCGCTGATGCTGAGCGTTAGGCGCAGCCGGTGAGCGCCGTTTTCCAAATGCAAGAATATGGAGTCAGAGAAGCTTTTTTGACGAGGGCTGATCCGGTGATCCGCTGCCGACAGAATTTGTAGGACTAAAGTTACCGCACGGCACGAGCCGTGAATCACGATTCCAGCTTATCCTCATCCTATTGTCCAGCGCGGCAACAATCGAACCGCGACCTTCTTTGTCGACGGTGATATGGCTTCTTCTTAGAATGTTTGCATCGGACCTTTTGGTTCAACCGGCTGAAGTAAGCACCACGATGATCTATACTCATGTCTTGAATCGGAATGGAAAAGAAGTCCGAAGTCCGGCAGACGGATTGACGCAGGTATATTGATACTAAGCTGACCAAGGATATAGGAAAAAGTACGAGTTAAACTGATTGACAGGCTGTTGTTCGAAAAGATAAAAGTTTGCGCACTGTGATTTTTGCAATCCGTAATGTATTGGTCAGGCGGCTAAGCACTTTTTTTGACCGGCGAGGGATAGATCGCCCTGCAAGTCACAGTGCGCAACGGGTGCGCTATATCGTCTACGGTGCAGGTTCGATCGGCGGCGTAATCGCGGGTCGGCTTTTCGAGCAGGGCGCAGACGTGGTACTTATCGCACGGGGAGATCATCTCGCCGCGATTAAGCACTCTGGCCTCACGATTGAATCACCGCTCGGGTCGGTGACACTGCCGGTGCTCGCGGTTGGACATCCGTCCGAGATCGACTTTCAACCGGCCGAAGACATCGTCCTTCTTGCTACGAAGACCCAGGACAGTGCACAGGCTCTCGACGACCTGCGGTGCGCCGCGGGTCCCGAAATCCCGGTGGTCTGTCTACAGAATGGAGTCGAGAGCGCACGGATTGCTCTCCGGCGTTTCGAACACGTAGCTGGCGCGATGATGATCTTCGGCAGCGCGCATCTGCAAGCGGGGATCGTTCAATCGTTCTCCGCGCCGGTCCCCGGCGTCGTCGACCTGGGTCAGTTCCCCGCCGGAGAAGACCCTTTTGTCGGTCGGGTCGCCCTCGATCTGCGTCGGGCTGGCTTCCACTCGGAGGTACGCCGGGATATCCTTCGTTGGCAATACGGGAAGCTTCTGACAAACCTGAAGAATGTCCTACAGGCGCTTTGCGGCCCTGACGCAGAGTACAGGGACCTGTTCATGGATCTCCGCATGGAAGCCGAGTCCTGCTATCGAGCAGCGGGGATTGCCTACGCTTCGGAGTCGGAACTGAGCAGTCGTGCGCGCGGCCTATTGTACGGAGGTAGTCGGCTCGGAGATTCGTCTTGGCAGAGTCTGGCCCGCGCCACAGGCTCGATTGAAACCGACTTCCTTAACGGTGAGATTGTCTTGCTGGGCCGATTGCACGACGTCCCGGCACCCCTCAACTCGCAGCTCCAAGACTTGGCGAACCGATTTGCCCGCGAGCGTCGGCCGCCAGCTAGCCTGTCAGTTAACGACCTGCGCCAACTGTTGCGGGCGTCCCGTTCAAATTGCGGGTGAGAGAATTTCACCACAGGACATAGCCACTCTTTCGGAGGAAAGTATCTCGAACTGGTGCCGCACGAACGCATTCGCTACACGGACAAATTTGACGACCCGAACCTGCCGGGGGAACTTCAGGTGACGGTAACCTTGAAGAAGGTATCCGTAGGGACTGAGGTGAACATCGTCCAAGAGGGGGTGCCCGATGTCATTCCTGCCGAGGCTTGCTATCTGGGCTGGCAGGAATCGCTCACTCTTTTGGCGAAACTTGTCGAGGCCGAGATTCCAGATTAGCGTGGGAGGAGGATTGGCCGCAGTCTTCGTTAAAGGTTGATCCAAAGGGGAGCGCCTAACAATGCGCTGCAGTGGACGCCCACAGGCGCAAACCGCGTGCGGGCGCCGCTGAACTTTACGTTAGACGTCACATTACGGGTCCTCCCACTCCGAAGCCCAGAACCCGCTCATGAGCATCAGCAGCGAGATTCGAGAGGAAATACTCAAGCGGCTACATCGAGCCGAAGTAGAACATGAGGTTCGAATCTTGTACGCTTGCGAATCAGGTAGCCGTGCCTGGAACTTTGCATCGCCAGACTCCGACTATGACGTCCGCTTTATTTACGTTAGACCTCAAGAGTGGTATCTCTCTTTCGATATTGAGCGCCGAAGAGACGTAATCGAGTATTCAATCGTCGACGACATTGACTGCAACGGATGGGATATCAGAAAAGCCTTGTACTTGTTCACCAGAACAAACGGGGCTCTTCTCGAATGGCTTCGCAGCCCGATCAAGTACATTGAAATCAGTTCGTTCGCTCAGCGCTTGCGAGAGCTGGCCGCCCGCGCCTTCGACGCAAAGGCGCTGTGTTACCACTACAGTCACATTGCGCGAGGAAATGCCAGAGAGTATCTGTTCGCTGATCAGGCTCAAGAAGTATTTTTATGTTTTGCGGCCGCTGTTTGCCATTATCCATATCGAACAGGGCCTCGGCATACCGCCTGTTCCCTTTGAGGAACTTGTCGATGCCGTCGCTCCAGAGCCGATTCGAGCACCGGTCGCTGAGCTTCTGACTCTAAAGCGCACACAGGGGAATTGGGGCTGGGAGCGTCCGTTCCAGCAATCGACGATTTCATCGAGCGCGAACTCGAACGCCACGGTCTTCAGTTCTCAGGTCAGGGAAGACCCGAGTTATTTGACGCAGGTGAGATTCGGCGCGAGTTGAACGAGATCTTCCGAGCCGCCGTGCGCCAAGGGAACCAAGGTGACGTCTAACTTTAGTTCGAGCGGACGCGCTGAAGCGCGCCGCTCAACATGTTGTTAGGCCTTCTATTCACATGACAACAAAACATCGAATTTTTACGACGAGCTTCGCGAGCGTCTATCCTCACTATGTCGCAAAGGCAGAAAAAAAGGGGCGTAAAAAGTCAGAAGTTGATGCCGTTATTTGCTGGCTGACAGGCTACAATCAGCGGGAGTTAGAAGGACAATTGAAAAAGCAGAAAGACTTTGAAACCTTCTTCAAGGAAGCTCCCAAGCTGAATCCTTCACGAACTTTGATCAAAGGTGTAATTTGCGGCGTCCGAGTGGAAGACATTCAAGAGCCGACGATGCGGGAAATACGCTATCTAGATAAATTGGTCGATGAATTAGCAAAGGGGAAGGCGATGGACAAGATTTTGAGGGCCTAACCATGCGCTGCAGCGAACCGGGGCGGGAGCGTCCAGGTTGCAATCGGTGCGTCTCGTGGGCCAGGTCGCTGAGCTTGGGTCGTTAGACCGACAGAGATACTTGGAAGATGCAACATCAAGGTACTGAAATCGGAAGAGCATGGTTCGCGATATGTTGGTTCGCCACTTGGGGATTGTTTCAGGGATTTGCAGTCCTCTCGGTGCTCAATGGAACCTGGGAGCGACCAGCCGCATTTCCGGCCGGCGCATACGAGTCGCTGATCTATCCAGATATGTTCTTCATTCCTCTCTATTTTTTGGCGGCCACTCTGCTGTTTCGGCGCCACTGGCTCGGGAGCGCCCTGGCCTTTGTGGCGGGCGGTGGAATCGTCTACGCCATGATCTATCTCTTAGCTCTTTCTGATTTCTCAGGCGCGGTCAACCTGACCGCTGACGGGATATTCCTGGCCTGCACGTTTGTCTCGCTGTGGCAGGTGGGTTACCGCACCAGTCTGCGGCATGCGGTCTAACACGCCGCTGCAGTCGACGAGCGGCGCGGCTGGGTATCAGGCTGATTCAAGGGTCTTGGGTGATCGCCGCTCGCGGCTGAGCGGCATGTCGTTAGCTGGCAAAAAACGACCGCAATGAAGCTACCGCTCTACCAGATTGATGCCTTTACGGGTCGAATGTTCGGCGGGAATCCCGCGGCAGTGGTGCTGCTGGATGCCTGGCTGCCTGACGACGCACTGAGGGCGATCGCCGCGGAGAACAATCTTGCCGAAACCGCATTTGTGATCCCGCATGGGGAGATCATGCCGCTACGGTGGTTCACACCAACGGTGGAGGTCGATCTGTGTGGACATGCAACCTTGGCGACCGCAGACGTGCTCTTCCGGAATACCTTGCCCTCGGCGAAACGCCTTACATTCAGCACGCGCAGCGGAAATCTCACGGTTACTCGGGATGGCGATCTTCTCAGCATGGATTTTCCTTCCCGTCCCGGGAAGCCAGTGGAGATAGAAGATACCGTTGTTGCGGCCTTGGGCATTCGCCCCAGAGAGTTATATCGAGCGCGCGACTTGCTTGCGATCTACGAGTCGGAGTCTCAAATACACGACTTTCGCCCGGATTTCGGGCGCATCGCTTCTCTCGATGCCTTTGCGGTCATCATCTCCGCGCCCGGTGGAGCGGTGGACTACGTTTATCGGTTTTTCGCGCCGCGCCAAGGAATCCCCGAGGATCCTGTAACCGGGTCTGCGAATTGCACGCTCGTGCCGTATTGGGCGGCGCGCCTTGGCCGCTCCGAGCTGGTTGCAAAGCAGCTTTCAGCTCGCGGCGGCGACCTTCGTTGCGCGTTGCGCGGTGATCGCGTTTTGATCGCAGGACAAGCTGTCGAGTACTTGCGCGGAGAAATTACAGTTGCTGCTTGATCATTTGCCAGCTAACCCCTCGCTTCAGAACGGATCAGCCGCAGGCGGCCGGCCGCTGAGCTAGTATGTTATGCGGCGTCGTTCTGAAGTCTTACATGACTATCCTCCACTGTCTTGCAAATGAAATATATCTGGAACTTCTAGGATGAGAACATGAAAAAGTCGGGCGCGAGCCAAGGCCAGTCGGCATCGGAGCTCATCTCGAAAAGAATCGCCGAACTCGGGGACTGGCGCGGGGAAACCCTCAGCAGAATGCGCAAGCTCATCAAGGAAGCAGACCCGGACGTCGTCGAGGAGTGGAAGTGGATGGGCACTCCGGTTTGGTCGCACGACGGCATCATCTGCACTGGCGAATCCTACAAGAATGTCGTGAAGCTTACCTTCGCCAAGGGCGCGTCTCTGAAGGATCCGGCCCGTCTCTTCAACTCGAGTCTCGACGGAAACGTACGCCGCGCGATCGACATCCACGAAGGAGAAGAAGTTGACGAGTCCGCCTTCAAGGCGCTCGTTCGCCAAGCGGTCGCCCTCAACAGTTCTGGCAAGTCGAAACCTTCGAAGAAAGCGAAGTCCTAAGGGATTCCGCCCCTGAACAGGTCCGACATCGGGCGAATTCCGTGAAACTCAGGCAATTGCCGCATAACAATTCATTCAAGCCGAACCCGCTTCGCGGGTCGGCTTAATTCAGGCGTTAGACGGCACACGAGGATGGGATCATTGCTCACATTGACTATTGTCTTCGTATTCGACGCTCGCGACGAGCGACCTGCTGGGTGCGGCTCGTGCCGAGGTGCCGGCGGGCACGCTTGAGATCCGTCTGGCCTCTGGGACTGCTTTGGAGCAAAGGGGACGGGAGCAGCTGGAACGCCTCCTGGCGACCCACGACCTCTCACGCTGGCTGTTCACGCGGACCGTACAAATCCAATCACGGGTGATTCCGCACAGCCACCCGGTTCTCACACTGAACACGCAGTACCTCGACAACGACGCGGCGCAGCTAGCGAGCTTCCTTCATGAGCAACTGCATTGGTTTCTCGTTCAGAACCAGGCGAAGTTGGCGTCCGCGGTTACGGCACTGGAACGTCTGTATCCCAAGGTTCCAGAGGCGGCACGCCGAAGGGGCCAACGGCCGAGGCAGCACGTACCTCCACCTGCTCGTTTGTCTCCTCGAGTTTGACGCCGTGCGTGACGTCCTCGGGGAGACAACGGCACGCGCTACACTCGGGGCCTTCGGGTACTACACGTGGGTGTATCGCGAGGTGCTCGAACGGCCCGAGGCAATCCGGCAGATCCTCCGCACACAGGGTCTTGACGTGCCAGACGCACGCCGTTGAATCGTCTAACAAGGCGACGGACGCCGACGTTGGGCGGCGAGTTAGGAAGTGAGTGGAAGGATGGAAGCTGAAGAATCAGAAGACGTTCTCAGGTTTTGGTTTCCCGAGCTCTCGGGCGCCGACCACGCGAGGATGGTCCGCCAATTTGAGTGGTGGTTTCGCGGTGGCGCGGATTCTGCCATTGTTGAACGGTTTGCCCAGCTGCTGGAGCGTGCGACGCGCGGCGAACTCGATCACTGGTCTCAGTGGCCACGACCGCGGCTGGCGCTGATCATCGTTCTGGACCAGTTCTCCCGCTCCCTGTTTCGGGACACGGCGCGGGCGTTCGCACAAGATCCGAAAGCCCTCGCGCTCGCGCTTGAAGGAATTGAAATCGGTCACTATGCGGCTCTAAACACTCCTTGGGAGAAGACCTTCTTCTTCCTCCCATTGGGGCATTCCGAGCAGCTCTACCATCTGGAGCGGGCCGTCACACTTGCCGAGGAGCTTGCGGGAAGTGCACCACCGGAACTGCGCAAGATTTTGGAGCACTCCGCGTCGCAGGCGCGTGGACATCGAGATGTAATCGCCCGCTTCGGTCGCCAGCCTCATCGCAATGCGATCCTCGGACGGCAATCGACCCCCGAGGAACTCGACTACCTGGCTAGCGAGAAACTCGTGCACACGCGTGCGCCACCCCAATAGTCATGCGAGCAGCGCCGCCCAACCGATGCAGCGGACCGCTTCGAAGCAGGCTTTTTGCCCCCGAAATGATTGACAAGATGAAGCGAGTTGATTGATATGCAGCCGATATGAGTCCTAAATATTTACGAGGTTCGGGATATCCCGCCGGACGAACCGGCGGTTCACTTTAATAGTTCGGCGACACTCACGCGTTGCTCAACTCATGGAGGATCAAGCAATGCTCAAGACTTATGCCGGGGGCTGTCACTGTGGTGCTGTCAGATTCGAAGCCGAACTCGACCTATCGCAAAGCAGCTACCGATGTAACTGCTCGATCTGCCGTCGAAACCGATTCTGGGTGGCGGTCGCTAAGCCCGAGGGCTTTCGGTTGGTGAAGGGCGAAGGAGAGCTGACGGAGTACCTGTTCAATACTCGAAAGAATCAACATCTCTTCTGCAAGCACTGCGGTGTCCGTGCTTTCGGAGTCGGAAACGATACGCCAATCGGCAAGATGTACGGGATCAACATCGGGTGCCTTGAGGGCGTCTCTGAAGAGGAATTGTCGAAGATTCCTATCACCTATGTGGACGGCCGAAATAACAGGCAAGAGTCCCCCGAGTTTGTTGCGCATCTATGAACGAGAATGGCTCGCGTAAGTTGCCGAACACCGGTTGCAGCGGACGGAGATAGATAAAGAGCCAAGGCACGTACGTTGGCGCGCGCCGCCCCCTGAACCGGGACATTTAAATAAAGCTCCCCCTTTCTAGCATTTTCTACATCCTACGAACGCAGCGTGACTTTTCTGTCGCAGCTCGATCCTGCCGTTCTGAAGCTGTTGTCGATTGCTGATCTCGTCGTTTGTGTCCCGCTCTGGTGCCAGAGCAATTTTCCCGGAGTGCCCATTCATGGCTTTATCTCCCGCGCAAAAACTTCGTCCCGCTATTCCATCGACGCCGTGGACGCTTGACGAGGTCGCCGGGCGATTCGTCGAGATCTCCGGAGCGGCGGCTTCGGCGGCGCTGACGCTGACGTTTACTTTGATTCGCGAGGCGCAGGCGCGCGGCGAGCCGGTGGGCTGGATCACCTTGGCGGAACATTCTTTTTATCCGCCGGATGTCGCTCAAGGCGGCACCGATCTGGCGGCGTTGGTGGTGGTGCGTTTAGCGCGCGCCGACAGCATCGCCCGCGCCGGCGAGAAGCTGCTGCGCTCCGGCGCTTTCGGCGTCGTCGTGCTCGATCTCGGCGCCGCCGATATGCCGATGCCGCTGCAGACGCGCTTGACCGGCCTGGCCCATCACCATCACACGGCGCTGATTTGTTTGACGGAAAAAACTCACGGCGCCTTTTCTCTCGGTTCGCTGGTTTCCTTGCGCGCCCATGCCGAGAAGAAGCGCTTAACAGACAATCGCTTCGCCTGCGCTCTGCGCGTGCTCAAGGACAAACGGCGCGGCCCCACCTGGACTTATGAAGAGCTCTATACCGGGCCGGCTGGCCTGTGTTGATCTGCCGGCGTTTCCATTGCAACTCTTGCTCCGGCGCCATCCCGACTGGGCCGGTCATCCGGCGGCGGTGGTGGCGCAGGACAAGCCGCAGGGGTTGGTCCTCTGGGTCAATGACAGCGCGCGCCGGCAGGGCGTGCTGCCCGGTCTGCGCTACGCCGCAGCGTTTGCGCTCGCGTCGACGTTGCGCGCCGGCGAAGTTTCTCCGGCTGAGAATGAAAAGGCGCTTGGCGATTTAACTCAGCGGCTGATGCGTTTTACTCCCGAGGTCGAGCCGGCGGCGCAAGAGCCCGGCGTTTTTTGGTTGAACGGTGCTGGGCTGCAAGGTCTCTATGCTTCGCCCAAGCAATGGGCCAGCGCCATGCAACAAGATCTCTCCGCTCAGGGTTTTAGCGCCAATCTCGCCGTCGGTTTCAGCCGCTTCGGCAGTTATGCGGTCGCCAAGACGAAAGCGGGAATCACCATCTTTCGCGATGCTGTCGAGGAAAAGCAGGCGGCGAGCGCTGTGCCGCTCAACCGTTTGAACCTCGAGCCCAAGTTTCGCGATGCGCTGTTCAAGCTCGGCGTCAAAACTGTCGGCGCGCTGTTGTCCCTGCCGCCGGGCGGGCTGCGCGAGCGCTTCGGCAAACAAGCCCATCGTCTGCACCGCATGGCCGCCGGCGATCTGTGGACGCCGCTGGCGCCGAGCGTGACGGTGGAACCGGCGCGGCAGACGGCTATTCTCGATGACGCTGAGAGCGACAGCACCCGGCTGCTGTTTCTGATCAAACAACTGCTCCATCCATTGTTAACAACCCTCGCCGCGCGCCATCAGGCGCTGGTCGCGCTCTGGTTATCTTTGCGGATCGATCACGGCGACTGCTTCAAAGAATCGCTGCGCCCAGCCGTGCCGACACTCGATGCCGTGCAGATTCTCGATCTCGTCCGGCTGCGCTTGGAATCTCTTCAGCTTGCCGCCGGCGCGATCGAAATCGAGCTCTGCGCCGAAGCCTGCGCCGCCACCAGCGAGCAGTTGCGCTTATTTAACGAAAAACCAACCCGGGACCTCGAAGCCGCCAACCGCGCGCTGGCGCGTCTGCGCGCCGAGTTCGGCGACGACGCGGTGGTCTGCGCCAAGCTCACCGACGGCCATCTGCCCGAAGCAAGATTTACCTGGGAGCCGCTCACTCAAGTCAAACTTCCGACAAACGTTTTGAACGAAGCGAAGCGGTTGAACGATTTGAACGGCTTGAACCTCTCCACTCCAAATATGCTGATCCGCCGCGTCAACCAAAAGCCGATGCCCTTGGCCGGCGGCCCGTATCACAGCCACGAAGACGGCTGGCTCGTCTTGGGCCCCAAGCATGGCACCATCGACAAACTCGCCGGCCCCTACGTCTTCGCCGGCGGCTGGTGGAACCGCGAGATCCAGCGCGAATACTACTACGCCGAAACCCGCCGCGGCGATTTGCTGTGGCTCTACTATGACCGGGTGAGAAGGAGATGGTTTCTTCAGGGCGCGGTCGAATGATCGCTCCGTTCAAAAGTTCAACAGTTCAAAGGTTCAACGTATTTCGGAGCAGAGTTCTAAGAAGTAATTGGAGGTTTGTATGGCTGTGAAAGTGTTTGAAGACCTTGAGGTATGGAAAGAGGCTCGTCGGCTAACTCAAAGAATTTATCAGCTGACGAAAGATGAAAGCTTCGCAAAGGATTTCGGTCTACGTGACCAAATTCGGCGGGCAGCTGTGTCGATCATGTCGAATATTGCCGAAGGATTTGAGCGGGGCGGTAATCAGGAATTCGTTCAATTTCTTTACGTCGCCAAAGCTTCGTGTGGTGAAGTGAGATCCCAGGTCTATGTGGCTTTCGACCAGAGTTACGTGGCGAACACAGCAGTCGACGAGCTGACAAACTCTTTCAAACGATTGTCGAGCATGATCAGCAATCTCATAACCTATCTCAGGAAAAGCGGCATGAAGGGTGAGAAGTTCAGAAAAACTGAATCGCCACCAAGCCGTCAGTAATTCCGATTCTGGTCGTTGAACTTTTGAACGTTGAACGTTTAAACGAAATTAAGGAGTAACCATGAACACCAATCGTTTTTTAAAAGTACATCCCGGCAGAATATTGTTAGAAGAATTCCTCGCCCCGCGAGGAGTGAGCGTCTGGCATCTTGCCCGCGACATCGGCGTGCCGACGCGGCGCGTTTATGACATCGTCCAGGGCCAGCGCGCCATCGACACCGACATCGCCCATCGGCTGGCGCATTACTTCGGTATGTCGGAGCGCTACTGGCTCGATCTTCAGGCGCGGTATGACGAGAATCAGAAGGATGACGTTTATCGAAGACGTGTTGCTCGTCATTGTCTAGCCGTAGCGAAGTAGGCTATGACCTGGTCATTTAACTGGATCTCTAATGTAGCTTAATCTTCCGCTGAACACGGAGTGATAAATGGCGCAGGACAACAATCCAAACTACTACACCAATCTCCAGCTCGTTCTTGAGGAACGTCGATGATCCGAGAAGTAATTCGAAACGATTTGAACGGCTGGAACGTTTTGAACCTCGATTTCAATTTGGTTTTGACCAGCACGTTGATTTAAACGCACTATTGAACCGTGGCGGCAGAGGCGTGAACAGCCCAGCTGATCATCTATGATCTATAATAGTGGAAGCGTTGGCTGGAATAACCCGGCAATCGCTAGGGAGAGAGGCCGCCGGCCCAGCGGCTTTTGGCGGAGATTTTCACGTTGACAAGTTGGGGTAGCTGTTTGATATTGCAACCGATTTGGATTTTGGTGTCAGAGGCGTCGCCGGAGCTAAGCCGACCGGCTTTTGTCGCCGGCTACGGCGGCTCACTTAATAGTTGGGCCTGCATGAAACGAGTGGCAATATTTGGGAACGCTGGTGGCGGCAAGTCAACGCTTGCCCGTGAGTTGGCGGCAATCACTGGATTGCCGCTTCACGTGCTCGATAAACTTCATGGTGAAGTTCCGTACGAAGAATATCTTCAGGCACACACGGCTCTCGTAAACAGAGATGAGTGGATCATCGACGGCTTTGGCTGTATCAAGTCAGTTTGGGAGCGGTTCGAGGCCGCAGACACTTTGATACATGTCGATCTACCTCTGGCAGCGCATTTTCTGTGGGTAACAAAACGGCTGATAACAGGGATGTTCGTCACTCCAGAAGGCTGGCCCGAAAAAAGTCCGATTATCAGCAGTTCAATTCAGAGTTACCGGGTACTCTGGCCTTGTCACAGCCGCCTGACGCCAAAGTACAGGTCGTACACTTCAGAAGCGGCACAACGAAAAAGGGTTTTTCATTTGCGTTCCAAGCAAGAGTTGAAGCAGTTTCTACAAGCCATCAAGCGGGAAGTCGGCTCTTTCCAGAGCCATGCGGCCCAACCAGTGGTTCACACCGACGTGCCCGCCTCCGGCGGGCCCGCGGGTTAACCGGAGCGTTCTGGCTGTATGAAAGGGGCAAGACGTGCGGTGCAGCGGCGGATAGCGCGAGCGATCACCGCGGCGCTGCTAGCGACTGCGGTAGTCGACGCCTCCGCCGAGCCGGAGATGACGTTTAAGTTCTCCGGTGTTCGCTCTACCGCGGCGGCGGCGTTTCAAAGCGAGATGCAGCGGGCGCGCGCGAAGGTGCGCGAGTGGTGGGGTGCCACTTTCGAGGGCTTGATCTCTATCCAGACGAACACTGAGCGAGTGCTGTCGATGGCGTTAATTCCCGCTTGGCGTGGCGAGCGTGGCCAGATGATCTTCGGCGCGAAGCGCGTCGACGCGGGCGAGGCTGCGACCGTGCACGAGATGATCCATGTTTATGCGCCCAATGCCAACCGGTTTCTCGCGGAAGGCCTCGCCGTGTATGGTCACGATCTCTTGGGCGGTCCGCCCGCCTACCCCAATTTCGGGAAAAGCCTCGACGACATTGCCGGCCGTAGCGCGAACCGGGAGCTTGCGATGGCGCTTGAGCGCACACCTACGCCGAACCCTTTGGAAAGCGTAAGCAAGGAAGGCGAAGCGATTGCGGGCTCGTTCGTCAAATTCCTGATCGAGCGGCACGGCATGGACAAGTTCCGCGCGCTCTATGCGCTCACGCCACTCGCTCGGATGCAACGCGATCCAGGCGGACCCACGCGCTGGCAGCAGGTCTACGGCGAGAGCTTCGAGGTGATCGTGGACGCTTGGCTCACTATACTGCCGAGAAGTTAGAGCAGAAAGAAAGGGGACATTGTGAATTTTTAGGCCTAACTCTCTGCTTCAGACCGACGCCGAATGCGCGCGGCTGAGCGTCACGTTCTACTTCAAAGAAATGATTATCGTCCTGGACAGGGTCAACTGCCTCTGGAAAAACTGATACGGCGTGGGCTTTGGTCTCTCTCCAGGAACGTATCGTTTTTCTTGAAAACGACTGTTTCGCGTTGCGCAAACCATTTGATTCGAGCAATCAGAGAAGATTTAGTCACGCTGTACGATCAGCTACTTTTGAACGTTCAATTTCACCGTAAACGTGGCAATCCAGATTTCGTCATTACTCTGTCACCGCCGATGGCAATTATATTTCCCGAAATGAAGTTCCGGTTCGAAGCCTTGGATCCCCAAATCTTTCCTTTCCTGCTGACTCTGCACGCGTAGCGAGGCGGCGAGACGAATAGTTGAGCGTAGTCCGAGGGGAGCACCAGAAAGTGAGAGAACGGCGATGGCTAGGTGAAGATATCCAGAGTCTCAACTGTAGCTTTCCAGATGAGTCGGTCTTTATCAGAATTGACACGACGGAGATAGATGAGCTTGCAGTTGCCGAGCAGATCCGTAACAGAATTAAAAGCAGACCCAGGGCTTAACCGCACCGCCATCCCGCAAGGCGGGTTAGCGGACGGTTGGCCCAATTAGACAGCCGAAAGTCAGGAGGACGCCGATGATCGATCCGATCAGACGCAAAATACTGAAAGCGGGCGCCGCGGCGACGGTGATCGCCGCAGCGCCGCGCGTGTTTGCTCAGCAGGCTGGGCAGGGAGGCGCTGCCATGTCCTTCTACGAAAAAGGCCCCGTTCGCATCCGCTATCAGGAGGCCGGTTCCGGCTTCCCGTTGTTGCTCATCGCTGGCGGGGGACTAAACTCGGCGATCTCCGGCTTGACCACCGCTCCTTTCAATCCGATCGAGGAATTCAAGGGAGAGTACCGTTGCATCGCGTCGGACCTGCGCAACGCGAATACCGGCCAGTCCTCCGGCCCGCTCGAAATCGACCGGACGTGGGATTCATTTACCGATGACCAGCTCGGTCTGATGGATCACTTGGGCGTCGACAAGTTCATGGTGCTGGGTTTCTGCATTGGTGGCCCCTTCATCTGGAACCTCATCAAGAGGGCACCCGATCGTGTTGTCGCCGCCGTGCTGGCACAGCCCGTCGGGTTCCGGCCGGAGATGCCCAACGTCATGTACGACAGCGGCATGACCGGCTGGGGTCCGGCGCTGATCAAGCGCCGGACCGAGATTACGATGGAGATGGTCGAAAAATTTCTGACCAAGATGTACCGCACGAATCCCGACTTCGTCTACACCGTGACACGCGATTTCGTGCGTCAGTGCCAGACGCCTATCCTGATCCTGCCGGACGATATCCCGGCGCATCCGTACGCCGTCGCCATGGAGGTTGCGATGCTCGCGCCGAAGGCCGAAGTGAGCCTGTACCCATGGAAAGAGCCCAAGGAACGGATTCCCCTGGCGGTGCGCCATATACGTTCCTTCCTGCGGGCGCATCGGCCTGCTTCTGTTTAGACGGCGGTGTCTATACGACAAGAGGCTGACGCCCGGTCCGCGTTACACCTTGCTCATGCCGTCTAACCTTGCATGCCCACGGTGACAGCACCTACCGCCATGACGGCTAACCAATAAAGATTGAGACGACTTCAGAAGTCGTTTCGGTGTTCAAGAGGCTCGTGATCAAGGCAATAGCAATCAATAAGGGTAATGATGCGGCGTGTTGATTTTCGCCGAGGGTTGAAAGTCAGTTTGGCTGCGTAAAAGGGCGCGCAGTGAATTTGCAGTGATAGTTTTTGGTCATGCTCAGCATTGTTTCAAGCCGACACCTGGGAATTGTGAGCGTCGGGAGCGACATAGTTGGGGACGTGGGCGCACCTCGGCGCATCCCCTCAATCACCGCGTCGGACCTGCACAATCCATTATCTTGTGATATAAGATCGCGAAAAATGGCTTGCTCGGGTGCTTAGCCGAAGCTTTATTCAGCTGAAACAAACGTTCAAGGTGCTGCGAGGCGATCGCTGGTCAAGAGCATCGCGGCCGCGTTACTCGGCCGCAGCCGCTGAACCTGGTGTTGAGCGTCAAAGCGAAAGATTGCATATGCAGAACGATGAACAGGAAATTCGGCAGCTCGTTTCCACTTGGATGGCTGCGAGCAAGGCGGGAGATGTTGAGAAAGTCTTATCGCTGATGGCGGATGATGTTGTCTTTCTCGTACCTGGCCAACCGGTCATGCGCAAAGCCGACTTCGCGGCCGCGGCGCGAGCTCAATCAGGCCAAGACGCTCCGCAATTTGACGGCTCAAGTGAGATTCAAGAGATCAAGATTCTCGGTGACTGGGCCTTTATGTGGACCAAGCTTACCGTCGTCGTGACTCCGCCCGGTGGCGCTCAAACCATGACGCGTGCAGGTCATACATTGACTATCCTAAAGAAGCAAAGTGGCAAATGGGTGCTTGCGCGTGATGCCAATATGCTCGCTCCGGTGTCGAAATGACGCCTAATCCATCATTCTAGTCGCGCGTCTCTCGCAAGATCAACGAGCACGTTGCTTCAGACCGACGCGGAATGCGCGCGGCTGAGGTCTGGGTTAGGCCACTGACATACGCACTTTATGAAGACCGAAAAGCAAAAGATGCTTGCGGGAGAGCTCTACGATCCTCTCGATCCGGAGCTCTGTCAGGAGCGCCAGCGATGCCGCGACCTATGCAAGTTGCTTAATGATTCACGGGAAGAGCAACAGGAGGAGCGGAAGGGCATTATAGCCGACCTTCTCGGAAGCCCCACCGATGCTTGGATCCAGCCGCCCTTCTTTTGTGATTACGGCACGAACATCTCGCTAGGTGCTAAGGTTTTTTTCAACTTCAACTGTGTGGTGCTCGATGTGATGCAAGTCACGATCGGCAGCAACGTTCTCTTTGGTCCATCTGTGCAGATTTACACGGCGACTCATCCGATCAACGCCGTAGAACGACGCAAGTGGTTGGAGTCCGCAAAGCCGATCACCATTGGATCAGACGTTTGGGTGGGCGGTGGTGCGATCATCTGCCCTGGTGTCACGATCGGTGATCGCACCGTCATTGGTGCAGGCAGCGTGGTTACGCGAAATATTCCCTCAGACGTGTTTGCCGCGGGGAATCCGTGCCGTGTTATTCGTCCCCTTGACGAACAATAGTATTTACAAACTCCACCGAACGTGGCCTAACCATGCGCTGCAGTGAACCCGGCCATCACGATCTGATTGCAATCGTGCCCGATCTACTGACAACAGTTAGCCCAATTGAACAACGGTTTTTAAGATCGTCTTATTCGTTACGCGCAGCGAGCATTTCGCGGTCAACAAAACAAAGAAAGGACATTTTATGACTATGACGCCACGCCTCCGCAAATTCGCGCTCACTGCGCACATCACTTTCTCCGTCGGCTGGCTTGGCGCCGTCGTTCCTTACCTGGCGCTCGCCATCGTCGGTCTGACCAGTCACGATGCGCAGATGGTGCGCGCCGCGTATCTCTCGATGGAGTTGATTGGCTGGTTTGTCATCGTCCCATTGAGCCTCGCCGCACTGTTGAGCGGGCTTGTCCAGTCATTGGGCACCCCATGGGGCTTGTTCCGACACTGGTGGATAGTGGCAAAGTTCCTGCTGACGACGGGTGCCACTATCGTCTTGCTGGGGCACATGGAGGCAGTGAGCCGCATGTCAGGCATAGCGGCAAAGACGACATTGTCCAGTGCTGATTTCCGCAGCCTGCGGGTTCAGCTCGTGGTCCACGCTGCGGGCGGATTGCTGGTGTTGCTTGCGGTCACGGGATTATCGTTGTTCAAGCCGTGGGGCATGACCACTTACGGCCGGCGTCAGGTATCGCAGGCTGATTTGCCATCGCGTCCCAGGGGCGACCCCAGGTTGGTGCGCGAACCGGTCATTGCCACCGGCACCCCACGCTGGCTGCGCGTAGTGGGTATTCACGCCATCGGTCTCGTCCTGCTGTTTGTCATACTGCACCTCACCGGTGTGCATGGCGGCGACCTGGGGAGCCATTGAGCATCGCATGAAGCTTCGCGAGCTTGGTCGGGTGCTGTCGCAAGACGCCGAGACAGTTTAAGTTTCACGTTCGACGGATGGTAGAGCATGAACCTGCTGGCCAACAAGCCGATGAATCTGACGGTTGTGGCGTTAAAGAGGTATCTCTCGCCGCCCAAAATGGCCGCTCAGGCGCTTAGGAGAGTCGTTTATTGTATAAAGAAATGTCTGATCAGGTACAGCAGGTGATCATAGATATCGTTTTGGATGTGTTACATGGCCACAGGGATTCGGCCTCGCAGTGCTTCTTACCGATTTCGTTTACACGGGGGTGATCTATGGCAAGTGAAGCTGTGAGAGTAGTCGCGAAAGTTACCGCGCAACATGGCAAAGTTGAGGATCTCAAAGCGATTTTGCTGGGTCTCATAGGGCCGACACGCACGGAAAAGGGTTGCGTCAGCTATCAGTTATTGCAAAACAAAACCGACGAGAGCGATTTTGTTTTCGTTGAAGAATGGACGAGCGATGCCGCCATTGATAACCACATGACAACCTCTCATGTGCAAGACGCCTTGGCCAAGATTGAGTCGATGCTCGCCCAGGAGCCTGATATCCGCAGGTACGTGATTATTGGGTAAATATTTGCTGTATTCGACCTCATAGCGTACTGATACGATGAATGAATCATTCAATTCAGGACGAGTTGACCATTGTTATGGCAGTGGTGTTTATTTGTGGCATTTTGCTGCTATCGATCGTCATTTGGTCGATCAGACGTCACCGCGATCCCAAACTGCACATTGAATGTGGTTCGCCGATCGATGAGCTGATTCCTTCCCTCGCCGGCCTGACGCTCAGCACAGCCGTTGCTGGCAATTCCGTCGAAGTCTTGGAGAACGGCGCTTTTTTCGAAGTGCTGCTGCAGCGAATTCGATCAGCTCAACACTCAGTGCATTTCGAAACCTTTCTTTGGAAGGAAGGGGTGCTCGGTCAGCGCGTGGCGGACGCGCTGTCGGAGCGGGCTCGCGCAGGCAAGCAGGTGCGTGTAATGCTTGACGCAACGGGTTCGAATAAAGTAGGCAAGGCAGCTCGGCGACAGATGGAAGAAGCCGGATGCCGATTCGTGCTTTTCCATGAAAAGACTTTACGCAACATCGGCGTGCTGAACGACCGCGACCATCGCAAGCTCGTCGTCATCGACGGTCGCGAAGCATTCGTGGGTGGTCATTGCATCGTCGACAGTTGGCTCGGCGATGCCCAAGACAGCGAACACTTCGGCGACATCAGCCTTAGGTTGCGCGGCCCGATTGTGAACAGCGTGCAGTCCGCGTTCAGCGAGAACTGGGCTGGGGAAACGGGGGAGTTGTTCGTCGGCGACGATGTGTTTCCGACCCTGGAACCTGCAGGCGACGTGTTGATCCATGCGGCGTACGCGAAGCCGGAAGGCTCGGCGCCTGCCGTGAAGATTCTTCACCATACGGCGATATGCCTCGCCCACAAGCGAATCTGGATTCAGAATCCTTATTTCATTCCCGAGCCGGAAGCGATCGACGCGTTCGGGGAAGCCGTCTCCCGCGGCGTTGACGTGCGCGTGATCATGCCTTCGACTGGGGGATCCGATAACCCCATGGTGCAACACGCCGGGCACCGCAACTTCGAAAAGCTTCTGCGCTGCGGCGTGCGTCTGTTCGAGTATCCCCACACGCTGCTGCATCAGAAAGTGATGACCATCGATGGTGTTTGGAGTGCGATCGGTTCAAGCAATTTCGACGACCGGTCTTTCGAGACCAACGACGAAATCACGCTCGGGATCCGGGACGCAGCAACGGCACAAAGGCTCGATGCCGTGTTCGAGAAGTACGCACCCCATTGCAAGGAAATCGAGCTTGAGGCGTGGCGCAAGCGCGGCCTGTGGCACAAGCTGATAGACAACGCTTTCTACCTGCTCAACGAAATCCTCTGACCTAATACCGGCTCGCTTTAAGTAGGACTCCGCACCCTCATCCTAGCTTTGTGTTTCAAGCAACAGCGCACTGTAGCCCAGGACAACACGATTACTTTCGAAGGGACGGTCTTACAGATCCCCAAGACTTCTCCCTTGTAGGCCGCATATAACGTTCTAAGTGATGCGAGAATATCCTTCGTCAAGAGCGATCGCGATTGGGTCTCGTTGCCAATGTGAGAAACGAGCTCGTATGTCATTATCCCATAGCAGCTACACAGCGGCTCCTCGGTTCAGTCCACCTCATTTTACGGTGCCTTCAATTAACTTGATTGCCACCAAACTTTAGGGATAAAACGCTATACGTTAGAGCACGGAAAAATATGTCGGACGTTACAGAGTTCCATCAGGCAGTAAAGCACGGTGATGTGACAGCAATGAAGGCTTTGCTTGGCACAAATCGTGGGCTCGCTAACTCAAGAAGTGACACAGACCCACGTGGCACCTATCCGCTTCATGTTGCCGCCGAATTCGGTCAGCCCGAAGCTGCTCAAGTTCTACTGGACTTTGGTGCAGATGTATCGCTTTTGGATTCTGAGAATGACGCTATTGCTCTTGGCTGGGCAGCCTTCTTTGGGCGGCCCCAAGTTGTAGCGGTCCTGCTAGCCGCGGGCTCCGAACCAAGCCAACGCAACAAGAATGGTTTGACTCCATTAGGGTGTGCCGTGGGCGGGACGCAAGGTAGGTGGCAAAAGTTTTCTAACGCCACCCTTGACGATTGGCGAAAATCTTCTGAGATTATTCTTTCTCATGGCGGTGTCGAATGATCTCTCTCTGCATCCGCGCTCTAATCGTAGATTTTAGCGCCAACGCGCCCCAAGCAGCGCGCGTCTAAACCGGAACGTTAGCTGCTCCGGAAGGGAGGCCTCTATGCCAACTACATCGAAAACGTCGCTGTGCGGCGCCGCAACTGTGTTTGTTGTGCGGGATGTGATCCGAAGTGTGGAACATTACCGCGAGGTACTCGGTTTCGATATCGAGTTTACATATGGCCAGCCGACGTTTTACGCTGGAGTCGAACGCGACGGCGTCGTCATTCATCTGCAAGCCGCGAGCGAAACCAAACGACAACCCGGCCAAGGCGCAGTAAACGTATTTGTGACTGACGTGGATGACTTTTATCGGGAGTTGAGATCTCGCGGCGCCGAAACATTGAACGAGCCCAAGGATTACCCCTATGGTATGCGTGACTTCGACGTCAACGACATCGACGGAAATCAACTGTGCTTCGGCATGGCAGTGGCGCAGCAGCTAACTCCAGGTGGGACAGACAAGCTATGAGCCGCCATGGCTCGTTGTCCTAGAGTCGGCCTGCGGATCATATTGAACCAGCAACGTATGATCGCAAAATAGCGTTAATCCAAATGCTTAAAATGATTTTTCCCAGGTAAAACTTACGATTTAAGAGTCAAGCGATGCCGCGCGCCGATCGCCATTTTCTGCCCGGTTACATTTGGCCCATCACCGCTGTCATCAAAAGTCTCTGTTGAAGTTTGCCCGTGAGCTTGGGCGTTAGGCCGTGCAGTTTTGAAAGGAAGCCGACATGAAGCGCGTTATCAAGACAACCCACGCTGCCGCGATGTACAACCCGGTCTCACAAGCGACTGTTGCGCCCAACGGAATGTTGTACACGCCCGGTATGGTCGGACGGTCGCCAGAAAGTGGCGACATGCTGCAAACCTTTGACGAGCAGGCCCATCAGGCTCTGCGAAATCTAGGAGCTCTGCTAAAGGAAGAGGGGGGCGACTACCGCGATGTCATGTTCGTGCAGCTCTATTTGCTCGACATGGCAAAGATCGAGCAGTTCAACGAGATCTTCAAGAGCTACTTCCCCACCGAACCTCCGGCGCGCGCGGTGTGTCAACCACTGAAACTCTATCCGGGCACGCAGGTCATGTTTGCCGCGGTCGCCTGTGTGGCCACATCCTAACCCTAGCCGCTGAATTCAAAAATTAGCGGACAAGTAGGAGGAACTATGCTCGAACTCAGACCGACCTGTGAGCATTGCAACAAGGCATTGCCGCCGAACTCGCTCGAGGCACGCGTCTGTAGCTATGAATGCACCTTCTGTGTCACTTGTGTAGATAGCATTTTGAGTAACAATATTTGTCCGAATTGCGGTGGTGGTTTTGTCCCGAGACCGATCAGGCCGGCGATAAACTGGAAAGACGACAACTATCTTGGCAAGGACCCGGCAAGCACGAAAGTCAAACATCGGCCGGTGGATCTGGAAGCCTATGCAAAACTTGTGGCGGCAATCGGCAGCTTGCCTGCGGAAAAGCGATAACGCATTTTGAGCGAACGGCCACAGCAGTGTTGCCCTAACCTAAACCGCCTGCTCTTTTTGGCGTCATTGATTATGGCTGCGAGAACCTCTGCAGCTAAACCGCATACCGTGCACCACCGGGACGGAAGTGTTTGGACAAAGGGGCAAACGATCGACGGGGTGCCAACGGGGTATTGGGAGTGGTTTCGCAAGGATGGAACACAGCTGCGTTCCGGCAACTTTGAAAAAGGGCAGCAAGTCGGACAGTGGACTACCTACGACCGGAAAGGCCAGGTCTACAAAGTGACAACCATCAGGCCCAAGCTAGCGCGTCGCCGATAATGCTTTTTCGGCGTAAAAACGTGTCAATCGGGGAAGGCTTACGCCATGCGTTCAAAAGCCAACAAACATCGATGAGTGACTGGCATTCTCATCAAGAAGATCCGCAGGCGCTTGAGAGTCTGCACAAGACGACCCAGCTGCGCGAACGATCCTAATTTACTTGAAGAGGAAGTCATGGCCAAACTGCGCTTTAAAATCTCAATGTCGCTCGACGGTTTTGTTGCCGGTCCGAGCCAGAGCGTGGAGAACCCGCTCGGAATCGGCGGCGGGCGTCTGCACGAGTGGGTCTTTCAGCTTGCGGTGTTTCGCGAGCTGCTTAGCCTCGAAGGCGGGGAGGTTAACGAAAGCACCGCGGTCGTCGAAGAATCCCTCGCCAACATCGGCGCCACGGTGATGGGGCGCAACATGTTTGGCGGGCATCCCGGCCCTTGGGATGCCACAAGTCCATGGAACGGCTGGTGGGGAATTAATCCGCCTTTCCATCACCCAGTATTTGTGCTTACGCATCACGCCCGTGAACCACTCGAACTTGAAGGAGGGACGACCTTCACGTTTGTCACCAGCGGCATTGAGACAGCGCTTGAACTGGCGCTGCGCGCCGCCGGCGGTCAAGACGTATCTCTCGGCGGCGGCGCAAGTGCCGCACAGCAGTATCTCGCTGCCGGCCTAGTGGACGAGATGGAGATCAATCTCGTGCCGACGCTCCTCGGCAGCGGGGAGCGGTTGTTCGATGGTGTCGGCGACAACCGGCACGGACTCGATCTGGTGCGGACCGTCGCCGCGCCAAGGGTGACCCACCTCAAGTTCGCCAAGCGCTGAGAAAACTTAGGCTGCGCTTGGAATGTTCGTTAATCCAAATACGAAGGAGTAAGACAATGGCAAATAATCCAGTCGGCTGGTTTGAAATCTATGTGCAAGACATGGATCGTGCGAAGCAGTTTTACCAATCGGTCTTCCAGCTTAAGTTGGAGCGGCTCAACAGCCCAGGCCTGGAAATGTGGAGCTTCCCGATGGCTATGGATAACACGGGCGCCTCTGGTGCCTTAGTCAAAATGGACGGTTTCCCGTCCGGCGGCAATAGCACTCTGGTTTACTTCACTTGCACGGATTGCGCCGTGGAAGCGGGGCGGGTCACGGCGTCCGGCGGTCGTATGCAACGAGAAAAGATGTCCATTGGCCAGTACGGCTTCATTGCCTTGGCCTTCGACACGGAAGGCAATATGTTTGGTTTGCACTCAATGCAATAGCTGCCATCAACAACCAGGAGGCTTTATGCCAAATGCCCAGTCCCCAACCGCAATCGTTGCCTCGGACGCGGCACCGCGAGCCAAGCCGACAAATTATCCAGAGCCATTTGCCTCCCGCATGGCAGGGCGAGAAAAGCGTCCGCTGGGCGACCTGTTCGGCCTGGCGAATTTCGGTGTCAATCTAACGCGCCTTCGTCCGGGCGGCGCCTCTGCGCTGCGCCATGCCCACTCAAAGCAAGATGAATTCGTCTACATCTTGGCGGGGCACCCGGTACTCATCACGGATGACGGCGAGACGCCGCTTGCGCCAGGAATGTGCGCGGGTTTCAAAGCCGGTACGGGCAACGGTCATCATCTGGTCAATCGAGCGGGCGAAGACGTTGTTTATCTCGAAGTCGGCGACCGGAGCGCCGGCGATGCCGGGACTTATCCAGACGACGACTTACAAGCTGTGTTGGACAAGGACGGGAAATGGCGGTTCTTACATAAGAATGGCGCGCCCTATTGAAACGCGGGCGCTGGACGGTGGCGCGGCGGCGCGCCAGGCTGGCCTGGCTTGCGCGGCACGCTACGCATCGAAGCCCGATCGTGGCGCTGAGCAGCCGAAGAGTTGAGCCGTTTTTGTTCGCAGTCATGGCGCCATTTTTCATGATGCAGTGGTACGCAACGGGGCCTAACAAATGATTCAACTCGGACAGTCTTTTCCGCTGGCGCGCCGGTTAAGCTCACGTTGAGGCAGCGAGTTAGGTAAGGGGTGTCCCATGCGGAGGTTTTTTGCAGTTTTCCTGGCGATTTTTATTTTTCGGTCCGTGGCCCCTGCGGCAGATAAGATTAGGATTGGTTTTGCTCCTGGAGCCAGTTCTACCCCTTTCCCTCTGGCGCAGAAGAAAGGATTCTTGAAAGAGGAGGGATTTGAAGCCGAGATCATTCGCATGTCCAGCACTGTAGCAGTGGCGGCGCTGACCAGCGGAGAAGCCGATTATATTACCGGCATCAGTGCTATACGGGGAGCGATTCAAGGGCTACCGCTTAAAGTCGTTGCCTCCTATATACAAGGCAGCTCGCAGACGCTCGTGGCCCGTGCTGACATCAAAACCGTTAGAGAGCTTAAGGGAAAAACAATTGTGATCGGGACTCCTGGGGGCAGTCCTGATCGCCATGCGCGATTGATGGTCAAGCATTTTGGCCTAGAGCCGGAGAAAGATGTAAAGTTCGCTTCGGGAGGCCTTACCGAAGGCCGTCTTGCCCGTCTGCAGCAGGGGTTAATCGACGCAACGGTAGTTCCGGTCCCCCTGGATCTTCAAGCAAGAAAGTTGGGATTGAATGTCCTCGCGCGAGCCTATGAGATATTCACCTATCCCGAGGGTGGTCTGATAACGACGACAACGAAAATCAGAGGGAAGCCCGACGAAGTCAAGCGAGTTATCAGAGCAGGTATTAAGGCCAGCCGTTATATCAGGACAAATCGCGACGGAACGATTCAGTTTCTGATGGAGTGGCAGAGGACCGATCGAGAGATAGCCACAGGAACTTACGAATATTTATCGAAAGCCACTAATGACAGTGGCAGCCTGTCGGAAAACGGTTTTCGACTGATAATCGAGGAGATTAAAGAGCTAGCTAGGGTAAGCCGCGAGGTTGCATTAAGCGAAGTTGCCGATCTTTCGATACTCAGAGAGGCACAGAAGGAGCTTGGGATTAAAGGAAATTAAGTCTTTTTAAGCTTGTGCGGGCGCTGTCTGAACGTCGTCACATTGTCTAACCATCGGTTTGTCAAGGACGCGACGGACCGCGCCTCTTACCCAAACCGTTAGCGCAGCGCCGAAACGGATGACGACAGAACAGCACAACAGAAAACACCAAGCTATGACTCTGAGCGCGTTCCAGGAAAAGATTCGCGCCGCCCTGACTGTCGAGGCGGCGAAACGAAAGGGTTTCGCTTCCCAATGAGCGTGCCTTTAGAAACCCAAACTCCGCCGCTCGCTGCCAACTGCGCCGTCTGCGGCATTCCACTCTTGGGCTTGGCCGCCGTTTTCTTGAGGTGGCGAGGCATTCGCCGGAGCCCGCGCAACCCGAATTGCTGCACACAGTGCGGCGCCCACCTGGAGGAGGGCCGCCTCGTGGAGATGACGGTGGTCTTCGCCGATATCTCCTCTTTCACAGAGATGACGGGCCGTCTGGGGGCAAACGCCACTTACTCAGTGGTCGATGAGTTTCTGCGCCTGGCTTCGACAACACTGATGAGCCACGGGGCCTTCATCGACAAATACATCGGCGATGCGGTGATGGCCTTCTTCAACGTTCCGATAAAACGCGCCGACCATGCGGCGGCCGCGGTGGCAGCTGCGGCCAAGCTCCAAGCTCTCCTTCCCGGACTTTCCGAACGTCTGGGCGTGCCCCTGCGGGCGTCGATCGGCATAGCCTCGGGCTTTGCCCGCGTCGGACGTCTGGGCTCAGACGACATCAAGGATTACACGGCCATCGGTGATGCCGTTAACCAGGCGGCGCGCCTGCAGGCGCAAGCCCGGGCCACCGAAATCGTCGTGTCGCAGGACGTTTATCAAGAGGTCGCCTCGGCCTATCCCGGCGTCCCAGCCGAGTCGTTCGCCCTCAAGGGATTCCCGCAGCGCAGCGTGGCCTACCGTTTGAACGGCAAGCCGGAGGGGCCGCTCTCCGCTGCCTGGTCGCAGCTTGAAGATCGGCCGGCGATGAACTGGAGCGCGATGACGCTCGCCTTACTCGGCAGCGGCTGCCTTGGCAGTAATCTTGCCGCCGCGCTGGTGCTGGCCTTCGGCGGCGGTGCGGCGGGGGCGCTTCTTGCGCTCGCGACCTGGTTCGACAAGGGCCCCGCCCGCGTGCCCCTCCTTATGGCGTCGACCCTGATTGCTTCAATCGTGCTGGTCTCGCTCGAGCGTCAACGCCGCATGCGCCGCGACTGCATAGCCCGACGCTCCTGTCTGGAGATGACGGCCCAGGAAAGGCGCCAGGTTCGGCTTGCGGCCGGCTTGGCAGCGGCGTCCGTGGCGCTCATCGCGTTAGAACTTTTGATGCACTACGTGATCGGCCATCCGCTCGTTCGCCGGCCTACCTTATGAAAAGTTTGAATTTCCTGTCGCCCGAAAACATCGGCGTACTTGAAGAGACCACGGTTTCAGAGGGACAGCGTGTGTGCTTCGACGACGGACCGGATAGAGTCAGGTTGAGTTTATTGAGATGAAGTCGTAAGGCTAAAAACCACTTAACCAGAAGAGGAAAACCATGACGCAATTAAGTCCATTACGGGTGGGTCTCATCGGCGCAGGCGGCAGATGGGGGCCGCGCGCGCATGTGCCGGCGCTGAAGGGTGTGTCCGAGGCCGAGCTCTATGCCGTGTGCACGGCCCATGCGGAAACCGCCCAGGCAGCGGCCGATAAGTTCGGCGTGACACGCGCCTACGGCAGCGACAGTGCTTTACACGCCGACCCGCAGGTCGAAGCCGTGGCGGTGGCGGTGCGCGTGCCGGCGCACTATGGGCTTAGCAAAAACGCCCTCGAAGCGGGCAAGCATGTCTTCTGCGAATGGCCCCTCGGCGCGAATACCAAAGAGGCCGAAGAGCTCGCAGCGTTGGCGCGCCAGAAAAACCTCCGCACCATGGTCGGCTTGCAGCGCCGGGCGTCGCCCGCTTATCTGTACATGCGCGAGCTCATCCAGCAAGGTTACGTCGGCCAGGTGCTATCGGTGAACATGATGCTGATCAACAGCGGCGTGTTGACCCGTCCCTCGGATCGGACCTGGCAGCGCGATGTGACGCTGGGCGCGAACACGCTGACGATTACCTTCGGCCATGTGCTTGACGCCATGTGCATGGTGGTCGGCGAGATCACCGAACTGTCCGCCATCGTCGGCACCCAGGTGCCGCAGTGGTTCGAGACCGACACGAAGAAATACGTCGACGTCACCTCACCCGATAACATTGTGGTTCAGGGCCGGCTCGAAAACGGTGCCATCGTCAATGCCTGCTGCGGCGTGCAGCCGTACCACGGCAGCGGCCACCGCTTGGAGATTTACGGCAGGGACGGCATGCTGGCGATGATCGGCGGCGGTGAGGGCGGCGAGGAGCGCCGGCGCAAGCTCATGGGCGGACACAAAGACGACAAGGCGCCGCAGGAGTTGCCAGTGCCGGAGCGCTTCACCTGGGTGCCGGAAGCCGTGCGCGACGGCGGTCCGGCGTACGATGTGGGCCAGATGTGGGTCAAGTTTGCCGAAGCGATCCGCACCGGCTCGAACATCGGGTCTGACTTCGATCACGCGGTGCGCCGCCACCGAATGTTGGACACCATCGTGCGCGCTTCACAGACCGGGCAACGGCAGAAAGTTGAGTTGGATCATGGCCGGATAAGCCGGACAGAAGATTCTGCCGCCAGGCGCAGTCGCCAGTCAGAGTTTGTCATCGACCAGGGAGAACTTGATCTCGCTTGCTCGGCTACTATGACAGAACTGATTGCTCGCAGGCTATGCTGCGCGAGAGGCAAGCGCAATGAACGCCGCCAACGGGCAATTGAAAAGATAAAAAACCCATGACGACTACGACCCATGAGATTAAGGTGATGACCTCGGGGGCTTTTACCGCGGCGTATCTTGAGCTCATTCCCCAACTCGAAGCGTTGACGCAGAAAAAAATCGTTACCGCGGCAACCTCCATCGGCACGGGAGAGAGTTCTATCCCTAAGCCGGCTTAAGCGCGGCGAGGCCGTCGACGTTATCATCGTCGCGGACGGCGTGCTGACGGGATTCATCAAGGACGGTTTGGTTTTGCCTGAAAGCTATACGCCGCTGGTACGCTCCGCCATCGGCATGGCCGTGCGCGCCGGAGCCGCCAAGCCGGACATTGGCTCCGTCGACGCCTTGAAGCGCACGCTTTTGCAAGCAAAGTCTATCGCATATTCGGCCAGCGTAAGCGGCGAATATTTGACCAAGGAGCTTTATCAGCGCTTGGGCATCGTCGACCAAGTGATGAGTAAGAGCCGGCTCATCGGCGGCGGTGAGCGCGTCGGCGCGGTGATCGCGCGCGGTGAGGCGGAGATCGGTTTCCAGCAGATGAGTGAGCTGATGCCGGTGGCTGGCATAGCGCATGTGACGCCGCTGCCGGCGGAAGTGCAGAAGGTTTCGGTGTTCTCGGCCGGCATCGCTAAAAGCACGACAGATGCGGCCACGGCTCGGGCGGTGATTAAATTCCTCGCGTCGCCTGAGGCGGCCAGCGCCATCACAAAGAGCGGCTTGGAGCCGATTGCAAAGCCTTGATGTCGAGCCGCAATGGCCGGTTACGTGTTAGTGGGCTTCGTTAGCGGCACGAACCAGACCCTATCCGCTTTGCCTGACCGTCATTAATGCGCGCTTGCCGGCGCCCGGCCGCTGGCTACTTCAACAATTTCACTTAAACTCTTGTCCAAATCGAGTGGGCGATTTTCCCGCGCGGCGTCGCGCTCGGCAACCAGGGCGTAGACTTCGAGGCGATTGCCTTCGGGGTCGAGGAAGTAGCAGGAGACCGTGTTGCCCATCTCGGCGTAGGCATGGCTGACGCAATGGTCGATGGGAACGCCGTGGGCTTTGAAGCGTTCGTAGAACTCTTTGATCTCCGCCGGAGTTTCGACTTTCCAGGCGATATGGGCGATCAGCTTGGCGTCGCCTTCGCGACCCTTGACCAGGGCAAGTTGGTGGTCATCGAGTTCCGGATCGGGAGTTAAAAACACCATGCGGTTGGCGTTCTCGCGGTATTTAACCAAGCCCAACATGTTGGTGTAGAAGTCGACCATCTTGTCGAGGTCGTTAACATAAAGCACGATATGGCTGATGCTGGTGATCTTCGGCATAGGAACCTCCTTGGTTTACAGCGCGATTGGTTTTGTCACTGCTCTGGCTTCGCTAGGGACAGTATCCAACCCGGTCCGCCGATGTCAACTTAAACTATCGCTATGCTCGACAGCCGGACGGCATGTCATTAGGATACCCCGATCATCTATGACGAAACCACGATCGATCTTTGCATCTCAATGCCCATCCGGATCTCAAGAACGAGATCATCCAGGCAGCTCAGGAGCCACCGGCCGGGGTGAACTATTTTTCCGTTGCGCGACCTTTGCTGTGGCGTGATACGCTGAATAAATTTTTAATGGCTAAACGGCTATTTCATTGACCGTTCACAGCGAAACCTCGTATATAGGCGCAGATTGACCGATGGATCGGGAGTCCCTCATGTCTTGGATCTTTTCTCCCCTGGCGAAATGTCTTGTCGCGGCTTTTGCGATTGCCGGCCTAGCGTCCATCGAGACCGCCCACGCCAATCCCTATCTCGCCAAGCCAGGGGAGCCGCTGATGCGGGCGCGTATCGGCACCTGCGCCATTACCGGCGGGTTCATTCATCTCTATACCGCCCTCGATAACAAGATATTCGAGAAGTATGGCGTCCATGCCGAGCATATCGTTGTGCGCGGTGGCAGCGTGGCCGCGGCGGCGTTGGCCGCCGATGAGATTAATTTTCTCTACTGTAACGCCGACGCCAATATCGCGCGCATCGCCACCGGCATGGACGGCAAGCTGGTCGCCTCGCCGCTGGTGGGTTTGCCGTACGTCGTGTTGGCGCGCAAGGACATCAAGCGGCCCGCCGATCTGAAGGGCAAGACGATCGGCGTCACCCGGCCGGGCGACTTTACTTACAAACTCGCCAAGGATTTTCTCAAGAAGCATAACCTGGGCGACAAGGATGTTACGCTTGCGCCGGTTGGCGGCACGCCGACTGAGCGTTACACCGCGCTAGCGCAAGATATGTTTCAGGCGATCCTGATTCAACCGCCGCTCGACGCCCGCGGCAAAAAGGACGGCTTCAACGTCATCTACCATCTCAGCGATCTCGGGCTCCCGTTCATCTATAGTTCGTTGTTCAGCAACAATAAGACCTATAAGGAAAAGCCCGCGTTGATTCAGAAGATGGTGGCGGCGTTGGCTGAGTCGGTCTATCTCGTCGAGAAAAAGCCGGAGATCGGCATGGCGTCGGTGGGGAAAACGCTACGCATAAGCGACGCCGATACCCTGCAATCGGCCTACGATGCCTACGCCAAACGGTTGATCAACCGGCGCATGATCGTGCCAGGCAAAATGGTCGCGGAAACCATCGAAAACGCCCGTGAAGAGGGCACGGTGATTCGCCGCAAAGCGAGCGAAGTCTTCGACAATACTTTCGTCGAGAATCTCGACAAGAGCGGCTTCATGAAAGAGCTGTGGGGCGGCGCGTTGCCGGACGATAAAAAGAGACCCTAAACAAATCATCGGTTGAGAAGGAGATTGAAATGTTGTTGGTTAAAATGATTCTTGCTCTGGTCTTTAACTTTGTTGTGGTGACGACTTCTGTCCATGGCGCGGATGAAGCGCCGATGGTTCTAGTGCGCGACGGATTTTTCTATGTCGGCGGACGGCTGAACACCGTCAACGGCAAGCAATACATGACCGGTCAAATGTATGTGGAGTACCGCATCCCGGCGCGCAAGAGCCATCCTTATCCGATTATTATGGTGCACGGCGGTACGATGTCGGGGACTAATTATACGGGTACTCCGGACGGGCGCGAGGGCTGGGCGCAAAACTTTGTCCGCCTAGGTTATGCTGTTTACGTTGTCGATCAAGTCGGCAAGGGGCGGTCGTCCTACATGGAACAAACCTATGGCCCGACGGAGATGGCCGACAGCCAAAATTCCCAGCGCCGTTACATCGCCCAGGGAAAATACAAACTCTGGCCGCAGGCACATTTGCACACCCAATGGCCGGGCAGCGGGGAAATGGAAGACAGCAATGTGCAGCAATTGCTATCGAGTCAGATCCCGTCGATCCGTGATTTTACCAAGCAGCAACATTTGAACCGCGATGCGCTGATCGCTCTGCTAGATAAAATTGGACCGGCGATCTTGCTGGTGCATTCACAAGCGGGAACCTTTGGCTGGCCGGTGGCCGACGCGCGTCCCCAACTTGTGAAAGCGATACTCGCGATCGAGCCCAACGGCCCGCCGGCCTATGGTGTCGAGTTCGTCGGCGCGCCTGACTATTTCAAGCTCGGCCGGCTCGGTTTGACTTACGGCATCACGGCTGTGCCACTGACTTACGCGCCAGCGGTATCGAGCCCGGCGGAACTCAGTTTCGTCGAGCAGGACAAGGCCGATGGGCCGGATCTAGTGAAGTGTTGGCTGCAAGCGGCGCCGGCGCGGCAGTTGCCGAACCTGCAAAAAATTCCGACGTTGGTGCTCACCGCTGAAGCCTCATATCATGCGCCTTACGATCACTGTACGGTGAAGTATCTGGAGCAGGCCGGCATGCGGGCGAGCTGGATCAAGCTCGTCGATGTCGGCATCCGCGGCAACAGCCATGTCATGATGATGGAGAAAAACAGTAAACAAATCGCCGGCACGATCGCCGGCTGGCTCGCCAAGACGTTTCCGGCGGCGAAGAACACAAAACCTGTGGCAGGAAGGTCGAGGTGATTAAGAATATTGCGCTTTGACATCTATGCCTGTGTTCCTATGTGAAGCCTTCAAGCGTTGCCAAATTACTGTTGTTCCACAGCGCTAGTGTTACAGCACGATTGAATGAAGCGTTTTCTTCTGCTGAGCGTTTCCGCCGGCGCTGGGCATGGCCGCGCCGCCGAGGCGGTGGCGAGTTTTCCTGGCGTTGAGGCGAAGCATATTGACGTCATGAACTTGGTGCCGCGGGTTTCCGCGCGCTCTACGCCGACTACTACATCAAGATTGTCGAGCATCATTCGTCGGTGTGGGCGTATATGTACAACGCCAGCGACAAGATGCCGCGCGATGCCTGGTTCGCCAAGGTGCGCTGTGCTCTTACTGGTTTGCTCCTATCGAGTGAAAAGTTAGGGAGGTCATGAAAATCTTTCTCAGTTACGCCTCCCAAGATGCCGAGCCGGCGAAGTCGATTTATTTCGCGCTACGGGATCAGGGCCACACGGTGTTCTATGACCGCGCCGATCTGCCGGCGGGTGACGAATTCCATAACCGCATACGAGCGGCCATCGAAGCTTCGCAACTCTTCATATTTTTGATCAGTGCCAATGCCGTGGACGCCGGCAGCTATACTTTGACTGAACTCGACATCGCCGAGAAAGCCAGCGTCAAGCTGCTGCCAGTAGCCCTCGGCAAATTGGCTGTAGAGCAGTTGCCCGCCGCACTCAAGGCCGTGACGTTTCTCGAAACCGACGGCAACTTGCCCGCTACTGTCGCTGCTGGCAGTGTATCGCATCGCCGCCGATTGGCGGCGCCGGCGGCTCAAACGCATGATCGCTACCGCGGCAGCCGTCGTCGCGGTCTGCGCGGCGCTTTACTATGGGTTAATAGGTCAGGCGAAAAGCCAGCTAGTCGGTAAAGATGGCGCACCGGCGGTTATGATTCCAGCGGGGACTTTTATCTGGGGTGATGATTCAGAGTCGCCTCGCCGTGAGCTGTTTGTCGATGCATTCTACCTGGACAAGCACGAAGTGACCGTGGCTCGTTACGGCGGCTTCTTGAAGGCGACTGGCAGCGTCAAACCGCCTGAAGAATGGGAGACTGCGGATCTCGAAGATTCACGCCGGTCTGCCGGTTGTCGGTGTCGATTGGCAAGACGCCAACAGTTATTGCCAGTGGGCGGGCCGGCGTTTGCCGACCGATGCGGAGTGGGAGCGGGCAGCCCGCGGCACAGACGAACGGAAATATCCCTGGGGCAATGAGCCGCCTAGCGCCGAGCGCGCGCGTTTCGCAAAGAATTACCAGAATCCGGTTTACCGAGACGGCGTCGCCGCCGTCGGAGCCCATCCCAAAGGGGCGAGCCCGTTTGGTATCGATGATCTTTCCGGCAACGCTTGGGAGTGGGTGGCCGATTGGTTCACGGAAAGTTTTCCGCGCACCGACAGGCGCAACCCCAAGGGGCCGGCGAGCGGTACCGACAAAGTGCTGCGCGGCGGCGGCTGGTACGATCCCCCCGAACGGCTGACCAGCACGAAGCGGATGCATGCGCCGCCCGAGCATCGTGATGATAGCATCGGCTTTCGTTGCGCCAGCGATGTGAAAAAGTAATCCCGTTCGCGAGGTCGCTACTCCATGGCTCGATTCGAAATCCATCCCCAGCTGCTCGCTGACTGTCATCGGCTGGGAAAGTTCGCCTTCTGCCATGTGCTGCTCAACAAGAATGCCGTGTTGCCCTGGTTCATTCTCGTTCCGCAAACTGCGACTACTGACCTGCTCGATCTTGCCGATGAGCAGAGAACTACCGCAATAAACGAGGCCGCGGTGATTGGGCAATTCATTAAACGCCATCTCGGCTACGGCAAAATAAACTTTGCCGCCATCGGCAACGTCGTGCCGCAGCTGCATCTGCATGTCGTTGGCAGAAAACCGGACGATCCCTGCTGGCCGGCGCCGGTGTGGGGCCATCTTACCGAATCGCGAGAATTATCGATCCAACGTGTCGCAGAGATTCGTGAATTACTGGTGCGCTACTGTTCGCTCAAAGTAGAATCTTGATGACGCTTCAGAGTCTCGCCGAAAATAGCTAGAGATATTGCCGGAAGTTCTGCTTGATTCCGAGCGGGATCAGATGGGCACTAATTCCAATAGTGAATCATTGCGCGCCAATAATGGCAGTGGTGACAAAGGCTTCGATCAAAGCAGCGATGAGCAACATCGGCACGATGACGATGGCGAAAAAGCGCATGGCCCGGGCCAATTCGGTTTTGATTTTCGCTTCGGATTTTTGCAGTATTCGTTTCAGCACGTGATCGCCGAGCATGAGGCCGATGGCCGTGCCGAGAAATACCGCGGCGAGTTCGATGACACCGTGGGGCAAGATGCCCAATAGCGACGGCCAAATCCCACGGCTGTGGGATGACAGAAAAAAGACGACGCCGAGGACGACGCCGTTGACGATCAGAAACAACGCCGGCACGATGCCAACGGCCAAGCCTAACAAGATCGCGGCCAATGTCTTTACGGTATTGTTGAGAAAGATCGCTACGGCGAGTTGTGGCTTCGGTAGGCCGCGAAAGGTTTTGAGAAAGCCGGTGATGGAATCGCCGAAATGATCGGCCAGCCCTGGATAACGGCTCGCGATCGCCACACCGAAAGCTAACCCGATAACAAAGAAGATTAGGCTAGAGATCAAGAAGGGACGCAGTTCGCGAAAATAAGCGCGTCGTTCGTCGCGATTCATGAAAGGTAGTTTTAACAGAAACAGCGCGTGCTAGATACCGATCTACAAGGGAAGGGATGCAATTTGCGGAGTTTCTGATCGAGTGCGGTGCGCTGGCTGCATTCCACTGAGCCTGGCGTACTTTTATCTCAATGCCGCTTTGCTGGCTCGAGTGAACTACGGAATCGAGTCGGTCGGTCATTCGGGCCGGCGGAGTGGTGCTACGTGGGTGTACGGGATTTTGAATCTTCTAGTATTTGCCACGCTGTGGTATCGCTGGAGGATCGCTAACCTAGCGCAAGGAACCAGGAGGTAACCATGAAAATCAAAAGCATCCGTTCCCAAGTCATTCGCCTACCGGTCGATGAACCGTTGGCCGATGGCCCGCCGTCGGGACGGGCGCATAACATGTTCGTCACAGTTCGGATTGAGACGGTCGACGGCATCGAAGGCGTCGGCGCGACGTTCTTTGGCGGCGTGCTCAGTGCGACGCTCAAGCAGGCGATCGATCAGTTAGGCGCCATGATCGTTGGCGATGATCCGCTGCGCATCGACGCGCTGACGCAGAAATTACGCACGGCGGCAGCGAGCGCCGGGCCCGGCGGCATTCTCACCTTGGCGATCTCGGCCATCGATATGGCTCTATGGGATATCAAAGGCAAAGTTCTCGGCCAATCCCTTGGCGCCATGCTTGGCGGCCTGCGCGAGCGCGTGCCGACCTACGCCAGCGGCGCGCTGGTGCGCAGCTATCCGCTCGATCATCTGCTTAAAGCTTGTCGGACACTCGTCGAGCGCGGTTTCACGCAAATGAAAACCCAGATGGCGTTGCCCGGTGACGTAACCCCGGCGCAGGAAGCCGAGCGCGCGCGCTTGACCCGCGCAGCGGTGGGGCCGGATATCGACCTCATGTGCGACATCAATCAGCGCTGGTCGGTCAATCAGGCCATCGACATCGGCAAGCGTGTCGAGGACGTGCATTTCTTTTGGCTCGAAGACGTGACCGTGCATGACGATTATACCGGCTTGGCGCGGGTGGCTGATGCCTTGGCCACGCCGTTGGCGAGCGGTGAATGCTTGTACGGCATCACGCCGTTTCGCCATACCATCGAAGCGCACGCCGCCGATGTCATCATGATCGATCTGAACCGCGTCGGTGGTATTTCCAACTGGATGAAAGTGGCGGCCATGGCGGAAGCGTTCAATCTGCCGGTGGTCAGCCATCTGTTTCCGGAGATTCACGTCCATCTGGTCTCGGCGATTCCCAATGGTTTGACGGTAGAATACATGCCGTGGTCGTTCCGCTTGTGGCAGGATGTACCGGCGCCGGTAAAAGGTGAACTGGTCGTTCCGACCAAACCGGGATTAGGATTAGATTTTAACCGGGAGCTAGATCGATATGTCGTGGATTAAGTTTGGATCATCGAGGTCAGTGTGAAACTTGGTTATTCGCGTATAAGAAAATCCCCCTCGATTCCCCTGTTCCAAAGCGGGAAGTTGTGGAGCGAAAAATTGTCCCCCTCCTTGAAAAAGCGGGGCCAGCGGAGATTTTGGACGACGGCGGCACTATTCGTCAGTTTGTTAGGCAGTGGGTTGCATGATCGAGCTGCGGCCGCCGATCCCACGAAAATTTACGCCGGCTACGGCGGTATTGCCGGGTACCAGATGCCGCTGTGGGTGATGAAAGAAGCGGAGATCGGCAAAAAATACGGCGTCGATCTCGAACCACTGTTGATCAGCGGCGGCGCGCTGGGCATGCAGGCACTGCTCGCCAACAGCATTCAGCTGAGTCAGAACTCGGCGTCGGCGGCGATCGGGGCGGCGTTGCGCGGCGCACCGATCGCACTCGTCTCCACCTCGGAAAATCGCATGTCGGCCGAAATCGTCGCGCGTGCGGAAATCAAAACACCGCAGCAGTTGATCGGCAAGAAGATCGGCATTCTGCGCTTCGGCGGCTCCAACGACACCGGCATCCAGTGGGCGCTACGCGCCTGGAAGATCGATCCGCGCCAGGTGACGATTCTCCAGTCGGGGGCGACCAATGCGCGTTTATTGGCGTTGACCTTGGGACAGATCGACGCGACGATTCTTTCCTACCCGGAGATTCATATCGCGCGCAAGCGCGGCATGAACGTGCTCGCCGATATCGGCGAATTCAGCGCCTATCCGAATACGTCGTGGATGCTCACGCGCGCGTTCATCGAAAAGCAGCGGCCGCTGGCGAAAAACCTGCTGCGGGCGCAGATCGAGGCGATTCATTACATACGCACCAATCGGGAAGGCAGCATCAAGATTCTCAAGAAATATCTTCGTGTCGACGATGCCGAAGCGACCGATGCCACCTATGAATTCTTCGCTCGCCGTACCGACGCCTTGCCACGGACCAATTTGGAAGGATTGAAAAATATCCTGCGGGAAATGAACGCGCCGCAGCGCAATCCCGCCGAGTTCGTCGATATGAGCCTGCTCGACGAGATCGAAAAAGAAGGGTTTATGCAGCGCTTGCGCTAATCAGCCGCCCATGAAGGATATTTTGAGATTACCTAAAGTAAAACTTCACACGGTTGTTGCCGGTGATATTTTGACTCCGAGCATCGCTAATGTGGCAGCGATCTGGATCAAGCGCGCTCATCGCGGGCCGATGGACGCGGTGCCAGCTGCAAAGCTGGTCGCTGGAGAGGGCATCGCTGGGAGCGCTGACCGAGGCGGTTCGCGCCAGGTAACCTTGTTGGAAAAAGATGTCTGGGATGATGTGATGAAGCTGCTCGGCGGTTCAAAAGAGCCCAGCGCGCGCCGGGCAAACCTATTGGTGCGCGGCATCTCATTGGCCAATAGCCGCGGCAAAGTTTTGCGCATCGGCTCGGCTCGGCTGCAAATCGGCGGCGCGACCAAACCTTGCGAACGAATGGACGAAGTCTTGCCCGGATTGCAGGCCGCGATGTACGAGGGTTGGCGCGGCGGCGCCTATGCACGAGTCCTCATCGATGGCGAAATTGTTGTCGGCGATGCGGTTCAATGGGAAGAAGCCGGTGGCGAGCATACGTCTGGCGTGTCAGCCGAACGATGAGAATCAGATTCGGCTTATGAAAAGCCGCAAGCAGAAGAGCGTTGAGATTAAGGCCGAACGAAAGCACAAAGTGGCCAAGATTCAGTTGCGCAACAAACACCAGGAGCGGCAACTTCGTCCCGTGCTCGGGCCGCCGGTGAATGAAGCCCTGCTGGCGCCGAACAACAGTTACGGCGCGCCCGACTTTGTCTATCGCGGTCACTACGTCGATCGGCCGTTTCGCTGCGTTGAATGTGGTAAAGAAGAAGTGTGGACCGGGACGCAGCAGAAGTGGTGGTATGAAGTGGCGAAGGGGTTTGTCTATACCACGGCGGTGCGCTGCCGGCTCTGCCGGCGCAAGAAGCGACAACAGAGCGATGAGTCACGGCGCGTTCACCTGGAAGGTCTCGAACGAAAAGCACGGCGCGCTCGGGAAGGATCAAAATAACGGCAGTTGCATCAATGCGGTCATGGTTAGACGCTAATCCGATTATCGAAGGACTGACAATGGCGGAGTGGGCTCAGAACTTGCCCCTTCTATGTTGCGGCTATGCTGTGACCTGGGATAGTATTTGATCGTCGGCATATTTTAAAGTAAACCGTGGAAGGAGAATTTCATGGGACTATTAGATGGCCTACTCGGAAACGTACTTGGCTCCGCCCTAGGTGGCAATCGAGAGCAGTCACAAGCTCAAGATCCGTTGAGCGCAATCTTGGGCGGCCTTACCGGCGGCAGAGGCGGTAGCACAGGAAATGTTTTGTTGCAGCTCGGTCTTTCGATGTTGCAGCAACAGGGCGGGCTCGGCGGTGTGCTCGGCAAGTTCCGCGAAAACGGTATGGGGGCGCAGGCCGACTCCTGGGTGAGCACAGGGCAGAACATGAACATCTCGCCGGATCAGTTACAGCAAGTGTTCGGCTCCGGGGCGCTTGGCGATATCGCTGCGAAGCTCGGCATGTCGCAAGAGCAAGCCGGCTCGGCCATGTCGCAGGTATTGCCCGAGTTGGTCAATCAGCTGACGCCGCAAGGCCAGGTGACGCCGGATTCCGAAAATTCCGTCGCCGAGGGCTTGGATGCGTTGGCTCGCAGTTTGGACCGGTAGGTCGTTTCGTCTACTATCCCCGTTTTTCCGTGTTGCTGCTGCTCTCAGCTCTACTATCGGTGTTGCTGCAATTCGATAGCATCGCTGCCGATGAGATCGATTTCGAAACGCTGTCGAGCCTGCCGCCCGAGGTGCGCATCGATTTCGCGAACAGTCCGCTGGCTAAGCGTTATCAATTGTCGGCGCATATCAATCCATTTTATCTGCACCGCGACGGCGACGGCCAGCAGGACACCGCGATTCTGCTCAAAAAACGGGCGACGGGAAAAAACGGCATCGCGATCTATCGTGGCAAAGCGAATCGGCTGGTCATCATCGGCGCCGGCCGTGACTGGTGCGACGGTGGCGACGACTTTCCGGGGTTGAATGCCCGGTATGTTTTCCAGCGCGCCGGTGGGGGAGGGCGCCATGGGAAAAAGCCGCCGAAGCTGCGCGGCGATGCGCTCATGGTCAACCAGACCGATTCAGCCAGCGCGCTGATCTATTGGGATGGCAAACGATATGGCTGGTATCAGCAAGGAGACTAGCGTGCGGCGTGAAGATGGCGCGGGCGCGTTGGTGAGTTTGATCTGTCTGACGGTGTTTGCGGTGGTGTTCATTATTTATACGACGCGCTACCTGCCCGACTCGGTGGCGACTCATTTTGCCGCGGACAATCAGGCCAACGGCTGGATGAGCCGCAATGGTTATCTGCTGTTCGTACTGGCGTTCTTGATCGGCATTTCGGCGTTCGTCAGCTTCGCAGTCGGCACTTTGCCACGCAAGTTGCCGCACTGGACCAACGTGCCCAACCGTGATTACTGGTTGGTCCCGGCGCGCCGAGAAGAGTCGCTGCGCTACTTGTCAGCCCATGGCAAGCGACTTGGCTGTTTGATCGTGATGATGATGCTCGGCATGCACTACGTCATTCTCAAGGCCAATTCGGTTCAGCCGCCGGCGTTGCCGATATCGACTTTCTCGGCGATTTTGTTAGGCTTCGCCTTGGCGCTAATCTGGTGGATCGTGCGTCTGTATCGCAGGTTTCCCAAGCAGATGTAACCGCAAAGACAAGGGAAAAAAAATCGGAACATATAAGGGGCGGGTTTGAAACCCGCCCTCTTTGGCTTTGGCAAGTTATTCCAAAGTGCCTTTTCGGGAGCCGGTGAATTATGAAAGGTTATGACAACAAAGACCGCTGCCCTTGGGTCGACATGAGCAAACCGGATTATGTCGAGTATCACGACCGCGAGTGGGGCGTGCCGGTGCATGACGATCGCGTGATCTTTGAGTTTCTCACTTTGGAAGCCGCGCAGGCGGGATTGAGCTGGTACACCGTGCTGCGCAAGCGGGAAGCTTACCGCGCGGCGTTTGTCGGCTTCGATCCGGAAAAAGTCGCGCGTTACGGCAAGAAACAGATCGAAGCGTTGCTGAATAATCCTGGTATCATTCGCAATCGCTTGAAAATCCACGCCGCGGTGAACAACGCTGGCAAGTTTTTACAGGTTCAAGATGAGTTCGGCAGCTTCGACGCGTACATCTGGCGCTTCGTCGACGGCAATCCGATCGTCAATCGTTTTAAAACCTTGAAAGATTATCCGGCCACCAGCCGCGAGTCTGACGCCTTGAGTAAAGATCTCAAACAGCGTGGCTTCAAATTCGTCGGATCGACGATTATCTACGCCCATATGCAAGCCACCGGCATGGTCAACGACCATGCGGAGGGTTGCTTTCGTAGTCAACCCGTTTTGGCAAACCGTGACACTTTCGGTAGCGCTAATCTCCGCCGTCGTGACTTACCAAAGCTGCCACGGTAATTCGTCGAATTTGCCTGTAGTCATCCCTCGGTTCTCCAGTCGTTTGCCAGGAAGGTCCCGCCCTTCGTCCGTCGTACTTGCTGCCTGGCCAATTTTGTTCGGTGAATGGGTTGGTGGAAAGTGTACGGCAAGGGGCGCCGAATTTGGCAGACTGGCACTCGACAAACGCCCTATCTATCAACGCATGACCAAGGAGTGCGCTCAGGTGCTTTGTCAAAAATGGCATCGGAGTTGCTCTTTCTCCTCCACAACAACGCCAATTGCGGTTCAAAGCCCTTACATTTGACTTAGCATCCGGGTTCGAATGATCCGTGCTGGCGGAGACCCGCAGAGGAGGAGTCCATATGCTAGGCGCGTCACATATCCCGACGAGACGGCCAAGCCGTCGTCGAGCTGACTTTCGGTTTTTTGATATTTTTTTCCTTGTTCATGGCGATCGTGGAGTTTTCCCATTTGCTGTACTCCAAGGTCACATTGCAGCACGCGCTGCGGACCGCCGGCAGGTACATGGTCACCGGTAAGACGGGAACCGACGGCGCCGGTGTTGCTATCCCTCGCGATCAGATGATTCACGACGTTTTCTGCGCCAACGTTATTGCCGCGGGGGTTCAATGCCCCAATTTAGGAACGAGTAATTTTCAGTTCGTCTGTCTGGGCGCTAGCTTGCTCCCAACCGGGCGGAGGGTCAAACCAAACCGTTGTGGTTACGGTCAGTCTGACTAAACCCTCTTTGATGCCGTTTTTCTCGCGGTTCTTCCCGACCGGTGGCGTCCCGTTCCAGCTGAGCACAACTTGGAAAAACGAGCCGTTTCCAACGATATAGGAGGTTTAATGGCACGATCACTAAAATCAGCGCTCCGTTCACAGAAGGGACAGTCTCTCATTGAGCTGTCACTGATCGCACCACTTATGATATTTCTCGCCTACGGCGCCATCGAAGTAGGCCAGGTTATCAGCACTCACTTAACGATGACCCATACTTCCCGCGAAGGCGCTAACTTGGTTTCCCGCGGGACCACAGCCAGTGATGCTCTCGATGCCATCGATCGCGGCGTCGTCGAATACGTTCAAGATCGATCCAATGAAGCCAACTGGAAAATCATTTATTCCAAGGTGACTCAGGATATTACTGTCCCTTGTCCCAATCCGCCGACTACTCCCTGTACCTACCGACATTGAGAGTCAACAGACACACTCGCGGGCTGCTGGTCAAAAACAGCAAGCTGAGCGCCACCGGCGCGGTTAACGAGATCGTTACGATTCCGGGAATCAACGGCGTTATAGCGGGGCAGACCTTCCACGTCATCGAAGTGTTTTATAACTACGCACCGTACATCGTTACTTACGTCGGCAAGGGAATTAATACTGATTTTTACGATAGGACTATTTTTACCAATGTCAGCGGCTCGGTGTAGCCTAAAAGCAGAGGGGGAGTGAATTATGCGCAAGCTAAACCAAAGAGGCTCATTCCTTGTCTTTCTCACCCTGGGGTTTGCCCTCCTGGGAACATTTATCGGCTTTGCCGTGGACTTTGGCCGCGCCTATCTGGAGAAGGCGCGTGTCTCCCGTCTGATAGACGGCGCGGCGTTGGCCGCGGCAAAAGTCCTGAAAGGACAAGTCGGATTCGAGAACGACGCTACCCGAGCGGCATGCGACTCCATGCTGATGAATGGCGCGCAAGTCACGATGAGCAGCGCAACGACTTGCTCGACCACCAGTGGCGCACCGATCACTGCCACGATATCATTTTTCGACGCGGCCGTGGCTGGCGGCCCGGATTTGCGTCATGTTCGCGTCATTGGCAGCGAGCCGGTACCGACGACATTTCTGAGATTTCTCGGCTGGATGGCTCCTGGTGACTATTCAACTATTAATGTCGTCGCCCAAGCCGAGGCGGGGCCGGAGAGACCGATCGACCTGGTGCTCGTGCTCGATCGCTCCGGTTCGATGTCGGGCGCGAAGATCGCTGCGCTAAAGACCACAGTCAATGAATTCTTAAGCAACAACTTCACGGGGAATGACCGTATCGGCATGGTCAGCTTCGCTTGGCGCGGCTGCGGTGATGCTGCCGGCTTGGATGACTGGGCCGCGAACATCTGCCAACCCGATGTGCCGATGGCCGATGCCACCAGTGCTAATATCAATACACTAAAAAACAGAGTGAATGGGCTCACCACCAATAATGGCGCCACCGGTACGATGGAAGCGCTAAGAACGGCGCGTGTTCCGATCGCAGCAGCGTTTAATGATCCTACTCGCGTGAACACGCGAAAGGTCGTGCTGCTGATCACGGACGGCAAACCGACCGTCATGAGACGAGACACTGATGCTCAATGTAAGCGAAACCCGAAGACCGGCGCCGTGGTGGCGGCATGGAATACCGGGAGTTTTCCAAACGGCTGTTTAATGGAGGCAAATGATGCCTCTGGGGGATATGCGAGCCGGGTACCTCTTAGCTCCGTCGTACTGACCCCGGCTACTAATATCAATACTCCTAATATTTTCCTCGATACGATCTCCTGTTTTCGCGCTTTAGCGGGTTGTCAAGCTGGATCCAACGGCGTCATGTATGAGGCTGATCTGATAAGAAATTGTGGCGCGGGCAACGCCGCTTGCGCCGCCGCCGGAGCGCACGATGTCCTGGTCTTTGCAATTGGGATCGGCACGATTGTGGCAAGTCAACCGAATGCGAGCTTCGATAAATACGCCAAGTGTATGCTTTTGCGCGCAGCCAACGGAACCGATCTCTTGAACACCGGGAATAATACCGTAGAGAGCATCAACACCGTTTGCACGCCTCCTCCGCCGTTGTTGATCGACTCCGATACTTACGCGGAACTGCGGACAGATTGGCCCTGCGGCACCGGTCCCTGTATTAATAGCACTCAGGAAAAGGGCAAAGTCTACATCGTTGATCAAACCGGCAATGTCCAAGCCCAAATGCAGCAGGTCTTCGCCGAGATCGCGGCGATTTTGAAACTTCGCCTCACGCTCTAATCGATGCTTTTTGGCTTGGGGCTTTCGTTTTGGCGGCTTAAGCTTTCCTGGTCGAGGCTTCCCCGTTTGCCTTGGCTAGTCGGCGCGCGACCTTCGATGGCTGGCGCAAAGCGTTTGAGAATGAAAGGCAAAACCTCGCGAACAGCGAATTCTGGCTGAAAGTTATACTCGCTACCTTCGCGCTATGCGCCGGAGTGGGTTTGACTACCTTTATGCTTTCCTACGGGAGCGCGTGGGGAGTCATTCGCCTGTAAGCCTCGCTTTTGCTGCTGGCGGTTCTAAGCCCGTATTTGCTCGCCTAGCCGGTTCGGCTACAAACATACTTCTCCTTTTTCTGGGGTTTTGCGGTTTTTTGTGGCATTTCGCACGAAACGATTTTTCTAAGTTATGTCTTTAGCCGAGTTGGGTGTCTTCCTTGTCCGCTTAGCGTCCCTCTCTACTGCAAGAGCAATTTTTCCTTTCTCGAAGGCGCGAGCCATCCGGATGAGTTGGTCGATGAAGCTTATCGGCTGGGTTTGCCAGCGATCGCGTTGACCGACCGAGACGGCGTCTACGGAGTCGTGTGCGCGCATGTGAAGGCGCGTGAGCTTGGCATGAAAGTCATCATCGGTTCGCAGGTTCGCCGAGGCCGGCACGGGGGTTTGGTAGTGCGCCGCTTACCTTCACTCGATCCCGAATTATTCTAACCTCGCCGCTTGTTTTGAAGTTGACCGGCGATTTGTTGGTCTCCGCGGAGAATTTCTAACGGGACTTCTTATGAAATTTCTATCGACCTGTTTGATAACAATCGCAAATGGGCAGCCGAAATGAAGCGCAGGGATCTGGAATATTTCGAACATCTGAGCAAGATACAGAGGCTAGAATATCTCTGGAGCGGCTGCGCCGATAGCCGCGTACCGGCCAACGAGATCGTCGGCCTCGCGCCTGGCGAGCTCTTCGTGCACCGTAACATCGCTAATCTCCCGCCGCAGTTCGACACCAATGTTCATTCGGTGCTGCAGTTTACGGTGGAGGCCCTTCATGTCAAACACATCATCGTTTGTGGCCATTACAGTTGCGGCGGAGTGTTCGCCGTGCTGCGCGCTGGTCCGGGACGTTAGTGTCCTGTCCCAGAGAGATTTGCAACAAAACTCATTTGCCATTCTGGGTGAGCAAGTGAAAACTAGCTCGACCCGCAATCCAGGAATTTTAAAAACTTCTGGATGCCGGAATTCAACGGCATGACGGTAAGGGTGATCATCGAGTTCCCGAACGAATTTCTGAAACAGGACACCAAATCGTTAAGTAACGGAGCTATAATATCTGGTGTTTTCTATCCAGTGATCGATTGAGAAGTGAAAAAAGGGAGCAGCCTCGATCGGCTGCTCCCTCTGTTAGGCCACTAAATAAACGTAGCTTGAGTTTAGGCAGACTTATTGCGGACACAGATCTGGTTGTCCTTCTGACATCACCCAAACTCTGGACTCTCCTTATCAAGTGGATTCGAGAAAAAAATATTGACTTCGTCACCATCGCTGAAGGTGTCTCCGTCCGTGTCAGGATTATTCGGATTGGTTCCCAAAAGAATCTCAACTGCGTCTGGTAGGCCGTCTCCGTCGCTGTCGACAATTGTATCTGTTGCCGCTTTAAAATTATCGGTTTTGGTCTGGCTTGGTATAAACCGGAAATTTTCAGGCGACACATTGGGAGTAACCGGTGCCATCCAGACCTTGTATTCACCACCAGGATTGGGCGTGTCGTCGAATGGGTACAAACGAACTGTCAAGGTAGGTTTATTACACTTTGTTCCGGTTGCAGTAGCGTGCGTGGTACCCAAATACGCGATAATATACCCGCCGGCGACCTGGACTTTTCGCTCGGTATATAGGATCCGAGGAAAGCAGCCACCGTCCCGATGGATCGGTTACCTGGAAGTAATATTCACCATCGGGTAGACCAGCGGCAGTACAGGGCGCTTTCGGAGAAACTGGTCCGCCATTGAGATACACGTCTTCTTTAACATCATAGATGTTATAATTCACCGCGCTGCCATCTTTCAAAGTGGTAAAAATCGCACCGGTGACCTGGGCCGCCATCGCACTTGAAGTTGCCAGCGACAGTGCCAAGGCAGCTATGCCTCCTCTAATTATTTTTCGCTGTCTAATTAATTCCATTGAAAAATCTCCTCCTAATTTTACTGGATAGTTCCCAGTTGTCAGCAAGGTATATGCCGGGATTTTATGTGGAGATTTAAGATGTGAATTGGTAGTTCCATGACAATTTCGGTAACTCTACGCACGTGCTTCGAGACATGATCGTAGCTGATTGTCACAACCGTCAATTCGTCACGGATTTGCAGGGAGATTTGCAGATATCGGAGCTTGAGCTGTCACTTGTCGCTGATTGTTTGATATTGTCGTAACTCGTCTGCGTCCGCCCTTCAGACGGGCAAAGTTTCTTGGTTATTGTTAGATGTCCTACGCTCCCCTTTGGTGTAAAAGTAATTTCTCCTTCCTCGAAGGCGCGAGCCATCCGGATGAGTTGGTCGATGAGGCGTTTCGGCAGGGTTTGCCGGCGTTGGCGTTGACCGACCGAGATGGGGTTTATGGCGCCGTGCGGGCGCATGTGAAGGCGCGCGAGGTGGGGCTGAAGCTGATTATCGGTTCGGAGATCTCGATCGATGACGGCTCGACAATTGTTTTGCTGGCTCAGGATCGTGGCGGCTACGCCAATCTGTGCCGGTTGATTACCAAGGGACGGCGTAGGTCGGAGAAAGGCGAGAGTGCTGTCGGTTGGGATGAGGTGTGTGCGCATGCGGCGGGGGTGAATGCGCTGTGGGGCGGTGGGGAGAGTTCAGCCGTCATACCCGCGAAAGCGGGCATCCAGACGAATGGCCACGCAGGAAAAAGAACAGACCTGGATTCCCGCGTGCGCGGGAATGACGGAAAAGAACGCGCCGTGGACAAGGTGATTTTGGACAAAGTCACAGGCCTATTGCACGACGCATTCGGCGATCGGCTTTACGGTATGATCGCGCGCCATCGTTGTGAGGAGGAGGTAGCGCTGGAAGGGGATTGGCGCGAGCGCATGGAGCGCTTCGGTATTCCCTCGGTCGCGGCCAACGAAGTGCTCTATCATAATCCGTCGCGGCGCCGTTTGCAGGATGTCTTGACGGCGATTCGCCATGGCATTCCGGTTGCCGGCTGTGGGCGAAAATTAAAACCCAACGCCGAGTTTGCTTTAAAGCCGCCTTACGCTTTCGCCAGGCTTTTCGCTGACGATCCGGCGGCGATGGAGAGAACCTTGGAGGTCGCCGAGCGCTGCAACTTCTCTCTCGCAGACATTCACTATCGCTATCCATCGGAACAGTTGCCCGGTGGCATGACTTCGGCGGAGTGGTTGCGCCGACAAGTGTTTGACGGCGCGCGCGGGCGTTACGGTGTGAGCCTGCCGGAAACCGTGGCAGTGCAGCTGAAAAAAGAGCTGGAGATCATCGAAGCCCTCGACTATCCCGGCTACTTCCTCACCATGTGGGAGATCGTCGAGTTCTGCCGGGCCAACGGCATACTTTGCCAGGGACGCGGCTCGGCGGCGAATTCGGTTGTCTGTTATTGCCTCGGGATTACGGCTATCGATCCGGTGCGCATGGATTTGCTCTTCGAGCGCTTCATTTCCATGGAGCGCGCCGAACCGCCGGACATCGATCTCGACATCCAGCATGGCCGGCGCGAGGAAGTGATCCAGCATGTCTATCAAAAATATGGCCGCGACCGCGCCGCCATGGTTGCCAACGTGGTGCGCTACCGGTCGCGCTCGGCGCTACGCGATGTCGGCAAGGCTTTGGGCATTTCCGAGACGGCATTGGACCGGGTGGCGAAGTTTTTATCGTCCTACGAAAACGTCCGGCCGGAAATGTTGGCGTCGTTGGGCGTCGACCCCGCCACCGGGTCGCACGAGCATCTACTGCAGCTGGCCAACGAGATTCTCGATTTCCCGCGCCATCTATCGATCCATCCTGGCGGTTTTCTTCTCGGCCATGAACCGGTGCACGACATGGTGCCGATCGAAAACGCCACGATGGCCGAGCGCACGGTGATCCAGTGGGACAAAGAAGATGTCGAAGCTCTCGGCCTGTTTAAAGTCGATCTGCTCGGCCTGGGCGGACTGACTCAGCTCGATCTTTGCTTCAAGCTCCTGCGCGAGCAGCGCGGCGTCGAGCTGTCGATGGCGACGATCCCGGCGCGCGATGAAGCGACCTTCGACATGATCTGTAAAGGCGATACGGTGGGCGTGTTTCAAATCGAAAGCCGCGCCCAGATGGCGATGTTGCCGCGGCTCAGGCCGCGTAACTTCTACGATCTGGTGATCGAGATCAGCATCGTTCGCCCTGGGCCGATCACCGGCGGTATGGTGCATCCCTATCTGCGCCGGCGCCAAGGCAAGGAGAACGTGGAGTATCCCCATCCGTCGCTGGAGCCGGTGCTGGAAAAAACCCTCGGCGTGCCGCTGTTTCAAGAACAGGTGATGCGCTTGGCGATGATCGCCGCCGATTACACACCCGGCGAAGCGGACCAGTTGCGCCGCGACATGGCGGCTTGGCATCGCACCGGACGGATGGAGCGCCACCGCGAACGCTTGATCACGCGCATGCAGGCGAAAGGCATCGCCGCCGAGTTCGCCGAGCGGGTCTTCGAGCAGATTCGCGGCTTCGGTGAGTATGGCTTTCCGGAAAGTCACGCGGCGAGCTTCGCGCTGATCGCTTACGCGACCGCTTGGTTGAAGTGCCACTACCATGCCGAATACTCTGCTCGTTGCTCAACGCCCAGCCGATGGGCTTTTACACGCCGGCGACCATTGTCGAGGACGCTAAGCGGCATGATGTTGCGGTTCGCTCCATCGACGTTCAAACCAGCGACTGGGATTGCACGCTGGAGCGTTGCGGTGAAAGCGCTGGGGGCTTCGCCGTGCGCATGGGGTTGCGCTATGTCAAAAGTTTGGGCTGAAGCAGATTGGCAGAGAGTCGAAGCGGTGCGGCAGGTGAAGCCGTTCGTCTCGTTGACGGATTTCGTTCGGCGGACCGGACTCGACGAGGGGAGTTTATGTGCGCTAGCGGAGGCTGGCGCTTTCGATTGTTTAACTGTGGCTCGGCGCAACGCTCTTTGGGATGTGCGTCGCCTGGTTCAAGCCCGAGAACAGTCGTTGACGATGTCGGTAGACGAAGTCAATCCCGGCTTCGCGCCACTAACTGACTTCGAAGAAGTCGGCTGGGATTATCGGCGTACGGCCCATAGCGCACGGCGCCATCCGCTGGAGCCGTTGCGTGAAGATTTAAATCGCCAGGGTCTGCCGGACGCCGGCACTGTGGCAACGATGAAAAATGGTGAAAAGATTCGCTACGCTGGTTTGGTGATCTGCCGGCAACGGCCTGGAACGGCGGGCGGCGTCGTTTTCATGACACTCGAAGATGAAACCGGTTTCGTCAATGTCGTCATCTGGGAAAGCGTGTTCCAACGCTACGCGGTATTAGCCAAAACGGTGAGCTTTCTCGGCATCAGCGGTAAATTGCAAGCGGAAGACGGCGTAGTGCATCTCGTCGCTGAACGCCTCTGGGAGCCGAGAGTAGAGCTGAAGCCGGCGAGTACACGCAGCCGAGATTTTCATTAAGAAAATTAGCCGCAAAGAGCGTAAAGGGCGCAAAAAGAATCGAAATTTGTCTGGGCGGGTTTGAAACCCGCCCTCTTGGCATATGCCAAATCTACGCAACCGCCTTCTTTTCGCTCTTCTCGATTCGCGCATTCAGCCGCGGATAAAACCGCAGCGGATTGTCCCAGAAAATTTTACGCTTCAGCTCGTCGCTGATATCTTTGCGATTGATCAAGTTCGGGATGTCGTGGCTGAAGTCGCGTTGGTCGCGTTCGTGCGGGTAGTCGGAGGCCCAGATGAGCGCGTTGTCGTTGGCGACTTGCGCGGCCAGCGGCAACGCCGACTCTTCGACTTCGACGGCGAAGTAGATGTTGCCTTTCTTGACGTACTCGCTTGGCTTTAACTTGCAGCGCGGCGAGTAGTGGCCTTTGCGTTCCTGTTCTTCATCCATGCGGTCCATCATGTAGGGCACCCAGCCGACGCCGCACTCGATGCAGCCGAACTTGAAGGTGGGGAACAATTCAAAAACCCCTTCGAACATCAACGCGGTGAACTGGCGAATCTGCGCGAAGGGATGTTCGAGTGTGTGGCCGATGGTAAAGTTGTTGACCGCATCCAGGCCGAGGGACGGCATGCTGAGGCCGCCGTGGGTGGACACCGGCACGTCGAGTTTCTGCGCTTCTTCCCAGAGCGGATAAAACTCCGGTCCGCTGTAGAGTCGTCCGCCCGGCGCTACCGCCGGCAGCACGGCACCGACCATGCCCAGTTCGGTTACGGCGCGGCGCAATTCTTTTACTGCTTCGCCAATATCCTGGATCGGTAGCAGTGCGACGCCGACTAACCGCGGGCTTACCGCCATGAACTTGTTGTAAAGCCAATCGTTGTAGGCCCTGGCCATGCAGATCGCCCAGTCATGGTCCTGAATCGCTCCATGGGTCAGCCCCTGAGTCGGATAAAGCACCGTGAGTTCGATCTTGTTGATGTCGAGGAAGCGCAGCCAGTCTTGAGCGTTTGGCCCGGTGCCGCCGCCAGCCCAGCCGCCTTTCTTGCGCAGCGAGCGGAGAAAGCCGTCCATGGTTAGACCAGGCCAAAAGGAATAGCTGTGATGCCATTCGAGATCGTTATAGGGCGCGCCAATAAACTCGCGCAGTTCGGAATCAAGCTCCATCACATGCCCGTCGGCGTCGATGATTCGGTAATCGGCCATAGTTTCCTCCAATTGCGCTCGGTGCGTTAAATAACTAGGTGGGCTATTCGCTCTGGGTCGAAGGTGGAGGATGGATGATCGAATGCGATCCTCTATCTTCCATCATCAATCTTTTGTCAGGTGCTCCTGGTATTTTCCGTAAACAATTCTTCCACGGTCAAATTCCGCCCCAACATCCCTTGCTGGCCGGCGAACTTGATCAAATTCTCCACGTCGTTATGGTTTTCTTTCAGGCCCTGATAGAATGGATCCTTGCCGAAAAACTTTCGTTCTTCTTCCAAATACGACCGGCCCCAGGCGAAGCTCAAGCCGGTGCGGCTGTTCCATGAAGTCGTTGTAGGCTTTGCGCGATGCGAGCAGAGCCTCGTAAAGACTCGTTGCCACCCATGGGTCGCGGTCGAGGATTTCTTTTTTGATCACCACCGGGTGCATGATCGGGAAGATGCCGGTCTTTTTGTAATAGGCGCGTTCTTCGTTCTCGAATTCCGGGAACAACCGCTCGACGGTGCCATCGCCGCGAATCCAACGCTGCGGCAAGTCGGGCTCGACTTCGGCATCGACCTTGCCTTCGACGAGTAAGTCTTCAAGCTTGCGTTTACCTTCGACGAATTCCACCTTGATATGCGGCGGCAGCTTGAAGCCGACATGCTCTTTGTTGACGATCACCCAAGTAACATCGCCGACGCCGAGATCGTAGCTGTTCATCAACATGCCTTTGCTGACCAGAGCCAAAGTGTTTTCATAACTGCGCAGACCGATGCGGCCGCCTTTCAGATCAGACGGCTTTTTGATGCCTGAACCGGCCTTGATGAAGCAAAACTTATGACCCCACATGCGCCGGGGAAAAAACGGGATCGCATGCAGCCAGTCGATGTCTTGGCCGCGCGCGACCAAATAGGACGACATGGAAAACTCGCAGGCGTCATACTCGCCGTAGTGGAACATCCGTTCATGGCGGATGCCGCTCTCGACGGTGATGACGTTTAAGTCGAGGCCTTGAGCTTCGATCTGACCGTCGCGCAAAGGTTGCAGATAATCGTACTTGTCGAAAGCGATGGTAAGTTTCAGTTTAGCCATAGATCAGCCTCTTTCTCAGGATTCTTCCGCGGACGCGATCAATCATACCGTCTGTTCCAGTTCTTTGACCAAATCCATACCGGCAAATCTCCGAGGGTTCAATTCTACAATGCCGGGCCTGGAGTGATCGAGATCTCACGGGTATACCGTTGCCCGACACTACGCCAAACGAGCGGGCATGTGGACGATCATAAAAGTCAGCGGCGATGCTGTCAATCAATCGGCGTATTGCCGTTGATTTCGTTGACACACCTGGGACTGGGTGTTAAGTGACACTTAAACTTAATTAAAGGAGAACTTTATGCGCTTTGATGGAAAGTCGGTGATCATTACGGGCGGCGGCGGCAAGATCGGCAAAGCCTATGCAATGGGATTCGCCAAAGAAGGCGCGAAAGTGGCGTTACCGGATATCGCGAGCGCCGATCACGTCGTCAAAGCGATTCAGGACATGGGCGGCACGGCGATCAGCATGGCCTGCGATGTTTCCGACGAGAAGAGCGTTAAGGCGATGGTCGACAGCGTCGCCAAACAGTTCGGCAGCGTCGATGTCCTGGTCAATAATGCCGCATATTTTATGACCGTCAAAAAAAGCCCATTCTGGGAGATGGAAGTCGATGAGTTCGACAAGGCGATGGCGGTCAACGTGCGTGGCTCGTGGCTTTGTGCCAAGGCGGCTTTCCCGTACATGAAGCAGCAGGGTAAGGGCAAGATCATCAATATCTCATCCGGCACCGCGCTTAACGGCGGGCAGAACTACATCCACTACGTGACCTCGAAGGGCGCACTTATCGCCATGACAAGAGCGATGGCGAAAGAAGTCGGCGACTATAATATCTGCGTCAACACGGTTAGTCCCGGTTTCGTCGTCACCGAGGGGCGGGCAGTCGATCCTGCATTTAATGCCAGCCGCGTCGCCAACCGCGCTTTCAAGCGCGTCCAGGTCGAAAACGATCTCGTCGGCACGGTGATGTTTTTGTCATCGCCGGAAAGTGACTTTATGACCGGCCAGCTGCTCAACGTCGACGGCGGTGCTCATTTTGTCGGATGAAGAACAGTTAGGAGTAAAGAGAAGGAGTTAGGGGTTCCGATCCGAAACTCCTTACTGCTCACTCTTGACTCGCTTACCTTCCTGGAGTTCCCATGCGTTTCAAAGATAAGTCCGTAATTATCACCGGCGGTGGCGGCAAGATCGCCAAGGCATATGCTATGGCATTCGCCAAAGAAGGGGCGAAGTTGTCTCTGCCGGACATTGCCAGCGCGGATCAGATCGTCAAGACGATTAAAGGATCATGGGCGGCACGGCGATCACCATGGCCTGTGATGTGTCCAATCGAGCAGAGCGTCAAGGCGATGGTGAGCGAAACGGTGAAGCAGTTCGGTACCGTCGACATTCTGGTCAACAACGCGGCCTATTTCATGAGTGTATGGAAAGGGCCGTTCTGGGAAATGACTGTTGAAGAATTCGACAAGGCTATGGCGGTCAACGTGCGCGGCTCCTGGCTCTGCGCCAAAGCTGCAGCACCATACATGATGAAGCAAAAGAGCGGCAAGATTATCAATATCTCCTCCAACGTCGCACTCACCGGCAATCCCAATTACATCCATTACGTCACGTCAAAAGGCGCGCTGATCGCCATGACCCGCGCGATGGCGAAAGAGTTGGGTGACTGGAACATCTGCGTCAACTCGGTGAGTCCTGGCTTCGTCGTCACCGAAGGACGGCAAGTTGACCCCGAGTATGAAAAGATCCGCGCCCAACAGCGTAGCCTGAAAAAGACCCAGGTGGAAAACGATTTAGTGGGGACCGTGCTGTTTCTGTCGTCGAGCGAGAGCGATTTTATGACCGGACAGTTGCTGAACGTTGATGGCGGGTTTCACTTCGTTGGATAAGAAGAAAGAACTAGCCGCAAAGAACGCAGGGAACTCAAAGTAAATCTGCAGAGGAACACGGGGGAATCAGTCGGACTCTCGCGTTCTGTTCCATTTTAATAGCCGCGCTGCCAGTCGATGACGTTTTCTAACGGCTGTCCCGCGAGATAACGGCTCAAGTTTTCGCAGAACAACTTCACACCACCGTGCTCGGAGATATCCGTTACCGCGGAAACATGAGGCGTGATGACAACGCGTTCATCATCCCATAGGCGCATATCAGGTGGGCGCTCGAATTCACCGTCGTAGACATCGGTAGCGAAGCCGCGCAGCTTTGCCTTGATTTAGAGCAACGATCAAAGCTTCTTCATCGACGATCTCGCCGCGCGCGATGTTGACCAAAACCGTTCCCGGTTTCATCGCGGCAAAGGCTTCGCGACCTATTAGATGAGTGGTCTCCGTCGTCCATGGACAACAAATTGCTACGAACTCACTTTCGCGCAGCAATTCATGTAATGCGCCAGCGGTTTCCAATCGCGCAAAAACTGGGGGAGGCGGAGATGCCGAAGCAATTTCTCGCCGCGTTCCGACGACGCGCATCCCGGCTGCGGCACAAAGTTTAGCCACTTCCTGGCCGATACCGCCGGTGCCAACGACGCAAACGGTCTTGTCCCGAATAATTATCGGATCGTAGGTGTGATGATCGAGCTGGTGGCGGCGTTGATCACGGTAGCTTAAGTGCAGTCCGCGGGAGAAGTGGAGGAAGCTAGCCAAGACATATTCGGCCATCGGGCGACGGTTCGTGAGCCCGCGCGAGGTCGTAACGATAACATCTGAACCCCACAGATCGGTGTCGAGGAAGTTACTGGCTCCGGCTGGCAGCTCATGAACCCATTTCAGTCGGGGCGCGCGGGCTCGGATATCTTTTACCGGCGGCCAGCCTACGAGCATGATCTCGGCCGACGCCAGCGCATCGTTTCGCTGGGCCACGGTGGTTGCAGGATATTTACGGGAGCCAAGATAACGATCGACGGTCCACTGCGGCCAAGTCGCGCGCAACTCAACATCGAACCATCCTCTGGCATCGATAACTCTAACGCGCTGATCGACCTTGGCAATTCGGTCAAGCACCGCATCCGGCATTTGCTGAATCACCAAAACTTTAATGTTTTCAATATCTGTCATGCTATTTCTCACGGGAAGTCTTTATTTCTAACCGTGGATTTTCAATTCTCAATCAGGGCGGGTATCGCTTAGTGCGCTGCCACGCGCAAAAGATCGAGTCAATGCAGCGGCGAGATTCTATCGCTCGCACTAGAATTCACATCAGCCTACCGCTTACACTTGCCCCGGCGGATTATTTCGACTGACCGGCGATGAAGTCGAGCACGGCGCGATTGAAGAGCTCCGGTTGTTCCCAGTAGGTCGAGTGGCCGGCCTCGGGCAGCGGAGCCACGCGGCTGTTCGGAATCTCAGCAGCGATCATGCGCGAGATCGACGGCGGCGTCGACATGTCGGCAGCGCCGGAGATCAGCAGGGTCGGCAGCTTCAGTTCCTTGAGCCTTGCCTGGGTTATCTCGTTCTTGAGCGTTTGCCGGTATTCGCTGCCGATCAGCGCCTTGTGTTCGAGCTCCATCCACGCCTTGACACCTTCGGGGTTGGCCGCTCGGTAGGACGGACCGAGCTCGCGAAACTCGGCCGGCATTTGTTCCCAGCCTTTAGGGCGAATGAAGGCCGCCGCCTTGGCGATCTCGCCGTCGCGCACGCCGAAGGAATTGCTGGAAATGGTCAGGCTCAGGAGCCGGTCCTGATAGGAGAACGCGAAGTCCGACGCGATGCTGCCGCCGGCCGCCGACGCCACCACATGAAATCGTCCAAGGCCCAGGGTGTCCGCTAGGTGGCGAAGGTCCTCGGAGCCGATACCAGGACTCTTCGGGTCGAAGGGCGCGGAGTTGTAGTAGCCGCGCCGCGAATAGGCGATGACGCGGTAGCCGGCCTTCGCGAACACCGGCTGCTGGTAACCCCAGATCAGCGCGCTGCCGGTGGCCGGATGCAGAAGCACGATGGGCACTCCCGGCCCGCCCGTGTCCCAGTACCAGAGACGGGTGTCGGGGATCTGCGCCACGCCGTCCTTGGCCGGAAGCTGCACGGGGATGGCAGTGGTTTTCATCGGATTGGCCACCGTTTGGCTGTGTGCCGTCTCGATAGGGCCGGTGCCGAGGGCTGCCAATCCGGCAGCGAGGCCGACGGTACGGAGGAACGCGCCCGCTGACCGGGCGCCAGTGGAGGAATGGATCTTAGCCATGGTTTCATATGCTCCCTCAGTATTCCCATTTTTTAAAAGACACAATGGCCATGTCAGACTTGCCGAAGTCGCCTGATGAAACAGAATGGCCGGTTTCATTTCGTTGGCTAAATTACTGTAGTGAAACTCGCATAGCTTGCCGACTCCCTGTCTTGCTGGTCCTATGTTGTGTCTTTTATCAAGCGAAGGCGCTCTGGTAGCGGGTCAGTTGTTGAACTTGAACATTTTGTTTCATGTTATCGGTTATTCCGACAGCATTTGACGTTGGCTGAAAGGGTTTGTCCCGAAGTCCAAACTTACAATTGGTTTAGCGTCTATTAATCATCGCTTTTTATACAGCCCATCGATAAAACCGTTGTCGTCAAATTCTTTTATCAGGCTCATGTCGGCGAAGTCTTCCGCTTTTGCCGAGCGGACCTTTGGATCCTTTTCACCGAGTTCGGCGAGGGCTTCTTTGATCGAGTCGAGAGACGGGTAGGGCTTTTGCGGTACTAGGCGGGAGAAAAACTGATAGCTATCTTCCAAGGCGTCGTTATCGTCGGTCTTGACGTATTTGCCGATGACCTTTTTGCTGAATTCCTTGTTGGTCTTGTAAAGGTGGATGCCTTCGAGCAGGGCGCGGGTAAATTTGCGCACGGTTTCTCGCTTGTCCTTGATGAACGAAATCCGCGCGGCCACGGGCGTGGTCGGGTAGGCGCCGCCAAAGTCTTCTGGCTCAGCGATGATATTCATATTGAATTTGCGCGCCAGGTTAGTCACTGGCGGCTGAGCCACCATGCCATGCACTTGTTTTGATTGAATCGCTGCCAGGCGGGTGGGTTGGCCGCCCGGTATTTGTAACACCGCTACGTCGACATCGGGTTTCAACCCCCACTTTAGCAATATTTTACGGGTTGCGTAATCGGAGTTGGAGCCGAAGCGGCTAACGGTAAGTTTTTTACCCCGGAGGTCTTCCGGCTTTTTGATCTCCGGTGAAACCACCATGCTGTAGGCGAGGATATTGAGTAAGCCGGCGATCAGCGTGACATCGGCGCCGCGTAGCTTGGCGACCACTGGCGCATTACCGCCGACCTGAGCGATCGGTAGGTCGCCGGACATCATCGCTTGAGTGGCCCGAGAACCGCCGTCGAGGTAGATCATGATCACGTCGAGGCCGTTCTTCTCGAACAGACCAGCTTCCTTGGTGATCCAGAACGGCGCTTGCGAGCCGGCGATAGCGCTCCAGCCGAGGGTGAGTTTTTCCAGCGGCGCCGAGGCCGCGAGGCCTTTTTGTGGCGACACCGCTATGAATACTATAGTTGCTACAACGATTGACACCACAGTTTTTAAATTCCGCATAAAGCTAAACCGTTACTCCTCCTCGATTCGATCGGTACCGCAGCGCTCAACATCTGATAATCCTAAGGTGAACTTTTGACCCCCTTGAACCTTGAACAAAGCTAAGCCGCGCTCTCCCACTTATCGACGTCGACTTCCCATCCTTTGGTTTGCGATAAATCCAACGCGTTGCCTTCGATATCGCGGAAACGAACTTCGGCGTAAGGGCGTGTCGACGGGCGCGGGGCTATGTTTAAGACGCTGCTGAGCTCGGCCATCGTCGCTTGCATGGTGTTGGTCAAAAAGCCGATATGGTTGATGCCGTACTTGGCTTCGTGGCCTTCGACCTGGCTGTAAAAGGGATGAATCGCCAGATTGGTTTGGCCGTCGGCGCAGAAGCGATTACCGCGTCCCTGCTGGCGGCGCAGATAGCTCGACGGCACTTCGCGTAGCCCCAGCACCTGAGTGTAGAACTGCAACATGGTTTCGGGATCGAGGGCGTTGTAGGCGATGTGACGCACGCGGGGAAATTTCTTCTCTTTGCTCGCCGGCACGCCGAAACTCGTTGTCGAGACCGTGACGGGCCGGCATTCCGGGTCGTGCAAACGAATTTGGCCATGCTGCAAATCGTTCGCTTCCTGGATAATCATGCCGCGCGGATTCAATCTTAAAAATCGTCCCTTCACTTCTTCGAGATCGTCGACCTGGACACCGATATGGTGCAGGCCGTTGTTCATCTGCATCTCGCCCAGCTCGGGGCGGTTTTTGAAAAAGGTTAAATTGTAAAAACCGTCGGTGATGGTGATGTCGCCGTCGGGAGATCGCCCCAGTTCCTCGGTGCCAAGAAAACGCTGGTAGAATGCGACGAGCTTGCCGGGATCTTCGGAGAGATAAGCGACGTAGCGTAGTGTAGCCATGGGAGTCCTCCGGTCGGGTTGGAGTAATGAAGTCGTGGAGTGATGGAGTAGTGGGTCGGATCTGATTTCAAATCACCCAACACTCCAGTACTCCATCACTCCATTCTTCTCAATCTCGTATGTTTTGCGTAAACCATGCCAAAGGCATCGGGTGGCCGAGGCCTTTGGCCTTGGCTAGGTTATACGCGGTGCCGCCGACGGCGGCAAATTGTAACCCCTGAGTGCCTTGATTGTTCAAGAAGGTAACTTGTTGGTCGTTGGCGCGGCCGATCCATTTGCCCGCCATGATGTCGGGAACGGTGCCGATGTCGGGGTTGTCGATTTCATGATGCGGCGAAGAAGGTATTTTCTTTTTTTCCTCTGGGCTGCCGGCGATGAAGCCGAACATGCCGTCGCTGCCGGTGACGACTTCGGGTGCGTTGCGGTCGGCGTACAACGTCGACGTGCCCAAGCGCGCGCGCACCTCGGCGCGGGCGAGCACGTCGGGACCGGCTTCGTTGTTGCGCACGTTGTTGATATGCATGCCGGGCTCCAGCCAATCGGCCTTGATTACCGGGATTAGCGAATCGGTCGTCAGCGATACGATATCCGCGCCTTTGAGTGCTTTCTCCGGCGAGTCGACGGCGATCACTTCGATATCGAGCTTCTCGGTCATCTCGGCGGCGAAGGCCTCGCGGTTCTTTTTCGTCGGGCTAAACACGCGCATGACTTCGAGCGGTCGAACATGTTTGATCGCTTCGGTGTAACTTCTCGCCATGCCGCCGGAGCCGATCATCGCCATGACTTTGGCGTCTTTGCGGGCCAGATATTTCGTGCCGAGGCCGGCGCAGGCGCCGACGCGCATATGCTGCAAATAGCCGTCGTTCATGATTGCCAGCGGCTCGCCGTTGCGCGTGCTGGTGAGAAAGATCAAGCCGCAATAGGTGCCGCGCTCCATGCAATACTTGTCTTCGACCATGAAGCCGTCCTGATTTTCCCAGGCGAGCATGTCCGACTTCATGCGGATGGCGAACACGCCCAGCTTGCGCGACGCGCCTTCCATGGTGCCCCAACGATAGTAATGCGGCTCGTTAGGCACGTAGAAGTCGATGCGCGGCCGGTAGCCGGCTTTGAGCTCGTTAAGTTCCCGGTAAGCATCTTCCATGGCGTCGATGCAGGTCTTCATGTCGAGCACCTGTTCGATCTGTTCGTTGGTGAGAAAAATCATAATTATCCTTTCGCCGACGTAGCAGTTGTTATTGGCGAATAAATCCGCTCTGTTCGAGACGCCGGAGAATACTCGTGTCGACGATATCTTCGGTTTTCAGCTGAGCGATTTTGGGATTTCGCGCGCCCATGATCTGGATGGCGGCCTTGACCGCATCGAGGTTGGGATAAGGGCGACGCTCAACTTTGGGGATCAAGTCGTCGTAGGCGTGCTTGGCATCTTCGCCGGAAAGCCGAAGGTTTCTGGCTACGATATTTGTGACCGTCGAGCGATTCGCGGGATTGAGGATGAAAGCGTTACCTTCGACTATCACCTTTACCACCGCTTCAGCGGTTTTCGGCCGCTCCTTGAGAAATGACCGAGTGGTGACTAGCGCGTTGTTGACGAAGGGTACGCCCAGTTGCTCAAGATTGCCGAGATAGGTGGGTCCGCGGCCTTTGATCTGACCGGAGATCGATGCGTCCATCAAGGTCGCGTCGATGCGCCCGGCCAAGACCGCTTGGGCGCGCGTGGGTTCGTCGCCGATAGCTACAAAACTGATTCGGTCGCGTTTCTCGTCCAAATTGAAATGTTGCAGCATTAGAAACGATGCCACATGGGATGAGCTGCCGAAGCCGCTGATGCCGATGGTCTTACCTTTGAGTTCCTCGGGCTTCTTGATCTCGGCCTTGGCCCAGATGTCATAAGTGAGTTTATTGTTGATGCCTAGAATTAGCACACTATCCGCGCCGCCGCCCACCGCGGCGACTACGGGTGTTGCGCCGGTAAACGCCATTGGAGAGGAGCCGGACAACATAGCTTGGGTCATGCGCGCACCACCGGTGATTAAGACTACCGTGGCTTCGACTCCATGCTTGCGGAATAGCCCGAGTTCCTTGGGCACCCAGAGCGCCGCGATGTCGTTACGGAGGTTGGAGTGACCGATGACTAGCTTCTCTGATTCTTGCGCGCGGATCGAGCCGGGGCTATGAAACATCGCCACCAAGCCAATCATGGCGCAATAAAGCCAGCAATAATTCATGATCCTTCTCCGGCAAGCTCGGTTGAACTTCATCGCCCGGAGATTATCGCAATCTGCTTATGGATCAAGCCCTTTTACTTCTTGCCCACAGCCCGATCACGGCGTAAAAACATCGTAGTCAAGCTGAAAGAAGGCGACTCGTGAAAAGACTCGTGTGGACACAGTTGCTCATGCGTTTCTTTAGTTTGTTGTTGCTCCAGCAGGGGCGCAGAATCGCTTTCGCGCCGTCAGCGGTGGTTTTGGCACGGCGATCCATCCGGTGCTGTGGGTCGGCTACGAGAAAAAGATATTTCAAAAATACGGACTCGACATGGAATATTTCGCCATCGAGAACGCTACGGTGTCGAGGCAGACGTTGGAACTATAGGAACGGCAATTAAGGATCCCAAGCAAACTTGCAACAACAGTTTTGTCGAAGAGGCGTTGCGTTAGAGCTTGCGAGAGTTCGGCGAGGTGTTACGCTTATTTCTGCCGAGTCATAAAGTCGAATGGCTGAATTGGCTGGGCGGGATCGAGTTGGTTGTGAATTGTGCGTAGGGTGGAGAGATTGAGGATCGATGCTAGTTGCCGGACGGCTATTGGCCAGGAGGGAATATGAGATACGGCGGTATAAGTCGGTTGATGGGCTTGGTCGTTGTCTTATCTCTGGCCTTGGCGACTGGCGTCTCGGCGCAGTTGACCAAGCTACGCGCTGCTTACTCGGCTGAAAGCTCCTGGTCGCTGGCGACTTGGATCGCCCATGACGGCGGCCTGTTCAAAAAGTATGGACTGGATGTCGACTTGATATTGATTCGCAGCGCGTCGACGATCACCTCGGCGTTGATCGCCGGCGAAGCGCCGATGATCCAGCTCGGCGGCAACGGCACCATCCAGGCGGCATTGCAGGGGGCGGACACGGTCAATGTGCTTGACCCTGGTGCCGATCATCCCGCAGAGTTTGGTGGTGACGCCGGATATAAAAAGCGCTGACGATCTGCGCGGCAAGCGGCTGGGTGTCACCCGCTTCGGCGCCTTGAGCGATCTGGTAATCCGGCGCTATCTGCGCAAGCTCGGTCTCGATCCCGCCAAGGATGTCACCATCGTGCAGATCGGCGGCATTCCCGAGTTAGTGACGGCGATGAAGGCTGGCGCGATTTCCGGGGGATCGATTTCTCCGCCGGCGCTCACGGTCGCGAAGAAGGCCGGCTTCAGAGAGCTGTCGGATTTTGAAACTCTCGACTACAAGTATCCGGCGGTGACGATCGCCTCGACCAAAAGTTTCATTCAACGCCAGCGCGCCACGGCGCTGAATTTCATTCGCGGCGAGATCGAGGGCATTCACGCCATCCGCACGCAAAAAGGCCTCGCTATCAACGTGTTGAAAAAGTACATGCGCATCAACGATGCCGATGTCCTCGAAGACGGCTATCGATACGCCGTCAAATTCTTTCAAGCGCGTCCCTATCCAACCCTCGACGAAGTGCGCGCGGTGCTCGACGAGTACAAGAGCATGCCGCAAGCCGCCAATGCCAAACCTGAACAGTTTATCGATCTGAGCTTGTTGCAGGAGTTGGAAAAGGAGAAGTTTTTCGAACGGCTCAAATAACGGACTGGGAGAACAGTGATGGCCAAGTATCGCGAAACATTGCCGCAATTAAGCAACGAGCTGTTTCTTACCGACGGTGGTATCGAGACCACGTTGATTTTCCACGAAGGCCTGGATCTCCCTTACTTCGCCGCCTTCGACCTGCTCAAACATGCCGCTGGTCACGCCGCGCTACGCAAGTATTTTCAAACATACGCAGAGATCGCACTAAAATATGGCGTTGGTTTCATCCTCGAGAGCGCGACTTGGCGGGCGAGTGCCGATTGGGGTGCCAAACTGGGTTATTCCCAAACTGAACTTGCTGCGGCAAATCGCCAGGCCATCGCCTTGCTGTACGAGGTGCGCGCTGAATTCGAGTGTCCACGCACACCGATGGTGATCAGCGGTTGCCTCGGACCGCGCGGCGACGGTTACAATCCAGCAAGCTTTATGAGCGAAGTCGAGGCGGAAAATTATCACCGCATGCAGATCGACTGCTTTCGCGACGCCGACGCGGACATGGTCACGGCGATAACTATGACCTATCCGGAGGAGGCCATCGGTATCGTGCGCGCTGGCCAGTCGGCCGGCATGCCAGTAGCGATATCTTTCACCATGGAAACCGACGGCAAGTTGCCCAATGGTCAACCGCTTGGTGATGCGATCGCGCAAGTCGACGCGGCCACCGGCAATGCTCCGGTGTACTACATGATCAGCTGTGCGCACCCGAGCCATTTTGCCGATGTGCTCGAAAATGGCGGCGCGTGGCGGTCGCGAATCCACGGCCTCAGAGCCAACGCATCGACCAAGAGCCACAAGGAGCTCGATGAAGCGACATCGCTGGATGCTGGCGATCCTATCGATCTAGCCAATCGATACCGCGAGCTCAAAACCAGGTTAAGTCATCTCAATGTGTTCGGTGGTTGTTGCGGCACCGACCATCGGCATATCGATGCGATCTGCCAAGCGGTTCAGTCCTGAGCGCCCAACCTAGCGATACAATGGCTGAGTTGCTGATTCGCGCCGAACGAGGTGCTGACGTTAGCGCGATCCGTAAGGTTGTTAGCGCGGCATTCGCCGGCATAGACCAGAGCAATCAAAAGGAGCACTTGCTGGTCGACCGATTGCGTGAAAGCGGTGCGCTGGCGGTTTCGCTGGTTGCCGAAGTCGAAGGTCGCGCTGTCGGTCATGTCGCTTTCTCGCCGGTGACGATCGCTGGGAGTTTCTGTGATTGGTACGGCTTGGCGCCGCTGGCGGTACTTCCCAGTTATCAGAGAACCGGCATCGGCTCGAGTTTGGTAATCGCCGGGTTGGAGTCTCTGTGTGCGTTGCATGCGCAAGGCTGTGTGTTACTCGGCGAGCCCGAATTTTATGCGCGTTTTGGATTTGTTGCTCGGGAAGATTTGCTGCTTGAAAATGTCCCGCCGGAATACTTTTTGGCGCGGTCTTTTTCTAACGATTATCCGAGTGGCAAGGTCGCTTACCATCCAGTTTTCTCGCTGTGTGTCTGACCGATTCGAAAAATTGTCACTTAGGTGAAAAATTATTTCGCGACTTGCGATAACGTATCTGTCTGAAATTAAACTCTTAGCTGTTTACGTTTTAAAGAGTAGATCAATTTTAGACAAAAAACGCTTGCGCTATGGGAGAGTTTCGCATACAAAACGACCAAACTCTTCCGATCTGCGCCATAATGCTCCACAAACAGCTACGCACTTTTAATCGCCGAGATATTCGCCGGTCTGCCGATTGGCGCGGCATTTTGTGCCGTGGTGCTGGCGTTAGTCTTCGCTTTTATCCCGGCACTGAAGCCATCGAGTCGTGATGAGAAACCATCTGCGTGGCAACATGTGGAACACCGCTCGGAAGAACGGATAGCCGTAAGACTCGGCCGCAATGAAACTCTCCAAGGATTACTGAATCGTTTCGGTCTTCGTCCTGGCTCGGCGCAGGAGTTGTCGCAGAAAATTTATTCCTCGGTCAATTTACGGCGCATGCCGCGGGACCAGGCCATCAATTTGGTTGTCGACCGACAGGATGGAAATATTCGCGTGGTTGAGTTCGTCATGCAGGATCATCTCGTGCGAGCCAGCGTCGGGCTGGCCGGTTGGTCGGTGGAGCGGCAGGAACTCGCCCATGTCGAGGGATCGGATATCATTCGGGTTCGTATCACCGATAGTTTCGCCCGAAGCGCGGCGCGGGCTGGTGTTTCGGTGGCGCAGCTCGCCGAGTTGCAGCGAGTGTTTAGCGCCGAGATGGATCTGTTGTCCGAGTTAGCAGCCGGCGATGAAGTATCGTTAGTTGTGCCGCAGAAACAGTATCTGAATGGACATGTGGCGTCGGCGGCGATGGCCGCGGTGCGCGTGGTGCGTGGCGGACGGTTCTTCGATGCTTTCGCTTTCAACGGCAGTGATGGTGTGTTGCACTACTACGACGCCGACGGTCACAGGTTGCCGCGACCGTTTCTGGCGGCGCCGTTAAAATTCGAGCGGATCTCTTCCACTTTCGATTTGGCGCGCGCCGATCCGGCGACGGGTGCGTTGCGGCCCCATGAAGCGATCGATTATCAGGCCGCACATGGAACGCCGGTTGTGGCGATCGGCGCCGGCACTGTCGAGTTTGCCGGTTCGCGCCCCGGTAATGGCCTCATGGTAGAGCTCAAGCATGCCGGCGGTTACACCTCTAGTTATTCGCATTTGTCGCGCATTGCCGAGGGAGTCGAAGAGGGCCGGCGGATCAAGGTGGGCGAAGCCATCGGTGCAGTCGGCCAGACCGGTTATGCCACCGGCCCCCATCTTCACTTCGAGTTTGCCCTCGACGGTGAGAAGCTCGACTACTTGTCGGTAAAAATCCCCAGCGCGGAGTCGCTATCGGGATACCAGCTGATTCAGTTCCACCGTGAGCAGGCGAAGTGGCTTGCGGCACTGCGCGGCTCCGCCGTTCGGGTTGTTCAAATGCCCACCTCTCCCTGGCAATAATCCCCAGGTTTGAAAATCTTCACTGACGGCTAGCGATGTTTTGCATATACGTCGGTCCGGCGGTTTTGCAATAGCGGTAGTTTGTTCCGCACGTCATTGACCAAGGCAAGGTCAATTTCGATTACCGCCAATTCTTCTTTTTCTTGCAGGTCGATCAATGTGCGTCCGAGCGGGTCCACCGCCATGCTGTGGCCGGTGTAAATGTTGCCGACTTGATTGGGTGCGATGACGAAGCAGCCGTTCTCCAGGGCGCGCGCTTTGATCATGGTCTGCCAGTGTTCGACTTTGAGATCGCCTTGGACCCAGCCGGACGGGGCGAATAAGACATTGGCGCCTGCAAGCGTGAGCATTCGCGCCAGCTCGGGAAATCGCAGGTCGTAGCAGATCATCGTGCCGCAATGGGCATCGCCGAAGCTGACCAGCGGCGCGATGTCATTGCCGGGGTGAAACTTGTCCGACTCTTTGAAGCCGAAGGCATCGTAGAGGTGAAGCTTGCGGTAGACCGACGCGATATCGCCCGCGGCATCGATCCAAACCGCGCTGTCGTAAACTCGATTGGCTATAGGGCTCGATTCATAGATCGCCGCCAGGACGCCGAGCTTGGCCGCTTTGGCATGTTCGCACAGCGCGCCGACAAACGGGCCGTCGACGGATTCGGCCACCGCGGTTAACTCTGCCGCGCTCTGGCTTGCAGGTGAGAACGCCATGAGGAATTCCGGAAAGGCTATAATTTCGGCGGCCTGGCTCTTGGCTTCATCGATAAGCCGCAACGCCTGTTTCAGATTGGCGGTCTTGTCGGTGCTGGACTGAACTTGGGCGATGGCGATTTTTTTCATGGTTTATCTTTCAGCCTGGATTATCTTTGCCAGTCACGCTATCCAAGTAGGTTAGCTAGGTCAATCGGTACACGGGTACTGGTTCATTTTCATGGCGTTGTGCGTTTGGGAGTGGAATAGATTTCTCGCTTCGCTCGAAATGACAGACCTTGAATAACTGTCATCCCGAACGAAGAGAGGGATCTTTCCGAACTGAACCACGACTCATGACGAGTTTCTGGACCTTCGGGACGGCAAGCAACGAAATGGCGCAAACAACTTTGACTCCGAATCTCCAACGGCTCGCTCTCGCCAATGTTTGTCTCGGGCAGTTTTTGAGCGCCCTCGACTCGCGTTCGGTAAACGTCGCCTTGCCGACTATCTCGCTGTACTTCGACACTTCGATGGCGGCGGTGCAGTGGATTCCACTGGCTTATCAATTGACCATCGTCGGTTTGGTTCTGAGCATGGCGCGACTAGGCGACAAGCTTGGCCGCAAGGGGCTCTATACTCTCGGCTTCGTCATGCTCGGCTTCGGTTCGGCGGCTTGCGGTCTGAGTCCGTATTTATGGTTGATCGTCTGCTTTCGCGCGATCGAAGGCATCGGCGGCGCGCTGGTACTGGCCAACGGCCGGGCCATCGCCTCGGCGCTTTACGCCAGAGAAGGGCGCGGTCGCGCTCTGGGCATGATGTCGATGTCGTTTCATCTGGGCTACATCACCGGTCCGTCGGTGGGCGGATTCTTGGTCGACACCATCGGCTGGCGCTGGATCTTTTTCATGAACTTGCCGGTGGCGCTGGCGGCGGCCACTATGGCGTGGAAGATTCTCCCGGAAACCGTCACCGAGAAGCGCGATTATTCCATCGATCCCATCGGTATGGTGACCTTGCTTACTACCGTGGTGGCATTGATCGTCGGCCTGCAGCAGGTGGCGAAGAGCGGCTTCGGCTGGCCGGCTTTGCTGGCCGGCGTGGTGGCGGTCACGTCGCTCTCGTTGCTGCTTTATTTCGAGCGGCGCGACCAGTCGCCGTTGCTCGATCTGTCGCTTTTCAAAGTCCGCTTGCTCACCGCCGGTTTGCTGAGCCATTTCTTCGTGTCGCTGTCGCATACCTCGACATTTTTTCTTGTTGCCGTTTTATCTCCAAGGGATTGCCGGCTACACACCGACACAGGTGGGCTTCACGGTGATCTGCTTCTCTCTGGTCATCGTTGTGCTCGCGCCAATCGGCGGCTGGCTCGCGGACCGGCTTGGCTCGCGCATGCTTTGCACCGTCGGCTCGGCACTCACCATGCTGAGCATGATCGGATTCTCGCGACTGGATGGCCCCGCTGGCCAGATCGGTGTGGTGATACCGCTGATGCTGTTGGGCTTGGGCTGGTCGCTGTTCCAGTCGCCCAACTTGAGCGGCATGTTCAACGCCGTCGAGCCGCGCTACGTCGGCGCGGTGAGCGGGTTGTCGCTGACCTCTGCCAACATCGCCAACGCCATGGGCGTGGCGGTCGGCAGCGTGCTGTTCATGCGCTGGCTGGACTTTTACGGCCTCGCGAGCGGTAGCGTCCCGCCGTACACGCAGTGGGGCGGCAATGCCGAGATCTTCGTCAAGGCGTTTCAGGGCTCGTGGATCGGTCATCGCCGGATTGGCGGCGTGCGATTGTCACGTCAGCTCTGCGCGGAGCGGCAGTGACGAGAAAGGTAGCAGGTGAATAACAGGTTCAGATGTGCATGGAGCGCAGCAACTGGACTCCATCACTCCAGCACTCCGTAGTTCAGTAGTTCAGCTGGCCGGCTTTTCTCGCTTTGATATTTTCCAGCACCTTCGCTCCCAGCGCGACGTCGGCGACGCCTTGGCCGGCGTTGTTTTTGTAGAATGTGATCTGGTCGAGGCGGGTGCGTCCTTCGCTGTTGCCGGCGAGGATCGAGCCGATCTCGATCAGCTGTTCCCACTTGATCACGCCGCGGTTGACCGGATCGAAAATATCCGCCTGCTCGTCTTGCACCGCCTGTTGTATCGACACGATGCCGTGGACATGGCTGCGCGACAGCGTGGCGTCGTCGATTTCGCGCCGCTTGGCGGCGGTGAAGCCGCCTTTGACCAGGCCGACGTTGCTGCCGACGATGGTCGTCACATGCTGCCCCGGTTCCAACAAGTTGCCGTCGAATACCGGCACGCTGGAGTTGGTCGCCGTCAGGACGATGTCGACGCCGCGCACCGCTTCGGCTGGCGTCGAGACTGGAGTGATATTCAAATTGGTGAGCGGTCCCATCTCGTCGCAGAACTGTTTGCGGTTCTCCGGATTGCGGCTGTAGACCTTCACCGTTTTCAACTTGCGCACTTGCATCAAGTGCGAGCAGATGATTTTTCGCCTGGCCGGCGGCGCCGAAGATGCCCAGGCTCGAAGCATCGGGCCGCGCCAGCAGGTCGGTGCCGACGGCGCTGGTGGCGGCGGTGCGCAGGCCGGTGACGGCGATGTTATCCGGCAACTCCGAGCAGGTGATCTCGCCGACGATGATGCCTTTCAATTCCCCTTCAGCGGCGTCGTAGAGCACGATGACCGGATGATTGAGGCGCGGATAGACTTGCTCGCTGGCCATCGGTTTGACCCATTCGCAATGGGTCATCAGGCCGGTGGCTTTGGCCGCCGGCACGCCGCCCTGGTGCACGCTCACGCGCACGCCGGTGGGAATGTGAATGCGCCGGCGCGGCGCGTTGAGCTGCGGGTTCTCACCCCACTCGCGAAAGCCCAAGCGCACGGCTTCGACCGCTTCTTTCATGGTGACGATGCCGCGAATCTCTTGGGGACTGACGAGGATGGGTTGCATGAAAGGCTCCTGGAGCAATGGAGTTGGATTGGAGTAATGGGTCCGGACTCAACACTCCGTTACTCCATCACTCCAATCGCACTGTCTTACAGCGTTGGCGCCACTTGCGGGCGCGCGATCAAGTTCTCCGCCCAACGTTTTATGTTGGGATAGTTGTCGAACGTGACGGTGTAGCGTTCGCGCCGGGTGTAGAAGGGGATGAATGTGACATCCGCCAGCGAGAACTGATTGCCGACCAGATAGTCTTTACCGGCCAACGCGTCGTCGAGAGTGCGCAGGTGTTGATCCATGCGCACTTGGGCTTTCTCAGGGTCACGTTTTTTTTGCAGATCGCTTCCCGTCGGATGCACGCGGGTGTTGAAGAAATCCACCCAAATCCTCACCTTGGCGCGATTGAGTTGACTGCGCGGCATGAGCGGAGTGTCGGCGAATTTCTCGTCGAGATATTCGTTGATCACCGCCGACTCGTAGATGACGCCATCGCCGTCGACCAGCACCGGCACTTTGCCGTAGGGGTTCTGCTTGACCAGATCTTCCGGTTTGTTCTTGAGATCGACTTCGATGGTTTCGTAGGGGATGTTCTTTTCGGCCAGGACAATCCTTGTCCTGTGGGCGTAGGGTCAGGTGTGGCTGGTGTATAATTTCATCGCGAAGGCCTCCTTGTTTTGAAACTAATTACCATCGTGGCGCAGGTTAGGCAATGCGGATTGGATTCGGTTCAAATCGTTCCAGTCGTTCCAATCGTTCCAAATCGTTGTATTCCGATCGAACCGCCGGAACTGATTGGAACCTTTGGAACGGCGCGCATTCAATTATCGGTTGCGTGCCTGGAGCCGTTCTTGTAGACCGTCACCGACGAGATTGAGCGCGAAGACCGTGATCATGATCGCCAGCCCCGGATAGGTGGTGAGGTGCGGCGCGACCAGGAGAAACTGCCGGCCGTCGTTCAGCATCGATCCCCAGGACGGTGTCGGCGGTTCGACGCCAAGCCCCAGGAAACTCAAGCTGCCTTCGGCGATGATCGCGGCGGCGAGGCCGAAAGTCGCTTGGATTAATAACGGTGCCAGGAGATTGGGTAACAGATGGCGCAAAACAACGCGCTTGGGACTGCCGCCGAGAGCGCGGGCGGCTTGGACGAATTCTCGTTCGCGCAGGGCGATGATCTCGCCGCGCACCAGACGCGCATAGCCGGTCCAGCCGATCAGGCAAAGCGCCAGGATAACGTGATCGAGCCCCGGCCCGAGCACGGCGGTGAAGGCGATGGCTAGGAGAATACCGGGAAAGGCCAGCAGGATATCGACCAGGCGCATGAGCAGTAAATCGATCCAGCCGCCGAAGTAACCGGCGAGGGCGCCGACGACGAAGCCGATGGCGAGGGAGATCGCCACGGTGGCGAAGCCGACCGAGAGCGAGATGCGCGCGCCGTAAAGCGTCCGGCTCAAGATGTCGCGGCCGAGTTTATCGGTGCCGAGCGGATGAGCGGCGCTGTAAGCGATCAGGTCGTTTTCTAAATTTTGCCGTAATGGATTATGCGGCGCTATGACCGGTGCCAATAGCGCCGAGACTAACAGGACCAGCAACATCGCCACGCCGGTGTTGAACCAGGCTCTAGTCGCCATAGCTCACCCGCGGATCGACAAGTTTGTAAAGGATGTCGGTGAAAAAATTCACCAGCACATAGGCGACCGCGATGACCAACACACAACCTTGCACCAGCGGATAGTCGCGCGTCTGGATCGCCTGCACGGTCAGTCTGCCGATGCCAGGCCAGCTGAACACGGTTTCGGTTATCAACGAGCCGGCGAGCAGGGCGCCGAATTGCAGGCTCATGATCGTTACCACCGACAACAGCGCGTTGCGCAGCATATGTTTGAGCCAGACCGATTTTTCGCTCAACCCTTTGGCGCGGGCGGTTTGGACGAACTCGGCGCGGGCGACTTGCAGCAAACTGGCGCGAAGAATGCGCGTCAGGATCGCCGCCATGCCCAGTCCCAATGTGAGCGCCGGTAATACGACATGGAGCTAGTCCGCCGCGGCCCGACACCGGCGTCCAGCCGAGCTGAATCGAAAACAGGATCATCAAGAGCGGCCCAAGCCAAAAATTCGGCAGCGACAGGCCGAGCAGAGAAAATAATAGAGCGAAGCGATCCATCAGGCTGCCGGGCCGGCGCGCCGCCAGAAACGCCAGTGGAAACGATATGGCCAGCGCAGCGATCATGGCGCATAACGCCAGTTCGAGAGTCGCCGGCAGCCGTTGGCCGATGATTGCACTGACGCTCGCTTGTTCAAACAGCGAGCGGCCGAGATCGCCGGTGGCGAGCTTGGTCAGAAAGTTTCGATATTGCGTCGCCAGCGGTTGATCCAATCCGAGGGCGCGGCGCAGTTCCTGTTTATCGGCGCCGCTGGCGGTTTCGCCGAGCATGACCTCGACGGGGTCGCCGGGAATCAAGTGAACCAGCAGAAAGACCAATGACAACGCACCGAATAGAGTCGGCAGCAGGAGCAGCAGGCGGCGCCGGATAAATCGTTCTCACGGGGGGATTGGGATTAGCGCAGTGAGACTTGTTTCAGCGATATGAGATCGCCGTCGGGATAGGGGACAAAGCCTTGGACGTTGGTCTTCTTGGCAATGACATTTTTCTGCCACCACAACGGCACGTACGGGCAGGTCCTCGGCGATCAGCCGTTGCGCTGCACCATAGATGCGCTTGCGTTCCGCCGGCTCCATGGCGACGCGGCCGCGATCCAGTAATTGATCGACTTGCGGGTTGGCGTAACGGCCGCGGTTGTCGCCGTTGGGCGGTACGCTGGCCGAATGAAAGATTTGATGCTGAACATCCGGGTCGCGGATGCCGACCCAGGCGAGCGAGTAGAGATGGAAGTTGCCTTTTTTCACATCGCTGAAAAACGTGCCCCACTCGTAGCTGCGGATCTCCAGCTCGATGCCGACTTGCAGCAGTTGCTCCTTTAACGCTTCGGCGATGCGCCGGCGCAGATCGATATTGGTGGTCTTGTAGGAAAGCCGAAAGCGCGCTCTTGGGCCGTCGCCGTCGGGGTCTTCGAAGCCGGCGTCATCGAGTAGCTGCTTGGCTTTGGCTGGATCGTAGGGCCATTCCGTCACGCTATTGTCGTAGGCTTCGTTGAGCGGCGAGATCAAGCCGTTGGCGGCGACCGCGGCGTCTTTGAGCAAATGGCGAATGATGCGCGCGCGGTCGATGGCGTGGGCGAGCGCTTGGCGCACTTTGAGCTGTCGCAAAATCGGGTGGGTCAGGTTGATGCCGATGTATTGAAACGTCGTGCCTTGATGGGCGGTGACCTCGGCATTGGTCTGGCTCTTCAGCCAAGGCAGCATGTCGGGCTCAAGATCGTTTTGCATGAAGTCGATGGCGCCTTGCTTAAACTCCAAGGCTCGCACCATGGCGTCGGGGACGATTTTGAATACCAAGCCGTCCAAGCGCCGGTTTGTTTTCCCAGTAGAGCGGGTTCGCTTTCAAGGCAACTTTCTCGCCGGACTCGTATTTGTCTAGGATGAACGGCCCGGAGCCGGGCGGTGGGCGATTGGTCCGCAGGCGATCCCTGGGGCACGATGCCGAGCGTGAAGTGTTCGACGAAGGGCGCATGGGCTGCGTTTAAGTGGAAGCGGAGCCGATGGCTGCCGGCTAGTTCGATGGCTTGAAGTTGTTTGAGCAACGCCCGCTTGGGCGAACGGTTGGCGGGATCGAGGATCGATTCAAAAGTAAATTTGACATCGGCGGCGGTGAGCGGCCGGCCGTCGTGAAACTTGACGTTGTCGCGCAGATCGAATTGAAAAGTGCGCTCATCAAGCCTGCGCCAGCTCTCGGCCAACTCGGCTTGCAACTGCATCTTCTCGTCGGCGCGCAGCAGCGAATTATAGATCAGATGGCCGATGCGCACGGCGTTGGCGTCGGTGGCGTAACGCGGATCGAGCTGCGCCGGATTGGCTTCGATGCCGAGGACCAGATAGTTGGACGGCCGCTCCTGATCGGACGAGCGACAACCAGCGGCGAGGCAAATCAGCAGGAGCACCCAGCAGGAGCGATGAAAGTAACGCGGCAAGCCAAATCTCGAAGGAAATTTTGACTGACTCTAACCTGTTTGCTAGTATCAATCAATTTTCCGCGCGCAACCATGTCTCGTCACGTAAACTCTTTACTGTCATTTTGCTACTTGACGCTTTTACCCCTTTTGCGCCTGGCGCTCAGCAAGGTCCATTCCGGTGCCGGCCGGGTTGCAGGGCGCGGTGGATTTCTGGAAGCAAGTTTTCACGCGCCATGGCGCTGGCGAAGTCCTGCTGTTCGATCCGATCGATCCGGCAACGATTTACCGGGTTTTGCGTGTGGTGAGACCGAGCAGGGCGCGCCTGGTTGGCAACGAACGCGCGCGCATCGCCGCGAATACGATCTGTCGACGAGAGAGCGGGTGCGAAGCCAACGCGGCGCCAAGGAACATTCAGCGAGGGGCTGAGGATCTCTGGCCGCTATATCGCGCAGATGCAGAAAATTTTTCGCGCTGAGGGCCTGCCGGCTCAGCTGGCGTACTTGCCTCTGGTGGAGTCGTCGTTCAACATTCGCGCCCGTTCCGGCGCCGGCGCTGTCGGCATGTGGCAGTTCATTCCAGAGACCGGCAAGAAGTTTATGCGCATCGACGACAAGGTGGACGAGCGGCGCGATCCCATGGCGTCGACCCGAGCGGCGCTTCGCAGCTGCGCATATTGCCGCCATTGATCGGCTTGAAGGCGGGCCGGGTTAGCTTATAATGATCGGTGCTCTATGGAAGTAATCCTGGTTAAGCTAACCGCGGCGATTTATTTTCTCACCGCTGCGAGCTATTTTTATTTCGTCTTTCGCAAGGACACGGCGTCCAAATTGCCGGCGCTGGCCATGGCGAGCGGGTTGGTCTTGCATACGGCGGCGCTGATCGTGCGTTTTGCCAATGAAGGCTTTGCCGCGGTGGCGCTGATCGGTGAAGCGCTCTTATTCAAGTGCTGGTTGATGGTCGGCGTCTACCTATTGATCCAACTCAAGTACCGTCTCACCGTGTTGGGCGGCATTGTCGCCCCGCTGGCGTTTCTCATGTGCTTGGCGGCGCTGGCCTTGGGCAGATCGGGCGCGGCGATTCCCCCCGGCCTGGAGTCGTTCTGGTTACCGCTACATGTCACTTTGGCGTTTCTCGGCAACGCCGTATTTGCCCTCGCCTTCGGCGTCAGTCTGATCTACCTGCTGCAGGAGCGCCATCTCAAACACAAGAAAATGACCGCGCTGTTGAAACGATTTCCGCCGCTGGAATCCCTCGACCGGTTGAACCTTATGCTTTTGGTTTGGGGCTTTCCCTTGATGACTTTGGGCATTCTCACGGGCAGCCTTTGGGCAGGGATTCATTGGGGCGACTATTGGTCCTGGGAGCCGCGGCAGATCTCTTCGGGCATCGCCTGGTTATTCTATGGCGCGATTTTGCACGGCCGGATCACCGCCGGGCTGCGCGGCAAGAAGGCGGCGCAACTTACCATGGTCGGGTTCTGCGTCGTGCTGGGATATTTTCTCTGGGGCGAAATGGTTTTCCCCAGCCGGCATGGGGGCCGGTTCCAGTAATCATAACCGCAGGGAATGCTCGCGCCCTTTGGAAATCCCACAATAAGGTGCCACGCTGCGAGCAGCGTGGCCAATTGTAGATACGCCGTGCAAAAAGAAATCGTCATCGTCGGTCTGAACCATCGCAGCGCGCCCATCGAGGTGCGCGAAAGCGTTGCGTTCGAAAGCGACTATTTGCACGATGCTCTGACGCGTCTACACAATTATCCGTCCATCGACGAAGGCGTGATCCTGTCCACTTGCAATCGGGTTGAAGTGGTCGCGGCAGCTTCGGACTGCGTCACAGCTTACAACGACATCGGTAGTTTTCTCGCCGAGCACAAGGCCCATTCTAATGGGATTACGCTGGCCGGAGCATAGTTACCAATACCGCGGTGCCGAAGCGGTGCGCCATTTGTTTCGCGTCGCTGCCAGTCTCGACTCCATGGTGGTCGGCGAGCCGCAGATATTCGGGTCAATTGAAACAGCACTATGACGCTGCCCAGCAGGCCGGCTCGGTGGGGACGATCCTGCACCGGTTATTTCATCGTTCGTTCTCGGTAGCCAAGCGGGTGCGCAGCGAAACCGGCATCGGCAGCGGCGCGGTGTCGGTGAGCTCGGTGGCGGTGGATCTGGCGAAACGGATTTTCGACCGCTTCGACGACAAGACTGTGATGCTGATCGGCGCCGGCAAGATGGGCGACCTGATGGCGCGCCATCTGCAACGCCATGGCGTGCGCAGCCTGATGGTCACCAACCGAACCTTCGAGCGGGCGGTGGAACTGGCCGAAAAGATTCATGGCAGCCCGATTCGTTTCGAAGATTTCCCCCAGTATTTGAAAATGGCCGATCTGGTGATCGGCTGCACTGGCGCGCCGGAGGTATTGGTCGACGCCGCGCAAGTCGAAAAGGTGCTGCGCGAGCGCAAGCATAAGGCGATGTTCTTCATCGATATCGGCGACCGGCGCAATTTCGACGGCAAGATTAACGATCTCGACAACGTTTATCTGTACAACATCGACGATCTCAAAAACGTTGCCGAGGAAAATCTTCAGGGGCGCTCCAATGAAGCGGCACGAGCGGAAACCATCGTCGGGGAAGAAGTGCAGAGCTTTGTGCGCTGGATCGGTTCCTTGGAGCAGGTGCCGACGATCACCGCATTGCGCCAACGGTTCGACGATATTCGCCGCAACGAAATCGAGAAATCCCTCGGCGGCGGCCTAAAACATCTTTCTCCTGAACAGCGCGCGGCGTTGGAGGATATGACCACGGCGATGATCAATAAACTTCTGCACGCGCCGATCTCCCAACTCAAAAGCCGCGATGACAATGATGATGAGGCCGCGCTCTACGTCGCCGCCCTCAAAAAGCTCTTCGATCTGGAGGGCAAATGAACCGGCTGCGCATCGGTAGCCGGGGCAGCACGCTCGCCTTCGCCCAATCCACCTGGGTGAAGCAGCAGATCGAGTCGCGCTATCCGGACCTTCAGGTCGAATTGTCGATCATTAAAACCAGCGGCGATCGCTTTATCGACCGGCCGATTGCGGCGCTGGGCGGCAAGGGCGTGTTCACCAAGGAAATAGAGGATGCACTGCTCAACCAATCTATCAACCTGGCGGTACACTCGATGAAGGATCTGCCCACCGAGTTGCCCGACGGTCTAGCCATCGTCGCCGTGCCGGCGCGGGAAGACGCGCGGGATGTGCTGGTGACCCAGAGGGGTCTTAAACTTGCCGATCTACCCCGCGGCGCCCGCTTGGCCACCGGCAGTCTGCGGCGCCAAGCACAACTGTTGCGCCATCGTGGCGATCTAGTCATTACACCGATCCGCGGCAACATCGATACCCGCTTGCGCAAGCTCGATGACGGCGAGGCCGATGGTTTAATCATGGCAGCCGCCGGGCTAAAACGAATCGGCCGCGCCGAGCGGATCGGCGAATATTTGCCGGATGAAATTTGTGTCAGCGCCGTGGCTCAAGGCGCGTTAGCCATCGAAGCGCGCGCCGACAGCGCGCTTAGCGAAATGTTGGACTTTCTCCATGATCCTTTGGCCGAGGCGGAGACTGTCGCTGAACGCGCGCTCTTGCGGCGTTTGAGCGGCGGTTGCCATGTGCCGATCGGCGCGCGAGCCCGCGCCGTAGGCGCTGGTTTGACAATGATCGGCATCGTCGCCAGTCCCGATGGCACGACTCTGTGTCAAGCCAAGTTAACGGATGATATCAGCGAGGCCGAGAAGCTTGGGGAACGGCTGGCGCAGGAGCTGCTGAAGCAGGGAGCCGATAAGATCTTGGCGGCGAGTTGATCCCATGACGACTTTGGCTGGCGCATTGTCGCGCGAAAAGCCCTTTGCCGGGCGACGTATCGTCGTCACTCGCGCGCGCAAACAAGCCGGTGGATTGGCTCAACGCATCGAAGCGCTGGGTGGTGAGGTGATCGGATTCCCGACCATCGAGATTCAAGCGCCGGCCAGCTTTGCCGAGTTAGATGGAGCAATGCAACAAATCGCTGCCTACCACTGGATTATTTTTACCAGCGTCAATAGCATCGATCCATTCCTTGAGCGCTTGAAGATCGCAAAGAAATCGCTGGCGGATTTGGCCAACCTGCAGGTGGCGGCGATCGGTTCCGAGACCACCAGGCGGTTGGCCGCTGCAGGAATTACCGTCGCGGTGGTCCCAAGCCGTTTTCAAGCGGAGGGGCTGGTGGAATCCTTGAACGGCGTGGAACTAACCGGTAAGCGGGTCTTGATTCCCTGTGCCGCCAAAGCGCGCGATGTGTTGCCTGAAACCTTGCGTCAGTGGGGTGCCGGCGTCGATGTGGTCGAAGCTTACCGAACCAGCGCGCCGGCGTTCGACCCAAAAGAAGTTCGCCAACGGCTGGAGCGTGGCGACGTAGACATGGTGACGTTTACCAGTTCGAGCACGGTGAGTAATTTCGTTCACCTCTGCGGCGGCGGCTCGCTGGCGTCGATTGTCGGCACCGCGGCGATCACCAGTATCGGGCCGATCACGGCGAAAACCATTGAAGAGCTGGGTGGCCATGTGGCGGTCATGGCGCAACAGTCCACCATCGACGGATTGATCGACGCAATGATCGAGTATTTTAGCGTCATCAAGCATTGATTCGGAGAACCCCATGGACTTTCCAAGATATCGGCCGCGCCGGTTGCGGCGCAATGACAAACTGCGGGCGATGGTGCGTGAAACTTCGCTGGCACCGGCCAATTTGATCTATCCCTTGTTTGTTGGCCCCGGTAAGGACAAAGTGCAGCCGGTTTCGTCGATGCCGGGCGTGGCACAGTTGTCGGTGGACCATGCGGTGCGCGAGTGTGAAGAGGCTCTTTCTCTGGGCATTCCCGCGGTTATCTTATTCGGACTGCCCGAGCATAAGGACGCGGTCGGCAGCGAGGCTTACGACGACGACGGCATCGTTCAGCAGGCGATTAGCGAGATTAAAAGCAAGCTGCCCGAGCTTCTCGTCATCACCGATGTTTGTCTCTGCGAATACACCGATCACGGCCATTGCGGCGTGATTAAGAATGGCGATGTCGACAATGACAGCACCTTGGAGCTACTGGCGAGAGAGTCGTTGTCCCATGCCCGCGCCGGCGCCGATATCGTCGCGCCGTCGGACATGATGGACGGCCGGGTCGGCGCGATCCGCAAAGCGTTGGATGAAAACGGCTTTGCTCAGACGGCGATCATGGCCTACGCGGCCAAGTATGCTTCGGGTTTCTATGGGCCATTTCGTGAAGCTGCTGAATCAACGCCACAGTTCGGTGACCGCCGTTCCTATCAGATGGACCCAGCGAACTCGGACGAAGCGCTGCGCGAAGTCGAGCAGGATATTCGCGAGGGCGCCGACATCGTCATGGTCAAACCGGCCATGGCCTACCTAGATGTGGTCTACCGGGTGAAACAAAAATTTGGCTATCCGGTGGCGGCCTATAACGTCAGCGGCGAGTACTCGATGATCAAGGCGGCCGGCCAGAATGGCTGGATCGACGAGGAACGAATCATGATGGAAGTGCTGTACGCGATCCGCCGCGCCGGCGCTGACATGATCCTGACCTACTTCGCCAAAGACGCCGCGCGTTTTCTGCGCAAGGGATAGAGGAAGTATTCACACGAAGGCACGAAGGTTCGGAAGTTAAGTCATCGTCCTTCGTGCTCTTCGTGTCACTTATCCAGAATGTTGCGTCAAATGGCGCCGCATTGCGGTCAGATTGCCGAACCTTTCTTGAGGTTGCGGACTCTGCCGCGCTATGCCTTCGTGGTAAAAGCGAATTTATTTATCTCACGGCTAAATCAAGATTCCACAGATCTTTGATTTTTCGTTGAGGGTCCGTTCGCATTCGGATTCGCGGCCGTCGGTATAGACTTGGCGAGGCGGAGAGACGAAAGACCAAGACCCGGGCGTCTTTGGCTAGGCGCAGGATGAAGGTATTGGAGTCTTCTTCGAAGAGCACTTGGGTCTCGACGGCAGAGTCGGCGCGCTTGCTAACCTCTTGAGCCCAAGCTTGCAAGTCCGCTATCGCGGCGTCGCCGCGCTGGCTGCTTAGCATTTAATTCTGCGTGGGCTATTTCTTGTACAGGCTGTCGATGAAACCGCTTTGATCGAGCTCGCGAATGAAACGAGGCATCGATGAACTGTTCCGGCTTGACCGTCTTCGCCCGCGGATCGCGTTCGGCGATGTCGTCGATGACGGTTTTTAGCCCCTCGACGCTGGGGTACTGCTTTTTCGGATAGAGCGATTCGTGCATGACATCGGCGCGAGTCTTCTCCAGAGTCTCGCGGTCGATACTGCTGCCCATGAAACGGGCGAGCGCTTTGATCGAGGCTTCTTTGTCATTCCACATGCGGGCCACCGCTTCGACATGAGCGCGCACGTAACGGCGCACGATGTCGGGCTGCTCGCGGATAAACTTTTTCGTCGTCACCGCGCCGGTGTGTTGAAACACCAGCCCCATCTTGGCTACGTCGGCCAAAATCGCCAAGCCTTTCTTTTCCGCCTGAAAGCTCGACGGCGGGTTGATCACCGCCGCCGTCACCCTTCCGGTTAGTAGGGCGCCGAGGCGCTCCGGCCCGCTGCCGACTTGGACGATCGTGACATCCTTGCCTGGGATGAGGCCGACCCGGCGCAGGGCGAAGCGGGCGATGGTATCGGTGGCCGAGCCGAAGCGGCTGATGGCGATGGTACCGCCTTTCATCTGCTCGACGGTTTTCACGCCGGGCTTGCCCATCAGAACGTAATTAAGCGAGACGATACCGGCGGCGACGAAGACGGCATCGGAACCGGCAAGCACGCTATTGACGACGCCGGGGCCGGAGATCTGCGCGATCGGCACATCGCCGGATACTAGGGCCAGTACCGCGGTTGTGCCACCGGTGAAAAAGATTACCTGCACGTCTAGGCCATGCTTGGCGAAGATGCCGCTATCCTTGGCCACCCAGGCCGGCAGTTGATCGCCGCTGGTGGCGCTATAGCCGACGTTGAGCCGGGTTAGTTGCGCCGTAGCGTTGGGTGCGAGTAACAACTGCGCTGGGAGCAGCGCGAGCGTGACGAGAAATATATTCTTAAATGCCATTGGTTTTCGCCTCGATGGAACTGACGCTGAAAACTTTACAGGAGGGCGGGGATAGAAACAAGAAAGCCCCTGCCAACCGGCAGGGGCTTTCTTAGTCCTTCACTAGCTCTAGTTAATGTAGGTGGATCTATTCAGCGTATTTTTCAGCACGGAATGCCTTGTGACAAGAGCCGCAGGTATCCCCAAGTGCTTTCACTTTAACAGCGACGTCGGCGTCGTTGCCGGCTTTCGCCGCCGCGGCCAATTCAGTGGCCGCTTTGTTTAGACTCTTGGCCTGGCTGGCGAAATCGGCAGATTTCTCCCATATTTCAGGCTTAGCTTTGGTTTTCCCCGTGCCGCTGCCGGCCGGAAAAGCGCCGACAATCTTTTCGGAGCTGCCCATGAGATCCTTGGCCTTAGCTTCCACGGTTGCATAGTCTTTGGCCTCCACGGCGCCCTTGATCGCCTTAGCTGCGGCGCTCTGTTCCTGCATCAGTTTCTGGCGTTTCTCGACTTGGGCCTGGGCAACGTCCTGATTTGCCACTCCGACTACAAGATAACCAAATAACGCACCTACTAAAGTTTTTCGAACCATTGGCTGTTTTCTCCTTTCAAATCCTGTCACCGTTATTAATTTAACCGCCTTGATTGACTTTTTTTACTGCGTTCAACAATTGCTCGGTGGAGAGCAAATCCTTTTCCGTATTGCTCGGGCGGATGTCGTAATATTTGATCACGCCGTCCTTGTCGACGATGATGTAGGAACGCTTGGCCAAGCGTCTGGGTTCGTCGTAAACGCCAAAGGCCTGCATGATTTTTCCGTCCCGATCGCTAAGTAACGGATAGACGATCTTAGCGAAGTCGGCAAATGCTTTCTGCGAGAACGGTGCATTCATACTGATACCGACGACTTCTGTGTTCTGTGCTTGGAAGAGCGGATACTGGTCCGAACCGGACGCTTGAAGGTCTTTGATTCATGTCGGACTGAAGTCGAGGACATAAAAGTTGATCAGCACGTTCTTGCCTTTGAGACTGCTCAATTTCAACTTGCCGCCCTTGGTGCTGTCGAGCTCGAAGTCCGGCGCTGGGTCGCCGATGCCAATCGCAAAGGCGGGGCGGATTGATCCAAAGATAAGGCCGACCGTCGCGGCCAAAATCGCAATCAGGATTCTGCGTGACTTCATAACTTCCTCCTTATTGGACGTTTCGCGCTCCCATATCTTTCAAAAAGTTGACAATTTATCTCTTAGATCCTTGTGACTGTCAATCCCCCATTCGGGTGCCTTTGGGTTACCCTTTTGGGTGCGGCACCCAGTTCCGAGCGATCTTAGGCGGCCGTGCGGATTAGCGTTTAAAGTAGTTTGTCGCGTGGCCATCTATGACGGTAGCTTAGGGCTTCGGCAGGCGCACGGTGATCTGTCGTGCTAAGAGCGAACCATCGGCTTCTTGAGTCACATTAACCGATACTTCGGAACCGGTTTTGACCACGCTGCGGTCCGCCACCAGTCGTTTTGCCAACGGGATGTCCGGCGGCACGAGCACTTTTACCTCGCCGTCTTTGTATTTGAGATTTAGCATTCGTCCTTTTACGTCCCGCACCATCACGTCATCAACCCGCTCGACATTGGCGTTGGTCATGGTCGCGTTACCTAAGGGGCGGTGCCCTTCGCCGGTACCACGCTGGTCTTCGGAGAAGACGTTGACTTGGGAGGCCAAAAAGGTGCCGTCCGGCTGCTTGCTTGCTGTGGCGCCGACATACATGCCGGAAACTATCTCGGAAAACTTGATCGCCACCTCATGGCGAATGACGGTCTTATCGCTAACAGTGACTTTCGCGTCGCCGCTAGGGCTTCCAACGATCAGCTCCGGGCCTTTCAAAGATACGACCTTACCCGAGACATTCGTCGGATTGGCCGCGGGAGTGGGTTGTGCATTGGCGAGATTGGCGTATCCGAAAGTCAAGAAGAGTACCAGTGTTATTGCCGACGGAAAAGGCTTGTGGATTGTCATTTGTTCCTCCAATTAGACGAAGTCAAGTTGCAAAACATTTTATAGATCACCGGTTTGTCCACTAGTTTCGAAGTGCTCCCAATCCCCCATTCAGGCTCCTCGCAAAGACTCAAGTGGGGACTATTTGAGTCCTTCGCGGATCGCCATCACCGCGGCTTCGGTGCGGTTCTTGACGTCGAGCTTGCGAAATAATGATTTTAGATGCCCTTTGACGGTCTCGCGGGCAGAATCGGTGAGCCGGCCGATTTCATCATTGCTCAACCCTTCGGTCACCAACCGTAAGACTCTGAGTTCCAAATCGGTGAGCGAGTATTGCTCGGCAAAGCCAGGGTGGGTTGCACGGGTCTCGCTCCGAGGGTTACCGTGATCGAGTCCGAGATGTGCGAGGTAAGGCGAGGAGGGCGATTTGCCGAGATGGGTCTGGCGAATGATCTCGATAAACTCGCCGCGGTCGGTGTCCTTCAAAATATAACCGATGGCGCCGGCGCGTAGCGCCGAACGAATTTTGTCTTCTTCATGATGCACCGATAGCATGAGCACTTTGGTCTTGGGTGAGACCCTAGTGATGAGCTTGGCCGCCTTGATGCCGTCCATCTTTGGCATGTCGACGTCGAGCAGGGCCAAGTCAGGTTCGGTTTCGCGAGCGCCAATCACCGCCTCTTGGCCATCGGCTGCTTCGACGACGACTTTGATGTTGGTGCCGCTTTCCAGGAGGATTTTCAAGCTCTGGCGAAACAGTCTTTCGTCGTCGGCGATCAATAGATTGATCGGCATGTTTTTGCCTGGGTTGGGCGTTCGACTTGATGGAGCTGCTGTGTGATTCATTCGATGCCGGACACCTTAGCATGGCTTCATAACTAAACAATGGTTATTGGCATCGCCAAGGTGCGACGAAAGTTGGATCTTTGCGCCGCTCTGCCAGGCGGCATTTTGATCGCCATAATGAGGCGACCCAGGGTGGCCGGATTGCCCAGATGCTAGAACGTAGCCGGAGTGCTCCGGATCATTAAAGTCGATGACATAGCGCAGTGCCGCGCCGGCGGATTGTGAATAGGGATTGGAGTGGCGATAAAAGCCAAAATTAACCGTCATGCCATCGCCGCCCACCGGCGTGGGTCCAATGGAGATTACCGGTCTTAGTATAGCGAGGCGGCTCAAGGCATGGTTGAGAGATAGTCGGTGCAGCCTGCCCCACTGCCAGCGCTCACAGTCCGTACCCAGGGATTGGCGCAGCTCGGCGCAAGCGTCGTCTCAGCGATTGAGCGACCAGTGCTTTTCTCGAGCGTTGGGCAAACCAACAGGATTTCTCATCGCGCAAGATTTTGTCGGTAGGAACGATGCATTGATTGAGAATCTCGGTGTATGCGCCCAACAGTTCCTCTCCGAGCTCGTCGCGTAGCAAATTCGCTAGTAGACGCTGATGAAAGACATGGAAAATTAACGCCGGGATGCTCGCCGCGGTGCAGTCGCCATCCCAGGCGAGCAATCTTGCCACGGCGTCACTAATAATCCCGCCGCGGTCTGCCACGGCGCGCAGATCGCCGCTGAGCGCTTGGATCAGTTCCACGGCATGCAGCGAAACCTGGTCAAGCTGGAGCTTTGCCATGTTTTCGGCAGTAAATTGCTCCTGTGACTGTAACAGCTGGTATATCCGGCGAACCCGCTGTGGCGGTTCGAAAAAGTTGGAAAGATAATAGGGGTACGCTGAGTCAACGATATTATTATTAGCCGTGGCGATGAAACCGCTTGGTGGATTGTACAGCCGCGGCAGTTCTTCGAATGGAATGTAGCCGTGCCAGTCGTTACGATTCATCCCAACCGGCGAGCGGCAGGAGTGAGGGTTCGGCGCTGCGTTTGGGGATCTTCCCGGCGAGGGCGTAACCGATATTGCCGTTGCTATCGGCGTAGAGGAAATTCAAGCTGGGCGCGCTGTGGTATTCCAGGGCGGTCAAGAATTCCCCCCAGTCGCGCGCTTGATTGAGCCGATAGATCGAATGGATCTCCTGGCTTGGTTCGCTGGCGCACCAACGCAGCGCTAACGCTTCTCCTGACGCTTCGGTGTTGACAAAATCACTAAGGATCGGTCCGTGGCAGCTTGTACGGACGTTCCGTTCAATGACCTTGCCGCCGCGGATGCGAATCATCTCGCGCCGTTCGGCAAACTTGCACCACTCTTGCCCGGCAAGATAACGGTCGCTCTCGATGCGGTGAATCCGCTCGCGATAAAACTCGACATCGTCACACAGCGCCGCGGTGATGCCCCAGGCGATACTGCGGTTCTGACCCAATTGAATGCAAGGCAACCCAGGCATCGACGCGCCCCAGGTCTCGTAACTGTGCGCAGCGCCTGGTTCCCCGGCCGCAAGACGCATCAGATAAAACATCGACGGCAGGGACATGCGTAGGTGTGGATCGTTGCACAGGATCGCTCCGCCGGATTTGGCCTTCTCCGGACCGACCGCCCAGTTGTTACTGCCATGACCGGCGCCATGCCAATCGGTGTCGGCGAGAATCCCATTGGTGAAACGGGTAAGAGCCGTTGCCTGCTGGATGATTGCGCGACTGATGGTCGGCGCGTCGATCGGGTAAGTGGGTAGCAGTGATCGGAGTTTCTCTGGGTCATGCTGAAGCCTTGCCGCGAGCTGCATCAAATTGAGCCTCGTGTAAAGCGCGGTGGAGAGCAGGAACGATAGTCCCTTGCCGATGGTCAGGCTGTCTTTGGCAGTCCATGGCTGCGGCGCAAAGCGCAGCAAGCGAAATTCCCAGGGCAGTTTTTTGCCGCAACTCTCGATGTAACGATTGACACCCTGGCTATAAGCGTTGAGCCTGTCCATGTCATTGTCGGACAGCAGCTCGACGGATTGAACCGCCGACTGGCGAATGCCCAACAGGCGGACAAAAAAATCGAGATCGCTGGTCTTGTGGCCGCGAAATTGGTTGGAGAGCTCGCGCCAGGGCAGAGAGAAGTCACCGAACAGCTCGGCCATTCTGCCGCTGAGAAAGCGCCGGCTCATCTCCATCTGCCATAGCCGCTCCTGGGCGTGCAGATAGCCTTGGGCAAAGAACATATCTTGTTCGTCAGCCGCTCGGACATGAGGAACCGCATAGCGGTCGAATTCGACGTTAACCGGGCGCTGCAATCCGGCGAGAGTGATTTCGCCGCGGTAGCGCGGCTGGGATGGTTTGTCGAAAAAATTAACGACGGGAAGAAGCAGCGCCGAAAAGACGGTCGTGAACAAACCGCTTTTCGGCGCTTCCATGTGGAGGTCTAGACCGGGAGTAAACTTATCGGTTCTAGAGCAGCGCTTTGACCGAGGGACGCGCTTTCATGCGTTCCATGTACTTCCCCAGGCGCGGCAGCGAAGGATCGGGCAGGATGCCGAAACCTTCCAAGCGGGTGAAGCGCGGGATCAAGTTGGCGTCGACCAGGGAAAAATCGCCGAGCAGGTACTGTTGCTCGCCGAGCTCTTCTTCGAAACGCTGCAAGAGTTTTTTTAAATCCGCCTTGGCGCCGTCGATGATCGGCTGGCTCTGCTCCTTGGCTTCTTTCATCAGCTCCATGCGCAGTTTTTGATAGGGGCTGTCGAAATGGGCCATGCCGTAGTCGGTGAGGATGCGCGCCTTGGCTTTCTTGGCTGGGTCCTTGGGCAAAAGCGACTGCGCCGGATATTTTTCCTCCAAGTACTCGTTGATGATCAACGACTCGTACAGCACGGTGCTATCGTCGGTCAGCACCGGCACTTTGCCGTAGGGGTTCATTTTTAGGTATTCAGGATTCTTCTGTTCTTTCTTCGTCAGATCCACCGGGACAATTTCGTAGGGCAGATTCTTTTCGGCCAAAACGACTTTGACGCGTTGGCAGTTGGGCGATGATTTGAAATCGTAAAGCTTGATCATGGTAATGCTCCTCGCAGGTTAGAATAGTTGGTTCGGCACGCCGCACTTATACTAGGAATCCGGCCAAAGGAAAAGTGCCGGCTCAACCAGCTCGCTTGCTTGCAGTACTCTAGCATTGATGTTAAGCGGAGAACGGCTCGGCGAAATATAGGAACTTGTCTCAATGACTGCTGCGGAATCGGCAAAAATACTCGTCAACGGATTGAAAGACGCAGGCATCGGCCTCATCGCCACATTGCCGGATATCAATTTGTCCGATTTGTTGCGCGAAGTTGAAGAAGCCAAGGATGTGATTCACGTGCCGCTTTGCCGCGAGGAAGAAGGCATGGGCATCTGCGCCGGCGGCTATTTGGTCGGCAAGAAATGCGCCGCGATCATGCAGAACGGCGGCTTTTTTAACAGCGCCAATGCCATCGTCAGTACCTTGTTACAGTATCAAATCCCGGTGTTGCTGCTGATTTACTACGCCGGCGATATCGGCGACCGGACTTTCGCCAGCACCGGCAGTATGACCGAGCCGGTGCTGCAAGCGCTGGGCATTCGTTACTACATCATGCGCGACATCGGCGATGCGCCGGAACTCATCAAACGCGGGCAAATCCTCGCCGAAGATGCCAGGAAACCGGTCGCTCTGTTGCTCACCAAGGAAGTGTTGGGACGGCGTCCAGCGCTGCAGTCGTTGTAATAATTTTGTCACAACCATGAAGCGATACGACTGCCTAAAAGCGCTGGCGTCTGAGGTAAAAGATGCTCTCGTGGTCAGTTCCGCCGGCGCCATGACGTTGGAGTGGAATTCATTGCACCCAAACGACGGCAACCTTCGCGTGCGTACCTTGGGGCTGTGCTCGTCGATCGCTCTCGGCATGGCGTTGGGGCTGCCGCATCGCAAGGTGGTCGCGCTCGACGGCGATGGCTCGTTGTTGATGAATCTTTGTTCGCTGCCGACGATCGCGCGGATGCGGCCAACCAATCTTGTTCACATCGTCTTCGACAATGAGGTCTACGAGGCGTCGGGCAGTAAAAAGACGGCTACCGGCGCGGGCGCCGATCTCGTCGGCATCGCGCGCGCCGCGGGGATCAAGAATTCTCAATGGGCGAAAACAGTTGACGAGTTCGCCAAGCTAGCGGCAGCCGCGCTACGTGGCAACGAGCTCTGCTTCATCGGCGCCAAAGTCAGCACCGAAAGAACCGCGGTGCCGCCGTTTCCCATCGATGAGGTTGAAAACAAATACCGCTTCATGCGTCATATCGAGAAGTCGGAGAAGATCGAGATCTTTAAGACCAATCTGCCGGCGAGCTACGTCTAATTGGCCTTTTTTCACAGCATCATGAAGATCGATATTGAATTCAATTCCGGCGCCCAACTGCCGATGGACGCCATCCCGGAGCTGGCACGCCAAGCCGAAGCGCATGGCTTTGACTGTGCATGGGGCGGGGAAGCGAATAACAAGGATCCGACGGTGATGCTGTCGGCGATTGCGGCGGTGACCCGGCAACTCAAAGTCGGCTCGGCGATCTATCATATTCTCGGCCGCACGCCGGCGACCTTGGCGTTGCAGGCGATGGGGCTCGACGAACTGACCGGCGGGCGATTTTTACTGGGCATTGGCTCGTCCAATCCGACCATCGCTAAATGGCATGGCCAAACCTTCGATCATCCGCTAGGACGCGTGCGCGAATACATCGAAATTGTTCGGGCAGCGATGCGCGGCGAAAAACTCGCCTTCGACGGCAAGTATTTCACGGCGCAGAACTTCAAGATGGCGTTCAAACCTTCGGGGCGAACCCTGCCAATCTATCTGGCCGCGTTTGGTTCGCAGATGACTCGGCTCGCCGGGCGCATCGCCGACGGGGTCGTGATCAATATGGCGAATCCGACCGAGATTCGCCGCATCGCCGATGAGGTGCGGGCAGGAGCGATGGAAGCCGGCAAGGATCCGGCGCAGATGGAGATCATCTGCAAGATTCGCTGCTCGATCGCGCCCAACTATGACACCGCCCGCGAAGCGCTGAGCCATGCGCTGACTTACTATGCGCTGGCCGATTATTATCGCGATCTGTTAGGACGAATGGGCTTTGCCAGCGAGGTCGAGGCCATGCGTTGGGCCTGGAAATCTGGCGGATTTCACGCCGCGCGCAAGCTGGTTTCCGATCGCATGTTCGCGAGCTTGCCACTGGTCGCCGCGACTTCGGCCCAGCAAGTGGTTGAGCAGATCAAGCCCTATGTCGAAGCCGGCGCGACCCGTGTGATCTTACCCTATGTCGCGGCTTCAGACGATGTGGTCGGCGAGATGAAGAGTTTTATCGACTACTGGAGCCCGGCTGTGACAACTTCTCTCGGCTAGGCTAGCTAAACACGGAGTAACCCATGCCCTTCGAACTGATCAACCCAGCCGGATTGGAACCGCCTGTCGGATATGCACATGTCGCAAAGATCACCGGCGGCACCATGGTTCATATCGCCGGCCAAGCGCCCTTCGATGTCCATGGCCAGGTGGTGGGGAAGGGCGATTTCGTCGCGCAATTCACCCAGGTCATGAGTAATCTCAAGACCGCAATCGAGTCGGTAGGCGGCAAACCCAATCAGTACGCGGTGTTGACCATTTATGTGACTCAACTGGAAGCCTATTGGGGTAACACCAAGCCTTTAGGTATGGCCTATCGCGCGGTGTTCGGCAAACGCTTTCCAGCGATTACGTTGGTCGAGGTCAAGCGCCTGTACAACCCCGATTGCATGTTGGAGATTTCCGCAATCGCGGTGTTAGATTGACTCGCGGCCGCTGAAGGATTTTTACTGCGCGATTTGACATGTTTTGCGCTCCATCAAACAAAACTAGCCCATTCTGCCGGCGTTGCCACCAATCATTTGGTAGCCAAATTACGCAGTTTCAACTAGTTAGTTGATTGGCCCGCCAATTGCTCATTGAATGGCCATCATATTCCAAAGGTGGCTGCCTACTGACATGTTGCGTACCGATGAGATTGCCTTACTGAACCAGCGCGAGCCGGATCTATTCGAAACCGTAACCGAGGAAGAGATCATATATCTCTGGCGTTCGATCAAGGGTCGCGGCCTTTCCGAGGACGAAGCCTGGCAGGCCGTGGTGACGGGAATGGCCCTCGACATGGCCTTTGCCAAGAGCAAGTGTTACGCCCAGACCGAGCATTAAAATAGCGACTTAGTATTCGCCTCTCCGAGTCATCTCAGCAAGTCCAGTTCCGCCAAACGCCGCTTCTGCACTCTGCGTTGAAGTAAGGCTTTGGCCTTTTCACGGGCCACACTTCATTGATTTTAGCGCATAAATCTGTTTGAATCTCCTGGTGTTTGATTAGGAGATTCCAATGTCACGGATCACCGTCGAAGACTGTTTGGACAAGGTTACGAATCGTTTTGAGTTGGTTATGCTGGCTTCGAAGCGAGCTCGCCATCTACTCAAGGGTGCCAAGCCGCTGATCGATTCCGAGAATCGCGAAGTCGTGGTCGCTCTACGTGAAATCGCCGCCGGCAGAGTGCGCAAGGTGCCGGAAAACCCGTAATTCCCGAAAACTTAACTCAACCACCGTGGTCAAGCGGGCCTTGAGATCTATTTGCCTAGATCGAATCGAGGCCTTGGCGTGAGCCGCTAGATCGCGGTCTTTGGTGGTGAGGGTATTGACGCCGCTCATGGCCGAAGAAGATAAAACTCCCCAAAACGAGCTTCCTTTCGCCGACTTCGATCTGCCCAAAATCGTCGATGAGGAAGAACCGGACAGCAGCCACAAGGCGCTGGTGCCGTTCGATCCGCTGCAACGTTACCTCGCCGAGATCCGCCGCTTTGCGGTGCTCAGCCGTGAGGAAGAGCATAAGCTTGCGGTCGAATACAAAGAGTTTGGTAATATTGAGGCGGCCTACAAACTTGTCACCGCCAACCTGCGCTTGGTCGTCATGATCGCCCGCGAGTACCAAAAATCCTTCAAGACACTGCTCGACTTGGTGCAGGAAGGAAATATGGGGCTGATGGAAGCGGTGAAGAACTTCGATCCTTACCGCGGCGTGCGTTTCCCATCCTATGCGGTTTGGTGGATTCGCGCCTACATGATCCGCTACATCATGAACGATTGGCGCATGGTCAAGATCGGCACCACGCAAGCCCAGCGTAAACTGTTTTTCAATCTGCAGAAGGAAAAAGCACGCATCGAGGCCGAGGGGTTGACGGTGGGACCGAAGCTGATAGCCGAGCGCTTGAACGTCAAGGAAGACGAAGTCATCGAGATGGAGCAGCGTTTGGCCAGCCGGGACTTGTCGGTGGACATACCGGTCGGCGACGATGGCGAGGCGACGCTGCTGCACTTCCTACCCGACAATAAGCAGAATCCGGAAGAAGAGTACGCCGAAAACCAGTACCAGCAGATGCTGCGGGAAAAAATGGCACAGTTCGCCACGGGATTGAAGGACAAGGAGCTGGTGATTTACCGCGAGCGTTTGCTCAACGAAGACCCGCTTACCCTGCGCGAAATCGGCGATAAATATGGCATCAGCCGCGAGCGCGTGCGCCAAATCGAAGAGCGTGTCAAGAAAAAATTAAAGACTTATCTGAGCAAGGAATTCAAAGATACCGCCGACACGGGCGGCGCCAGTTGACCGCGGCAAGGTTGTCGCGCCCATCTCAAACCATCGATCGTGTGGGCAAATTCGTGCGGTTCGCTTGCGAGGATCGGCGTCATTTGATAGCAAAATTAGATCGTCATTCGGAGGAACGTCTTTGCAGTTTGAAAAACAAGTAGAAATTCTCGCGCCCCGCGAAAAGGTCTGGAAGTTTATCTGGGATATCGACCGCTTTATCGCCTGCGTGCCGGGATGCAAGGATGCGAAAACCGTCGAAGAAGGTAAACGCTACTCGGCGACCATGGTGGAGCGGGTGGGTCCTTTCAAAGTCGAGTTTCCGACGACCATCGAAGTCTTGGAGCGCGAAGAACTGACCCACATCAAAGCCCAGGCCTCCGGTGCCGACAATAAGATCGGCAGCCGCATGAAGATCGATCTCGACGTCAATCTGCGCGAGGAAAACAACAAGACCGTGGTGAGTTTTATCGCCGGCGTGGATATCTTGGGCAAGCTCGCGGCCCTCGGCCATGGCATTATCAAACGCAAGGCCGATCAGGTGCTCGATGAGTTCGCCCAGGCGGTTAAAACAACCTTAGAGGGAGACAAGTGACATGCTCAGAAGGTTTCGATTGGAAGAACCCGAAAGTGTCGCGGAAGTCTCCGAACTGCTCGGCCGCTTTGGCGATAGCGCGAAGATCTACGCCGGCGGCACCGAGCTCTTGTTGGCGATGAAGGAGGGGCTGATCCACTACGAACGGTTGATCAACGTCAAGCGGCTCAAGGGTCTCGGCGAAGTGGCCGGGGATAACGGCACGATCAAGATCGGCGCTCTATGCACCCACCGCCAGTTGGAAACCTCATCGCTGTTGCAAGAGAAATTACCGTCGCTGGTCAAGCTCGAACAAAACGTCGCTAATGTGCGCGTGCGGCAAGCCGGCTCCCTCGGCGGCAATCTGTGCTTTGCCGAACCCCACGCCGATCCGGGAACCCTGTTGATGGCGCTCGGCGCCAAAATGATCGCCGAGAAAACCTCCGGCAAGCGCGAGATCGGCGCCGAGGATTTTTTCGTCGACGCCTATGAAACCTCGCTGCAAGCCGATGAACTTCTTACCGAGATTCGCGTGCCTGCGCCCGGCGCCAACAGCCGCAGCGCCTATCTCAAGTTTGGTTATTTGGAACGGCCCAGCGTCGGTGTAGCCATAGCTTTGACGCTTAACGGTGGGAGCGTCAACGATGTCAAAATCGCCGTTGGCTGCGCCGGTCCGGCGCCCAAGCGCGTCGCCGAAGCTGAAGCTTTACTGAACGGCAAGAGCAAGGATGAGGCGGTGCGTCTATTGCCGCAGGCTGGGGGCATCGCCGGCCGCGCTTCCGAAGCGATCAGCGACCTGCATGGCGCGCAGGATTATAAAGAACATATCGTCGGCGTGTTGTTGAAACGCGCGTTTAACAGCATCGTCAGTTAAGCTACGCTGCGCAAACGACGATATCGCAGACGACTGGAGATCTATTCATGTCCAGAGCAATGACCCGACCCGCCGATACACAAACCATTCCGGTGTCCTTTACCCTTAACGGCAGATTGCAGGAAATCGATGTCGAACCCAACGAGCTATTGCTCGATGTCGTGCGCGATCGTTTAGGCCTGACCGGTGCCAAGCGCTCCTGCGACGTGCAGGTGTGCGGTGCCTGCACCTTGTTGGTCGATGGCCGGCCGGTGAGCGCTTGCACGACCCTGGCCTTCGAAGTTCGCGGCCGTTCGGTCATGACGATTGAGGGACTAGCCGACGACGGCAAGCTCCATCCGCTCCAGGAAGCGTTCATCGAGTATGGCGGTTTTCAATGCGGCTTTTGCACGCCGGGAATGCTGTTAGCGTCAAAGGCGCTGTTGGACGAAAATCCCAACCCGACTGAAGAAGAGCTGAAACATTTCATGCACGGCAACCTTTGCCGTTGTACCGGCTATAAGAAGATTATCGAGTCGATCATGGCCGCTGCTAAAAAAATGCGGTCTCGCTAGAGCTCACTATTACAAATTCCAAATCTCAGATTCCACATTCCGGATTTGGAATATGGAATTTGTAATCTGGAATGCTAAACGCGCGCAGCGTGCGCGTTTAGTCCTCGATGCCGTATTCTTTCCACCGGCTCGCGACTAACTCCAGATGTTCCCTAGGCGGTAGCGATATCGCCGGATACTTGTGTTTTCGCGTGGCGTCGATGGCCATGCGCGAGCCGACGTAACGACTCGGATGATGCTGCAGCACATCGGCGGGAGCCTGGGATGGGTCGAGGCCGACGGCTTGGACATCGCGTTCGATATAGACATCTTTGTCGGGCCGGACATGCCAGCTCATCGCCCAATCCACCGCGAAATCATCCCACACGTCGATGTCGTCGTCTACGATCACCGTAATCTTGCCGAAACCGGTACGCTGTGACCATGCGCCGTACATCAGCTGACGCACTTGGCCGACGAACTCTTTCTTGAGGGAAATGACGAGAAAGGCGCCGCTGCCGCCGGCTTCTTTCAGGCGCAAATCTTTGATGGGAATTCGCAGCGTGTCTTTGAGATGCTTGAACAACGGCCACTCGCGGCCGATACCGCGGATGCAACTGGATTCCGACGGCGGCATCTGGCTGATGAACGCCTGATAGAGCGGTTGGTTGCGGTAGGTCATACATTTGATGTTGAAGTACGGTTCATTACCGGCCGGTCCCATGTAGCCCGTGTATTCGCCGAACGGTCCTTCGTGTTCGAAAGCATTGGGCGGAATCTCGCCTTCCAAGACGATCTCTGCCGTGGCCGGAACTTCGAGGGGCACGGTCTCGCAGGGCACCATGTCGACAGCAGCACCGCGCAGCGCGCCAGCGACGGCGAATTCATCCAATGCCTCGGACATTTTGGAAACCGAAACGTAGCCGATGGATGGATCGGCACCGATGACGACGGCCACCGGAGTCGGTTGGTTTTTGTCGTTGTTCTTGTACATATGCCAAGCCATATCCTGGCGCTTGCCGATCAGCAGCCCGGTTTTGTTCGGCCCTTTGACTTGCATACGATAGGTGCCGACGTTACGCACGCCGGTTTCGGGATCCTTGGTGATCAGATAGGGCGACGTGAAAAATGGCGCGGGATCTTCGCCGACGGTCCAGGTGGGCACCGGTAGTTTGGTGATGTCGACATCTTTGCCGTGCAGGATGTTTTCTTTGCAGGGCGCATCCTTGGCTGAAACCATGCGCGGCGGAATGGGATTGCCCAGGGCATGGTCCCATTTACGGTTGATGCCTTCGACCGTTTCGGATTGCAGGCCCAGAGCATAAATCTCGCGCGACGCGCCGAGCACGCCGGCGACGACGGGAATATCGAAGCCTTTGACGTTTTCGAAGACCAGCGCCGGCCGTTTGTTCGGTGGGATTTTCTTGAATAGCTGGCGGCAGACCGCGGCGATTTCCCAGTCTTTATCGACTTCCTTAGTGACGCGCTTCAACTTGCCATGTTTCTCCAGCGCCGCGACATATTCGCGCAGATCGGCGTAAGCCATGAATCCTCCCTATCACCCAAAGAGAAAAGATTCTTTGATACTAAACAGAAAATCGTTTAACTATCAACGATTCCAATATGAAATGATTTGTCGAAGAGTCGCGAGAGTCGCACGTTGCGCTGGTGCGCCCGGAAAAAACTTGCGGTGATGAAGTGAGGTTTGTTTAGGCGCGGATCTCGGCGCGCATGAAGATTATGTAGGAAATGCCGAAACAGACCGCCACCAGCGCGAACATGGTGGTGATATGGGGCCAGATCAAGCGTCAAGCTCTGATCGAGTGCCAACGGCGTCGGCAAGATGCCTTCGGCCTGGCTTTGCAGCGCCATGCCGAACACCCGGGCCGCAGGATTAAGCAGAATGCCGACGCTTTCATTGAACAAAGTACTGGGCGAGATACGCCCGACGATGTTTTCGATATCTGATTTGCGCGCCAGCGCCTCCGGCGTGCTAGCGTCGGGAACGACCATGCTGGCGACGGCGCCGCTGATCACAGCGACGAACAGCGAAAGAAATAACCAGACCGCGATCGAAGCGAGCGCCGCGGTGACGGTTTTCTGAAATAGCAGCGAAAAAAGCATTGCCAGCGCCAGCCAAAAGCCGACGTAAAAGACGCCGACCATGGTGAAGATGATCATGCGCCAGAGCTCTTCGGCATTGGGTGGGAAGCCCAATAGGGTTATGCCCAGCCCGATCACCAGGAGTAGAATCGATCCCCATAATACCCCGACGGTGGTCAAGCCGGCGAAGAATTTGCCATTGATCAAACTGTCACGGTAGATCGGCTGGGAGAGCACCCGGCTCAGGGTGCCGCGGGCGTATTCGCCGCTGATCGAATCGAAGCCCAGAGTGATGCCGACCAGAGGGCCGAAGAAACCCAAGAAGGTCGCCAGAGAAAATAACGTGTCGCCGCTGGAGGTGAGCAGAAGTAAGAAGACATACTGGGTCGGCACGGTATCGGTGTTGGCGCGGATCGCTTGTCCGGTAGCATAAGCCGCCCAAAGCCCGGAGAAGACGATGAGGATCATCAGGATCATGAAACGCCGGCTGCTAAAGTGATCGGCAAGCTCTTTCCAGAACACCACGCTCATTTTTACGCCTCGCGAAAGTACTTCAAATAAATCTCTTCAAGGGTCGGGTCTTCGGAACGCAACTGCAGCAGGCCGAGGCCGCGGCGGGTCACCGCGCCAACGATTTCACCGCGCACGTCTTGTGTACAGCGGAGAAACCAGCCATGGCTACGTTTCTCGATTTCATCGACGCCGACGATGCTCTGGAGTTCTCGATCGAAGCCATCGACGTTGCCGGTCACTTCGAGCAGAAAATTCCAATTGCGGCCTTTTAAGATCGTTTTGCCCAAGGTATCGGTTTCGCCTTGGACGATCAGCTTGCCTTTGACGATGATGCCGACCCGGGTGCAAATCTGCTGCACCTGTTGCAATTGATGCGACGACAGCATGACCGTCAGGCCATGCTCGTCGATTCAAGTTCTTGATCAATTCTAAAATGCGGATGGCGCCGTCGGGGTCGATGCCGAGGGTCGGTTCGTCGAGAATGATCGCCGTGGGTTTCTTGACCAATACCTCGGCTATGCCAAGGCGCTGCTTCATGCCGCGGGAAAATTCTTTTACCAGGCGGCGGCCATCTTCGCTGAGACCGACTTGCTCAAGCACCTCGGAGGTGCGCCGGTGTGCTTCCTCTTCCGGGATGCGGTTGAGCCGAGCCATGTAGAGCAAATTTTCGCGCGCGCTAAGATCGTCGTAGAAGCCGGGACTCTCCGGCAAATAGCCGACCCGTTTTTTGACCTCGATAGACTCGGTGGTCGGGTTGAAGCCGCACACCGAGACTTGGCCGGATGTCGGTTCCGTCAAGCCCAGGAGCATCAAGATGGTCGTGGTCTTGCCCGCGCCATTGGGGCCGAGAAAGCCGAAGATTTCGCCCTCCTCAATCGTCAGATTAAGCGCGTTGACCGCGAGTTTTTCGCGGTAGCGCTTGCTGAGATTTTTGGTGTCGACAACCGTGCTCATCGACGACCTAAGCGGAAAAATACAATCGCAAGTCCGAGCACGACTAAGCCGACGATGCCGAAGCCGATCCAGCCCCAGATCGTCGGTGTCGACACGGTGACGCGGAATTCCACGGACTTGGTGACTTCCGGCGAATTGGCGGTCAGCGTCAACAGGTAATCGCCGGCGATGGTGCGGTCCGGCGCCAGGACTTCCATCTTGATTTCGCGCACCTGGCCGGGCTCGATCAAGTCGATCTTGTCGGGCTTGAACTCGACGGTCCACTTGTCGCTGGGCTTTTTGGTGACGAAGCTCAGATTGCGAACCGGCGCGGTGCCGGCGTTGCCGACGACGAAATCGACCGGCGATTTCTTGCCGGCGGTAACGGAAGTGTTCAAGGTGCCGGCCAGTGACCCCATCTTGAGATCCTGCGTGCCCTTGAGGCTGACTTTGACAGTGGCCGAAGCCTCAAACGCACCGGAGCGCGCCGTTACCGTGATCGGTTGCTCTTTGGCGTCGGCCTTTACCGGGGTGTCGATCTCGACGCTAAGGGTTTCCGAGCCGCTCTCTTTGAGTTGGATCGACGAGATCTGTTGGTCGCCGAACTGCGGCTTGAAACGGAGCGTCCAACCGGGAGGGGCTTGGGCGGACAGCGCGGTGGTCAGCGGTTTGTTGGTTTCGTTCTTGAGATCGACGGTGAATTTGAGCGTCTGGCCCGAGCCGGTGCTGAGCACCGGATACTGGCTGGTTAGCTTGAGGCCGCCGGTATCAACTTTCTTCGAAGTGACGGTGATATTGAGGGTTTCGGCATACTGGGTCGAACCATTGGTGTCTTTGGCGCTGACCTTGACTTGGTAGACTCCGGGACGGGTTGCTTCAGGGATCTTCGCTTTGAATTCAATGGTCGTCGATTTTTCGCCGCCTTGGACTTGCACCGAGCGTATCGGAAAGCTCGGATAGCGGGAATTAAAATTAACATCCCAGCCTTTCGGCACCCCATCCAAGCCGATAGCGACTTCGACAGGGTCCTTGCGCCGGTTGACGATCTCGGTATCCATCGTCACTTCTTGGCCTTGACCGACCGTGAGATTCTTGAACGGCAAGATCAAATTGAAAGTTTCTTTTGGCGGGGGAGTTGTGTCCGCTTCAGCGGCGTATCCGTTGGCAAGGAAACCAGCCGCAGCGATCCAAACCAGCGCAAGCGCAGCGAGCACCATCGACGGGCGACTTCTTACAGCCCAAACCCTCATATATTCAACCCCCTCCAGGACAAATTTGTTGCCGATAATTAACCATTATCAGTTTCACCGTCAAGGCCTCTTGCGAAATTAAGTGTTGCCCAACTGGCGCAAACCTTCATAAAGCACGATGGCAACCGCGTTGGATAAATTCAAACTGCGCACTCCTGCGCCGCTCATGGGGATGCGCAGGGCGCACGCGGCCAGGTCCTGCCACATTTCCGCCGGCAAGCCGCGGGTTTCCGGACCGAAGACGAGAAAATCATCTTCAGCGTAGCGCATCGACGTGTAAGAAAGCTCCGCCTTCTTGGTGAAATAGAGCAGCCTTGCCGGTTTTACTTGGTCGAGAAACTGCTGCCAGTCCTTATGCACATGAAGATCGACGAACGGCCAATAGTCGAGACCGGCGCGTTTGAGATGCTTGTCATCGATCTTGAAGCCTAGCGGTTCGATCAAATGCAGCGGCGTCAGCGTCGCGGCGCATAAACGCGCGACACTGCCGGTGTTGGGCGGAATCTCCGGCTCGAAGAGGACGACCTGCATGGTTAGACTTCCAACACCAACGTCACCGGCCCGTCGTTGGCCAGGGTCACTTTCATATGGGCTTGAAATTGGCCGGTGGCGACGCTTAGTCCGGCAGCGCGCAGACGATTGGCGAATTCTTGGTAGAGATCCTGCGCCAGTGCCGGTGGCGCGGCGTCGGTGAACGAAGGGCGATTGCCTTTGCGGCAGTCGGCGTACAAAGTGAACTGCGATACCACCAGGATCGCGCCGCCGCAATCCAGCACCGAGCGATTCATTTTGCCCAATTCATCTTCGAAAATGCGCAGATTTTTCACCTTGTCGGCGAGGGCCGCAGCCTTGTCTGGGTTATCGTCCTTGCCGACGCCAAGAAAAATACACAAGCCGGCGCCGATCCGGCTGACGGTTTGGCCGTCCACGATGACACTGGCCTCGCTGACTCTTTGAATTACCGTGCGCACTTGTGCTCTAGATCGGGCATGGACGTAGAAACGAAATTGTTAACAGAGAAGCGTTCTGGTCTCAACAATTAGATTAATGATCGCAACTAGATTTATCGTCTTCGGTTCGGTCGCCTGGCTCCTGTTCGACGGCGCAACTCTTGCCGCGGCGGCGGATACCGCGGCCAGTGGTAAGGTTGTTGGCATCGTGAGCGTCGCCGGAGTAGCGGAGAAGCCCAAGCCGCTGCCAGTGTTCAAAAGCCGCTCATTTTGCGGCGCGACGGTGGCCAACGAGACTTTGCTCGTTGGCGCTGACGGGCGCTTGCGTAACGCCGCGGTGATTCTACGGCCGCTCAGTGGTGGCATTGTCGCGCAGCCGAAAAAACTTGTTCTCGACAATCAACATTGCGCCTTTACTCCCCATGTCCAAGTCGCGCCCCGAGGCAGCGAGCTCTTGCTCAAAAATAGCGATCCGATCCTGCACACGGTGCATGCACGCTTGGGGCGGGAAACGCTGTTCAATGTCGGATTGCCGAAATGGCGCCAGGTAACTAAGCGGCTCGACCGCGCCGGTGTCATCAAGATCGACTGCGACGTGCTGCATACCTGGATGAGCGCGGTGATCATTGTCACGGACAGTCCTTACTCCTACGTCAGCAACGAAAAAGGCGAGTTTCAATTCGATGGAATACCGGCCGGCAGTTACGAAATAGAAATCTGGCACGAACGGCTGGGTCGGCAGTCGCAACGAATCGTTGTCCGTGACAATGGCACGACGGCTGTCGATGTGGTCTTCTCAGCGGAAAAGAAACGGTAGTGCTGCTTTTGTTCGGTCGATCTGTTAGTTTTGCCGAGACGCATTCATGTATCCAATTATTTTCCAACTTGGCCCGCTGACCATTTACAGTTTCGGCGCATTTATGGCGCTAGCGGCGTTGACCGCGGTTTGGCTGGTCAGTGCCGAACTCAAGCGGCGCGGCCACAATCCTGAGTTGGCGTCGACTATGGTCTTCGCCGCCGCTATCGGCGGGCTCATCGGCGCGCGTTTACTGTTTATCATTGAAGAGTGGCAGGGCTTTCTCGCCGCGCCACTGAATTATATTTTCACCGGCGCGGGTTTTACCTGGTACGGCGGATTCTTTGGCGGCGCTTTGGCGGCGAGTTGGGTGGTTCGGAAAAACAAAATCCCATGGCTGGCTGGCGTCGACATCGGTGCGCCGGCGTTGGCGCTGGCCTACGGCGTCGGCCGGATCGGCTGTCACTTCGCCGGCGACGGCGATTGGGGCGCGGTGACAACGGTTCCGTGGGGCGTCGCCTACACCAAGGCGATTGTCGGTTGGGCCGATCCCTACACCGGGGTTCCCTATGGGCCTGGCGTGCTGGTCCATCCGACGCCCATTTATGAATTTCTCCAAGGCGTATTTGTCTTCGCAGTGCTCTGGTCGCTGCGCAAAAAAGCGCTGGTGCCGGGAACCATCGCTTGGCTCTATTTAATTCTCGCCGGTCTGATGCGCTTCTTGGTCGAGTTCTGGCGCATCAATCCCGCGGTTGGATTTGGCTTTTCCGAGGCGCAGTGGTTTAGTCTTTTACTGGTCGCCGTCGGGGTCGTCATGCTGGTCTTTCGTCCGGCGCGGTTGGCAACTTGAAACAGGCGCGGTTGCGCGCTAGCTTTGATCGCACTTGGATATGAAACGCGCGTTTGTCATTGCTGTTTGCTTTTCGATTCTCTACGCCGGGGCGGTCTGGGCCTATGCCGGATGCGAGAGTCTGTTCACAGCGTCGGCGGGGCATGACCACGGTGACAGTAACGTTGGGCATGCGTCACGATAGCGATCAGACCATCAGCCCGTCGATTCCGATCCAGGGAAAATCCACTGCCCAAATCTGTTCGGTGAATTTCTCGTCGGGTCGCGTATCTCCATCGATCCCAACCCGCGTGTCAGTGTATCTGTCGGTTACGAATCCTTCCGGTGCTCGCCGTTAGTCCAGGGACTCAGCGCTTCTCGATTCGATCTCGGACCGCCCGGTCCGATTGTTTCAGCCCATAATTCGCGTCATCTGTTGCTTTCCGTAATCCGCATCTAATACCGCGCTCGCGGTAATTTCTTCAGTCAATTTATTGAGTCACACGACCGATCGGTTTGTCCGATCAGTCGTTTCTCCTAGCGATTTGGGGAGAATTATGTCGAGCAAATTATTGGCGCTGGGCATTGGCTGGGCGCTCGCGGTCTTTGTCAGTGCGGCAACCGTCGATTCAGCCGAGCGTGGCGCAGCGAAGAGCCAAGGAGCCGTGCAAGCCGCTGAACCGCATCATCCGCGCAATTGGCGCTTCACCATGCCTAAGGGCGATACGGCCAAAGGGCGCACCGTGTTTGAAAAGTTCGAGTGCTACTACTGCCACCGGATCAACGGCGAGGCGTTTCCGGAACCGACTGACAGCGCGCCGGAATTGAGCCAAATGGGACAGCTGCATCCGTTAGAATATTTCACCGAGTCGGTGATCCATCCTAACGCCGTGGTGCCGCGCAATCTGCGCAACCGCGACGGTAGCTCGCCGATGTCGAAGGATCATCTCGAGCGTATGACGCTGCGCGAGTTGATCGATCTATCGAGTTATTTGGCCGGGCTCAAGCCGCCGACGTTGGCCAAGTCGGTGAACGGTGTCGGCAAGATCGTGGCCGTGGTGCCGCAGTCCCAGGAAGTCGTCATCGACCATGAAGAAATCAAAGGCTTCATGGACGCGATGACCATGGGCTACAAGCTGGCATCGCCCGCGCAACTACAAGGATTGAAACCGGGCGACGTCGTGAACTTCTCCATCGATACCGGCAAACGGGTGATTACCAAGATCGACAAATCTAAGAAATGAATTTCTGAGGTCAGTCATGAAGAGACAGATATTAAAACTATTCTGAGTGTCTTCACGTTTCCAGCCTGTGCGGCGTATCAGCCGCAACCGTTGAGCCAGAACCATCCCGCTCATGAAGACGCTGCGCCAGCGCCACGCCAGGCGCCTTCGCTGACGCTGGCATACACCCGAGCGGAAATGCCGTCGTCACCAGGCCGTTAGGGCAAGGCCGTCGAGCAGAAGTCCGAGCTGAAACGCCAGCGCAGCGCGGTACAGCAGACCGTAGTCGGCGAGGGCAAGGTGGTGGCGACGGTGCCGAGTGCCAGCGCAGATCGTCGTCGAGCATGGCGAGATCAAAGGGCTTCATGGACGCATGACCATGGGCTACCGGGTGGACCCGCCATCGCTTCTTGACGGGCTGAAGTTCGGCGACAAGGTGCGTTTCACCATCGATGTGCCGAACAAGGCGATCATCAAGATTGAAAAGATCAAGTAGACAAGAGGAGACCGCAGGAATGCTTTCGGTAAGCAACGCTAGCAATGCTGTTTTTTTCGCTGGTTTTTCTGAGCGGCTGCACGACGGTGAGCCTCAATGCCGGCTTTCCCGAGGTCGGCGCGTTGGTCGAAGAACGGAGCGGGCTCCAAGTCTTTTGGAACAACGGCACTGATCTAGATAAAGAAGCCGCTGAGAAACTTGGCTCGTTACTTAAAAACAAGCTAACGGTCGATGACGCCGTCCAGATCGCCTTGCTCAACAATCGCGAGCTGCAAGCGATTTATTCGGATCTCGGCGTCGCACAGGCAGACCTGGTGCAAGCCGGACTGCTCAGCAATCCGATCTTCGACGCGTCGATAAAATGGCCGATACCCGGCGGCGGCCGGCCGGATCTGGAACTCGCCGCGGTCATGAATTTTCTCGATATTTTTTATTTGCCGCTGCGCAGGCGAGTGGCGGCCGCCCGCTTCGAGGAGGCGAAAACCCGGGTAGGCGGATTGGTGCTGGACTTTGCGGCACGAGTTCGAACCGCCTTCTATAGTGCATCAGGCAAATGAGCAAATGCTCGAGCTGCGTCGGACGATAGTACAGGCGCTGACCGCGTCATTTGACGTCACGCGACGGCTTCACGAAGCGGGCAATATCACCGACCTCGACTTTGCCCGGGAAAGGGCGCTGCTGGAGGCCGGCAAATTGGCGCTCCGATCGGTCGAGGTCGCCGTCCGGCAAAGCCGCGAAGATCTGAACATTCTGATGGGTCTCTGGGGAAAACAGACCGAGTGGCAAACTGACCAACGATTACCCGAAATACCGCAGCAGCCGATCCAGACGGAGGATATCGAACGTGTCGCGCTGAACCGCAGTGTGGATCTTTTGCACGCCCGGCAACGTCTCGTGTCTGCGGGCGAGCAGCTAGGACTGAACAAAGCGACAGCTCTGATTCCCGAATCGCACCTGGGCGCGCTGGGAGAGCGCACCGATGGAGCGTGGGAAGTCGGGCCAGTGCTGGAGTTTCCCATTCCGCTGTTTGATCAGGGACAGGCGCGCACCGGCCGTGCCGCCGCGGAGCTCAGACGCGCCCAGCAGGAATACTACTCCCTCGCCGTGCAAATTCGCGCCACTCGCGCGGGCGCTTCGAGACCGAGATGCAGGGGACGCGGGATCGCGCTTTATACTATCGCGACATCATGCTGCCGCTTCATGAGCGCATCGTTAACGAAGCGCAGCTGCAATACAACGCGATGCAACTTGGACCCGATTCAATTGCTGCGCGCGCGCGAGCAGCAGATCGAGACCGGCGCTGCCTACGTCGAAGCGCTGCGTGACTATTGGTTGGCTCGGAGCGGAGCTAGCACAGCTCTTGAGCGGTCGATTGCTGGTAGGCGACGGTGCGCGGGCGAGTCGCGGCCGGCGGCGCAATGACGGGCGCTCGTACACAAGGGCGTAATCCAGAAGGCCATTAAGCGAAAGGAGCGATATCATGGCTAAAAAGATATCACGGCGGCAAATGCTAGGTATCGGCGCGGCTACCCTAGCCGGCAGCGTTGCGCTCTTGGGAAAAGACGGCCAGGCGAAATCTCATGCAGGCGGCTCGGCATCGTATCAGCCGTCACCAGGACAACCGAAGTCCGGTTAACCGGCCCTACTGGGAGAAGAGTTACAGCGGCGGGCCGATCGACGTAAAAGCGTTGCCGGCGGTTTTACCCGGCAAGGGTTATAAACCCGTCGTCGTTCCAAACGGCGGTGCGCTTCCTTTTAAAGTGGTTGACGGCGTCAAGGTTTTTCATCTCATCGCCGAGGAAGTGGATCATTTCTTCGATGCCGGCCTGCGGGCGAAGTGCTGGGGCTTCAATGGCCGGGTCAACGGCACGGTCATCGAAGCGGTCGAAGGCGAACGGATTCGCATCTACGTCACCAACCGATTGTCCGTGGCGACGTCGGTTCACTGGCACGGCTTCTATCTGCCCAACGGCATGGACGGCGTCGGCGGGCTGACCCAGCCGTATATCAAGGCCGGCGACACGGTGAAATACGAATGGACCCTGCGCCAGCATGGCACCCTGATGTTCCACGCGCACCACGACGAGATGACGCAGATGGGCATGGGGATGATCGGCATGTTCATCATCCATCCGCGAAATCCTCCAGCCGGAACATCTCGTCGATCGCGATTTCGCCTTGCTCATGAGCGAATGGGTGATCGAAGCCGGCACGGCGCGTCCGAATACGCTGGAGATGAACGATTCAACGTCCTCACGATCAACGGCAAAGTGTTTCCGTCGACGGCGCCATTGGTCTGCAAAACCGGCGACAAAGTCAGATTGCGGATCGGCAACCTGAGCGCCATGAGCCACCATCCGCTGCACATCCACGGCTATCATTTTCGGGTCACCGCGACCGACGGTGAGAATATCCCGCTTTCGGCCCAGTGGCCGGAGACCACGGTGCTCGTCGGCGTCGGCCAGACGCGCAACCTCGAATTCATCGCCGACGCGCCGGGCGACTGGGCGCTGCACTGCCACATGACGCATCACGTGATGAATCAGATGGGCCATCAGTTTCCGAACATGGTCGGAGTCAAGCCGGAGGGTTTGGACGAAAAGCTGCGCCCGCTGCTGCCCGCCTACATGACCATGGGACATGAGGGCATGGACATGGGGCGAATGGCGGAGCTCATGCCGATGCCGAAAAATACGATTTCGATGAAAGGCAAAGCCGGGCCCGTTTGGCGACTACATTTCGATGGGCGGCATGATGACGCTGCTCAAGGTGCGCGACCGGTTAAAGAGTTACGACGAAGATCCCGGCTGGTACGAACATCCGGCGGGAACGGTGGCGATGAAGGCGAGCGAACAGGAATTGAAACGCGATGGAATCGAATTAACCACGGGAAGTAACGTCAGGTGAGCTGACAAAAACCAATGGAGGAAAATGAGAAAGGCATGGAGGCGCAAACGGCAGCGAGCAAGCTCGAGGGAAACCAGTCGAGCAAGGATCGCTGCGGCAAAGTCAGGCCTGCACCTGATTTTACTAACCGTAGTTCTTTCGGTATTTCGCGAGAATAGTTGAAGGAGGAGTCCTTATGAAAACTAATAAAGTACGGTTTGCCGGTTTCTTGCTGATTGGATTGATTTTCAGCGGCGACATATTCGGCGCGGCGTCGAATACACCGCAAACGAATTCAGGCGGTGGTGTTACCGCGAAGGTGACTTATTTGAATCAGGGCGCTACCGATGAGCCCCGATTTCAGGTTGTGCTCGACACCCATTCGGTCAACTTGGACGCTTACGACCTAAAAAGCATTGCCGTTCTGCGCGACGACACCGGCAAAGCGTATGCTTCGACGGGTGTGGAAAACAAAGGCAGCGGGCATCATCGGGAAGCGATAGTGAGTTTCTCTAAATTATCACCGGACGCGAAGCGCGTTGAGCTGGTGATCAAGGATGTCGCGGGAGTGAAGGAACGAGTGTTTCGCTGGAACGTTGAGTAACCGGCTCTGGAGTTAAATCTCCCGAAACGAACCGCTGTTGTAAAGGAGGTTAGCCATGGATTGTTTACAGAATAACCGGGGTACATAGCGTGGAGGTACAACTGGGTTCTGCACATTGGAAAGTGAAAAGATTCATAAACAGAAACGCAAAAACTGAAAGGGGGTTGGTTATGAAAAAATTAATTACCGCAGTGATCGTATCGGTGGCGATCGGAGTGTTTCCTCTGATGGCCCAGGAGAAAAAAGATATGCCCATGAAAGAAGGCATGCCCATGAAGGCGAGGCGATGAAGGGCGGCGGCATGATGATGGGCAAGATGAAAGAGATGCAGGGGAAAATGGCAGAGATGCAAAAGGGCATGGGCGGCATGATGAAAGGTCAAGGGATGATGAAGGGCGAAGAGACGAACGAAATGGGCAAGATGATGGGCGGAATGTCGGGAATGATGGGCGACATGGGCGGCATGATGGGCGGCGGAAAGATGACGCCTGAAGAGATGCAGAATATGTCAAAGATGATGGGCGATATGTCCGGCATGATGAAGCAGATGTCTGAGCGGATGGGGCGAGGGATGAAGACATCGAAGTAGTGGAGCTTGGGAAGTGATCATGCATACTCACGACCTATGACATTGGTTAAACGCGCTACCACTCGGACGTTGCTAGCGCAAGAGTGACTCTACGACTGGGGTTGGGGTGGTTGAATAGCGCCTGGGGCATTGGCATCTTGGGCTTTGGTAATCGCAGGCCGCGTGTTTGGCAGCCGCTATGCTGCCAGGACCCCTGCGTTCCTGCCGGGCACGGACCCTAAGACGCAAATCGGTATGAGATCGCAACGTAAGAAATCTAACCAGGTTTTTCTGACAAGGATGTAGTGAGATGATTGATCCAATTTGCGGCATGAACGTGGAGCCCAATAGCGCTGCGGGCAGTCACGTTCACAACGGCCAAACCTATTATTTCTGCAGCCATCACTGCCTGGCGAAATTTAAAGAAGACCCCGAGAAGTTTCTGAAATCGCCCGCGACGGAACATGCTGCGCATGGTCACGGACAACCACACGCGGACACGGCGCAGGCGCCAAAGCAAGATAGAGCGGAGCATGCGCATTTATGTCTGTCCGATGGATCCCGAGGTGCGCGAGTCCAAACCCGGCGCGTGCCCGAAGTGCGGTATGGCGCTGGAGCCGGCAGCTCCCGCCGCTCCTTCGGTGAAGACAGAATATGTTTGTCCCATGCATCCGGAGATCGTCCGTCCCGAGCCGGGAGCCTGTCCCATCTGCGGCATGGCGCTCGAACCGCAGAACGGTAACTTTGGAGGAAGAAGCCAATCCCGAGCTGGTCGACATGACGCGGCGGTTTTGGGCTGGCGTCGTTTTGAGCGCGCCGATTGCTTTTCTCGCCATGTCCGACATGATTCCCGGACAGCCGGTCCAGCGCAGTTTTTCTCCCCAGCTGCTCAATTGGTTCCAGCTCGTTCTTGCCACACCGGTGGTGCTCTGGGGCGGATGGCCGTTCTTTCAGCGCGGCTGGGCGTCCATCGTCAATCGCAGCCTGAACATGTTCACGCTGATCGCCATCGGAGTCGGCACTGCGTTCGTCTACAGTCTGGTCGCCACGCTTTTCCCCGACGCCTTTCCGGAGTCGTTCCGCGGCCACGGTGGCGCGGTGGGCGTTTACTTCGATGCCGCCGCGGTGATCACCACCTTGGTCTTGCTCGGTCAGGTATTGGAGCTGCGCGCCCGCAGCAAGACCAGCAAAGCGATCAAAGCGTTGTTGGGGCTTGCGCCCAAGACCGCGCGTCTGTGCGCGACGATGGCACGGAAACGGACGTGGCTCTCGAGCGCGTTCAAGTCGGCGATCGTCTGCGCGTCCGCCCCGGCGAGAAGATTCCCGTTGATGGAATCGTTTTGGAAGGTACGACATCAGTCGATGAGTCGATGATCACCGGCGAGCCGATTCCGGTTGAGAAGACAAAAGATAGCAGAGTTACCGGCGGAACGGTTAACGGAACCGGCAGTGTCGTCATGCGAGGCCGAGCGGGTCGGCAGCGATACGCTTTTGGCGCAGATTGTCCGCATGGTTTCGGAAGCTCAGCGCAGCCGGGCGCCGATTCAGAAACTCGCCGATATTGTCGCCGGTTATTTTGTTCCCGCGGTGGTTCTAATCGCGATCATAACCTTTGTAGTTTGGGCCTGGTTCGGGCCGGAGCCTGTCATTGGCTTACGGACTGCTCAACGCCGTTGCCGTATTGATCATCGCCTGTCCCTGCGCGCTCGGCTTGGCGACGCCGATGTCGATCATGGTCGGGACGGGACGGGGCGCAACGGCCGGCGTGTTGATCAAGAATGCCGAAGCATTGGAGGTTCTAGAAAAGATCGACACATTGGTGGTGGACAAGACCGGAACCCTGACCGAAGGCAAACCGCACTTGGCGGCGTTGGTTCCGGCGCCGGGACAAAGCGAGGATGAGATCCTGCGCCTCGCGGCCAGTTTGGAGCGTGGCAGCGAGCATCCGCTGGCGGCGGCGATTGTCGGCGGCGCCGAGCAGAAAGGATTGAAGCTCGCCGAAACGCGCGATTTTCGCTCGATCACGGGGAAGGGTGTTGTTGGTACTAGTCGATGGAAAGCGCGTCGCGCTCGGCAATCGCAAACTGTTGGAGGAATTGAAAGTCGAACCGGGTGATTTTTTGAATCAGTCGGAAACACTCAGAAAAGACGGCCAGACGGTCATGTATATCGTCGTCGATGGAGCTGTCGCCGGACTGGTCGGTGTCGCCGACCCGGTCAAGCAGTCCACCGCAGAAGCGATCCAGATGCTGCATCAGGACGGAATAAGGATCGTCATGCTCACGGGGGACAATCGAACGACCGCCGAGGCAGTTGCAAAAAAGCTAAGTATTGATGAAATTCAAGCCGATGTATTGCCCGAGCAAAAGGGCGAGGTGGTGAAACGGTTGCAGGCGGAGGGTCGGATGGTGGCGATGGCGGGGGATGGAGTCAATGATGCTCCCGCTCTGGCCCTGGCTCATGTAGGAATAGCCATGGGCACGGGCACCGACGTGGCGATGGAGAGCGCCGGAGTGACTTTGGTCAAGGGCGATCTGCGCGGCATAGCCAAGGCGCGACATCTCAGCCGAGGAACCATGCGGAACATCCGGCAGAATCTTTTCTTTGCGTTCATCTACAACGTACTGGGAATCCCCATCGCAGCGGGAGTGCTCTATCCTTTTTTCGGCATGCTGCTAAGCCCGGTGATCGCCAGTGTCGCCATGACCTTCAGCTCGGTCTCCGTGATTAGCAATGCACTTAGACTTAATCAGGTTGGAACTTTGACACATTCTCGGTATGCGCGGCGACGACTGCATTGTACAGATTGCGCTTGCCGCAGGATGAATTGCCTAGAATGATCTGACATGAGTTGCGACGAAAAACCGGAGGGATAGATGAAAAAATTGTTCGCAGTGATGATTGTGTCGGGAGCATTGGCGGGAGCGGAAGCGAGCGCGCAGGAGCATAAGCACGCAGAGCAGAAGGAAGAAAGCAAAATGCCGGTGCAGAAAAAAACCGACGCGGTGAAAGCCGAAGGCATGAAGTGCTGCGAGGGCATGGAGAAAATGGGCGAGATGAAGGCCGGCATGCCGATGAAAAGCGAGATGAAAGGCGACATGAAAGCTAAGATGGAAACGATGAAAGCGATGCAAGAAAAGATGGCCGAAAAAATGAGCGATAAAGGCGTGAAGACTCAAACGCAAGAGAGCAAGGATGAAAAAAGCCAATCGACGAAGGATGCGCACCAACACTAGCGAAGGAGGGCGAAGCCGATGTGGCAACTTTGGTTGGTTTTGGTTTTTCTAACCGTAGCCCTTTCTGCTTGTAAACAGGGGGAAAGGCCGGCGCAGACATCGCAGCTGGAAGCGCATAGTCACGGCACGCCAAAGGATTGGAAGTTTACTTGGCCGGCGGGCAATGCTGCTGAAGGACGGAAACTATTCGTCGAGGCTGAGTGTCATAAGTGCCATGAGATCAAAGGCGAAACTTTTCCCGACGTGGTCAAAGACAAGGGCGATGTCGGGCCGGAGTTGGCGCAGATGGCCGGCATGCACCCGGCGGAATTTTTTGCCGAGTCGATCATCAATCCCAACGCGGTGATCGATCACGATGCCAAGCAGAATGGCTATGTCGGTGCAGACGGCAAGTCGAAGATGCCGGAGTACAACGACACTTTCACGGTGCGCCAGATTGCCGATCTCGCCGCTTATCTGACTTCGCTCAAAGCCGGCGGGCATAAGCACTGACGCGCACAGTGTCTAACAGCTCAAACCGCGCTTTCGTCAATCGGCTGTTTCTAAGCTGAAGCCGCAATCATTCGGCCTTGAGAGGAACGGGTCCGCTGGGTTATCGCGGCGATTTTCTCGTAGCGCGGTCCGGGGTTTGGTGCTATGAGACTTTGGGTCAGCTCCGCGCAGGCTTGGTCCAAGCTTGGGCGAATTCCTATTCTTGGAGGCCCTATGAAAGTCGTCGATGCGATTTGTGAAATCCTCAAGCGCGAGGGCGTGGAGTTTTTGAGTTGCTATCCGACCAATCCGCTCATCGAAGCGGCGGCGACGGCGGGAATCCGGCCCATCGTTTGCCGGCAGGAGCGCGTCGGCGTCGGCATCGCCGACGGCTTTACCCGTGTCACCAACGGCCGGCGCATCGGCGTGTTTACCATGCAAGCCGGTCCGGGGGCGGAAAACGCCTTCTCCGGTGTGGCGACGGCTTATTCCGACTCCGTGCCGATGCTCTGTCTGCCGGTCGGCCATCCGCGCAATTCCTCCCAGGTGTTTCATTTTTTTCGCTCGGTGCAATCCTATTCGCCGATCACCAAGTGGGTCGAGGAACTGACCGCGGCGGACCAAGTTGCCGAAGTGATGCGGCGCGCCTTTAGCTATTTAAAAATGGGCCGTCCGGGACCGGTGATGGTCGAAATTCCCGGCGACATCGCGGTGGAAGATTTTCCCGGCGCGGTGAACTACACGCCGGTGAAGCGCACCACCAGCGGCGCCAATGTGCGCGACGTGGCCGAGGCCGCCAAAGTATTGTTGCAAGCGAAAAATCCGATGATCGTCGCCGGGCAGGGCGTGTTGTACGCCGAGGCGACGGATGAATTGCTCGAGCTTGCCGAGCTCTTGCAAGTACCGGTGTCGACGCCTCTGGAAGGCAAAAGCGCGTTTCCCGAACATCACCCGCTTTCGCTCGGCACCGGCGCCGGGGTGATGCCGCGGCCGGTGCACACTTTTTTGCAAAAGGCCGATGTGATCTTAGCCATTGGCACGAGCCTGACCAAACATAATATTACCGCGGCGGCAATTCCGCCGGGCAAGGTGATCATTCACGCGACCAATGACGAACGCGATATCAACAAGCAGTACGCCGCGGATTATCCGATTCTCGGCGACGCCAAGTTGGTTCTGCAGCAGTTTGTCGAAGCGGCCAAGGATTTGTTGGGCGGCAAGAAGCGCGATGCCGACGGCGCTGTGGCGGCGGAGATCAAGCAGGGCAAGGAAGAATGGATGCAGGAGTGGCTGCCCAAGCTCACCTCCAGTGAAACACCGATGACGCCGTACCGGGTCATGTGGGAATTCATGAATCTATTCGACCGCAAGGAGGTCATCATCACCCATGATTCGGGCAGTCCGCGCAACCAATTGGTGCCATTTTACCAGGCACCGGTGCCGCGCAGTTACCTCGGCTGGGGTAAGTCTCACGCCCTCGGAGGCGGACTCGGTTTGATCATCGGCGCCAAGCTCGCGGCGCCGGAAAAGTTCTGCGTCAACTTCATGGGCGACGCGGCCTTTGGCATGACCGGCCTCGATTTCGAAACCGCGGTGCGTAACAACATCCCGATCTTGACCGTCGTTCTCAACAATAATTTCATGGCGGCCGAGACCCACGCCATGCACGCATCGCATGAGCGCTACGGCACCATGAATATCCTTGGCAACTACGCCGACTTGGCGAAATCCCTGGGCGGCTGGTCGGAACGGGTCGAAGATCCGAATCAGATCGCGTCGGCGTTTGGGCGCGCCCGCAAGGTCACCGACGGCGGCAAGGCTGCGCTGTTGGAATTCGTCACTTGCCGCGAGATCGCCGCGTCGAGAATGCGCGATTGAATGCAAGTTGGGCTGAAGTTGGTGCGTTCTAACAGTTGGAGTGAATATCGAACTCCTTATCCGTCATTCCGGCGAAGGCCGGAATCCAGCTATTCTGTCAGCCGCCGACCCAAGACGAAGATGGATACCGGCCTGCGCCGGTATGACGGAGGGAAGTCTCGACGATTCGTGACGACGTCTACTCTCGCCGCTAGCGCCTAACTAGCGTTTCAACTGCTCGTTGGCTTTCTTCGCGAAGGACCAGTCCGTGATGTCTGCGACGGCAATATTCTCTTGGGTCTTGCGGGTTTCTTGGACGAAGCGGACGACGTTGTTGATCAGATCGTCAGGAACGATGCCGGTGCGGCTGTAGAGTTCGACCATGTCGTTGTAAAAACCTTCGCGCACAGCGGCGCTTTTGATGCCCCAAGTTTTGTCGAGAAAGGCTAGAATATCGGCTTTGTTGGCGCGGATGTATTCGATGCCGCCGAGCACCGCTTTAATCATTTTGACGATCTCGTCGGGCTTTTCCTTGATCTTGTCGATATGCACCGATAGACCGGACAGCGGCACGCGCATCACGTCGTTGAAAAACAGCAGTTCGTTGAAGCCCTTTTCGCGCGCGACTTTGTTGAGCGGCGGCACCAACATGGTGGCTTGAATCGAACCGCTGTCCAGCGCCATGTAGCGCGCCGCACCGCCGCCGATTTGCAGGAAGGTCACGTCCTTTTCCGGATTCAAGCCAAACTTGCGTAAGATAATCGCGGTCTGATTGTGCGGTGCGCCGCCGAAGCTGCTGATACCGATGCGTTTGCCTTTGAGATCTTCAACGCGCTTGATCCCGGAAGTCGCTACCAAGGCGTGATCCGAGCCGTCCATTAGCGACATCACGACCCGCACAGGCAAGCCGCCCTTGGCGGCGCCGATAAAGTTGGCGATGGTGGCGCCGTAGTCCAAGTTGCGGCTGAGCACACCGTTGACCACCACGGCGTTTTGCATGATCACCGTGGCGGCGTTGAGCCCTTCTTTTTTGAACAAACCTTTTTTCTCGGCCATGACGAAGGGCAGGGCGGCGGCGCCGGTGGGATTGGTGCTGCCGATGGTGATGAGCTTTTCCTGCGCCACTGCCGCTGCCGGCCATGCCGCCAGGAAAATGATTAACGTGACAGCAAGGGCAGGGGGTGTCGCAGATACTTGCACCGTCGCTCGGTTCCTTTTCATTGGGCGCATGACGGGCCGCCGCTTGGCTCCATGTCCTGAAGCATGGCGGTTTGCCAGGCGGCGTCCGCCGGAATAATTTTTACCGCGGCGCGGGCGCGATAATAACTGCCATCCGCGCCGGGCGGATTCTCGCCGGCTTGGACGGCGCGGACTGCGCGCAGGAGCAGTTGCCGACAGGCGATGATCGCTTGGTCGGCGGGACCCAAGTGTTCTTTGGTTCGGTCGGCGATGCGCCCCTGCATTTCTTGGACGGCGCGATCCTGGGTGTTGACGCCGACGATGCCACTGAAATTTTCCTGGCGCTGCATTTGCCGGTCGAGCAGCCAATTGTTTTCACGCTGACGAAAGGAACGAAAGGTTTTTTGATCGACGTCGTCGGGTCCGTTGGCCAGGCTGCGCTCGGTGCGGTCGTCTTCGGTGAGCGGCTCGTCGCCCCAGCTGTACATCCAGTTCCACACCACGCAGTTGTTATCGTCGATCGGCACCCACATGTGGCCGGGATTGAATTGCTTGCCGACCTCGGCTTCATTCTTCGGACTGTGCGGGCGAATTTGCGTGAACGGCATGACAAAATGGTAGCCGCGGACATATTGTTGCCGGTCTGGAAAGCGCCGGATGGCTACGTAGCGGTGGCCGAAAGTCGTCGGCTCGATATCGAAGCTCGGTGAACCGCCGCGGGCGTTGAAGGAATCCGGCGCGGAACCGGGATTGGTGGGATTGTTACGAAAGGCTTTGTGCAAGATGCCGACATGGGATTGATCCAAGCCGCCTTCGAGCGCTTGCAGCCAATTACACTCTTCGATGACCTTCGATACATGACGGTGGGTTTCGGCTACCTGAGTCCAGCCAAAGCACGGCGGCGCAGGCAACTTGTCCGGCGGCCCCATATAGGCCCAGATGACGCCGCCTAACTCACAGGTCGGATACGACTTGATGCGAATCTTCGGCGCGAAGCTGGTATCGGCCGATTCGTTGAGCTGATGCACGCACTGGCCGGTGACGTCGTACTTCCAGCCATGCCAGATGCAGCGCAGGCCGCACTCTTCGTTGCGCCCCAACCACAGTGAAGTGCCGCGGTGGGCGCAGAATTCTTCCAAGAGGCCGATGCGCCCGGCGCTATCGCGAAACATGACCAGCGCTTCACCCAAAAGCTTGACTTGCACCGGCGGGCCATCGGCTTCGGCTACTTCCCAGGAGAGCAGCGCCGGTATCCAGTAACGCCGCAAGGCCTCGCCCATCGGCGTGCCCGGTCCGGTGCGCGTCAGCAAATCGTTCTCTGCCGCGGATAACATAGAGTTCGCTCCTCTTTGTTGTTAGCCAGATGGAGTCTGGTCCGGAGCGTACTCGAAGTGGAAAACCTAAGTCAAGAATTCATCAGACGGCTACGACCGGAAGAGAGCGGCTATAATCGGTTCAGCACGATCCTAGCATCTGCTACCAAGCGCGGTACATCACCTCGGCAACTTGGCTGAATGTTGCGTCGTTGTCCTTGCCCAGTTGGGCGAGCTGGGGTTGGCAGATTCGTTTGCAAAAGGCGATGACCGCCTGGCAGACGATCATGTTCTTGCCGCTCATAGTGCGATGTCCGGACACGCGGCCATGGCGCAGAAAGACGGTTTCTTCGGGATGATAAATCAGATCGTAGAAGCGGGTCGCTTGGGGGATCACTGCGGCCAAGGTTTCCGACCTTCGATTGTTGGTTTCGATGTCGCTGCGCGCCGCCTGGCGCCATTGCGCCTCGAAGCGATCGCCGAGGTTTTCGGCGAGAACCGGGGGATCGGCCGGGCCGAGGGCGGAGTAGGGCACGAGCATCGTCGCCATCCCATCGCCAAGTTTGCGTATACCGCCCTGGCCTTTGGTGCTGCCGTTGATAATCAGCCCGGCCTTTGGCGCCCAAGTGGCAATGCCATCTTCGTCAATGGCGAGCGCTTGGCGGCCGAGTTGGTTAATTTCATCGGCCAGCGACTGGCCGTGGGCGATCGTCCGATTGGCGATGATCAGTTTTCCCGTGCCGATATGATCGCTTAGGTGATACGCCACGGCACGCGCCGAACCGCCGGCGCCCAAGAGCAGCACATCGATGCCACCCAGCGACTGCATGAAAGCTGCCCGCGCATCTGGCGTCGGCAGAAGTAGACTATCGATAAATCCTGCGCCGTCGGTGTTGTAGCCGATCAGCCGGCCATTGGCGGTTCGTACCACGGTATTGACCGCGTGAATCCGCGCCGCGCCGGCATCGAGGTCGTCCAGGAAATCGATCACGCGCACTTTGTGCGGCACAGTGACGTTGACGCCGATGAACTGTTCCGAATCGCGCAGAACCCGCAGCAAGTCGCGGAAATGGCCATCATCGACGTCGAATGACACATAGACGGCGTTCATGCCTAAGTGGCCAAACGCCGCGTTCCACAGGGCCGGGCTTTTCGAATAATGTGAAGGGCCGTCGCCAACTATACCGGCGAGGATCCTGTTGCCGATGGCATTTTCATCCAGCCGGTTAGAGATATTCCGGTGAATTTGTTCGATGCTGATTAACGGTGCCATGGCCGGTGTGCGCTGCAACCAAGTAGTCGCATGCGGACTCGGTTTTGGCAACCGAGAGCGGCCGGCAGGCGCCTAGGCCGATTTCCTGATGGCGAGTTTGTTGCCGGAAAAGGTCAGCAGAGTGCGCTGATTGTCAAGGACGGTTTCCATGGCGACGTCCCGGCCCCACAGCTGTTGGACATATTGCAGGGTCTTCTCGGCGTACTCCAGTTGGAGATCGCGACCGTCATGGTCATGCTGGAGCAGCAGCGTGCGGTTGTTCTGGTAGTCCGAGTCGACGACCTTGATGACCGGGATCGTGCCGGTGCCGACGTTGCGGATCAAGGTGTCCTTGATGAACTGCCAGCTATCTTCGTCGGCGACATGGCTGACTACCTGTTCATTGCCGCGGGCTTTGTACTCGAACAAATTCAATTCGCGAATCAAATCCTCGGTCAGATAGCGGCGCAGAAACGAGCTGTCGCGCTCGACCTCGCGCGCTTCGAAGAGTTTTTCATTGGCACTTTTTCTACGCGGCCCGAACTCTTTTTCATCGGCGGCGCTGGGGTTCTGCCAGCGTTTCTCAATATCCTCCCAAATCTTCATGCCGACATGGTAGGGATTGATGCTGCCGGGCGAAGGGCGCAGCACCTGGGCGTGGCGGACGATGAATTCTAAATGCAGCGCTTGCGGTAAATCGAGGGTTTCTAAAATGCGCTTGTGCCAAAAACTCGCCCAGCCTTCGTTCATGATCTTGGTTTCGATCTGGGGAATAAAATACTGGGCTTCTTCGTGGACGATCGTCAACAGATCTTTTTCCCATTCGGCGAGCAGCGGGTTGTGATCGCGGATAAACAGCAGCAGATCTTGGTCCGGGTAGAGCGGGACTTTTTGCAGATCGGGTTCGGCGGTCTCGCGCCGGCGGTGTACGGCGTGGAACGGGTCGTCCGGCGCTTTGGCTTCTTCGATCTTGCGTTGCCGTTCTTCGGCGGCGGTGGGCTTTTTTACCGCGAGATTGCGCCGGCACTGGAGCGACAGCGCGTGGGCGGCGTCGACAACCGCCTCGACACGTTCTAGGCCGATGCTCGGATCTTCGACATAGTGACGTACTCGGTTGGCGTGGCTCTTGAAGTTTTCGATGGTATATTCCGCGCGGGTTGACCGGAAGGTGAAGTTATTCTTAAAAAAATCGTTATGGCCGTAGACATGGGCGATGGTCAGCACCTGCAAGGCCAGGGTGTTGTCACGCATTAAATAGGCAATGGAAGGATTGGAATTGATGACCATCTCATAGGGCAAGCCGCTCACGCCATAGTCGTAGAGCGTCTTGAGCTTTTCGAAGCCCTTGCCGTAGGACCAATGCGGATAGTGGGACGGCATGCCGGAATAGACCATATAGGACAACATGTCTTCATGGTCGCAAATCTCGAACTCTTGGTCGTAGGGATCGAGGCCGAAGCGATGGACGAGCTCGATAATGCGCTCGTTCCAGTGCTCGAGATCGTCAAGGGTGAAGTCGGTGCTCATGGAGTCGCCTCAGGCGGCATCTTCTCGGGCGCGGTCCTTGGTTAAAAGTGTTTTAAACGAGCTCCAAATATCTTCTTTTTTTTGAATCTGCACCGCGAGAAAATTCGGTTCTTGGATCTGCGCAAAAAAGCTGATCAAGCTGCTGCCATAATAACCCGTACCCAACGGCTTGATCTCGCCATAACCGAACAAATTGGCGGCCCGGGCGAGCTCTTGAGCGGCTTTAAGCGTCGCTGGATTGTCGGATTCGAAATTGTCGCCGTCGGAGCAGTGAAAGACATAAACGTTCCAGAGCGCGGGGTGGTAGCGCTGCTCGATGATCTCCAGGGCTTTGTTGTAACCGGAGGAGATCATGGTGCCGCCGGATTCGCCCTTATGAAAAAACTCGTTCTCGGTGACCTCCTGGGCCTCGGTATGGTGCGCGATGAAGACAATCTCGACGTTCTGATAACGTGTCGAGATAAATTGATAGAGCAGGAAGAAGAAACTGCGCGCTAGATATTTCTTCATGGTGTCCATGGAGCCCGAAGTGTCCATGATGCACAAGACCACGGCGTTGGACTCCTCGCGGGTGTCGGTCACAGTGTGATGGTAGCGCAGGTCGTCTTTGTGAAAGGGGAAGCGCTGCAGATGGACTAAGCCGCGCTCCGCCTGAGCGGTCGAAGACTGGCTGCGTTGGGTCGCCTTCTTGCGCTTGATACGCGATTTGGCCGTGCGTTTTTTGTCGAGCCGAACGCGGATGCCTTTACGGCGAAAACCTTTCTGCTTGAACAACCGCTCGAATTCGATTTTGCGCAGCCGCTTGCGTTCCAGGTCGGGGAGTTCGAGATCCTCGAACATCAGATCGATCAGTTCGTCCAAACTGACATCGGTCTCGTAGTAGTCGACGCCGGGGCGGTTACCCGCCTGTTGTCCGGCTTTGCCCTCGTCGCCTTGACCGACCACATCTCCCGGCTTGGGTTCGCCGTCACCGCCTTGGCCCACCCCAGGGGCGTTGTCGCCGTAAATAAATCGATACTCTTTGACGCCGCGGATGGGAACCTTAATGATGCGGTTATGATCTTTGCCGATAATCGACTCCTCGGCGATGATATCGGCGATGTTGTTGCGGATCGCTTCGCGCACTTTTTGCCGGTGGCGCAAGCGGTCGCCGGCGCTACGGTCGCTGCGTTGGCCCGACGACGAATTGTAAGGACGAAAGATCGTCGACATGGTTATGCGAAGTCTCCTTGAGCTTCAGTCCTTCCAAAGATTATTGGCCGCATACTTGAGCACGACATCGACACAGCTCTGACAGTAGCCGTTCTCCAGCAAATTCTTGACCATGGCGTTGTATTTGTCCGATTGCTCTTCGTCGCGCATGCGCGACTTGGTGATCACCCGGCTCAAGTCGCGCACCGAGGTAATCAGTTTCTTTTCGATGGCTTCTTTGAGTGGCTCGTAACTGCGGTAATCGATCTTTTCGCCGCGCCGGTTGGCAGCCCAAAGGTAGGCGATCACTTCCTGGCGAAAACCATCGGCGGCGGAACCGATGATGGCGATCTGCTCTTCAATCGATTTCATGAAGCCTTCGTCCGGCGCTAGCTCTTCCTTGGTGTTACGGTCTTTGACCTTGCTCTTGTTGATATAGGCTTCGGCGTGGTCGAGATAGTTCTGGAACAGCCCTTCGGCTTGTTCCTGGTAGGAGTAGACGAAGGCTCGGGTAATCTCCTTTTCCAGCAGCTCAAGATATTCTTTGTGTAGCGTATCCTGGAGAAACTCGAGATACTGTTTCCTGGTGTCGTCGGGCATGTCGGCTTCCTTGGTCATGTTGATCAAGGCTTCGCGGACGTTGATCGCGTTGATGCAGTTGCCGGCCGTGTTGTCCGACAGCGCATTGTCGAGGGCCTTCATGATAAAGCGGGTGGAGATGCCGGACATGCCTTCGCGCTTGGTCGCGTCGCGTAACTCTTGAACGTCAACTTTCTTAGTCCGGCCCTTCTCGACGATTTCCTCGCCGTTATAGAGCTTGAGCTTGGTCATTAGATCGCACTTGGCGGTAGGCTCCAGGCGCGACAGGATCGCGAACATGGAGGCCACCTCCAAAGTATGCGGCGCGACATGGGCGCGGAAGTCCGAATGACGGATGATCTTTTGATAAATTTTCACTTCTTCCGAGAGCCGCAGATTGTACGGCACGCGCACCACGACGATGCGGTCGAGGATCGCTTCGTTGGTGTGGTCGGCCTTGAATTTTTGCCATTCGGCTTCGTTGGAGTGGGCGACGATCACGGTGTCGACGTAGACTAGGCCATGCCGCCCGGGCGCCGGCACGACTTTCTCTTGGGTCGCGGTGATCATGCAGTGCAGGTATTCGATCTCGTTTTTGAATACCTCGATAAACTCAACCAAGCCGCGGTTGCCGATATTGAGCGCGCCGTTCAACTCCAAAACTCGCGGATCGCCTTCGGAGTAAAGATCGAGTTTGGAAATATCTTCGCTGCCGATCAGCACCGAGGTGTCCTGGTTGTTGGGGTCCACCGGCGGCACAACGCCGATGCCGACCCGCGCGCGCTTGGAAAATTCAACCGTGTAGACCGGAAACTCCTCGTATTTGCCGTTGTACTCATGTTGCAATTTGTAGCGGCACACCGGGCACAGATCGCCTTCGAGGTGCAGGCCGAGCATTTTTTCAAACTCTTTGCGCAGGTGGCGTGGTATCAGGTGGAGCGGCTCTTCGAACATCGGGCAGCCTTCGATGCGCATAGATGGCCTCGCTGGCTTCGAGGCCGCGATGGAGTTTTTCGACCAGAGAGCTTTTTCCCGAGCCCACCGGTCCCATGAGGTAAAGCACTTGGCGGCTCTCTTCGCCCTTGAGCGAGGCGGCGTGAAAGTAGCGGACGATTTGCGAAACGGTTTTTTCGATGCCAAAGAACTCATCGGCGAAAAAGTCGTAGAGTTTTATGGTTTCATCTTTGTACAACCGCTGGGTGTGCGGGTCGTGCTGCTCATGAATGTCGCGAACCCCGGCTCTCATCAGAATGTCGTACATGCGGGCGTGGGCGAGCTTGGTGATGCCAGGATCTTCTTTGACTTTCTCTAGGTAGCCCAGCAGATTACCGCGCCAAGCGCGCGACTGATGCAGATCGCGGTCGCGTTTGATGAGATCTTCGAACTCCGTGTTATGGTCCATGCCAGCAGCCTCCCTTTTTACAATCGCGTTGGTTAGAGGAAACTTTGAAATTACCAATGGAGCGGCACTGCGCGGGCGCGCAGGCAAAAGCCGGATGGATGGCCCAACAAAGCCGGGTCGGCGCATGAACTATGAGCGGTTCGTGCATCACCATGAGCGGACAAATTGACAGTAAGCGGCGCTGGAGCCGATAATGGCTAGGTGGGAAACCTCGGGGTAAGCTATGGCTCGCATGCGACCTTCTGTTTGGTTAGTCGGCTTGCCGATTCCTTGCTCGTTAGACGATCACAAAAGACTTGATCTTCAGTACACCCGTTGCCTTGCTGCAAATATTGAAAGCTTATTTGACCTCAAAGTCAAGATAAAATCGCCGCGCGGCGATTTTCTCCGGTAATAAATCGGCGCCGCGATTATCTATTTTGCTTTCGTCTGCTACAATTCTAACGTTTCAGCTGAAAAAATTAACGTCGCAGCAGCGGGCATTGCACGAACCGATGATACAACAAGCCTTACAAATCGAACCAGGACTCAGATGGTACGCCATTCAAACCAAACTCAATCGTGAACGGGATGTCGAGAAGCGCTTGACGAATTTACATCTTGAAGTGTTTTTGCCAAGGATGCAGGCGCGCCGGCGGATCGGCAGGAAGTTCCATTGGGTCAAAGTGCCGCTTTTCCCAGGATATGTTTTCACCCGTCTCGATATGGCGGTGTCAGGTAGGATGGCGCGCTATGCGCCGGGTGTAAAGGATTTTCTTACCTTCGGTAGCCAGGTTGCCGAGGTCGGCGTAGATATCATCGAAGCGCTGCGTGATCGCTGTCCCGGCGGTGTGGCGCATATCGATCGGGTGAACGCCAAACCTGGTGACACCGTACGCATCAATGAAGGACCGTTTTCCGGTCTGGAGGCGGTCTTTGAGCAAACGTTGAAGAGCAGCGAGCGGGTGGCGGTCTTACTAGAAATTCTCGGACGGCAAACCCGCATCGTTCTCGCCAGCGAGACCATTGCCAAGGTCTAGCTTTAGGTTGGTTGGCACCGCGGAAAAATTTAGATTCCGATCGAGTGCTGGGAGCGCACGCGCCGAAGCTTTCTTGACAGCGAGCGATGCCGCCTGATAAATCGAGGCTTCTTGTTTGAATCAACCAAGGATAGGGGAGTGCCATGAATCGGCAGAGTTGGCATAGATGGTTGCTGCTTCTGGTTAGCGGTGTCTTCGGCGCTCTGCTGATTGGCGAATCGTTTTTCTCGTCGGGCCGCTGGATTGGCCAGCCATTTCCCGGCTTCTTCGTTCATGAAAACCTGACAGTTGGGCCCTATGCGTTACCGGGTTGGTCCGGCACCGCGGCGGGACTTGAGTCTTTGGACCATATCGTCGCCGTCGGCGGGCGGCCGCTGGATGGTCGTGCCGATTTTTACGCGTCAGTGCGCAGTGTGCCGATCGGCACGCCGCTGCGCTATCGTATCCTGCGTAACGGCCAAGCGCTCGACGTGGCGGTGCCGACTATGACATTTGGCCTGCGCGATTGGCTGCTCAGTTTCGGTGTCTATATCGCCATCGGTGTGGCGTTCCTGGTGATGGGTACCGCCCCGTATATGTTCCGCGCGGCGACCCCGGTGGCTTTGCCGCTCTGCTTCATGGTGCTGACGGTGTTCGTCTGGTTCCAGACCACTTTCGATTTTATGACCGAAGCGGTGCTGCCCAAGGAGCTGCGGATTTTTGCTCTGACCTTAACCCCCAGCGCGGCGATTCATTTGGCCCTGATGTTGAGCCGGTCCGAAGCGCAGCCCATGCTACGACCGCGTTTCGTGGCGGTGCTTTACGGCGTCGGCCTGGCCTTGGGGGCGATGAATAGTCTGACATTTTTCGGCCCTCTGGAAACTTGGGTGCAACATTTCCGCGCGGGTTACCTTTATGTTTGCATCGGCGCGCTGTGTTTTCTCGCTATCACCGGCCGCGCCCTGCGGCAAAGTTCATCGGATCTCGAACGCTCGCGTTTGCGGGTGATGTTCGTCGGTGCGCTGCTGGGATTCCTGGTGCCGGGACTGACCACGGTGCTGACCAGTTCTTACCAACTGAAGATTCCCTATAATTTGGCCTTGGTGCCGACGGTGTTTTTCCCGATCTCGATCGCGTATGCGTTGCTCAAATATAGCCTGTTCGATCTCGGTAACGCCCTGCGGGTTACGGTCAGCCGCATCGCGCTCATGGGGATATTTATCGGCGTCTACGCGGTGGTTGCCCTGCTGCTCGCCCCTTGGGCCGGCCAGTACGCCAAGGAACCGCTGATTCCGATTCTGTTTTCTATTTTGGTCGTGGCGATCTTCAATCCGTTGCTGCGCTGGCTCGAACATGTCGTCGACCGCTTCGTATACCGCCAGGATTACGACCCGGCACAGGTTCAGGAGGCAACCAGCCTGTTTCTCCGTAGCCTGGACGCCGCGCCGGCGCTGGCCCAAGGGTTCGTCGATCATGTCTGTAAGCCGCTGCGCATCGACAGCGCGGTGCTGGTTTACCGGCCGAAGAATTCTCCCGAATTGGTTTGCGCCTTGCGCCAAAAGACCGCGCAAGATGAGGCGCTACTGGCGTCCGACAGCGATTATTTGGCCGGTCTTTTGGATGCCGCCGATGCCCGTGGCATGAGCCGCAGCGAGATTTCCAATCACCCGCGCTTCGCCGAAAAGCGCGCCGCGCTGCTCGACATCTTTGGCCGCTGGCACGCCGAATTGCTCATGCCGCTGGTTTACGAACGGGCGGTGCGTGGTTTCGTTTGTTTTGGCGCGAAATGGTCCGGCGGCGAGTATGGCGCGGAGGACTTCCGCTTGCTGCGGACTTTAACCGATCAATTGGCGCTGTCGTTGGAAAATGGCCGGCTATATCAAGAGTCGGTGGAAGCACGCCAACGGGTCGAGGCGAGCAACCGGAAATTGATCGAGATGGACCGCGTCAAGAAGGATTTCGTCGCGAATATTTGCCACGAGTTGCGCACGCCGGTGAGCACCATCATCGGCTTTAGCGAAGTTCTGCGTGAAAGCGGTATTAACGGCAGCGGTCGGGAGATACTCGACCGGCTGGTCAACAACGGCCAAGAGCTGTCCCATCTGATGGATAACTTGATGAATTATTCGCGCATGGAAGCCGATAGCGGCGCGACGCAGGTGGAGATCGTCAAGTTGAAGGAGATTCTCGGCGGCTTGGAGATGATGACTCAGCGCTTGATCCGCCAACGGCCGATCCAGTTCGGTATTCACATGGAGCCGGCCATCGAGACCATCGAGAGCGATGGCCCGAAGCTCCAGCAGATATTGCTGGAACTGATTACCAACGCGCTCAAGTTCACCGAGAAGGGCAAGATCGAGCTGCGGATCCGCCGTATCGAGGAAAGCGGCGGCGAGTTTTTGGAGATTGCCATCGCCGATACCGGCATCGGTATTCGGCGCGAGGATCAGCAGGTGATTTTCGAAGACTTCCGCCAGCTCGACGGCTCGTCGACCCGCCAGTATGGTGGAACCGGTGTCGGACTTGGACTTTGTAAAAAACTCGCCGCGGCGCTCGGCGGCGAGATTCACCTGCGCAGCGAGGTGGGCGTGGGCAGTGTGTTTAGCTTACGCTTGCCGCTCAAACCCGTGACGCCGCGCGCGGGCCGGCCGGCTTTGGCTCCGACGAGCGGTCTGTTGCAATGATCGATCGACCATGACCTAAGAACGGCCAGTCGCCTCGTGAAAGGATAACAGATATTATGCCAAACTTACGTCAACTGGTTATCGCCGCCGAAGACCCTGAGCGACTCGCCAAGTTTTATCAAGAGGTTTTCGATCTCGAAAAGATCGATGACAACCAGGGGGCGCTATTTCTTTCCGACGGTATTTTCAATTTGGGTTTGCTACCCGAACCGGATCCTGCCAAGTGCGGCTTTCGCTATCTTGGCTTCGATACCGCGCGGGTCGAGTCGATCCGTAACAAGCTCAGCCATGTAGGCATGGCGGATAGTGAGGTTTGCGAGGTCAATTCGCCCGCGACCATCGATCACGAGCTTAAGGATCCCGACGGCAATACCGTTGGCGTATCCCGCCGCGCCTTCGACGTCGCCTACGCCGCCCGGCCGGTGCCGATTCGTCACATTGCGTTGTACACGCCGAATCCCCAGAAGCTGGCGGACTTCTACTGCAAAGTCCTCGACATGAAAGAAGTCGAACGCACCGACCGCTCGTCGATCTTTGTTTCTGACGGTTACTTCAATCTCGCCTTGCTCTACCAGCGCAAGGAAGAGCCCATGGGGCTCAACCACTTTGGCTTCCACGTGCAGAGCAATGAGGAGATGCAGAGTAGGGCTGAGAGGGCAGGCGTACGCCGTGGCGCCAAGCGGCCCGAGCGTATCCCGTTCGCCGAGTATCGCGTCCACGATCCCGAAGGTAACGGCATCGATATCTCGCAGAAGGGTTGGCGGGTTTAAACATCAAGAACGGAAGAAGGGCAAAACGTTCCAGCCGTTCAAGGCGTTCAAAACGTTTCGGAAAAACTTAGGATGCCGCGCAGACTATGAACGGTGACGAATTCTTGCAGGAAATACTTGCGCCGGTGCATGAGTTTTGTCATGTGCTCGATGGTAATCCGCCGGCGTACTCCTATGTGCCACTGCGCTCCGATGAGGAACGCATCAGGGTCATGAAGAGCCGGCTATGTTAATGAGCTGCGCGCCGCCGATCTTTTTGGTACTTGGCTTAAAACCACTCCCGAACTCGATGTCAAAGCGACCATGGCCGAATCGGCCCATGAAGAGATGGCTCATGCGCAATTGCTAGCCAAGCGCATGAGCGACTTGGGCGCCGAGCCGTTCGATTATAATCCACTGCCGGCGCAGATCGCCATGTTCAATGCTATGGAGGGTTTGAACGAGACCTGCGAGCGCATCGCCGGTTTTTCGCTGGCGGGGGAGACCGTCGCCAACTATTTGATTCAGATGTGCCTCAAGTCCCCGGCCGTGCCGGAGTGGATCAAGCAGCCCTATCGAAAAATCACCGAAGACGAAGAAGGGCACGGCAGCGTTCCCCAGCTGTTTCTCAAACGTTACGCCACCACTGAAGAACGCCAGGATCGGGTGCGCCGCGCGGTGGCCATGCGCATGGTGCTGTTCCGCGAATATCTCGCCAGTCTCGACCGCTGGGCGATGGGCCAGGATCGCTGGTAAATTATTCGGTTTTCTTATCGATCTGCGCTGGTTTCTGCTTGTAGTCTAGCCGCTCCTTCCGCTATATCCACTGGTATCGGTTTGGAGGGGCAATGAAGATTCTTTTTTTTGACGATTTCAAACTCGGCGTGCTTAAAGGCGACAGCGTCGTGGATGTCTCCCAGGCGGTGAAAGACATTCCACACACCGGGCCGCATAATCTTATCAGCGGCTTGATCGAACGATTCGCCGATTATCGTGGCGCCCTTGAAAAAGCGCTGGCGGCTGGCAGCGGCGTGGCGCTCAAGAGCGTGCGGATTCGGCCGCCGCTGCCCAAGCCGGTCAACATTGACTGCATGGCGGTTAACTATATGGAGGACGGCACGCGCAAAGAGCCGGCGCCGATCAACGCTTTTCACAAGTCGCCAAACTCGGTCATCGGCGACGGCGATACCATGATTCTACCCGATGTGCCGGCGCCGATCTTCGAAGGCGAAGCCGAGTTAGCTCTCGTGATCGGCAAGCGCGCCGACAATGTCCCGGCAGCCCAGGCGATGGATTATGTCTTTGGCTATATGAATTTCATCGACGGTTCGGCGCGCGGTCTGCCGCCGGCCGGCAATACTTTTTACCAGATGAAATCGCGGGCGACTTTCGCGCCCACCGGGCCGTTTATCGTCACCGCCGATGAAATCACCGATCCGCATAATCTTCAGGTGCGGCTGTGGAACAACGGCGTGTTGATGCAGAACTATCACACCAGCGACATGGCCCATAAAATTCCCCGCTGCATTGAATGGGTGAGCTCGATTCATCCGTTGGAGCCGGGCGATATTTTAGCTTTGGGTACGAATCACCGCGGCCTCAATCCATTTCAAGACGGCGATGCGATTGAGATCGAAACCGAGCCGTTGGGCCGGTTGCAGGTGAAGGTCCGCGACCAGCTCAAGCGCACTTGGGCGCGGGAGACGCGTTTGCAGCGGCAAGAAAAAGGCCAGGAAGGGTTCACACCGCAGCTCACCGGTAAGTATGCCAAGGAGTAGATGGCTGTTTGTGGTTTGTGATCGTGCTCATGAAGCTGGTGGTATGGCCCTCAGGGCACCGGCGACTTCGACGCCGGCGGAAAAGCGCTGACTCCTCGCGTTAACTATTCGACTCCTTCAGGTATGCGAGTGTGCTGGCCCGTTTGAGGTGACGCATGCGTTTGGGAATTGGAGCATGGAAATGTTTCGCCGTTTTATCGATTCTCTGTGCATTCGATCCCGGGCAAAGTTACGCGGATGATATCGTTCACATGGTCTATGGCGGTCACAACGAAACCATCGGACCCTACTGGGTGGCGATCGATAAAGGAATTTATCAAAAGCATGGTATCGACGCGCGCTTGCTTCAAGTGCGCAATGCGCAAATCAGTTTAGCCGCGCTGGTGTCCGGCGAAGTGCCGATCTTTCTGCCATCCGTCGCCAACGTGCTGAGCGGCGTGTCGGCAGGGGCGAAGCTTGGCTGCGGCGCATTTCCGATCAAGGGAATTTCCCGTGAGCTGGTGGTGCGCAAGGATATCGAATCATTGGCGGCGCTGCGCGGCAAATCCCTTGGTGTGCAAAGTATCGGCGGCGGCTTCTGGTTGCAGAGCATGATGGTGTTGGACGGCGTCGGCGTCGACCCGGACAAGATCGGCATGAAAATGCGCGTCATCGGCGAGGAGCCGACCATCGTTCAAGCGTTGCTGGCGGGAAACATTGACGCTGCGGTTGTCACTTTGCCCTCGGCTGCCGTGGCGAAGCGGGGCGGCATGCGCTCGTTGGTCAACTCGACGGATATGCGCATTCCCTTGCAGACCGTCGGGCTCTGTGGCCGCAGCGAGCGCTTCGCGGCAGCGCCGGAGCTCATGACACGGCTTGCCAAAGGTCTGATCGATGCGATCGGTTTTATTTTAAACACGCGTAACAAACGGGAAGTCGCCGAGGTGATGAAAAAGCATTTGCGGTTGAACAGCGACGAAGATGCCGAGATCTCCTACCAGTCGCTGCGCTCGATCACCAGCCTCGATATCGCGCCGGACCCCGCGGCTTGGAAGAACGTGCAAAGGTTCATCGCCCGGGTCAACCCTAGAGCCGGGCAACTCGATGTCAATGATTCGATCAATTTGAGCATAATGAAGGCGCTTGAAGAAAACGGCTATCTCGCAGAGGCTAGAAGAAACCTTGCGTCGCAAGCTGGGCGTTGATTGTAAACTGATACGGACTCAGCGCAAACCCATCGATCCGGTGAACCGGATTGGACAACCACGCCGCCATCATATATATACGCAAAATTAGCGTAGACCCGAGCCGCCCCTTTGGGTGCCTTACCGAATGGGTTTCGACATAGCGCATAAAAGCCACATAGTAGAAAATGACAAACAGAAAGCTAAGTCGAAGTCCGAGTAAAGCCGCACTTCGATCGTCTCGAGAACATGAACAAACAGGGCCTCATAATCCGATAATCAATTCGGCGCGGGAGCGATAAATGAAAACTACCAAGAAGGCGATCAAGGCGAGCATCCGTCAATCGAATAGCGCAGCCATCGACCGGCCGGAGAATCTCGGCAAGCCGCAGATGAGGTGGGGCAGCGACGTGGTCGCCGAGACCACGCGACAACTCAATCTCAAATATATCGCTTTGGTGCCTGGGGCGAGCTACCGCGGTTTTCATGACAGCATCGTCAATTATCTCGGCAACGAAAATCCCCAGATGGTGATCTGCCTGCATGAAGAGCATGCGGTGTCGATCGCCGACGGTTACGGCAAGGTGACCGAGACGCCGATGGCGGTGGCGTTGCACGCTAATGTCGGCCTACTGCACGCGTCCATGCCGATCTTCAACGCTTGGTGCGATCGCACGCCGATGATCATCTTCGGCGCCACCGGTCCGGTGGATGCGCATTTGCGCCGGCCATGGATCGACTGGATTCACACCGCCAAAGATCAAGGCGCGGTGATTCGTGACTACACCAAATGGGACGACCAGCCGGCGTCCGCCCAGGCGGCGGTGGAGTCGGTGCTGCGTGCCAATCAAATCACTCGCACGGCGCCGCGCGGGCCGGTCTATATCTGTCTCGATGCCGGTTTGCAGGAGTCGGCGCTCACCGACGAGATCGTCATTCCCGACGCCTCACGTTTCGCGCCGGCGCCGACACCGGCGGTAGCGGCGGCATCGATTGAGCAAACCTTGAAGGCCATCGAGCAAGCGCAGTTCCCATTGATCCTGGCCGGACGCGTGTCGCGCGATCAGGGCGATTGGGATCGGCGCGTGCGCTTTGCCGAAGCGATCGGCGCCGCGGTGCTGACCAGCAGCAACGACCCGTCGGCATTCCCCACTACCCATCCGCTGCACTACGCCGCCCCCTGTGTGCGGCCCAACAAAGCGGCGACGGCGTTGATTGAAAAGGCCGATCTGATTATCAGCTTGGATTGGCTCGACCTCGCCGGCGTGCTGCGTTTGAGCTTGGGTAAATCGCAGACTCAGGAGCCGGCGGCGAAAACAATCGTCAGCTGCTCCGTCGACAGCTACCGGACCAATGGTTGGAGCATGGATCATCAAGCGCTTGCCGCGGTGGATATTCCAATTCTCGCCGAACCCGATCAATTCGTTGCGCAGATGCTCGATGCCCTCGGTGGCAAAAAGGCCGCCAAAATGAAGCCGCGGGCGGCGATGAAGGGGCTTAGCCACTGGAACGCTAACAAATTCGCCAAACCTTCCAGCAAAGACCAGATGACCATGTGGGACATGGCTATGACCATCCGTGAATATGCTCAAGGGCGCGATGTGACCTTTGCCCGTCTGCCAATCGGCTGGCCAGGAGAAGCTTTCGAATTCGACGGACCATTGTCTTTTATGGGTAATGACGGCGGCGGCGCAGTCGGCACCGGCCCGGGCCATACCATCGGCGCCGCACTGGCGCTTAAGGATTCCGGGCGGCTCACCATCGGTGTCATCGGCGATGGCGATTATCTCATGGGCGTCAACGCTTTGTGGACCGCCGCTCATTTCAACATTCCCGTGATGATCGTGGCGGCGGATAACCGGTCTTATTTCAACGACGAGTTGCATCAAGAGCGGGTCGCCAATATGCGTAGCCGTCCGCCGCAGAACCGTTGGATCGGCCAGCAAATCGATCACCCCCATGTGGATCTGGTCGCCATGGCACGGGCGCAAGGTTTCGACAGCGAAGCGCCGGTGACTACCGCCGACGATTTGATGAAAGCGCTCAAAAAAGGCGCCGCCATCGTTGCCAAGGGGGGTCGGTACTTTATCGATTCACTGGTGCAACCGGGCTACGCTGACAGCGGCCCCGATCAACGGGCGAGCTTGGGAAAGAAATAGCTCGCCATCCTCTTGGCAAAGCAAGAAAATTAAAAATAATTAGGAAATAAGACGTTGCCAGTCTTTAGCTTTCACTCCACACGGAACTAATTCCGGAAAAAATAGTAGCCCTAGTTGAAATGTTATAAGTACCCAGGCTGTTGAAAAACTCGCTATTCATTTCAAACCGGCTTAGAACCCGCAAGAATACGTAACGATTTCAACTATCGCTATGCTCGCGCAAATGCCATTACCTGTGGAGTTTTGAGTTTTTAAACAACCTGTAAAGTTCTCACCCCAACTCCATCCTTGTTGAGAAAATTCCTGTGTGACCGTCTCGATTTAAACAGGCCGAGGCGTTCCGATCGGCAGGTTAACCAAGGACGGGGTAGTTTTGAGTTTATTTGTTGACGGGAGGATCGGTTATAAACCATATGAAAAACGATTTGCTAAGAGGATGTTATTATCGCCTGTCAGATGGTTTAGATCTGCTTTTAGGACGTCGGGACAGTCTCATCCCTCCGTGGAGGATCATTCATGATGGGTCCAGTAGCGTGGACCATTTTAAAAGCCAGATCCCGGTGTATTTGAAGGAGGTGCGACAGTTTGGACTCAAGCCAAGCGACAAAGTTTTAGATGTAGGATGCGGAAACGGTAAGCTCGGGATAGCACTGACAAAGTATCTAACTGCTGAAGGCAGCTATGAAGGGTTTGACATAGTTGCCTCCGCAATTAACTGGTGCAGTACAAACATCACCCCCAAATTTCCCAATTTTCGTTTTATACACGCCGATGTGTACAATACACACTACAACCCGCAAGGAAAATACCAGGCATCTGAGTACAGATTCCCGCATAAAGACGAGACCTTTGATTTTGTGCAACTCGGGTCTCTTTTTACACATCTCGTCCCCGAAAGCCTGGACCACTACCTAGCCGAGATCGCGCGGGTCTTGAAGCCCAATGGGATATCCATGATTACTTACTATCTGCTAACTCCTACGTCGCTAAGAGGCATTGAGGCGGGATGGGCCACCAACAAATTCCCCTTCGCATATGGTTCTGAAGTATGTCGCGTGGCGAATAAGGATGACCCTGAACACGTTGTTGCTTATGATGAAAATTTTATTAGGAGCATTTATCTGAAACACGGACTACATGTGGAAGAGCCTATTGTTCATGGTAAATGGTGGTGGGGAGATGCGGGCGATCAAGATATGATAAAAGGCGTGAAAACAAGCAACCGTTCAACCAGTATTGGTCCGAACCAACGTTGAACCTCGACTGAAAGACCGTCGGAAATCGGCACAAGATTGTCCTGCCCGCAGGAATCGCAATTAAATTGCCCGAACGCAGATTCGGACAGCGCCGGCGCAACGACCGAAGAATCACCTGCGCTTCCAGGCGGGCTAACCTTTCCGCAGTTCAGGAATAGGATACCCGCGGCGCCAATAGAGTCATGCGAAGGTTGCCGACTGGGCGGAGGCTCTTCGAGAATGGCGTCCAGTTTTGGGTGGGAGATCGATATGGTTTCCCGACACCTGGAGAATTCCTCGCACATCCTCGAAATCCTGAATTCCACCAGCGAAGAGTTCATCGCAATCAAGACCTCTTCGGCGATGTTCCTTAAACGTCAATGACCGTGCTCACAAAGGGGCGCGTTACCGAGAGATCACCGCTTGTGCAAGAAGAATAATAGGGGAAAGAAGTAAATTCTTTTCACGGGAAACGTCTGGCCTACTTGACCCGCTGGCTAATGGGTGTCCCTTTATCCTGTTCCGCAATTCAGGTGGTGAAAAACAAGAGTTAGCGGAGTGTGAACCCATATCGCGCTGGCAATCATAGCGGGCAGAATCGCAGACTGTTTAGTGGCAGAGCAGTAATGCGGGGCAGCGCAAACGATCACGGGCTAAACCGGTTGGCGGCACATGTCTCTTCACAGGAGCTTTTCTAGACATGCCCGTAACTGGTCGGCGACCAATGGTACATAGTCAAGCATGTAAGAAATATGGTCCCCACGAATAGCGTAGGTCTCGACACCTCCGGCAGCCGTTTCTGCCCAGCCAAACGTGCGATCGAACCCGTACCATTGTGCATTAATGATAACAACAAGCCGGCCAGGATAGTCGCTCGGCCAGTTGCTCCGATACTGGCCTCGAGCGCGAGCGACATGTTGTAGAAGCTCTTCCTCACTTGCGCTGAGAACCTCTTCAGACTCCGGGGATGGTTCCGGGGAGTACTCCTGCGACACTCCAAGTTGAGTTTTTAGCCGCTTAAGAGCTTTCGCAGCTAAATAACGACTTCGTTCGCCATTCGGAAGCTTCTGGCTCTCTTGCCAATGGAAACTTGACGCTGCTACCAAATTCCTACACCATATCCCGAATCGTGAACTTAGTAACCGGCTACGTAAAAGATCCAAATCCTTTATCGAATAGGGTCCTAGGCGCCAATACCTGCCCGGTAAATATGGGCCTCGAGCATCCAACAGCACCAGTAAGCCCACTATTTTCCCCCTCTTCGACAATTGTCGGGCCGTTTCATAGGCTTCAGGCGCTCCGGCGCAGTCGCCGATTAAGTAATAAGGACCGTTGGGATGAAAATCTTCTATCTCTTGGACATAGTTTGTTGCCAATTCTTCAACGGATGCGTGCGGCGGCGTATGGCTGTCGACGGCTTTTGCCTGGAGGCCATAGAATGAATATTCCTCCATGTACTTCGCGAGCCTCAGGAAGTGTGTGTAGTCGCCCAGGACACCGCAGAGATAGGGAAAGCAAAATATCGGCTTTTGGTTCGGTCCGCTACGAAGCTCAATGAGATGGGAATAAGTAGCTTTCCCGTTCGAGCTGACCATCGGTTTGGATGGATGTTCAAGACGGGCCGCAAATTGCGCAATTGTCGGCGCTTCAAACAAAATGCGCACGGGCAAATCCACGCCCAGCTTCCGCCGCAGTTGCGAGATCATTTTGATACCGAGCATAGAGTGCCCGCCCAGATCAAAGAAATTGTCGTGGATGCCGACCTTCTGGACTTTCAGAACTTCAACCCAGAGATTTGCCAATAACTCTTCGACGGCAGTGCGAGGTGCCACACAAAGCTGGTCAACCAAGGGCTCAGCGGGATCGAGGGGCGGAAGAGCTTTACGGTCTACCTTACCGGTGGCGGTGAGCGGTAAAGAATCCAAAAAGACGAAAGCCGAAGGTACCATGTACTCTGGAAGCTTCTCATTGAGAAAACTTTTCAGTTCATTGGTTGTAGGAGCAGTTTCTTTCGCCGTTACAACATAAGCCACCAGCCGCTTGTCGCCGGATATTTCGTCACGGGCCATGACCACTGTCTCGTGTATCATCGAGTGCTGCTGTAGTACCGCTTCAATTTCTCCGAGTTCAATGCGGAACCCTCTAATTTTGATCTGAGAATCCTTTCGGCCCAAGTGAACGAAACAACCGTCCGCACGCATACGACCCAGGTCGCCGGTCAGGTAGATGCGCCGGTCGCTTCCGCTTGGGTCGGGAAAAAACACTGCTTGCGTCAATTCCGGCCTGTTCCAGTACCCTTTCGATAAGTAGCGACTCTGCACACACACCTCGCCAACGTCGCCGGTGTGCACTTTTGCGCCTTTTTCATCGATCATGAAAACGTCAACGCCGGGTACTTGATATCCCGCTGGAACCACATCCGATGAAAGTTCTGATTGATGATTAAAGAAATTCCAGCAGATGTTACCTGTCTCGGTGCTACCGAAGCGATTTACTAAACTACAGTCTTCGGTAAAATGACTTTTATACAGGCCGATATCGCCGAGTACGACGGGTTCGCTGCCCAATACGACTACTCGCATCATGGGAAACTGCTCGTGTTCGCCGAGAACGTTAACGACGTGACGAAAGAGCGTTGGTATCCAATGAGATATCGTAATTTTCTCGTCTTTAAGCAAGTTTATCAGACTCGTGATGCCGGCCTCGGCTACGGATAAGGGAAACAAGGTCGCTCCGTTGAGCAGCGCACCGAATATGTCTAAGCGGGAGGCGCTGAACGAATGAGAGTGCAGCATCGTGATACGATCATCGGGAGAGATGTGGAGCCCATTCGAATAAGTCAAAATCTGATGGAGAATATTTCTCTGACTTTGCGGGACTCCCTTTGGGCGTCCTGTCGAGCCAGACGTGTAAAACAAATAACCGAGTGCGTCAGGAGGTATTTCAAGTTTTGGTTCGAGTTCCGAACGGCTAGCATCGAGGCTGCCGTAATCGACGACGTGACACTTGCCTTCAGCAAGGTCCCAAGCCAACGAGAAATGGCGCGAACTAGATAAGATGAGAGCAGGCTCAACATCTCTCACGACGTCAACCAACCGCTCACGAGGATAACTCGGGTTCAAGGGAACATAGAATTTGCCCGCTTTGAGCACTCCGAGCAACATAACAACCGCGGTAATGCCTTGCTCAACCAGTAGCGCAATCGGTTCCGCACCTTCGCCTCGTTGGGAGAGAATAGTCTGCGCGACGTGATTGGCGGCTCTATTGAGGTCGGCGTACGTCAGCATGCATTCCCTCGTCTTGACAGCAACCCGGTTGGCACACTTGGCTACTATCTTTTCGAATCGCTCCGGGATCGATTGTTCAACGTCCTCCTGTCTGAACTCGGTGAAAGTACCGGCGGGATGAATGCACTTGTCCCTGATCGCTTGTTGCTCGGGTGGTAGTGTAATGCTCATTCTGTTGATCGTTTGGTATCTCAGCCGTTTACGACGGCTCGCTTCCTCTTTGACGTCTTCCTTCTCTTCGCCAATACGACTAGGTAATTTATCTCGAAGCGGATCAATTTGCGAATACGTACTCTATTTATCTTGCTTCTCTTGACCCGGCGGCAGCGTGTTTCCTTGTCAAGTTATCTGCGTCCTATGTCGGCGCAGCGAAGATTCTGACGGCGAACGAATTAGTTCTCCGCGCCCGACAGCCACGCCGGCAGTCTCCTGTTGAAGTGCTCACTCCTGAACAGGCGATGCGGTCATCTTTGCAGTTCATCGTCGGCCCGTTCGCGCCACACGCGGCGACTACCGAGCCACCCTCCCCTCGACACATCTTTGGGGTGCTGGGCGTTGCTAGTACTTGATAAAACACGTGATTATTACTTGACATATATAATATTTAATTTTAAAGCTTTATCAGTCCAGCCAATTTTGGTGCTCTCAGGTGTGCTAGTGACTAAGCAAATCCGAATTATTTTTCCGCGATGGATCGCATTTCATCTCTTACTGCTCGGATTGCTTTGCGACTGCGCGTCACTGGTGTTTGGCCAGGCAATTAGACCACCTGCGGCCGCGGATTGGGAACGGATCGTCGATGCCGGACGCAAAGAGGGTAAGGTCACGGTCTCGATCCCGGCCAGCGCGGAGCTGCGCAAGCAGTTGGAAGAGCATTTTCGCAAACGCTTCGGCATCGAGGTCGAAGTGTTCACCGCCCGCGGCAGTGCTGGCGTACGGCGCATGGCCGATGAGTTCAAGTCTGGAGTGCGTCACTTCGATTTGCATATCGGCGGTTCATCGTCGGCGGTGTCGGGGATGCTCGATGAAGGGATTCTCGATGCCATCGAGCCCTGGCTGGTTTTGCCCGAGGTGAAGGAGCCCAAGCAGTGGTGGGGCGGCCATATGTGGGTCGATAACGGGCAAAAATTTATTTACATGTTCCAAGCCTATCTCACCGAGAGCATCTGGATTAACACCGATCTGGCGAAACCGGCGGACTTCCGTTCCTACGATGATTTCTTGCAGCCGAAATGGAAAGGCAAGATCGGCTTTCTCGATCCTCGAACCCCCGGCGCGGGGGATTCCAATTGGGCTCACATGTGGGCGGTGAAGGGCGAAGAGTATCTAAAAAAATTCATCGCCCAAGACATCGTCCTCGGCCGCGATCAACGGTTGCTCGGTGAAAATCTCGCCAAGGGCAACGTGGCGGTCATGATCGGTCTGACCTCGTACAGCCTGCTGCCGTTCATCAAAGCCGGCCTGCCGGTCAAACCGGTGCCGGCACTGAAAGAAGGGACTTACGGTACCGGCGGCAGCGGCAACCTGGCGATCATCAAAACCCCGGCCCATCCCAATGCGACGAAAGTTTTCGTCAATTGGCTGTTGTCCCGCGACGGCCAGGAGATCGTCGCCAAAGCGTTGGGCCAAGCGACCCGGCGCTTGGATGTCGATACCAAGTGGCTGCGCGAAACCGGCGTGATCGCGGCCAAGGATCAGATGACTGTCAAAGAGTTTCTCCAGGTCGAGAACCAATCCGAAGAAAAGCTCGACAAAGTGCGGGAGCCGGCGCAGAAGTTGGCGACGGCGTTACTAAAATAACTTTAAGCCGGCGGCGGCCAAAGGGGAGTGTGCGGCATGCCAGGAGAGTATTTTTCGGATTTCCGCGATTATCTTAAGGCGCTGGAAAAGCGCGGCAAACTCCACACTTGGACTCGTCCAGTGAACAAGGACAGCGAGCTGATGCCGCTGATGCGGCTACAGTACCGCGGCATCGCCGATGACCAACGCCAAGCGTTTTTATATGAAAACGTTTTCGATAGCCGCGGCAAGAAGCATGAACTGCGCGTTGCCACTGGAGTCTACGGCTCGTCGCGCGAGATTGCCGCGCTCGGTCTCGGCTGCGAGCAGCCATTGGAAATATACGAAAAGTGGCGCAACGCCCTGGCGAAACCGATCGAGCCGCGCCGGGTCGCCGCCGCGCCGGTTCAAGAGATTGTTTATACCGGCGAAGAGCTGAAAAAATTCGGAGTCACCGGCTTGCCGGCGCCGGTGGAAGAGCCGGGATTCAGCGGCGGCATTCGCGCCACCGCGCCGTTTATTACCGTCGATCCGCAGTCGGGCGTGCGCAATGTCGGCATGTACAGCGGCCACTTCCGCAGCGATCATCATTTGATCGCCGGCATCGCACCGGTGCATCATGCGATGCTTTATCATCATCGCAGCGCGGTGAGCAGCAAGGAGCCGCTGCCGGTGGCGATCGTGCTCGGCTCGTTACCCGATGTGACTTTTGTCTCGGCGGCCAATTTGCCTTACGGCGTCGACGAACTTGCCGTTGCCGGCGGCATTCGCGGCAGACCGGTTGATGTCGTGCAGTGTAAGACGATCCCTTTGGAAGTTCCGGCCGAGGCTGAGATCATCATCGAAGGCGAGATTTCCATCGAGCGCAAGGAGCGCGGTGAGCCGTTCAGCGATTATCCAGGCTATTTGATGGTCGAGCGGGAATTTCGCTCGGTGATCGAAGTCAAAGCGATCACCATGCGGCGCAACGCCATCTTCACGGCGATCTTGGTCGGCCTGCCACCGAGCGAGTCCAATGGTATTTCGCGCACCTGCCGCGAGATGATGCTTTACAATTTTCTCCGCTACAGCTGCGCCATGCCGGAAGTGCTCGAAGTCGCCTGCCCAGAAATGGGCGGCGGCTGGAACTGGTGGGTGATCCGCATGAAGAAGAGTCACCCGAGCAAACCGCGCCAAGCGTTGCACGCCGCCTCCGGCATGGACCCGACCAGCAAGATGATTATCGTCGTCGACGAAGATATCGACCCGAAAGACCCCGACATGGTCATGTGGGCGATGAGTTTCGCCATGCAGCCGCACCAGGATGTCGAGATCAGCACCGGCCGCTCGCCGCTGCTCGATCCGTCGGCGCACTCGCTCATGCGCGGCCGCGAAGAGCGCAGTTTTCCCGGTGCCGTGGGTTGCTCGGGTTTGTTGATCGACGCGACCCGCAAGGGGCCGTTTCCACCGGTGGGTTTGCCGAAGAAGCTGTACATGGAGCAAGCGCTGAAGATCTGGCAGGAGGCGGAGATGCCCCAACTAAATCTTAAGGAGCCCTGGTACGGCTATCCGTTGGGGCTTTGGGATGACGAAGACGACCGTCTCGCCGAGAAAGTCGTCCAAGGCGATTATTTTCAACACAAAGAAGTGAAAGGACACTGACCGTGGCGAAACGCGATACCAGTTATGAAATATGGATGCGGCAAGAGGCGATTCCGGTGGTCGAGGGGTACGGCGTCGAGGATGTGACGCAATTGGCGCTGCAACCTTGGCAGCGCACTGGCGGCAAGGGCGCGTTCATCGACTTGAAAGGGATGGAAGGTTTCACCGGCATGTATGTCAGTGAAATTCCTCCCGGCGGCGCGCTCAATGCGGAAAATCATCTCTACGAAGAATTGATTTACATTATCAAGGGCATCGGCGCCACCGAACTTTGGTCCGCCGGCGAAGAGAAACGTAAAATGCATTTCGAGTGGCATCAGGGCAGCCTATTCGCCATCCCGCTCAATACGCGCCATCGGATGATCAACGGCAGCAAAGAGCCGGTGTTCTTTCTCGCCGTTACCAGCGCGCCGCTGATGATCGACCTGCTGCACAATATTCCATTCGTCATGGGTAGCGATTATAAGTTTGGCGACCGCTTCGACGCCGAAAGTAATTACTTCGTGCCGACCAACTCGCGCAAGGAACTCGGCGGTTTTATCAATTGGGAAACTAACTTCATCGCCGACGCCCGCGGTGCCCTGGTTGATCCATCGGAAGCCAAAGGCTTCGGCGTGAAGATCACGTCCTTCGACATGGGCGGTAGCAGCCTGGTCGGACACATCGCCGAGTGGCCGGTGGGGCGCTACCACAAGGCGCATTTCCACCAGGGCGGCGCGATCTTACTCATCCTGCGTTCCCAGGGTTACACGCTCATGTGGCCCCAGGAGGCTGGGTTGCGTCCTTATAAGAACGGTAACGCCGATAAAGTCGTGCGCGTCGACTGGTGCGAAGGCAGCGTATTTAGCCCGCCCAGCGGCTGGTTCCACCAACATTTCAACACCGGTAAAGAGCAGGCGCGCCAGCTGGCGTTTCGCTATAGCGGCCAATCGGGGAAATATCTGCTCGGCTGTTGGCGCGCGATCAACAAAGAAGGCGTGCGCACCAGCACCCGCGAAGGCGGCACCCTGATCGAATACGAGGATGAAGATCCGCAGTTTCGTATCGACTTCGAGGCGGCCATCAAGAAACTTGGTGTGCCGTCTGAGATGCCGCACTTCGATTACGCGGGTCTATAGAGGAAAAGATTTTTGGCCGCAAAGAACGCAAAAAAAAGACGAAATATCGGGGCGGGGCTTGCACCCGCGCTCTTCGATCTTCGTGTCCGTGGTGGCTAGCAAAATGATACGTTCTAACCCAACGCCCGACATGCGAAATCTTCTCATGAAACTCTGCATCTGCCTGACCTTGTCTTGCATCCTTGCCTTGCCGCCTGTCACCGGCGCGCAAACGGCAAAACCGGCTTGGCAAGCGGATTGGGACAAGACCATCGAGCTCGCCAAGAAAGAGGGCAAGGTGGTGGTTTCGCTCACCACCAGCGCCGAACTCAGAGCGGCCATCGAAAAGCAGTTTGAGAAACGCTTCGGTATTGACGTCGAGCCGGTGGTCGGTCGCGCGACCAGCGTGATCAGAAAAATCATCGATGAATCGCGCGCGGGAGTGGGCTACGTTGACGTCCATATCGGTGGCAGTGAGTCGGTGATTACCGGATTGTTGCCCGAGGGAATTCTCCAACCGGTCGAGCCGGCCATGATGCTTCCCGAAGTGCGCGATCCCAAACAATGGTGGGGCGGCCATCTCTGGGTCGATAACGCAAAACGGTTTGCTTACACCTCCATGGCTCATTTATCGGAAACTCTTTGGTACAACCCACAGAGATTGAAAGGTGAAGAATTCCACTCATTCGACGACCTGCTCGACGAAAAATTTAAAGGTAAAATCGGTTTGCTCGATCCGCGCACACCGGGTTCGGGCGGTTCCCTGTGGGCTTATTTGAGGGACATCAAAGGCGAGAATTATTTGAAGCGTCTGGTCGGGCAAAAATTATTGATCAGCCGGGACCAGCGGATCTTGGCGGAAAATCTTGCCAAGGGCACGAGTAGTATCGTCATGGGACTCGGTTACTATTCCTTTGCCACGTTCATCAAATCCGGACTACCGATCCAAGCGCTGCCGACGCCAAAGGAAGGCACTTACGTCAGCGGCGGTAGCGGGCATCTGGTGATTTTGAAAAATGCGCCGCACGCCAACGCCGGCAATTTATTCGCGAACTGGTTTTTGAGCAAAGAAGGGCAAGACATTTATGGCAAGGCCTTGGGACAAGGGTCGCGGCGCCTCGATGTCGATACCCGATGGCTACGCGACATCGGCATCTCAGCCGCGAAGGACGTCATCACCATCGAGCAGTATTATAAGCGCGAGAATCAGTCCGAAGATAAGATTAACCGATCGCGCGAGCCGGCCGCCGCGCTGGCGCGAAAACTGTTGGACTAGATTTGCCGTAACGAATGCAAAAAATGCCATGGAAGAAATGCGAAATGTAAGGGTGGCTTTAAAAGCCGCCTTCAAACTGATCGGCATGCTGTGCGCCCTTATAGCGATTCCACTCGCGGTATGCGCGCAAACTGCGAAACCTGCTTGGCAAGCCGATTGGGATAAGACCATTGAGCTTGCCAAGAAGGAAGGCAAGGTGGTGGTGTCCTTGCCGGCCAGCGCCGAGCTGCGCGCGGGTATCGAAAAGCTTTTTGAGAAGCGCTACGGCATCGATGTCGAGCCCATTGTCGGCCGGGCATCGATGCTGGTGCGCAAGATGATCGACGAGTCCAAGGCCGGTGTGCGCTACGTCGACCTGCACATGGGCGGCAGCGAGTCGGTGGTGACCGGTATGTTGCCGGAGGGTGTTGTCGACCCGTTAGAACCCTACATGCTGCTGCCCGAAGTCAGAGATCCCAAACAGTGGTGGGGCGGTCATATCTGGGTCGATAACCCGAAAAAATTCGTCTACGCCACCCTGGCCTATCAGTCGGAAAGTCTCTGGTTCAATTCCCAACTGATGAAAGCCGAAGATGTCCGCAGCTTCGACGATCTGCTCGATGAAAAATTAATCGGCAAGATCGGTATTCTCGATCCGCGCACGCCCGGGTCGGGAGCGTCCATGTGGTCCTATTTGCGCGAGGTGAAGGGCGAGGATTACCTGCGCAAGCTGGTGGGCCAGAAACTGTCCTTGAGCCGCGACCAACGGGTGCTGGCGGAGATTCTCGCTAAGGGTAAAATCGCGCTGGTCCTCGGACTCACTTACTATTCCTACGCGCCTTTCATCAAAGCCGGATCTGCCGGTAGCGCCGCTTCCCGTACCCAAGGAAGGTGTCTATGTCAGCGGCGGCAGCGGCCATCTGGTGGTCCTCAAGAACGCGCCTCATCCCCATGCCACCAAGCTTTTTCTCAATTGGTTCATGGGCCGGGAAGGCCAGGAAGTTTATACCAAGGCAATGCATCAACCGACGCGACGGCTTGACGTCGACTCAAAGTGGCTGCGCGAGTTCGGCGTCCTGCCGGCGAAAGACCACTTGACCGTCGAGCAATACTACCGGCGTGAGAACCAGTCGGAGGATAAAATAAACCGATTGCGCGAGCCGGCCGCGGCCTTAGCGCGCAAACTGTTAGGCTAGGGGTATTTCATGATTCAAACTCGAATCGCGACACTGGCGTCTCTCCTGATCGCTGCGCTTTTGCTAGCGCCACCCGGTTTCTCTCAAACGAAAAACCCGGAATGGGACAAGGTCGTCGAGGCCGCCAAGAAGGAAGGGCGCGTCGTCGTGTCGATTCCGACCAGCGCCGAGCTGCGCAAGGAATTCGAAAGCGGTTTTCAAAAAGCTTTTCCGGGAATCGAATTGGAGTTGAGCGTCGCGCGCGGCGCCAGCAACATCAATAAGATAGTCGAAGAGCAAAGCGCCGGTGTGAAGGGCATCGATCTTCATATCGGTGGCACGACCTCGATCATCACCGGATTGTTGGCGCAAAATCTTCTCGAACCGGTGATGCCGGCGCTGCTCCTGCCGGAAGTGCGCGATCCCAAGCACTGGTGGGGCGGCCACATCTGGGCCGACAACGCCAAGAAATTTATCTACGGCTTTACCGCCTACATGACCGAAACTATTTGGTACAACACGACGCTGGTCAAACCTGAAGAGATTAGCTCCTGGGACAGCCTGCTCGATGCCAAGTGGAAAGGCAAAATAGCGATTCTTGACCCGCGCTCCCCCGGCTCGGGAGA
>CAVXEP010000033.1:0-121191 GCA_963760795.1 uncultured delta proteobacterium
ATCTGCGCCAGCGATTTGTTTTCGAGGCAAAGTAAGATCCGTATTGGATGCTCTTAATTTCGTCGGAATAGTTGAGCAGCACGCGTTTACCAGAGTCGATGGAGCGAAAGTTATAGGGCGGCGCTTCGGCGAGAGAGGCGGCGACTTGGCCGGACGCCACTGCTTGAAACCTCTCCGCGCTGCCGCCGATGGATAGAATCGTGTATGCCGACGGCGGGATGCCCTGGCGCTGCATGACGTCCTTGAAGATTGTCGTAGTGATGCTGGCCACGCCGGCGCCGGCGATTTTCTGGCCTTTTAGATCAGCAAGAGTCTTGAACTGCGGCTGGCCAATGACTTGATAGGCGTAGCCGTAGGTTGAGCCGCCGATGACCTTCAACTCGCCGCCCCGCGTCGCCGCGATCATACCGAAGTGGGTGCCCGATTTCGCCAAGTCGACGGTGCCGGCGAGCAAAGCCTTAATCACCAGGTCGGGCTGCATGTAGGTCGGCTCGAACTCTATGTTCTCCTTGGCGAAGAAACCTTTCGCTAATGCAACGATCTGATCGAGGTCGAAGGCCGTGATATTGGTCGAACTCATGGTGACTTTGTCGGCGCCGAGAGCGGGCGCCGGCGGGGCGTAAAAGCCGAACATCGCGATTAAGATGAAGTTGGCTATGGATTGTGTCATTGTTCTGTCCTCGATACGATTTTGGACGTTTCGATTGCGGATTGCTCGGAACTAGGTACGGACCGGACTGCTTGTCGGCGCTTCGTACGGGCGGCATTGGAGCGCGGAAATATCCGTCCGCGGTTAATTGCGTGGTCGAAAAACCCGCGCTCCGTTATCCGCTCCTACCATTGCATGTTGCCTTTATCATCGGATGACCCGATCGGCCCGCACCAGCACGTTCGGTGGAATCGTCAGGCCGATCTGCTTGGCCGCTTTCAGATTGACGATGAACTCGAACTTGATCGGCTGCTCGACGGGAAGATCGGCGGGCTTCCTTCCCTTTAGAATCTTGTCCACGTATGTAGCGGCGCGGCGATCCAGGTCGGGCACGCTCGGCGCTGTAGGTCATCAGCCCTCGGCCGTCGACACCACTCTGTCGGAATGATTATACATCGCGGAGAGGCGGTTCTTTGCCGCGAGCTCGACTAATCTGTGTTTTGATGAGAATCGAGGATGGGGCTGGCTAGCACGAGGACTGCCTCAGCACGTCCCTTGCTCGCGGCTCGAAATGCGGTCTCAATATCCTTGGCACTTAAGTACGTCTAGGTGTTGAAGCTGCAACTTCAACGCCCCTGCGGCGAGATCGAACTCTTTTAACTGTGGTGCTTGGGGAAGGGTCGAAGTTCTAAGCACGGCCACATGGGAGAGGCTGGGAACAATCTCCTTCAGAAGCTCGAGCTGTTTTCCGCTTATCTCCGGGCCAAGGGTCGACAATCCAGTGATGTTTCCGCCAGGCCGCGCCAGGCTGGCGACGAACCCATTGGCAACAGGGTCATTATCAAATGCCATGACAATGGGAATCGTAGAGTTGCTTGCTTGGCGGCACGGGTTGATGACGGAGCAGCCGTAACAATGACGTCTACCTTAAGGCGCACGAATTCAGCCGCAAACTCATTCAGGCGATCTAGCTTTCCCTCTGCGAATCGCAACTCAATAACTATGTTTTTCCCCTCCACGTATCCCAAGTCGCGCATACCTTGCCGGAATGCCTCGGTGCGGGCCGACAAACCCGCAGGGGAGGACGCACCTTGGAACCCTATCCGCGGGATTTTCGTTGGCTGCTGAGCCTGCGACCGCAGCCCCACGATACGAAAGTGAGAACGATGGTGACCACCCCACCAATTTTAGATTTTCGATTTGGATTTTAGATTGTCGGAACGAAGCCACCATTGCATCCAACATTTTCTGTTCAATGTCTTGTCCCCATCAATGCAAAATCGAACCAAAATGTTCACTTCTCCTCAAACTCTTCGAGCGCATCGAAGCGCGGTTCGAGTCCGAGTCCCGGCGTCTCCGCCAAGGTCACCCAGCCGTTCACCGGCGCCGGCGGCTCTTGGTAGATCTTATCGCCGACGCCCCACATCTCGAAGTGAAACTCGACGCGCCAGCCGTTGGCCATGGCGGCTTGCAGATGCATGTTATGATGCGGCCAGCCGCCGCCGTTGGCGATCGGCAGGTTGAACGCTTGCGCCAGCGCGGCGACTTTTACCGCTTCGGTGTAGCCGCCGACCGAGCAGACATTGGGCTGGGCGATGTCGACTGCGCGGTTGGCGATCAGTTCTCTATGGCGAAAGCGGTGCCCTTCGTTTTGGCCGGCGGCAATGGGAATCGACGTGTGGCGCCGCAGATCGGCGAGCAGCAGGGCGTCGTTTTGATACACCGGCTCTTCGAACCAAGTGATGTTCAGGGGCTCGACCATCTTGCACAGCTCCAGAGCGCGATTGTACGAGAATAAATAATTGGCATCGATCATTATCTCGACGTCGTCGCCGACGGCTTTGCACACCGCTCTGACCCGCTCGGCGTCGACTTTGGGATTCTCCGGATCGACGGCGACGACCATTTTCAAACGCTTCTCGCCTTGGGCGACCAGCTGCTTGGCGACCTCGACCAACTGCTCTTTCTTGTATTGTTTGAGCCCGAAGGTGACGTAGGCCTGCACCGGGTTTTGCGCGCCGCCGAGCAGGCGCCAGACCGGTTCTTCGTAATGCTTGCCCTTGATGTCCCACAGGGCGATGTCGATGGTGCTCACCGCCGAGCTCCACATGCCGGTTTGCACGCGGGCGTTGAATTGTTTCAACAAGTCATTCCAGACTCGCTCGGTCTCCAGCGGGTTCTTGCCGCGCAAGAACGGCGCGACTTCGCGGTTGATGAATTCCTTCATGCCGAACCGCTGTCCACCGCGAGTCAGGCCGTAGCCGGTGACGCCCATGTCGGTTTCGACGCTGGTGAAAACGATCGGCGTGACGATTTTTTCCTTGAGCAGCGGCACCTCCACCGGCACCCGGTGGATCGATGCTTTTACATTGGTGATTTTCAAGAAATACCTCCAGATTCGGCTGACAGTTATCCTGGAACGGGGCGGAACTGCAAGTCAGAAAGGATTGGAATTAAGGAGTGATGGATCGTCAGTCAGCCAGTGAGGATCTGTCACGCTCAAGCGTAGCGCGATCGAGCATCGAGCCATTGGCAAATTGTGCTTGACGGCCATGCGTAAGCGCTTTAAGAGAACAGAGCATTGTTGGAGGGAAATCCTATGTGGCGAACACTGGTTACTTCGATGATCATGATCTGCGGCAGTTTCACCGTGGCTCGCGCCCAGCCGGTGCGCGGGGCGTTTCCCGTCGCCGAGCGTGCAGATCCTGCCGATGATGGTGGCCCAGGAACGCGGCTTTTTTAAGCGCGAGGGGTTGGATCTAGAGCTGATTTTTGTCCGCGGCGCGTCGACGGCGGTGCAGGCGCTGATCGCCAATCAGATCCATTTTATTTTTTCCATCGGGCCGCAAATGCCGGCGGTGTGGGAGGGCAACGATATCATTCTGCTCGCCCAGCAGGTCGGCCGGCCGACGTTTTCGCTGGTGGTGACGCCCGATATTCACAAGATCGCCGATTTGAAAGGTAAGAAGATCGGCGTGACTTTCGGCGGCTCGACGGCGGCGGGGACCAAGGCGTTGCTCGAACTCAACAAGATCAATCCCGACAAAGATGTCGAGTATATCGGCTTGCCGGGCAACGAGCCCAAGATCGCGGCGATGAAGCAGGGAATCATCTCGGCGGCGTTGCTGGCGCCGCCGGCGGATTATTTGGCGATGAAGTCGGGGCTCAAGCGGCTGGTGAGCTTGGCGGATATTTTCAAAGACACGGCGTTCACCGGCCTGGCGGCGCATAGCAAGACTATTAAAGAGAACCCGCAGATGGTTAAGCGCATGGTCCGCGCCATCGTCCGCTCGGTGCTGCACACCCGCGACAACCCGGAAGATGCGCTGCAAGTCTTGATCAAGCGCCTCGGCCTCGAGCGCGACGCGGCGCAGGATGCCTACCAGATGATCAAAGACGCGCTGGTGCCGGTGCCGACGGAAAAGGGCGTGGAGCTGATGGCGCAGTGGCAAGCGATCGCGTTGAACATCAAACCGAAGCGCAAGCCGGCGGAGTACATGGACCTGCGCTTCGTCAATGAAGCGATGGCCGAACTGGCGCAGAAGTGAATGAAGCGCCGTTCAGTCAGAAGTAACATGGTCTCGAGCGATGCATGAGGGTCCTGAGTCGATCGAACAGATGGCCGTTATTCCGACGAGAGGCGGAAATTCGAGAGCGAGGGTGAGTCGCGCCGCGGCGTCATTGACATTACCTGTCGAGGGACCTAGTTTTTGATCGTATGAAGATAGTAAAAAGGCTCGCATGGGTCTGGGTGAGTGTTCTCCTCGCCGGCTGCGCCGCCTACAACACCGCGGGCCAGGTTCAGTCCGGCCGGCGCGCCCTGCTGGTGAACGATCCCGAGCTCGCGCTGCCTTACTTTCTCCAAGCGGCGCAGGCTAATCCCAACTACGTCTATCATTCGGTTTATTTCCGCGAAGGTATCTGGACCTACGTCGGCCGTACGCAATACGCAACCAAGCGCTATGCCGAAGCGCGCCAGTCGCTGGAGCGCGCACTCAGTTTGGATCCGAACGATCACCTGGCACGGCTTTATCTCGGTCTCACGCTGGTGCGGACCGACGATCGTGCGCGGGGGACCAAGGAGATCCGCAGCGCCATGCGCGGGCTTTATGATTGGCTCGAGTTTATCAATCGCAGCCGGCCCTTCGAGGCCTATTGGGATCCGCTGCGGGAAATTCGCAAAGCGATCGAGATTCATCTGGACAGCGGCCCGGGCAACGATGCGGTCAATTCCGAGCAGCTCATCCCCGACGCCGAGTGGCTCGGTAACAAGATGGAAGACGAGATCGAGCGCGTGCGCCAGGACGAGCGCCGCCAATACGAGCGCAACTTCGACGGGCGCCGGGGCTCCTCGTTTGGGTTAGGGATCGGGTTCTAATCGAATCCGTTGGCGTTGACTTTAAAAATCGTTCCAGCCGTTCCCAACGTTCCAGATGTTCCAATCGGTCGCGAACACATTCGCGCTGTTACTTTCCACCCGCGAGTAATTTCCCCCAACCTTGCACTGGCGGGATGATGCCGGGGCGGACTAAATCGTTCCACACCTCCGTGCTCATGTTGGTGAAAGCCGGTTTGCCGAATTCGTCCTCGATGGCGGGGATGACGTGGAGCGCCATGGCGGCACCGCCGGGGATTGAGATGGCTTGGGCCTCGGGCCAAGTTCTCGCGGCTTCCCGACCGACTTCGAGCGCCATTGCCAAACCTTCTTCCAGGCTCATGGCGAAGGAATCCGATGCCCACTGATTTCTTTTGGTTATGCCGAGGACTTCGATGCCGCCTTCTTTCAAGTACTGAATGATCGCGTTGTTGACCTTGTCCGCCCAGCGGCTGCCGACGGCGATGTTCGCGAGTCCCAGATGCTTGAGCGCCGCGATCAGCGCTTCCAACGGCGCGTCGGCCGTGATGCCGGTCTTTTCTTTGGTTTGCTTGAGTAAATCCAGCACCCGCGTCCGGGTCAGCACCGCGGAGATGGGCGCGCCGCTGAAAATAATATGATCGACTTTTTCTTTGACCAGGCGGTCGACGCAGGTCCAGTAATTTTTGATCGCTTTCTCGACCCCTTCTTCGGTGTAGTTCTCCAGACCCAGGCCGGTGGCGATTTCGATGAAGTCGAGCGGCAGCAGTTTATACAGCTGGTAACTGCGCGCGCGCGAAACCTCCTCATTGGCCCGCGGTTGGATGACGCCGTAGCGGAAGCGGGGTAATAACTTGCTGATGTAGTCGGCCATAAATCACCTCCTGAGATTTTGTCGTCAATTGTTAAGAAGAGCGACCGGCGGCCGCTCCGGCTGTCGGCAAATTTAAATTTTCAGTTTCAAAAGTTGCATCACATTGTCGCCGAGGATTTTTTGTTTTTCCCTTTGCGCGATCGGCATCTGCTCGATGCTCGGCACGGCGGCGGGCAGATCGCCGATGATCAGCGGAAAATCGCTGCCAAGCACCATGCGGCCGGCGCCGTAAAATTGATAGGCCATCATCAGAGCCGGCTGGTAAAACGACACGGTGTCGCAGTAGAGATCGCGCAGGTATTCCGAGGTCGGTTTCTTGGTTTTGATGCCGCAAGTGGGGTCGTGGTAGCCGCGGTCGATTCTGCCGGCGAGAAATGGAATGCCGGCGCCGAGATGGGAGATCACGAAGTTGAGTTCGGGGAATTTGTCGAGCACGCCGGCGTAGGCGAGCCGGGTCGCCGACAGGACGATGTCGAACTCAAAGCCGAGAATGATCGCCAGGCGCCACTCCTGCATGACTTGCGCGCCCAGCGGCGTGGTCGGGTGAATGAAGATCGGCACGCCAAGCTCTTGGGCGCGCGCGTAGACCGGCAGGAGAAACTCCGAGTCGACCATCTTGCCGGCGACGTTGGTGAGCATGCACATGCCCTTCAAGCCGAGATCGAGGACGGCGCGATCGAGTTCCTTTAGCGCCAATTTGCTGTCGATCAGCGGCAACATGGCGAGGCCCTGGAACTGCTTGGGATATTTTCTCACGGCTTTGGCGATGCCGTCGTTGATGATCCGGCTCATCTCGGCGCTTTCGTCCGGCGAGAAACGGTCGACGCCCGGATGGGGCGAAGACAAGATCTGCATATCGACGCGATGTTCTTTGATGCGCTCGACGCGCACGTCGGTGTCGAAGAAATCGGCATTGATCGGCCCGGCCCTCGCGCCCATGCTCAAGATCCATTTCTGGCCTTTAGCGTCGGTCTCGATGCGCACGTCGCCGCTGGAGGCTTCGAGTTTTTTTAAATAGTCTTCCGGGTATATATGGGCGTGGAAGTCGATGTTCATGATTCGCTCCTGAATTTGTTCAAATTGTTCAAAACGTTCAAGCCGTTCAAATCGTTGGCGCCCGTTTCGGAATTCCTTCCCCATTCCCGTGGAACGGTCAGGATGGCCGCATGCAACAATCACCTGGCCCGCGCCAGCATCGCTTTGACCCGCGCCACGGCCGCGCTGCGGTCATAGCCGGTGTAACGGCTCGCCATTAACAAGAACGGGTCGCCGGCGAAGAAGCGCTCGTAGAGGGTTTGCCGGCCGGCGAAGCTGCTGCACGCTAGGTCCCAGGCGAGGCGAAAAAGTTGCACGCGCTCTTTGCCCATCAGCGTCGCCGACTGATAGTAGCGGTCGATTTCATCGCCGAGTTCGCTCGAGTTAATATCGTGGCTTGTCGGCGTCGCCATCAGGCCGCTGGAGCCGATCAGCTGCAAGATTTCGATCAAACGCGGGTAGATTTTCGGAAAATAGTTGCGCGCCGTCGATAGAATGTTCGGATTCGGATGGACAAAACCGTTTTCGTCGGTGATCGCATCCGCCTCGGCGGCGCGCAAAAAGGCGCGCTCGGTCTCGACGGCGTCGACGATCTCGCCGAGCATTTGCTGGTAGGCCGGCAATTCCGTCCGGCCAATCGCTTCGGCGACCAGGCTGGCGACGCCGAGGATAAACTCCGCCTTGGCGAGATTTTTCACGGTGAACTGATGGATGCCGTGGAGAAACGCCGGCGTCTCGCGGAAGAGCCGGTTGCACAGGCCGATATCGCCTTTCAAAAACACCCGCTGCCAAGGCACGACGACTTCGTGGAAGACCGCCACCGCATCCATCTCCTCGAAGCGCGCGGTTAGCGGGTAGTCGGCGACGGCGCCGCCGGTGTCGAGGCTCTCGCGGCAGAGGAATTTCAAACCCGGTGTCGCCACCGGCACGGCGAAGGCGAAGGCAAACTTCGGCGCGTCGCTTTGTTGGGTGCGCGACGGCGACGGGAAGACATAGAGTTCATCGGCATAGGGCGCCAGGGTGGCGAGCATGCGCGCGCCGCTGACGATCAATCCGTCGCTGTTTTCGCCGACGATATGCAGCGGCACGCTGGGATCGCGCTGTTCGGACTGGCTGCGGGCGCGATTGATTTGCGGGTCGACAAAAGTATGCGTCGCGCACAGATCGCTTTCGCGGCAAAGTTCGTAATAGGCCGCAATGCGCTCGCCGTAGGCGGCGCCGTTTTGCGCGAAATAGGATTTCGCCGAAGCGCAGCCGGCGAGAATCGCGTTCAAATAATCCGGCGTGCGGCCAAGCATGCCGCCGCTGAAATCGGCCCAGTGCTTGAACATCTCGCGGCGCCGAATCAAATCGTCGATGCTGCGCGGTTGAATGAAAGACAGGCTCACCGGCTTGCCGGTGGATGGCGAGGGATAGGTCAGCTGCGAGCGTAGCGCGGGATCATGCTGCAGGTCGTAAATCTCGGCGAGGGTGCGCGCCATGCGCCCCAGGAGCGGATGGGCGGTGACGCTGTCGACACGTTTGCCGTCAAACCAGATCTCGCGCGAGTCGGCGAGGCCGGCGAGATACTCTTTACCCGTGCGTGCGGCCATTCAATGAGCTTTCTTAGGATGGTCTTGAACGTGGGCGGACAGTAGCCGAGGCGACGGCGCGCTGTCAACAATTGCGGCGTGGTAAGGCCACGGTGGGAGTTGTCATAACGAAGACGTCCCATCGTGCACGGAAGACCGCAACCGAAAAGAAGCATGGCCGCAAAGAACAAAAGTCGCAAAAAGAATCGGAATCCAGGGGCCGGGTTTAAACCTGCCCTATCGGCTTGGGTGCATCGAGAAATTTGCGCAAGCCACCAAACTATCCGGGCCACGGACGTCGCGCCTTAAGACTGCTTACGCGCCGAACGCTGAAGTGACTTTTTGGTGGCCGCCGTTGTCGGTGAACTCTTCTTCGTAGTAGAGGCCGAGAGCGTTGAGCACGGGGGCGTCTTGGATCGAGAACAGCACCGCGTCGGCTTTCGCCGAGCCGTTGATATGTTCGTGCACCGACCAGGGCGGCAGGGCGATGATGTCGCCTTTGCGCCAGGCGAAGCTCTGGCCGTCGATGATCGTCTGCCCCTGGCCCTGGACGACATGGTACACCGCGCTGCCGGTGTGGCGGTGCGCTTGGGTATGTTCATCGGGGCGCAGCAGCTGGATGCGGCAAGCCATAGTCGGCAGCACCGGGCCGCCGGTCTGTGGGTGGCGATAGTTCAGCGAGATGCCGTCGAATGGGCTGCCGGTCTGACCGCGCAAGGCGTCCAGCGCTTGCCAGGTTTGTTCCCAGGAGTAGAGCAGCAGCGGCGAGGCATTGGACGTTTCTTGGACCCAGGTCGGATTGAGCTGGCCGGTGCCGTACATGGCTTGGGAAGTGTGCGCCGGCCGCGACGCCGGCACTTGAGTCTGCCTGTAAAACTGAAAAAACATCGCCTCCAGCGACGCCACCAACGGGATGTCGAGGCCATCCATCCAGACGATGCGGTCTTTGGTTTCGTTGCCATGGTCGTGCCAGGACCAGCTTGGCGTCAGAATCAAATCGCCCGGCTCCATGTAGACGCGCTCGCCGTCGACGGCGGTGTAGGCACCGCTGCCTTCGATGATGAAGCGAATCGCTGTCGGCGTGTGGCGATGGGCGCGCGCCACTTCGCCGGGGAGCAGCACCTGCACCGCGGCGATCAAATTGTTCGTGGTCGCCCAGCGGCCGTTGAGTCCAGGATTGAATAGCTGCAAGGCGCGCCGCTCGTCGCCCACCGGCACCACTTGAGTCGATTCGCTGACGATCCGCTCCAAGGTCGACCAAGGCCACATATGGGCGACCATTTTGGGCTGCGGCTGGGGCGTCATTTGACTGGCGAGCTCCCACAGACCGTACATGTTGTTGGCGTGCATGCGCTGGTGGAAGGCTTCGCGCGCGGCATCGGATGGCTGTTCTGCTTTCATGATTCGTCCCTTCGTTGAAATGTTCCGGCTCGGAATCGACTCTCGTTTCGCGCGCGTCATCGTACGATCATGGTAAACGCTTTACCGAGCATAGGGTAAACGTTAATAAACGCTAGTACGGTTACCGACTTCGGTCAAGTGACGGAGTTTTTCGACGAAACAGTTCTTTCTTGGCGTTTTTCGAAGCGCGCCGGTTCAATTTTGTCAATCGACTGCTATTCCCTGCTTTCTTTGTGAAGCTATTCGCAGACAGTTATCGCTTAATCGTCGTTTTAGATGTTGATTTCTTGACAGAGGGGTTTCGTTAGCCGTAATTTTTTGCCAGATGCGACGATTTCCGAAGGTTTTTGACCGAGGCCTACGTCAACGAGTGCTCCATGGCAATTTTACTAGAAATTCTAGGCGTTTATTGGGTCTCTGGCACTTCGCTTGCTCCAATAACTATCCGTTTGTCGATAATACCCGCGTTTCCATCCGAAAATTGTTTCCTTGATCAGGAGGTCCCATGGCATTGTGGAATCAAGCTACGCCCGAGGTGAGTGCGGAAAAACCGCAGCAGGTGCCGCCACCTTTGACACCCACTCCGACCGCGACCGCGAACGCGCCGACACCGACACCGGTGGCGCCGGCACCTAAGGAAAGCGCACCATCGGGCCGCCGCGAGTCGGTATTTGGCCCGGGTGTTACCATCGAAGGCAAGATCGAAGGCGACGCCGACATTCGCATCGGCGGTAAGTTTAAGGGCGATATCCAAATCAAAGGCGATCTCAATATCGACAAAGGCGCCAAGGTTTCAGCCAAGGTGCAGGCCGCCAATGTTACCATCGGCGGCGAACTGGAAGGCAACGTGGTCGCCGCCGCCCAAGTGAAATTACTGGAGACCGGCCAACTCATCGGCGACCTCAAAGCAGCCTCGCTAACGGTGGTGGCGGGGTCGCGCATGCGCGGTAATGTCGAGTTTGGCTGGAGCGCCAGCGAAGTCGCCAAGTTCGCCAACGGCCATGCGCATGATCAAGAAAAAGTCGGAGCCGCCGGATGAAAGTGGGGCAGGCGACGGCCGGCGAATCGCGCAGCTGTCCCCACTGCCGAGCGACGATCCTTAAAAGCGCGGCGACCTGCCCGATGTGTCGCCATAACTTGCGCTTCGTCTCAATCGGAGCCGAGCCACGGACCAAGCCAACCAGCTGTCCGCTGTGGGTCGAAGGGACTCTGCAAAATCCCAGCGAAAGCGAAACGCTTGAATATTATCTCCTGATGGAAGTGCGCGACGAGGCCGGTAAGGTGATCTCGCGGCAAAGCGTCGGCGTCGGCGCGATCCCGCAGGCGGCGAAAAGAATCTTCTCTTTGCGCATCGAGACCACGCCGGCCTAAGCGCAACTTTTATCCTGACTAGACCACGGGCCCCAGACGTACGCTGTCAAGCGCGAGCGTCTCGGGCCCATTTTTTTTAAGCAGCTAACTAGCGCAGATTCGCCAACAACGGTTTTAGCGCTTCGGCTACGCCGTTAGCGATACGGTGCATGCCGGCGTCATTGGGGTGGACGCGATCGGTGACCAGCAGGAAGAGCGGATCGTTGACCATCGTCAGGCCGTCTGACAAATGCAAGTTCGCATCGCTGTTCTGCCGCTGGCGTATGACGCGGGTGATGCCTTCACGGTAAAGCTCGGGACGCTCGCCGTTGCGATTGCCGCCTCGATCTAGATCCGCCCGGTTCAGGATCGGCGTGACGCAGAGTATCGGTTTGGTCGGCGCGGCGCCTCTGATGGTCGATAAAAATGCGTCATACTTGGCCGTGTATTGCGCCGCGGTCTCCGGTTTGCCGTTGGCGTCCGCGCCGCCGAATGAGTTAGTTCCGAGCATGATCGACAGCACATCCCAATCGTTGCGGCTGGCAATGGTCTGCGCGACGATATTATCGGCCCAGGCGGTGCCGCCGAAGCCGAAGTTGATGCCGACGCAGTTCAACTGCTCGGCAACCTGCCAGACATAGGTTTCCCGCGGGCTGGTGACGCCATGACCTTGAGTGATGGAGTCGCCGTGAAAAAATATCCGTGGCCGCTGGTCCGGCGCGGCGCGCTCCAAATGCGCGGCGGCGTCGACCCCGATGGCGTGCAAGATGATCTCGGAGTTGCGGTAATAGAAGGGCAGCAGCACTTGAATCTCCGCCGCGCCGGCGAGTTGCCGATCGTTGAAGATGGTTACTTCCTGACGCTCGAAATGCGTCAGCCCCGCCATGCTCGCGACATACTTGCCGTCGCGGTAAAGCGCGAAGAAATTTGGCCGCGAGCGCTCCCAGCCCGCAGCCGGTGTCGCCGGCGGCGTGTCCGGCACGTCGACGAAGGTGACGCGAAAAACTAATTTCTTCGAGTCGGTGCGAAAACGCACGGTCATGCCCGCTGACGACCGGGCACGGCGGGCGGTCTTCTTCGGCCACTGTTCGCGCCAAGCCTTGGTGACGCGCACCGGCTGCAAGCCGTCATCCTGAGGTTGTTCCCAATCGGCGACGTTGAGCCAATCGAAACGTTGATCGCGCGGGTCGAGCCATTGCAGCGCATCGCTCATTGCTAATTTCCCCCTCGTACGTGCTGCTAAACTCCCAGCGCCGGCATGACCTTGGTGCCGAACAGTTCAAGCGAATGCATCACCTGTTCATGTTTCAGGCCGCCGAACTGGAACATGCCGACCAGGCTGTCAGGCTTGGCTATGCGCAATCATGGCGCGGGCTTTTTTCACGACAGTATCGGGGCTGCCGATCAGCGACGTGCCCCATTCGTCCAAGCGCTTGATCGTCAAACCGCCGGGGTAGTAGGCGTAGCGTTCGGTGAAGCGGGTCAGATCGGCTTCCGCAACCGTCTCGCCGCGCCAATAGTTATCGGTGGCTAATTGCCAGAAGCGCATGATTTCCGGAACGGCTTCGCGCCAGGCCTGCTCGTCGGTGTCGGCGACGTAGATATCGCGCACCATGATGGCGTCGCCTTGGCCATTGACATGGCCAAGATTGGCGAGCTCGGCGCGGTATTTCTCGATGGCTTTGGCGCAGTTCGCCAGCGGCTGGCGCGACAGCGCGAGATTCCAACCGCGCCGGGCTACCATCGCCGGGCTATCGGGCGATGTCGCGCCATAGTAAATCGGCGGGTGCGGTTTTTGCAGCGGCTGAGGCCGGCAAGAAATTTCTTCGTAACCCCATGCTTTGCCCGTGTAGCTGAATGTCTCGCCGGTCCAGGCGCGCAGGAGGATCTCGATGCCTTCCTCAAAGCGCGCCTGGGCGGTTTCGCGGTCGAGGCGATGTTTCATGTCGTCCTTGGGCACGCCGCGGCCGAGGCCGATGTTCAGCCGTCCGCCGGTGAGGATATCCAACATGGCGCACTCCTCGGCCAGCCGCATGGGATCGTAGAGCGGCAACACGTTGACTAAATTGCCGAAGCGCAGCCGCTCGGTGCGGCGCGCCAAAGCGGCGATCATCAAATTGGGCGAGGCGAGCATGCCATAGTCTGAATGATGATGCTCGGCGAACCAGGCGTCATTGAAGTTGAGTTTTTCGGTGAGCTCGATCTGGTCGAGGAGTTCCTCGAAAGCCTGTTTCTCGGATGCCCAAGGCCGGCGCTGATTGTAACTAAAGGTGCCGAATCGCATCTGGTTGCCTCGTTAAAAGTTAGTTTCTGATCGAACCTAGCGGATGACTCGCCGCGCTGTCAATGCGTCCGGCAGCAGCCAAACTATTTCCCGGCGCCGAGTTCCTTCACCACCCGGTTGAGCGGGCCGAAGTCGGCGACTTGACTGAGCGCAACCTCCGTCTTCACCCCGAGCAGCTCGCGCTGCTCGTTGATCAGATCCTGGACGACCGCGTCGCCGATGCGGCCGTCGAGGCTCATGGCCTGCAAATAAAAATCCAAGGTGCCGGCCAGCGTGTTACGCTCCAATCCGGGGAATTCTTTCATGAGAACCGGCAGCGCTTCCTGCTTGTGCTCGCGGGTGTAGATCATGCTGCGGATGCTGGCGCGCAGCATGCGCTGGACTTGGTCGGGGCGCTCCTTCAGCTTTCTCACGCTGGTGCTGAGGCCGTTGGACGGCGTGTCGCCGAGGATATCGCCCAACCAGACTAGATTGCGCATGCCTTTGTGCTCCGCCATCACCGTGTAGGGCGGCGTCAAGATCGCCGCTTCGATGGCGCCGGAGAGCAGTGCCTGAAAGCGCACACTGGTATCGCCCATGGCGATCAAGGTGACGTCGCGCAAGGCTTCGAGCCCCGCCGGCTTGAGCGCTTCGCGCGCCGCTTTGTCGGTGGAGCTGGCGAAACCGGAGATCGCGATGCGCTTGCCCTTCAAGTCTTGCACCCGCTTGATATCCGGTTGCGCGTACAGGAAAAAACTCTGCTTGGTGATCAATGTCGCGATGATCTTGAGTGGCAATCCGGACACCGCCGAGCGAATCGTCGAACCGTAGATCGTCGTGTAGTCGAGCTCGCCCGAGAGCAGCGCCGGGATGATAATACCGCTGCGCATGACAATGAACTGGGGCTCCAATCCTTCGCTCCGGTAGATGCCGCTCTTGATGCCGACGAAGAACGGCGCGAAGTCGACCAGCTTGCCGGGGATGCCGATGCGAATGGTTTCCACCGTTGGCTGGGCGGCGTGGCCAGGCAGTGTGGCTGCGACTATGAGTAGAATGAGTAGAACGACGCGTCCGATCATGGCGGCGATACTATCAACATTTGTCCGCCGATGCGAAGAATTCCATTTGACGGCGCGGTTTTGTTTCGGCTAGGTTTCAGACTTCAAATTAGTGATTGGAGGAATTCAATATGACTGCTGTGAACAAGATCGATGTGCCGGCCGCGCATTGGGATAAACTGTTTGCGCCGAGCGCGTGCCTGGTGATGATTACCACGGTTGACGACGCCGGCCGGGTCAACGCCGCGTCGTATGGCACCTGTGTCAGGGTATGCCATGATCCGGTCTACATCGCGTTCACTACCGGCGCGACCAAAGATACTTACAATAATATTTTGGCCAATGGCGAATTTGTCGTGAACGTCCCGTCTTATGAGCGCGAGATTTTGGAAAAGGTGCGAGTCGTCGGCCTCGAATTTCCGCCCGGAGTCAATGAGCTTGACAAGGCCGGACTCACGGCGATCCCGGCCAAAGTTGTCAAGCCGCCGCGCATCGCCGATTGCCGCAGTCACTTTGAGTGCAAAGTAGAGTGGACCAAGCCGTGGCTGCATCGATTGATGGTTGTGGGCAAAGTCGTTGCTGCATCTGTCGACGATGGTTGTGTCGACGACAAGGGCTATATTCTGTGGGACAAACTAAAGCCGGCGCATTATTGCGGCCATGAGTATAAGAACGGCTTCGTCGCGGCGTACCAGCCGATGTGGGTGGATATGATTTACAAAGAACCGATACCGCCGCGGCCGACGGGGAAGTAAGAGTTTAACCACAAAGAGCACAAAGGTCACAAATATAGAAGAGACTCGGAGTCGGATTTTTAACCGCGCCCTTCGACAAAGCTCCGGGCGATCGGGAATGCAAAGAAGCAAAAAAGATTTGGACCCGTAGGGGCGGGTTTTAAACCCGCCCTAGTTCGGAGGTGATCTATGTTTGAAAGCTGGCGGGGCGTGGTCGGCGATATCAAGCCGACACACCGCCCTGGATCGTTGGAAGAGTTTATCAAATTGCTTCCCGAGGGCATCGGCGTGATTCCTCTCACCGTCGGCATCAGCTCGGGCACCGAGAAGGAGTTTCACGATGTCCTCGCCGACTACCAGCAGAAGGCCGCGCAGCTGGCGGAGTTGGGCGTGGACTTGATCTCCATCGGCGGCGCGCCGCCGATGATGGTGCATGGATACAAGGGCGAAGAAAAGATCGTGACAGATCTCGAAGCCAAGCATGGCATCCCGGTCAACACCTCGGGGCGCTCGACGGCGGCGGCGATGACCGCGCTGGGAATCAAGAACTTCGTCGGCGTAACTTACTTCCCGGAGCGCATGAATCAAATCTTTCGCCGCTATTTCACCGAGGCGGGATTCGAAGTCGCGGCCATGGAAGGCATCGACGTGCCGTTCAAAGATGTCGGCAAGCTGTCCGGCGAAGAGATTTATAAACACACCAAGAAAGCATTCCTCAAACACGCCGGCGCGGATGCGATCTATATGCTGGGTTCGGGCTGGCGACTGCTCAAGATCGTCCGCTTGCTCGAACAGGATCTCCAGGTGCCGGTGGTTTACGCGCTCGGCGCTAAACTTTGGGAGGTACAGAAGCGGTTTCACGTGCGTGAACCGATCAAAGGCTATGGCCGGCTATTGGAAGAGCTTCCATAGCGCGTGCTGCGCTCGGAATTTCGAATCCATTTCCTGTGGTTAACTTTCGTATCCTTATCTCTACCGCTCCAACAAGCATCCTTCGTTTTAAAGTCTACGAACGGGTACGCCTACCTAATTCCTGTTGCAACACTTTTTGATTATAGCCCCAAACCGTTGCGAGGTGTTGTTGATGACAAGGAGCCGAGGCCATGAGTAATACACATACCCCGTCATGTCGATTGCAAACGCTAAGACGCTCAATCGTCACTTTATTGCTTGGTGCTTGCCTTGCGTTGGGGATGCCACCAGAGATCCACGCGGCAGCCGCGCCTGCCGTTACTCGCGGGCCTTATTTGCAGATGGGCACGTCAAGCAGCATGGTTGTTCGATGGCGGACAAGCGCGTTAAGTGACAGCAGGGTGTGTTACGGCTCCGCTCCGGACAATCTGTTTCCGTGTGTCGACGTTGGAAACCAAACTACCGAGCACAGTGTCACCGTCTCGGGGCTCACACCTGATACGAGATACTATTATTCCGTCGGTACAACCATAGAGACACTGGCCGGTGGTGATCCCGACCATTTCTTCTTCACCTTACCGGTCCCAGGGACATCCCAGCAAACGCGTGTCTGGGTCCTCGGTGATTCTGGAACCGCGGACACCAACGCGGAGGCGGTGCGCGACGCCTACCTCGCATTCACGGGCACGCGATACACAGACGTTTGGCTGATGCTGGGAGATAACGCGTATCCTATCGGCACCGACGACGATTACCAGGCCGCGGTATTCGAAACGTATCCCACCGTGCTCCGGCAGACGGTTCTCTGGCCTTCGTTCGGCAATCATGACGCATACTCGGCCAATGCTCTCACCGAAACCGGTCCTTACTTCGACATCTTTAGCCTTCCCACAAAAGCAGAAGCCGGAGGGCTCGCGTCCGGGACCGAAGCCTACTATTCATTTGACTACGGCAACATTCATTTTGTCGTGCTCGACTCGTACCAATCGAGTAAATCTCCCACCGGCCCGATGATGACCTGGCTTAAAAATGACCTAGCGAGTAACAAGCAGCCGTGGACCATCGCCTACTGGCACTACCCTCCCTACTCCAAGCGCGGCGAGGACTCAGACACGTCGAACCACGACACCGGCATGCGAAAAAACGCGCTGCCTATCCTGGAGGCGGGTGGTGTGGACTTGGTGCTCGCAGGGCACAGTCATGCGTACGAACGCTCTTTTCTCATGAATGGGCATTACGGCACATCCGACACCTTCACCGAGAGCATGAAGAAGGACGGTGGTGATGGGCGGGTCGATGGCACCGGGGAGTATCAAAAATCCACGCTCGAACCCAACCCAAACGAGGGAACTGTTTACGTGGTGGCGGGAAGTTCCGGCCAAGTTGGCCACCGTTCTCTGAACCATCCTGCGATGTTCATCTCGCTCAACGTCTTGGGCTCGATGGTACTGGACGTGAACGGGAGCCGCTTAGACGCTATGTTCCTCGACAGTACCGGAGTCATAAGGGACTACTTTAGCATCGTGAAGAATGGTGCAGAGGCTTTGCCGACACTGACCATCTCGAGTCCCGATGCGACAGCAACAGAGGCAGGGCCTACCACGGGCTCTTTTTTGCTAACGCGTACGGGCAGCACGGCGGCGGCCTTGGCTGTGAATTACACGATCGGCGGCACGGCGACCAAAGGTAGCGACTACCAGTCACTGCCCCAGAGCGTTACGATTCCATCGGGTTCGAGTACGGTTACCATCATCGTGACACCCATTGATGATTCTATTGGAGAAGGGAATGAAACCGTGGTGGCAACCCTCGCTGCCGATGCAGCCTACACGATCGGCGCACCCAGTAGTGCTATTGTTACTATTACTGACAACGACCCGACCAACCAGCCACCGAGCGTAAGTAGTGGTCCCGACCAGACCATCGCATTTCCGGCTGGCACTTCCCTTGACGGGACGGTTAGTGATGACGGCCTTCCAAGTCCGCCGGGCGCGGTGACGATCACGTGGAGCAAGATGAGCGGCCCTGGCAGCGTAATGTTTGGCGCCGCGTCCTCCATTGATACCACGGTGAGCTTTACGCAAAGCGGCGCCTATGTCCTGCGACTGACAGCAAACGACGGGGCGTTTTCCTCCAGCGACGATATAAAAATCACGGTCAATCCCGCGACCAATCCAGACCTGATCATTGCCTCGCTTTCAATCGCGGCCAAGAAAATAAAGGCGGGCGCAACTACCTCGGTATCAGATACTGTCAAGAACGTTGGGACAGGGTCGGCAGGGACATCGACTATCGGTTTCTATCTCTCTACTAATAAAGTCTTTGACGCCGCAGATGTTTCTCTGGGCATCAGGGTCGTTCCCTCACTGGCTGCAGCTGAAAAAAACTCAGGTGCTACCCCGATCTCGATTCCTTCCGGGACAGCGCCAGGAAATTACTATGTGATAGGCGTAGCCGATAGCGGGAGCGATGCCGGAGGCGTCGTGGTAGAAACGAGAGAAAACAACAACACCGAATTTAAGCCTATAACCGTTAACTAAAATAAGCGACCGGAAACATGCCACTGCGGAACTTTTTGATTTTCTCACGGGTGCATAAGGACGATTTGGAATTTGCGATCTGTAATTTGTAATTTCCGCTGGGTCAGCCGCCGCGCGCGGCGAGGCGGAAGGTTTGCTGGTGCTCGCTGATCCAGGTTTGAATCCGCTCGCTGACTTTTGGATCCGGCGGCGCCGGGTGCTTGATATTGTCGAGGGTCAATCTCGGGAAGCGCGCTTTGACGCCGGAGTGGGAACTGGTAAAGCCTTCTTCGGTAAAAAGGCTTTGCCCTTCAACTGAGGCGAGAAAGTTGTAAAACAGCCGCGCCGCCGCCGGGTGGGTCGCTTTTTCGGAAATACCCACGGGATGAATGCTGATGACGATCGGATTGGCCTCCGCGGACCAGTCCACCGGCGCTCCTTTTGAGCGCGCGTCTTCGATGCGATGGGCGCGCGTGATGGCAACCGGAAATTCGCCGGCAACCAGTAGATTCGACGTATTGGTGTAACCTTGCTGGGTTTGCGGGTCCTGGGCGGCCAACGCTTTCATAAAATCGCGCCCGGCCTTGTCGCCCAAGTAAGTCACCATGCCGCCGTACCACTGAAAAGCCTCGACCGGCAGACCGATCTTTTTTCCTTTCCACCGGGGATCCAAGAGATCCTTCCAGTCTTTCGGCGCCTCGGCCGGTTTGACCATCCGGGTATTCCAGGCGATCGTCGCAACGGCGCCATATATACTGACCCACGTGCCATTGGGGTCGCGATGCCTGGGCGAGATCTGCGCGGCGTCCGGTGACGCATAGCGCGCCAGCGCCACATGCTTGGAGAGCTCGGAGAACTGGATATATTCCGACGTCACCACGTCCCACAAATATTTTCCCGCCCGCGCCTCGCTCCTGATCCGTTCGACAAATGACGCGCCGCCGAGACGCAGGTATTTAACCTTGACGCCGGGAAATTTGTTTTCAAAGTTTTTAATGATTTGGCCGACGATCGCTCCGCCGGTGAGGGTGCCGTACCAGACGACCTCGCCTTCCTTTTTCGCTTGATCGATGGTTGGCATAGCTTGTTGAGCCCCGGCCTGATGGACCGGATCAAGCGAAACCAACAGCAGCGTCACCGTCATCAGGCTGCGAAAAATCGCCATAAGGCACTCCTTTTTGAATGGACGGGTAGCCTGCTGCATGAGTCTGGTTATCGTCATAGCGCCAATGGGAGCCGCGATGTAAATGGCTATTTTCCAGGTTCAACCGCCGGCCGAATAGCCAACCTCGGATTGTCATCCTGAATAATCGAGAATAACCATTGGTCACTGTTTCTTTGCGAGTTGACAGTCATTGCGCCATAGCGCTATGCAAGACGGGACGGCAAGGGTGGAGGTGATCGTCATGAATCAGCTGGCAGCGCAAGATAACGTCGAGCTCCTCGATCGCGACATGGCGGGTAAGAATCTTTCCGGGTATTGGCGGCTCGGCATGGAGGGGTTGCCGGATTATCCGGTGACCGCGGTGAAGCCTTGTCTGTGGAAGTGGCAGGATATCCACGACAGCCTGGTGCGCGCGGGTGAGGTGATCAGCCTGGAGAACAGCGAACGCCGCGTCGTGCGGCTGGTCAATCCGGGTCTCGATCGCAAGCACGCCTTTGCGACGCACACGATCCAAGTTTCGTTTCAATATGTTAAACCCGGCGAGAACGCGCGGGCGCACCGCCACACGCCGGCGGCGCTGCGTTTCGTCGTCCAAGGCAGCGGCGCGTATACGACGGTCAACGGCCAACAATGCGTCATGGAACCCGGCGATCTGATCCTCACGCCTAAGCTCACCTGGCACGATCATTCCAACGATTCGAAAGTGCCAATGCTTTGGCTCGACGGTTTGGACTTTCCTCTGGTGACGGCGCTGCATCAAGTCATGCAGGAGCGCTATCCCGAGCGCCGCCAGCCGATCGAGACAAACAGCGAAGCGGGGATCGGCGGCCTCAGCAGCGCGGTTCAAGGCGGGCCGTTAACGGAATTCTTCCACTACAAATGGCGCGACACAGAGCCCGGGTTGCGCGCCCTGGCCAAATCGGCGAATGCGCGAGATCGTTTTGACGGCTATCTGCTCGAATATCGCAATCCGCTCACCGGCGGGCCGACGATGACGACAATGCAATGCGCGGTGCAGCTTCTGTCAGCGCAGGAAGAGACGGACGCGCATCGCCATACGAGCACGGTGATGTATCACGCGTTTCGCGGCAGTGGCACGACAGAGGTCGGCGAGCAGCGCTTCGACTGGCAGCAGGGCGACACCTTCGTGGTGCCGCTCTGGCACGCGCACCGGCATAGGAACGCCTCATCCGACGAGGCGATTCTTTTCTCCATCAGCGATGCCCCGGCGCTCAAAGCGCTCGATCTTTATCGCGAAGAGTTCTGAGCTTAAGAGGATTGATTATGGCTGGCAGCGCACGCGCCTTTCAAGCGCATGGTCCCACTGCTATTCTGTCTCCAAGCGATGTGCTTGCTGGCCGCGGCGCAGCCGGCGTTGGCGTTGGAAGAAATTCTGATTTCCTACGCCGGGCCGAGCATCACGTTTTTGCCCGCCGAGGTGGCGCGCCAGCGAGGCTTCTTTCGCGAGCACAATCTCGACGTCAAGCTGCTGCTCACGCGCACCGAGGTCGATCGCGCCGCGCTGGCCAGCGGCAACCTATATTACACGCTCAGAGCCGGCTCGACGTTCGTTTCGGCGGCCAGAGGTTTGCCGGTGCGCATCGTGTTTCTCGGCACGACCAAACCGTTTTGGGGGTTGGTCGTGCGCCCGGAGATTCAAGTCGGTAAGCGATCTCAAGGGAAAATCGATGGGCGTGCCCTGGGCTGCTCGGTTCACAGCAGATTTCGGCCAAGTTTATTCTCAAGCAAGGCGGCCTGGATCCGGATCGCGACATTATTTATCGCGTCGTCGACACCGGCACCCGCATCGGCGGCATGCTCTCCGGCTCCATCGACAGCGCGATGATGGATTACGGCGAAGCATTTCGGGCCAAGAAGATGGGCCTCAAGCTTTTGATCAACGCCGCCGATTATCACGGCCTGCTCGCCGGCGGGCTCGGCGTCAACAGCGGCAAACTGCGCGATCAACCCGATCAAGTGCGGCGCGTGATCCGAGCGATGCTCCAAGCGCTGCGCTACCTGCGGGAAAATCCTGAAGGCACGCAGCAGATTATGATGAGTTGGCTGAAGCTCGATCGCGAAATGGCGACCGAGATCTATCAGATGGCGATCAACAACTACACGAGAAACGGCATGGTCGAGGATGCAATGCTGAATTCGCTGGTCACAACCATGCTGGCGGAAGCCGGCATCAAAGGCGTTGCGCCGTCGCAGCTCACCGATTTCACGCTGCTGCAGCAAGCGCTCAAGTAGTTCATGTTGGGAAATTTGACGGCAAAGCTTTCGCGCTCATTGGGTCATTGCTGGGCGTTCTTCCTGCCATTGTATTTGCTCGCCGCGGCGTCGTTGGACTCCAGCGAAGTGACCAACGGCGAGTATCTAAAGTTCCTCCTGGCGACCCGCCACGCTGCGCCGGAGTACTGGGTCAATGGCCGCTTTCCTGCCGGCAAAGACAACGAACCGGTCGTGCTCGTCAACTTTCATGATGCGAGTGGCTACTGCCGCTTCGTTGGGCGTCGATTGCCGACGGTCGATGAATGGAAGTCGACTTGCGAAGCGGGCAAGCTCAAAAAGCGCGGCGATATTTGGGAATGGACTTCAACCGACGTCGATATCAGCGGACAAACCTATAAAGCTCTGTGCGGTCCAGCGAACACGTGCGACTGCTCGCATCGTTACTTGCCGCAGTGGAAGAACGAAGTGAAAGGTTTTCGCTGCGTGCAGGATCAGACGCCGGTGACTTGGTTGCCGGAGTTGTTTCAAGGGGAAGGGGTCTTGTAGATAAGCTCGTTGAGCCGAGCGATCCTCTAGCGTATCGGCGGCGAGTTGGTTAAAGCTTTACTGCGTGCTGTCGTCGTCGAGGATCGCAGACTTTTCACGCTCGCGATCCAGCGTATAAAGATCCTGGGGCTTGCCGACGCCGCGCAGGGCGTAGCGGCCGACCGAAACGAGAAGGGTTTTTGGCTCGCCGATGGCCGAAGCGAAAGCGGACGATACCAGCAGGGGTTGATCGACGGAGCGGCATAGGCCGGCGATGCGGCTCACTTCATTGACGGCGGGGCCGACGACGGTGAAATCGAGTCGCTCGCGGCTGCCGATGTTGCCGTAGTAGACTTCGCCAATGTGCAGACCCAGATACATGTCGGTGGTCGGTAGATTGTCGCCGCTGCGCCGTTGATTGACCAAGGCCACCGCGGCCCGGGCGCTCTCGGCGGCGGCCAATGCGGCGTGGCAAGCGCTGGCGCGGTCGTCCGCGGTAAAAATCGCCAGCGTGCCGTCGCCCATCAGCTTGAGAACATCGCCGCCGCAATCGTGGATCGCCGATAGGATCGCATCGGCGTATTCATTCAGCAGCGGAATAATCTGCTCAGGCTCGGCTGAGTCGCTGATTCTGGTGTAATTGCGCAGGTCGCTGAACCACAGAACCGCTTCGATACGATCGGCGACACCACGCCTGATGCTCCCTGCCAATACTTTTCGTCCAGCGTCCCGGCCGAGGTAAGTTTCGACCAAGGTTCCGGCGATGCGGGCGAGGGAGGCCGACTTCATGGCGAGCGCGAAGGAGGGCATCAGCCGTGCGAGATCGCCAACAATCGTGTCGTCAAAGCCTTGAGGCCGGTCGGTTGCCCAGGAGGAATAAACGCAATCCATCTCTCCGACCACACCCTCGGCGGCGAATCGGTTGGCCATGGCGATGTAGTCGGTAATCGCTTCGGTCTTGAGATCAGCGAAGATTGGAAATTCGGATATGGTCGCGGCAGTCAAGCGGCGCCTGAAAAGTTGTTCGCCGGAAAGTTCCAGACGGTAAAATGGGCTGCGCTCCCAACGATCCTCGTCCATCGTCGCTACGGCCGAACTCCGAGAGCATTGTCTCCATCTTTTCGCGTTTCCAGGTGAAAGCGCGGCCCTGGTAAACCGGATGCAAGGTGTCGATGACAACGTTGGCGCGAGCGAGCGGTACGCCGAGAGCCAGCAGGCGCTCGCAAACTCCGGTCAATATTGCCGATTCGCCCAATCCTGACAGGCCCGGCTTCGGTGATCCAGGTCACCAACGAGTCCACTTCAGAGTCTTTCATATGGGGAATGCTATATCACAGGCGGTGCCGGCCTGCCGATTACCGTGATCGAGAAAAAACGTTTCCCTTTCCTAGGCAAACTAGGATAAAAATTGAACCGGATTCAAATTGAGGAGCCTATACATGGAAACCAACAAAACCGTGACCGTTCAAGTCGAAACCGTCGGCCAGGCTTACCTGGAAGTTCTGCGCGCGCGCGGGATCAAATATTTCTTCGGCAATAGCGGCACGGACTTTGGGCCGGTCATCGACGCGTTGGCGCGGTTTGGCGCGGAGAAAAAAATCCATCCCATGCCGATCACCGTGCCGCATGAATTTGTCGCGGTCAGCATGGCCCAGGGTTATGCGATGATTACCGGCGAGCCGCAGGTGGTGATGGTTCACGTCATCGTCGGCACGGGCAACGCGTCCGCGGCGGTGATGAACGCGTCGCGGCTCAATGTGCCGATGATTTTTTCCGCCGGTAGGACGCCGCTTACCGAGGAAGGGTTTGTCGGGAGTCGGAGCAACTTCATCCACTGGGGGCAGGAGTCCTTCGATCAGGGCGGCTTGCTGCGCGAGTTCACTCGGTGGGATTACGAACTGCGCAATGGCGACCAAGTCGAAACCGTAGTCGATCGCGCGCTGGAAATGGCGCTCGGCACGCCGCAGGGTCCGGTCTATTTGACCCTGCCGCGCGAAGTGCTGGCGCAAAAGATGGACTCGATCACGATCCATCCGAACCGCAAGGCCCAGGCCGAACCGTCGCAGCCGAGCGCGGCATCGATCAAGCGCACGGCGGAAATCTTGCGCGGTGCTGTCAACCCGCTGATTATCACCGGCCGGCTGGGTTCCGATCCGACGGCGATGAGCGCGCTGGTTTCGTTCGCCGAAGCATTGGTGGCGCCCGTGGTTACGCCGGCGAGTCCGTTCGTGAGTTTTCCCAACACCCATGATTTTCATTTGGGCGTCAGCTCCGCGCCCTATATCAAAGACGCCGATGTCGTTGTCGTCGTCGAGTCGGACGTGCCGTGGTACCCGTTTCAGGGCAAGCCGCCGGAAAATGGTAAGGTCATTCAGATCGCGCGCGACCCGAACTACGGCGCTATTCCGATCCGCAACTTTCCCAAAGATATTTCCATCGGCGGCGATCCAAAGCTCGCGCTGGAATTGCTGGCGCAGGAATTAACCAGCGGGCCGCGCAATGAAAAATTGCTCGCCGAGCGCGCCGAGAAGATTCGCGCCGAGCGCAAACGCTACCGCGAACGATTGCAACAAAGAGTCGAGCACGCGAGCCACGAAAGGCCGATCAGCCATACCTGGCTGGCGCACTGCGTCGAACAGGTGCGAGACCAAGACACGCTGGTGCTAAGCGATCATGGCATCGGCAACGAAGTGCTCAACTTGAGCGAGCCGGCCAGCTATTTCGGCGGTTCGCCGGCCGGCGGACTCGGCTGGGGCATCGGCGGCGGCTTGGGCATGAAGCTGGCGCGGCCGGAAAAAACCGTGATCGTCACCGCCGGGGACGGAACTTATATGTTCAACAACCCGACAGCCTGTCATTTCGTTTCCGAGGCTTATGACTTGCCGCTGCTGACGATCGTTTGCAACAACGCCATCTGGCACTCTACCAAGGCCGCGACCCAACAGGTCATGCCGGACGGTTGGGCCGTAAGCACGGGTAACTTTCCGCTGACTGCGTTAGCGCCGTCGCCGCGCTACGAAAAAGTCGTCGAGGCCCATGGCGGCTACGGCGAGATGGTCGACGACCCGCAACAAGTGCTGCCGGCGCTCAAGCGCGCCCTTAAAGTCGTCAAAGAGGAGAAGCGCCAGGCGGTGCTCAATGTGATTTGCGGATCTCATTAGACCGGATCATTCAGATTTTTGTTGCTTTTAACTCGTTTGTCTTTACGGCAAGCAGATGGGAATCAGCATTTTCGATTCTTCATCGGAAACGGCCGCTCGCAGCGCCGTTAAAGCACTCGGTGTCAATCCACAGTATGACGTGATGTTGTCGCAGAGCGGCAATTAGAATCCTTATTGTTGCCAGCAAACGCTTGAACCGAGTACAATCGCATATCCGACTGCGTCAAGGCGGGGTCGTCTTGAGCTAGCTAACCGGTTTGACCTGCGTAAGCTATGGAAGCAATAAGAAAATATTTAGCGGCATTAAAGCATATATTGATCGCGGCGCCGGTTCTTCTAACCCTCCTCGGAGTCCTCCATTTTCCCTATGACGTTGACGCGCCGCTAACGCAGCAGGAGATCGCGGCCGCGCAAAAATATTATGCCGACGCCTATCGAGCGCCGGTAACCGAAGGGCCAACAACCGAATACGAAACGAAATATCTTCGCCTCGCGGAGGTGGCGGCAAAAGCGCTTCGAATCGAAGAGCAGGTAGCCGCGTTTGCTCGAGAGTTCAACTTGAGCAGTCGGACGATTTTGGAAATCGGATCGGGACGAGGATACTTGCAGGATGTTGTCGAAAACTATACCGGGCTCGACATCTCTACGAGCGTGGCGCGTTTTTACCATAAGAAATTTGTCCTAGGCTCTGCCACGGCGTTGCCGTTCCCCGACGACAGCTTTGACGGTGTCTGGTCAATCTGGGTATTCGAGCATGTGCCCAATCCCGAACAGGCATTTCGCGAGGCTCGACGGGTTACACGAGATAACGGAGTCATTTTTTTACTACCAGCCTGGAATTGTGTGTCTTGGGCGGCCGAGGGTTATGAACCAAGACCCTATGCCGATTTCGATCTGGCCGGCAAACTAATCAAGGCGAGTCTTATCATGCGAGCCGACCCGGCGTTTAGGATTGCCAGCCTTTTGCCGATTCGCGCGGTACGCACTCTGACCGCTCAATTCGGCCCAACACGACTGAGATATCGACGTCTAACGCCGAATTACGAAAAGTATTGGGTGCCCGACAGCGACGCGGTGAATTCGATCGACCGGCAGGAAGCCAAGTTGTGGTTTCTGAGTCGAGGCGATGAATGTGTTGACTGCGCAGGAGCGCTGTCTGACTTTTCCTCGGCCCTCATCATTCGCGTGCATAAAAGTCGGCCAGTAAGACAAAGCTGATGTTGCAGAGGCCGAGGTACGCCGTCTCCCACACGCCGCATTGCGTAACCGTGGGGCGAATTTGCCGACAGGCAGCGACATTTCTGCCCGCCGATCTAGCCTTTTTTGCAGGTGAGGTAGTGGAAGCAGTCATGAAGTATTTGATCGCATTGAGAAATGTCACGTTCGCCGCACTGTTTCTGACAATCCTCCTCGGCGTCCTCCATTTTCCCTATGACGTTGACGCGCCGCTGACGCAGCAGGAGATTGCGGCCGCGCAAAAATATTATACCGACGCCTATCGAGCGCCGGTCAGCGAAAGCCAGACAAAAACCGAGTACGAAACGAAATATCTTCGCGTCGCCGAGGCAGCCGCCAAAGGTTTTCGAATTGAAGAGCAGGTAACGGCGTTTGTTAAGGAATTCAAACTAGGCGATCGCCCGGTTTTGGAGATCGGCTCTGGAAGAGGGTATTTGCAGGATGTCGCGGAAAACTATACTGGACTCGATATCTCTCCCAGCGTGGCGCGTTTTTACCACAAGAAATTTGTCCTAGGCTCGGCCACGGCAATGCCGTTTCCCGACGATAGTTTTGACGGAGTGTGGTCCATCTGGGTGTTCGAGCATGTGCCCAATCCCGAACAGGCATTTCGTGAGGCACGACGGGTTACACGGGATAAGGGCGTGATGTTTCTGTTGCCAGCCTGGAATTGTTCATCTTGGGCTGCCGAGGGTTATGAAGTTAGACCCTATTCCGATTTCGATTTGACCGGGAAGCTCGTCAAAGCGAGCATTCCCGTGCGCTCTGCGCCGGTCTTTAGGATCGCCAGTCTTTTGCCGATTCGCGGCGTGCGCGCTATGGCCGCTCGATTCGGTCCAACCGGATTGAGATATCGACGTCTTACACCGAATTACGAACAATATTGGGTGCCCGACAGCGACGCGGTGAATTCGATCGACCGGCACGAAGCCAAGTTGTGGTTTATGAGTCGGGGCGACGAGTGCCTCAACTGTGAAGATGCGCTGCTTGATTCTTCCGGGCCGCTGATTATTCGGGTTCACAAGTCGGCCAGCTAACCTGACCGCTCGTGATGCGCAGGCGCGGAGCCGGTGGCTCTCGAGAAATTTAGGGTCACGGCAAATCGTTCGCCAGTCATCGAAAGCTTCCGCGCGCTCTGAAGGTTTCAAAGAGGAAACGGCAAGCTGTTCTGCGGGGGTGATGCAATGATATCAAGGGTTAGGCGTATGGGGTTAGGTCTTCGCCCGGTTTCGATCACCTATGCGAATCTAATTTGGTTTAGTCGCGTTATGAAAATTGCGCCGCGATTTTTTTTCGTTGTTGCGGTTTTGCTTGCAGCAACCGCCGACTTTGGCTTCCGCCCAGACGAACTGGCAGGCGGAGTGGGACAAGACTGTTGCGAGCCGCCGAGTCGGAAGGGCAGTTGACCTTGTACGGTTGTTGCTACGACTACGACCGGGTTCTCGAAGGCTTCAAAAAGAAATATCCCAAACTCAAAGTCTCGACGGTGCTTAGCGGAGGCCAATTAGCGGCGCGGATTCTTGCCGAACGGCGCGGCGAGAAATATCTCGTGGACGTTGTCAGCTCGGGCGCCAATACCCTGCACGACGCGCTCCACAAGGCGCACGCGCTCGACCCGATCAAGCCGGCGCTGCTGCTTCCTGAGGTTGTCGATCAATCGAAATGGTACGACGGCGAGCACCGTTACATCGATACGGAAAGGCGTTACATATTCGCCTTCAACGCCAACTCGCAGTCCGGCCAAATTACTTACAACCTCAAGCAGGTCAATCCTGGCGAATTCAAATCCTACTGGGATCTGTTGAATTCGAAGTGGAAGGGCAAGCTGCTCTCGCTCGATCCGACGAGCTTCGGTATGGGTACCACGCTGCAATTTTATTACCATCACCCGGAGCTCGGCCCGCCGTTTCTCAGGAAACTTTATGGCGAAATGCAAATCACGACCGGCCGCGACCCGCGCCAGATGACCGACTGGCTATCAACGGGAAAGTTTCCGGTGTGCATCCGGTGCAACGCCGGCAGCGAAATCGGCAAAGCGGTGCAGCAGCAATTGCCGATCGGTTATTTCGACACAGATGAATGGAAAGAGGGCGGTAGCCTCAGCGCGGCCGGCGGCACGCTCGGCATCCCGACGCGCGCGCCGCATCCCAACGCGGCCAAGGTTTTTATCAACTGGCTGCTGTCCCGCGAAGGACAGATGGCGTTGCAGAAATTGGGGCGCCCCGACGCGCACAACTCACGGCGTATCGATATCCCCAAGGACGACGTCGATCCAACCAATCGCTTGGACCCGGGAAAAAAATATTTCGATCTGGCCAAACCCGAGTACCAGGATCTGACGCCGATCTTCAAACTTGTCAAAGAAGTGCTGCCGCAAAAATAGCTTCACTTTGCTCCGATATTTGGGGAAGAATCTCCCCGAACCCTTCATTTTCAATCTCTGTGCGTCGATTCCTCGTAGCTTGCAGCGAGGCAGTTCATTGTTGATCGCGCGATTTCGCCCGCAGCGGATCCAGCGTGCGCCGTGGAACGAAACCCGTTCTCCTTCGTCTAAGGTTATCGTAAGCCTTGTGCCGATCGACCTAACGGAGGGGATATCTATGTCCAATTGTCGTGTTATTAGAACGATTCGCTTGCCGATTATGCTGGCGATTCTCGCCTTGTTCTTGGGCGCCTGTAGCCTAGAGACCGAGATGCAGCCAGCAGAAAAGCTGCAAAACGCTTCGAGCGCGCAAAGCTACGAGTCAAAGGCACCGTTGCCGCCACCCACGCCGGGCAGACCAAGCGCGAGCAGCGATTCGCTACGACGCATGCCAGAATCCGCTCGCACGGGTGGCGCAATCATGTCACCGTATCCTTACCCCCAGCCGCCTTATTATCCGCGTCCGCCAGTCATTCCTCCGAATACCGATCGCTTCTCCGATAAAGAACCGACGAGCGTGCTCAGCGCCGCCGAGCATCCGGTGTCGACCTTCAGCGTCGATGTCGACACGGCGTCCTATGCTTTCGTTCGCCGCAGTCTCACCGGCGGTCGTATGCCGCCGCGGGAATCTGTTCGCGTCGAGGAGATGGTCAACTATTTTCCGTATGCGTATTCCTCACCCGAGAATCGCGCCCAGCCGTTTCGCGTGACCACGACCGTAATGCCGAGTCCCTGGGCAGCGGAGAATCAGCTGCTCCACATTGGTATTCGCGGCTACGATATCGCGCGCAGTGAAAGGCCGCGCGCCAACCTCGTGCTCTTGATCGACACCTCGGGTTCGATGCAGCCGAGCGATCGTCTGCCGTTGTTGCAGCAGGGCTTTCGCCTGTTTGTCCAGCAATTGCGCGACGATGACCGGGTTGCCATCGTCACCTATGCGGGCCAGGCGCAAACTGCCCTCGATCCGACCCTAGGGCGGGATAAGCAAAAGATTCTCGACGCCATCGACAACCTTCGAGCTTCCGGATCGACTGCGGGCGGCGAGGGCTTGCAGCGCGCTTACGCTCTCGCTGAACGCCACTTCGACAAAGAAGCGGTGAACCGCGTGGTTCTCGGCACCGACGGCGACTTCAACGTCGGTATTACCAATCCAAAAGATCTCGAACGCTTCATCGCCGCCAAGCGCAAGACCGGGATCTATCTATCGATCCTCGGCGTTGGTGTCGGCAACCTCAACGACGCGCTAATGCAGCGGCTGGCGCAGGCCGGCAACGGCAACGCCGCGTATATCGATTCCTTGCTCGAAGCGCGCAAGGCGATGAGCGAAGAACTGTCGTCGACCCTGTTTCCGATCGCCGATGATGTGAAAATCCAAGTAGAGTTCAACCCAATGCAGGTAGCCGAATACCGGTTGATTGGCTATGAGACACGCATGTTAAAGCGCGAGGATTTCAACGATGACAAGGTCGACGCCGGCGACATCGGCGCCGGCCACACCGTGACGGCGATCTACGAGATCACTCCCGTGGGCGCGAAACAACGCCGGCTCGATGCGCTGCGTTATCAGCAAGAGCGCGAGCGATCGGCGCCGCCTACCACCGCGCGCGCGGATGAGATGGCTTTCGTCAAACTGCGCTACAAACTTCCCGGTGAAACCAATAGCCGTCTCATCGAGCAGCCGGTGCGTGGGACCGACGCGCTGGCGAAGGTCGAAGCCGCGCCGGCGGAGCAGCGCTTTGCCACTGCTGTCGCAGCCTTTGGCCAACGACTGCGCGGCGAGAATGCCGTAGACAGTTTTAGCTATGGGAAGATTGCCGAGCTGGCAAATGGCGCCCGCGGCGCGGACCCGGAAGGCTACCGTGCTGAGTTCGTCCGGCTAGTGCGCATGGCGGAAACTTTGGGTGCAGTGGCGCAACGCTGAAGGGTGAACTTGGCGAGGATCTAGCGGGGTTCGAGGGCCAGATGTTACATCTTGCCCTTCCTGTGCAGCCGAGCGATTTCCGGCGAAGCTCTACGTTCTCGTCGATAGGTTCTGCGCGTTCTCCGATCAATGTTCCCGCTGAAGGACGAACGGAGGGGATTTTGAAATTATTGAAATAAATCCGTTCATGCTGTGCTTGTCAAAGCATGTTCCGGCTTTATTGAGCAAGCTGATAGAACTGAACGGCAACGCCGTAAAAATATCCTGGAGGAAGTTTATGGAAGCAGCCGCATTGGCTTTGGATGCCTTAGGCCGGGTGCGCGAGATGGTGCGCGAGGCGCTGAAGGATTTAACGCCCGAGGAAATGTTAGCACCACCAAAACCGCACATCGCGTGGTTAACCTGGCACATCGCACGGGTGCAGGACTCCAATTTTTCCGGCTTGCTCGATCGACCGCAGCTCTGGATCGCCGACGGCTGGCACCAGCGTTTCAATATGCCGCCCGACCCAAGAGACTACGGCTCCGGCCATCGTCAGACCCGCGAACAGGTGGATGCCTTCATCGTCACCGACACGCCACTGCTGCTCGCTTACCACGACGCTGTGTATGCGCAGACCAAAGATTATCTGTCGACGGTGACCAATGCCGACCTGAACCGCGTCCTCAACGAACCGCAGTATTCGCCGCTGCCGACGCTGAGTATCCGGCTCGCCAGCGTGATCAACTGCAACACGCGCCACGCCGGCCAGATCGAGTATCTGCGCGGGCTGGTGAAATTCAAAGGCTGGTTTCCAGGGGCGGAGAGGTGATGCAGCGTCGCGAAGAACTGATTTCAAACAAACGCGCTGTAGGTCGGGCCAAAGATCTCGGCTGACTTGGAAGCTTCTCGGGCAAAAGTAGACTGGAGTCTGCAATTCCAGATTGCCGAGCCGTGGTAAATTCACAATGGTCTCGCGGTTAGTCGCATAACATGTAGTAACTCATAGCGGGACCGCTTCGACCCCCTTCATTCATGAATCTCGAAATAGAGCAGCGAGTGATCCGAGAACTTGCCGATCCATTCGTCCTTTTTCGCGGCAGTCGGCTCGTTGACCCAGCCACGCACGTCGATCTCGACTGGCGTTCCATTGATGGAATGGAAAAAGGTTTTGAAGCGGAGATTTTTTGAGGCATAGACATTATCTAGATTGGACGGGGGAATGGACGATGTGCTGCCGTTGAAAAAGGTCGCATCATGCGACTTCGGCAGCCGTCGCATCAAGATCGTCGGCCGGGCGGCGTAGTTGTCCCACTTCTTCAATTCGACCTCCGCTAGAATCGAGCGGTCGAATGGGTATTTCATGCCCATCGTGTTGAAGTCGCCGAGGAATAGATAACGCGCCTTACCCGCCGGGACCGCCTTCGGCGTTATCGAGGGTTCGGCGAAATTCAAAGGCCCGCTCGAGCATGTCGTCGCGCAGCCCCATGCCGCGCGGATCGGTTCCGCTCGACAGGTGCAGGAAAAGCAGCGCGTAGTTCTTTCCATCCTTCACGATGGTGACGAGCTGGCCCGGACGCATGTGTGTAGTGCCCGAGCGAAACTCGGTCTTCTGGGTGATGAAGGCGGTTAGCGGCTTCTTAACCCCGACGAGAATCTCCTGGGTTTCTACTCCCTCAGTAATCTGGAACGTGTAGTTTGGCATCTTGCTCACCAGCGCGCTGAATACGGTCGCGCCCTCGACTTCATACAAGCCGAAGACATCCGGATTCTGCGCCTTGACGAAATCGATGACTCTATCTACACGAGTTGGATCTTCCTTGAAGTGCTCGACGTTCCACGATGCAATGGAAAAGACTTTTGCCATGGGAGTCGTTCCTTTCGAGGGCTAGGACAGCTTGTTGTGCAATGTCTAGACTCGCCGCCGGCGGCCATGGTGTGCGATCTGCCGCCGAACCGCGGTTGCAGTATCTTGAGGCAAATAATTGGGCACGCGATCGCTAGCTTGAAGTTGCGCCGTCGCTCAACCGATCATCCCGGCCCAGCATAGACGATGTTTATCTCGCGAAGATTGTGAAACCGCATCCATCCTGTCGATTCAACCGTTCGCGTGACTTGGCCGGACTCACGCTAAAGGTTGCTTGCGTGTCACCGGCGAAAGGCGTTTGCTAAGGCTACGGCTGCACAGCTTTTTGGCACCGGCGCCGCCAGCTCTTGCAGATATTTATCCTGTTCCTTCGGTGTGAACATCGCCAGTGAAGCGTCGGCGTTTTTCGGCATGCCGTAGACGAAGTGGAAGGCGTGGCTGTCCCAGTCGTAGAACTCGTCATAATGAGTCACGTTAGATATCGACGGACATTCCCCCAACGCGCTGCAACAACGCCTGATAGCTTGCCCGTTCTGAAAAGAGCTTTAGGTCATACTCTTTCTGCGAAACCAAGCCTTTGTCGATTAGGAGCTTCGCCACAACGTCAGCCGTCGCGAGTGCCGTTATCATAAGCTCTTGGAGCGTGAGGATTCCATCTTTGTCCAATTGACCCATTTTAGCGTTCCTTCCTTTCGGCGCAGCTATTTTCGGCGGCACCCCTCAGGTTTGAAGTTCCTATAGAACCGCGAAAACGGGCATCCATCAGCAATCAATTTCCCTGGGATTCCGGGCCGCTCCGGCTTTCGCCAGCTCGCCCGGAATGACGATCGAATCATTTAGCCAATTGCCGAGACAGAAGTATTAGCTCCTCGATCACTACGGCTGCACACCTTTTTTCAGCGACTCGGCCAATTCGCGCAGGTATTCATCCTGTTCCTTCGGTGTGTACATGGCTAGCGAGCCGTCGGCATTTTTGGGGATGCCGCCGATGAAATGGAAGGCGTGGCCGTCCCAGTCGTAGAATTCGTCGCCGCGCTGGTAGATCTCTTTCCACTTGTAGCCGACCGGGCTGCGGTGCAGGCCGGTGCGGGCGGGGAAGTTGTCTTCTTTGTCGCGGGAGTCGTTCAAGTGTTCTTTAGCGCCGGCTTCTTCCGGCAGGCTTTCCCACATGCGCCGGTAGTTGGGCAAGTACTCTTCGTCGCGCACGGTGAATGCCGTGTGCATGTCCCACCACGGGCTGTGGCCGGCGATGCGTTCGTCGAGCTGGTCGACGAGTTTGTAAACCAGCCGGGCGCCGGTGCGCGTGCGCAAAACCATTGTGCCCTCGGCGGTCTTGGCGCTGCGTTCGGATGTCCATGCCGCAATATTTTTCGAAGAACGCCGCGGTGCGCGCCAGGTCGCGGGAACCGTACACGCAGTGACTGATGCGCCCGACATTTTCCGTGGTGCGCACTTCCATGGCGCCTTGCGGCATGTTTGCCGGCGCCCAGAATTCATACTGATTGCCGTCGGGATCGGCGAAGCAAATGACCGTCCCATCGTCGCCATTGTCCGCAGTCTTCACCGGATCGGTGTGGGGAATCTTATGCTGATCGAGACGGCGCAGGTGTGAATCGATATCTTCCGGCCGGACGTAGAAGCCGCAGCGCGGCATGTCTTTGCCGAGTTCCTTCGCCTTGGGATAATTTTCCGGCTGGAGGAAGGCGCCGATGCGGCAGGACTCATCGTCCCACCACATGAAGCAAAAGATCGGCGTGTTTTTCTTGCGCATGTTGGTGGTCAGTCCATTGATCGGCCGGATCGGCAGACCGGTGGCGTGGAGCGCCCAGTAACTCCAGCCCGGTAAATCGTTGGTGCCGACGACGTAGTGATCGATCCAGTGAACTGCGCCTTTGGGTTCGACGGTAGACATGGGGAATCCTCCAGTAGGAAAAGTGATAATCGCTCGATTGTGCTTGGGGTAGCAGACCCGGGTGCGGGCGTCAAGGGCTTAACGTCCCGCTAGCGCGTTCCAATCGTTCAAAACGTTTCTGATTCGACTCGGCCAAGGGTTCAAGCGGGATATTGCGGCTAGTCGGAGGGGCTAAAATTTTACTCCCCTGCAAATGCCGGTTTGAGAGTGTGCCAGTCGGTCGCGCTTTGGTACGCCGCGGCGGCATTCAGAACAGTCTGATCGGCGAACGATGCACCGATCAGTTGCATGCCGATTGGCAGGCCCTCGACATCGATGCCGCACGGAAGCGAACAGCCGGGGAGGCCAAGCATGCTGGGAAAGCGCAGTAAATTAGACTGATTGTAGCTGGCGTGGCGCGAGTCGTCGCCGTTGCCCTGGACGCCTTGCGCCAGGGGCGGCGCCACGCGCGCGGTGGTCGGGGCGGCGATGATATCGACCTGGTCGTAGGCAGCTCTGACCGCTTCGCGGATGCGGTGGCGGGCGCGCTGGGCGGTCAAGTATTCGGACGCGGTGATCGCCATGCCGACGGCGATGCCGCGGGCGACATGGGGCACGTAGTCCTGGGCGCGTTCACGAAACCAGCGGCGATTGATGCCGGCGCTCTCGGCCGAGCTGGTGAGCATGGAAGTCATCGCCGCGTAGCTAATTTCGGGAACATCGAGTTCGACGATTTCACAGCCGGCATCGGCAAAGACTTTGATCGAAGCAGTAAACGCGTCGCGTACCGGGCCATCGACGCCGTCGAGAAATTTGCGCAGCACGCCGACGCGCAGTCCTTTGACGTTTTCATTCAAGCGCTCGGCGTAGGCCGAAGAATCTTGCCGCACGCTGGCCGGATCGCGCGCGTCGTAGCCGGCGACCGGGTCGAGCGCCAAGGCGATATCTTTGACGGTGCGGGCGAACAAACCGACATGATCCTGACTCCAGGCGCCGCGAAATGAGCCGTGGCGGCTGATGATGCCGAAGGTCGGTTTAAAGCCGACGATGCCGCAGTAGGACGCCGGACGGCGCACCGATGAACCGGTTTCGGTGCCGTAGGACAGCGGGCCGATGCGCGCGGCGACGGCGGCGGCGGAACCGCCGCTTGAGCCGCCGGCGATGCGGTCCAAATTCCACGGGTTATGCACCGGGCCGAAGTGCGACAGTGTCGAAGTGCCGCCATGGCCGAACTCGTCTAGATTGGTCTTGCCGAAGATCACCGCGCCGGCGGCGCGCAAGCTTTTCTACCAGCGTCGAGTCGCGGTCGGGCACCCAGTCTTGCAAGATTTTCGAGCCGCCGGTGGTGAGCACGCCACTCATCTCGAACATGTCTTTGATACTTACCGGTACGCCATGGAGCGGGCCGCGGTAGTTGCCGGCGGCGATCTCCTGATCGGCTCTCTTGGCGTCGGCGAGCGCCGGCTCGGCGCAGACGGTGATAAAGGCGTTGAGTTTGTCGTCAAGAGCTTTGAGTCGCTTGAGCGTCGCCTGAAGTGCTTCCACCGCCGAAACCTTGCGTGCGGCAATGAGCCAAGAGAGATCGGTCAAGCTCAGGTCTAGTAACTCGGCATCGTCCATGATCAAGCTTTCCTGCCTCTAGGTTGCGCCTGGTGTGAAATCCAAGCCGTATCGTTGGCAAATTCTTCCAGCTCGGCAACGACTCTCTGGTTGTCCTCGATCTCTTTGGCTATGGCTTCGAGATCGGCCGGGGAAAAGCTAACGCCCTCTAGGAGCGATAAGCGATGGGCAATTTCATCTTCATTACTATTCATAGGAGGTTCCCGTTTTCGCAGCGCCGCCAATTGCAGAGCCGTGGAGAATAACTTTCGATCACTTGATCTTTTTGGACAGTAGATACGCGCCGGCATCGAAAGCGCTTTCCGGCGGGTCTTTCTTTATGCCGCCCTCGGCTTTGACGATCTCATGCATGCGCTTGAGCGACGTGATGTCTTGGGGCTCGAAAGTCGCCATATAGGCGCCGTCCCACTGGTCGGCGTAAGCGCGCGCGTCGGTGCTGTTCATGTTGGCGGCTTTTTGCAGGAGCTCGGCGACCCGTGGTTTATTCTTTGACCCATAGTCAACCGCCTTGCGTGTCGCCGCAATGAATTTCGCCACGGCTTGAGGGTTTTTCCCGAGATAGTCGCTGTAGACGATGGTTACCGCCAGGATCGGCGCGGCCTTACCCTTGGTGAGTTTTTTCCATTCGTCGACGATGGCGGCTAAGCGGCGCAGTTTGGCTTCCTCCATTTGCGCGATGGTCACCGAGCGGATCACCGCCGCGTCAATTTCTCCCTGGGTGAGGAACTGCGCCAGCCGCGCCTCATTGCCCGGCGCAACGGTGAACTCGTTAGCTTTGATGTTGAAGTTGTGATCGAAAACCGCCGTGGCGAGGGCGTGGGTTGCGCTGCCCGCGGGCGACATACCGATTTTTTTGCCCTTCAACTCGGCGACGCTTTTGATCGGTGAGTTGTCGAGGACGGTGATTTGCGCTTCGGCGATCTGCGTCGCCAGAACAATTTTTACCGGCACGCCGTCAGCGGCGATGGCCATGGAGTTGGTCGACGGCGCGGCAAAGGCCAAGTCGATGGAGTTCGAGACGATGGCGCGGGTCGGGCCGTTGACTTCGGCGAACTTGACCCATTCAACGTCGAGGCCTTCCTTCTCGGCGAATTTCAGCTGCTCCATCACTGCGCCAAAGCCCAGACTGAAACCACTCGTCCAATAACCGACCTTGATTTTTTGCGCGTGAAGCGTTGCCGGTAGCGCACTGGAAAATAACAGAGCCAGTGCGGCGAGCGCGTGTAGCGTCGGTTTTCTAGCGTTCACAGTGACCTCCGGCGGTTCTTTTGCTGCATCGTATCAAAGCGCGTGGTGAGCGCAATCTCAATCTGCGACGATCAGATCAACTCGCGCAGCTGTTGAATGTAGCGCGTGACTTCGGCCTGAGTCGGATCGCGCGGCCGGGACAGTTCGATGTCGATGATCTTGCGGATTGTCGCCGGGCGCGGCGACACCACGGCGACACGATCGGCGAGCACGACCGCTTCTTCGACGTCGTGGGTGACGAATATGATCGTCATCGGCTTGAAGTGGTGAATGCGCAGAAGCTCGGCGTGCATCTGCGCGCGAGTTTGCGCATCGAGACGTGAAAACGGTTCGTCCATCAGCAGGATCGCGGGGGTTGTGACCAAGCTGCGCGCCAGCGCAACGCGGCTGCGCATGCCGCCGGAAAGTTGGTAAGGAAACGCCTTCGCGAAATCGCCGAGATTGACCAGTTGCAAAACATCGCGAGCCCGCTGCCGGCGCTCCGGTTTGGCCATCGCGCCGGCTTCCAAGGCAAATTCGATGTTGCTCAGGGTGCTACGCCAGGGTAAAAGCCGATCTTCTTGAAACATGTAACTGACGCGCTGCCAGTCGTTAAAATCACTGCTGGCGGCGCCCTGAAGACAAACCTGACCGCGGTCCGGCTTAATGAGACCGGAGATGATGTTGAGCAGTGTACTCTTGCCGGAGCCCGAGGCGCCGAGCAAAGCGACGATGGTGCCTGCCGTGACGGTGAGATTAATGTTGTCGAGGACGGCGAGAGACTCGCCAGCTGTGGGAAAACTCTTGTAAACGGCCGTGAGACGAATCGCTGGCGGCGATCCCGTTCCATCGTCACAGGCGCTGCTAATATTTTCCGCTTCAGCCATTTCTATACTTTTACGGTCGCAGTCCCCGTTGGCATCATGGTAGCGGCGCCTCTTTTTGCCAACGGAAGAGATGACTTTCCAGCGGCTTCAGAAGCCCCATTTCCAGGGTTGCCATGAGCAAGACCAAGGTCAATGTCCAGGCGAATACTTGGTCGGTTTGAATCAGATCGGCGGCTTGGCGCAGCCGGTAGCCGACGCCGCTCGACGAACCAATGGTCTCGGCGACCAGCGAGACGCGCCAGCCAAAGCCAAAGGCCAACCGGGAGCCGGAGAAGAAATGGGGCAGGATTGTCGGCAGATAAATCTTGGTCATCACCTTCCAGTCAGGCATGCGCAAGACCCTGGCGAGCTCGATGAAATCGGCATTAACCGTGCGCGTACCTTGCCAGACATTGGTGACGATCAACGGCATGGCGGTCATGAAAACCACAAAGATCGTCGTCGCGTTGGAGATGCCGAACCAGATGATCGCGAAAATAGCCCAGATCGCGGAGGAGACCGTGTTCAACACCGGGATCACCGGTTCAAAAAAATCGCCTACTCTATGATTGGCGCCGAGCAAGATGCCGAAGGGCAAGCCGAGGACCGCCGCGACGAGAAAACCGACGGTGACACGCCAGAGCGTGATCGCGACGTTGCTCCACAGATCGCCGTTGCCGGCGATACGACTGAGGGCTTCCCAGACCCGTGACGGTCCGGGGAGTATGTAATGAGGCACAGAAAGCGCGGCAAACCACCAAACCGCGAGGATGACGACAACGAGCGCTAAACGCTGCGCGACCAGATCAAGCCGAAAGTTTGACGCGGCGATTAGACTGTCGCGGGGCATGGTGCGCAGAGCGGATAGAACCTGTTCACCACGAAGGTTTGGGATAATTGTTGTGGCCTTCGCGTCCTGGGTGGTGAGCCGTCATTTCGTTACATGGCATAGTAGCGCGCGCAGTTGTCCCAGAGGATTTTCCGTTTGTCGTCGTCGGAAAACGGCAGGCGGAGAAAGTGATTGATCGCTTCGGGATAGCGCGAGTCGACATGGGGATAGTCGGTGGAGAAAACCAAATTGCCGTTGCCGACCTGTTGCAGGACGTTGTTGGCGATCACTTCGTCGGGTTCGATGGAGACGACGCAGTGGCGCTTGAAATACACGCTGGGCTTCTCTTTCACATCGGGTGCCCAGACATCGCCGTCGAGTTCCCAGGCTTCGTCCAAGCGCCACAGGAGCCAGGGCAGCCAGCTGCAATTGGCTTCGAGAAACGCCACGCGCAGTTTCGGATGGCGCGCGAATACGCCGCCGCCGCAGAAGCAGCCGAGCGCGAGCATCTGCTCGATCGGTTGCGCGAACACCCGGCGCAGCATGAAGTTGGGCTCCAGGCGCTCGCCGACCTGATTTCCTCCCGGTGCCGGTGGATTCGTGAAAGCCCAGGGACATATTCAAATCTTCTAGCGCACTCCACAGCGGGTCGTAATAGGCGCTTTGCCACTGGTGATCGACGAGCGGATTGGCGCGCAAGAAGGCCGCGCGAAAACCCAACTGCTCGGCGCAGCGGCGCGCTTCGCTGACGGCATCGTCCATGTTGAACGGCGAGATCATGCCGGCGCCGACCAAGCGTTTGGGATCGCGCTGGCAGAAGTCAAACATCCAATCGTTGTAGGCGCGCGCCATGGCGGCGGCGAACTCGGCGTCCATGCGGTCGTCGACTAGAGCGCGCAGGCCGCGGGTCGGATAGAGCACGGCGATGTCGATGCCTTCGATATCCATAGCTTCGAGCTGCACTTCCGAGGTCCAGCCGCGGGCGGCATCGTTGCCGAGGATATTTTGCTTCTCTTCGAAATTTTTGCCCTTGGCCGGATCGTTGGCCGGCGTGGTCTTGCGCGACCATTCCTTGCCGTCGGGGTGCACCAAGCGCAGGTCGCGCACGTTGTGGCTGGTCATGCCGCGCGGCGCCCGGTCGCGGAATTTTTTGTCGATGTACTTTTCCCACAGCTCCGGCGGCTCCATGATATGCATGTCGCTGTCGATGACCTTAAATCCGTTCTTTGCCATAAATCACCTCACTTGCTTGAGCTGTATATAACCGGCGGGCCAGTGTCAATTCTAGCTTGCCAACTCATCGGCGTTGCCGACGCCGAAGGCTGGCAAAGTACGCAGAGGGTGTATCGAATGAGTTTACTGCGCGCGCGCCTTGCCGGCGAGCGCGTCTTCGACGATTTTCAGGGCCGGTTTAACGTCGATGTATTCCGGTCCTTCAACGAAGAAATACTTTCTGCCGGCGATGCGGCGCTGCGGCTACGGGGATTTTGTCCTTCGGGATATCGACGCGCATGGAGTCGCGGTCGCCGTGGCTTTCCTGATAGATGACCTGGCCGCGGCGCGACAGGAACCAATTGATAAACACTTTAGCGGCGTTGGGATTGGGCGCTTTACTGACCAGGGTGATCGCGCTGGCACTGCCGCGCAGGCGTGGCATCTCTTTCAAATCGTTGGGAACGACGTACTCCACGGCACGCCTTGTGTTCTTTGCCTTGGTGACGAAGCCGTCACGGCAAAAGGCGCAAATGGCAAATTTGCCGATGCCCAACCAGTCGAACGCTTGCTGATGCTCGCGGCTCAACTGGAGGTCCATTTCGCCGAACAGGCGGCGAATGAACTCCGGTCCCAAATCCGGATGATAGTAAAGTAGCGCAGCTCGCTGGCGCCGAAACCGGGATCGCGGGCGTCGAGGCTAACGATCTTGCCTTTCCACTTGGGTTGAAAAATATCCCAATAAGACTTGAACTCGCTCACCTTGGCTAACTGGGTATTGATCGACATGGCAAAGCCGGAAACGCTGCCTTCGTTGACGAAAATATATTTACGCTCGGCGTCGATGTAGAAATGTTTGCCTTCGAACCACAACGAGGTGTCGAGAATCTCCGGCAGGATCAACAGCGGCGCGAGGGGATCGAAGAGTTGATTCTTGTAGAACGTGTAGAGCGATGTCGGACCGCCGAGATAAACATCGGCGAGATATTTACTGGCGCGCCGTTCGGCCAGTCAACCGCGGCGAGATGCGATTGCTGTTGCCGTGGACGAGGGTGACCTTGATCTCCGGAAAGGCGACCTGAAACTGGGCGAAGATGCCTGGGTGATAAGGGCCGATGGCGGCGTAGATCAAGATCTGCGCTTCTTTTTTGGCCGCTTGGATCGTCGATTCCCAGTCCGCCTGCCAGGAAGGCTTCTCGGCGGCGAAGGCACGCAGCGACGGCAAAGAGCTGGAGACCGAACAACAGCGCGACCTGGAGGGCATACTTGAGTTGTTCAACACAAGATCTCCTTGTCGTGATGGGTGAGAAACCTGCAGCGCACGCCGGCCACAGGACACGAAGCCAAGAGGGCGGGTTTGCAAACCCGCCCCTAACGTTTCGGAATTGCTTCTCTCTGTGCGTTCTCTGCGTTCTATGCGGCCAACACCCCGATTCCGAATGATCCTCTCGGATCTCAGCCGAACCTTAGTTTGCCAGCCCATACAACGCGGCGGCATTTTCGCGCAGCACTTTCTGTTTTACCTCCGCCGGCAGATGCGCCGAATCCTTTTCGATCACTTCTTTGGAGAACGGCCAGGTGCTGTCCGGGTGCGGATAGTCCGAGCCCCACATGATATGGCCGTCGCCGAAGAAGTCGACCAGGTGAAGGCCGACCAAGTCGGTTTGATAGGTGGCCCAGACTTGGCGCTTGAAGATTTCGCTCGGCATGTTCTTGAGCGGTATCTCGGCGGCCTTGCGGCGCTCGAACTGGCGTTTGTAGCGGTAGTCCATTTCCTGGACGACGAAGGGTATCCAGCCAATGGCCGATTCGGCGAGGCAGAATTTTAGTTTGGGATGGCGTTCCAGGGTGCCGAAGTTGAACATGTTGACGAAGGGATTGAAGAACGACGTGGCGCCGTTGCTCAACCCCATGTCGAAAACGCCCTGACGCTCGCCGGGTTTGATCGAGTCGATGGTCGCGCGCACCGTGCCGGACTGCGTGCTGCCGCCAACGTGATACGACACGACGATGCCGGCGTCCTCGGCGGCGGCCCAGAAAATATCCCAGGGCTTTAGATTCATTTCCAGAGTGACGTCGTTGACTAAGAAGTTGGCTTCTTTAAAGCCCAGCTTGGCGACGCGGATCACTTCGTCGCGCGCCGCCGCGGCGTCGCAGCTGGACAGCATGGCGACGGGGAAAAAGCGCTTCGGTGCAGTCTTGCCAAACTCCGCTGCCCAATCGTTGTACGCGCGCACGCAGGCATCGCGTAGTTCCGGCGCGCCCACTTGCATGGCGATGATCGGCGGAAACATTAACGACGCCTCGACGCCGTCGCGGTCCATGTCAATAAGCCGCTTGGCGGTGGTGGTCGGGCGGTGCGCTTCGCCGACACCACCGCGGTCGAGCGCGAGTCTGGTGCGATTTTCTCTGGCGAACCAGCGTTCGCCGCGGTAATCGGCCCAGGTCTCACCATCGCACACCCAGTATTCGCCTTTATCGCCGCGGTCTTCGACATGGGGCGCGCGCTCGCGCAAGGCGGCAGGGCAAGCGTTCGGTCCATAAATCGCGCGGCAAATATCCTAAATCGATATGATCGTCGGCGGAAATCATCATGTAAGTCATATTAATCTCCTCTTGGTTTTCGCGGGTTCGGTCTTTTTTCGAATCGCGCTGATTCTTACGCCAAGGTTGGCCCGTGTCAAGCTGTACCCGCGCTGATTACGCGGAGCAACGGGGACTCTGCGTCTCGGTGCGCGCTGGATAGCGCGAAACCCGCAAGCGCCGCAGCGGGCTGCTGTCATCGCGTGAATTCGCAAGCGCGGCTTGCGCTTTTGCTCTGCGGCATTGACAGCAACGATCATTTGACGCAGCCGGGTGAAGTCTTTCTTCGACCTAAATTGAGCGGCGACGCTGCCGGTTGCGAGGGTGATTTTTTCGTGCGAGGCCGGCGGGAAATATCGCAGCGCCCAAGGGTCTTAACCCCGACTTCACGATGATAGAGGAATTCACATTTTGGCAGCAAGAGTGTCGGTGAATTCCTGACAAAAAGGGCGGCGCCCAAAACCCTGAACTGCGAAAACCGTCACTAAATCAAAGACTACAAAACTTGGTATCCCACTTGCATTTTAAATCATATAGAAGCCTGGAGGGTCAAATTAGGCATGGAGGAAAATCGCCGTAATAATAAAAGGAGGAAAATTTATGTACATAAAAAGTCTTAGTTTGGTTTTTGGTCTGGCGATTTCATTGTTAACGCCAAATGCGTTTGCCCTGGATCGCACCGGGCGCGAGTCGATCGAAACCTTCGATCCGTCGGCTCTGCCTGACCGATCCATCGTCATTCTTAAAACCGAAGAAAGCGATGCCCCCGGCTACATGCACACAAAATTCGCATTGGTTGATCATCGCTGCGGCGCGGTACTCGTTGACCATTACGGCCCGCCGGTTAAGGAAAACGACAAGGAGTTGAAGGAAGCAGAGCAGCGGATGTGCACGCAAATCGCGACTAACTCTCGCGATGGCGAATAGCGATAGAGTTCGAACCTGGCCCTCCAGGCTTGGTTTTTAATCAAATATCGCGGGAAATAATTTCACTCGGAAAAGACGCGGATCTCCGATAATTTTACGGCGTGGGGGCGCGGTGGCCAGCGCAGATAACTCTGTTGGGTTACCGGTGCGATTATGAACTCACCTCGAAGCCGTACAGCCTTGCCGTGTTTTGACAAAGAATTTTTTCTTGGTCTGCCGCGCTGACAGCATGAAAATCTGCGGCGATTTTTTCCCGCGACTTGGGCCAGAAGGTCGCACTGTGGGGAAAGTCGGAGGACCAGAGAATGTTTTCCACGCCGATTTTTTCGCGCAGGGCGATGCCGAAGGTGTCGTCGATGAAGGTGGCGTAGAGCTGGCGGCGGAAATAATCGCTCGGCTTGAGCGTCAGCTTGGTGGCGAAGGGCGTGCCGCGGAAACGGATGCCGCGGTGATCGAAGCGCTCGTCGATGCGGTGCAGAAAAAAAGGCAGCCAGCCGCAATTCAACTCCGCCGAAACTACCTTGAGCGCGGGAAAGCGCTCGAGCACGCCGGATATGATCAACGTCGAAAAGGTTTGCTCAACTTCATGAGAATTGATCGCTTGGGCAATGGTACGCTTCTTCGAGTTGGAGTCCCAGTCGACCCACTTGAAGCCGGCGAACTCATGGAGGCTGAGCGGCATCTTGAGTTCCTGCGCCGCTGCCCAAAACGGGTCGTAGCAGTCCGAGTGAAACGGCAGCTCCTCCGGCGGCGAGGCCCAAATCACCGCGCCGGCGAGCCCTTTTTTTGCACACTCGGCCAAGTCCTTGGCGGCTTGCTGCGGATCGTAGAGTGAGATCAGCGCCAGCCCTTTCAAGCGTTTGGGCGAGTGGGCGCAAAACTCGGCCAACCAATCGTTGTAGACCTGAAAGCAAGCGCGCTGAAAGCCCGCGTCCTTGATCCAAAACATGCGAAAACCAAGCGTCGTGTAGAGGACGTCGCCGGTGACGCCGTCCTGGTCCATGTCCTGCAAGCGCTGCGCCGGGTCCCAGCCGCCGCGATGGGCGCCGGCATAGGAGAAGCCTTCCAGCAGTTTTTGCAGTTCTTCCGTCGACTTGTTGGCGCCGAAACCCAAGATCACGTTGTGTGGCTGGCGATCTGGTTCGATATGCCACCAGGCGCCGGGCTGGCCCTGATATTTTGTCTCCATGTGCGGCGCGATGGCGCGATACTTTTGCGGCAGCCGTTCCTGCCATAAATTCAACGGTTCGCTGACATGGGAATCGGCATCGAGCAAAATAGTGTCCGCCATGGTCTGCTCCTCTAGATAAGTCTTTAATCTACCTTCGCGTTAATTGTTATCATCCTGGCAATTGGCTCAGGCGGCGTGCGCCGGAATCTGCCGGCGGCACAAGGCGAAGATCTGTTCCAAGTCGTGTGCCGCCGCCTGTGTGTCGAATACCTCGCGGTCAGAAACCGTAGCTTTGCGACTGCTTCTTCCCGCACGGTTCCGTTCTTCTGCGAATTGAGCCTGCATACCGCGCCGCAGCATTGGCGGCACCAGCATTCGTATACGTCCATTTTGCCGCTGGCGCAAACCAGACGGCCGGGTAAAAATCACGCGCGTTGAGCGCCTATCTAATGACTAAAATAAGTTTCACCGATTGGTACTGTCAAACCGGATGAAGACTGCGGTGCGGCAGGTCGCTGATATGACGACCGTCGTTTACGCGACATTGGGGCGGGCCTGCAGCGCAGACCACCCGCACGCGCAGAAAAGTCCAGACCGATAATTCTAGGATCTGAGCCTGCTCGATGAGATCCGCAAGACGGGATTCCTCGAACAATTGCAGAAAAGTTGATTATGCCGGTGTCTAGGTATTTTTCGGATTATTTCTTCCAGAGCGCCTCGATGAAGCCGCTCTTTTCCAGCTCTTGCAAGAAACTTGAGTCAATGACCGACGTCGGATCGAAGCTGGCTGCGCGCGGGTTGCGCAGGGCTTCGACTTTGAGCAGAAACTCGATGCCTTTGAGCGGCACGTAGGGAATTTTTTCTTGCAGGCGCGCCGGCGAGTCGAGCACTGCGCTGATCGCTTCGGGATCGTTGGTGCGGGTAAATTCGGCGGCGACTTTGAAGGCGAATTCACGGTTCTCTTTAAAAAACTTGAGTCCCTCGACAAAGCCTTTGACCAACCGCAGCGCGCTGTCGCGATGGTTGCGCACATAAGATTTGGTCGTGCCGATGCAGCTCGCCGGATTGTACAGGCCGGCTTTATTGACGTCGAGAATTTCGCTGAAGCTGGCTTTCTCGGCAAAACCGTCATGGGGCGCGCGGAATATCGCTGCGTCGATGACACCGTTACTAAGGCCGACGAGCCGCTCGGCGCCGCTGCCGGCGGCGATGAAGGTGACATCGCGCTCGGGATTGAGGCCCCGTTCTCTAAACACGTAGCGCAGAATGCCGTCGTCGATGGTTCCGAGCCTTGTCAGACCGACGCGTTTGCCTTTGAGGCCGGCGATGCTGGCGATTTTTGCGTTGGCAAAAAGTCGGCCGTAGGCATAGGTGGTGGCGCACGCCAACAAGACCGTATCCGCGCCGGCAACCGCCGCCACCACCATCGGCGCGGCGCCGACCATGCTGACCGGCACGTTGCCGGAGATCATCGCGGTGGTTAGCAACGAACTGCCCGAGAGCAAAACCAAGTCGACATCGTGACCGTATTTTTTAAAAGAGCCGGCGCGGCGCATTACCTCTACGGTGATTCCCGCGCCGGGCGTGGGATAGCCCATGACGAGCTTCTGCGCCTTCTGCGCTTGCACCGCGCCGGGTGAATACACCGCGACGTTGAATACGGCAATCAGTGCGACAATGAATAAGCGGCGTAGTCGGTTCACTGGCCGTCCTGAAATAGTGCCAGCCGATTGCCGTCCGGATCGCGCAGGAGAAATTGTTCTTTGCTGCTGTCTTCCCAATCAGGCGCGCTTGCCACGGTGGCGCCCAGGCGCTCTGCCGATGCTAACATTTTGGCTTGATCGACCAAGCGAAAGCCGAGACAGTGAAAGCCCTCGGCGCTGGTCGAGTCGCGCGGCAATAAGAGCAACTGGGTGCGGCCGTCGGTGAGGGTAAACTTGCCATTCTCTTGGCGCAAAACTTTCATGCCGAATGCGACTTGATAAAATTGCGCCAATGCGGCCGGTAGCGCCGCGCCGATCACCAGCCGATTGATCTCCGAGGCGACTTCGACTTCGAGGGCTCGGAGTTTCTCGGCGGACACCGGCTTATAGCCGCGCTCGGATAGATCAATGCGGTTGCCTTCGAGATCGTGGGCGCGCCATTCAGTGAAAGTTCGGCCGGCCGGACGCTTGGCGATGTCGGCGGTGGCGCCAGCGTGTTTCAGCCTGCCTGCGATATTTTCCAAACTATCGATCTGAAAGCCGAAGTGATCGAAGCCTTTGGCCTGCGGCTCGCCGACTTCGTCGATGCGTAAGGTTTCCGGGTCGACGCCGCGCCAAGGATTGAGCGCGAGCAAGACATGCCCGTCCCAAAGTTGCACGGCGCCGCCGACGTGGACGATCTTCATATTGAACGCGTCGCGGTAGAAGGGCGCGAGGTCGCGCGGGTTTCTCGTAAACAGCGCGACGTGGACGATGCGCGCCGATGCGGCTTGATTATTCATGCGAGTCTCCTGTGAATGAACTTAGATTTATTAACGTGTCTTCAGTGACGCGGCGGCTTCACTAACCGGCGACCAATCGACGATCCTGTCGGCCGGAATATTCGCCGGAACGTCGGCCATCGTCAGAGCTGTGGCCAGCCCCTTGTCGGAAGGGATGCCGTTATCGGGCCAGAGATCTTTGATCACGTCAAAGGTTTTCCTCGTCATGTCGAGGTCCGGCAGGCCGACGAACTGTTTGAGCAAGCGGCAGGACTTCTTCGCGATGGCTCTTGGTGTAAGCGATGCCTTTGAGCGCGGCGGTCAGAACTCTTTTGACTTCGTCAGGTTTTTCGCGCATGCGTTCGTCGTGGGCGATCAGACCGAGCAGGGGAAACTCGGCTACGTCTTTCATGTAAGCGAGCGGCCGAAAGCCGTCTTTCTCCATGAACAAATCGTAGGGCACGCTCAACATCGCCGCGTCGATGGTGCCGGCTTTGAGCGCGAGAGCACGGCTTGGCATCTCGCCCAGATTGATCATGTTGACGCTTTTGGCGTCGACTCTGTAGTGCTCAAGAATTTTCAAAAACTGCCGGTGCACGGTGCCGCCCGGCTGGCTGATGGCGACGCCGCGGCCGCGCAGCGCGCCGGGCGTGGCGATGTCGCGTTTTGCGACCAGCACATGATGCGAGCGCACCGCGAAGATCATGATCACTTTGGCCGCCAGACCATTGGCGATCGCAGTCATCGATGAGCCGAGCGGCGTGATGTAGGAGATATGGCGCGACGCCAGCGCGCCTAGCGAGGCGCGCACCGACATGGTCACGGGCAATAGCTCGATGCCCTGCTCCTGAAAGATGCCTTTCTTCCAAGCGACGTAGAGGGGAAACCAGGTGACGGTGTTGGTCGGCACGCCGATGTGAATCTGGGTCAATTTTTGCGCCGCCACCGGCGCGGCATAAATGAGCGCGCTGACGAGCAGTAGCGCGAAGATTGTCTTGCGGCGGGCCACGAACGGTGTTATGCCTCGGAAAAGTCGAGCACGACGCCGTCGGGATCTGAGGTCGCGTACTGGCCGATCTTGCAGCCGTCCATGTCGCGCTGGGTGAGATGGCCGAAGATGCCGCCGGCGATGTCTCTTGGCGCTGACGCCGGCGCTGAAACCGCTAGCGCTGCGAGATCCTTTTTTGTCTGTTCAATGCTCTCGACCTGGTAACCGATGTGATCGAGGCCTTGGCGCATGCTCATGTACGAGTTGTCATTGGTCGGCTGGATCAGCAGACGCACCTTGCCGTCGCTCAAACAAACCGTTTCACCCAAGGGCGGTTCTTTGACCTCGAAGAGCTCGAATACTTCTTGGTAGAAATTGGCCACCGCCGCCGGCTCATGGGCGCGGATGACGACATGGTTGAATTGCCGCGCTTGCTCCCAGCCGGCTTCTTTGTAGCCTTCTCTGACCTTGGGGTCGGTGCGCTCGGAAATATCGAACTGGGCGCCGGCCGGATCATGGCTGCGAAACAGCGCGAAGGGAACTTTCTCCAGCCCTTTGGTAATGATCGCTTGGGGGTAATGCTTTTTTATGCGCTGGCGGGCGCTGTCGACATCGTCGACTTCGAAGCCGAAATGATCCAGCCCCGCGGGAATCCCGGGTCGCCTGGCTAACACGGCGAGGCCGATCAAACCATCGCTGATGTGACCGCGATTGTTTTCGGTCACCGCGCTGGTGATCCGTTTCATGCCGAGGATTTTCTCGTAAAACGCGATCGCGTTCTGGGGATTCTGGGTGTAAATCGCGGCGTGTTTAATCTGTGCAAACATAGCAAACTCCGTTTTCTCACCGGCCGTAAAAGCGCCGGGCGTTGTCGCCGAGGATCGCGGTCTTGTGTTCTTTCTTGAGATCGTCGCGCTCCAGCACTTCGTCGATTTCCTCCATGCAGTTACTCATGGAGATTTCATGGGGGAAGTCCGAGGCGAACATGAATGGTTTCGAACCGACTCGATCGATGGCGTAGGCGAGCGCCTTCTCATTGCCTTCGCAGCCGACGAAGATGCGGTCGTCTTTGAAATAATCGATCGGATGGCGCTTGAGTTTCAAGCCGCCGTATTCGAGCTCGCGCTCGAGCCGGTCGATGACCAGCGGTATCCACGCCGTGCCGCCTTCCATGAAGCCAACACGTAACTTGGGAAAGCGGTCGAACACGCCGTCGACCATCATGCCGGTCATGGCGATGGCGAGGGGAAAGGGCATGCCGAGCGCGCGGGTCGCGGGAAAAACCGTGTAGCTATTGAAGCCCAAATTGATGTAGCTGCCGCCATGCACCGCCATGACACAGTTGAGTTTCTCCGCCTCTTGGTAGATCGGCCAGTACTCCTCGTGGCTGACATGGCGGGTGAGACCGTTGGATGGAATCATCGCGCCCATGAAGCCCAACTCTTTGACCGAGCGGCGCAGCTCGCTGACGGCGTCGGGAACATTTTGCATCGGGATCAGCGAAACGGCTTGAAATTTGTCGCTGCGCTTCAGATAGCGCGCGTGAATGTAATCGTTATACGCCTGGGCATAGGCCAGCGCCCAAGTCGGGTAAGCGACGTTGCCGTAGGCCAAGCCCGCGGTCGGGTAGAGCACCGTGTATTCGGTGCCGGTCTTCTCTAGGAATTGCAGCCATTGCTCCGGACCGGTGTTGGGATCGAAAGTGCCCGGCGTGCGCGGCGTGCCGTCGGCCGGCGTGTGAAAGTTGTCCAGGCTCGGTATCCAATTTCTGGTGCCGCGGTTGTTGTAAGGCGCCTTGACGAAAGTCAGGATGTCTTCGGCATTCTCCATGACATGGCCGTCGGCATCGACGTAGTTATTGGACATAAATCCTCCTTTTTTTTAGAAGCGACTGGAGACAGTGATCTGGGAAACGACCCTCTGCCCTTTAGTCGCTAACTCTGTTTATATGGCGACTGAGATCAGGGCGTCAAGTCGAAGACGCGGCGGCGCTATCGAAAAGTTCTCAGGGACTGCTAAGATGGCTTGTAGCCGGCGTTTTTCCCGGCAAGGCGGTTCGATCTTCCAGCGTTTCCGATTAAGGAGGGCCACAGAATGAAAACCTCGTCACTAAATTGCGCCGCGAGTTTGCTTATCGGGCTTCTGGTTGCCGGCTGTTCAACGACGACGCCGATCGTTATCAGTGAATGGCGCAATCCGACCTATGCTTCGGCTTCGTTCTCAAGGATCATGATCGGCGGTTTGGGTGGAGATGTCAGCACGCGGCGCAACTTCGAAGATGAATTCATTTTCCAGCTGCGTGCTGCCGGCGCTGATGGCGTGGCGAGCTACCGCTACCTCCCCGAAGGCAGCGATGCCGATGAGAATAGGCTCAGAGATGCCGCGCGCAAGGCCGGCGTGGATGCGCTGATATTGACGCGCTTGGTCAGGGTCGAGGAGATGACGCAATACAGTGGCTCCTTTGCCCCGCCGATTTCATTCGGTGTCTACGGTTCCAATGTCGGCGCCAGTTGGTCCGGCCTCGGCGGGGCGCCGAGCGCTTACCGTGTCAATGAGTACACTGCGGAAACGGCGCTGCACGATATCGCCAAGAACGAGGTTGTCTGGAGCGTCACGACCAAAACCAGCGAGACCGACGGCGGGCGAACCGCGATCAAAAGCACCGTCGAAGCGGTGGTAAAGTCGCTCGCCGAGAAAAATCTGTTGCGCAGGCAGCAGTGAGCGGGAAAGGATTTACCGCAGAGGCCTAACGCGGCAAAAGCGTGACCGAAGAGCAGAATGGCCGCAAAGAACGCAAAGGGCGCAAAAAAGCATCCGGATTCATAAGGGCGGGTTTGAAACCCGCCCTCAAATTTGCTCAAGCCGCATAAACTTCAACGATAGGAGACGTCAAACGGCCCATGTTGACTAAATAGATAAACTCTTCCAGCGCACTGCTCGAATGGATAATTTCCAGGTCTTTGAGCACCGCTAGTCCAGCTAATAACAACGTCCCGGAATTCGCGTAATTCGAAATTTGCCAGTCTTATCCCCATCCGCTCTCGTCTGGTTGTTCGAAGTCTTTCAAATCCGCGTCCGCAGGCGCTCAATATTTCCCTCCCATAATATTTCGCTTGCTCCGGTTTCATCTACCTGGCTCAGCACATCGATTACGCCTTCGTGATCAGAAAAGACCGATTGAAAAGCGCAAGCCCGTGGTCGACTCGAGTCAATTGCGGACCTTGGAACTGACTAGCATCAAATCCAAGCTGTTGCCGCGACCGCTTCATCTGCGTGTTCACAATTCCTTCGGCATCTTTCTCTGTGAGTTGAGGCTTACTCATGTAGAGTATTGCCCGGAAGGCTATGCGCCGGCAACTATTTTGATCAGCAGTCCAAGATCCGACACCGCATGAGAAGAACATAGGGGCGCGTTACCGACGATTACCGCCTGTGTGAGAGAAAAAATCAAAGGTAAAGAAGAAAATTCTTTTCACGGGAAACGTCTTCGCCTACTTGACTTGCCGGCTAATGGGAGACCCAAACCCTCACCCCAACCCTACTGCACGATCACGCTCGGCGCAGGGCGCGCCGGCGCAGCGAATCGATCTATTCAAACGTTTTAACAGCCACGTAAGCGGTCTCTGATGTTTGTAATGCATCTTTTATTAAAGAACTCAGAGATTGATGCAGTGTGCGGACGACACGCTCGTTAACAGTTCACGGGGAACGAAAGATGCGGCAGCGTATCTATTCGTATACAGCCAAAGCCATACCCTGCGCGTCATTCAATACACACTCGTCGTTTTTGCTCGATTTTCTTTCCATAGTCGCAGGAATTCGGGCGAACGCGTTGACGTGAGGCTCATGGCACGGTGGTTGCTGTGTTCAAGAAACAAGAAGGATACTTTCAGCATGGTGACAAGAGGTTACACACACATGGCGAATTGTTCTTGTAACAGGGTGGCGGTTATAGCTCCCGTCAGAGAAGCGGGTGTTTAGATTTCCTATACAACATACTTCTTCCTAGGAGGTTACCATGGGTCGCTTCTTGCCGTCGATTCAATCGTGTAGGGACCTCGGACGGCGTACCGCGTCTGCGGTTGTCATTTTGCCCCTGCTCATGAGCGCCTGCATGACCTATCGAGTGGATAGCCTATTGGATGAGCCGGATGCGAATCCCGGTGATCGCACGTGCGCGCGGGCGGTCCCACCTGGTACGGAGGCTGGAGCGCCGGGCGGCCTGTGTACGCTCAGGGCTGCTGTCATGGAATCCAATGCCTCGGTGTGGAAAGACACTATCGAAGTCCCTAGTGGACTCTATCAGCTCACCCTTCCTGTGGCAGCGGGTGGAGGGCATCTGGCAATCACGGACGGCGTCAAGATTCAGGGTGCCGGTGCCGCCACCACCATCATCGATGGCGACCATGCCCATATTGTGTTTTACGTCCAAAGCGATGGCCTCGAACTTAGTCACGTGACTGTACAGGGAGGCAACAGTAGCGGCGGAGGAGGGATTCGAATCGATGCCGGTACCTCCGAATTCAACAACCTGGTTATTCGACAGAACGAGGCTTTTACGGGTGGAGGCGGTCTTTATGTTGTTGATGGTGCGACGCTCACAATGCGGAAGAGTGCGATTATCGACAATTCCGCCACCGGCGCGTTTGGCGGAGGCATTTGGAATCAAGGTGAACTGTGGGTGTATGACTCTACGATTGCTAATAACAATTCAAATCGGGCTGGAGGGATCCGCAATTCAGGACAGATGAATCTTCGTAATGTGACCGTCAGCGGCAACATTGCCAATTCACCCGAGGCGGGGACCGGAGGAATCTCCCAGGAGGGATTTGCCGTGCTCTATAACGTGACCATCACGAACAATACCGGTGTCGGAAACAATGCGGCAGCTAATCGTGGCGGCGGCATCCAAATCGGAAATGGCAAGACCACCGTTGTGAAAAACAGTATCATTGCCGGAAATCACGGCGGGGTCGGCCCCAATGACTGTGTGGGAGAGTTAAGTGGTGATAGCAAGTATAATCTGATCGGAGACAGCAATGAGTGCACAATTCCTTCCTTCGTGTCGACCTACCTGCTGAATGTCGATCCTCTGCTCGGACAATTGGCGAACAATGGAGGCCCCGCGCAGACGCATCTTCCGGCGGCGAATAGTCCCGTCCTTGAGGCGGCCTACCAATTCCCACCCCCTGCCGCAGACGCCTGCGAGGTACGAGATCAGAGAGGGGTACCCAGGCCGCAGGGTGGGGGCCGGTGCGATATGGGTGCGGTCGAGGTGACGAGCACAAATGCATTCGTGACAGGCTTTACTCTCGTCAATGCGGCATCGAATACCGACATCCATCCGCTGCTCCACGGAGACACACTGGTGCTGTCCGAGCTGCCGGCTGAGTTGTCCATCCGGGCTGTGGTGACGGGCGGAGTCGGAAGCGTGGTCTTCGGGTACGATGACACGCCATCCATCCAAACGGAGAATATCGCGCCCTACGCTCTCGCAGGAGATAGTCCTGCGGGTGATTATCTTCCATTCGGCGTCAGTACGGGCAGCCATATACTTACCGCGACACCATTTGCCGCGATGCAGGGCGGCGGGGCCGCCGGTGGGAGTCAGTCGATTACATTCGCCGTCCAAAACTGACGTCGCGGCGCCTATCCACCGTTCGCCGCTTTGGCCGGTCCCTATCCGCTGGCGTCTTCTTCGTTATTCATTAACGCTTCTTGTAGGCTTGCTCGATGAATCCTTCGCGCACCAGTTTGTCGACGATGGAATTATCGGCGAAGGATTCGATGGGCTGACCCTTCTTGCCCATGAAGTCGAGACTGGCGGCGACCGCCTCCGGCTCCACGCGCGGGACGCGGTCGACGTATTTGGCCGCGTCGGTGTAAATTTCTTCGATCGCTTTGGCTTCCTTGAGCCGGCTATAGAAGGCGATGGCTTTGGTCACGCGCTCTTTTTGGCTCGGATCGCGGAGCGCCGCGACACCTTCGATATAGGCCCGCATAATCTTTTCCAGCGTGTCCGGCGCGCGCCGTTGGAACTCCCGCGCGACGACCAGCTGGCCCATGGAATACTGAATACCGGAGTCGGCGAGCTCGAGCAAAATTCGATGCGGCACATCGGTGCGCAGGGTCGCCAGCACGGCGGCGTCGATCTGGCGGTGGCGAAAGGCCAGGCCGACTTCCAGGGTGCCGCCCAACTGGCGGATGGTTACGGCGTTTTCCAGGCCGACACGGCGCAGCAAGATCCGCGTCAGATTGTCGGTGGTGGCACCGAAGCGCGACACGCCGAAGGTTTTGCCGCGCAGCTCTTCGACGCGCTGGTACTCCGTCTGTGCCCACAGCCGCAGGTAAGGCCGGTTGGCCAGGCTGGCGATGGCGACAATCGGCGCGCCGCCGAGGGCGGCGGCGATCACCGCGTTGGCGCCGGCGATGGCACACTGGACGTCGCCGCCGATCAATGCCGGCACCATCACCGGGCTCGATGAGATGAAAACAAAATTAGGCTCGACGCCGTATTTGCTGAACGCGCCGATCTCCTTGGCGGTCCACAGGCCAACGGCGGTGGGACCGGTGCTGGAATAGCCGATGGTGAGTTTGGCTTTTTCCGCCGGTTGGGCCGGCGCGCCTAGGAGCAGAGCGGCCAATCCCGCCGCGCCCGCCGCTTTAAGAAATTTCCATGGTCGTAACATTGCAGGTCCTGGATTGTCTCAACGGTAAACGGCGTCGATGAAGCCGTTGGCTTCCAATTGCCGGACGAAACGGTCGTCGAAAAACCGGCCGGGATCTTGGTCCTTGGCTTTGGGATTGCGCTCGGCAAGCTCATCGATGACCGCCCTCACGGCGTCGACAGTCGGCAGCGGGATTTTCAGCAGATATTTGATAATCTGCACGTCGTAGGTTTCGGTTAACAGATCGGCATCGTCGGTGCGCAGATATTTGCGAAAAACGTTGAAGCTAAAGGCGCGATTTTTTTTCATGAGCGCGCTCGCCTCGACGACGGCGGCGAGATAGCGGCGGACCAGATCGGGATCGTTGCGGATGATCTCGCCGCGGGTCGAAACGCCGTTGGCGGCATAGGCGATGTTAAGCGTGGGCAGATGCAACATCAGGCGATTGCCAAGCTTGAGCGCGCGCGATGTCGCCGGATAACCGAACACGCCGCCGTGAATGCGGCCGCCCTGAATCGCACTGACGATCCATTCGCCCGCGCCGATCTCGGCGATGGCGACGTCTTTGCCGGCTTCCATGCCGAAGTGGCGCAGGGCGATGCGCGCACCGGTATGCAGCGAGGTGCCGTAGCGGCTGATGCCGATGCTTTTGCCGCGCAACTGCTCCGGCTTTTCGATCTCGGGGCGAACCACCAGATTGAGCACCAGAGTACCGACCAGAGTGGCGATGATTTTTACGTCCAGGCCACCGACGGCAGCGCCGGCAGTGGTGCCGCCGGCGATGTGGACGAAATCGACTTCGCGAGCCGCCAGTGTGTTAATACCTTGCAAGCCGCTGGGCATGGCGACGACTTCGACTTGTAGGCCGTGTTTGGCGAATATCCCCGATTCGTGAGCCGCCCACGCCGGCGACATGCTGCCGGAGATGCTGGTGATGGCGGCGCGGATTTTACGCAGTCCGCTTGGTTCGGCGGCGTAGGTCATGCCGGCGTGGAGAAAAAACCCGGCAATGACTATTCGCAGTAGCTTGCGCCTTGGCATCGATCACCTCTCGGAAACGTTCATGTACCGGCAACTCTTTCGCCGCTGCTCGGTGAACTCTCGTATAGCTCAGATTGCCGGGATTTACAGCGGCATCTTGGCAAATTTCGGCAAGGCTGGATTCATATGATCCCAGGACTGGGCGCTGGAAATGTAAATATCCATCTGAGGCATATATTGGCTCGGATCGTCGAGGCTCGCGGCCGTGATCATCGCGAGATCGGTCATCGCGCTGGTTTTACCGAATAATCGAGAGCCGCATTCAGGGCAGAAGCCCCGGCTTAGCGTGTTTCCGCTGTCGGCTTTGCTGTCATGGTACTTGACGTTGCCGGTAATCTTGAGCGCCGCCGCCGGGATGCCGATGGCCGCTTCATAGGCGCCGCCGCTGGCTTTTTGGCAATCGCGGCAGTGACAATTGCCCATGAAAATCGCGTCAGCGCTGCATACATAACGCACGGCGCCGCACATGCATCCGCCAGTAAAATTTGTCGCCATACTTTGCCCTCCTTTTGGTTATTGAACTCTCATTAAAACTGAATGACTCTCGACTTTAGACCGAGGGGTTCTGAATTCGGTGACTGGAAGTCGACTCTTCCTTTCGTCATTCCGGCGCGGGCCGGTATCCATTTTCTTGTACTCGAGTTGAAATCAAACCTGGATGCCGGCCTACGCCGGCACGACAAATCTTTTCTCCGCCTACAGGTAAGTCGCATTCGTTCGAAGCGGTTCGCGGACTCACCACATTCTACGGGTTCCGCCATTTTGATTTTCCGTGGGTGTGCATAAGCACATGAAACACTTCGTCGTGAAAAACTCTTTCCCATTTGATTGCGCCTGTACATCACAAGAGCCTAAAGAACCTTTAGATTTAAGCTCTCCAGTGGGGTGGGTAAGTACGCTGATAGTTAGGCAACGCTTCGATGCGTCCGACCCATTTGGCGAGGTTGGGATAATAGGTCGCCAGCGGCAGCCATTGCAGCTTGAATGGTTGCGCCGCCTCCTTGGCGGCCGCGCGCAGGATGAGTTGAATCAGCGGAAATATCGCGATGTCGGCGGCGCTGATGGCGTTGCCAACCAACCAGTTGACGCTTGCCAGCCGTTGATCAAGAATCTCTAGCTCGTGCCGAATGGTACCTGCCGCCTGCTGGATTTCATCGACCTGATCCAAGCCTTTGCCGAAGAACAGCGGTCGAACGACTTTGTCGCCGGCGCTGGTGAGATAGGACTCGCATTCGGAAATCGCCTGCCAAATCAGCGCGGTTTCCTCGGCGCTAGTGCCGAACAGCGGCGGGGCCGGATACTTGCGATCGAGATAACTCATCATCGCCAACGACTCGTAAACCACGAAGCCGCCGTCTTTGAGCGTCGGCACTTTGCCGCGTGGATTGAGTTGCAGATAAGCCGGCGTTTTGTGCTCGCCCTTGGAAAACTCCAAAAGCTTCGACTCGTAAGCCAAGCCTTTCACTTCCAAGGTCAGCATGACGCGCCAGGCGAACGGACTGCCGCTGCCCCAGTAAAGTTCGATGGCCATACTAATTAATCCTCCTTTGTCGGACCAGTTAAACTCCCTTAAGAATGCAATGACAACTCACCGGAAGGACAATTCCCTGTAATACGAAAACCTTTGACCTCGCGCAAAAAACTTGCCCCATCGACGGCCATTGAGATATAGCCTGGGAATACTCAAGAAATCCCACTTTAAGAGTTTGGAGTCCACATGGCCCCACCTACCAATAAGTTTAACAGCCCGATCGCAATGACCCGGCGCCAGTTTGTCAGGACCGCCGCCGGTGGAATTGCGAGTATCGCCGTGGCCGATAGCGCCGTTCACTCGGCACAGCCTGCGAGAAGTCTTCCGGACAAGATGAGACGCATCCTGCTCAAAGGTGGCGTGGTGCTGACTTTCGATGCGGCCACCGGCGACTTTGAAAAGGCCGATGTCTTGATCGAAGGGAAAAAGATCGTCGCGGTGCAACCGAACATCAGCGCGACGGCGACGGTCATCGATGCTTCGAATATGATCGTTTTGCCGGGCTTTATCGACTCGCACCACCATTGTTATCAGGGTGCCTTGCGCAACATCCAGACCAACGGCCTGTTGGACGACTACTCGCGCGACATCGTCGGCGAAGCGACGCCCTTTTACCGGCCGGAAGACGCCTATGCCGGCGAGCTGATTAGTGCCGTCCGCGCCCTCGATGCCGGCATCACGACGGTGATGGATATCTCGCAAGTGTCGAACTCGCCGGAGCATAGCGATGCCTGTATCAAAGGCTTGCAGGATGGCGGCATACGCGCGGTATTCGCCTACGCGCGCGGTTTTGGGCCCAAGGCGCAGTATCCGCAGGATATTGAGCGTTTGCAGAAGCGCTATTTTTCTTCGGCCGATCAGTTGTTGACTCTGGCGATGGGCACACAGTTGACCCAGGAACAGTGGGCCGTGGCGCGCAAAGTCGGCGTGCGGATTTTTACCCATGTGGTCGGCCGCGCCGCTTGCGATACTATTCTCAAATGGGGCCAAGCCGGTCTCATGCGCGCGGACAACGTTTATATCCACGCGACCAGCGCCAGCGCGGAGTTCATGCGCAAGACCGCTGACAGCGGGGGCAGCGTGTCGATCGCGGCGCCCATCGAGATGACCATGCGCCACGGCATGCCGCCGCTGCAGCTAGCGCTCGATAATGGCATCCGCCCGAGTCTCAGCAGCGATGTCGAGACCACCATGGCGGCGGATATGTTCACGCAGATGCGCTCGGTGTTCACATTGCAACGGGCCTTCGTCAACGAGCGGGCGATCGCCGGCGAGAAGAATCTGCCGGCAATGTTAACGGCGCGGGAAGTGATCGGCTTTGCCACCGTGGAAGGAGCCAAGTGCACCGGCCTCGACCGCAAGGTCGGCACGCTGACGCCGGGCAAAGAAGCGGATGTCGTCATGCTGCGCACAGATTTGCCCAACGTATTGCCTTTCAATAACGCCTACGGCGCCATCGTCGCCCATATGGACACGAGTAACGTCGATACCGTGCTGGTCGCGGGTAAGGTGATGAAGCGCGCCGGCAAATTAATCGGCGTCGACATGAAACATATCGCCCAACTCGCCGACCGCTCGCGCAACTATATCGTCGGCAAAACCGGCTGGCCACGCTCGGTGCTCGATACCAGCAGAGCCGGGCGATGAGCATTGAGTTGTCGGCGTTCGGGCGCTGACCAGCGGTGTCATTTCGACCGGAGGGGAGAAATCCAGGATCTCTCATTGCGTTCGAGATGACACTAACCCTGATTTCCGATGCGCTACTCATCCAGCTCCGGATAGTGACGAAAGATCCCATTGGTGTTGAAGGCTAAGCGACGCGGCGATGCCAGATATTTTTTTATCCGCGGCCGGGCGGCGACTCGGTCGTGCAGGGCGATGGCGCGCGGGATGGTCGGTGCCACTTTTGCCATGGCGCGGGGAAAGGCGTAGCGCAGCCCCTCGACCATTTGAAATAGCGACAGATCGGCGTAGCAAATCTTTTTTCCGAGCAGGTAGGGAGCGGCTTTGCCGTTTCTCTGCAATATCTTTTCGTAGTAGCCGAAAAACTTCGGAATGCGCTGGGAAGTGAAAAAGGATGAGCGTTTTTTCGCTTCGTCCTTTTGTTCTTCGTAGTAAAGCGCGTTGGCGATGGGATGATGGGTGTTGCCGACCTCGGCCACCCAATCGGTCACCGTCAGCTGCAATTGATGCACCCACAGCCGGCTCGCTTGGTCCTTCGGCACCAGTCCCAAGCGTGGGCCAAGGTACTGAAGAATATTAGCCGTCTGACCGATCATGAGCTTGCCGGCTTTCAAGAATGGCGGCGCATAGGATGGATACTCGACGCTGGGATCTTCGAGAATCTTCATGATGCCGGGACGGCCGAAGGCGGGATCACGCGCGACGTCGACATAGTCGGCACCGGCATCTTCCAGCGCCAAGCGGACGAATTCACCGCGGCCTTGAATGGACGGTTGGTAGTAGAGCTCGTAGCGCATATTCGGTCTCCTTTTCGTCGAGGATAGATGATGGAGGATAGATGATGGCGACGGATCAGAGTTCTCAGCCGGGCTCCATCGATCCTCATCCTCGATCTTCCATCCTCGACCATTTTCACTTAGCGCGGCGCCAGCTTATCGATCAAACCGCTGGTCTCGAAAGACCTGAGCAAGCTGTTATCGACAATTCCTTTCGCGTCGACTTTCGGCAGCGGCGGGCCTTGGCTCTGCATGGCGTCAATCGTCGCCCGCGTCGAAGCCTCATCGACATAGGGAATGCGCGGCAAGTCCGACGCCATCTCGTCGTAGAACTTATTCAAGATTTCGGCGTCGCGTTGGCGCGTGTATTTGGCGATTACGCGGATGGTCGAGTCTCTTTGGCTGCGCACATGGGCGAGCCCTTCAACATAACCGCGCAAAAACGCCTCGGCGCCGTCGCGCCGCTCGCGCAGGTATTTTCGCGTCGTGCCGGTGATCGTAATCAGTTGGCGGATGCCGAGATCACGGATGATCGAAAACTTTCTCAGCCCCTGCTTTTCGGCGGCGTAGGTGTTGGGCGCCGTCAGGATGGTCGCGGCGGCTTGCTTGCGCAGCACCGCGGCGGTGCGCTCCGGTTGGCCGGCGGTGCCGAACTGGACGAACTGGACATCTTCCTTCTTGAGGCCGACCTGTTCCAGGACTTTCAAAAAATAACCGTAGGTCGGGCTGGTCGGGTCGAGGGCGATTCTCTTGCCGCGCAGATCTTCCAACTTCACGACGCTCGGATCGGTAAGCAAGACATAATGGGCCACGGTGTTGTACTGGGTAGCGATGAACACGCCGTCGCCGCCACCGGAAACCAGCCGGATCAATCCCTCGGCGCCGCCCTGGTAGAATTGAATCTCACCGGCGGTGAGCGCCGATAACATGACGCGGTTGCCCTGGATGTAAGCGAGCTTGCTGTCCAGTCCATGTCTGGCGAACAGGCCAAGATCCTGGGCCACCCACAGCGGCGCAAAGCTGCCGCTGATCGCGGAGTAACCGATGGTGACGGCGGCGGGCTTCTTGTCTTGCGCGCTGGCGGCTGTGGTGAGACAGCAAGCGAGCACAAAAGCCTCGATGGCCAGCCGACGCCGGAAATGGGTCTTGGCGTGGTAATGAAAGACTGATTTCACCACGAAGGACACGAAAATCACGAAGTTTTCGGCCATGAGTTTTCCAACCTTCGTGTCCTTCGTGCCTTCGTGGTGAGATTGTATTTTCGTCGTCATGGCATTCTTGTCGTACATGCGCATTTTCAGAATTCCGACTACTTCAAAATTTTTCGCGCGAACTCGCCAGCCGGCTCGCGCCAGTTGGCGACCACGTCTTCACCGAAGAATCGTACTTTCTCGAACTCCTCCGGCGTGGAGACGTCTTTGGCCGCCGGGGTGTTGTAGCGCGTCAGCCATTTGGTGTCGACGTCGAAGCGCCGGGTGCCCTGGGTGAGGGCGCGGCCGTAGAGATCTTGGCCTTCCTTGCCGAGCAGCCAGTTGATGTAGACTTTAGCCGCGTTCGGATGGGGCGCGTTGGCCATGACCGCGACCGTGCCAAAGCCGTTGCTGCCGCCCATGCCTTCTTTGATCGATGTCAGTGCTTTGATCGGCAAGCCGCCTTTGATGTAGGGGTCGACAAAGCGCTGCGCCACGGCGAGGGCCACGGCGAGATTCCCTTTGGCCAGATTGACGGCGATCTGCTGGCCGTCGCGATGAATGTAGAGGTTTTGCTCGGCGAGTTTTTGCAGGAACTCTTTGCCTTTGGCGCGCATTAGATATCCCCACAAACCCTGGCCGGCGCTGGCGACCCGCGGCTCGAACATGCCGATCTTGCCTTTCCACTTGGGCTGCAACAGGTCGTCGTAGGAAGTGATTTCGTTGGCCTTGACCAAGTCCGAGTTGTAAAACGGCGGCACAGTGTAGTCGGCGGAGAAAGAATAGATAAAGCGGTTGGTTTTGACGTTGTCCTCCCACATATGTCCGCCCCACCATTGTTTGGCATCGCGAACTTCGGGGAGAACCACATTGTCCATAAACGGCGCGAGCATGTTGTCATTGCGCAGCGGCTGCAGCGTGCCCGAACCGCCGTGCAGCACGTCGAAATGCTTCACCCCGGCCTTGAATTCGGCGATCGCCCGTTGGGCATTCTGCGGCCCCGGCGCCGAGAGCAGCTCCAACTCGATGCCGAAGCGGCTTTCAAAAGTTTCTTTGAATTGCTTGCGCAGCACCGCGGTGGGCGGGCCGCCGGCGACGACTTTGCCTTCTTTCTTCGCCGCTTCGACGATGCGGCGCCATTCGTCTTGGGCATCGGCGGCAAACAGCTCGTGATTGGAATATGGCCAGCAAACCAACAGCATTCCCAGGATGGAAATTTGCTTGAGTCTTAACGGCGAGAACATTTTACGAGTCTCCAGAACTGATAAGCTGCTTTGGCGATTGTCTTATCCCGACAACGCTTGTGACATCAAGTCGTGCAATTCTTTTTTTGATCCCGCCGAGTTCCTGAGTGACTCTGCCATGAGTGCCGGGGCAGGTTTGAAACAGCCGAGGGCCGCGGCAGCCGCCAGCGTTTCCCCAGCGCCAGCACAGGGTTGCAGTTCGTTTTCGGGGTGATAAATTCGTTAGCGGGGTGATAAATAGGGTTCATCATGCCGTGTCGAAAAAGGTCTTCGCAACAGCAGTCGAAGAGAGCGTTCAGTCGGATGATCGCTGGCTTCGGCAGGATCAGTTTCGAATGCTTGAGTACATAGCCGTCGCGATCTCCAGGCCACGAGGCCAGATGTCGTCGCGCCGTTAACGCGGTCAGGGAGCTTTATGTATTGCAATCATTTCGGCTTTGAGGAATTGCCCTTCAGTGTGACACCGGACCCGCGGTTCATTTACAACAGCGCCAACCACGAGGACGTGCTGGGCAAATTGCGCTACGGGATCGAGGCGAAGAAGGGGTTCATCGTCGTTTCAGGCGAGGCGGGTACCGGCAAAACGACACTTCTGCGCCGCTTGATGCGGAGTTTTTCAAATCGTATCGCGTACGCCTACATCTTCAATCCGCGTTTGAAATTCACCTCATTGTTACGTGCGATCCTCAAAGACTTGGGCCTTTCCGCCATGGCGACGGACAAGGAATCGATGCTGGAGCAACTCAACGACTACGTGCTGCGGCAACATGAGCAAGGGCGCATTGTGACCTGGATATTCGATGAGGCTCAGGGCCTGAGCGACGAAGTGTTGGAGGAACTCAGACTCCTGGGCAATCTCGAGACCGATAGCGAGAAGCTGATTCAGATCATTCTGGTTGGCCAACCGGAGCTTGACAGTCGGCTGGATCAGCCAAAAATGCGTCAGTTCAAACAACGGGTCGCTCATCGTCATGTCTTGTATCCGCTTGCTCCTCATGAGGTCAGTCCTTATCTCGCGGCGCGGCTCAATCAAGCAGGTTACAAAGGCGAAGAGCTTTTCAACTTAACGACGGTAAACCTAATCGCCGGATACTCGCGCGGCATTCCCCGTGTGATCAATTCGCTATGCGATAACGCATTGGAGCGTGCCTACCAGGCGGGGTGCACGACGATTACACCGGAGGTCATCGACGACGCTGCAGCGGAACTGCGCTTGGACGGGAGGTTGCCGTCGGAGATTAAGTCACCTGTGGAGACGGCCGATGCTCCGAGTGAGTTGGCAAATTGTCGCGCACCGGCAATTGTCGATACCGGTGGTCGAGCTGACGAGCTCATTTCAGCTGGCGAATATGACACCCCGCCACCGATCGGATCGGTTGCTCGACCGGTTCGTGCGGCGGTAGACAAGAAGCAACTTAGGTTTGCCACCGGTGCCCTGACTGCGATTGTCGTCTTGGCTTGGGGATGGGCGGTCTCGTGGCCCCCAAGAACTGAGGTCACCGTTTCACAAACGAACAAGTCCACGATGGAGGTTCGCAATGTTATGCCAAAGCTCACGGTCACGCACGCCTCGGTAGGGACCAGTTCGGATCGTCCCGACACGTCAGGGCTTTCCCCTCAGGTTATGCCGCGGGCGTCGATTGGCGCTCCGCCGGAAAGCGATCCGCAGACCGCGGAGCGACCTCGTGAAACGCAGCAGCCCCCTGTCGCTACTCGCAAAAGCGTTAAACCGCCTGCGCTTAAGGAATTTCGCGTTAGCGAAGCAACATTTTTGCGAAACAAACCGACGGCGAACGCAGACATCATCGATACCCTACGGCCAGGGATTCGAGTCGTAGTTATCGGTCGCGGCGGTGAATTCCTTCGCGTGCGTTCTTTGGGCGACGATAAGTTTAGCGGTTATGTCCACGTGGACGATGCGTTCTTTGAACCGCTCCGGTAGCATCGCCGGTCGGAAATCGGCAGCTCTTGATGGGTTGCCGATGCCGCAGCGCGCTGATTCCATTTAGCTTGCGACCTGAGGGCTGTTGCTGAACGATATGAAAATTCGCATTGCCGTATTGTCGTGGCTTCTATTCTGCGCTGTTCCAGTTTGGGCGCAGGTTCCTTTCTTTCAAGATAAGACGATTTCCGTGATTCTTGGCGGACCGCCGGCGGGCTCGGCGGATTTGCGCACGCGCGCGGTCATTAACATTCTACGCAAACATATTCCCGGCAACCCAACAATTTTGATTCAGCATATGGGCGGCGGCGGCGGCCGGCAGGCAGCCAATCACGTTTACAAAGTTGCCAAGCCCGACGGTCTGACCATCGGCAGCATGGGCGCGGCGCTGGTGACCAACGCAATACTCGGCGAGCCGGGGGTGCAGTACGACATCGACAAGTTAATTTATCTGGGCACGCCGGACAGCGCGCAGCACTATCTCTTCATCACCCATGGCGATGCGGGGTTAAACAGCTTGGAAAAACTGCGCGCCGCGAGCAACGTGCGCATCGCCGCCCAGTCGGTGGGCCACCCGATTTATATTACCGGGCGGGTTTTCGCTTATCTGCTCGGTTTGAAAGAGCCCAAATTTGTCGTCGGCTTTACCGGCCCTGAGATTGACGTCGCTCTGGCCCAGCGCGAGGCCGATAGTCGAGTCAGCACCGGCGACTCGCTGATCCGGCGCAACCGCGACTGGTTGGACAAGGGACTGGTGGACGTCCATGCGAGCATCGAGATTCCCAAGGGCGAACGTCATCCGCGTTTCGCCCACGTGCCGGAACTTGGCAGCTTCGCGAAATCGGACCGCGAGAGAAAAATGGTCGAAATGTTTCGCGCCTTCCGCATCGCCGGCCAAAACTTTTTCCTGCCGCCGGGCGTGCCCAGAGATCGCGTGCAGATACTTGCCGACGCCATGCGTAAGACTCTCAGCGACCCCGAGTTCTTGAAAGAATACCAAAAGCTCTCCGGCGAGGCGGCATCGCCCCTGGCCGCCGAAGCGTTGGATAAAGTGATCAAAGAGCTGCCGCGGGATGCCAATGTCGTTGAGCTATTCAACAAACTCGGTGGCGCAGATCCGCTGCCGTCAAGATGAAATCTGTCTTTTCGATCGCCGTGGTTTTTTCAACAACGGTACAAGTATAGATACGACGATAGTGCTTCGATCATGCACCGGGCGCACGCAAATCGGTAGAATACAATTTGTTGCGTTTACCGATGCGACCAACCCAGCCGTTCGGCGCAAAAGCGGCTGACGCGCCGCATGCGCTCGAGATTAATACTATTTGCCCAATCTTCGAACATCGAGTAGGCCACTGGGGTGACCAGTAACGTCAGCAGCAAGCACAGAGTTTGCCCGCCGATAACCACAACGGCGACGGCTCGCCGTTCTTCAGCACCGGGGCCGGTGCCGAGGGCAAGCGGCAGCATGCCGGCCACCAGCGCCAGGGTAGTCATCAATATCGGACGCAGCCGGTCGCGGTTGGCGCGCATGATGGCGACGAGCCTATCGGCGCCTTCGCCGCGCAGGCGGTTCATATGATCGATCTGCAAGATGGAGTTCTTCTTGACCACGCCGAAGAGCACGAGTACGCCCAGTGCAGAATAAAGATTGAGCGTATTGCCGGTGAGCCAGAGCGAGAACAACGCAAAGGGAATGGACAGCGGCAACGACAGCAAAATGGTGAACGGATGGATCGTGCTGTCATACTGCGAAGCGAGAATCATGTACATGAAGATGATGGAGAGCAAAAACGCCCATATGAACTGTGTAAATGTTCGCTCCAATTCACGTCCCCGCCCGGAGACGGTGGTGCTGTATTCGGCGGGTAGATTCATTTCGCGAATCGCTCCATTGAGCGCCTGCAGACGATCGGCGAGGGCGAAACCGGGAGCGATCTGAGCGCGCAGGCTTACCTGGCGCTGACGATCCAACCGGTCGATGCGCGACGCGCTCATGGTCGGTGCGACCAACACCAGGTTGTCAAGCCGAACCAGACCGGCGCCCGCGCGCGGAACGTAGAGGTGAGAGATGGTTCCGATATCTTCTCGATCGGGCTGCGACAAACGCAATTGCACGTCGTATTGCTCGTTGACGGACGGATCGATGAAGCGCGACACTTTCTCGTCACCGCCGACCATTAGACGTAACGCTGAGGCGATGTGCTCCGTGTCCACGTTGAGGTCGGCGGCGCGCTTGCGATCTATGACCACGCGCAATTCAGGATTGTCGAGCTTGAGCGTCGTATCGGCATCGATGATACCGAGTTTTTGCGAACGGACGCGCAGTTCTTCGGCATAAACCGCCAGGGTTTGGAGATTCGGACCGCGCAGGACGAAATCGATGTCCCAGTTGCCGCCGCCGATGTTGAACGACGGCAGGTTGCGCACGGAAGTCCGGAGATCCGTGAATTTTTTCAGCCCCGCGCGGACCTGCTGCATCACGTCGCGTTGCGAAGTGTTGCGCAAGGCGACCCAGGGTTGACCGTTAAGGGTCTCGCGCCACAAGCGGGTAAAGGAAAAAACTCGTTCTTCGTGGGGCGCGATACGCACATAACAGCCGCCCGTGCCTACGCCGCTGATAAAGCCTCCGCCGGCATCGCAGAGCATCAGGCGCACTAACGGAATCGCGCGCAGCTCGCTTTCGACGGCTTGCATGATTGCGTCTATCGCCGCCAAACTAGTGCCCTGGGGCGCGGTGACGTTGACCTCGAACTCCGCTTCATCCACGTTGCTGGGAATATATTCCTGTTGAACCAGCGTATAGAGGGGAATCGACGAGAGCACCACGAGTGCCGCGAATATCATGACCGTCATGCGATGCGCCATGGACCACTGCAGCGCGCGCTCGTAATGACGGTCGATCCAGGCGTAAAATCCTTGGCGTGAATGGGATTCCCCTGCCGCGGGTGCTGCATCCTTGTGCGCGCAGCATGCGCGCGCTCATCATCGGCGTCAGCGTAAACGAAACCAAAAGACTGACCAGCACGGCCACTGCCGCTGTCAGTCCGAACTGATAGAGAAAACGTCCGGAGATGCTGGACATGAAGGCTACGGGAACGAAAATAACGACGAGGCTTAACGTCGTCGCCATGACCGCCATGCCGATTTCGGCGGTCGCGGCGCGGGCCGCCTCGAAGGAGTTCATGCGTTTTTCCTCGACGAATCGGAAGATATTTTCCAGGACTACGATGGCATCGTCGATGACGATGCCGACCATCAAGACAAGGGCAAGCATGGTCACGCTGTTGAGGGTGAAGCCTAGCGCCCACATCATGCCAAAGGTCGAGATGACCGAAGCTGGAATGGCCACTGCGCTGATCACTGTCGAGCGCCAATTGCGCATGAAGGCCAACACGACCAAGGTCGCCAAGATGCTGCCTAAGATCAGGTGCACGTTGATTTCGTGCAGCGCGGCGTAAATGTAGCGCGACTGATCCCGGATGATTTCGGTTTTCACATCGGCCGGAAGCTGCCGAGCGACCCGCGCGAGGTTTTCTTTTACCGACTCGATGACCGCAATCGTGTTCGCGCCTGATTGGCGTCGCACCTGGAGCTGGACCGTCGGCACGCCGTTCAATCGCGACAGAGAGCGCTGTTCCTTGGTGCCGTCTTCGGCGCGTCCGATGTCGCGGACGCGAATAGGCGACCCGTTAACGGTACTGATGACGAGGTCGTCGAACGCTTTGGGATCCGTGATCCTTCCCATGGTACGCAGCACTTGTTCGCGCGCACCACTGGTCACATTGCCGCCGGGTATATCGGCATTCTGGCGTTGGATCGCGTCGCGAACCGCGGTGATTGGAAGCTGGTAGGCGGCTAAACGGTCCGCGTCTATCCAGATGTTGATGGCGCGTTCCAAACCGCCGACGATGCGCACCTCGCCGACACCGACCGAACGTTCGAGCTGCACCTTGACGATCTTATCGGCGATCTCAGTCAACTCGCGCAGCGATCGATCGCCGGAAACAGCTATGGTGAGAATCGGCGAGTCTTCGTTGTTAAACTTGGAAATGACCGGAGGATCGACATCGTCCGGCAAACGATTGAGCACGGTAGCGACCCGATCGCGCACGTCCTGAGCGGCAACGTCGATATCGCGGTCGAGATTGAACGTCGCCATAACGAACGAGGTTCCCGGGCCCGATGCGGAACGGAGCTCGTCTATGCCTTCGACCGTGTTGACCACCTCTTCGATCGGCTGTGAAATGATCGTCTCGACTTCCTCAGGGGAGGCGCCGGGCAAGGTGGTGCGGATCGAAACGTTGGGCAGGTCGACGGATGGAAAGCGGTCTACGCCGAGACGGAAATAACTCGCCACGCCGACGACCACCAGCGCCAGAATGATCATCGAGGCAAAAACCGGGCGTCTAATGGAAATTTCCGCCAGCTTTTGCATCAGTTCACCACGGTCACCGGCTCGCCGGCGACGAGGTTGCCCGGTTGCACGATGACTTGATTGCCGGCAACGATACCCTCGGTAACTTCCACCTGTTCGCCGATCCGGCGTCCGGTGCGCACGCGCTTCTCGACAGTTTTTCCCTGCATCACCATGAGAACCTTCTCGATCCCGGCAAAAGTAATGATCGAGTTGCGCGGCACCGTGATGATCTCCTGACCCGCTTCGATAACTATGTCCGCCTTGGCGAAGGAACCGGGGCGCAGTGCGCCCTGGCCGTTGGGCACTTCGGCTTCGATCATCAAAGTTCGGTTGTTCTCGGCGATGGCCGGTGAGAGTCTCGCGACCCTGCCCTGGTATTTGTTGGCATCGCTTTCGACGGTGAGATCCACGGTCTGGCCGATGCGGACCAAACCCGCTTCGCGCTCGGAAACTGCTAGGCGCAGCCGTAACGGATCAGTACGCACCAGAGTTACGACGGGCGCGCCGGCCGGCAGGTATTGGCCGACGGCCGCCTGGCGTTCGCTGACGGCGCCGTCAATGGGCGATACGATGACGGTATCGGCAAGCTGCTGGCGGGCGATCTCAAGCTCGGAACGGCGCTGCACCAACACCGCCAGGCGATTGCGGACTTCTTCGATTGCGTCTTGATAGCGCCCTTCCGCCACCGCGAGTTGGGATACGGCGCTGTCGAGCTCTGCGCGCGCGATTAGCTTGCGATCCCAAAGTTCGACCATCCGGTCGTGACTTAGACGGGCTTCTTTGAATACCGCCGCAGCTTGGCGGACCAGTGATGTTTGTTCGATATCCACCTTGTCGCTGTTCCCCGACGCAGGCAGTCCCAGCCTGACGCGCGATTGCTGCAGCGCGGCGTCCGCTTGTTCGACGCGTAAGCGATAGTCGCTTTGATCGATGCGCGCGATGGCTTGACCTTTCTTCACGCGGCTGCCGAGATCGACAGGGATCTCGCCCAAGCGTCCGACGACCTTCGTGCCCAAAACAAATTGGTCGTCGGCCGCCAATGTGCCGCTGGCGCTGACGACGCGCACGGCTACAGATTGCGCCGCTGCGACCACTCTTACCTGACGCGACGGCGTGTCGCGTTTGGGCACCGCGGTGGCTGGACTGTCGCCGCCGCAGGCGGCGGCGCCTAGCGAACCGATGACGAACACCGCCGCTAGCGCGCGCCGGTTTGTCGACGATCTGAGCTTAAGGAGTTTCATTGCCTTGGGCCTGCCTTCGCTGCGCTAATTCTCGCAGCGCCGCCAATGAAAATTCACTGATGTGCTCCACCATGCGCGCGACATCATCAGGGCGGTACTGTTGTTCCGGGTAAAGGCGCACGAGGACAGTGCGAGCATGATGGTAGTAAACGCACTGGCCCATGATGCTGAGCGCGCAAAATCTCACGTCTTCGTCTGTGGCGCTGGCGCCGAGCAGCAAGCGCACGATGCTCGCCAGTTCGCGATGCAGCGGCTGTGCGACTTCTTCGAGCAGCGAATCGAGGGCGCGAGTGGGCTCGATCATCTCGCGGGCGATGATCTTGCTGTGCCATCCGGGACGGCCGGCATCGAAGATGCGATGCAAAAGGGAGTGAACGTAGACACGCAGTCGTTCCTCCGCCGTGGCATCGGGGCTCAGTCCGGATCGCGATGGATATTTTATCGCTTGGGCATCCGGCACCGAGCGCAGCACGGCTTGATAGAGCCTCTCCTTATCGCCGTAGTAATAATTGACCGCGGCGATGTTTGCTCCGGCTTTTTCGCAGATCTGCCGCACTGTGGCGGCGCGATAGCCGTATTCGGCGAAAATCTCGCCGGCAGCGTCCAGCACTCGCTTTTCGGTATCTGAACTATCCTCAGAACTGTTTTTGAGTTGTCGTTTAAACATAGGTTTGAAACAATTGTATTAAACAAGTATATGAATAGCAATTAAAGCTACGTGAATTTTTTAACTAGCTATAAAATATAAGAAAAATTGGAATGCTAGATTTGAAACGGGCCAGCATAGCAACCTTGGTTGACTTGTTCAGCAGGCTCGCGAGTGCCGAGGCGTACCAGGAAAGTGGAAAGGGTAAACCGCTCCGGAGGGAAAGTACGGCTGCTCAGAAGGAAGGGGGGAAGGTAGGGGCGAAAGATTTTCGCCCCTACCTGAAAGTTTAAGCTTTCAAATTTTTATTGAAGTGATCGAGGGTGCGCTGCCAGGCGAGTTTGGCGGCGGCCTCATTGAAGCGCGGCGTGGTGTCGTTGTGAAAGCCGTGATTCGTTCCGGGATAAACATGGGCCTCGTACTTGATGCCATTCGCTTTGAGGGCGGTTTCGTACTCCGGCCACCTGCCGTTGATATTGGGGTCGGTCTCGGCAAAGTTAAGCAGCAGCGCCGCTTTAATCTTCGGCACGTCACCTACGGCTGGTGCAGCACCATAGAAGGGAACTCCTGCGGCCAACTGCGGCATCTGTACGGCCAATCTATTGACCACAGCGCCGCCAAAGCAGAAACCGACCGCGCCGAGTTTTCCGGTGGAATTCGGATGTTTCAGCAGGAACTCCGCGGCGGCGACGAAGTCTTCGGCGATCTTGGCGCCGTCCAATTGCTTCTGCATGCCGAGCGCTTTTTCGTCGGCTTCGGCGCCGTATTTGTCGACACTCGGATAGCCGCCCAACGGCCAGATCGCATCCGGTGCCAGAGCCATGAATCCGCTAGCGGCCAAGCGCCGGGCAACGTCTTCGATATAGGGGTTCAAGCCACGGTTTTCATGAATCACCACCACGACAGGGAATTTGTCGCCGGAAGCCGGCCGCGCCAGCAAGCCGCGCATTTTTCCATCCGCGGCGTTGCCCTTCGGCGACGGGTAAAAAGTGTACTCGGCTTTGATGCGCTTGTCGTCTTTCGGTACTTGCTGTGCCAGCGCGTAATTGGGCCGGAGCGACTCCCATAATCCCATCGCGGTCATGCCGCCGACAGCGAATTTCGCCGCGCCATCTAAGAATTCGCGCCGGTTAATGCCGCCATGCACATATTTGTGAAATAGGCTGAGTAGCTGCGGATCGAATTCGCTGGCAGTTTTTCTTTCCATAGGTAAGCTCCTTTGGTTTGGGTCAATTCGCGAGGAGGCTAGCGCAAAAGCGATATTTGGTCAATTGCGTAATTCATAGTTTTACCGTCGAGCCGCAGCTGGTGGACCTCCATGATTTGCTGCTCCGTTTGTCTACGCTTTCAGCGTCTTGTTAAAGTGATCGATGGTGCGTTGCCAGGCCAGCTTGGCGGCGGCGGCGTCATAACGCGGCGTCGTGTCGTTGTGGAATCCGTGATGGGTTTTAGCATAGACATAGGCCTCGTACTTGACGCCATTAGCCTTTAGCGCCGCTTCGTATTTTGGCCAGGTATCGTTTATGTTTGGATCCTCCTCGGCGAAGTGAAGTTGCAGAGCCGCCTTGATTTTCGGCACCTCCTCAAGCGCCGGCGCGCGGCCGTAGAAGGGAGCGCCGGCGGCCAGCTGCGGGATCCGCGCCGCCATAATGTTGACTCTAGCGCCGCCACCGCAGAAGCCTACGGCGCCGAGTTTGCCGGTGGACTGCGGATGCTTGAGCATAAACTCGCCGGCGGCGACGCAGTCTTCGACCAGCTTTTTGTCGTCGAGCTGCTTCTGCATTCCCAGCGCCTTTTCATCGGCTTCGGCGCCATACGTGTCGACACTCGGATAGCCGCCCAGCGGCCAAAGCGCGTCCGCTCCAAAGGCCATGAAGCCGGCGGGACGGCCAGGCGGCGCACGACATCTTCTATATGAGGATTCAGGCCGCGGTTTTCGTGATTCACCACCACGACGGGAAACTTATCACCGGTCGCCGGGCGGGCGAGTAATCCCCGCATCATGCCATTCGAAGAGTTACCCTTCGGCGATGGATACATCGTGTACTCGGCTTTGATGCGCTTGTCGTCTTTGGGCACTTGCTGGCCCAGCGCATAGTTGGGCCGGAGCATCTCCCATAATCCCATCGCCGTCAGGCCGCCGACGGCGAATTTCGCCGCGCCATCTAAAAACTCGCGCCGGTTGATGCCGCCATGTATGTATCTGTGAAACAGACTCAGCAGTTGCGGATCGAAATCGCCGGCTGTTTTTCTTTCCATAAAAAGCTCCTTTTGGGGGGAATTGGCGAGGAGGCTAGCGTAAATATGACGATCGGTCAATTGCGATTTTGACCATGGATCTATGCCTGCCGCGTTAGCTGAAAGCGCGGCAAGGACTTGATATCATTCGATGAATGATTCAGAAAAGATCGATGCCGCGATCACCCGAGCAAGAAGCTCTGCGACGGCCGTTGTTGGAACTCCACGATGCGCTGCTGCGCTTGCACAAAGTCTTGCTTGAATCCGAGCGGGTGGTTTACGAAAGGGATGTCGAGCCGATTCGCTCGCCGAACCATTTCTTCCAGCTTCTCACCAGCGATCCATGGTTCGCCTGGCTGCGGCCGATTTCCCAGCTGATCGTGGCTATCGACGAAACTCTCGATGATGATAAGGAAGGGCTCACGAGTGCCAGCGTCGACGCGGTCATGCGACAGGCGGTTTTCTTACTGATCCCGGCGCGAGAACGGCGGCGAGTTTGGCGAGCGTTACGTCGCGGCGTTGCAACGCGATCCGCGCGTAGTCCTCGCCCATGCCCAGGTGGCCAAGCGGATCGGCTCGGGGACGACAATAATCTGACCGCTGCGCAGTTCGGGACGACGGGCATCGGCCCTTGCGGCTCCGCCGCGCCGGCTGCGCTGCGGCGAAATTTTTCCTTTCTGAAAAGCCTTCAATCCATTTTCACATCGACGATGACGAACTCGTCGTTCGCTAGCGCTTCTTTGAAAACTGGCGTTAGCTGCTCTTTCTTGGTCACCGTGTAGCCTTTGGCGCCGTAGAGGTCGGCGAGCTTGGCTAGATCCGGAATGAACAGTTCGGTGCCGATGATGCGGCCGCCGTAGTTGTTTTGCTGGTCGCGCTTCATGCCGCCGTAGGCGTTGTTGTGCAGGATCAGCACCATCACCGGAATATTATGATAGCGCGCGGTGGCGAGCTCTTGTTGTTCCATCATGAACGAGCCATCGCCGGTGACACAAATGACGCGGGCGTCGGGGCGGCCGATCTTGACGCCGAAGGCGGTTGCCAGGGCGGTGCCGATGGCGCGAAACTCGCCGGCATGGATGATCGGTACCTTGGAGTCGATGTTGCGCAGGGTGTCGCCGGTCATGCCCGATGTCGTGAGGATTTCATTGCCGGTGAGCAGCTCGTCGAGGGCTCTTAGCACCGACGCGTAAGTTAAATTGCTCTTGTCGATCTGCGCGTCAACTTCTTGACGCCAAGCTGCCTTGGCTTTTTGGATCGCTGGGGTTCGGTCGCTGGGCGCCTTTGGCTGGCGCGCTTTCACGCCGTCGATGATCGCGCGCAGGGCGCTCTTGGCGTCGGCTTGAATGGCGAGCTCGGCTGGATAGATGCGGCCGAACTGTTCCGGGTCGGTGTCGATGTGAATGATCCGAGCTTGCTCCGGCATCGTTTTGTGGCCAAACCCGAGGGTCGTGCCTTCGCTGAAACTGGTGCCGACGGCGAGCACCAGATCGGCTTCCTGAAAAAACCGCCGGGCATACATGCGGCCGCCGTTGCCGAGGCAGCCGAGGGCGAGCGGATGCTTTTCCGGAAATACGCCTTTGGCGGTGTAGCTGCTAGCCACCGGCAGCGCTAACAGTTCCGCCAGTTCTTTGACTTCGTCCTGCGCCTGGGCCCAATCGACGCCGGTGCCGGCGAGCACGACCGGCGCGCGGGCGCCAAGCAGTAGATCAACGGCTGTGTTGACCGTGCGTGCGTCCACCGCAGGCGCGGCGGGATTCGCCGAGGCGGCAAAGGAAATCGGTTCGGGCAAGTGGGTTTCCTGCAAATCTTCAGGGATGCAGAAAAACACCGGTCCTTGGCGGCCGCGCGTGGTTTGACGAAACAAGGAGTCGAGCACCGAACCAAGTTCTTCGATTCGTCCCAAACGTGCGCTCTGCTTGGTGATCGGTTGGAACAAACGCACATGCTCCATGCCATGCCACGAGGCCCAATGGCCTTTGGCGAACGACGCCGTGCCGATGTCCGACGAGATGACAAACAGCGGCACCGCTTCTTTGTACGCCTGGGCGACCGCGGTGACGATATTGGTCGCGCCGCCGCCGGCCGAAACCAAGCACACCGCCGGCTGTTTGGTCGCCCGGGCGTAGCCGAGCGCCATGTTGCCGGCGCCCCCCTCGTGCTGGGCGTTGATGAAGCGCAGTTCCGGCCGCTTGGCGATGGCGTCGCCGAAGGGGAAAAGCGTATGGGCGAGCACGCCGAAAATGCGGCGCACGTTTTGCGCAATCAAGTAGTCGACGACGGTCTCGGCGAGATTAGGTCCAGTCATTTGAGTTGGCTCCTTTTAGTCGATAGGCCTGCTTAGTTCAGCTACCGCGAAAAAGCAATGGTCGTCGACCCTTAGCCGCCTTCCGACGGTGCCCATGTCTGGCGACGTTCAGGATAATTTTACGTTCACGGACGTATCCGGTCGTGCTATCATGGGCGCAATCAGAGCGGCGCCGGAACAGTGTACCGATTATTCCAAACGGCGCCTAAACTAATCCCTCACGGGATGCAGACGAGGTATAGCCATGGAATCGACAGTACAGAACTTTTGCCAATGTCGTGATCGTGCAGGTTGAAGGCCGAGTCGATCACAGCACGGCGCCGGCATTTGGCAGCGTGCTTCTGCCCCATGTCGAAGGTTGCGTGGGGGAAGACAAAAAACTGCTGGTGGACTTGAGCAAAGTCAACTACATGAGCAGCGCTGGGCTGCGCGTCCTGATGATCGCGGCCAAGGGGTGCCGTAAGCAAGAGGGCAAAGTGGTGCTGGCCGGCTTACAACCGAGTGTCCGGGAAGTTTTCAAGATCGGCCGTTTCGACATGGTCTTGGATACTTATCCGACCGTTCGCGACGCACTCGCGGCGATCTCGCCGGCCGCCGCGGCGATCTATGTCGACCGTTAGTGTATGCAGGATCTAGCGAGTATCGAAGCGCACCGAGGCGCTCACCATCGATGCGGTGGCGCAGTGCACCGAGTTTGCCAGTGCGCAAGCGCGCCAGGCAGGGTTTGCCGCGGCGCGGGTGGACGAAATTGAACTGGTGGTCGAAGAAGTGGTGGCGAATATTTGCCATTACAGTTACGGCGATCGCCTGGGCAATGTCGAGCTTGCTTGCCGGCTGATCCATGGTCCCATGCTGGAGCTGGAGTTCGTCGACGCTGGGCAGCCGTTCGATATGCTCAGCATGCCTGAGCCGGATCTCGCCGTCGATATCGATCGACGCGGTTTGGGCGGCGTCGGGGTGCCAATGATGCGCGCGCTGGTCGACCGCGCGAGTTACCGGCGCGAAGGCGAACGTAACGTGCTCTGCCTGGCATTTCATTCTGCCTGTCGTCTGGGCGGCTCGTCACAAGTGGCTTGAATCAGGGGCACGGATAGATCCTATGCGCATCCGATTCTGGGGCACCCGCGGTTCGCTGCCGACCGCCACCGAAGGTGCGGCCATCCGCGACAAGATCAAACGAGCTCTGCTAAAAGCCGCCGGCCGCGAATTCGCTGGCGAAGCGGAGCTTGACCGGTTCATCGATACCGAGTTGGAATTCCCTGTGTGCGCGAGCTACGGCGGAAACACCTCATGTGTCGAAATCGTTGGCGGCGATCATTACACCGTTTGTGACATGGGCTCGGGACTGCGCCGCTTCGGTCAACAAGTGGTGGCGCAACATGGACCGCGCCGGCCGCAAGTCTATAATTTCTTCATGTCTCATGTGCATTGGGACCACATCATGGGGTTTCCATTTTTCCCGCCGGCTTACATTGCCGGCAATACCATACGAATTCACGGCAGCCACCCGCTCGCCGTGCTCGAAGAAGCTTTTCGGCGCCAGCAGTCCGATCCCTGTTTCCCGGTGCATTGGGACCAGTTACGCGCGAACATCAGCTTTGTCCCGCTGGCGGTGGATCGCTGGCACGAGATCGACGGTCTGCGCGTCAAAGCGAAGCTGCAACCCCATCCCGGCGATTCCTACGGTTATCGTTTCGAAAAAGCTGGCCGGAGTATGATCTACTCGACCGACGGCGAGCATAAGCTCAAGTCGGAGAGCGAAACCGCGGCGATGGTGGAATTTTACCGCGACGCCGATTTGCTAGTGTTCGATTCGATGTATTCGCTGAATGAGATGATGGATTCCAAGTCTGACTGGGGCCACTCGAGCAACATCGTCGGCGTCGACTTATGTTTGCGCGCCCAGGTCAAACACTATTGCATGTTCCACCATGAGCCGTCTCACAACGACGATACCATCCACGAGGTCCTCGGCGAAACCCGACGCTACGCCGAAATCGCCGGTGAAAATCATTCTCTCCAAGTCTCGACAGCCTACGATGGCTTAGTCATCGATCTGTAAATTCGTGGCGACGCCCCCGGAATCATTGACCCGCAGCGCTGGGCTCAGCCTGCCGCTGCTCGATCGGTTGGGCGCCGATAACGGCCGCAAGGCCGCCATCGGGCTCTTGGCGTTGATGGCATTGGCGCAGCTCGCCTTTGGCGAGACGGCATGGAGCCCAGTGCGGAACCTTTGGTTCGACGCTTATCAACGGGTGATGCCGCGTCAGGTTACTACCTTGCCGGCGGTGATCGTCGACATCGATGATGAAAGCCTGAAACAGTTCGGCCGCTGGCCCTGGCCGCGCACCCGCTTGGCGCAGCTGATCGATGCGAGCCATCGCTTGGGTGCCCTGGCGGTGGGTCTCGATATGATTCTGCCGGAGGCCGATAGCCAGTCGCCGCAGCGCTTGCTGGCCGAGCGTCAGGATGCACATCGCGCGAGATGCGCCAAGCGCTCGCCGCGCTGCCGTCCAACGATGCCATTCTCGCCAATACCTTGCGTCAAGTTCCGTCGGTGCTCGGACGCGCCGCGCTGATCGACGCGGCTGCCTGGGAAAGTCTTCGCTAGCGAACCAAACTCCAGCGCTGATTGCCGGCGAATCGCCACAGCGATTCGCCCCGACCTATGAAGGGCAGATCGTTAATTTGCCGGAGCTTGAAGGGGTTGCCCATGGCCGCGGCTATTTGAACGATAGCCGCGACGGCGACGGGGTTGTCCGGAGTATGCCATTGGTGCTGAGCGTCAACGGCTCGATCGCGCCGGCTTTCGCCGTCGAGCTGTTGCGCGTGGCGACTGGCCAAGCGGCGTATTCCGTGCGCAGTGATCGAAACGGCATACTCGGAGTGCAGATCGGTACGTCATTCATTCCTACGGACCGCGACGGCAGCCTGCGTTTGTATTACTCGCTCGCTCATCGCTATCGGCGGGTGTCGGCGGCGGCGATTCTCCGCGGCGCTGTGGCACCCAAGGCGCTTGCGAATCAAGTGGCGATTATCGGGGCCACCGCCGTGGGCATCAGCGACGTCGCGGCAACGCCAGTAGGTTCACGCATGGACGGCGTCGAGATTCATGCACAGCTGGTCGAGAATATTCTATTCGGTGCCCGCCTGGTCCGGCCATCGGCGTCGCGCTGGTGGGAACTCTTTGCGCTGGTGATCTTCGGTATCGTCCTGATCGTGGCTCTACCCCGGCGTCGACCGGCCATCGGCGTCGCGTTGTATTGCGCCATCGCGGCAACGCTGGTGATCGCCAGCTTCGTCGCTTTTCAAAAGATTCGCGTGCTCTATGATCCGACACTGCCGGCGGCGGCCAATGGACTGGTGGTCGGTCTGCTACTGACGGCGGGATTTTCGACGGCTCTGCGGCGGCGCCGGGAACTCGATGCCGAATTGGCGGTCGAGCGCAACGAACGGCTGCGCGCCGCCGGCGAGCTCCGTGCGGCGCGGGAAATTCAAATGGGCATGCTGCCCGATCCTGAATCGATCAATGGGATGCCGGCGAATCTCGATTTCTTCGCGTTGTTAGAACCAGCGCAAGAAGTCGGCGGCGATCTCTACGATGCCTTCATGCTCGACGACCGGCGGTTGTTTTTCATGATCGGCGACGTTTCCGGCAAGGGCGTGCCGGCATCGTTGTTCATGGCGCTGATCAAGACGCTATGCAAAAGCCTGGCGCGGCGCGAGCCATCGAACCTCGGCCAGGTACTCAGTTCGGTAAACGATGAAATCTCGCGGGAAAATCCGACGGCGATGTTCGTCACGGCGATTATCGGAGTCATCGATGGCGGTTCGGGGGAGTTGGAGCTCTGTAACGCCGGCCACAATCCAGCGATTCTGTTGCGTCCGCGGGAAGCGCCGCGCGAGCTCGACCGCGCTGGCGGGCCGCCGCTTTGTCTCGATGATGGATTCACCTATCCGACGCAGCGGTTGCGGTTAGGCCGACGGCGATATTTTGCTGTTGATTACCGACGGTGTCACAGAGGCCGAAGATGGCGGCCAAGCGACAGTTTGGCATGGGGCGAACACTTCAGTGTTTGGCAAAGGAACCTCCGCGGCAGCGCCGCCGCGGTCTGTCAGATGCTACATGCCGAAGTGAAGGATTTTACTGATGAAGCTGCGCCATCCGACGATCTGACTCTGCTGGCGATTGGCTTTCGCAAAGCTTCGTCAGGAGCACCGTCCGCGCCGTGAAGATTGCCTGGCTATAACGGTTTGAGACCTAACGAAGGCCGGCCGCGAAGTTTTTTCCGTCAGCCGGCTTATTCAATGCTTCGAAATTAGCGCAGAATCACTTCGACGCGGCGGTTGCGTGCTTCGGGTTGCTCGTCGGCGCTGGGCACCAGCGGCTCCCGTTCGCCGCGGCCGACGGCGCGGATGAACATCGCTTTGATGCCGATCTGGACCAGCATCGCGCGCACGGATTCGGCGCGCTGTAGCGAGAGCCGGTCGTTGTCGGCGTCGCTGCCGACGCGGTCGGTGTGGCCGGTGACTTGGACTTCGACGGCTTGGCGGCGCGCCGCTTCCGCCATCAGCGCGTCGAGTTGCGGCCGCGACGCCGTAGTGACCTGGGTACTGTTGGTATCGAAGTAAAGCGTGAAGCTGATCGGCTTGGGTGGCTGAGCCGCCAGCGCCGCGGCGAAGGTTTGGTCGACTTCCGCGGCAGTGGGAGATTTTCGTTCGATCTTTCCTTCGCTGTCGACAGTTGCGCCACTGAACGGTTGGTCCAAAGTCAGCGCATGCGCTCCCTCGCCGACAATAACTGACGTGGGCGCGCCGCCCTCTTCCGGCAGCAGCACGACATAGGTGTTGATCTTGGGCGCGGGTTTGACCGTCGCGCAGCCGGCGAGTACGGCGCATGCCGCACTCGCGCAGAAGGCGTGACGCAGTCGCCGCTCGAGCCATGGCAGGCTCGGCGGAAAATCTTTATTCTTCAACTTTGACTGCGAAGGTGGTGCCGCGCACGCCGAGGATGGTGGTCGGGGTTTTTACTTTCATGGCGTCGGGTGAGCGTTTGGCGATCTGCCCGGAGACCACCGCCAATGTGCCGCGCTGTACGTCGGTGACAAACTCGCCGTCTTGGGTGGTCGGATTGAAGCGGAACTGTTTGAGCTCGATGCGGCTATTGGGGCCGGCGGACAAACGCGAGCTGTCGATGAAGGTCAGGCCGACGGCGCCGTTGGCGCCGGTAATGAGTACATCGGACTGTTGCACCAGGTCGCCCGCCTTGGCCGGCTGCTGGACGTTTTGGCGCAGAATGAAAACTGCGCCGCTGACATTCTTGATCTGGCCGATGTCAGCGTAGGCGGATGACGCCGCGGCGACGATCAATCCCAGCAAAATAGGTAAAGCGCGGTAGTAATGAGTCATTAGTGCTCCCATCCCTCGGTTCGTTTCGCGGCCGGGTTCGTTCTCACGGGTAACGCAGTGTAGCAAATCCAAGGTTGCGCCAGCAACCTCAGCTGCGTGAAACAACGGCGCGGATATTGTTCAGGAGAAAAATCACAATGGCGAGGGCATTGAGTATCCCGCCCCATGATTGTCCCCCTGGCACCAGAGCGAGATCGCCGGCGACGCGGAGCAGCAGAGAGAGATGCAGCAAACCGGCATGGAGATAGAAAAGTTGGTGAAACGGCAAAGCCAGTTGGGTGATTGACGGTAGGATGATCGGCGCATGGGCGAAGATCATCGAGAAAACGAAGCCTAAAAAAACCACGTGCAGCATGGCGTCGTAGAGCGGTCCGGCGCCGAAGAAGCGCGCGAACCAAATCCAGAAAACGCCGCCGATCGCGAGCCAAAAATAGCCGGCGATGAGGCCCGCGGACATGAAGCGCGGTAAGCCGGGTTGTCTAATGCTCTGCCAGGCGAGATCGTAGCGCAGCAGCCAAAGCGCGAGGGCGATCATGCCGGCGCCGGCGATGCGCACGCCGAGGCGGAACTCCCATGGCGATGTCACCAGGCCGGCAATTAAAATAATCACGGCGAGACGAAACGAATTGCGGACCCATGACTTTGGGCTGCGCAGGCGCGTCAGTTCGAGCCGTTCGCCGGCGATCATTAGAATTAGAAATCCGGCCCACCAAGGAACGATGCGATGCAGGGTCGTTTCGGTGATCCAGAGCAGATTGCCGCAGGCAAGCACGGCGGCGCTCAACGCCATAAACACGAAATGCTCTTCAGGCTGGCGTTTATAAAGCTCGACGAAGAACCAAGTGAGCAGTAGGGCGGCGCCCGCGGCAAGGGCCGCTGTGATGGCGCTGGGCAAGTCGGTGAGCAATGAGAGCATGCTCAAGATGCTCAGTACCGGCACGCCGTAGAACCATCCGTGGTTCGTTGTGGCGGCGCGTTCCAGGCCGATCAACGTAAGCAGAAAGCCGATGGCCATCAGCGGTCCGTGCAGTGAGATTAAGAGCGGACTCGGCAGCGGCAGAGCAAAGCCAAGCCGGGCCACGCCGATCCAGATGCCGAGAAACAGCGATAGGCCCGCGAGTGCGATGAAAAGGAAGCGAAAGGAGCGCGGCGGCGAAGCGATCATTCTTGCCTTTTGCGGCAATGTCGATTTACACCGCGGCCGGTGTGTTGCCACCGGGGCCGGCGTGCATATCGTGGCGGACGCCGAAGCGGCGGCCGAAGTAGCGCACCAGGAGGGCGCCGCTGACGGTGAAAGCGATGATGAAAATGCTGATGATACTCGCGGCCTCACGGTTGCCGACGGCGTTGGACGAGAGTTCCAGCGCCATCAACGAGAGTGTCATGGTGTCGCGCGAAGCGAGGAGAATAATACTGCTGGTGGCGCCGGCGGCGGTGACGAAGTTCATCACCGCCAAGAGCACCATGGTCGGCATCAACAGCGGCAGCCAGATTTTGCAGTAGGTTCGAATCCAACCGGCGCCGGAGACCCGCGCGGCTTCCTCCATGTCGGCGCCGACCTGTACGAGTACGCCTTTCATAATGTTTACACCGGTGGTTTTGCCTTGCAGGATGACCACGATAATGAGCGCCCAAATGGTGCCGAAGAGCGCGTTCAAACCAGGCGTGCCGATAAACACCCAAAGCAACCCAAGGCCGGCGAGGATGCCGGGTATCGCGCCGGCGCCCCATATCATCAGATCCAGCGTCGCGCGTCCGGGGAGCTGCGTGCGCACAAGCAGATAGGCGAGCACGGAAAATATCAGCGGGCTCAAGACCGCCGCCGTCAGTGCCAGCGTTAGAGTCGTGCGCAGCGCTTTCACGAACACCGGGTCGGAGAGCACCAAGCGCCAATGTTCAAGGGTAAAGCCCAAGACAAAGTAGCCGATGCGCTGCATGAAACTGCCGAGAACGAGAATCAACATGGGGCCGAAGGTCAAGAGGGACAAGAGCGTGGCGAGGATGGCAAAGGCAATGAAATTGCCCTTGCCGAGATCGATGAGGCCGGGGCGAAAACTGCCGGTGATGGTCGTGTAACGGCGCCGCTCCAAGATCCAGCGCTGCAGCGGAATGATCAAAACGATCATCAAGAGGGTGATGCTCGCCAGCACGGTGGCTTCGCCGTAGTTGGGGACAGCGCTGCGCACCAGAGAATAGACTTTGGTCGAATAAACGTAGAAGCCAAACGGTACGCCGAGCAAGTACTCGGTCTCGAAGGACTGAAAAACCCGCAGCAACTGCAGCGCGAACACCATGATCATCGGCGAGATCATCAGCGGCAACGTGACTTTGAAAAGAGTTCGTAAATTGCTCGCGCCGCCGACCCGGGCCGCTTCTTCCAGGGTCGCGTCCATGTTGCGAAAGGCCGGGGTCATGAGCATGACTTTGATCGAGATGCCATGGCCCATGAGGTTGGCCCAGACGATGCCGGGCACGCTAAAAATATTGAAAGGCCCCTGCTCCAAACCGAAGAGATTTTTCAATCCGACGTTGATCATGCCGATATCGGGGTCGAGCAAGGTGATCCAGGCGATGGTCGTCGGCAAGCTGGGCACCATGTAGGAAACCCAGAATAGGAATTCCAAGGTCCGGCTGCATGGAATCTTGGTGCGGGCGAGCAGCCAGGCGATGCCCACTCCGAAGGGAAAACTGATGCCCACCGTCAACGACCAGATGAGCAGCGAATTGCCCAGCGAGCGCAAGCAGTCCAGGGCGCTGAAAGGCGTTGACCCAGTGGGTGACGCCCCAGCGGCGCGGCTCGACGAACCAGTCGGTGGCGGCGTTGAAGCTGTTGATCAGCAACAGGAGCACCGGCCATATAAGAAAATATCCAAGGGAAACGAGCACCACCGCCATCAGGAAGTGGCCGCGGGTGAGACGCGGCGCGGGCAGGGCGCGAGGCATGACTACCTGATCGATGGTTGGCGATTGTTCCACGGGGAATTAATAGTTCCAGCCGATCCAGTGGTTCCAATCGTTCCAGTCGTCTCGATCGATGGCTGTCGTTAACAACTGGAACTTTTGGAGTTATTGAACCTTTGGAACTTGTCTTTCTTATTTTTGCCGACTCTCCCAGAGTTTGAAAATCCACTTCTGCACTTCTTCGGTTTTTCGCCGCTGGTCGGGTCGGCGTCGGGGAAGGCGTATTCTTTACCGTAAGCCGCGGCGCTGCTGCGGCGACGACTTCACCGAACGGGACATCGTTGCGCAACGACGAGCGATCGAGATTGGGAATCAAGCGTGTGCGTTAGCGTCTGGCCTTCCTTGGTCAGAAACCAATTGATGAATAGTTTGGCGGCGTTGGCATGGGGTGCGCTGGCGAAAGCCGAGATGCAGCAGCCCGAACCAGACGCCCGCAGGACGCCGGCTTTCTTGACCAGAGAAGCGCGCTTTGATCGGCAAGCCCTTTGCGCGCGAGGGCGACATACTCTTCGGTGCCGGTGGCGACAAATTGCAGCGGAAAGCGGCCGTTGACGAGCCAGGTCTCGAGGATGCGCCGGTCGTCGCTGAAGGTGACGCCGGTGTTGACCATGTAGCTGCTTGACCCATTCGGGGCCGCGGTCCGGCTCGAAATAGCTGTCGATCATTTGGCGAATGCCGGACGGGTCGCCCATGCCTTGGCCGGCGATTTTGCCTTTCCATCGGGATCGAAGACGTCGGTCTGTTTGACGAGCGTGGCGATTTCGGCTTCTTTGATTTTCTCGGTGTTGTACCAGATCTCATATTGGTCTTCCAAACCGGCGTGGTAGATCAAGGCGAACTTGCTGAACTTATCGGCGTACATATGCTTGCCCTCTGTACCACTTCGACATGTCGATGACTTCGGGATGAAATAGCAGTGGCGGCAGTCGGCATCAACGAGTCGGACGGCACCAAGCGCTGCTGATTTTCGCGCGAGCTGATCAACGCCACGTCGACGGTATACTTGCCGCCCTTTGCGCTCGGCCAAGACGCGATTGACGGTGTCGGTGGCGTTGCCGGTGGAGACCTCGACCTTGATGTTGAATTTCTTGCTGAAGGCGTCGACCACCGGACGATATTGGCGCGACGGCGCGCCGCCGGAAGCGATGGACAGCGTGCCTTCCTGCTGTGCCGCGGTGATGAGTTTGGACCATTCTTGCTCGAAATTGGCCGTCGCGGCGGCGCCGAAAGCGCTGCTTGCGCTGAGGAAAAAGAACAGGACGGATCCGAACCATCGCGGCAAATACTCGTTTGCCGGTTTGCGAAGAGTGTTCATTAGTTCTCCAAATTTCTCAATCGTTTTTAAGCGACCAATCCGACGACCACGCGCTGTGGCCGTCGGGGCGCAGCTTGAGCCAGACTTTACTGCCTTCGTCGATGGGTTGATGACGTTCGCCGTAGAGGAGCACTGTCGCTCTTGGCCTTCGACTTCGACCTGGTATTCGATGCGCTCGCCGATGAACAACGCTGCCTGGGCGGTGCCGCCGATCATTCCAGACGGCGGCGTTGTGCCGTTCGCCGGTAATATTTCAACGTCTTCCGGGCGCACACCGATATAAACCGCGGCGCCGGTTTTGATGCCATCGGGATGATAGGTTCGGCCGAAGACCACGCAGTCCGGCGCGCCTTCGAGAGCGATGGCCAATTGTCCCGACGGATTGCCGCTCTGCACCTTGCCTTTGAAGAGCAAGGTTCGGCCGACGAAGTCGCGGACGAATTCATTGGCCGGCTTTTCATAGAGCAAATGGGGATCGCCTTGCTTGCTGGACCACGCCGAAATTCATCAGCGCGATGCGATTGGATAAACTGAGCGCTTCGATCTGATCATGGGTGACGAACAGCATGGCGATGTTCAATCTTTTTTGCAGCAGCTTGACGCCGATGCGCATCTGTTCGCGCAATTTCGCGTCGAGGTTGCTGAACGGCTCGTCGAGCAGCAGCACGCGCGGTTCGGTGACCAGTGCGCGGGCGAAGGCGACACGCTGTTGCTGGCCGCCGCTCAGGAGCGGCCCCGGCCGATCTTCAAAGCCGGCCAAGCCGACCAGATCGAGGGCTTTCAACACGCGGTCCTTTGATTTCGCTCTTGGGAAAGTGGCGCGCGTGGAGCGGAAACGCGACGTTTTCGGCCACCGTCATGTGCGGCCAGATGGCGTAGGACTGAAACACCATGCCGACATTGCGCTTGTCCGGCGGCATGAACAGCCGTTTGGCGGTCATGACCACGGCCTGATCGCCGAAAAGAATATCGCCCGCGTCGGGATGTTCCAGGCCGGCGACCATTCTCAACGTGGTGGTCTTGCCGCAGCCGCTGGGGCCGAGCAGTGTGAGGATCTCGCCGTCGTGAATGTCGATGGAGAGGTTTTGCACCGCCGGTTTGCTGCTGCCGGTGTAGGTCTTCCACAGGCCGCGCAGGCTGACGGCGATCGTTGGCAGTATTCTCGGCTGCTGCCGTTGTCATGGCGGCTAATGTTGGCGCGGCGCTCGTCATGGTGCTGATTCTTCTACACGAAAGTCTGAGCGGACTCTAGAGGGAATGTTGGCAGGCGGGCTTAAAACCCGCCCTTGTACGAAGATGGACGCAAAACATTTCGCTGTTCGTACCGGAATTTTCGTGTAGGGGCAGGCCCCCGTGCCTGCCCTTGATGAAAAGGGCAACCACAGGGGGTTGCCCCTACAATGATCAATGCCGAATTCGTGGTGGATTAATGATGCACACGGTTAGAATCCCTTGGCGTCTTCTTTCATATAGAAGCCAAGCTTTTTCATCGCCGGCCAGTCGTCGATGGAGAAAAGGATCGTGTCGTCGCCGTTGGTATTCTCGTGATGGTGCCAGGTCCACGCCGGCACGGCGAAGATGTCGCCTTTGTGGTATTCCAACCGTTCGCCGTCGATGACCACCGCGCCGGCGCCTTCGAACGCGAAGTAGAAGGTGGTGCTGTTGTGGCGGTGCGGCATGGTTTTTTGTTTTTTCGCTAGCAGCTGCGCTTGCCAGGCGATGGTCGGCAGCGTCGGGCCGCCGTCCACCGGACTGGCGAGCATGATCATCACGCCGTCGTAGGGATCGCTCTCGTTGTTTTCGCGCAGCGCCATCAGCGCCGCGTGGGTGTCGGCCCAGGGGTAGCGCATGGGCGGCAGCGGAAACGGCGCTTCGTTGCGCGATCGGCCGCGCCAAGCCAAGCGTGCGTTGGCCGTAGCCCGAGGGCTTCTTTACTTCTTCGTACGGGCTATCATTGGGAAAGCGCTCGTTGATGTTGACGTTGGGATTATAGCCGTTGTCGTAGCCGTCGATCCAGATCGCCGGCGTCTTGTCTTTGTTCCAGTGATCGTGGTAGGTCCACGCCGGGCTGATGACGACATCGCCGCGCTCCATCGGGTAGGCTTCGTATTCGCAGACGAATACCGCGTCCTTGGGCGCTTCGCAGACCAAACGGGTTTCGCTGCGCAGGTTGCGGTGGCACTGGGTGCGCTCGCCGGGCATGAGAATTTGCGCGTTCATCCAGATCGGGAAGTTCTTGGCTTCGATGCCGACCACCGAACGCATGCCGGTCATGCCGTTAGGCCCAACCGTGACGATCTCGCCGGACCGTTGAAGACCGCGGTAAATGCCGTCCCAGTTCCAGTGCGCCGCGGTCTTGCCCGCGCGTGGCGTTACCCGCTTGTCGCGTTTCAGTCCCGCGCCGACTAAATAGTGATCGCCTAAGAATCGTTCGAGGTCTTCGTGAGTCGTGCCGACGTCACTCATTTTATCTCCTCGCTGGGCTTTTAAAGCCAATTGGAACGATTGGAACCCTTGGAACGTTTGGAACGGGTTCCAGTAGTTCCATCGGTTTCAATCGTTCCAGGCGGTATCGCTCAATCGTTTAAGTGAAAATACCGTACACAATTATCAACCAGCATGGCGCGCAGCTCGTTTTCCGGCACGCCGGCGAAGTCTTCTGCCAGGTATTTTTGCGAGTTGGGATAGTCGCTGGCGGCGTGGGCGAAGTCGGTGCCCCACATGAGCTTGTCGTAACCGATGCTGTCGCGCCGTTTAATGCCCACCGGATCGCGCAGAAAGCCCCAGTAGTTGCGATCCTTGATGTATTCGCTCGGCATGCGCTCCAACTTCGGCAGTCCCCAGGCGTCGTGGATCATGCCCATGTAGCGTTTGTAATGGTCGTCGACCTGCCACAGGCCGTACTCTAACCAGCCGACCATGGTTTCCGCCCAGTAAAGTTCCAATTTGGGAAAACGATCCCAGACACCGGCGAAGGCCATCTGCAGTGGCGCGGTCATGGCGTCGTTGGTGAAGCGGGTAAAAAATTTGAACGCATCTTTCTGGTGCACGTCGTGGCCGGGATCCTTGGCATAGAGATAATCGGGCTCGCCTTTGCCGGAACCCATGTTGCCGGTGTTGTGATTGGTCAGCGCCATGCGCAGGTCGAGGGCGGCGGCCCAGAATTTGTCGTCGTCGGCGGTGGGATAACTCTTACCGCTCGGATAGCGATCGAGTTTGACGCCTCTCATGCCCAATTTGGCGCAATGTTCCATTTCTTTAATCGCGTCGTCGACGCCGGTGGTGGGAAGGGTGCCCATGCAAACCAAGCGGTCGGGTGCCGGCGCGCTGTATTCTTCGCCGAGAAATTCGTTATAGGCGCGAATGCAGTCGCGGTAGAAATCGTCGTCCTTGGTCTGACGCAGGACGAAGGTGATCTGTGAGAAGAGAATTTCGCAATCGATGCCGTCCTGATCTTGTTCGGCCAACCGTTGCTGTGGCGAGCCGGTGCCGGCGCAGGTCTCGAAGGTCGGCACTTGCTTGGCGAGATCGGCATGGGCGACGCGCACGCTGCGCGTGATGCCGATGGTGTTCGGTTTGCCGCCGTCGATGACCACGGCATCCGAACCGTTGGCCATTTTTACTCGCTTCGGCGCGCGCTCGCGATACTTCGCTTGAACGCGGTCGCGCCAGATGTCGGGATTCAAATCGATATGGCCGTCGCCGGAAATGCATTTGTACTGCCTTGCCATGGAAGACGATCCTTTCGTACTGCCGGATATGCTTTATAAACTAGATTGACGTTTCACTGTCAACCCGCCGGCGTTTCGGAGATGGCAATTGCTGCTGTGGCTTATTTCTGGCTGCTTGTCGATTTTGGCCAACGCGCGCGGCTTTGTTTGAGACCGAGGCCGGCCAACAATGCCGCCATCCGGATCGGCGCGCCAAAGCCTTCGACCACTGGCACACCGAGTTGCTCTTGCAACCATTTTGGCTCGATATGAACCGGGCACTGGCTGATGCCCATGGGGATGATCACTTCGGCGCCGAGACCGATCAACCGCTTTGCTTCGTCGACAAAATTTTGCACCACCTGGTCGCGGTGGGCAGCCAGGTCCGGTAAGTCGAACCCGCTGGTGCCAAAACCGACAATGCGCTCTTCCATGCCGTAACGGCGTACGATGGCGCGGTTAAAGGCGAGCAGTTTTTCGTGATAGATAATTAGGCCGAAACGGTCGCCAAGCAGTGCGGCGACGTGAAGGCACGCCTCCATCGGACCGATAACCGGAATATCTACGGCTGATCTACCGCCATCGACCGCTAAATCGAGCATGCCCAGCGGCACCACGGCGTCATAGCCTTCCTTCTCGGCGCGCCGGTAGGCGTCGATGAACGCGGGCGCCACGAGGGCAATTTCCGTCGGTGTTATGCCGTAGAAGTATGGCGAAGCATCGACTTTGATAATCCCGACCTGAACTTCCATGTTGGCATAAGACAAAGCGAGATCGGCGCGCCGCGTGAATTCTTCCGGCGGATAACCGCCAATACAAAACGCCACTCGAATCACTAGTCGCCTCCAAAATAGTTTTTTACTTAGGCTGCCAAAACGCTGTGGTCTCTTGCAGTTTATTCATATCGATATCGACGCCGAGCCCAGGGCGATCGGAGACGCGCAGGGTTCCTCCCTCGACGGTTAACCCCGACGCCGGATCATCGTTCAAGCTTTCGAACTCACCGATCTCAGCGCCGGCAAACAAGTCCGGAATCGAGGCGCAGAAGTGTAGCTGCATCGCTTCCATCAGCTGGCTGCCGGCGGTGCTGCCGACGTGGACGCTGACGTTGGCGGCGCTACACACCGCGGCGATCTCGCGCGATTTGTAATAGCCGCCCATTTTCCAGATCTTGATGCTGACCGCATCCATGGCGTCGGCATCGATCAAGCGCAGCGCATCGGCGGCGGTGGTCACGCCTTCGTCGGCCATGATCGGAATATTCACGTTCTTTCGCACAAACGCCATGCCGCGCACGTCGTCTTGTCTGACGGGTTGCTCGACCACGACGAGATTGCAGTCGCTAAGCTGGTTTAAGACTTTAACCGCATGCATCGGCGTGTAGGCCTGATTGGCGTCGACAGAGATGAACACGTCTTCGCCGAGCGTGTCGCGGGTTCGCTTAACCGTTTCGATATCGCGCTTGTCATCGAGGCCGATTTTGATTTTCACATAGCGATAGCCGCGCTCAACCAGAGCGAGCGCCTCATCGGCGGTTTCCTTGGGCGGCTTGAGACCGAGCATGCGCATCACCGGCACCTCGCGCCGGCTGAGGCCGCCAAATAAATTGAACAGCGGCGTCTTCATGCGCTTGGCTTGGAGATCGAGCAAGGCTTCTTCGACGGCGAACTTAAGCTGAACATTGCCGCCGATGGCGAGATCGATATCGCGCATGATTGGCTGTACGCCGTCGATTTGGCCTTGGCTGAGCAAGGGTGCGATGGCGTTGTGGAGCAACGCCTCGGCCGTCGCCGTCGACTCCCCTACGATCAGCATCGCCGGCATATAGCCGTAGCCGCTAACGCCGTTGTCGTCCGTGATACCAACGACGGTGGCATCAATGTCGCCTTTGGTGTAGCGCGCGGTCTTCCAAACCGCGGCCCGGCGCAAAGTCGCGCGCCAGCTTTGCACCTTGGCTATTATTAACGGCTGGGATTGCTCCGCGCTATTATTGCTGGTTGCTGCGGCCATGAGTGTCTCTCCTTATTGCAAAGCGGTATCTAGCGTTTGAACACGGTCTTGAAAAGTCCTTCTTTGTCGAGGTTGCGATGCCAGCTTTTTTTGCCAGCGGCTCGCGCTTGCCGATTTCGTCCATGGGCCTGGAAACTCTAACTTATTGGCTTTGTTCAGGACTTCGGTTTTGTTGGATTTGATATAACGAGAAAACGTCTTGATGGCTTCCTCGCGGTTGCGCTTGAAACTTACGATGCTTGGACAAAAACCCCCAGTCGATCTTCATCGGTGCGACGCTACTTTTCTTTCTTAAACGCGCCGAATCCCGGTCGATAGTTGCCTTCGATAAACTGCTTGATGCCCTGCTCTTTCCACGCGCCGCCCTGCAGAAAAGAAAGCTGGTCGCTTTTCGCCGAACTGTAACTCAAAGCGGTCTCGTAGTCGGGAATAAGCAGGCTGTCGCGGTACGCGTCTTTGCAAGCGCGGAGCGCGAGTGGGTCTTTTTCAGCGAGCTTTTTGGCGAGCTTGTTTGCCTCCTCCATCAACGACAATCGCGGCACCGAAAAGGTCACAAAGCCAATTTCCGCGGCCCGTTTGCCGTTGAATGTGTCGCCGGTCAGCATGTAATAGACCGCATCGCGGACGCGCATGATCTGCGATATTTGCTTGCTGACCGGGCCACCCGGGAAATGGCCGAAGTTCACTTCGGAGAGGCCAAAGGTAGCTTCGTCCGCGGCGATCGCGATGTCGCAACCGGATACGATCGAGAAAGCGCCGCCGAAGCAGAATCCATTGATCGCTGCGATGGTGGGAACAGGAAAGGAGCGCAAGATGCGCACGCGCCACTCCAACGCCTTTTCCAACAACCGCTCGAACTCCATACGCTCGCGCTGTTCATAAAAAAACTCTTTTAGATCCTCGCCTGCGGAAAAGCTCTCGCCGGCGCCGGTCAGGATAAGCACCCGCAAGTCCTTATCGAATCGTAGCTCATTCAAGACTTCGACCATCTCATAATGAAGCTTTGGGTTCATCGCATTACGCTTGTTGGGCCGGTTGAAAGTGATCGTCGCGATGTTGTCCTGGCGGTCGACTAAAATGGTCTCATAATTTGCCATGTGAGCGCCCCTTCTTGGTTTTTGTGCTCGCCGATAGTCGTTGATTAGTTTCTTGACTTCACCCAGCGCACGCGGCTTTGCGACAGGCCCAAGCCGGCCAGCATCCCCGCCATGCGTATCGGTGTGCCGATGCCTTCGACTACCGGCACACCTAGCTGCTCCTGCAGCCAGCCTGGCTTGATATGAACCGGGCATTGGCTGATGCCCATCGGATAAATCGCTTCCGCGCCCTGATCGACCAGTCTTTTTGCTTCGCGCACGAAATTATCGACGACTTCATCATGGTGCGCTGCCAAATCCGGCAGATCGAAACCGCTGACGCCGAAGCCGGCGATATGCTGCTCCATGCCGTAGCGGCGAATGATCGCGCGCGAAAACGTCACCAGGCTGGGGTGATAAACCATGATGCCGAATCGATCGGCGATCAGCGAAGCGACATGGAGACACGCTTCAGTAGGCCCGATAACGGGGATATCGACGGCGGATTTTCCGCCGTCAACGCCCAAGTCCAGTGTGCCCAACGGTACCACGGCGTCGTAGCCTTCTTTCTCGGCGCGCTTGAAGCTGTCGATGAACGCCGGCGCGACCAGCTGTATCTCGGTTGGCGTCATACCGTAAAAATAGGGGCTGGCGGCCACTTCGACGATGCCCACCTGAATTTCCGCCGTTGCATAGGAGAGCGCCACATCGGCGCGTCGTTTATGTTCTTCGGGCGGATATCCGCCAATAACGAATGCCACTCGAACCATGGAAACTCCTTTAGCAGCTGGGTGTCTAACGATCGCGATGGAAGTGTTAAATTCCTAAAAGGTTGCGTGCGTTGGTGCAATAGATTCTGGACAAATCGCTTTCACTCAAACCGGAGTCCTGAACGACCCCGACCGCATGTTCCACGTACTGTTTGCCTTCTTGGCCGAGCCCAAAAGGATAGTCGGTGCCAAAAACAATCTGCGTAGTGCCGAACATCTTGGCAACGCAGGCGAGGATCGCTTCATGGGTCGGCCCTGAGGTATCGTAATAAAGTTTGCCAAAGTAGTGACTCGGTTTATGTTGGCTTTTCCCCTCGCGAAATGCGCGCTCGATGCGCGGCGCGAGAAACGGCAGCGTGCCGCCGACGTGAGCGGCGATGATCTTGATATTCGGGTAGCGGTCAAAGAAACCTCCGAGGGCGAGGCGCGAAAGCGCAAAGGTCGTATCTACAGGAAGCCCAATCAAGTGTTCGAGGCGGTAACCATACCATTCCTTGGGAAAGGTTCGCTGGAGCGGATGAAGAAACATTACCAAGCCGGAGGCGTTGACGTGATCAAAGAATGGAGCAAACTCCGCATCATCCAAAGTTCGTTCGTGGATGTTTGTGCTTAAGGAGATACCGGAGAATCCGGGCAGGGTTTTCGCGCGATCGAGTTCCGCGCATGAGCCCTCGACATCGGGAAGGGGGGCCGCGGCAAAAAAGCGAAACCGCTCTGAGCCGCGCGCGCAAATCTCGCCGTATTCATCGTTAACGCAGCGGCAAAGCTCGACGCCGTCCGCGCGATTTTCCGGGTCGTAATATTCGTAGACATGGGGCAGCGACAGCACTTGCATGCTGACCTGCCAACGGTCCATTTCAGCCAGGAAGCGGCTTTCATCCCATTGCCAATTGGTTCTGATGTCGAGCGACCGTGACGGCTTGCTCCTGAGCGTTTTCATGAACTCAGGTGGAAAGGCATGAGCGTGGACATCGATCCGCGTTTTGCTGTGATCGTATGAGCTGTCGGCCACTGGCTTTAACCTCTCTATTTGAAAAACCCTTTGTCCGCCAACTCTCGCACGAAACTGGCGTCAAAGACATCATCCATCCGCAGTCCAGCTATCTTGGGATTTCTTGGCGCCATCAAATCAAAAATCAATTTGAAGCCCTTCTCGCTCGGCAGTGGCACTTTTTCGTAGACATGATCTTTAACGTATTGCCATTGGCGCTCCAACAACTCACGGTTGGTCGTTCTTAGGTTGCGCGCGGTTATGGTGATCGATTCCTCTTTGTTCTGCTGAAAGAAACGAACGCCTCTCATATATCCCCTGATCATCGCCAGAACGGCTTCTCGATTCGCCTGCGCGTATCTCCTGGTTGTAAATATCGCCGTAAATGGAAATTCAACACCGAGTTCAACCAGGTCGATTACCTTATAGAGCCCGGCGCCCCCGCCAATGAAAGTCGCCCCGCCGATGTTCGCCGCATCTATGGAACCGCTGCGAAGCGCGGCGAGGCGTTCCGCAGATCCGCCGATTACAAGTTTCGCCACACTCGTTGGGTTGACACCCAAATGTTCCAGCGCAATACGGGTGGCTACTTCGTCGGACCCGCCGACCGAACCGATACCAATCTTCTTACCAGTTAGGTCGTTTGGGCCCTTAATCGGCTGGCGCGCCACGAATGTATAATCTAAGCGGTTCATCGGTACCGCCACGATCACTGCGTCTTCCCCTGCCGCCCTTGCCGCTATCGGGCCCGCCGAGCCGGCGATGCCTACTTGCACATCGCCGGCAAGTAGCGACTGCACGCCTCGGATATTCCCTTGGATGTAAGTGATTTCCGCTTCGACCCGTTCATCACGGAAAAACCCCTTTTCCCGCGCGATCCAGAGGGGCGCGAAATCGATGACGATGCTCGGAATGGCGATGCGCATCTTTCTTGGCGGCTCAGCTCCCTGAGCAATTTCCGATAATACCGCGCAAATCAAATAACTGATGATAGCGCTTAGATTGATGTTTTTAATTCGACGCTTCGTCATCGTGCTCCACCTCTTTTCTCGTGAAGATATCTCACCCTTGGTCCATGGGCCTTGAAATGTCCGATGGACGAGTGCTCTAATCACCTGCCTTGTGTCGATTTTAGATCAGGGTACCCCAGTTTCGCAAAAAAGAAATATTACGCCTTCTCGAATTAGTAGGAGAAGAGAGCAAATGTTAAATACAGCGTTGCAGATCTGTCACTAATCGACGCACCCATGGACCGGTTGCGAACCATGCAGAGCTTTGCCGAAGTCATTCGGCTGGGTAGTTTTTCCGAAGCCGCCAAGAAGTTGGGACTTTCTCGGGCGCTGATCTCGCGTCACGTGACCGATCTCGAAAAACATCTTGGCCTTCGGCTGCTCACGAGAACGACCCGGCGGATCACTCTCACTGAAGCTGGAGCGAAACATTTTGAGTTTTGCCAGCAGGTCATCAAAGAGATCGAAGAGAAAGAAGCGTCTCTTAAGGGTCTCCAAAAAGTGCCCGAGGGCTCACTTAAGATACTCGCGCCGAAATCTTTGACCACATTGGCTCTCGGCGACGCGATCGCTAGCTTCGCCGCGGCTCATCCGCAGCTCAATATCAACCTGATGCTCGACGATCTGTCGTTTCGCAGCTACGATTTTATCGAACGCGGATTCGATGTCGCAGTGCATACGACGCCAATTCGCGAGTCGAGCTTGGTCGCCAGAAAAATTGCCAACTTGCGTTGGCTGCTTTGCGCCTCGCCGAATTATCTCAAGCAGTATGGCGAGCCGCGTCGGCCGAGAGATCTCACGCGGCATCAATGTTTGGTCCATATTAACTCCGACCCGAGCGACCGAGTCTGGCGTCTTCGCGACGCAGGTGGCCTCGCCTCGGTAAAAGTTCAGGGCCCATTTGCCTCGAATAGTGTGCTCGTGCTGCGCAAAGCTGCGCTTGAGGCGCTGGGTATCGCGATTTTACCTCTCTATTGTGTCAAAGAGGATCTCAAAAGTGGCGTTTTGTCCGAGGTCCTCACTCATTTCCCTATCCCCATTCACCCGCTGTCCCTGGTCTTCTCACCTGGGAAACCAACGCCGCAAAAGATACGCTCTCTGGGGGATTTCCTGGTCGACTGGTTTCTTAAACATCCGATACCGCAGTAGTGCGTATGGGACAATGATATCTAAAGGCTAAAGATTACCTAACTGCCAGTGCGGGCTCCCTACCAATCAGAATGGCACTCTCCTGAGCTACGGCGGACGGCACCTAGGGGTCATCCCCAAACATCATGGGCCACGTTGACGACTAGAGAAAGTTTGGCAAGCTCCGCTTCGACGGTGATGTTGTTGCCCAAAACTGTGCTGGAAAAACCGCATTGAGGGCTGAGTGCCAGCTGGTCCAAAGGAACATAGCGGCTCGCTTCGTCGATGCGCCGCTTGAGATCGTCGACGCTCTCCATATCGCCGGTCTTGGAGGTAACCAAGCCGAGCACGATCTTCATATCCTTTGGCACGAAGCGCAACGGCGAGAAACTTCCGGCGCGCGGCGAGTCGTATTCGAGAAAAAAACCGTCGAGTTTGAACTCGTTAAATAAGATCTCAGCCACCGGATCGTAGCCACCCTCCGCGGCCCAGGCGCTGCGGAAGTTGCCGCGGCAGATATGCATGCATACAGCCATGTTGGCAGGGCGGTCTTTGATGCACTCGTTGATGAGTTTTGCATAGGTGCGCGGCAGCCGTTCGGGGTCTTCGCCGATTTGCCGCACGCCTTCGCGCATCTTTTCGTCGCATAGATACGCCATATTCGGATCGTCGAGCTGCAGATAGGTGCAGCCGAGATCGGCCAAGGCGCCGATTTCGTCGCGATAAACTTGCGCAAGATCGGCGTAAAAAGCATCCATGTCGGGGTAGGCCTGCTGGTCAATGGCGGCGCGGCCGCCGCGCATATGCAAGATCGTCGGCGATGGAATACAGACCTTGGGCGTTTGCTTAGTCACCGCGGCCAAAAACTTATAATTATCCGTTTCGATGCCGCGGCTGCGTTTGAGCCGGCCGGTTATTTCAAATCTCGTCGGCGAGCGTTCGATCTCCTGTTCGCCGGACTGAAACCTTCTGACGACGCCGCCGCCCGCGGCGACGCCTTCGCGGACGGTCACTCCGTCGATCTGCCGGAGAAAGTCGGCGTGCCAGATCGTTCGTCGATACTCCCCGTCGGTGATCCCGCGAAGGCCGATGTCTTCCTGCATCTGCGTCACCGCGCCGATGCAACGGTCTTCGACATCCCGCAGCGCGCCCGAGGAAAGGGCGCCCTGCCGATGCTCCTCGCGAGCGCGTAACAGTTCCGGTGGCCGCAGTAAACTGCCGACATGGTCGGCGCGAAAGGGTGCGACTGTTTCAGCCATGGGTATTTCTCCTGGTGCCGATAGTAGTCGCAAGGCGGTTGGCAAAGAAAGAGCGCGGCGCCTAAATGCTAGGTTGCAATTATTTAACCAATCGCGCCGCCCATGAGCATTGAGGCATTCTCCGATCGTCGCGTTTCAATAGGCGCTGGGTACTGCGCCGGTAAGAGTATCGCCGCTCCAATCCCGGGGATGCCGTGGAATATTTGGCGGTTTGCGGCATGGCGCCGCTCATCAGGCGATTCCGAGAACTATTTGCCCAGCGCCGCCGCCGCGGTCTGCGCTATATCGATGTCTTTGATTCCCGCGCCGCTGACGGCGACTGCGCCGACAATTTCGCCTTCGGAAAAAAGCGGAAAGCCGCCGGGGATCGTGACAAACGACCCGGGGCCGGCGGCTAATGTAATGGCGAGAGCGTGATGATCGTCGCGCTCATTGCCCGTGGGACTTTTCTTGCCGGAGGGAAATCTCGTCAGAGCCGCGCTCCTTGCTTTTGCCTGGGCGATGGCGATCGAATAGAGTTCGGCTTTTTCTGAGCGCGTAAACGCGATCAAATGGCCGCCGTCGTCGACGACGGCGATGCTCACGTGGCAATCCAATGCCCGCGCCCGCTCGATCGCCACGCCGAGCACTTTCATGCCGCCTTCCCGTGTCAGCTTTCTCGATGCAACCGTATCCATAGCTCTTCTCCTCTTTGCGGTAAAAAATTGCTTTTAGCGACGTTCAGTCTTTTACAACATGATCAGACAAAAAGCGCCAGTCCGAGCGGCTTAACTGGTTACGTTATTGCAACTTTGATTTTACGCGTGCGATCCCGGCGCAACAGAAAAAATCTAGCATTGAAGCTAACGAAGGTGATAGCCTCAGTTTGCTCGAACAGCGCGATGCGATCTACTGGGGCCTGGACCCAATAGGAACCAGCGGTTATGTCCGGCCGGCGAGCGAATGGAAAGGGATCAAGATTCTTGAAGCAGCGATCGCAAATCCGGTTTTAGGACAGGATACCCGCCTTCACAAATAGACCACAGTCGCTTCATGAAAGGGGAGTCATAAAGATATGGAACAAAAAAAAGACCGCCGCGCTGTCGGCGTCAAAGTTCTGCCCGAAGGTGTTGAAGAATACTGCGAGCGGCATACCACGGCGCTCACCGAGCTTCACGAAAAACTATTGCGCGAAACCGAAGAGAAAACCGCCACGGCGAATTTTCTGGTCGGTGAGATCGAAGGCGCTTTTCTCAAGATGCTGGTGCGCATGACCCAAGCCAAAAGAATCCTCGAAGTCGGCATGTTTACCGGCTACAGCGCCCTGTGTTTTGCCGAGGCTTTACCCGCGGATGGTTCCATCGTCACTTGCGAGCTTGATCCCCATACCATCGAGATCGCGCGGCGTTTTTTTGCCCAGAGCCCACACAGGACAAAGATCGAAATCAGAGAGGGCAGGGCGGCCGACACTTTGAAAACGCTCCAGGGCCCGTTCGATCTGTGCTTTATCGACGCCGATAAACCGAGTTACGATTACTATTACGATCGTTGTGTGGAGCTTGTGCGCAAAGGCGGGTTGATCGTGCTCGACAATATGCTGCGCTATGGCCGGGTGTTGAATCCGGTCGAAGAAGACGCGCGGATCGTCAACGTTTTGAATGGGCGAATTCACAACGACCCGAGAGTAGAAAACGTGCTGCTGCCGTTTCGCGACGGCATCATGCTGGCGTACAAATTGTAAACCGGCAGCCCGCAAGGAATCACGAGGTAGATTATGGCCGGATCTAAAGTGATCGATGCCGATGGGCATATCATCGAGCGCACCGACGAATTGCGCAAATATTTAAAATCTCCGTTCGACAAACGCGGCGGGCCGCTGACCGCGTCGGAGCCCTGGGACCGGGATCTCCGGCAAACCTTGCCCCCCGAGCCGCGGAATTTTCCCAGCGCGCCGAGCGCGCAAGACTGGCTGCGTTTATTGGATGACCATGGCATCGAGCAGGCGTTCCTGTACCCGACCGCGATGGGCAATGTGTCGCGCATCCGCGAGCCCGACTACGCTGTGGCGCTTTGCGAGGCTTATAACGACTACGTTCACGACCAGTACGCGAAAATCTCAAACCGGTTGAGGCCGGTCGCGCTGCTGCCCTTTCAAGACCCGGAGCGAGCCGTTGCCGAGCTGCGCCGGGCGGTGCGCGACTACGGCTGCCGTGCCGCGGTGGTTCGCACGACGGGATTGCGCTGGCCGCTGGGCCACAAGTTTTACGATCCGATTTACCGGGAAGCCGAGAGTTTAGGCTGCGCGCTGGCGGTGCATGGAACTAATGGCGCCGAAGAGCTGGCTTCGGGATCTTTTGAAACCTTCACTGAAGTTCACACCGTATCTTTTCCGGTTGGAATGTTCGTCCAGTTTTCTAACATGATCTATCAGGGGGTGCCGGCGCGCTTCCCCAAACTGCGATTGGTTTTTCTTGAGATTGGTTGCACTTGGCTACCCTACTGGCTGGACCGTATGGATGAACACTGGGTGAAGCGCGGCACGATCGAGACGCCTTCGCTGAAGCAACGACCGAGCGATTGCGTGCGCGAACAGCCGATCTTTTTCAGCTTCGAAGCCGAGGAGACGTTGCTGCCCGAAACTTTCCGTTACGTCGGCGACGATCATTTCGTCTACGCTACAGATATCCCGCACTGGGATTGCGAGTTCCCGGAGAACTTGCGGCACACGCAAAAGCGCAACGATCTTTCGGACGAGACTAAGAACAAGATTCTCTACGACAACGTGAAGGCGCTGTACGATATTTAGCAATTCCAGCGTTCTATTTGGTTAAAGCCTCGGCGCCGGTTTGCGCGAGAGATTCCTTTAATACGTAGCGCTGAATTTTCCCGGCGCCGGTCATGGGCCATTCGTAAACGAAATTTACTCGGCGCGGGACTTTGAAGCTCGCTAAATCCCGGCGGCAGAAGTCGATAATTTCTTTTTCCGTCATATGCTTCCCGGTTTTTAACTCAATAAAGGCTGCGACGACCTCCGTCAATCGCGGATCGGCCATGCCCACCGCCACCGCTTGTTTTATCGCGTCGTGTTTGAGCAGGACCGCTTCGATTTCAGCCGCGGCAACGTTTTCACCGCCGACGCGAATCATGTCTTTGATGCGGCCGACGAGGCGCAAATAGCCGTCGCTGCCGATAAAGCCGACATCGCCGGTACGAAACCAACCGTTCTCATCGATGGCCTCAGCGGTTTTCTGCGGGTCGTCGAAGTATCCTTTCGTAATGCACCAACCACGAAAGCAAACTTCCCCCGGCTGACCTTCTGGTAAGAAGTCGTTGAGGTTGGGTTGGCGAATGCCAATCTCAACGCCGGGCATGGCGCGCCCGACCGTGGTCATCCGCAATTCCATTGAATCGTCCATCTCACAAGCCGTGCCGCCGATGTGGGTTTCGGTAAGCCCGTAGGGGCTGATGAGTTTTTTAATGCTCATCTCGTCGTGAACTCGCTTGTTGACCTCCGGGCTGGCGAAGATCATGCCTTTTTCGAGCACCAACTTTCGCTTCTTCAGATCAGGGTGGTTGAGATATTCGATATAGTGCGGCTGGTGGCCCATCAACACGTTGCAGCGATGACGCTCCATTAGCTCCAAAGCTTCGCCGGCATCGAAATAGGGCTGCACGATCATCGTGCAGCCCGAGAGCACCGGCGTGAGCATTACCTGGATCGATCCGCCGACGTGGAAAAAGGGTTGAGGGCTGAAAAAGCAATCGCCCTCGGTCAGTTGCAGCGCCAGGCAGCCGCACTGGGCGCCGCGCAGCATTGCTACTTGAAACAGCATTGCGCCCTTGGGCATCGCCGTGGTGCCGGAAGTGAACTGAATCATGGCGATGTCATCGGCTCCGACTTTTCCTTCGGCCTGCCGCAAAGTGCCTTCAGGGACCTCAGCGCCCAGAGCTTTTAATGCATCGAAAGAGAGCCAACCGGGCGAACTTCGGGACGACGAAACGACGATTCTATCTAAGATAAGGAAGCTTTTCGTTGGGCAGCGCGTCAGCCGCTTCGCCGGCTCTAGGGCAGAGTTCTTTGAGCAAACTGAGATAATCTTTGTTTCGTTCCTCTTTGAAAACGAGTAACGCCGCTTTCGATTTGTTGAGCACATATGCGATTTCTTCGGGCCGGTAACGAGTGTTGACCGGCACGATGACCGCGCCGATGCGCATTAGGGCGAAGTAAACAAACGCCCATTCCGAATAGCCGGCCATCCAGATGGCAACTTTATCGCCCTTGCCGATACCGAGGTTAAGAAAGCCGCAGGCTATAAGATCCGAGGTTTGCTTTAGCTGATTGTAGGTGACTGCACCATTGTGATACACAGTCGCGACTTTGTCGCCGTATTTCAGCGCTGCGTCGTCGAGCGCCATGCCGACGGTTTTACCCGTCAATTTATCGTCCCACATTTTATGAACCGAAGTTTTTCCGTCTGTGCTTGCTTCACTTGGCGCCATCTGTTTATCGCCGGCCTCGGTCAAAAGCAATCACGATCGGGCCGACGAGCGAAACCATTAACCGGATCGCGCTACTCGCCGCGTCGACTCTCCCGTCACGCATCCGCGAGTGGAATGGTTTCGATTGAACTCGGACGATGCATCGGGATACATTAGCAACTCACGCGCGGCGAGGTTTACCTTTGCTGCAATGAACTCTCTAAATGACGGAGGCGAGCGATGTCCAACCCAAAGTTACATTTTTATTTTCGTGAACCGACAATCGATACCAATATTCCGATCACCGACGGCACGGTGAAGATCGACGGCTTCGACTGGGAGTTCGTGCCGACGGAAGAGGAATGCGACGCCTGGGACTGCGGCTTTGCCGCGCGGGTGCGGGCTTACGCGAAGGGCGAGGCGCATATTTCCATCCCTGCGTTTCCCAACCGCAAGTTTCGGCTGGCTTACATTTACGTCAACAGCAAAGCGGGTATCGAGTCGGCGAAGGAGTTGGAAGGGCGGCGCGTCGGCATCATGCAGTGGGACAATACCGCCGGCGTGTGGGCGCGCGGCGCGCTGCAACATTACTACGGCGTCGATTTGAAAAAGATCAACTGGTGCTCGCCGCGGGCGAAGAAGATGGCGCTGGCCGAGGGCATTCGCATCGAGCAGATCGATTCCAACGACGATCCGGATCTGCTGCTCGACAATATGCTGCTCGACGGCAAGATCGACGCGGTTATTGGACCTAACGTGCTGCCATCGATCACGGCGCGCGATCCGCGCATGCGCCGGCTGTTTCGCGACTTCCGCAAGGAAGAGCAGGAGTATTACCGCAAGACCAAGATTTTCCCGACCAGCCATATCGTGACCTTGAAGCAAGCCTTCGTCGATAAACATCCCAATGCTCCAGTGGCACTGCTCAAGGCTTTCCGCAAGTCGCGTGACGTCGCCTTCGATCGTCTCGTCGGCCCCGACCCGCAAGTGATCGCCTATTCCTGGATCGCCGCGGCGGTGGCCGAGCAACGCGAGCTGATGGGTGACGACTATTGGGCCTATAACGTGCCGAACAACGTGCGCGAGTTGGAAGCGATGACCCAGTACGCCCATGAGCAAGGTCTGACGCCGACGCGCATCGACTATAAGACGTTTTTTCATCCCGACGCGGCCGCGCTGCCGGGAGTGTGAGCGGTAATTGGGTGTGTTGCCGATCATGCGGAGTTTTCATCCGATGTAGGGGCGACCGGCGGTCGCCCTCCTCTAAACGCTAATGACGAATCGTCCCGAAACACGCCACCGTCATTCGATTCGATTGCAAGACTATGACTACGCCTTGACTGGTGCGTATTTTATAACGATTGCCACGAAAGATCGAAGCTGTTTGTTCGGAGACGTTGTTGACGGGGAAATGCGACCAAACGATTGGGGCCAAACAGTTCAAGATGAATGGGCGAAGTCAGCACAGATACGCAAAGAAATCGAACTGGATGCCTTTGTTGTAATGCCCAATCATGTTCACGGTGTTATCATCATTGCCGACGGGATGGGGAGGGCGACCGGCCGGTCGCCCCTACAATCCGGACCATCCGGGCGGTCTTTAGGTGCGTTTGTCGCTGGGTTTAAAGCTGCGGCCACTAAACGTATTAATACCGCGCGCGGCTCGCCGGGCGAACCGATATGGCAGCGCAATTACTTCGAACATGTCATTCGTAGCGAGGATTCATTGCAGAGGATTCGCCAGTACATTCTCGACAATCCAATGCGCTGGGAATTTGACCGGGAAAATCCAGCGGCATTAAAACCAGAAGCGGAATACGCTTGGCGCGAATGAAGGGTGACAGCTGGTCGCCCATTCGCCAAATGGAGAGATACGATGAAAACTTATTTGCGTTATCACTTGTGATCGGTTTTCTTCTACTGGCCACTGCGGCTGCCGGCACAGACCGCCAAACCCGCCACCATCGCCGAACTGGCAATGTACACTGGCCCTGACCGCGAGCAGATGCTTGCCGCCGGGGCGAAAAAGGAAGGCAAGATCATTTGGTACACGGCGTTGGCGGGCAATTCCTATCATGAGCTGGCCAAGGCGTTCGAGGTGAAATACGGCGTGCAGGTGGAATCCTACCGGGGCACCAGCAAGGATTTGATTTCGAAGTTTCTCGCCGAGGCGCAGGCCAAGCGCTATTTGATGGATGTGGCGGAAAGCTCGTTGCCGCTGCTCATGTTGATGCAGGCGCTCAAACTGATTCAGCCGTTTACCAATCCGCATATCGCTAGACTCATTCCTGACGCGCGGGAAGAGGCGGGCAAGGGCGCGGTGTATTGGGGGACGGTGCGCGAATCTTATATAGGGTTCGCCTACAACAAGAACAAGCTGCCGGCGAGCGCGGTGCCGAAAAACTACGACGGGCTTTTGAATCCGGCGCTCAAGGGACGCATGTCGTTCGTCACCACCGACACCGGCACGCGCACGGTGGGCGGCATGCTGCTCACCAAGGGCGAGGAATATCTCAAACGGCTGCGCGGCCAGGATATCACCATGCACTCGGTTTCCGGCCAAGCATTGAATGACATGATTATCGGTGGCGAGGTCGAAGCGTCGCCGACGATCTTTCGCAACCACGCTCTGGTGGCGGCGCAAAAAAAAGCGCCGGTGGTGTGGGTGCCGATGGATATCGTGCCGGCCAGCGCCGGCAGCGCCGCGCTGTCATTGCAAGCGCCCCATCCCCACGCGGCCGCATTATTTGTCGATTTCCTCTTTAGTCCGGACGGCCAGAAAATACTCGAAGCCTATGACTACGGCAGCCCGGCGAAGGAGTATGGCTTTAAACGCTGGTATGCGGAAAAGGGCATGTCGATTCAACAACTGGAAAAAGAACTGGACAAGTGGGAGCGCGGGTTGAGGGATCTAGGGCGACGGCAAGGATAGGTTCAAGACGTTCAAGCCGCTCAACCGCTGCGCTCGGTTCAAACGTTGGCATGCTGCGGAGCAACTCGTCGCAGTTCGTTGAATTTTTTGATTCCGACGTAGGATAGGTTGAGCATTAGCGGTTGCGCCGGCGCTCATTCTCCCAATAACTTTTTCAACCTCGCGACAATCTCAGCAGGCTGATTGACGACTTCTTTGGCGAGCGCTTCTATTTCCTCGCCGGTGATCAATTCCACATCCATGGTCTTCTTTTTGGCTTCTGCGAGCAGCTCCGGATCGTTGACCGCTCTGGTGAAGGCCGCGCGCAGCGTCTTCACATGATCTGCAGGTGTATTGGGTGAGGTCATCATCGGCCAGGCGCCGAACTCCGCGTTGCCGGCGACGACGGTGGCGAGGCGGCGCGCCGGGGCAGGGGTGTGATATTGGTCCATCAATTCATTCAAGGTCGGCACATCCGGTAGGCGCGGGTCGCTTTTCGTGCCCATTTGAAACAGCACGCGGGCGAAGCCGGTCTTGCGCCAGGTGTGGTAGGGCTCGCGGCCGAAGAAGACCGGGATGCTGATGGCGCGGCATTGGATCTCGCCGCGCTCGGCGGCGAGATCGACATCGGCGCCGCCTTGGTAGCCGGAGACGATTTGAAATTTGGCGCCGATGGTTTCTTCGAGCAACTTGGGTATGTAATAACCGCTGTTGCCGGTGCCGGTGCTGCCGCACTTGGGCGGCGTGGTTGCGGTGCGAATATCTTGCATGCTCGCATAGGGGCTTTTCGCCGCCATGTACATCAGCGTGTGCGAGCGCGTCGAGCTGCCGATCCAGGCGAACTTCGCCCAGTCGTACTGCACTTCCTTGCGGCCGAGGAGTTGGTCGAAATAGAGACCGGCGTTGGTCACGACGGTGCTCAAGCCGTCCGGCTTGGCGACCGTGTAAACATAATTTGCCGCCACCGCCGAACCGGCGCCGGGCATATCTTGGACGATGATGTTGGGATTGCCGGGAATATATTTGCTCATGTACGATCCGACCAGCCGCGCCCACAGATCGTGAGTGCTGCCGGCCGGATAACCGACGATGAAGCGAATGGTTTTGCCTTGATAATAGGGTGTTTGGGCTGCGACGTTTGCCGATATCCCTAAGAGCAACGGAATTATTAGTATGAAGTTTCGCATGGGCTCACCGTTAGCGCAGTTACGCTCGGGGTGTCAATTTAATGTTGGCAGGTCAGTTGAGCACGGATCGGCTGCCGAGAGCGGGAGCGATTTCTCGCTGCGCTCGAAATGACAGCTTGCGCCGCCTGACAAGGCGACGGAAGTATCGCGTCAGCTGGTGTCCCGGCCCGGAAATATCTGTAATCAGTTCTCATGACGTGAACCCCAATGCCTGCAAGCTTGATCGCCGCGATATTTTTCATTTATGCAACTTTTGCCGGCTTCACTTGCGCGGTGCGAGCGGCGGAATCGACTGCGCTTGAACGCATCAATTTCGGTTTCAGCGCCGCCGGTTCGGTGGCGTCGGCGCCATTGTGGATGGCCCAGGACAGCGGCGCGTTCAAAAAATACGGACTCGACGTCAAGCTGATTTTCCTCGCCGGCGGCTTGTCGCCGGTGGCGGTGATGGCCGGCGAAGTGCCCTTCGCGCTCATGTCCGCCGGCGTCATGGTGCCGGCGGCGTTGCGCGGCGCGGATCTGGTCATGGTCGCGGCGCTGAGCAATTACCTGAATCAGGTGCTCGCCGTGGCGCCCGAATTCACCGATGTAAAACAGCTCAAAGGCAAACGCATCGCCATTCAGCGGCTCGGCGATCTGACGCATATCGCGGCCCGTGAAGCGCTCAAGCATGTTGGGCTTGCCGAGTCGGACCTGCAAATGCAGCAGATCGGCGGCGGCCCGGCGCGCTTTACCGCGTTGCACACCGGCAATGTTCAGGCTGCTATTTTGACGCCGCCCTACAGCACGCGAGCGCGCAAGTTGGGCTACCGCGTGCCGGTCAATCTCTACGATCTCAAGATTCCCTTCATCGGCACCGGTGTGGTCACGACCAAGCAGCTGCTCGCGACGCGCCGGCCGTTGGTGCTAAATCTGCTCAAGGCGATCGCCGAAGGCATTCGCTATTACAAACGCGAGCGCGATGGGCCGATCAAGATCGCCGAACGTTATTTACCGGGAGCGGCGCGGGAAGAGATCGCCGACGCTCTCGATCATTACAATCGTGACCTGGATGACCGGCCGTTCCCTCGCGCTGAGGGCTTCAAAATCGCCCTGGAACTTACCGCCCAGCAAACGCCGCTTGCCAAAGGCGTCGATGCCGAACGGTTCATCGATCCGTCGCTATTGCGTGAGTTGAGCGCAGCGGCTTCTTCGCCGTTTCTGGCGGTGCGAAGTGAATTCGCGAGGGTATCAGGCGGTCAATCGTAAACCGTTGAGGTCACTTTCCTCGACCACGTACAGGACAGGCTGACGGTCGAGGAATGTCAAAATGCCGCGCCGGCCTTCGTGTCACTTCGTCGTTGATTGCGACGGCATTCAATTGAGAGTCCGCGAGCGCGTTGCAGACGCACCATTGCTTCGAGTTACTTCCAACTGGGCAGCAAGCCGCGCACAAAGTCGAGGTGGGCGATCAGGTAAATCACTACGGAGACCAAGCAGAGCAGCAGATAGGCGAATTGAATCCATTCCGCTTTAGTTAGTGTGTTGGGTTGCAGCAAGCGTCGGTGCAGTTGCGGTGCCAGCGCCAAGGCTTGCTGGCGCAGGGTCGGCATCGCCAACAGATCGGCGACGATGTTGTAGCCGTCCAATTCGAGGAAACTAAACGGATAGAGATTAATCAGCGCGCCTTCCCAGAGCACCACGCCGATGCCGAACAAGAACGCTTGGCCGACGCCGGGCTGAGCTTGATACGCCACGAGAAAAGCCACGCTGCCCCAGAACAGTTCGACCAACGGGCCGGCGAGGTCGACGATCACCCGCGCCCGCCGTGTCGACATGAAGATATCGGTAACATCGGCGTAAAACGTCGGCAGGACGCCTTGGAGCAGAAAGAAGCCGATTTCGCGGACGCGCCGGCCGTAGGCTTTGCACGCCAGAGCGTGCACGGTCACGTGCATGATCGACACCGCCAAGAGTGAGGCCAACATAATCGCGCCGCTAAGCCATGGCGTGGCGGCGAGCAGTTGGGTGAACTGCTTGGCCTGGGGGCTCAATCGCCAGGCCGCGATGCCAGCCAGGATTGCCAGAAGAATTGTCAGCCCGAGCGTGAGCGGGTGAAACAGGACAAAGCCGCCGTAGCGGTACATCCCGGCACAAAGCCGGTCGGCGTTGGCCACGGTGAAGGATATTCTGCGCCAGTATTTTGCCGCGGAACTAAATCCCATCGCCCAAAATTTCGTCTGGCTACGGACGAGACTTTGTTGCAGCGCTAAATTTCCCCGTTCGACGAGTAGCCCGGCTTGGTACAGCTTCGCCAATAGCAGGCGGATCATCGCGTAGTCGAACGCACCGAAGGTGTGATGAAAAGATCGCGCGATTTCTTCGAGTGAGAGGCTGCCGTCGAAGCGATCCCAGAGAAAGAACTCTTTACTGTCGAGTAACAGGTAGCGGTCGCGTTGGAGGTTTTTGAGCACGTAGGCGCGGCTGCCGTCGGCGCTCCGGGGTTGCGCGGTAATCGCCCAGAACTCGTCGGCGATGCGCCGTGGCCGGTAGCCGAGATGGGCTTGGCTGCTGTGGATCTCGTGGAGCTGAAAGCCCGCTTCACCGGGATTGCGCGTGAGCAGTTGGAGTTTCGCCGGTTCGGCCATGATCCGGATTACGTCGACTTGCGGCCGAACAGCGATTGGCTGCCGGAGGCATAGCCGGTGGCTTCCAAACCCCAGCGGATGGCGTCACGGGTCTGCTCGTTGGTGACGCGCAGCCGTTCAATAAAAATCGTCACCAGCCGGTAGCAAATTTTCGCGGCCATCTCCGGGTGGTGCGAAAAAATATCGTGGAAGACGCCGCGGTCGAGGCGCCACAGCAGCGAGTCGGTTTCGACGTTGGCGGTGGCTGAGCGCGGCGCGTTGTCGAACAGACCCATCTCGCCAAAGAAGTCGCCGCGGTGAAAGCGCGTCAGCACCATGTCGACATCGCCGCTGACATGCTTGCTGACCACGACTGTGCCTTGATCGACGATATAGAGCGCATCGGAGTCGTCCAGCTCGCGAAAAATAACTGTCCCGGCAGTGAATTTCTTGGCGATCAGCAAGGGGGCCAGAGTGGCCAAGGCCTCGGCTTCGAGGTCCTGGAACAGGACAACTTTACTGAGAATCTCGGCAAGGGGTGGCATATGCGGGATGAGCTTTTGCGCCGATGCTAGCGGGCTCGGCGACAAAGCGCAAGTAACAGTGCCGGCGACGAAATGACTAACCGGTTGGCGGCGATTGAGGTGCGCCGTGGATAAGAGCGATTCGGCTGTTGGAGCTCGTGGTTCGGCTAGGCCGCCGATGCCATTTCCTTGACCGGCAACTGTTCACTGCGATCATAGGCTTGGACCGGCACCGGTTTCAGATCCCAGATGATGCCGAGCCACGATAACGACTTGAGAATGTAATAGGTAACGTCGATTTCCCACCAATAAAAGCCCTGGCGGACGGTACCCATATGTTGATGATGGTTGTTGTGCCAGCCTTCGCCCAGGGTGATCAGCGCCAGCCAAAAGTTATTTCTGCTCTCGTCGCCGGTGTCATAGCGCTTTCTGCCGAAAATATGCGACAGCGAATTGATCGTCGCGGTGCCATGAAACAATACCGTGGTGCTGATGACAAAGCCCCAAACCAAAAGTTGCAGGCCGGTGACGCCGAGCGATGGCGCGGTATGCTGCAGACCGAGGCCGCAAAGATAGAGCAGCGACGCCAATGCGACCGGCACGGCTTTATCATAACGATTGAGCCATACTAGTTCAGGGAAGCGGGCAAAGTCTTGGATGCGATTATACTGAGTGGCGTAAAAACGGTTGCACATGAACCAGCCCATGTGGGAGCGGAAGAAACTAAAGTGAACCGGCGAATGGGGGTCGGCGGGGGTATCGGAGTTGCGATGATGCTCGCGATGGTTGGCCGCCCACCAGAGCGGTCCCCGCTGTGTCGCCGACGCGCCCAAGAGGGCGAAGATAAATTGCGCCGGCCGCGAGGTCTTGAAGGTGCGGTGAGAAAAATAACGGTGGTAAATCCCGGTGATCGCGAACATGCGCACGAAGTAAAGTGCCGCCGCGGTAGTTACCGCGGTCCAGCTCCAGCCGACTAAAAAAACCCCGAGACAGCCAAGGTGCATGATGATGAAAGGAATACTACGTACCCAGTTGATCCTGTCGACATCCTTGGTCTTGCCAACCTCGCCAGTGGCATGAAAGTCGGCGTTGAACCATTGGATCACCGAGGCGGTGGAGCGTTGAAGTAATGAGCGCTTCATTAATCCAAGAACGATAACATGAGAGAGGAGCCACTTCAATAAATATAATGATTTTTTCAAGGAAACGGACAATATCGCCGGAGCCGATAATTATTTCCGAGAGTTGCCATCCTCCCTGGGGATTTACTGGCCAAGTGTTTAGAAATGATATAGGCGCTCGGGGTTTTTGTTGAGGATTTTCTCGATTGTTATGCTGCTTAGATCGCCCCGCTTTATCAACCCTTGGGCCAGTTGATCTTGCCGAAAAGCGTCGCCGTGGGGAAAATCTGTGGCGGTGACGATGAAGTCATCGCCGAGCTTGCTCGCGACATAGGGCAGATCGTCATCGATGGCGCAAGAAACGAAGACCTGTTCGGCCAACCAGCGATCGACCTTGGCCCGGCGCTTCTCGCCTAGTCCTTTGACTAAGCGGGTGGTCCACTCGATGCCGGCTTCGAGAAAGGCGACGCGCAGATTGGGGAAGTCGTCGAGCAGCGTCGAACTCAAGATCTGCGTGAAGCCATAGAGCACATAGGGATTGCTGACAATGCCGCGGCCCAGCGGGTGGATTTGCGGGAATTCATCGTAGTAAGGCCGCGGCACGCCTTCGAGCATGCGGCTGATGGTTGGGCTCGAGCCGTTGCCGGTATGCACCGTTATCGGCAGATCCTGGCGCTCGGCCTCTTGATAGATCGGCCAATGATCCGGGTGGGTCAGCGGCCGGTCCCATTCGAGACCGCGGGCGAAGATGCCGGCGGCCGAGCCCAAAGCTTTGACGCGGCGGATTTCTTGCACGGCGAGATCGGGCCGGCGCCAGGGCACGATGGCGACGTACCAGATGCGGCCGCCGGACTGTTTGCATTGCGTCGCCATGAATTGATTGTAACTGCGCGCCAGAGCCGCTTCGAGCTCGATGTTCTCGGCGAGACAACCGAGCCAGATCGAGGGGAACACCACCTGGATGTCGATGGCTAATTCATTCATACAGGCGATGCGCGCATTGACATCGCGCAGCTCTTGGACCTGAATCGACGCGTCTTTGCCATGGGCGCGCTTCATCAATGTCGGATTGGCGGCGAAAAAACGCAGCTTATAATCGATCACCCATGCGGCATTGTGGGTGCCGAAACAAGTATCTTCGGGGAAAACCACCGGGATCGGCCGGAGCAGATAGAACTCGGGATCCAAGTATTGCCAAGTTTCGACGCTCTCTTCGACATGGGCATCGCAGTCAATCACGCGCATGAAAATCTCCAAAAATTTATGGGGCAATCGCGCCGGAGAATCGGCAGTCGGACAAAGCTAAAATCTTCGTGACGTCCCAAGTCGTGGTATATGACCTTTTGCCTGGCCCGGCAAGTTATCCATTGGCAGCGGGAACTTGCCGCGCGGTTTGGCGGTTATGGCTTGCAAGAATAGACGCGCGCTCTTGCGTGCGACTATACCCGGGATATGTTGTGCCTTGAAAAGCAATTTTATCGGAGGTGCCATGAGGACTCGGCAAATACTCGATAGGTTGGTGCAATCTTTTGGGCTCGCTGCGCTACTGCTATTGGCCGCGCCAGCGCCTGGCAGCGCGCAAACCGCCAGGGCGACTTTTGCCGGCGGCTGCTTCTGGTGCATGGAACCGCCCTTCGATGAACTCGACGGCGTGAGCTCGACGACGTCCGGCTATATCGCCGGTACGACCAAGAACCCGACCTACGAGCAAGTCAGCACCGGGACCACCGGCCATACCGAAGCCTTGCAGGTTGTCTACGATCCGAAAAAAATTACCTACGAAAAGTTGTTAGATGTGTTTTGGCGCAATATCGACCCGCTCGCCGCCAACGGCCAGTTCTGCGATCTTGGCAGCCAGTACCGCTCGGGAATTTTTTATCACGATGGCAATCAAAAAAGCGCCGCCGAGAAATCGAAGAAAGCGATTCAGGCCCGCTTCAAGCAGCCGGTGGCGACCGAAATCACCGCCGCGACGGTTTTTTACCCCGCTGAGGATTATCATCAGGACTACTACAAGAAAAATCCGCTGCGCTACAAACTCTATTCCCATGGCTGCGGCCGGGCGCAGCGGCTGGAAGAAGTTTGGGGCGCGGCGAAGAAGTAGGCGCGTCGAAGCTGGCCTGCGCAGCTTTCTACGCCTCAGCTAGGTAGCGCGCCATTTGCGCGCGCATCCGCGCATCAGGCAGCGGACCAACTCCAGCCTGCAGGTTGTCGATCAGGTGGCTGACTTTGCTGGTCGCGGGAATAGCGCAGGTGACCGCCGGATGGGCGATGATGAACTTCAGAAAAAATTGTGCCCAACTGGCACAGCCGAACTCTTTGGACCAGGGCGGCAAAGTTTTGCCGCGCGTGTGCTTAAACAACGCGCCTTCGGCGAAGGGCCGGTTGACCAGCACCGCGATACGCTTTTCTGCGGCGAGCGGCAACAGCCGCTCTTCGGCATCGCGTTCCGCCATCGAGTAGTTTAGTTGGACGAAATCCAACTCCTCGGCTGCCAACACCCGAGCCAGTTCGGCATAAGCGCCGGCATGGTAATGGGTCACGCCGAGGTAATCAATCTTGCCCTCGTCTCGCCAACGCCGCAGCGTCGTCAGATGCGTGCGGTAATCGAGCAGATTGTGCACCTGCATGAGGTCGAGTTTCTGCACGCGCAACCGGCGGAACGATTCCTCCATCTGGCGAATGCCCGCCTCGCGCCCGCTGGTCCACACTTTGGTCGCGACGAAGAGTTGCTTGTGAATGCCAAGTTCGGCGGCGAGATCACCGCCGACGGTTTCTGACCTGCCATACATTGGCGAAGAGTCGATGACGCTGCCGCCACGCTGAACAAACTCGCGGAGGACCTCTTTCAAGGACGCACGCTCGGTCGAAGCTGCGCCAACGTCGAAGGTCTGCCAGGTGCCGAGGCCGACGACCGGCAATAACTTACCGCTGCGCGGGATCGGTTTACGTAGAATCGATTGCGCCATAGCACGACCTCGCATCAATGCGAGCGCACCTGCGCCAACTCCGGCGCGCAATACCTGGCGGCGCGACAGCAAAGTTCGCCCATATGAATTATCACAGGGCCATCGCCGCTGCACCGATGGTTCTCGGATCGCAAGTCGCTCCAAAGCGTAGCCACGAGTTATTCTCTAGAAATAGCAGTGTTAATTCAACTGCTGGGCCTGCACGGGCGCCACGCATTGCGGCGCGAGCGTGGCAATTACCGCCACGGGCCGTTCCTCTGGGAGAGTTTTGCTAGAATTAAGCAATGCAAGTCACAAAGTTCGCGAACAAGCCAATCAGGATTCGCTGTCATTGAATGCGGCGAAAAAGCCGGGGGCGATCATGTGTCGTTGACGGTCATATGCCCATGTTGTCTTCAGGTTTTCGCCGCGGCCCTTTTTCCCGCGGAATGCCGCGCCAGTCTCCCGACATCCAGAATTCCGTGCAGCTGCCGAAGACGCCGAGTGGAATCGCCAAGGCCATGATGAAATACCAAAGTGAGTCGCTGGAGCTGCCGACAAACGCCGTGAAGGTTATGACGATTTTCGCCGTGCCGCCGCCAAAAATCGCGCCCATGGCGAGCCGGGGCCACCGTTGCACGCCGTACTGAGTCGCGTAGACACCCCAGAGACCGCCGACGAAGAAAGCCAAGAATGGTCCGATAAAAAGCGCAAAGATCGCCCCGGCGCCGCGGCCGCGCAGGGACATCTCTTCGAGATTCTCGTCGGCGCTCTGACTGCCGACGCGCACATCGCCGCGCAGCGCGCGGAACAGATAGTGCACCGCGCCGTGGATGCCGAGGTCGGGTCGGAGACCGTTGATGTAGAGTGTCACCTGCTCGCGCAGTTTCTCGCTGGTCGCCGGCTGCGGCAGCAAATGTTGCAACGGCGCGCCGGCATGAAAACCGACTTCGTGCTCGGCGCGGGCAATGACTAACAGCACGGTCCTATTGCGCTCGTTATCACTCAACGGCAAACGGTTGAAGGCTTGCTGCGCCAGCGCTTCGATCTTGGCGCCATCGAGGCTTTTGACGGTCAAAATTGCGACGTGGTTCGCGGTCTCCGTGGCGAACCGGTGCAGGCGATGTTCGAGATCGTCGAGGCTAGCCGGCGGAAACATGCCGGCGAAATCGCTGATGGTGGTTTTGAGCGGCGGCAGATCGACGGCCGTCGCGTGCACGATAAAAGCAAATTGCAGCAGCAAAGCTAGAGCGACGGCGGTCATTTCGCACCGTCGAGCGCGGCTTGGGCGCGCCGGTCCAATGCCGCCAGCTGGATCTCGTTTAACGGGAAGCCGAATTGCTCGTTGCGCATGCGCAGACGCTGGCCGCACACGGCACAAATAATCTCCGCGGCGCGTTTGCGATCGGCGTCGTTCTTGATTTGCCCGTTGAGCGAGCGGGCGCCGCTATCTTTATGTTCGACTTCATCGAGCAGGATTTCATGGAACGCCCGGGCGATCTTGGCTTCGATACCCGTCTTTTTAAGTTTGCTGCAAACCCAATAGAGCGCGCCGCCGCCGCCCTCGGTGAGCGTGATGGCGGCGCGCTCGAGATCTTCGTCACGGCGCTTGATTTCTTTCGAGCTGACTTTCCCCGAGCCGTGCAACAGGGTGGCATAGCTCTTCGAGTATCTGGCGCGCACCTCGGCGAGCTTGCGATCCTCCGGCAGCCAGGTGAGATCCTGCGGCCCGGTTTTCTTGCCGCTGATCTTCTCCAGCAAATCCAACACCAAGCGCGCGTGCTTGGTCTCGTCGGCGAGTTTCTCGGTCAGCTCGGCGTAGTCATGCCGGTCGACGCCGCGATCGATTTTCGGATAGAGCGCCGCCAAGGCATCGATGATCGGCCTGATCGCCGAGTGTTCTTTGAACCCCTGGGCTTTGAGCCAGCGTAGATGGTCGGTGCGCTTGCGCGGCTTTTTGAAAAACGCCGTGATGACCTCGGCCTCGGCGTTGGCGTAAGCTTTGGCGAGTCGCGTGAGCTGGTTATCGTAGTCAGTCATCGGATAGGTGTGAGGGTTGAGGAGCGAGTTTTGTTGGCAAGTGAGTCAGTTCCTGCTGTTCTGACTTTGGCGTCAATATGCAATCAGTTGTTTCACCACGAAGTTCACGAAGGACACGAAGGTCGGAAATTAATCGTTTGGCTTCAAGTGCGTCCTCGATTGCGATTCTCCCATCGAGAACTATGCAGTTCATTGCAGCCAATTCTCTGAGACCGAATGGTTTTCGTCAAACTACTTGAACGGCTTGAACGTTTGGAACGCCTGGAACGAACTTGAATCACTTCGGCGGCGCCGGAATTATTGTGCCGCAGCTTTTGCACGTGCGCAGTTTCTCGTCGCTGGAGAACGTTTGATACACCTGACTCACCGGATCGGCGCGGTAGTCGCCGACCTCGGCTGAGGTCTCATAGACCTTTTCGCCGCATTTGTTGCAGAACCATTTGAAGTAATCGATCTCGCCCGCTTTACGCTTGCGTTCGAAGACGATGAACCAGGAGTCGGCTTCGAGGCGCGGTGAATGCGGCACGCCGGCGGGGCAGAGCAGGATCTGACCGGCTTTGATATCGGCGGTGTGTTCGTTGCCGGCTTCATCACGATAGACCAGATGTTGCACGCCGGTCACTTGCAGCGTCACTTCGTCCGCCGGATCGATGTGAAAATCCCAGCGCTCTTTACGGCCGCTGCTCAAGAACGCGATGGACTCGGAATCCTGCCAGAGCACGCGGCGGGTTTTGCCTTCGGCTTTCACCTCTGCGATGACTCCAGTGAGATCGATGGGAATGAGCTTTTCCATGGACCGACTATAGCGCTTTCGAAACGACAGCCGCAACCGAAGTCAAAGCGTAAGAAAACCGTGAAGTGCAGAGCATAACCCAGCAGCGCGGCGCGAGAGCGGCGAGTGCGTCGCAAGACAATTTACGACCTGCTCAATCTCACTTCCGTTATTGTGGTGGTTTCGCTGGCGATTGGAGAGTCGCAATCAACCTTCTCTCCGACTTTTTCATAGGACTCGACAATTCGGCTGTCATTCGACCACCTGCGTGGGGATTGAGTGATGGCGCTTATCCGCGGCTGAAGACTCTCACTGTCAAATGATCACCAATTTCGATGGCCGCATCTACCGACAATAAAATGCGATGTTATGGAATGAGAAGTACGATGATACTAGATGGCGAATTTATCAGGGATATCCATAGGTGCAGTCAGCAACGATAAGCGGCATAAAGAACCATCGGGGAACGCAGGGTATTCCAGACATGACGGTGACCCAATTTCCATTCAGGTCGGTGCAATATCAAAGGTCAATTCCCACTTTCATTCGCGGTATGCAGTGATGTGGTGATTTTAATGTTAACCATTCGACAGCCTTTCAGTAACCATTGACGGTCCCCACGGCTGGACGAAAAAAACTCCTTGTTTCGCGACAGCATGGTACGGGCATTGCTAGGAGTCCGGAAGGGCACGGTTCTGTGTATGGTAAATACTCCAGACCGGGGTTTTTCGTTTCGACTCGGTTCACCGTGTCCGCCAATTTCAAAATCAGACACTAGATCACCGCCGCTGATTTCTCTGTGAACGTCGGCGAATCATTCGCCGCGAGGTTTAAATGAGTGTAGTTCCGAATCCTGACAAATTTCTGATCGTGTTGCTTTTGCTTTTAGTGCCATTTCAAATATCTATTAGTGAAGCCCAAGCTGCCCAACTTCGGCTAAGCTGGACGGACAACTCCAATAACGAAGACGGTTTCAACATTCTGCGAAAAACTGGGACTTCGGGAAACTACACGACGCTCGATTCCGTGGGAGCCAATGTCACCGACTACACTGACTCAACGGTCAGTGCGGGTACGACGTACTGTTACGAGGTGAACGCTTTTAACTCCGCGGGACAGTCGGCGAGTGCTCCGGAAGCATGCGGCATACCGGCGGCAACGAGTTTCACTCTAACGGTGACAAGAGCAGGCGGTGGGAACGGGTCAGTTTCCAGTTCGCCTGCGGGAATCAACGGTTGTGCTGCATCATGTTCGGCGACGTTCAGTGGCACGGTGCAACTGACGGCGAGCCCGTCCGCCGGTTCTACTTTCGCCGGTTGGAGCGGAGGCGGTTGTAGCGGGACGGCGGGCTGTACGGTTAACCTAACCGCCAACACTACGGTTACCGCGACTTTTAATCTTTCACCGGCACCGACGACCCCGACGGGTTCATGGACCTACTGTGCCAGCGAGGGCGGCCAATGTAACTTCTCCGGCACCAAAGAGGTTCGCTACGGCGACAACGGCTCGTACTTCTACGGCACCTTCTCCAACGGCGTTGCTTGTAGCAATAGCGTTTTCGGCGACCCGCTACCCGGCTTTGTCAAAGATTGCTACTACCGCGATACCACCAGCTCCCCTTCACCGGCACCGACGACCCCGACGGGTTCATGGACCTACTGTGCCAGCGAGGGCGGCCAATGTAACTTCTCCGGCACCAAAGAGGTTCGCTACGGCGACAACGGCTCGTACTTCTACGGCACCTTCTCCAACGGCGTTGCTTGTAGCAATAGCGTTTTCGGCGACCCGCTACCCGGCTTTGTCAAAGATTGCTACTACCGCGACGTCCCGACAGCGGCTGCGACAACTGAGCTTGCCTCTACCGATCAAATTCAAACGACCACCAACCGACTACCGAGCAGGATCGGAATATTCCGGCCAAGCACCGGACAATGGTTCTTAGACCGTAACGGTAACGGTGTCTTGGATTGCAGCAACGATCTTTGCATCAATAATTATGGCCAGGTTGGAATGCGTCCGCTGAGCGGCGATTGGAACGGCACCGGGAAAAGCAGCATCGGGACCTTCAATACTAACACCGCCTCCTGGCACCTCGATAACGATAACTATATTTGGGATAGCTGTGGCGCGACTGAAGATCTGGACCTCTGTTTCATATCTGCTGGCCAACAGGGCGCTACCCCCGTCGTGAAAGAAAATATTAACGATCAGATTAACATCGGTACGTATCGAGCCCAAGTGACAGCGACGGTGGGCGGCCAGCTGGTCACCAAACTGGGGGTTTGGGGGTTCGATACTGACGGTGACGGTGCGGTCGACAATTGTGCCGTGGACGAGTGCATCGAAGGCTTTGGTAATTCCTCAAGTGATTTGCCGGTGATCGGCGATTGGAATAATAACGGTTTTGAAAAGATCGGCTTCTTCCGCTCAACGACCGGACAGTGGTATCTCGACCTCAATGACAATGGCCAGTGGGATGGCTCTGGCACGGATAGACTGATCGCAAGTTTCGGCATATCTGGGGATCTGCCCGTCGCCGGCGATTGGGCTGGCACAGGCGGGAGCCAAATCGGCGTATTTCGTCCCACCACGGGAGAATGGTTCTTGGACCTCAACGGCAACGGCAGTTGGGACGGTTGCGAGATTGATATCTGTATCGGCCAGTTCGGTCAGCCCGGAGATTTTCCGGTGGTCGGGAAGTGGTAGCCTGGGCCCAAGCCATCCTTGCAACCCACTAATCAGTTCGTCTCGATCAATTATTCATAACGTGTCTCTGCCGCGACAGTCACGCATGCGATAGTCCGAGGTTTGACATGCACGTCTCTCGATTTCCAAGCCACGTCGTTTGGCGATCTTTATGAAGTTAATTCTACTTCGCGGTCCGAAGTAAGGATAGGCGGCGTTCATGCTGCCCCGCGCAGCAAGTTTCACCGAATGAACATTTAGTACGACCACAACCTCGGGTCTTGCCGCAGTGCGTGCCACCCTTCTCTCTCGCCTTTGACAGCTGCGATGACTCCAGTGAGATCGATGGGAATGAGCTTTTCCATGGACCGACTATAGCGCTTTCGAAAGCGGCGGAGCAACAGGCATTGCCTCACTCCTCGCCGGCGTTTAAGATGCGAGATCGGTCGCTTGGACGCGGCGATATTGAAAAAGCCAAGGACTGAGCTACTTAATATCCGAGGAGAATGAAAATGCTTATCACCAATAAACAGTCGGGGACGAATGTCCATGAGGTCGCGGATGGGATTTACCGCATCAATACGCCGGTGATTATGGAGGGCGGGCCCGGCGGGTTTTCGTTCAATCAGTTTCTCATCGCCGATGAAGCGCCGTTGCTCTTCCACACCGGGCCGCGCAAGATGTTTCCGCTGGTGCGCGAGGCGGTGGCCAGCGTGTTGCCCGTGGAACGGTTGCGCTATGTCGGCTTTTCACACGTCGAGGCGGATGAATGCGGTTCGCTCAACGAATGGCTCGCGGCGGCGCCGCAGTCCGCGCCGCTGTGCGGCAAAGTGGCGGCGTTGGTCTCCATCGATGACATCGCCGACCGGCCGGCCCACGCACTGGCGGATGGCGAAACGCTCGCGCTGGGAAAACATGCCGTGCGCTGGTTCGACACGCCGCACCTGCCGCACGGCTGGGAATGCGGTTTCCTGATGGAAGAGCAGACGCGGACTTTACTGTGCGGCGACCTGTTCACCCAGGGCGGCGCCGAACATCCAGCCACCACCGAGGCGGATATTCTCGGGCCGAGCGAGGCGTTCCGTCAGGCGATGGACTATTACTCGCATACACCGAATGCGCGAGCGATGCTGGAAAGACTGGCCGCGGCCGGACCGACAACGCTCGCGTGCATGCACGGCAGCACATGGAAGGGCGACGGCGCCAAGCTTTTACTTGCGCTAGCCGATGCGCTGGCGGCATCATCCGGCGCGCAACAACCGTGAATTTGCCAGGAAAGGAACGTCGGCGATGAATACTTTGTCACCAGCTCGAATCATGGAAGTAGGCTTGGCCTTTTGGCCGTCTAAGGTTTTGCTCTCGGCCATCGAGCTCGGCCTTTTCACCGAGCTTGGCGCGAAATCGATGACCGGCAGCGAACTGCAAGAGGCGCTTGGGCTTCATGCGAGAGCCAATCCCGATTTCTTCGACACGCTGGTGGCGCTGCGTTTCCTCGAACGCGATGGCGATGGCCCGCAAGCGCGCTATCGCAATACCGATGAAACCGCATTGTTCCTCGACCGGAACAGCCCTCAGTTCATGGCCGGCTTCTTAGAAATGGCCAATGCACGGCTGTACCGATTCTGGGGCGATCTCACCGACGGGCTGCGCACCGGCAGCGCCCAGAACGAGATCAAACACACCGGCGCGCCGATGTTTGCCGAGCTTTACAGCAAACCCGAGCGGCTCGAACAATTCATGGACGCGATGAGCGGCATCTCCGCGGCCAATTTTCAGGCGCTGGCCGAGAAGTTCGACTTTTCCCGTTATCGCACGTTGTGTGACGTCGGCGGCGCCACCGGCCAACTGTCGATGCTCGTCGCCAGGCAGCATCCGCACCTGCGCTGCACCTCCGCCGATCTCCCCGCCGCTACCGCGATAGCCGCGCGCAAGATTGCCGCCGCAGGACTTGCCGATCGGGTCACCGCGAAGGCTGTCGATTTTTTCGCCGATCCGTTGCCAAAGGCCGATGTCATCACGATGGGAATGATTCTGCACGACTGGAATCTCGATAAGAAGCTGCATCTCGTCCGGGCAGCTTTCGCTGCCTTGCCTCCCGGCGGTGCGTTCATCGTCGTCGAGAACATTATCGACGACGCCAGGCGTGAGAACGCCTTCGGACTCGATGATGTCGCTCAACATGCTGATCGAATTCGGCGACGCCTTCGACTTCACGGGTGCTGATTTCTCCCGGTGGTGCCGCGAGGTTGGCTTCAGCAGGACCGAAGTGATTCCATTGGCTGGGCCGGCGAGTGCTGGCGTAGCTTACAAATAGCCCAAGCAGTAGGACCGCGCCTCTCGAGTTGGCATCGATCCCTTCGGCGATT
>CAVXEP010000034.1:0-111556 GCA_963760795.1 uncultured delta proteobacterium
CAGGACAGAATGGCAGCGGGATAACGTTGCGGCCCAGCGGCAAAAGACATCGAGACGATTCGAATGAGCTTGCGACGCCAGGATTCCTGAAGATAAAAGGAGTTCATGCACATAGACAGGACTTGTTCTTGACCGCTGTTTTGTCGCCCACCGGGCTCGCTCCAGGCAAATTATTGCCAGGGGGAATCGGTGATTATTTCCGGCACCACCGGCGGCAGCGCCTACGACACCTGCGTGCGATTGTTCGCCAAGCACCTGGGCAAATATCTTCCGGGAAATCCCAGCATGGCGGTGCAATACAGGGCGGGCGGCGGTTCGATCATCGCGCGAACTATCACCGGTGGCTTGAACCTAGCGGCGCTTGTGGTTGAATCAAAGTGATCGACAGTTCGCGAAAACGGGGAGGATGGCGCCATGCAAATGATTACGATATATCAGGGGGTATCGGGCAGCGGTAAAGAGTTGGCCGGCGCAGTGGCTCGCGCGTCGGGCTACGGTCACATCGCTAACCATATTGACAGTATTCCCGGAGCAAAAAATGTCCGCGCGGATCTGACCAGTCTCCCGCCCAACCTCGGATTCGACGTCCGGGTGGTAGTGTAAATGAGCCACTGCGAGCGCAAACTTCTCGGAGGTTTTCCATGCTATCGAACAAAGTCAGTGAGATTATGACGACCGATCTGGTATCGGCTTCCGCCTCAAGCACGGTTCATGAAGTCATCGAGCAGATGGTCGCCCGCGATGTCGGACGGATCATCATTATTCGCGACGATCTCCCGGTGGGGATTTTTACCGAACGGCATGTGCTCAAACATGTCGCCAATAACAAACTCGATCCGCAGCGCACCTCGGTCGACAAGGTCATGACCTCGCCGTTTCGCGCGGTTGCTCAAGACACCCGTATCGTCGATGCATTGGGCGAGATGATCAAAGGAAAAATTCGCCACCTTCAGGTGCTCGGAACGAGGGATAACATTGTCGGGATTATTTCCATGCGGCGAATTCTCGAAATCGCCGTGGAGCTCGGTCATGATCTGGGCGAAACCAAAACCATTGGCAACATCATCACACAAGCACCATTGTCGATGGAGGAATCACAATCGGTCTGGGACGCCGTCGAGCTCATGAATCGACGAGCCGCGGGCGCCGTCGTCGTGACCTCGGCGCTGAAACCAGTCGGCCTCTTTACCGAACGCGATGTTTTGAATCGGGTTGTCGCCAAGCAGCTTGACGGGACAAAGACGCTGCTGAAACAGGTCATGACCTCACCCTTGATCGCCATGCCGGTCACGGCCCTGGTCGGACAAGTCCTCGGGGAAATGTATCGCCGGGATATTCGCAATATGCCGATCATCGGTGAAACGGATCAATTGGCCGGCTTGGTTTCGATGCCAGACGTCTTGCAGTACGCGCGCGCCTTCGATATCGACGAAGAAGTTCGGCGCACATGGAAGGAAATCCGCAATTTCTACGACTCGCAGGATAATTATACGCCGGGATAAGCGCCAGGGACGCTCGTGTAACAGCGGGAGCGTCGTGAGACTGAATTCTTGAGATTTCATCAGCGACGCAGAGTTGTTGGGTCAGACAGCCAAGCCGCGATCAATCGCGGAAATGCGGGATGACGCTTTTGGCGAAAGCGTCAACCGTTTCATTGTAGACGGTGCGCGCCGGGGTGAGCATCAAATGTTCGACACCGGCGGCCTTTAGTTCTTCGATGCGCTCGATGCATTCCTTTGGGCTTCCCGCGATGGAGAAGCGCTGAATCAGATAGTCGTTCACTAGATCTGGGTCGACGCGGTCTTCCATCGGCTTCATGACATCGAAGCCGGCCATGAACTGCTTGATGCCGTCGAGTTCTTCCGGTGGTACGGTTTCGTAGGTGAAGCGAAAATTATGGTGGGCGCGGTTGGCCAGGCGGTTGCGGACGATCTTGCGCGCTTTGTTGCCGTCTTCGTCGACGCAGAGCATGCCGGCGGCGATGACTTTGATTTCTCCCTCTTGCCGTGCCGCTTCTTCGGCGCCTTCGCGGATCTTCTGTTTCGCCCAATTATAGACGCGCAGATCGAAGCCGGTGCCGAGGATCACACCGTCGGCGCTGCGGCCGGCGAGCTGCAAGCCTTTGGGGCCTTCGGCGGAAACATAAATCGGCGCCGGCTGGTTGATCTTGAAGCCGATACCGACTTTGCCGGTGGAAAAGGTTTCGGCATTGCCGCGCACCAGATTCCGAATGGTCTTGATGCCGACTTCAAAATCTTTCATCGGCATGGCTTTCAAGCCTTGCGTGTAGACCGGGCCATCGCCGGTGCCGAGACCCATGATGGCGCGGCCTTTGGAAATCTCATTCAGTGACGCGGCCGCGCCGGCGATCACGGTGGGGTGGCGGAACACGATATTGGTGACGGCGATGCCGAGTAGCACACGCTTGGTGAGCATGGCGCAGCTCGCCAGAGTCTGAAAAGAGTCGATGGAACTCAGATGGCTCTCGCCGAGAAAGATGCCGTCCCAGCCCAGCTCCTCGGCGCGCACGGCGCGCTTATGGATTTCGTCGATATTCTTAACGCCGCCGTGCAGGCTGTGAATGCTGAATTTCATGTCGGTCGCTCCGGAGCTTTAACCGCAAACTGCCCAGCATGGCGGAGCCGCAAAAGGGCGTAAAAAAGCGCAGCTTGCTTTGCTGGGTTCGCATCATTCATTGGGAGAATTGCACCAGAGCGCATCCCGTTGCCCAGGGTGCAACCGGCTCGTAGGCGATCAATTCGGCTTTCCAGCTTTGCACCGCGCCGGCCAGGGCGATCCAGGTTCTGATTTCGTGGCCGCCGGAGCCGGCTTCGCTGTTGATCTCTTCGTGGCTGTAGGCGGTCAATTGATGGTGATCGCCGGTGATTAAATTATCCAGGAACTTTTTGTCGAAAGGTATATTGATCCGGCCATGCTGCGCTTCGCCGGGCCAGTGGGATAGGCCGCCGGTGGCGATCAGCGCGATTCTTTTTTCACTTTGCTGCAGAACCTTGCCGAGGAATTCGCCGAAGGCGAAGCAGCGTTTTGCCGTTGGCATCGGTGGTGTCAGGGCGTTGATGATCACCGGCACCACCGGCAGCGCCATGTGGGGATTCAAAAAATGCAGCGGCAAAAACGTCGCATGGTCGAACAGGAGTTCGTCGGAAAACAGCGGATCGAAGCCGCTGTCGAGGCAGGCGTCGATCAATTCCGCCGAGAGTTTGGCATCGCCGGGGACGCGGGCTTTGGGGATGCGCAGCCACTCTTCAATCGGCCCGTCGTAGTGGTCGGCGCGACCGATGCAGAAGGTCGGCATGCTGTTGAGAAAAAAATTAGCCCAATGCTCGACCGTGAGCGCGACGATAGCGTCCGGCTTCGAAGACGCCAGCCGTTCGCCCAGCCGGCGGTAGCTGCCGAGAAAGTTTTCCGACTGTTCCTTGGGCGCGGCTTCGGTCCAGGCGGTCATGCCTGGGGCGTGGCTGGCGGCGCAGGCAAATACGATAGGCATGGCTCAGACCAATCCTTTCAACGCTTTGGCATAGTCTTCATTGGAGACTTTGTTGAGCAGAGTAAACGGCCGCAGCAGTAGCGAGTGGACGCCCATGGTGTAAAGGGCACGCACGTCGACGTTGAGTATCGCCGCGCGCTCCAATTCGCTCAGATCGTACTTCTTGACGAAGGCGCCGGCGTCTTGGCGATAATGCTCGCGCCGCTCGGCATCGCGATTGACATGATAGATCAGCTTTTGCAGTTGGTAGAGGCTCATAGGGTTCAATCCAGTTTCAGGTGCAGCCAGTCGACGACGGTTTTCAAGATATTGGGAATCGCGCCCATGTGGCCGCCGGGGAAGAGACGAATGGTCTTCGGGCTGCCGTGTTCGAGCAATAAATAAAAATCTTCCAGCGGCACCTGCTTGTCTTCCTTGCCGTTGACGATCAGCAGCGGCGCGCAGGGTTGGTCGAGCAGGCCGGGATCTTTGAGCGACAACGCCGGCATCACCGCGCACAGCTCGTCGAAAGTTTTTTTGCCGAACAAGATTGGCGCGGGCTTCGATCAGATCGAACAGATAGGAGTCGGCATGGCGCGAGCGTTCCTGCCACTCGGGTTGAAAGAAATAATGAATGCCGCCGCCCCAGTTGACCGCGGCGCGCAGTTTGTCCGGCGCCAGATGGGCGAGCTTGGTCGACCAGTGGCCGCCGAAGCTGGCGCCGACGGCGGCGATCTTGTCGGCGTCGACTTCGGGCCGTTTGAGCAGATACTCGAGCACGGCCAAGTGTACTTGATGGGCGTCCGGTCCGGCGAGCATGGGACATTCGCCGGTGCCGGGGCTATCGATGATGAAACAGCCCCAGCCTTGCTTGACGAAATTCTCGCCGAAGGAGTGGCGCTCTTCTTTCCAGTTGTCGATGCCGCCCCAGTGCATGATCATCGGCGCCGGCAGTTGTTTCGGCAGGCGCAGATGGCCGACGATGGCTTTGCCCTGGAAGGGGATCGCCACTTTTTCCACCGGGATGTCGAAATATTTCGACGCGGCGAGAAACATCTCGCGGGTCTTCAAATAGCCGTGGTGCTTCCCCGGCGTGCTCGGAAAGGGATGGCGCGCGATGCCGTAGTAGCCGTAGGATTTCAAATAGGCCGACTTGGCTTCGGCAGCGTTGCCGGCTTTCTCGGCGGCCATGGCTTGTTCTTGCCATTTTGCCCCAAGCTCGTTCCACGCCGCCGCCCAGGTCTCGCCTTCGAAGTCGGTCATCCTGGCCAGCGCTTGTTCCGACTCGGCTTTATCGGCGTGGAGAAACGGCGCCCGGTGGCCGACCCGATCGCGGATATCGTTTTTTACTTCTTCAATGGTTCTCGGTGCGCTCATAAAACATCCTTTGACTCTATCTAATGCGCAAACCGGTTCAGGTCAATCGCCTTGGTCGATCCGGCGCTGCGCAGTCTCCTATCTCGAGCCATAACTTTGTATGAGCATCTCCCGGTAAAATCGTCCGTCTTGCTGTTGACCTTTCCAATTCTCCATGTCATCCAAATGTTCAGTTGGTCTTTTACTGGGTTTTTCATTTCGATATAGTTTCCGCAGAGATCGCGGGGTCCATTCCATGGCGACTATCATCGACGGCAAAGCCGTCGCCAAAGAAGTTCAGAAACAAATCAAAGAAGAGGTCGACGGCTTGGAGCGGCGCTGGAATTTGGCGCCGGGATTGGCGGTGGTGCTGGTGGGCGACGATCCGGCGTCGCATATTTATGTGCGCAATAAGGAAAAGGCTTGCAAGGAAGTCGGCATTAAATCCTTCGAGCATTTTCTCCCGGCGACGATTTCCGAGAAAGAACTGCTGGCGTTGGTGTATCAGCTGAACAAAGACAAACATGTCCATGGCATTCTGGTACAATTGCCGCTGCCGCCGCATATTCATTCGGAGAAGATTCTCAATGCGGTTTCGCCCTACAAAGATGTCGACGGCTTCCATCCGGTCAATCAAGGTAATTTGCTCGTCGGCGCGGACGGCTACCGGCCTTGCACGCCGCTCGGCGTGATGAAGCTTCTCGAATCGGTGCACTGCGATCCCAAAGGAAAAAACGCCGTGGTCGTCGGCCGCAGCAATATCGTCGGCAAGCCGGTGGCGCTCATGCTGCTCGAGAAACACGCCACGGTGACGATCTGTCATTCGCGCACCGCTAGCCTGCGCGACGAAGTCGCCCGCGGCGACATCGTCGTGGTCGCCATCGGCAAGGCCGGCATCGTGCGCGGCGATTGGATCAAGCCCGGCGCGGTGGTGATCGATGTCGGCATCAACCGCTTGCCGAGCGGCAAGCTGTGCGGCGATGTCGAGTTCGATGCCGCCAAGGAACGCGCCTCGGCGATTACGCCGGTGCCCGGCGGCGTCGGGCCGATGACGATTTGCATGTTGCTCTACAATACTTTGAAGGCCGCGAAAGACTCGCTCCAGCGTGAACGCTAAACGGATGAATTCGATGTCCCGGCGGCGGTGGTCGTGGCGTTAAAAAGAACGCCGCTCTACGCCGCGCACCGTCGTGCCGGCGCGAAGATGGTCGAGTTCGCCGGCTGGGAAATGCCGGTGCATTACCGCGGTGTCATCGAAGAGCATCTGGCGGTGCGCGGCAAAGCCGGCCTGTTCGACGTCAGCCATATGGGCGAGATCGAAGTGCGCGGCGCCGGCGCGCTGGAGTTTTGCCAGCGGCTGACCGCCAACGATGTGGCGCGCATGAAGCCGTTTCAGGCGCAGTACAGTTTCTTGCTCAACGAGCGGGCGGCGTCGTCGACGATGTGATTATTTATCGGGTCAAGGCCCGAGCCTTTTTCATCTGCGTCAACGCTTCGAACATCGACAAGGATTTCGCCTGGCTGTCGAGCCAAGCCGGCGCCGATGTCGAGGTGGAAAATCAAAGCGCCATGTACGCCCAGTTGGCGCTGCAGGGGCCGGCGGCGGAGGAGATTCTCCAACCGCTGCTGGCTCAGCCGTTGGCGGCGATCAAGTCATTTCAGTTTGTGTTCGCCGATGTCGCGTCGATTCGCTGCATGGTGGCGCGCACCGGTTATACCGGAGAGGTCGGATTTGAGCTTTATTGCCACAGCGACGCCGCGCTGGAATTGTGGGATGCGCTTAATCGACCGCCGGTGAGTCGCACGGATTGGTTGCCGTGGGGTTGGGTGCGCGCGATACGTTGCGGTTGGAAAAGGCCTATCCGCTTTACGGCCATGAGTTGGATGACACCACGACGCCGTTGGAAGCGGGCTTGGAGTGGGTGTTAAAGTTTTCCAAACCGGCGTTTTCTGGCCGCGATCGGTTGCTCAAACAAAGACAGCAGGGCGTGAAGCGCAAGTTGGTCGGGATGGAAGTGCTGGAGCCCGGCATTCCGCGCGGCGGTTATAGCGTGTTCAAAGACGGCGTCAAGATCGGCGCGATCACCAGCGGGACGAAGTCGCCATCGCTCGGCAAGGCGATTGCGTTGGCCTATGTCGCCAGCGCCGAGGCATCGGATCGATAATCGCCTCGATGTCGAAATTCGCGGCCGGCAGATTCCGGTAAAAATAGTTTCATTGCCATTTTATCGCCGTTAGCGGCACAGCCATAATGATCACGAAGGAGGTTTGCGATGGAGTTTCCCGAAGGACTAAAATATTCCAAAGAACATGAATGGGTGCTGGTCGAAGGCACCAGTGCGACGATCGGTATCACCGAGTATGCCCAAGAAGAGCTGGGCGATATTGTTTACGTCGAGTTGCCCGAGGTGGGCGAGAAGATCGTCAAGGACGATCCCTTCGGCGCGGTGGAGTCGGTCAAGGCTGTGTCCGATATTTACGCGCCGGTGAGCGGCGCGGTGCTGGAGATCAACGATATCTTGCCGGATAACCCCGAGACCATCAACGACGATCCCTACGGCGATGGCTGGATGATTCGCGTTGAGCTGTCCGATATCGACGATCTCAAGGATCTGATGGACGCCGACGAGTATGCCGAGTATGTCGAGCAGCAAAAAGAGAGACGACGACGAAGAAGACGACGACGAGAATGAGGACGATAACGAAGAAGACGACGATGACAAAGACAAGTAGCCCAGGCTGATGCGCTATACTCCCCATACTGTCACCGACCAAGAGCGCATGCTGCGGGAAATCGGCTGTGCCTCGGTCGAAGATCTCTATCGGCATGTGCCGCAGTCGTTGCGCGAGCACGCGGCGATCGACCTTCCCGCCGGGTTGACCGAGCTGGAAGTGCGCCGGCGCATGGCCGCTCTGGCGGCGCGCAATGACTCGGCGGCCGACTGGAGTTTTTTTCTCGGCGGCGGCATCTACCATCATTTCATTCCCAGCGCGGTGGATGCGATCATCTCTCGTGCGGAATTTTCGACCTCGTACACGCCGTATCAGCCCGAGGTCAGCCAGGGCACGCTGCAGGCGCTGTTCGAGTACCAGACGCTGATCTGCCAACTCACCGGCATGGAAGTCTCCAACGCGGCGGTTTACGACGGCGCTTCCGCGGTCGCCGAGGCGGTGCTGATGTCGCGGCGCATTCAGCCGGCCAAAAAGCGCCGCGTGCTGATGTCGCGGGCGCTGCACCCGCAGTACCGTGCCGTGGTGGCGACCTATCTGAAAAATCTCGACGACGTTCGCCTCGAAGAGGTTCCTTTCGACGCTGGCCGCGGCACCACGGACTTTGACCAACTCAAGCGACTGCTCGATGACCAAACCATGTGCGTGCTCTTCGGCTATCCGAATTTTTTCGGCGTGATCGAAGAGCCGGCGCCGATCCGAGCGGCATGCGACAGCGTCGGCGCCCACCTGGTCACCGTCACTAGCGAGCCCTTGTCGCTGGCGCTGTTAAAGCCGCCGGGCGAGTTCGGCGCCGATATCGCCGTCGGCGAGGGACAGAGTTTGGGCGTGCCGATGAGTCTCGGTGGGCCGGCTTTCGGATTTTTCGCCTGCCAGAAAAAATTCGTCAGAAATATCCCGGGGCGGTTGGTCGGCGAGACCGTTGACAGCGACGGACAGCGCGGTTTTGTCTTGACCCTCGCTACCCGCGAGCAACATATCCGGCGCGAGAAGGCGACTTCGAATATTTGCACCAGCCAGACCCTATGCGCTCTTGCCGCTACCGTGTACATGGCACTGCTGGGGAAGTCGGGATTGCGGCGCATCGCCGAGATCAACGTCGCCCGCGCCCATGACGCCTGTGCGCGGTTAGTCGCGCAGCGCGGATTTACCCCGAGATTTTCCGCGCCGTTCTTCAACGAATTCGTTCTGCAGTCGGCGAATCTGTCGCAGCTTTTCGCCGACTGCGCGGCGCAGAAAATGGTGCCGGGCATCCCGTTGGCGCAATGGTATCCCGAGCTGAAAGACAGCTTCCTCGTGTGCGTCACCGAAATGAACGAGCGAGAGGAGATCGATCGACTTGTCCGAACCAGCGCAGGATAAGAAGCGTTCCCAGTTGGCGCCGCCCAAGCTGCTCTTCGAGAGCGGCTCGCCTGGGCGCAGCGCCATCGAGTGGGCCGGAGAGGGCGGTAAGGTCGAAGAGTCGATTCCGTCACATTTGCTGCGCCGGGACATCGACGGCTTCCCAGAGCTGGGTGAGCTTGAAGTGCTGCGTCATTTCACCGGGCTGTCGCAACGCAACTTCTCCATCGAGAGCCAGTTCTACCCGTTGGGCTCTTGCACGATGAAGTACAATCCCAAGATCAACGAAGTCGTGGCGCGTCTGCCCGGCTTCGCGCAGCTCCATCCAATGGCGTCGCCCGAACATTTGCAGGGCGCGTTGGCGCTGCTCTTCGAGCTCGAGCAGATGCTCGCCGAAGTGAGCGGCATGGAGCATGTGAGCTTGCAGCCTTCCGCGGGCGCGCAGGGCGAGCTCACCGGTTTGATGCTGATTCGCGCCTGCCTGAGCGAACGCGGCGATCCGCGCAAGAATATCATCGTTCCCGACACCGCCCATGGCACCAACCCGGCGAGCTCAACTTTATGCGGCTACGACGTGATCCAGATTTCTTCCAACGACAAAGGCGTTATCGACGCCGCCGCGGTGGAGAAAGTCATGGATCGAGACGTCGCGGCGATCATGATCACCAATCCCAATACCCTCGGCCTGTTCGAGAGCAATATCGAAGCGATCGCCCAAATAGTCCACGCCAAAGGCGGTATGGTTTACTTGGACGGCGCGAACTTAAACGCGCTTATGGGCGTGGCCAAGCCGGGCCATATGGGCGTCGACGTTTTGCACATGAATCTGCACAAGACCTTCTCCACGCCCCACGGCGGCGGCGGTCCTGGGGCGGGGCCGGTGGGGGTCAAAGCGCAATTGCGCGACTATCTGCCGGTGCCGCGGATCGTCCAGGCCGGCGACAAATTTGTATTGGACGAGAATCGAGCCCAAGTCGGTGGGCCGGGTGCGCTCGTTTCTCGGCAACTTCGGCGTGCTCTTGCGCGCTTACACCTATATTCTTTCACTCGGCGGCGACGGCCTTGCAGAGGCGAGCCGCATGGCGTTGCTCAATGCCAACTACATCCGCAAGAAACTCGAAAAGAGCTACCAACTGGCTTACAACGAGCCGTGCATGCACGAGTGCATTCTGACCGATCGTATACAGCACAAAAATGGCGTGAGCACTCTCGATATCGCCAAGCGGCTGCTCGACTACGGCTATCATCCGCCGACGATTTATTTCCCGCTGGTGGTTTCCGGCGCCTTGATGATCGAGCCGACCGAAACCGAATCGCCGGAAACCTTGGATGGATTTTGCGACGCGATGCTGGCCATCGCCCAGGAAGCCAAGGACGATCCCGAGCTGGTCAAGAGCGCGCCCCATTCCACTCCCGTGCGCCGGCTCGACGAGGCGCGCGCGGCGCGAAAGCCGGTGCTGCGCTGGGAGAGCAGTCGGGCGAAGAGCAGGTCGACAGACCCATAGTCTAGCGAAGATCGAGCCTTGGCTTGGGCTCAACGGGTGGAGGGGTAATTAAGTCGACTGTCGTGGTACTCCATCGTGGCCGAAATCGGCAGCGGAATGCTCTTGATCCACGACGGAATCGGTGCGAACGGCGCAGCCGCTTTGATCGCGCGCAGCGCTTCGTCGTCGAGCAACTGGGAGCCGGAAGATCGCACGAGTCGCAACTGTTCAAGTTGACCGTTGGCGCCCACGGCGAACTCTAAAAACAGCGTTCCTTGCAGACCGTAACGTTTCGCAAGCTCGGGATATTCCCAATTCTGGTTGATCGCTTGCTTGATCCGATTGAAATAATTCATGTAGGCAGGATCATGGCTGTTCAAACTGACCGGTGCGCTGCTTCGCCCGCCCGTGCTTGAATACGTGATCGGCGGTAAGAGCTCTTTGACCGTCGGCAGCCGGCGCTCGGCAACCACGCTCTTTTCGATGGGCAGCTCGCGTTGCGTGTCAGCCGATGTCGGCACTGGCAGTCCGGCCACCTGTTCGTCGCGGTTGCGTTCGGCTAGCGAGGTCTTTTCAATCGCGACGGCGGTTTTCTCAGCGGTAGTAGTGCGGGCGCGCTCTCGGGCTCGGTTGGCTTGTGGCCGCAATTCTTTCCTGTTGGCGATCGGTGAATCCTTTTTGGCGACGGGTGCCGGTGGTTTGACGATCTTGGTCGCCGCGGGCGGCGCGGTCGCGGCCAAATCTTTCTCGCCGGGCGGCAGTAGCGAAACCGGGATCGCCGGCGGCTCGGCGCGTGTCTTCCACGCCAATTTTTGCATCAGGATGAAGTAGCAGAATACCGCGGCATGAATCGCCAGTGAAAGCCCGAAGAAGCGCGTCAGCGTGATGTTCAATCGTGCCACGATGGTATAATCTAGATAAAATCGCCAAGGAAGATTCGTCGATGATTAATTCTTGCCATGGCGCAATTGCCGCTAGGCGTCTGGAGGACCGATGTTTGGGTTTGGCATAGGCGAATTACTAGTGGTGCTGGTTATCGTTCTGGTGCTGTTCAGCAACCGGCTGCCGGACCTCGGTGAGGGTATCGGCAAGAGCATTCGCAAGTTTCGCAAAGCGGTCAACCAAGCCGATGAGGTCGATATTACTCCGAAAAAAAAAGATTCAGACGAATCGCCCTGATATCGGATCCATCAAATTTCACCGTCGGCGAGCACGACTTCCAAGCTGAAGTCTTTGACCTGCTTGGCCGGTTTCAAGAATACCATGGTAAAAGCTATCGAATCCCCCGGCGGCAGCTCGAAACTCTTGAGCGGTTTCAAATCCTGCAAGTGGGGAATGTCTTCCGCGGTCATACCGCGGATGATCTTGGGTGAGATCGTATTGCCGATCCAGATGGTTTGCTTCTCGAGCTCTTTGCCTTCGAGATTGAAGACTTTGCCGGTGACTTTTACTTCCCGAATCACCACCGGATTCTGATTGAAGGCGACGCCGGTGAGCACCAACACCTCACGGTCTCCGTGAATATTCTGGTAGCCCGTGCGCAGGGATTGCAGCAGGACCCCATCTTTCAAGTGATTATTTTTTAGCACCGTGGCGCCGACGAAGGGGATCTTTTCGACCAGGTTCTCCATCGCCGCCGGCTTGGCATGGGTCATCGCCGCCAGCAGCGAAAAGCCGATTAGTAAAAGTCCAAACAAGCTCAAATACGGACGGATCGAGGCGCGTTGATCGACATAGGAGGACATCGCCAGGATGTTGGCAGGATTGTCCTGTTCTTCTTTTAGCTGTGGCGCGGCGAATGCGCGTTCGTTCTCGTCAAAGTTGTTGGGTATGTCGACGATCTTTTCCTGCTCGCGGTTCGCCGTAGTCGCCAGCTTGGTGAACGGTGGTTCGGGTAAGGTGTTGGACGGTTCAGGATTCAACAACCATCGATCCGGCGCGGGACTACCCGGTGTTTCCGCCGAGGTGGATTCACTGACCCAGTCGCGGCGGGGGGGAACTTGTCGGTTTTGGCAGCCGGTGGCGGGGAAAAGCTGAAGGTCAGTTCTCGGTCCTGAGGCTCTGGGGCTACTGCGGCCTCGCTCGGCACAGGTTTCTCCGGCGTGGCTGGGGCTGTTTCGGCGCCTTCGAGTTCGAAGTTATGCTTGCAGCGTGAGCAACGAAATGCCGGTGCGGCGCCTTTGACGACTTCGTCAGCGACCCTATAGGTGGTACGGCAACTCGGACATTGAACTAGCATGGAAAATCCTTTAGTGAATTCGGCACCGATCGAACCAGAAACGAAGGGAACTGGCGCAATTCTAGGGGAATTGACGAAAAGTGCAAGGATTTATGTTAGTGAGTCGTTTTAATAGCTGAATAATCGTTTTCTGGCGGCGTCTAAGAGGGCAGGATCGTTGTGGAGTTGAGCGATTGGCAACTGGTTGAGAAGTGTCAAGCGGGCGATGCGAATGCGTTCCAGGAACTCGTCTCGCGCTATCATCAAAAGGTTTTCATGGTAATCCTCGGGCTGATGCGCAACCGCGAGGATGCCTTGGAAGTGGCCCAGGAAACTTTTTTTCGGGCGTTTCGCAAAATCAAAAGCTTTCAGGGCGGCTCGTCGTTCTATACGTGGATTTATCGGATCGCGGTGAACAACGCGATCGACGCCCAACGCAAGCAGAAACGCAATCCGTTGGACTTCCACGAGACCATGGATGGGGTGTTCGAAGCGCGCAACGAGGTAGCCAAGGATCCGTTCGCCGATGTTCATGACCGCGAGCTGCGTGAGAACATGGCCAAGGCGATCAACGAATTGACACCGGAGCACAAAGCCGTCATCGTCTTGCGAACGATTGAAGGCCTGTCCTACAAGGATATTGGCGAGATTCTTGGCTGTTCCGAGGGCACGGTGATGAGCCGGTTGCACTACGCAAGAAAAAAATTGCAGGATAAGTTGAAAGCCTTTTTATGAGCCAGTGTGAATCTTTGCAAGAATCTATCGGTCGTTGGCTGGACGGCGAGTTGCCACCGGCGGACAGCGAAGCGGTGCGTAGCCATGTGGCCAGTTGCGCCGACTGCGGTGCGGCGCGCCAGCGCTTGGAAAAAATCCAGCTCACCCTCGGCACTATGCTTACGGCAGAAGCGGCGCGGCTCGAATTCGCGCCTTTCTGGCGTGAAGTGCAGCACCGTATCGAAACGAAACGGCCCTGGCATGAGGAGCTGATCGAGGCGGTTCAGTCGTTATTTAGCGTGCCGCGTCTCGCCTGGGCGGTGCCGGCGGCGATCATGCTGGTGCTGGGTTTCTTATCGCTAGCCAAATGGCCGGCTGGCGTCGAGGCAAACAACTACGCATCGGTGGAGTCGATCGACGCCCATGGCCGCAACGTCGCGCTCTTACGCGAGGACGAAACCAAGACGACGATCATTTGGCTTTATCAAGATCCCGAAGGTGAAGACGAGAATGTCGAAGAAACTGCGAAATCCGGTCCTGCTTTTTAGCCTGGCTTTTCTAGCTGTCGCCGGCTGGCTGCATGCCGCGGATAACACTCCTCAGTCCGTACAAGTGACGATCCGATCGATATTGGCAGGCGATAAGAGCGATGAGTTCGATCCTAAGCTCAAAGGCATGGAGCAGCAGCTCAAACCTCTGAAGCACCGTTCCTACCGCGCGCTAAAGGACGAGACCCAGACCATTCCTTGGCACGGCAGCAAGGCGTTTGAAATTCCCGGCGGCCGCTCACTTACGATCGCGCCCCAGGAGTTTCAAGATAATCGGATCGGTCTAAAAATTCGTTTGACTCAGGGCGACAAGCCGCTGATCGACACCACGGTCAAGATTGCCAATAAGGGAAATATTATTCTCGGCGGACCGGCCCATGAAGGCGGCTCGTTGGTTTTGTCGATCTCCGCTGCGGCGCAGTAAAACATCGATCAGTCGATTACGTTTTTCTCAATCGGCTCGACGGCGACGCCTTTACCTTTGAGCCAACTGATCGCCTTCGCGACTTCGATCTCTTTCCCGTCAATTTCCAACGCCAACAGCGCCAGATCCGCGGTGACCGTGGAGCTGCGGATGTTGAAAATCACGTCGAACTGTTTTGCTAACAGGCTCAAAACCGGTTCTTTGATCAGGTCTTTGGGGAAGGTGAGATAGACGCGCTCGCGCACGGCATCGGTTTTTGCTTTTGTTGCCATCGGGTCAAATCGAAAATTTAAGGTTGCCGACCGCGGCGCGGTCGCGCCAGCCGACCCATAGATTAGTCGTCAGGTATTTGTCGCCAAAGTCGGGAAAGATCGTGACCACGGTGCCAGAGCGAAGTTTGCGCGCGACTTGCAGCGCGGCGAACAGCGCGGCGCCGGAGGATTGGCCCACCAGCACTCCTTCTTCCTGGCTCAAGCGATAGACCATCGCATAGGCGTCCTCGGTGGATACCGGGATTTTGCCGTCGAGCTCTTCCTCGTGATAGATTCCCGGGACGATGGAACTGGCCATATGTTTCAGCCCTTCGAGCCCGTGCAATGCATCGTCCGGCTCGACGGCGATCACCTGGATCGATCGATTAACTTCTTTCAAATAGCGACCGGTGCCCATGATCGTGCCGCCGGTACCGATGCCGGCGACGAAATGGCTGATGGCTTGATTGGTTTGGCGGTAAATCTCCGGTCCGGTGTTTTCGTAATGGGCCTGGGAATTCATCGGATTGAAGTATTGGTCCGGTTTAAAATATTTCTCCGGATCGGCTTCGAGAAGTTTGCGGCACAGACGGATGGCGCCATCGGAGCCCTCCATCGGATCGCTAAAAATCATTTTGGCGCCATAGGCGTTGATGATTTGTTTGCGTTCGACGCTGACATTGGCGGGAATCGCCAACTCCACCGGATAGCCCAGGACGGCGCCGATCATCGCCAAGGCGATGCCGGTATTTCCCGAGGTCGAGTCGACGATGGTTTTCCCCGGTCTGAGCTTCTGCGTACGCAACCCTTCCTGAATCATGCGCCATGCCGGACGGTCTTTGACTGAGCCGCCCGGATTGAAGCCTTCCAGTTTGGCGAAAACTTTGACGCCCTTGGGTAAGCCTGCGCCGATCCGCTGAATTTCCAAGAGCGGGGTATTACCGATCAGATCGAGGGTCGATTCGACCTTACTCGGCGCGTCGGGGTTCGCGGGAACCAGGCGCAAGTTGGACGAGGTTTGGACCATTTTCGCTACCAAAGTTCGATCGTCTCACGCCCACCAGCGATCGCGGGCACGATGGAAATGTTATCGCCTTCCTTGAGCGCCGTCTCGAGATTTTGCAAAAAGCGAATGTCGTCGCCGTTCACATAGACGTTGACGAAGCGGCGCACCTTGCCGGTTTCGTCGCAGATGCGCTCTTTTATACCGGGATGGTTTTTTTCCAGATCGTCGACGAGGGACTTGACGTTGCCGCCTTCAGCACTCACTTCGTCGGCCCCCTGCGTATACTTACGAAGCGGGGTGGGAACACGAACTCGCACAGACATAACGAACCTCCTGAAAATTTCCAAGTAAAATTGACTGGGTGAATTGAGAATAATCCTTCACTCTGCGCCTTGCAAGGTGAGGAGTTGCAACTTTCCAGCGGCTTAGGCACCAGCCATACCGGCTCGGCTAGCTGGATTCAGCGCCAGAGATAGCTCGTCGAACTGTGCCAACTCGGCGGCGATGCCATGGGGCTTGTTGATACTGCCCGCCACCGCTTCCAGGCTTTTATAACCGTTGCCGGTGATGCTGATGACAATGGACTCGTCGCGCGGGATGCGGCCTTGGTCGATGAGTTTCTTGGTCACGGCCACTTCGGTGCCGCCCGCCGGTTCAGTAAATATTCCCTCGGTGCGGGCGCCGAATAGATTTTACACCCGGCTGGTTGGCATAGGGTTGCTTACACTCGCGACATTCAAGGCCTTGGACGAAACTCATGGCGATGATTTTCTCGATGGCACTAGAATTGTGTGGTCGCGGTTGTGCCGGCGCCGGTGCCGCAGGCGGCGCATTGCGGATCGCGTCTGACTTCGACCTCGCGGAAGCGCATGTTCTTGGCGTCGTAGACCAAGAGACGGTCGGTGAGCAGACCATCCTCGAAGCCGGCCAAATATTTCACCGCCTCGGTGGCCTGAATAGTGCCGATGGTGCCGGCCACAGCGCCGAGGATGCCGGACGCTTGGCAGTTCAAGATCTCTTCTGGCGGCGGTGGGACATTGAACAGGCAGCGGTAGCATGCGCTTTTGCGCGGCACCACGGTCATGACTTGACCCTGCAAGCGGACGATGCCGGCGTGGGAGAAAGCGATGCCCAAATTCACCGCCAAGTCGTTGATGAGAAACTTCGTGTCGAAGTTGTCGCTGCCGTCGACGATGAAGTCGAACCCCGTGGCGATTTGTTCGGCATTGCTCTCATCGAAGCGGACTGGATGGACGATCACTTCGACATCAGGGTTGAGTGCGGTCAAGGTCGTTTTCGCAGACTCGACCTTAGGCCGGCCGATATCCGCGGTGGCGTGAAGGATTTGGCGTTGTAAATTCGACAGTTCCACTTTGTCCGCATCGACGATTCCCAGTGTGCCGATGCCGGCTGCGGCTAAATAAAGTGCCGCCGGCGAGCCCAAGCCGCCGGCGCCGATGACCAGCACGCGCGATTGGCACAGGCGCATCTGCGCTTTGCCGCCGAGATCGGGGACCATGATTTGGCGGCTGTAGCGTTCGATTTGCTCGCTGGTCAGACGTTCGGCCATGTTGCGTGCGCACTCGCTCAAAAAATCTCTTTTGACAAACTTGGATGTGAAGTTAGTTGGCAGGCTAACGTACCGCCGCCGCCGAAGTCAACGGCGAGTCCTGCAATCCGGATAACGTTCAAGACGGCTAGTTCTCAGCTTGCACGCGAAAGCCGTCGCGGCTTAAGCCGGCGCGCAGCCGCTGGATATGGTCGGAACCGGTGGTCTCGAGCACGAGTTCGACCTCGGTCTCACCGATGGCGACGCGGCCGAATCCGCGCCTCTGACCGATCTGTAGTATATTTGCGCCCAAGTCGGCGATGCGTTGAGTGAGGCGGGCGAGATTGCCAGGGCGGTCGGTGACGATCACATTCAATCGGCACTGGCGTCCATCCTGAATCATACCGGTTTCGATGATGCGAGAGATCAGATTCATGTCGATATTGCCGCCGGAGACGATGAGGCCGATGTTTTTGCCAGTGAGCGAGATTTTCTCGGTCATCAATGCCGCCAAGGGCACTGCGGCGGCGCCTTCGGCAACGGTCTTTTCGATTTCCAGGAGCAGCAGCACCGCGTTGGCGATTTCGCCTTCGCTGACGGTGACGATTTCATCGACGAATTCTTTGACCAGGGCGAACGGCGTCTCACCGACGCGACGCACGGCGATGCCGTCGGCGATGGTGGTGGCGGGCGGCAGCCGAACCGGCGCGCCGCCGGTCAAGGCGGTTTTCATCGATGGCACGGCCTCGGCCTGGACGCCGATGATGGTGATTTTGGGATTCAATGTTTTCAGCACCAAGGCGATGCCGGCGATCAAGCCGCCGCCGCCCACCGGCACGACCACCGCATCGAGATCGGGATTTTGCTCGTACAGTTCGAGGCCGATGGTGCCTTGACCGGCAACGATCCAGGGATCGTTGAACGCCGAGATGAACGTCAGGCCTCGTTCTTGGCTCAGCCGCTGGGCTTCGGCGAGAGCGGTGTCGTAGTCGTTGCCATGGAGCACGCTTTGCGCGCCGTATTGGCGCACCCGTGAGATTTTAATCAGCGGCGCGAATAGCGGCATGACGATGGTGGCGGCGATGTTTAATCTGTGGCTGTGAAACGCCAGAGCCATGCCGTGATTGCCGGCGCTGGCGGCGATCACGCCGCGTTGCGCTTCTTCAGCGGACAGCGTGAGCAAGCGGTTGAGCGCGCCGCGCTCTTTGAAGGAACCGGTCATTTGCAAGTTTTCCAACTTGAAAAAAATCCGGTTGCCGGTCAGCCGGCTGATGGTCTCAGAGTAGGGAAACGGCGACAGATAGATTTGTTCTTTGATGCGCTCACGCGCTTCTTCGACGTCGACGAAGGTAACCATGTTAGGGCAACGTTAGAATGAAAAGACTGGCGCATGCAAGGTCGATGGGGTAGAAAGGGAAAGGTAAAATTCAAAAATTTTAAGGCAAGAACTTTTCGTTCTATGGCTGAATCTCACACAGATCCGACTCCCGCGGATGTCGTCCGTTACGGGCAGAATTATTTGATCGAGATGGACGGCATCGAACTCTATCGCGCTCTAGCGGCAGCGGAGAAGGACGATAAGCGCGCGGAGATTTTTCGCAAAATTCTGCGTGCCGAAGAACGCCATGCGCAGCGCTGGGTGCGATTGATTCAAACCGGCGGTGGCGTGCTGCCGACTTACCGCCGCAGTCTGCGCGTCCGTCTCCTCGGTTGGCTGGCGCGGCGCTTCGGCACCGATCGTGTGGTGCCGATCGTCAGCGCGCTCGAAGCGCGCGATGAGCCGGGCTACATGACTCAAAGCGAAGCCCAAGGGTTGCCAGCCGAGGAGCGCGCGCATAGCCGGGTGCTGCGTGAAATGGATGAAGGGCCGGCGTCGCATGGCGATATCGTCGGACGCGAGGCCTGGCATATGGCATCGCGCGCCGGTGGTTTGCGCGCCGCGGTGTTTGGCATCAATGACGGGCTGGTGTCGAATTTCAGTTTGGTGATGGGCTTTGCCGGCGCCGAGGCGAAACCGGAATATATTCTCCTCGCCGGCTGTGCCGGATTGTTGGCCGGCTCGTTCTCCATGGCCGCCGGCGAATATGTTTCGGTGCGGGCGCAGCGCGAGCTCTTCGAGCAGCAGATCGCCATGGAGCAACAAGAACTGGAAATGTCGCCCAAGGAAGAAGAAGAGGAGCTCGCGCTGATTTACCAAGCCAAAGGCATCGCCGAAGCGGACGCGCGCATGATGGCGCGCCGTATCGTCGAGAACCCGCGCACCGCCATCGACACCTTGGCGCGCGAAGAGTTGGGACTCGATCCGTCGCAGCTCGGCTCGCCGTGGGTGGCCGCTGGCAGTTCGTTTGTGGCGTTTATTCTCGGTGCGATCGTGCCGGTGATTCCTTATATCTTGACCCGCGGCGGGAAGGCGTTCCTGACCAGCGCAATCTTAAGTTGTTTGGCGTTATTCGGTGTCGGCGCGCTGCTGTCGATCTTTTCTGCGCGCGGTGCAATGTTCAGCGGCGCGCGCATGCTCGCTATCGGCTTGTGCGCGTCGGCGATTACGTATGTCGTTGGTTGGCTACTGGGCGTTTCGGTCGCTGGTTAGCTGAGCGCGCTTCTAACCGCTACTCGTGTTTCTTGCCTTCCATCAGGGCTTTTAATTTCTTGCCAAAGTCGGCGTTGTCGTAATAGCCTTTAAAGCGCTCGGCGCCGACGCCAAGCGCCGCAACTAAGACTGGAACATTGGAATGGGCGGTATTCTGCCAGTATATCTGGGTGTTGTTCGCGACCATCATGCCCAGAGCGTTGGCCACCGGTTCGGCGAAGATCGTCCGCGACATGAATTGGCTGTCGACGATCTTCTCTCTAAATTCCGGCGCCAGAATAAACCCTGGGAAGTGTTCGGCCATGAGTTTGTCTACGGCATCGCTCTTGGGGGCGGTGCCGAGCAGTTTGGCGGCCTTTTGCAACGAAATGTCGATCCCTTGGATTTTTTTGAAATCACGGAGGCTCCCCGCGACCTGGTTATTGCCTTTGCTGCTTGACAGATCTTTTAGCGCCAGAGTCATGCCGAGCCCGCCGGATTCATGATCGGAGGCGACGATGATCAGAGTCTCGCGCGGGTATTTGCGATAAAATTCATACGCCAGTCCGACCGCCCGGTCGAACTCACGGTAATCGTGAATCACCGAGGCGATGTCGCTGGAATGGGAGGCGCGATCGATATTTTCCGATTCGATAAAGGCGAAAAAGCCGCGCGGGCTATGCAGCAGGCGAATCGCTGCCTGGGTGAGATCGTAGACCGACGGCTCATTTTGCTTGTCTCGATCGATCTCGAAACTCATCTCGGAAAGACCGAACAGCCCAAGAACCTTGCCGCTGCTGGCTCGTTGTAACTGGGGCAAATTGGTCACCGACTGATAACCGACTTTGGTGAATTCGGCCACTGCGTCGCTGTCATCGGTGCGTTGGCTGCCGGGTTGACCCTTGGGCAGGAATTGATCCAGTCCGCCGCCCATTAGTACATCCGGCGCCATTTCCAGGTAGCGCTGCAATATCGACGAGTAGTCTTTGCGGTTGGGCACATGGCAGAGAAACGCCGCCGGGCTGGCGTCGTAGATCGTTGAATTGGTGGCGAGCCCAAGTTTCATGCCGCGCCGGCGCGCGATCTCCATGGCGCTCACGGTGACGGTATCATCGGCGCAGACTCCGAGGGCGCCGATCCTGGCTTTGCAGCCGATGGCCATCGCTGTGGCCGCAGCCGCGGAATCCGTCGACAGCGAATTGGCGGCGTGGGTGGTCATCACGCCGACGCTGCCTTCCTTCATGATTTTATCGACGATCACCATGCCTTCGTTGTGGATGTGCTGGCGATATTGCCGGGCGATCTCCAAGTGTGCCGGGCCGGCACCGTCGGAGAGAAAAAGAAAAACATACTTAGGCGCGCCGTTGGCAATGAGGCTAGTTTGGCTCGGCGCAGGTGAAGGAAACAAAGCGCAGATGATGGAGATGGCTAGGAGGCTTAACAGCAGTTTTTTCACAGGTTCTCCAATCTTTAGTGCTAAATTTGCGGGTTATTCAAGGCCAAGATACGGCGCAGATCAAGCCACAACGACAACATCGTATAATAGGCGGGAAATATTAGCGAGACCAACAAAAGCCACTGTGGCGGATCCGGCACTCGGTAGATGAGATACAGTATCGCGGCGCCCCAGAGGGCACCTGCGATATTTGTCGAATAAGCAAAGCGCGGCGCGCGGCTGGGATAGATAAAGCGTATTGGCACGAAGACCATGATCGACAGAGCGAGGATCGCAAAGGCGTTGATCCAGAGCGCGGTTTTGAGCGCATACAGATAGAAGACAACAATATTCCAGTAAGACGGGAAGCCGAGAAAGAAATGATCGGCAGTCTTGGCGTCCCGTCGGCAGAAACCATAGGCGCTCGACAGCACCGGTAGGGCGGCAAGCCAAAGCGCGTCTTGTGGCGGCAGCAGAGCGGCGCGCAGCAAAAACAGGCAGGGTACAATTACATAGTTCAGATAGTCGACGAGGTTGTCGAGCAGGGCGCCGTCGAACCAGGGTATGACTTGTTTCACCCGCGCCGCCCGCGCCAGGGCGCCGTCGGTGGCGTCGATGATGACGGTGACGGCCATCAGGAAAAAGGCCAAACGAAAATTTGACTCGTCGATGGCGAGAATTGAGTAAAGCCCGACAACGGCGCCCAGGGCGGTATAAAGGTGAACCAGCCAGGCGAAGATCAGGTTCGCCATAGCAACTCTACGACTCGGGAAAACTGCGGTATCGAAGATGGTGTGCGGCCATCTTCAATGCTCCATGGTTGAATCTCGGCGCGCGAGCTATTGCGCCGAAGCGGCGAAACTTGGACGGGTTTTCAAACGGGCGATCCAGGCGACGGTGCTCTTATACTTGACCGGATCGACAGGAATGCCGAAGCGGTCGAGCAGTTCGATGTTAGCCATGAAGGCAACGTCCGCCAGGCTGAACGCGCCGGCGAGGTAGTCCTTGCCTTTAAGTTCTACTTCGGTGCGATCGAAGGCCTTGGTGATCTCGGCTTTGGCATTGTCGATCCGCTGCGCATCGCGCTCGGCTTCGGGCTTGCGGCTCTCCTGGATGATATGAACGAAGTAAGGATTGAAATGCGAGTCGCGAAAGTCTTCCATCATGCGCGCCCGCGCCCGCCCTTCCGAATCCCTCGGCATGAGCGGTGGATAGGGATACTCATCGTCGAGATATTCATTGATGACCGTCGAATCATAAACCACGAAACCTTCGTCATCTAACGCTGGGATTTGACCGAAAGGATGAACTTTGAGGTAGTCTGGGTTCTTTTGTTCCCGTTTGCTGAGGTCGACGTTGATCCGCTCGAATTCGAGGCCCTTCTCTAGCAGTGCAATTCTAACCTTGCGCGAGTTGGTCGACGGCGGAAACGTGTACAGCTTGATCATTGACAGCAACCTCCTTAAACTTCACAACAAGCGATATATTAGCACAACGTTGTAATAAGTGGAGCGTTTTTTTCATTTTCTCGGGTAAAATACAACTTATTTTCGAGATAACCGGGTTCTCACTTCCCAGAGATAGCGCTAGCGCCGGGAACCTAGGGTAGTTTTGAGCGCGCTGGTTGCATTACTTCTTCGAACGATGATGGTGACTTGATCGGCAGGTTTATACGCGCCGAGTGTGTCGGTGAGATCCTCAATATTGCTGATTTTTTTATCGGCTAGTTGAATGATTATATCACCTTCAAGTAAACCTGCCGCCGCGGCTGGGCTGCCAGGCGCGACGCCTGCGAGCAGCACGCCATCGATACTGTGGCTGTATTCGGGAATGACTCCCAGATAAACGCTGCCAACCCGCCGCTCGCCGCTCGCAGTTGATGGCGGTCGCCCCGGCAGGCTGGCGAAGGCCGGGGATTCCGGCAATGCCGCAATCGCCAAGGCCGAGCCGAGTACGAGGTCGCCAATGCGCGCCATGCCGGCGTAGTTAAGTTTGTCCCAAGTATCTCCCGGGCGATGGTAGTCCGTGTGGCTGCCGGTAAAGAAATGCAGCACGGGAATCTGTTTGTTGTAAAACGACAGGTGATCGCTGGGGCCGACGCCGTCAGGCTGGTTGGTTTGTAATCCCAGCTGCTTGGCGCCGGCGCCGACGATGGCGTCAAATGGCGGCGACGAGCGGATGCCGAATACGGTGACGCGGTCTTCGCGCAGCCGGCCGACCATGTCCAAGTTAATCATGGATTTTATCGCACCGATCTGCGGCCACTTGGCAACAAAGTGGCGCGAGCCATGCAGCCCCAATTCCTCGGCCGAAAAAGCGACGAAGACGATGCCACGCGTCGGCTTGGGCTCGATCTGGCTTAGCCGGCGCGCCAGCTGGAGCAGCACTGCCGTGCCGGATGCGTTGTCGTCGGCACCGTGATGGATCAGCCCGGCGGTGCTTTGATCGCGGGTGCCGTAATGGCCGAGACCAAGGTGATCGTAGTGGGCGCCGATGACGATGTACTCGTTGTGAACGTTCGGGTCTTTGCCGGCAAGGATCGCGACGACGTTTTCGGCGCGCGCTCGGTCCTCTTCGAGGCTTACCTGTAGCGACAGTTTAGCTCCCGGCAGGGCCAGCGAAGCCGGCCGCTCGTCACGGTCGATTTTTTCCTTTAGATCTTTGAGTGAAAGTCCCAGAGCCGCGAACCACTTGTCGGCGACTTGCCGTTTGACTTGCCCCGCCACCAGGCTGTTGCCGCTGCGCCACAGGCTGCTGCGCAGCGACATTAACTCCGTCTTGCCCTCGTTCCGGTTGTCCATGTCAACGAGTATCATGCCCGCGGCGCCATGTTCGCGGGCGTTGTTGGCCTTGGTGCGGAGCGCTGCGTGGATCGAGAAATCGGGAGATTTTCTAAATGGGCTTTGACTATTTTTTGGCGGCGGCTCATAGCGCAGCACGACGACGATCTTGCCCTGCACGTCGATACCGGCGTAGTCGTCGTAGCCGTAATCTTTCGCGGTAATGCCGTAGCCGGCGAAGACCGCTTCACCTTCGACTTGGGCGGATGAAGAAAGCCCTAGGGGCAGCCAATCCTCGTGCAACCGTAGCGTAGGCTCCCGGCCGAGCGCCAAACTGCTAGGCTCTTTTACCTGCACGCCAACGGCGACGTCGAAGCTTTGCAGATAACTGTTGTTGTCCCCACCGGGAAGCAGTCCATACTTCGCAAATTCCGCCGCGATGTAATCCCGCGCCGTGGCGATGCCTGGTGTGCCAACGCCACGGCCGCTAAGGTCCGGTGCCGCCAAAAACTTGCCATGGGCCAGCAGCTCGTCCGCCGCCGTCGGTTCCTGGCCCGACAGCAGCCAAGGACGCGCGGCGAGGCTGACAAGCGCGCTAAAAAGACTACGGCTATGACGATGATGATCGCGCGGCGGCGGGATAGGGACTGGCGACGGAAACGCATAGGACTAATTCAAGCTAACATGTTTGCGGCGGGTTTGTCGCTAGTCTGGTCTCGAATTCGGAACTTTTGCGGCGGCAAATCCTGAAGTGTTATAAAAGTATTATCTATTGCTGGAGGAGATTGAAGATGGCCAAGTCCGTTGTTGTCTATACTCTACCTGGCTGAGGCCCCTGTCACGCCGAGGTAGAGTTTCTATCTCAAAAGGGAGTCGAGTTCGTCGAGAAAAATCTCCGCGCCGACAAAGCAACGTTGAAGGAGTTCCTTGACTTAGGCTTTCAAAGTGCGCCGGTGACGATTATAGACGGCCAGTCTGTGGTGGGTTTCGACCAAGAAAAGATCATGGAGCTGCTCGGATTGTAAATAATTAGACCGATCGAATGGCGGCGCAATTTGGGTGGGATTGTCGCGGCCTGTCGATGGCCGTATTAATATGAATCATCCAACGAAAAAGTTGAAAAGTTTATCTTACCTGCGACTTCCACCCGGAGGAGCTGAGCATTTTGCCGGTGACATTCTTGGCTTCGTCTGAAGCCAAGTAGACGAATACGTCGGTTACCGATTCCGGTTTGCTGCCGTTGAAACCGGTGAGTTTCGTCGCCACGTAACCGGGCTCTACAGAATTGACCCGAATATTCGACGAGCGCGCTTCGGCAGCCAGGGTCTGCGAGAACCCTTCCAAACCCCACTTGGAAGTAGCGTAGGCGAGGAAATTGGCGTAGGCGCCGCGGCCGATCATCGACGAGACATTGATGATGGATCCAGCCTTTTGTCGCATCATGATCGGCAGCACCGCTTGGGTGATCAGAAACGGCCCGCGCAAATTGACCGCGATGGTGTAGTCCCATTTTCTTATGTCGAGCTCGATCATCGGCGCCGGCCGGGTCATGACGCCGGCGTTATTGACCAGCACGTCGATGCGGGCGAATCTCTTGAGCGCATTAGCAATGAAATCTTTGGCCGGCTCTTCCAGCGACACGTCGCAGCTCCAGCCTTCAGCGTCGACATTCATGGCGCGTAATTCTTTGACGGTTTGATCGAGCTCGGCGCCGGTGCGGGCGCACAGCGCGAGTTTGGCGCCCTCGCGGCCATAGTGCATGGCGATGGCTTTGCCGATGCCGCGGCCGCCGCCGGTGATCAGTGCGACTTTGTCTTTGAGTTTCATTGAGGAGCCTCGGAGTAATGGGGCAATGGAGTATTGGAGTAATGGAAAATCAGAATCTACATCGAAATAAAATGGAAGCCAACCGTTTTGCGCTTGAGCAATTGGCCGGGAGGCGATAGGAAGAGAGCCGCGTAGGGAGGTGCGAATCATGGACGTTCTCAGTATCACCGGTTACAACCGCAGGCCGCCGCAATTGGTGGCGGAGTACAAAGGATTTTTCGCCAAGGAGAATCTCGAAGTGCGCTTTCACGAGACCACCTACGCGCCGGATCACAACAAAGGCATGGCGGAAGGGAAGTGGGATTTTACCCTCAGCAGCGCCGACACGATGATCGCGCGCACGACCACCGATGGCACCGACTATATGCTGTTCATGCAGGCCGAAGAGGGATTGAGCGCCTACTTGATCGGCCAACCGGGTTACGAATCCTTCGACAAGCTGCGCGGCAAACTGCTGGCCGGCGATCCGGGCGACTCCAATCTTGACCTGATCCGCAAGAAAATTCTCCGCAAGCATGGCATCGATGACACGGAATATGACATAGAAATCATTGGCAGCTCGCCGGTGCGCTTGGAGGCGTTTCTTCAACGCCGGGTGGTTGCGGCTATGCTGACGCCGCCGGCTTCCGATAAAGCCTTGGCCGCCGGTGGGGTTCTGCTCGCCAGCGGCGACGATTACGTGCCGGGCTGGCCGCTTACTTGTGGGTGGACGCTGCGGCCGTGGTTGTTGGATCATCGCACGCTGGTCGTGCGCTTCATTCGCGCTTGGGCGGCGGCGACGGATTGGTTGTTGCAAGCGGAGCATCGCGATGAAACCTTGCAGTTGTCGATGGACAAGGAAAAGCTTAATCGCGCCGCCGCCGAAATCGCCTATTCTAAAGTTGTCCCGCAGGCGCGCATCAATCCGGCGGCGATCCAAACCGTCATCGAGCTGCGCAAAGAAATGGGCGTCTATCAGCCGCCGTTCGATCCGCCGGCGCGATTTTACGACGATAGCTACTGGCGCGAAGCGACGGGAACGCGGTAGCTGCAACCAAGGAAGGGACGCCGGTATTCACCAGGGCACGAGGAGCACGAAGTTCGGAATAATAACTATCCGAAACCTTCGTGACCTTCGTGATCTCCTTTGTGGTGAGAGGGAATTTGTCGATGCGCTGTTATTTCCACTAGGTCAACAGCGAGCGCAGGATCATGCCGACGAAGCTCATGACGATGGCGCCGAAAAACGCCGACCAGAAACTGGCGACGGCAAAGCCGGGGACCAGGTAGGCGGCGAACATGAGCATGAGAGCATTGATGACCAGTAAGAATATTCCCAGTGACAGGATCGTTATCGGGAAGGTTACGATTTTAAGGATAAAGCCGACGGTGGCGTTCACCAGGCCGATGACCAGCGGCGCGATCAACGCCGGGCCCAGGCCGTCGACGTGGATTCCCGGTATCAGATAGGCGACAACGACCAGACTGATAGCGCTGATCGCCCAATGCACTAGTAAGTTCCACATAGTGACTCCTTGCCCGAGGGCATAACAAAAATAAGGTTATTTCTCAATGAAGCTTCGCGCCATGTCCTTGCGGCAGACACTCGACAATGTAAAATGGTTATAATTTTAAAGATGATAAGGAGGCTTGAACGCCATGTCAAAGCAGGAACTTGAAAGCGTAGCTCAAGCGATGGTCGCCAAGGGTAAGGGTATTCTTGCCGCCGACGAGAGCATGGGCACGATCAAAAGAAGGTTCGATAGCATCAAGATCGACTCCAACGAGAACAACCGCCGGGCTTACCGTGAGATGCTTTTCACCACCAAGGGTCTTGAGGAAGCGGTCAGCGGCGTGATCCTGTTCGACGAAACTCTGCGTACCGCGGCCAGCGATGGCACACAGTTTTCCCAAGTTTTGTCGAAGAAGGGCATCATGCCGGGCATCAAGGTCGACAAAGGGCCGGTGGACATTCCCGGTTTTCCCGGCGAGACCGTTACCGAAGGCCTCGACGGCCTGCGCGCCCGGGTCAAAGAATATCGTGAGCTTGGCGCCAAGTTCGCCAAATGGCGCGCCGTGATTACCATCGGCGACGGCATCCCCACCTACACTTGCTTGCAGGCCAATGCCCACGCGTTGGCGCGCTACGCAGCGCTGTGCCAGGAAGGCGGCATCGTGCCGATCGTCGAGCCGGAAGTGTTGCTCGACGGCGGCCATACCATCGAGCGTTGCGAGGAAGTGACCCAGGAGACTTTGCGCATCACCTTCTCGGCGCTGTTGGAACAGCGGGTGCATCTGGAAGGCATGATTCTCAAGCCGAGCATGGTGGTATCCGGCAAAGACAACTCGCGCCAAGCCGGTGTCGACGAGGTCGCCGAGCGGACGATTCGTTGTCTCAAGCGCACCGTTCCCGGCGCCGTGCCGGGCATCGCTTTTCTCTCGGGCGGGCAAAGCGCCGTGAGCGCCACCGAACACCTGAACAAAATGAACCAGCTCGGCCCCCATCCTTGGCAGGTGAGTTTTTCCTACGCCAGGGCGCTGCAAGATCCGGCGCTCAAAGCTTGGCAAGGCGAGCCGGGCAATGTCGCGGCGGCGCAGAAGATTTTTTACCATCGCGCCAAGATGAACAGCGCGGCGCGCACCGGCAGCTATACCAAGAAAATGGAAGAAGCAGCTTAGTTCCGATTCACGATTCCCCGTTTAGATCCGTTCCTTATTAATTCGGTTATCTCACTGGCGTGTCACTCGCGGCGAGATAACCGTTTTTATATAGTCGGTGCGGTGGCGCTATTCATGACGGCGATGTCGTGTCCCGGCGAAGTAAACCCGCTAAGATAAGTTGGAGCCAAGCATGTCCGAACCCGTACGTCGACTGATCATCGTGTCCAACCGTTTGCCTTTTAACGCAAGCGTTGAGGGCGGTGAGCTGGTTTTTCACGGGAGCGCAGGCGGCCTGGTCAGCGGTCTCGCCTCTTATCTTCATCCGCCCTCGCAAACCGCGACTCCAGCCGGCGAATATCTCTGGGTCGGGTGGCCGGGGATCAGCGTCGACGATGCGCTCAAAGAACCGTTGACGAAAAAGGCGCACGAGGAATTTTCGTCCCATCCGGTTTTTCTCACCGAAGAACAGATGGAGCGGTTCTACCTGGGATTTTGCAATGCGACGATCTGGCCTCTGTTTCACTATTTTCCTACCTACACGTTGTACGAGCCGGCCTATTGGGAGCAGTACAAGCAAATCAATCAGTGTTTTTGCGACGCTCTGGAGAGCGTTCTCCGACCGGACGACGTGGTCTGGGTGCACGACTATCATTTGATGTTGCTGCCGCGATTGCTGAAAGCGCGGCGTCCCAGGCTATCGGTTGGCTTTTTCCTGCACATTCCTTTTCCTTCACACGAGGTATTTCGCCTTTTGCCGGTCGAGTGGCGCCGAGAAATCCTCGAAGGGCTGCTCGGCGCCGATCTAATCGGCTTTCACACCTATGAATATACCCGGCATTTCCAGCAGTCGGTTCTGAGAATATTGGGATACGAGCACCATTTCAGCCAAATTCTCACGTCGGACCACCCGGTCAAAGTCGACACGTTTCCCATGGGCATCGATTTCGAGAAATTTTCGGCTGCGGCGGTGGACGGCGAAATTCAACGCGAACGTAAAGAGATGGAAAGCACGCTGTCCGGCTTCAAAGTCGTGTTGTCGGTGGATCGCTTGGATTATTCGAAGGGAATCTCGCACCGTCTCGAAGGCTTTGAGAGTTTTCTGGAGGCCTATCCTGAATACCACGGCAAAGTCGTCCTACTGATGATCGTTGTGCCGTCGCGCATCGGCGTGCGTCAGTACGAGCGGATGAAACGGCAAATCGAAGAGCTGGTGGGCAAGATCAACGGGCGCTTCGGCGGAGTCGGCTGGACCCCGATCGTCTATCAGTACCGCAACGTGCCGTTTCCGTCTCTGGTCGCGCTTTATACGGCCTCGGACATTTGTCTGGTGACGCCTCTGCGCGACGGCATGAATCTGGTCGCGAAAGAATACGTCGCCACGCGGACCGACGGCAGCGGCGTCTTGGTGCTGAGTGAAATGGCCGGCTCGGCAAGTGAGCTGCCCGAAGCCATCGTCATCAATCCGAATAACCGGTACGAGATCGCTCAGGCGTTGAAGGATGCGCTGGAAACGCCGCTTGAAGAGCAGAAAAGACGCAACCGGATCATGCAAAACCGTCTGCGCCGCTACAACGTCACGCGCTGGGCGGGCGATTTTCTCGGCGCTCTGGCGGGCGCGCGCGAGATGCAGGATCGCATCGAGGCGAAACTACTACCGTTCGACGAACGGAACGAAATCATTGACGGCTATAAACTCAGTCGGCGCCGGGCGCTATTTCTCGACTACGATGGCACGCTGAGCCCATTGGTGCGGTTTCCTTTTATGGCGCGGCCGGACGAAAGCAAGATCAAGCTGCTCAGTTTCCTCGCGTCTGAACCGGGAAATCATGTCGTTATCATCAGTGGGCGCGACCGGCAGACTCTCGACAGCTGGTTCGGTTCTTTGTCCATCGGTCTGGTCGCCGAGCATGGGGCGTGGATCAAACAAGCGGGCCAGTCTTGGCAGCTCGTCAAGCCGCTCGCCAATGAATGGAAGGAGAAGCTCCTACCGATACTGGAAATCTACACCGACCGGCTGCCCGGCGCCTTTGTCGAAGACAAGGAAAATTCCGTGGCATGGCACTACCGGCCGGCCGATCCAGAACAGGGGGGAATCCTGGCCTCCGAGCTTGTCGATAATCTCGATAGCATGACTGCCAAGACCGATCTCCAGGTGATTCAGGGCAGCAAAGTGGTCGAGATTCGGCATGCCGGCGTCGACAAAGGCAGCGCGGCGCTGCAATGGCTGGCAAAAAACGATTACGATTTCATTCTTGCTGTCGGCGACGATGCGACGGACGAGGATTTGTTTCGCGCCATGCCCGCGTCCGCGGTGACTCTGCGAGTCGGTATCGCTGGCACAGACGCGCGTTATAATCTGCGCAACAGCGCGGAGGTCATTGGCTTGTTGCAAGCCTTCGCCGATGGCTCCAGTTTTCCCGCCGGCACCGCGCAATAAGGGACGAAATTCGTACGGACGGCAATTAACTCAAACATTACGGCGGGTGCCACTGTGGCAAGGTGAGATTCGAAGTCCTGGCACCCACCGAGATCGAAGCGAGCGAGTGCAACGGCTCGATCTGCGGCAAGACCAGCATTCCCCTTTTCATCATCCCGACAGTCGCCATTCGGTTTGCTTCACGGGTCCGAGTTTCTAACCGGTTACACGTTTCGCTGCCGTTGTCGCTCAGCTTCTGTTCTGCCAAGTTTCCAGCATCAAGTCGTTGCTACGTGCCGCGCTCGAAGCGACGGTTAAGCGTCAAGGCGCTGTTCGACGCGACGGTAACCGGCATTAAAATCAAGTTGTGGCCGGATGATGTGGCAGAGCTTGCGCATCGTTCACGCGATGAGTAATTTGGCGTGGTTCAATATTCCACCTAATTCTCAGGAGTACCAGCCATGGGGATAGAAGGCATCGGCTTTGTCATCGGCTTGATCGGCGCGATCTGGATGAAGAGCTCGATCAATTTGATGCGCGAGGGTCGAGAACAGCCTGAGCTAAAAATGATCGGCCGCGAACCGGAGAACCCGGCGCTCAAGGCATTTATCCGCGGGCTATCGTTGATACTGCTGGGCTTTGGGCTAGAGACTTACGCGCGCCTGTTCTTGAATTGAAATCGTTTGAGCCGGTAAAAAACGCTCAATCGGTTTAAATTGGCTTCTCGAATATCGTTGGAGTTACTTCCCGGCAATTTTTGCGGCGCGGCGGCGGCTGGTAGAACTGACAGGTCAGCGGTACAGCCTATAGTTCGTCGGCAAAAAAAAGGCAAAAAGCAGCTTAGTTCGTTTATCTCGGTGGTGTGACATACGCACCGAGATAAACGATTTTTTTTGCAACGGGTGCGGTGGCTGTCCTTGTATGCCTTGCGCTCGTTAAAGCATGCCGAACCCGCGAAGCTGGATCTCCGTTCGCACGACATCACCGGGCTGAATTGCTTCAGAGTTTCCTTTGATCCACGCGGAACCGCCGCCGGCTCATTACTCAAGCCCATCGCCCAATCCAGGCAACCTGAATGAGACTCCCATGGGCAGGACAAATTGCTTAAATTGCGCCATATTTATAGCGATTTCAATAACTTATGGATCGTACGACCGGCGCCAAGGTAATTATTTCATCAACCAGCGGATACTAAGGTCTAGCGGATCGTATCAATAGGCATGATCAGCCGTAATGCGAATTTACCGGCCCGAATAACCAGGAGGAGTAACGTGAAAACTAATATTTTAGATCGGATCGTGATGGCGATTGTGGTCGCCACTCTATCATCGGCAGGGGTCAGTATCGCCGCGGATGGCGATCGAGGACCGCGGGAAGAACAAAGGCGTGACCAGCGGGTGGCGCAACAAGATGAAAGACCGCGACAGCAACAAAAAGCGCCAAGCGCTCAGCAAGAACAGAAGCAAGACCAGCAGCAGCGCGAGCGCGCGCAGCAAAAATCGGATCAGGACCAGAAAGAACAGCGAATGCGGCAACAGCAGCAGCAAGAACGGGTTGAGCGTCAATCGGAGCTGATGGAAAAACAACGGCGGGCGCAGCAAGCGCAGAGGCAAGAGCGAATTCAGGAACAGAGACAACAGCAGCGTTTGTCGCAGCAGCGGCAACAAGAGCTGATTCGGCAACAGCAACAACGTGTCGAACAGTATCGTCGACATCTCGAACAGCAGGAGCGCCTCGCACGAGAGCGTGCAGCGCTGCTGGAGCGGCAAAAGCGTATGGCGCAGTATCGATTCCAGCAGGAGTATTTAGAGCGTGTCCGGCAGCAGCAAATCTATCTCCGCGACCATCGCTTCGATTACGATCATGACCCGTACTTCTACACGGCGCCGATCTATCGCTATAACCGTGGCGGCAGCTACCGCGAAATAAATGAATACGGTGCGAAGACGCTTCGGCAGGCGGTGAACTACGGCTATGAGGAAGGCTTTCGCGCCGGAAGGGCGGACCGGGACGACCGTTGGGGTGCCAACTACGAAGACTCTTATGCCTATAGGGACGCAAACTACGGCTACAGTGGCTATTACGTAGACCGGGACGACTACAATTACTACTTTCGCGAGGGCTTCCGGCGCGGTTATGAAGATGGCTACAATAGTCGCTATCGCTATGGTCGCTTCGCTGATGGAAACTCGTCGATCTTGGAAACCATCTTGACCCAAATCCTCAACTTCCAGTCGATTGGCTGACAGGCGAAAGTCTCTCGCTAAACCAGCGCCCGGCCACTTACGAGAAAAGTGAGTGGATCCGGGCGCTGCTTTATTGGGGTTGCCTATTGCCAGCCGATTGGATCGTAGTTTTTCTCGCGCAAACAGCGATTGACGAAAGTCTTGTAAGCCGGACTCGGGCTTTGCTTGCGCGTCAGGCCGTGAATTACGCCGCGCGTGACACCGGCAGCTCCGCCGCCGGCAGCGCCCACCGCGGCGCCCGTCCCGGCGCGACCCACTACCGCGCCACCGGCTGCTCCGGCGGCGGCGCCTATGGCCGCTCCCGTGCCGCCACCCACCGCCGCCTGATCCAATGCTGTTCTGCCGGCAGCCGAGGAAACATATTCCTCGGCTCGTTGCATGCATTCATTGATGTCCTGATCGGCCGCGCTGTTACCGACCCGCTGCAAGTGCTGATTGGGATAAAGTATCGGGCGCTGCGCTGCGCAGGCGATCAGAATTAAGGAAAAAATCGCGGCGGCAAGAAAAGTTTTTATTGGTATCATGACGCAGTTTAGCTTTTGCAACCATAATCATGTCGCTCTCTTCTGCGCAATAAGAACGTTTCGCCGGCATCTGCCGCCATGCGGCAAGGCCCCGTGGGCCGACTTTAGGCGATGGCAAATTGGCACTTCTTTATTGGTTTGAAAAACGCAATTGTGACTGGCGCTGAGGAACTTGAGGATGCTTCCAACGGATAAATTTACCGGCTGTACCAGCAGAATCGCTCATGCGCGAGCTCAACCGGTTGACCGCCTCCTTGTCATTTCGTATGTTACGCAGAGTAATAGGCTATTATTGGCAAAAGGCGAATTGACAAAATCCTTAACTCTCCAACTCAACAGGAGGTTTTCTTATGGCTTATGATCTCGTGATACGCGGTGGACGGGTGGTTGACGGTTCCGGCTTGCCGTCCTACGTGGCCGATGTCGGTGTCAAGGACGGTAAGGTCGTCGAAGTGGGCAAGCTTAAAGACGGCGCCGCGAAAACCATCGACGCCGCCGGGTTGGCAGTGTCGCCCGGTTTCATCGATCATCATACCCATCTCGACGCGCAGATGCTCTGGGATCCCTATGGCACCTGTGAGCCGCAGCATGGCGTGACCTCGGTGGTGATGGGCAACTGCGGCTTGTCCCTGGCACCGGTCAGGCCGGGCATCGAAGACGCCATCGTCAAAAGTTTCGTGCGCGTCGAAGCGATCCCGCGCATTGCTCTTGAGCAGGGCGTGAAATGGAACTGGCATAGCTACGGCGAGTATCTCGACAACTTCGAAGGCAAGGTCGGTATCAATGTCGGCGGTCTGGTCGGCCACATCGCCGTGCGCCATCACGCCATGGGCGAAGAAGCCGTAGAACGCAAGGCTACCGGCACGGAAGTGCAAAAGATGAAAGGCCTCGTGCTTGATGCCATGGAAGGCGGCGCCCTGGGCATGTCGACCAACCGCAACGACCGCCATATGCGCGAGGACGGCAAGCCGGTGTCGAGCCGCTTGGCCGACGACGACGAATTTTTCGCGCTTTGCGATGTCTTGGGCGAGCGCAATGCCGGGGTGATCGAAACCATTTTGGGCCGCAACAAGGTCGAACATTTCGAGTGGTACCATGAATTGGCCAAACGGACTCAAAGACCGATCCTGTGGCAGAGCCTGCAACATCGCTGGTCCGAACCCAATCTCTGGCGCGAGCAGTTGGCCGCCGTCGAGCCGATCTTCAAAGCCGGCTATCAAGCCTACGGCTTGACCCATACGGTGCCGCTGGTGCGCCACTTCACGTTGAAAGATTGCCAGATTTTCGACGAGTTCCCGACTTGGAAAAATTTGATGTTTCTGCCGGTGGAAGTGCGCAAACAGGCGTTCGCCGACGCCGACACCCGGACCAAGCTGCAGTATGAGATCGATAACATGCGCTTGACCAATTATCACAAGCGTTGGGATATCCCCAAAGTCGAGAAATGCTTCAAACCGGAAAATCAAAAATATGTCGGCAAGACCATCGCCGAGATGGCGGCCATGCGCAATCAAAAGCCAATTGACGCTTTCCTCGATCTCGCTCTCGATGAAAATCTCGAGACGATTTTCTGGAACGCCAACAACGGCGGCGACTGGAACGCCATGGGCGAAATCTTGCGCAGCCCCTATGTGCTGATCGGCACTTCGGACGCCGGCGCCCATGTGCTGTTCGGCGCGGACTTCGGTTACGGCACGATTCTTTTGGGCCTGTGGGTGCGTGAGCGCCAAGTGATGTCGTTGGAACAGGCGATTCACAAACTGACCTTCCATCCGGCGTCGATCTTTGGCTTGCAGGGGCGCGGTTTATTGCGGCCGGGCTATGCCGCCGATTTCGCGATCTTCGATCCCGCAACAGTTAACGCCGAGGAGCCTACGTGGGCCAATGATTTCCCGGCCAACACCAAACGCATGGTGCAGCAATCGGTCGGCATGCACTACACCATCGTCAACGGCACTGTGATCAACGATCACGGGCGCATGACCGGCGATCTGCCCGGCCAAGTGATGCGCGGGCCGCTGTACCGTCAACATAAGGCGGCTGCGTAATATGGGAGTGAGTTATATTCCAGTTGCCCGCATCGGTGAGCTCACTCCCGGTGCCATGAAAGAGGTCGACCTCGGCGGACGCCAAGTGCTCTTGGCGTTCGCCGAGGGCAAGTATTATGCGTTCGCGCGCCAGTGTCCCCATGAAGAAGCGGATTTGAAAGAGGCCGGGCAGCTGTTCAATGTCAATGGCACGCAGATTCGCTGCAACAATCATAGCTACTGTTTCGATCTCAAAACCGGCGACTGCACGCTGCCCAAAGGCGGCGCGCCGCTGACCGTGCTGCCTACCGAAGAACGCGGCGAAGAAGTTTGCATTCGCCTCGAGTGGTGAAGCTTCCGTGGATTGCCGGCGCGACCCTCACTTGTCGCTCATTGCCGGCTGCAACTGCAAGGAAACCGATGCGATATAATCGCCTGCTATCGATCGCGCACCCGCTAGCGCTCGCGCTGGTTTGTGCCGCGTTGAGCGGGCAATTCGACAAGCTTTCGGCGCAGGAGAAAAGTTTTCTCTGGAAGGCGCAGGGGAGTGAAAACACGGTTTACATTCTCGGTTCGATTCATTTGCTCAAACGCGAGAGCGCGGCGTTGAAACCGCTCGTTCAGGAGGTTTTCGGCAAAAGCAAACGTTTGGTGTTCGAAATCGATCTGCTCAAGGAGGGTCCGGATAAAGTTCAACAACTGTTGATGCAGAAAGGCGTCAATCTCGACGGTAAGATGTTGCCGCAGCAGTTGTCGCCGGAGACTTACGAATTGGCCAGGCAGAAGGCCGGCGAGCTGGGCATCGATATCAAGCTTTTAGCGCCGCTCAAACCTTGGGTGGTCGCGCTGACGATGGTGGTGATGCAGCTACAGAAGCTCGGTTATGATCCGAGCCTGGGGATCGATCACCAACTGGCGCAGCGCGCCAAGCAAGAGAACAAGCCGGTGTCCGGTTTGGAAACCGCCGAGTTCCAAATGGATATTTTCAACGAATTGACGGCGCCGCAGCAGGATATGTTCCTGCGCCAGTCGTTGCAGGAAATGGACCAATTGGAGAAAGCTGTCGACGATATGGTCGGCGCGTGGAACAGCGGGGATGTCGCTCGCGGCGAGCGGCTATTTTTGGATAGCATACGCGCTTACCCTGAGCTGAAAGACAAAGTTCTCGACGCGCGCAACCGCCGCTGGATACCGCAGATCGAACAGCTCTTGAAACAAAACCAGGATGTTCTCGTGGTGGTCGGTACGGCGCATTTGGTCGGCAAATCCGGCGTTATCGAGTTACTCAAAGATCGCGGCTACAGATTGGAGCAGATGTAAATGGCGGGACAAAATCTTGAGTTCAAATCGATCCGGGTGGCGGACTGGATGACCGAGAACGTGTTGGCCGTGGAGACTTACGACAGCATCGCCATCGCCCGGCAGGTCATGGCCAAACATCGGGTCAATCAGCTGCCGGTGCTCGACAACGATAATTTAGTCGGTATCGTCACCGACCGGGATCTGCGCGATGCCTATCCGACCAGCATGATGATCGATCAGACCAAAGCGATCGACAGCTTTGCCGAAAAGGTTACCGTCGAAGAAGTTATGACGCACGATATCTTGATCGTCCGTCCGGAAATGCCGCTGGCGACGGCGGTGGCGTTGTTGCGGAAACACCGCATTGGCTCTTTGCCAGTGGTGAGAAACAAGAGTCTCGTCGGCATCATCACGCGTAGTGATATTCTCGATTTCGTGCTGGATGGTGGGCCGAAGCGTAAGCGACTGATCGCGAAAGCGCCGATTCGAAAGGCCAAGAAAAAGCGTAAATAGTTGCGCCATTCGCGCTGCTGAAGTTATCCAAGGGGAGAGGGATATGCCGTCATTCGACATCGTCAGCCGCATCGATATGCAGGAGGTCGACAATGCGGTCAACATTACCAGTAAAACGATTTTGACCCGCTACGATTTCCGTGGCTCGAAGACTGAAATCTCGCTTGACAAGAAGGAAAAGAAACTCCTCGTCACCACCGAAGACGACATGAAAATGCGGGCGATCCAGGACACGTTGATCGAGAACCTGGTCAAGCGCAAAGTCGACCGCCGCTGTCTGGACCCCAAAACTACCGAGCCAGCGGCCTATGGCATGATCAAACGTGAAATCGCGATCAAGGATGGCGTCGACTCGGACAACGCCCGAGCCATCGTGAAACTGATCAAGGACAAGAAACTCAAAGTGCAAGCCGCCATGCAGGATAACCAGGTGCGCGTGACGGGTAAGAAGATCGATGATTTGCAGGAAGTGATGCAGATGCTGCGCGGTTCGGATATTCCCATCCCACTGCAGTTCGTCAATATGCAGAGCCGCTGAGAAATATTAATTGAACAGGAGCCGGACATGGAGAAAATCAAAAAGAACGATGATGAGTGGAAAAAGCAGTTGAGCGACGAGCAATTCGAGGTCGCGCGCAAGAAGGGCACCGAGCGCGCCTTCACCGGCGCCTATTGGGACAATCACGAGAAAGGCACATACCGGTGCATTTGCTGCGGCAACGAGCTATTCAGCTCGGACACCAAGTTCGATTCCGGCACCGGTTGGCCGAGCTTCTATGCTCCAGTGGCGGCGGACAATGTCGAAACCGAGACTGACAACAGCTACGGCATGCGCCGGGTCGAAGCGCTGTGCAGCAAGTGCGACGCCCACTTGGGCCATGTCTTCGACGACGGGCCCAAGCCGACCCAGCTGCGTTATTGCATTAATTCGGCATCGCTCAAGTTCGAAAAAGATAAATAGCGTGAGCGCGATCGCCTTTCAGGACCAAGGGTCGGTGCATCACTGCCATGGCTGCGGGTCGGCAAATGAAAAGGGGCTGCAGCTTAAGAGTTTCTGGAACGGCGACGAGGCGGTTGCCACCTGGCGCGCCCAGCCGCATCATTGCGGCGGCACGCGGGAGAATTTAAACGGCGGCATCATCGCGTCACTGATCGATTGCCACAGTTTAAACCTTGCCATTGCCCACGCCTACCGCGCCGAGGCGCGCGCCATTGGTAGCGCGCCGCGTATCGGCTATGTGACGGCGAATCTGAATGTTTCATACCGCAAGCCGACGCCGCTGCAAGAATCCATCGAGCTGCACGCGCGGATTCGCCAGCTTGAAGGACGCAAGGCCTGGGTCGATTGCACGTTGAGCGCCGCGGGTGTCATTTGCGCCACCGGAGAAGTGCTCGGCGTGCGGGTGGAGTGGAATTGAATGGGAAGGGTTCAAGCCGTTCAATAAGTTCAAGTCGTTCAAGACGTCTCGGAGGCTATCTGTCGATTTGAAAGGCTTTAACGATTTGAACGTTTTGAACCTCTAGGAAGACTATGGAATACACCACACTCGGTAAAACCGGATTGAAAGTCAGCGTCGCCGGGCTCGGCTGCGGCGGGCCGAGCCGGCTTGGCATGCGCGGCGATGCCGGTGCGGAAGCTCATGCGGTTCGCCTGATCAAGCAGGCGCTCGATCTCGGTGTCAATTTTCTCGATACGGCGCAGAATTACGGCACCGAGGGGGTGGTCGGCACAGCGATCGCCGGCACGCCGCGCGACCGCGTGGTGATATCGACGAAAAAAACTTTGCCAACGCCTGACGAGGCAAATCCGGAAGCGGCGATCATCGAAGGCGTGGAGAAGAGTTTAAAACTTCTTGGCACCGACTACATCGACATCTATCATCTGCACGGCGTCGAGCCGAAGGACTATGAATTTGCGCAAAACCGCCTGATCGCGCCGATGCGGCGGCTGAAAGAGCAGGGCAAGATTCGCTTCATCGGGGTCACTGAAGGGTTTGTCGTCGACACCACGCATACGATGTTGGCGGACAGCCTTAACAAAAACCTCTGGGACGTGGTGATGGTCGGCTTCAGCTTGCTCAATCCGTCGGCGCGCAAGAACGTCTTCCCGCTGACCCTGAAGAGCGGCGTCGGCGTGCTCGATATGTTCGCGGTGCGGCGCGCTCTTAGCCAGCCCCAGCGGCTAAAAGAAATGTGTGCCGAGCTGGTCGAGAAACGCGCCATCGCGAAGGACGCGCTGGATCTCGACGCTCCGCTTGGTTTCCTGCTCAAAGAAACCGACGCCGCGACTTTGCCGGAAGCGGCGTACCGTTTTTGCCGCCACGAGCGCGGTGTCGACGTCGTTCTCACCGGCACCGGCAACTCCGATCACCTGAAAGAGAACATCGCCGCAATCTTGAAACCGCCGCTACCGCAAGCGTCGCTCGAGAAACTTGAGAAATTGTTCGGTGGCTTGGATTCTCTAACCGGCAATTAGTTATCGCATTCCGCGTTGAGTCATCGGCCCTTGCCCTCTCCCGCTGCTGCGGGAGCGGGCAACCTGAAGAAAGGTTACGAATTAGAATAGACGCACGACGTTAGTTCGTCTGGAATAACTTCGAATACTGTTCCCAGGGTGCCGGGGCGAGGCGCGCTGTCTGCAAATTTTCCTCGACATGTTTCTGCTGTTTCATGCCGACTAGCGCCGTGGTGACGCCTGGCGTCGAGCGGACAAATTGCAACGCGCGCTGAGCGTCAGTGTCGAGACCGGTAAAAGTCTCAGCTATGATCGGCGGCAGATCGTGGCTGAGCTGGCCTTGGAGGACCGAAGCGCTGCACATCACCGTGATGCCTAGATCCTGGGCGACTTCGAGCACGTTATGGCGATGGCCATGGGCCGGCTGATTGGCATTGGATAACGCTTCGCTCATGCCGAGATTGAGCGGCAGTTGAATGACTTTGAAATGATGATTCTTGCCGCCGGCTTTTTCGGCTAACTCGATGACACGAGTCAGGGACAGATAATCTCTAGCGTCGGCATCGTTGCGAAAGCAGTTCCAGGTCGCCATGCCGTACATGTGGATTTTGCCGCTATCGACGGCGCTTTCCAAAGCTTCGAATGCTTCGACAACCCGATGCTCGAACACCTCGGTGCTCACTTTGCCGAGTTGGGTTTCCGGATTGTGCAGGTAGTAGATATCGATGGTTTCGACGTCGAGATTGCGCAAACTGGAGTCCAGTTGGTTGAGCAAATATTTCGGCGTCATGCAGTGGCAACCGCTGACGATGTCGGCGGAACTAGCAAGGCCGGTACTGATGAATGTCTTCTCGATGTATTCGCGCGGATCCTTGGGTGGCGTGCCGTCGTAGGGGATGAAGCCGGCTTTGCTGGCGACGACGATTTCGTCGCGATTGTAACCGCGGCTGGACAACTCTTTTAGCGCCGTGCCAATGGACCGTTCGCTGCGCTGGAGGCGGTAATTGATGGCGCTGTCGACGACGTTGCAACCGGCGCCGACCGCCGTGACCACCGCCTGGTGATATTCTTGGTCGGTGGCGTCGTCATAGTTGCCGAGATAGGTTCCCAGGCCGATGGACGAAAGCCAGAGTTTTTGTGACTGGCGAAAATGCGCCTCGGGTAACTTGCCGGCGAAACGCTTGCGGTAGCGGTCGGTGCCGTCGAGAGTCGCAGATCCGGGGAGTTTCATTTTGTGTTTTTCCCTTTCGTGCCGCCGCCGCGAAATAGTAAGCCGTCGAGACCGAGGGTGCGGCCGGGACCGGCCAGGACGAAAATCGCCAACGCGATGATGAAGGTCTGTTGTTGGGCCAACATCGCGCCGCCGCGTGCTGTGCCAGGGCCGAGATAATAGTTGGAGAGCATGAACAGCCCGACCAACGCGCTCAAGCGGGTGAACAATCCCAATAGCAGGCAGACTCCCACGGCGATCTCACCGACCATGACTAGATAGCCGAATAGTTCGCTATGCGGTACCACGTAGTTTTGCAAGAAAGTTTTGTACCAAGGGTAAAGATCGAGACTGGCGATGTCGCCGATCTGCCGGCCGATCCAATCGCCCTTGGGAAAGTTGCGGTGAAATTTTCCGATCCCCTGAAAGAACAGATAGTAACCGACGTAGATGCGTAGGACGGAGAGATACCAGAGGTAAGTTCGTTCTTTGAGATTCATCGCGTCCCTTCAAACTCAATCTTGAGCCTTGTAGGCAGGGAAACTTCGCCGTCACGCGCAGTCCGCGCAGCTCACGATTGAGTGGGGCTAAGATAGCGTCGATGGCAAAGTGGATCAAGGCGGGAGATTGCCGCGCTGACATCCAAATTTGGTGGAATCTGGTAAAGTTGATTTGACGGGAAAGCTTCGCGGCTATTGTGAATTGTCGCCGCTCATCCACGATGTTTCGCATGCGGGGAGGTCCGTCGATGGTAAAACAACAGCGTAGATCAACGGCTCACTTAACCATATTGCTGCTCGGAACGTGGCTTTCCTTACCAGCGTCAGTCGACGCGCAAAACGCACCCGGACTCAAAGCGGAGATTAAAGGGATAAAGCTCAGCGCCGACCGTCGGCTCGTAGTTACGTTGAAGCTTAGCGACGGCCAAGGAAAGTCGGTGGAGCTGACTGAGCTTGAACGCAACAGCATCAAATTCACCCTCGCGTCGATCAAAGAAGAAAAAAACGGCGCGACCAGCTACCACAATTACATTCTCACCAAAGTGAGTGGCAAAGAGTACGTCTTCAATGGCGAAGACTAAAAAACCCGCGCTCGTCGAAACGCTTCAGCCTGACTACGATCAAGGCGGCACACTCAAACAAGTTCGCCCCGGCGTACTCACCTATAATTTCAAAACGCCTTTACCGGTGAACTATGACCGCAGCGCCACTCATGTCGTCGTCGGCGAGATTAGCCGTGAGAACGGTAAATTCGTCGCCAATCCAATTTTTGAATTCGTCCCTAGCGGTGCAAAAGTTAAAGTTCAACGCGCGGTCGTCGAGACCGCTAGCTGCAACACCTGCCATGATCCGCTCAAAGCTCATGGCGGCACAGCGCCGCGACGTGGGCGCTTGTGCGCTTTGCCACACCTCACAGTTAACTGATCCGGAAAGCGGCGAGAGTCTCGACTTCAAAGTTTTCGTCCATAAAATTCACCGCGGCAAACTCTTACCCAGCGTGATAGAGGGCAAGCCTTTCTTCACGATTTCGCTGAATCAGCGGGTCAGAGATTTTTCGAAGATTATAATACCCCCAGGCCATGCTTCGGACGGCAGCTATTAAGGAACTGAGAAACTGCCAGGCCTGCCACGCCAACCCACAGAAAGATTACTGGAAAACCAGTTGCCGAGTCGATCGCCGTCTGTACGTCCTGTCACAACAATGTCGATCTCGTCACCGGCAAAAATCATTCCACCAGACTCGGCGCCTTGCCCGACGGTACCTGCGTCGGTTGCCACCAACCTGAAGGCCCGGAGTTCGGACCGTCGGTGGTGGGGGCGCACACCGCTCCGGGGTTCTCCGCGCAACTACCCGGCTTGGTCTTCGAGATTTGAAGATCGATGGCGGCAAGCCCGGCGAGAACCCAACCGTGGCGACCTTCAGCATAAGGACCAAAAAGGGCGAACCATTGGATGCCGGCAAGATGGAGCAATCTGAGATTGGTCGTCGCATGGCCAACGTCAGACTATAAAGTCGATGTCGATGAAGACGTGCGGAAGGCTCGAACCCGCGGGCAACGGAGTTCACACATACAAATTCCTTTACATGATTCCTCCCGACGCCTCCGGTTCCGGCGCCATCGGTATTCAAGGGGTTCGGCGAATACGATTTGCGGAAGTCCAACGGCGACGTCGATCAAGGGGCAGCGGGACGTCGGGGACAACATGGTTCGATATTTCCCGATCACCGACAAGGACGCCGAGCCGCGTCGACAAGCGGTCAAGGTAGAAAACTGCAATGTCTGCCACCTGAAGCTAGCGACCCACGGCGAAGCGCGGCGCAAGACAGAGTACTGCGTCATGTGCCACAACGCAGCGCAGACGGACCAAGACAAGCGCAAAGTCGCCAACGGGCCGATGCCGCCGGAAAACGATTCACTACAAACGGCTGATTCATCGGATTCACACCGGCGCGGCGGCGGACGAGTCCTTAATCATCTATGGCGGCCCCCCGGTCAAACCCGGTCCCGATCGAAATGGGCGATGTCCGTTTTCCCGGCGACCTGCGCAATTGCGTCAAATGCCATGTGCCGGGTGCCAACCAGCCACCTTTACCGGTTGGCCTGTTACCAACTTTGATTCCGCAAACAGATGGCGGCGTCAAAGCGATCCAACCGATCACTAGCGCCTGCATTTCGTGTCACACCAAAGAGCCGGCGAAAGATTCACATGGACACTATGACGACGACAAACGGCCAAGAAGCCTGCGTGGTGTGCCATGGCAGCGGTAGAGAGTTTGCCGTTGATAAGGTGCACCGCAAGGGCAGGGAGTGAAGCATTGAGAATGGAGAATAGCGAGGTGAGTTTGATCGGCAAAGCTTACGCTGATGGTAAGCGCCGGCCACGGATTAAGGATTTCTAGAACGCGTCTTTCATTTTTCGCACCGCGGCGAAAATCGATACCGGGTCGGCGCGGTTGCCGGAAGCGGCGGCTTTCACGCTGGCTTGGATCTCTTTGCTATCCCAGCGCAAAAACGGATTGGTCAGCTTTTCCTCTTCCATGGTCGACGGCACCGTCGACGTGCCGCGCGCGCGCAGTCCTTGGACGCGCTCGTAACGCGCCGCCACCTTTGGATTGTTCCCCTCCACCGTCATGGCGAAGCGCAGATTGCTTTCGGTATATTCATGGCCGCAATACACTTGGGTGTTGTCGGGGAGCGACATGAGTTTTATCAGGGAGCTGTGCATCTGCTCAGGAGTGCCTTCGAAGAGCCGGCCGCAACCCGCGGTGAACAGGGTGTCGCCGCAAAATAGATTATTTTCAAAAAGATAGGCGACATGACCGGTGGTGTGGCCGGGGATGAAGAAAACGCTTCCCTTGAGCTCGCCGATCTGGATCGTGGCGCCTTCGTCGACGCCGTCGCTCATGCCATAAATTCGCTCCTGATCGCTTTTGTGGCCGTAAACTTTTAGCTTGTGGATCGCCAGCAGGCCTTGGTTGCCGCCAGTGTGGTCGCGATGATGGTGCGTGTTCAGGATCGCCACCGGCTCAACTCGTTCTTGTTCGATGCGGCGCAAAACCGGGTCGGCTTCCGACGGGTCGACGATGGCGGCTTGCTTGGTTTTCTCACAGACGACTAGATAGCCGTAGTTGTCACGCAGAAGCGGAATTTGATGTATCTTCATTAGTTTTCCTAAAAAGTGAGCACGAGCGGGGAAGGCTTTTTTATAAGGTTTAGTCGGAATTTGAGCTCTTTTCAAACCCCCTGTGTCCTCTTGTCTTTGTCCGGCGCTAATCGAGCCCAGATCGACACAAATGTTTCGTCAAAGTAACTGATGTTCAAAATAGTCTGATCCGAACCACTCTGGTTTGCTCAAGTCGTTTCCAATCTCGCTAACCCGTTGAATTATAACGGCTGACAATCGCTCCGGCTGGCATATGTTTCGCTTTTATAGCGAACCTGGATCATTCCGAGCAGTTGCTCTGATTGAGCGCTTTGTGGGCGGGTGTTGCCAACTCTCTGGGCAAACCACAACCAGGACCGATAAATAGTTTTGTCCAGTTACCCAATGGAAGGGATGTTCAACTATGAATGTTGCAGCTTCACCAAAGGTCATCGAGGTCTTGTTGGTTGAGGATAATATCGGCGACGTGCGGCTTACTCAGGAGGCACTTAAAGAGGGCCGTTTGCTGGTGAATCTCACGGTCGCCAGAGACGGCATCGAAGCGATGGATGTATTGCAACAAAAAAACTCTTATGCCGGCGCGATCCGCCCTGATCTGGTCTTGCTCGATCTCAATCTGCCGCGCAAAGACGGCCGCGAAGTGCTGCGGGAAATAAAAGCCGATCCCGCGCTCAAAACCATTCCCGTAGTCATTCTCACCACTTCCGAGGCGGAGGCCGATATCAGGGTCACTTACGGCGCCCATGCGAATTGTTACATCACTAAACCCGTCGACATGGACCGTTTTTTCGAGATCGTCAAGATGCTCGAAGAGTTTTGGTTCACGATCGTCAAATTACCCGATCATGAGCGCGCCTTGTGATGAGCGCTCTACGTTATTGCACGGATACGATGCCGAGCATCGACGCTCACTTACACGCTTTCGAAACTCTTCGGCGAATCCGATTCCGCGTATTGGAAAGATAGGGGTTGAAAATGGACGATAGGTTGTCAACACCGGTTTCTCTTGCCGCACGCATCAGGAGTCTCTCGAGTTTCCTACCATCAGGCGGTTCGCTGCCGGAGGAGGTGTGGTCCGCGCGCCATCGTTTTCTTGTCGGGCTTACTTGGCTTCATGCTTTGGTGATTGCTCTCATTGGACCGATTTTTGGGTATAGCTGGGAGCTTAGCATTGGCGCCATTTTTCAGGATGACACGGTGCTCCACACCGTTGGAGAGGGGCTGATCGTGGCCCTCTTTGCCCTCCTGGGAGGTTGGCGCGTGGGTAGCCGGAAGCTTAGGGCGACTCTCGTCGGCTTTGGTTTGATGAGTTCGTCGGCGATATTCGTGCATCTCTCGGGTGGCTACATCGAGTTCCACTTTCATTTCTTCGTCATGCTAGTCTTCATCGCGCTTTACCAAGACTGGGTTCCTTACCTGCTCTCGGTCGTCTATGTAGCCCTCCATCACGGCGTGGTGGGAGTCCTGTGGCCTGAAGGAGTGTATAACCACCCCGCGGCTATAAATGCCCCTTGGACTTGGGCCGGGATCCACGCATTTTTTGTGCTCTGGTCTTGCGTTGGCAGCGCTATCGCCTGGCGCTTCAATGAGATCGCCTTCGCACGGACTAAGCTGATTCTCGACTGTGCTGGAGAAGGCATCTTCGGTTTGGACCAGGAAGGGAAGGTCACCTTCATCAACCCGGCAGCGGAAAGTATGCTCCGCCTCGGTCCGAGCGCCAGCATCGGCAAACACCTGGGCCAGATCCTTCGGCACAACAGCGCTGATAGCGCCGACATTGCGGCGGAAGCGGACCCGATTCTGGCGCCGCTCAGAGATGGAAATTCTCGTACCAGCAGCGACGAGTTCTTTTGGCGCAATGATGGCACATAGCTTCCCGGTCGATTACACCAGCACCGCTATGATCGAACGCGAGGAGCTGACCGGCGTGGTGACAACCTTTAGAGATGTCACCGAGCGCCATCGTAGGGAGCGGGACCTGCAATTTAGCGAGGCGAAATTTCGCGCTTTGGCTGAGACCGCAAACGACGCGATCATTTCCGCCGACGGTGAGGGAAACATCATCTATTTCAACAAAGCGGCCGAACGGGCATTCGGGTATACGGAGACCGACGTTGCCGGAAAGCCGATAACTCTGCTGATGCCGAGGCGGTCTCAGGAGGCGTGCCGGCACGGGCTCAAACGGTTTCTCTCTTCAGGCAAGTCCAGCGTGATCGGCAAGACCGTGGATTTGACCGCAATGCGAAAGGATGGAAGTGAGTTTGCCATCGAGATGTCGCTCGCGAGCTGGAAAGCAAATCGGCAAACGTTCTTTACATCAATTATCCGCGACGTTACGGAGCGCAAACAAGCGCAGGATGCCTTGACCAAGAAAGCAGCGGAGCTGGCGTTCTCAAACAAAGAGCTAGAGCAGTTTGCCTATGTGGCCTCCCATGATCTTCAGGAGCCGCTCAGGATGGTGGCGAGCTACACCACACTCTTAGCGAAACGCTACAAAGGAAAGCTCGACACGGATGCCGACGAATTCATCGGCTTCGCGGTGGATGGCGCCAAACGGATGCAAGGATTGATTCAGGACCTGCTCGCCTATTCGCGCGTCGGAACGAGAGGAAAGGATCTGGCACCGACGGATTGCGAAGCTGTTTTAGCCAATAGTTTGCAGGTTCTTCAGTTTGCGATTCAAGATGCATCTGCGACAGTCACCCATGATAAATTGCCCACCATGGTGGCTGATGAAACGCAACTCGGCCAATTGTTCCAAAACCTAATCGGCAACGCACTCAAATATCGTAATAGCAAGGCGCCGGTGATTCATTTCGGCGCCCGGCGCGACCGCGAGTCGTGGATTTTCTCGGTGCATGACAACGGTATCGGCATCGACTTGCAATACGCCGAGAGAATTTTTGTTATCTTTCAGCGTCTGCACACTCGAGAAGAATATCCCGGCACCGGTATCGGTTTAGCAGTGTGTAAGAAAATCGTCGAGCGCCATGGCGGCAAGATTTGGCTCGATTCGGAGTTGGGCAAGGGATCGACATTTTATTTTTCAATTCCGATGTAATGGAGACATTGCAGCATGGAATCAGCCAAGAAAGTGCTATTAGTCGAAGACAACCCGGGCGACGCGCGCCTGCTCAAAGAAGCATTGATCGAGGTTCAACCGGCGCCGTTTGCTTTGGTCCATGTCGACCGGTTCATCGCCGCCATCGAGTCGCTCAAACGCGAAACCTTTAGCGCGGTGTTGTTGGATCTCAGCTTACCCGACGCCAAGGGCCTGGACACGATGGTGCGCATGCAGCGCGAAGCCGATGCCGTGCCGATCGTCGTGCTCACCGGCTTGGATGACGATTCGACGGCTTTGGAGGCCATGCGCGCCGGTGCTCAGGATTACCTGATCAAAGGGGAGATCGACGGCAAGCTACTGGTGCGCTCCTTGAGCTACGCGATAGAACGCAAACGGCTTCAGGAGACCACCGTGAAGCAGCTCAACCATATCGTCGTTCTCAAAGACATCAACGCCGCGCTGACCTCGACATTGGAGCTGTCTGAAGTCTTGGACACACTGCTGGAAAAGGTCACGGGTGTCATGCCGCAAGTCGCCGCCACGATTCGTTTGCGCGACAAAGAAAGCGGGCTATTGGAGCCGGTGGCCTGCCGCAATATCGACGAACCCGCATGGAGAGCCGCGATGCTACGCTGGCAGAGTAGCGGTATCATGTCCGACGCCGAGATGGCGCAGAAAGGCTTGCTGCTGATTAACGATCTAGCCAATGATCCGAGGACGGGCGATCCTGAATTCTGCCGGTTGCACGGTTTCACCGCCTACCTCAGCATTCCCTTCATGGTCAATGACCAAATGCTGGGATTGCTCGCTCTTTATGCCAGGGAGCAGTGCCCTTTTAGCGACGATGAGTTCCAGTTTCTCAGCGCGCTTGCCGGTCAGGCGTCCGTGGCAATCCACAATTCGCAGGCGCACGGCGAGATCATCAAGCTCGCCAAGGATCTGGAGCGCGCCAATCACGTTAAAGACGAGTTTTTGGGCGTTATGTCGCATGAGTTGCGCACGCCGCTCAATGTTGCCCGCGGTTACTTGGAGATGTTGCAGAGCGGTTTCTTCGGCGAGGTTTGCGCCGAACAGCGTGGGCCGCTCGACAAGATCGCCGCCCAACATCGCGTGCAGCTGGGCATGGTCAATAACATCCTGAATGCAATTGCTATGGAGTCGGAAGTCGCCGCGGCGCATTATGAACTGGTCGTGCTCAGCGATTTTTTCGGTGAATTACAAAACGTTTATCCCCAGCCATTGGACGGCAAAGTGGAATTTTGCTGGGATTGCCCGCACGACCTGCCGATGGTCAAAAGCGATAAGACCAAACTCCAGTACATCATGCAGAATCTTATCAATAACGCCATCAAGTTCACGCCGGAAGGTTCGATCACGGTTTCGGCCAAAGTCGAGGGGCTCGATGGCCTCGCCGCGCCGCCGGCGGCGAAGTGCAACTTGGTGATGTCGGTGACCGATACCGGTGCCGGCATCGCCGACGAGTTTCAGTCGGTGATTTTTGAGAAGTTTAGCCAGGTCGACAGTTCGAATACTCGGGTGCATGACGGTATCGGTTTGGGTCTGCATATCGTCAAGCGCTGTACGGCGTTGTTGCAAGGAAAGATCAAAGTCGAAAGCGAGCTCGGCAAAGGCACGGTTTTTACGGTGTGTGTGCCCTGTGAGGTTTGAGGCAAGAATGACGGACAGGATCGCAATGGGAACACGTGATGCAACGGATTATCAAGGACGCGCTGCCGCAACCGGCGAGGCGCGTCGGCATCAGCCAGCCAGGTTGGCAAAGGCTTGACCTTCCGCATCAGATTTCCCTGCGCCCTCATGACGGAATACCCAGGCGCCAAGAGCTCGACTGACAAATCCACTTGACCCCGCGCGCTTAGGTTCTCTATAGTGCCGGCATTATGATACGCGCCGGAGTCGGACAATCGAGTAACTCTTCTACTGCACAAGCGGTTAGCGAAGCGGCCCAGCAAGCGATGGCGCAGGCGGGCATCGGCCGGGCCGACGGTGGAATAATATTTTTCACCGCCGATCACGCGGCTCATGGCCAAGAACTTGTCGCCACCCTTGCGCGGGTCATCGACACCGATTGCGTCACGGGATCGAGCGGCGCCGGAGTCTTGACCGGCGCCGGCGAGATCGAAGGCGACCATGGCGTTGCCGTGATGGTGTTTGCCACCGATCGTTTTTTTGCCCGGCCATTTATCTTCGAACCGCTGCGCGGCAATGAAGCGAAGCTAGGCGAAACCTTTGGCGGCTTTCTCGCCAAGGCGCAGGATGAAAAATCGCTGATGCTGCTGTTTCCCGACACCTACAACGGTAACGCGCAAGAACTTTTGCAGGCGATCGAGGCACGCGCCGGGTTTCATCCAATCGCCGGCGCCGGCGCTTCTGAGAACGGCGCAGCTGGGGCAACCTATCAGCTATGCGGCGACAAGCTTGGCACCAATGCGCTAGCCGGTATGTATATTTCCGGCGCCCTCGAGACCCACATCGACATCACTCAAGGCTGCCAGCCGATCACCCAGCCGATGACCATCACCAAGGCGAAAAACAATTTGATCCTTGAGATCGACAATCAGCCGGCGTTGGCCGTGTTCGCCAAGCTGCTCAAGGGGCCGTTGGCCGAAGATCTGCGGCGCGCGTTGACGGTCATATTCGTCGGCTTGCCGGCGGATCGCAGCGAAAACAGCGTTGCCCCGGGAAAATATCTGGTGCGAAATATTATCGGCTTGGATCCGGACGCGGGCATCGTCGCGGTGGCCGACCAAGTGAGTGAAGGACAGTCGATGATTTTCACCATGCGCGACGGCCAGCGCGCCCGCGACGACTTGCAAGAGATGTTACAGCGCCAATCAGCGCGCTTGAACGGCAAAAAGCCCGCCTTCGGTTGCTACTTCAACTGCTGTGCCCGCGGCAGCTCGCTGTACGGCATCTCCGGCATCGACGCCGCTTACATCAAACAGGTGTTAGGCGACTTCCCGTTGATCGGCATGTTCGGTGGTTACGAGCTTGCGCCGCTAGGGCGGGCCAATCACCTATTCGCTTACACTGGGGTGCTCGTTTTGGTGACGGAATAATGACTCCGTTCAAGGTTCAAGCGTTCAAGGTTCAATGACAGAGGGGCTGCGATTGCAGCTCTCAACTCGTTAGCGGTTTGGAATTTGCTGTCTGAAATTTGCGATTCGATAATCGCGCTTCGCGATTACCGGCCGACGCGCTTTTTCTTGTTGTTGAGATAATCGACCATGATGTAGTTGCCCATCTGGTCGGGCGTCGTGTAGAAGACCCGTCCGATGTTCAAGCGCGATAGCTGGTCGACGAATCCCTGGCGGTAGTAATCGGCGCCGAGCATGAAGGTGTTGATCTTGATGCCGCTCTGGGTGCAGCGTTTCACTTCTTTCAAGGTTTCGTGCACGATCCGGCCGTGCAGCATCGCCGAGCCCCAGCCGCTATGCAGCCGGCCACCGCGGTCGAGGGTTGCCGCTGTCGGCTCGCCGTCGGTGATCAATATTATCTGCCGGTTGGCGCTGCGATTCGATCCCAACAGCTGGCGCGCGTAGCGCAAGGCTTCTTTGATATCCGTGCCATGCTCCATGAAGTAGGTGAGCGAAACGATGGACGGCAGATCTTCGGCTTGAATCAACTTGGCATTGGAACGAAATGCCACCAGGTGGAGCGTGTCCTGGGGATATTTCGTCTGGATCAGGCGATGCAGCGCCAGGGCGACTTTCTTGCCAGCGTGGAGCGCGTCGTTCATCAGCATCGAGTAGCTCACGTCGATCAACAAAGCGGTCTCGGCGACAGTCGAATACTCGACCCGGTGCACTGAGAAATCTTCCGGGTGAATTCTCAGCGGCTCGCCTTGCTTGCGTCTCTCTAACGCGTTGAGCACCGTCTCGCTGATATTGATGTTCATCGGGTCGCCATACTCGTAGAGCTTGGTTTCTTCCATGTGCTCGCCCTGGGAGCCGCGCGCGGAAGTGTCATGATTGCCCCAGCGGCTTTTGTTGAGCATCTGAAAGATTTCGCGGAGCGCCTTATCGCCGATCTTACGCATGCCTTTGGCGGTCAGCTTTAGGCCGTGGCTGCCGCGAACGATAAAGCCTTCCTCTTCGAGCATCTGCTCGACATTCTGCAAATATTTTAGATTCTCGTAAGCTTCTTCGCCGAGGATCTCGCGCAGCTCGTCTAGATTCAAATCCGATGGATCGCCCATGCCGCGCTGGCCCCAGCGCAGAAAGCGTTCCAGGCCGCGCAACTGGCTCAACACCTGCCCGGCCTCGCCCATGCCCATGCGCTGGGAGCCCTGGAACGGGAACTGGTTCATCAACTGTTCCAACTGCTGCATCTGATTCATCATGTCGCTCATCTGCTGCAGCTGTTCCTCGGTCATGTTGCTCATGTTTTCCAACATGCTTTCGAGGTTGTTGATGGCGTTGTCCATCATGCTCGGCAAGTTTTTGAGGAAGTCCTCGTTGTTCAATAGCTCGCTCATGCGGTCGAGCATGTCCATCAGCGACTGCGGGTTCTGCTCGCCGCTCATGTTCGGCTTGCCTTGCATGCCGCGTTCTTGGATCTGCTGCTTCAAGCGTTGCTGCAGCTCCTGGTAGCGCTGGTAGGCCTCCGACATTTTCTGACCGAGTTCGTCCATGCGGTCGGCGAACTTGCCGGACATGCGCTCCATGAAGTTGCGCATCTGCTCATTGTAGGCTTCCATCTTGTCGGCGAGGTTGCCAAGCTTTTCACTGAGCTTTTGCTGCTCTTCAGGGGTCAGTTTGAAAGAGTCGGGGGAGTATTTATTGAGCAGCTCGCGGCGCTTCTCATCGGCCTGGCGCAGGAAATCGCGCATGCCTTTGACCGAGCGCTGGCCGTCTTCGGAGGTAAAGCCCCGCCGCATCATGTCGCGCAAGGCGCGGCGCACGCCCTCTTCCTCTAGCAGATGGTCGGAGAGCTGGTTGATGATGTCGTCGGTAGTGGGAAAGAGAATTTCCTGCGTGCCATCCCACTGGGTGTAACGATGGATTCTCATTTGCGTTGGACTATAGCGCAGTTCCTGCTCGTTTCAAACCCAAAATATTGCCGTCGCCTTGGACCCCGAGGAGGCCGCGAAAACTCCGACCTAACCCTTTGGAAATGGCGCGGACTTCGTATAGAAATTAGAGAGCGATCAATTACCATGAAACATTTTGCTTACGTCATTGTCGGCGCCGGTTTCGCCGGCGCCGCCACCGCTTACCATTTGGCTCGCCAGGGGGTTGCCGATGTCCTGGTTTTGGAACAGGAAAGCATCCCGGGATTTCACGCTTCAGGACGCAATGCGGCGATGCTGCGCCAGTGTATCGCCGAGCCCGACCTGACTAAGCTGGCGCTCGATGGCGCGGCGTTTATCCGCAACCTGCCGGCGGATTGGCCGGAGCCGGTGCTATTCAAGAACAACGGCTCGTTGTTACTCGGCAGCGGTGCCGGCTGGGAAAAGCTAAAACGGGATGGCGAGATTGGCCGGAGTGTCGGCGTTCCCGGTATCGCCGAGTGGTCGCCGGAACAGAGCGATCGGCCATGTGCCGGTGCTCAAAGAGGCTGAGTTCGACGGCGCGCTGTGGTGCGCCAGCGACGGCGTCGTCGACATTCATGCGCTCTTGTCAGGTTATCTAAAGTTCGCCGCCAGCCGGGGCGCGCAGATTCGCTACAGTGCCGGGCTTCGGGCCGTGCGCGCGCGTCAGGGCGCGGATATCGAGTTGGATACCGCCGAGGGCGTCGTGAGTTGCAAGGTCTTAGTCAATGCCAGCGGCGCCTGGGCGAACGTCGTTGCTGAGTTGGCCGGCGCACGGCCACTGCCGTTGCGCGCCTGCCGGCGCCACTTGTTTGTCTCGCCGCCGCTGGCGTGGATCGATCGCAGTTGGCCGTTTGTCTGGGACGTCACCCATGATATCTATTTTCGCCCGGAGGGTGACGGCTTGCTGCTCTGTGCTTGCGACCAGACCGAATTAGCGCCGGGCGATCCGCCGGTGGATGAATGCGTTAAAGAAATGCTCGCCGAGAAAATCCAGCGCCATATGCCGGGCCTATCCGAAGTGTCCATCAGCCGCGGCTGGGCCGGATTGCGCACGCTGACCCCGGACGGCCGCTTCGTCATAGGTTGGGACAAGAAAGTCGATGGGCTGTTCTGGGTCGCCGGCCTCGGCGGTCATGGCATGACGACCAGCGCGGCGGTGGGTGAGTTGGCGGCGGCGTTGCTGGTTGGCGGGCCGGGCCAGCGCTCGGCGCCGTTTGCGCCGGAGCGATTCGATGAAGAATTGGTGTAATGGAGTTGTGCGTTAATGGAGTACTGGAGAAGATCAAGTCATCAGTGGATCATTGTCCTGGTGGCGCTGCTTGCCGCCGTTTCGCTGGGTGATGCGGCGCAACCGACCAAAGTGCGCATGTCCTACTCGAGCCGGAGTAACTCGAACACGCCGTTTGTCATCGCCTATCGCAAGGGCTTCTTTGCCGAGGAGGGGATGGACGTGGAGATGATCCAAGTCAATCCGCGGCTGGGCGCCACCGCGTTGCTAAACGGCGATATCGATTTTACCGCAACCTTCGGCAGCACGTTGCGCGGCATTGTCGGCGGCTTTCCGATCAAGTTTGTCGCCGTGTCGGTGAAAAAGTCCGAACACTTCTTAATCGTCAGGCCGGAGATCAAAGAAATTCGCGATCTCAACGGCAAGAAACTCGGCGTCGCGACGCTGTTCGGTTCGGATCAAAAGGCCGCCGAAGAAATGATCCGCGCCAAAGGTTTTTCCCCGAACATGATCAAGCCGATCACGCTCGGCGAAGCGCCGGTGCGGGCGCAGGCGCTGCGCTCGGGGTTGGTCGATGCGATCTCGGTTTCCTCGCCCTTCGATTTGAGCCTGCAAACCGAGGGCTTTCGCGCCTTGGCCGGGCCCAAGGATATCGAAATTGCCTTGCCGACTTCCGGCATCGCGGTGGCCACCCGCTTGCTGCAACAGAATCCCCAGCATGTAAAACGAGTGGTGCGGGCGTTGATGAAGGCGCACCGTTTCGTTTTCGACAATCGCAAAGAAGTGGTGCCGCAGATGATCCGTTATCTGGAGCAGAGCCCTGAGGTGGCCGAACGGTCCTACGACCTGATAGTTAACTCGCTCAGCCGCAACGGCGAGATCACCGATCATGAGTGGGAAGTGCTGACCGAGAAAAAGAAGACGGCGGATGAGGTGCGCGATTTCACGCTGCTGCGCGAAGTGCAGAAAGAATTGAAGATTCGATGACGGAGCACTAAGCGTTGGGACGTCTCCCAGCGTCAGCCTGGACAGGACGCCACCTGACGCAATATTTCCGATGTTTTTGCCAGACGTACCGACCAGTCGCGAGGTGACACATGAACATTGCTATCGAACGAGGAAAAAAATATTCCTCACAGGAAGCCAAGGCGATCGTCGATGGACTCTATGCCAAAGTGCGCGAGCGCTGGGAGGCGCGGGTCAATCAAAAGCCGTTCATGCAGCAGTTGATGGCCGGCAGGCTGCCGCATAAAACCTTGCAGCTGTTTTTTCGCAACTGGGGCGCGTACACCATCGAGATCAACACGCTGACCGCTTGCACCTACCATCGCAATATCACCTTTCTCAAGGTGAATCGCGATCTGATGGGGCCGATTGGCGAGAAGATCGCCGACGAGTTTATTCATCCCAAACCGCCGGGCCATTTTCTCGTCATGATGGAAACGGCGAAAGCGCTGGGTCTCAGCGAAGACGAAGTTTTCACCTCCTCGATGCTGTCGGAATTTCGCGGCAAGATCGATTTCATGCGCACCATCGTTTACGAGGGTTCGGCGGCGGAGTGGTACTCGGCGGTGACCACCGAGGAGCAGATCGGCCACTGGTCGGCGGCCTGTTACCAAGCGCTAACCACGCATTATGGTTTTGACCGCGCCAAAGCCACTTATTTCGCCACTCATGTCGAAGCGGACTTGGAAGAGCATGAAGAGGGCATCATGGGCCACGCGAGTTTCAATCGCATGGCGTTGCAGCGGCTGCTCGAAACCGGCATGGCTGAAGAGCGGCCGACCTATGGTTTGGAATACTGCGCCATGACTTCGGTGGACCTGCACGGCGCGATGCTGCGCTCGGCCATGGATGAAGCGGAGCGGGGGTAGAAAGATTCACCACGGAGGGCACAGAAATCACAGAGTGAAGATTCGGATTCGTAATGTTGGCCGCAAAGAACGCAAAAGGCGCAAATGAAGAATACTTTCGGAGGTTTCTATGAAAGAAGTTAGAGGCATGGTGTTACCGAGTCCGACGGTGTTTCGCGAGGATGGCAGGGTCGACGAGCCGCTCATGCGCGAGCTGACCGAATGGTTTGTCGCCAGCGGCGTACAGGCGTTTTTTATTCTGGGCTCCTACGGCCAGGGGGCGGCGATGCATCCGGAGGAGCGCAAAAACGTCGCCGAGATCGTGGTCCAACAAGTGAAGCATCGGGTGCCGGTGGTGGTGCATATCGGCGCGGTCGATCCCTTATACCGCCATCGACCTCGGCCAGCATGCCAAGGCGATCGGTGCCGAGGCCATCGGCCATGTCGGGCCTTACTATTACGCTGACCGCTCGGAGTACGAGATTATCGAGCATATTAAAATGGTCGACCGTGCCGTTGGCATGCCCATGCTCATCTACAACAACCCGCGCTATTCCGGCTATAACATTCAGCCCAACTTCATGGCGCGTCTGGTCGAAGCCGTGCCGAATATTTTCGGCGCCAAGCTGGCGATGGGCAGCGTCGATGAAGCGATGGCTTACATGAAGGCGGTCAAGGCACCTTTCGCGCCCTACGCGTTGGCGAGCAACTTGGTTGCAGCGATGTCGGTGGGCGTCGCCGGGACGATTAGTCCGCCCTTGGCGGTGACCCCGGAGATCGGCGTCGAGTTGGTCCGCGCCATCGACGCCGGCGACGCTGTGCGCGCCCTGGCGTTGCAGAAAGACGTGATCCGCATTCACGATATTTTCCTGCGTTTGGCCGGTCCATTTGGCCGGACTATCTATCGCGAAGCGATGCGGCTGCGCGGTTTCGACGTGAAAATGTATCCGCGTTGGCCGTCCAAGCCGCTCAGCCGCGAGGCCTACGACGAGCTGCGCGACTTGCTCACCGAACTGAAAATTATCGCCGTGGCCGGTCAAGTGAGGAGTGCCTAGGCGGCATGAAGATAAACCGTCTGCTTGGGATCGTTACTATCTTAAGTTTCGGCTCGCTTGCCGGCTCCGCGGCCCGCGCCGAAGAGCGTGTGCGGGTCGCGTTGTCGGTGCGCAACGTGGTCTTTCTGCCTTTTTACTACGCCAAAGCGCTGCGCATTTACGATAAGCATGGGCTCAACGTCGAGCTGATTCAGATGCGCAGCGATTTGCAGTTGGCGGGCTTGGTGTCTGGTGAAATCGACTTACACGCCATCGGTGGGCCCGGCGGGAACGGCCATCGCCAACTCGCTGCCGATCAAGGCGCTGGCAATACTCTACCGGGCACCGCTGTTTTCTCTCGTCAGCCCGGCGGGCACCGCCAACGCGAAAGAGTTGGAGGGTAAGAAAGTCGCGGTGTCGCGCATCGGCTCGGAAAGCCATCGTTATGGTTCGCTAATGATCGAGAGTGCCGGCGCCGACCCGAAGAAGGTGACCTTCATCCAGACCGGCAGCACGACGATCAGCCTGGCGGCGATTCAACAGGGAACCGTCAACGCGGCGGTATTGAGCCCGCCGTTTACCGGTATGATGGCGGAAAAAGGTTATAAAATTCTTGCTCGAAGCCGGTCGTTGGCCGAAGCGCCCTGGCTCGGTCTGGTCGCCAATCGCCAGAAGATAGACAAACAGCCGGAGCAGGTGCGCAACATGCTGCGCTCCATGCGCGATGTGGTGGCGGTGATGCGGCGCGACCGCGCCGGCGTGATTAGCTATATCGAGAAGGATTTCAAAGTGAGCACGGCCAACGCCACCGAATCCTACGAGGACATCATGGGCGTGACCATGGATAATTTAACCCTGCGCGACGAGCAGATCCAAAAATATCTCGACAATTCCTTGGCCCGCGGCGAAATCGGCAAACGGCTTATGGTCAATGAAATGTTCGATTTTTCGTTGCTGCGCAGTTTGAAATAGGTTTTTGCTGAATACCGCCAAAGGAAGAAGCATGTCTGACAAACCGACTCTATCGCTTGCCGCCGGTTACCATTTGCGCGCCAAGGCGCTGTGCGATGGCCGGGTCGGGCTCAAGAGCTTCGACCTGCGCGCCATCGCTTACGAAAACGATGGCTTGGGCCACGACGAGTTCATGGCCGGCAAGTTCGACGCCGGCGAGTTCTCCCTGGCGATGTATCTGGCGCTCAAGAGCCGCGCCGCGCCGTATATGGCGATCCCGGTTTTCCCCAATCGCAAATTTCGCCAGTCCTATATTTTCGTGCCCGAGGGTTCGCCGCTGACCGAGGCGAAGCAGCTCAAGGGCAAGAAGGTTGGCATTCCCAGTTGGCTCAACACCGCCGGGCTTTGGGCGCGTGGTATCTTGAGCGACGAGTACGGCGTCAAGCCGGCGGATATTCACTGGGTAATGCCGCGCAAAAACAAAGTTGATGTGACGTTGCCGGCGGGGACGCGGCTCGATGTTGTGGCCAGCGGCGAATCCTTGGCGGCGCGCATGCTCAAAGGCGAATTCGACGCGATCATCGTACCGGACTTTCCCGAGGAGCGAGGTTGGCGTCGTTTGCTCGCCGATTCCAAAGCCGTGGAACAGGATTTCTTTCGCCGTACGGCCATCTTTCCGACCAGCCATGCGATCACTTTTCACGCGGCCTATCTGGAGAAACACCCCGGCGCGGCGCAAGAAATGTTCGAGGCTTGTGTCGCGGCCAAGAATCTGGCGCTGCGCGACGACGCCGATGCGACCTATTCGAACTTCGTCTGGAATCGCCAGGTGTGGGAAGAGCAGCGCGCGGTAATGGGGGCCGATCCCTGGAAGTTTGGTATCAAGCATAACGAGAAGGTGTTGAGCACCATGGTCCGCTACGCCGGGGAACAAGGGTTGTTGGCGCAGTCGGTGACGATCGATGATTTGTTTATTTCGTATCAACGAGGCCGATTGAAAGAAAAGGCATTGAGTACCTTCTCATCCTAACCTTCTCCCGCGAGGGGAGAAGGGACAAGACGTCGGAATGGTCGGTTCAATGGCTAAAGTTTTTTCTAGAATTCAAACTGTAAATTTCATGGCGATCACGACACATGAGCATGGCGGCCACGGCGATCATGGGCATGATCATGAGGGCGCGGTGGGGCCGCATACCCATTTGACCAGCGTCGGCATCGATATCGGCTCGTCGACCTCGCACCTGATGTTCTCACAATTGCTGATCGGTTACCCGTCGGTGTTGCAGCGCAAACCGTTGGTGCTGGAGCGCAAGGTGATCGCGCGCTCGCCGATCCTGCTGACGCCATTTTCCGGCGACTGGAACATCGAGGCTGGACCGCTTAGAGAATTGATTGAGGAAACCTTTGCCGCGGCGGGACTCAGTCGGAACGATATCGATACCGGCGCGGTGATTATCACCGGCGAGGCCGCGCGGCGTGATAATGCGGCGAAGATCGCCGAGTTGTTCGCCGATGAAACCGGTAAGTTCGTCTGCGCCACCGCGGGACCGGCGTTGGAAACCATCATGGCGGCCCATGGTTCGGGGGCGGTGCAGCAGAGCCGCGACCAGGGACTGACGCTGCTCAATATCGATGTCGGCGGCGGCACGACCAAGATCAGCGTCATCGAGGCAGGGCGGATTCGCGGTACCACAGCGGTCAATATCGGCGCGCGCTTGGTGGCGCACAACGGTGCAGATGAAATCGTCCGCTTGGAGAAAGGCGGCAGGCGCTTTCTTGCTGACCTCGGTGAAAACCTCGACTACGGCGCGAGAGCACCTGTCGAACTGCGCGCGCGCTTGGCAAACCGGATGGCGCGAGCTTTGTTCGATGCAATCGCCAGCGGCGCGCAGCCTTGGGATGACTTTTACGTTACCGCGGGATTGGGCGTGCTGCCGAAGATCGATGGCATTCTCTTCTCCGGCGGTGTGTCCGAATATATCTATGCGCGTGAAAGCGCTTCCTTCGGCGATCTCGGGCCGTTTCTCGGGCGCGCGATTCGCGGCGAAGCGGAAGCCCGCGGGTTCGATATTCTCGACGCCGGTGAAGGCATCCGCGCCACGGTTATCGGCGCTTCGCAATACACGGTACAGTTGAGCGGCGAGACGATCTTCGTTCCTGACAGTCTCCATCTGCCGGTGCGTAACCTGCGCGTGTTTGTCGTGCATTGCGATTGGTCGACGCCGGTGACGGAGCGGATTGAAAAGGCGGTTGTGCAACTGCTCGGCGCGCGCGACCCGGAAGTGCGCGGCTCGCCTTTCGCTCTGGCATTTTCGACGCCGCCGTTCGTCGGCTACGGCGCGGCGCAAGATATGGCCAAGGGCATCGATGCGGCGTTGGCGCGCTTAGCCGCTGACGACCGTCCGGTCGCCTTGGTCTTCGGCCAAAACGTCGGCCAGGTGATCGGCGGCATGCTATCGGCCAAATGGAACATGCCGTGCATCGACGAAGTGGCGCTGTCCGAGTTGGATTTCATCGATGTCGGCGCAGTGGTGCCGGAAGAGGGTTTCGTGCCGGTGGTGATCAAGAGTTTGGCGTTCGGTGTGTAAGTTCGCTTGGACGAGCGGGTGTAATACTTGGCGCATAAGAGCCCATTGGAAGAGGTCAACCGCTTATTGGAGCGCAAACTTGCATGTGTTAAAAATTGACGGGGAGTTGTCGGACCCGGATCAACTGGCCGCAAAGTACGCAAAGGGCTCAACTAAGAATCGGGAGTCAAAAATGTCCGCGGGAGCGAATGGCTTGGATAATTTGTGGCGGGAGCTGGTGCGGCTGTGCAACGAGCAGTTCCAGTCCCAGCCGTTCAAGCGTCTGCTGAATAGTAAGATTACCAAACTGCGGGCCCAGCATTACTCGATCCAGATGGCTTACTATGTGCAGAATCGGCGTGACTGCTGGGGCTATGTGCAGGGTTCGTCGCCCTTGCCGGTCAAACAAATCGTCTGGCGCCATGAAGAGGACGAGTTGGTCGGCCAGAAGGCCCAGGGCAAAGTGGATCACATCACCCTGGCAATCAAAGAAGGCGAAGTGTTCGGCCTGAACGCCGAGGCCTTCGAGAAGACCGCGCGCTTGGATGGCGGCGAAGTTTGTTTTAGCGCCTGGATTCAGTTGGCGCAGAAATCTTGGCTCGAAGCGATCGCGGCCTCGGCGATCCTGGAAATGCGCAATTCCGGCGAGCTTATCGAAGGCGGTTCGTTGTCGCGCCGCATCGCCGCGATCTTTGAGCGCGATCTTGGCATACCGATGAAAAAACAAATCAACAATGCCGAGCATGTGGTGATGGACGTCGAGCATGCCCATCTGTTGATGCAGGTGGCCAAGCAGTACGCGACTACGCCGTCGGCGCAAGAGGCGATCCTGTGCGGCGCGCGTGAAAGCCTGATGATCGACCGCGTCTATCGCGGCCACTTGGCCGACATGTTGGATAGTCTGGACTAACGATTCTGCAGCAGCATTCAGACGGAGGAACGATGAATCTAGTGAAGGATCTTTGTGCCGAGCTCGACCAAATGGTCAACGACCAGTTCGACAGTGTCGAGTTCAAGGCGTTACTCAACCTGCCGCTGACCATGGAGCGGGCGCGTTTTTACGTCGTCCAAAACGCTTTATACACAAGCAACCGGCGCGACTGCTGGGGCTACGTTCAAGGCGCTGCGCCTTTGGACGTGAAACGGGTGATTTGGGAGCATGAGAGCGATGAATTGATCAACGATCCGCGCGCCGGCATGGATCACTACAACCTGACCGTGAAGCAAGGCGAGGTCATCGGCCTCAAGCGCGAGGATTTTGACAACGCGCAGGTGCCGGCGATGGTGCAGGCGTGCTTTCATGCCTGGCATCATATCGCCATGCGCAGCCACTGGCTGACGGCGTATACCGCTTCGCATATGCTCGAGCGCCGCAACAACGGTAAGATCGTCAAAGGCGGCGGCATGTCGTTTCGCGTCGGCAAGAAGTTCGAGAATGAGTTGGGCATCAATCTCAAGCGCATGATCTCAATGGATGTCCATGTCGCTGCCGATATGGAGCACTCCGAAAATATTTCGGAAATGTTCGAGAAATATGCGAAGACGCCGGCGGATTGCGAACGCGTGCTCGAAGGCGCTCGCGAGTCGATGGCCATCGACCGGGCTTACCGCGGCGCTCTGGGTTTTTACATGGAGCGGATCAATTAATTTTCGGTTGGCGGACTGTTAAGGAGAAGCAACGATGAAGAACCTAAATTTGAACGAAGCTTCGGCATATTCGGTGAAGAGTCCCTACGAGATTTATCAAGAGTGGGAAGGGATTCCGGTTCACAAGGGTTTCATCGTGCCGGATTTGTTAGCGTTGGAGTTGGGCGACTGGCAGCGTAGCGGCGGCAAGGCGGCATTCGTCAATCAAGACGGCGCCGGCGGCATGTGCGACACGGTGGTCGAAGAGATTGCTCGCCGGCGGACAACTTAAACCACAGCGTCATATGTACGAAAAGGCGGTTTTTATCCTCCAGGGCCAGGGAGCGACGACGATCTGGAATGAAGGCGGCAAGAAACATACCCTCGAATGGCAAAAGGGCAGTCTGTTCTCGACGCCGATCAACACCTGGCACCAGCATTTCAACGCCCAGGGGAGCGAGCCGGTGCGGCTGATTTCCCTGACCGATGCGCCGGTGGTGATCAATCGTTACCGCAATCTCGATTATATATTTAATAACAGCTTCACCTTTACCGATCGTTACGAAGGCGGCGCCGATGCTTGGAGCGGCGCTGGCGGGCGCTATCTGGGGCCGGAGATCAAGCGCGGCCGGGTGTGGGAGTCGAACTTTATCTCCGATCTATGGGCCTTCGAGCCCAAGGATTACAAAGAGCGCGGCGGCGACAATCGCACGACGCTGTTCGAGTTCGTCGATAACACCATGAGCGCTCATGTGTCGGAATTTCCCATCGGCAAATATAAAAAAGCCCATCGCCATGGCGCCGGCGCGCATATCGTTATGCTCACTGGCTCGGGTTATTCGTTCCTCTGGCCGGAAGGTGAGTATGGCGCCAAGCGGCGCGTCGAGTGGGGTAGAATGAGCATGTTCACGCCGCCGATGCAGTGGTGGCACCAGCACTTCAATGCCGGTGGCGAACCTGCGCGCTATCTGGCGCTCAAACCCTGGGGCTTCAAATTCAAAGTCGAAGAATTGAAGGATACCGGCGAGGACGTGAAAAACGGCGGCGCTCAGATCGAATACCAAGATCAGAATCCGGAGATCCATCAAGTGTTTCTCGCCGAGTGTAAAAAGTCCGGCGCCGAGCCCCGTATGCCGATGTTCGGCTAGTGAATTTTCGGCGCGAGAAGTTAGCTAAGGGCAATCGAAGGATTCGTAAAGCGGCGCACGCTCTTGGCATTGGTGATATTTTCTCGACAAGTTCAAGCCTGTGTAGTAAAATCCAGTGAAATTCGATTTAGTCGCCACTCATGTTGAAGCATAAATCTCCCGCCCCATCGGCCTCGTGCCGGCAACGCCGGTTTCACTCTATTGGAACTGCTGGTTGTCATCGCCGTGTTGGGAATTTTAGCGGCCATCGCGATCCAGAATTTAGCCACTCATCGGGCGCGTGCCGTCGACGCTTCGATGCGCTCCGATCTGCGCAACGCGGCCTTGGCGATGGAGAGCTATTACGGTGAGTTTCTCGCCTATCCTACCACCAGTAATGCGCTTTTATTGATAGGTTATCGTAAGACCAATCTTGTCACGCTGACGATTGGTCTGACAACACCGTCGACTTACACATTGACGGCCGAACGTCCTGCCGGCAGCAAGCCAAGCTTCACCTTCGACAGCAGCACGGGATTGATCAACTGATCGGCCCGACCCCTCGACTTCGAGGACTTTCTTCTCAGACCTTCTCATGGGCCGGCAGCCGGCAAGCGATAGTTTGCCGGCTGCGGTTGAAATGAATTTTTGTGACCGCACAGTTGCGGCGGCGTCACTGCTCCGCTCTTATTGATTGGCTTGATGCTTTTCGATCGAGAAATTCGCCTTAAGCCGCACGGTCATCGCCGTGCTGTACGGTCGGTCTCGATGCCGTTACTTTGGCGTGCGCAGGAAATAGGTTTGTCCGGTAATATATTTTGCCGGGTCGGATAGCAGGTAGCGCACCAGACCGACAATCTCGAACTTATGCGTCAGGCCGTCTAGCAGCGGCGGAATCTCTTCGCGTTTCTTGAATTGATCGTCGGTGAAGCCGATGCGCGACATCGGTGTGTCCGTGGCGCCGGGGCAAACGCAGTTGACCGTGATGTTGTTGGGCGCCAACTCGACGGCGAGGGATTTGGTGAAGGCAATTACACCGGCCTTGGATGCGGCGTAATGAGCCGAGCGCGGCTGGCCGGCGACGCCGCGGCCCGAGGCGATACTGAGTATGCGTCCTTGGTTGCGCGGAATCATGTGCCTGGCGGCCGCTTGGGCGCACAGAAACACGCCCTTCAAGTTAATCCGCATCAGCCGGTCCCACATCTCTTCCGGCATGTCGACGATCGCCACCCGATCCATGACCCCGGCGCCGCAAAAGATATGATCGACCTGGCCGAATTTCGCGACCGCTTGTTCCATCATCGATGCAACGCTCTTGGGATCGCCGACATCGACCTGTACGGCGATGGCGCTGCCTTTGGCATCGCGAATCTCAGCGGCGACTTTCTCCGCCCCGTCTTTGGCGTAGTCCGCGACGACGACGTTTAGTCCATCGGCTGCCAGGCCGCGGGAAATTTCCGAACAGATTCCGCCGGCGCCGCCGGTGACCAGGATTGTTTTTGCCATGACTCGTCTCCCTCTTGTCTTATGGATAAGTTTGGCGAAGCTATCACCGCGGTTTCCCGGCGTCAACTTTTCTCAGTGGCTGCGCTGCCAGGCGGTACTGATGAAGCGGCCGATATTGGTCGCGGCGCGCCAGATCATGAGTGTGACGATGGCGAGCAAGATTCCCAGTAAGCCCCAGCCAAATTGCCGCGCCGACCAGGTGAGCGGAATCATGATCGCGGCACCGGCGACCATGGCCCACATGAGATAGCGGGTGTCGCGGGCGCCAATCAGTAGCCCGTCGAGGACAAAGACGATGCCGTTGAGCGGTTGGATCAGACAAACCAAGATCGTCGCGCCAGGTGTCAGCAGCGCCAGGACTTCGACGCTGGTGGTAAAAAACTTGACGATAGTCGCCCACGCGAGGGCGAAGCTCACTGCGAACAGCAGACCGGCGGTCACGCCGCAAAGCGTCAGGCTCACGCCCATGCGGTAGGCGCGCGCCCTTTCTCCCGAGCCCAAGTATTTGGCGACTAGGGCTTGGCCAGCGATGGCCAGGCCGTCGACGACATCGGAACAAAGCATAAAGAGCTGAAAGACAATTTCATAGGCCGAAAGAGTCGCCGCGCCCATGCGTGCGGCAGTGCTGGTGGCGAAGATTAGCGAGAGTCGCAATGCGCCGGTGCGGATGGCGAGCTCTTGACCGATGCGGAACAGCGGGCGCAGGCCAGCGATGGTGATGCGCCACGGTATCGCGCGGTAGGCGGCGGTCTGGGGTGAGTATAAGAATAGTCCGAAGTAAGCCATCGCGCCGATGAGTTGCGCACACCAGGCGGCCACCGCGGCTCCGGTCAGGCCCAGGGCCGGCAGGCCCAATCGTCCGTAGATCAGCCCGTAGTCGAGTATGAGTTGCATGGTGGCGATAGCCAACGCCATCACCATTGGCACTCGGGTGTTCTGAGTGCCGCGAAAGAAACCAACCGCGCAATATATGCTTAAGGTGAACGGTGCACTTGAGATGTAAATGCGAAAATAACTTGCGCCATGCGCGGCCACGCCAGCCTCCGCGCCCATAATCTGATAGAGCGGCTCGGCAAACATGGCCCCGCCGCATGCTATCAATAGGCCGCCGGCGAGCGCGAGAAACAGCGAGTGAATATAAGTATCGCCGCAGGCCCTGCAATTCCTGGCGCCGTAATGATGGCCGATGAGACTGGTGGTGCCGAAGGTGAGGAAAGCGAAGATCCAATACACCGTCCCTACAATCGCTGCGCCTACCGCACGGGCGGCCAACGCCTCGGCACTCAATCTGCCGATCATGGCGGTCTCGCCAATATTCAACAGTGGCTGGCCTGCTTGAGCAAGCATCGCCGGAATGCCGAGGGCGAGGATATCGCGCAGGTCGGAGCGGTATGATGTTTGTGACGAATCAGTCAAGGTCGTTTCGGTACGTCAGGGCAGGTCGCGTCGTTGACTCAGTGGCAAATTCAATCTCACCACGAAGTGGACGAAGGACACGAAGGGTTCGAAAAACTTGATCTTCGAAGTTGGTGTGCTTCGTGGTCAAGTCCCTTCCTTCTTTAGTGGCGGCGCTGCTGCTCGAATTTCGCAGTGCGCCACATCAGTTGAATCGCGTTGCGTCGGTCGGCCCGAGGGACCATTCGACGGTATCGGGATGAATGATGCGCGCCAGAATTTCGAGACCGTTGACTAGCCTCGGGCCGGGGCGGCTGAAGTAGGCGTTGCCGTTGAGGGCGAAGACGTTTTGGTTGCGCACGGCGGGCAGCTCGTTCCAGCCCGGCAGGGCGCGTAGCGGTGTCGACTCTTTCACTGTGCGCCTCACGTCGAAACCGCAGGGCATGAGCAACATCACATCCGGCTGTGCATCGACAACCTGGCGCCAGTCGATTTTTGCCGAAGGCTCACCGGCACGGCCGATGACATCGTGACCGCCGGCGAGGGCGACCATCTCGGGCACCCAGTGACCGGCGCTGTAGAGCGGCTCGAACCACTCCAAACAAACCACCCGCGGGCGGCGGCCCGGTTCGCGGCGACCGACCAGCTCGATGCGTTGGCGCAGATCGTCGACCAGGGCCATGGCGGCGCTGTTCCGTCCGGTGGCCGCGCCGACGCGGCGAATATCGTCGAGGATTTCCTGCATGCTATGGGGGTTCAAAGAAACGATCGCAGGCGGGCGTGACAATTTGCCGGCGGCTTTGACGACTTCGTCGTAGTCCAAGGCGCAGACCTCGCACAGACCTTGGGTGAGGATGACATCCGGCGCAGCATCGGCGAACGCCGCATCATCGATGAAGTACAGCCCTTTGCCAGTTTGTAACAACTCGGCGACTTTGCGGTCGATCTCAGCACCGCTCATGCGTTTGTGGTCGAACAGGCTTTTGACCACGATGGGTTTGTCCTGCGCCTCTGCGGGGTGATCGCACTCATGGGTGACGCCGACAATTTGATCGCCAAGACCTAGAGCAAAAGCAATTTCAGTCGCGCCCGGCAGCAGGGAGCAGATACGCATGGTCGATGCATAGCGTATGCGCGGCGGTGCCGCAACCAAGTGGCAAAGAGTTTTCACTACGAAGGACACGAAGAGCACGAAGTTCAAAACCTAAATTATCCGTACCTTCGTGTCGTCCGTGGTGAAATGGATTTTTCTCGTTGAGGCGACTACTTAGGACAACGGGTCAAGTGAATTTGCGCAAGCTACGCAAGCGTTGAACTTTAGCAATACAAAGGTCGCAAAAAGGTATCGGAACTGTGGGGAAGATCAACCCGAAACTCGAAACGAAACCAATCACTCACCGTACTGCTGAATCAGTTTTGCCACCAGCGCGGTCCAGCCGGTTTGGTGGCTGGCGCCGATGCCGGCGCCGTTGTCGCCGTGGAAATATTCGTGGAACGGGATCAAGTCGCGCCAGTGCGGGTCGTTTTGGAATTTTTCCGTGCCGCCGAACACCGGGCGGTGGCCGTTTTGATCTTCAGTGAAGATACGCGTCAAGCGTTGCGATAGCTCCCCGGCGATCTCCCAGAGATTCATCTTGTTGCCGGAGCCGGTCGGACACTCGACTTTGAAGTTGTCGCCGAGAAAAAAATGGAATTTCTGCAGCGACTCGATGAGTAAATAATTGACCGGGAACCAGATCGGGCCGCGCCAGTTGGAGTTGCCGCCGAACATGCCGGTGGTCGATTCCGCTGGCTCGTAGTCGACGCGGTAGTCCATGCCGTTGGCTTTGAGCGTGTATGGGTGGTCGCGATGGTAGCGCGAGACGGCGCGGATGCCGTAGAGCGACAGGAATTCATTCTCATCCAACATGTAATGAAGCACGCGTTTCAGTCGATGCCGATTGACCAGGGAGAGAAAGCGGCGCGGACCGTCGTCGGTGGACTCGGTTTCGATGTTCTCGCTGAGCTCCGGGCGGTTCTCGATAAACCATTGCATGCGCCGTTTGAAGCCCGGCAATTTGTCGACCACCGTTGGGTCTAAAGTTTCCACGGCGAAGAGCGGGATCAAGCCGACGAGGGAGCGGACTTTCAGGTGCGAACGTTGTCCGTTCGGCAGCGACAAGACATCGTAGAAAAATCCGTCTTTGGCGTCCCACAATTCGATATTCTCGCCGCCGAGATTGTTCATGGCACTGCAGATGTAGACGAAATGCTCGAAGAACTTGCTGGCGACATCTTCGTAGGTGGGGTTGTCCTTGGCGAGTTCCAAGGCGATCGCCAACATGTTGAGACAATACATGCCCATCCAGCTGGTGCCGTCGGACTGCTCGATAAATCCGCCGGTGGGCAACGGCTTGCTGCGATCGAAGACACCGATGTTGTCGAGGCCGAGAAAGCCGCCCTGGAAAACGTTGCGCCCAGTGGCGTCTTTGCGGTTGACCCACCAGGTGAAGTTCAAGAGTAATTTTTGGAAAATCCGTTCGAGGAATTTGCGGTCGCCTTCGCCGCGCCGTTTCATCTCGACTTTGTAGACACGCCAGGCCGCCCAGGCATGGACCGGCGGATTGACATCGCCGAAGGCCCACTCGTAGGCAGGAAGCTGGCCGTTGGGATGCATGTACCACTCGCGGGTCATTAACAATAATTGTTCTTTGGCAAACGTCGAGTCGACGATTGCCAAAGCGACGCAGTGAAAGGCCAGATCCCAAGCGGCGTACCAGGGATATTCCCACTTGTCCGGCATCGAGATGACATCCGCGTTATAGAGGTGGCGCCATTCGTGATTGCGGCCGGCGGCGCGCTCCTTGGGCGGATCGGCGCTGCCTGGATCGCCTTTGATCCAACGATTGACGTCGTAGTAGTAAAACTGTTTGCTCCACAACAGTCCGCCCAAGGCTTGGCGCATGACGTTCTTCCGGTCCGCGGGCACGCCATCGGGACTCACCATGGCGTAAAACTCATCCGCTTCATTGCGCCGTTGCGTGAATAACTCTTCGAATTTGCCGTCGAGGGCGTTCAGTTTGCCGGGCGCGCCGTCGCTAAGGCGCAATCGCACCGCGATCGTCTGGCCAGGCGCGACGGTCATCTGATAATGCGCCGCACCCTTGGTGCCGGTCGCCGCCGGATTGACCGCCTGCTTGGCGCCGTGAACGATGTATTCATTGATACCGTCTTTGACGTAGGCCGATTCGTTTGCCAAGCCAAAGAGGCGCTGCGCGTTGGTTTCGTTGTCGGTGAACAGCAACTCGGGTCTGCCTTCGCAGTAGAGCCAGCGGCTGCCGTAGTAGTTTTGATTGAGCTTGATCGCCGTCACTTGGCCGGCTTCCTCGCGGTTGAGTCTGGGCTTGCGCGCATCCAAGCCCCAGGACCAGGTGTTGCGGAACCAGACCGTTGGCAAGAGGTGCAAGGGCGCGGCCTCGGTGCCGCGATTGGTGGCCTCGATACGGATCAAAATATCGTCAGTGCCGCCCTTGGCGTATTCGATCACAACGTCGAAATAACGATTGTCGTCGAAAACGCCAGTGTCGATGAGTTCGAACTCCTTATCGCCTTTGCCGCGCCGGCGGTTTTCTTCAACCAGCCGCCCGTAGGGAAATTCCGCTTGCGGGTACTTGTAGAGGAATTTCATGTAGGAGTGGGTCGGCGTCGAGTCGAGATAAAAATAATACTCTTTAACGTCTTCGCCGTGGTTTCCTTCGTTGCCGGTGAGGCCGAAGAGGCGTTCTTTCAAGATCGGATCTTTGCCGTTCCACAGGGCCAGGGCGAAGCAAATATACTGATGGCGGTCGGAGATGCCGCCGAGCCCGTCTTCGCCCCAGCGGTAGGCTCGGCTGCGCGCGTGATCGTGCGGGAACGAATCCCACGCGGTGCCGTAGGCGACTGTAGTCTTCGCGCACCGTGCTCCACTGGCGCTCGGACAAGTAAGGTCCCCAGCGTTTCCAGTTGGCTTTGCGGGCGCGGTCCTGTTGCAGGCGGAGTTCTTCCTGGGTCACCGGTTTTTTATCCTAGATCGAGTGGCATACTTTTCAGCCATTTTAGCACATCCTGTGTGAATCGGAGTTGCGGATTAAGAGTTCAAGCCGTTCAAAATGTTCAAATCGTTCAAACCGTTCGATTTGGGCATGACCCGGAGCACCGTTAAGTGCGAAGTGCTGCTGTCAATTTTTCGACAGGAACGCGGAAATTGCTGCGCCAGCTCTCTGTGAGCACGACAAGATCGAGGCGTAACAAATCGGCCAGCGACCAGGCCTGGAAAGGACAGCCGCGCGGCCTATGCGGCACGCTAACGGTTCGGCACGGGCACTGTGTAACAAAATCGCCTCAGCAGGCTAACTAGCCTGGTGCTGTGCGGTCAAAGTCTCAGATGTTCTTGTGTGGGAGGAGCGCTCGCCGTAGAATTTAGCAATTCGGCTCATTTTGGTGGAGTACGAGGTTAGAGCGAGCATCATGAACATAATTTTCGATCTTGGCGGAGTCGTCGTGCGCTGGGAGCCGGCGGCACTGCTGGCGCAGATCTTTGACGACCCTGCTAAATGTAAAGTTCTACACTCCGAGTTTGTCGGCCATGCCGATTGGCTTGAGCTCGACCGCGGCGCGATGGCGCCGGAAGATGCGGTGGCGCGGGCTGCGCGGCGCACCGGACTCTCCGAGGCAGATGTGGGTCGCTTTCTAAACAACGTGCCCCCGGCATTGGTTCCCATTGACGACACAGTGGAACTGCTTTACCGGTTAAAATCCCAGAGCCATTCTCTCTACTGCCTGTCGAATATGCATTTCGCGTCCATCGAATATCTCGAACGCACCCATGGCTTCTGGGATATCTTCAGCGGCAAGGTAATTTCCTGCCGGGTGCACCTGTGCAAGCCTGAAGCAAGGATCTATGCTCACTTGCTGGAATCCTACAAACTCGACGCCGCGGAAACTGTTTTTGTCGATGATGTCGAAGTCAATTTAGCCGCCGCACGGCAATTCGGCATTCGGACGATCCGGTTCGAGAGTTCAGCGCAATGTGCTGGCGAACTCAGGGCCTTAGGTTGTATTTAAGGATTCTGCCATCAACGTAGGGAAAGGAGCCTTTAGCTATGCCTCGAAACATCATCATGGCCGCCGCGCTGCCGGCGCCTCCAGATAAACTTTTCGACATGTATCTCGATGCCGAGGCGCACGCGGCATTTACTGGGTTGCCAGTGACTTTGGAGCCACGCCCGGGCGGCGTGTTTCGTGCCTTCGACGGCATGATTTCAGGCACTATCCTGCACGTTCTGCCGAAGTCGTTAATCGTGCAAACCTGGCGCTCGGCGAGTTGGCCGCTGACGGCGATGGACTCGGTGCTGACGTTGTCATTCTGGCCGGCGGACGACGGTGCGCGGATTGACCTGGTCCACATCAATGTTGAGGATGAAGATTTCGCCGGCGTCAGCCAGGGTTGGGAGAAGTATTACTGGACGCCTTGGCGGGCTTATTTGACCAAGTAGATTTAGCGCTAAGTTCTCACCGCGTTGATTGTTAACTTCTTCAAAAGCGGCTACCGGCGTGTTGGTGGCCTCCTTCGTCGCGCCGGCTTGTCCGGAACGCCATCAGTTCGTCAGCACTCATTCTGTCGTGATGACGATCCAGCGTAGCCTCAAGATCGTCACCTTCGTGCCTTTGGGCTTCGCCGTCGGTCGTTACCTTTCGCCTTTGATCGGGCTGGTCACTTTTAGCTTCATCGGCAGTTATGTCGGCAAGCTTTTGCTCAATCGCTTACCGGAGCGGAAATTGCGCGTGGCACTAAAGCGTCGCTAACCGTGCTGGCGTTGCAGCTGCATGATTCTGCCTTGCGCGAAACTCTCAGATAATCGCCCGGTAGTTTGAAATCGCGAGATCCCAATTGTTTGCAATTCTAGCTAGCGCATTCCCGAGTAGCTGTTCACCGTGGCGTGCAGGTTGCGGGCGAAGTCGGTGGCGGCTTGGGTGCTGAGGCTGAACGCTGTGCGGGCATACTCTTTGACCGCGAGGACGGCGGCGAGCGGCATGGATTTGAAATGCTCGACTAGACGATTGACGCTGGCGCTCAATTCGCCATGCGCTACCACGTCACTCACCAGCGCGTAGGTAAGCGCTTTGTCGGCGTCGATTTCTTGCGCCGAGTAGATCATGAACGTGGCCGCCTTGCGTGGCATGCGGTCAACTAGAGCGGAGAAGGCGATGGTCGGCATGATCTTATGCGCGGTTTCCGGAAACGAGAACCGCGCCTTATCGCTGGCGATGGTAATGTCGCACAGCGCGGCGAGGGCGCAGCCCAAGCCGACAGCGCGACCCTGGACGACGCCGATGATCGGCACTTTGGCGTTGCGAAAGGCGCCGTAGAGGTTGAAGATCGTCTCGCTGCGCTCGCGCACGGCGTAGGCTTCCGGACCGGGAGTCGGTGGCGCCACACCCATGGAGTCGCGGCCCAAGCAGAAATCATCGCCGGCGCCTTTAAAAATGATTAGCCGCGACGACTTTGCCGCGTCGTCGAACATCTGCGTTACCTGTGCCCAGGTGGCGTCGCTCTGGCGGTTGCCGACCTCCGGGCGGTTCAACATGATGGTCGTGATGTCATTTTCTTTGGTTACGAGTACTGGATCAGCCATGGTTCTTCCTCCAATGTTTAGTCGGGTCACTTTAGGAGAGGGGTGGCGCGACTGTCAACGGCTTCAGTTGCGCAGCGCGTTCCAGATGTTCCAAGGGTTCCAATCGTTTCAAGTGATTCTGCCGTTGGCAATTTGCCGTTGTTCTTGCGAAGCAGCGCATTTCAAAATAAACTTCCGGCCGATCGCCAACTTTAGGAGGATTTTATGGCTGAGCAAACTTTAAAGGGAAGTTGTTTATGCAATTCGGTGCGCTACGAAGTGACCACGCCGTTCATGCGCTTCGGTCACTGCTATTGCTCGCGCTGCCGCAAGGCGACGGGCGGCGTGCGTTCGACCAATATCGCGGTGCCGATCGCGCAGTTTCGCTGGACTCAGGGCGAGAATCTGATTAAACGATTCGACCTGCCGGAAGCGAAAAGTTTTGCCCGGCAGATTTGCAGCAACTGCAACTGTCCAATCCCGCACGCTTCGCGTGACGGCACTCGCGCGCTGGTTCCTTCCGGTACCCTCGACGACGTCCCCCCGGGAAAACCTTCCGTGCACGGACATTGGAGCAGCCGGGTTAGTTTCGTCGAGAGCAACGAGTCGGAACTGCCGTGCGAAAATTAGCATGTTGACGACCGCGGTGGGGCGGCTGCGCGCGGTGGGAATGGTCGAAGCGGTTTCGTTTCTTCTGCTGCTGGGCGTGGCGATGCCGCTCAAATATTTCGCCGGCCTGCCGCAGGCGGTAAAGATCGCGGGTTGGATTCATGGTTTGCTTTTCATAGCTTTTGGCGTGTGTTTGCTGGTGGCACATGGCGAACGCCGATGGCCGTTGCGCTGGACCGCAACGGTATTCGTCGCGGCGCTGTTGCCGTTCGGACCGTTTGTCATCGACCGGCGGCTCAAGATTGAACAGTCGGAGCTTTGAAATTAGCGGCTGTGGGCATTCGATTTTGCTGCGCTTCGCAGGATGAGATTTCAATGCAGCAGGATGTGGGCGACGACTTCGAAGGTGACGATCCCGAGGGTAACCACCGAGGTGGCGAGCACGAAGGTCGTGCGCCGCTTTTCCAGCGTCGTCATGGTCTTGAGCTGGACCGGAACTTTGGCGTCGGCACGTAGCTTTCTCGCATGGGCCAATGTGTAGAGATTGGCTAGAGCGGCGAGTGTCGTGAGCGCGAGCACAGGCACGCGCAAACTGCTTTGGTCGAGGAATGTCAGCAGACCGGCTAATCCGAACACGCTGCCGGCTCCTAACGCAACTGCCAATGGCCCGATCAGAGTGACCACGGCGCAGGGCGCGCCGAGGATGCCGAATATGATCGCGCCGATGCTGGTCGCTTCTCTAGACAAAGACTCGGGCGGATCGCCGATCAGGCGCGTGGCTTGATTGCCGCGCAGACGATAGGCGGTCACCGGCTCGCGAAATCCCTTAACCGCGACTTGCTCCGATTTCGCTTCGCCAAAGTCCGCTGGGTGTTTCGAAAAACTCTCTTCGCTGATGAGAATTTCACCGGCGCTGGCTTTGCCTTGCAGGCGTGCCGCCAGGTTGACCACATCGCCGATCGCCGTGTAGTCCTTCGAGTCGTCGGAACCTAAGCGGCCGACGCGGGCAAATCCAGTGGCGATGCCGATGGAGGCCTTCAGGTCCAGGTTAAAGTTCGCGCCGAGAGTCTTGAGTGCTGCACTCAATTCGGTTGCCGCTGCGACCGCGCGTAGGGGGTGGTCTTGGTGGCGAAGCGGCACGTTGAATAGCGCCATGACCGCGTCGCCGACATATTTGTCGATGAACGCGCCATGCTTCACTAAGACTTCGGTGGCCATGCGCAGAAACGCATCGACGACTTCGTGGGTTTTCTCCGCGCCCAATTCTTGGGTCAGCTCGGTGAACGACGACAGGTCGGCGAACAGCACGGTGATTTCCACCATTCTCCCTTCTTCGACATGGGTGCTACAGCGGGTGCAGATGTTTGGATTGCGCGGGCTCCGTTTGATGCCGAAGGTGCGGTAGACGGCGCTCAGCGCACCGGACAGCATGGTGCCGCAGACGCTGCATTGTGCCGCCAGTTGCGGGCTCGAATGAACATGCATAAGACAAGCAGTAACGTAGGGCGAGCGACGATGTCAATGTGATTGCTTCGCGTGCCGTTTACGGGAATAATGCGGCGACTCTCAGGAGGATATGTTCAATGTCGGATCACTATCATGACGAGAACGACTTGAAGTTGATGCGCGAGATGCGCAAGCTGGCGCCGGACGATTTTAACGCCTGGCTCGGCCTCGAGAAAACTGTCGGGCGCGATGGCGGTGCGATTCCCCGTAAGTACCGCGAGTTGATTGCTATCGCCGTGTCGGCGACGACCCAGTGTCCGTACTGCATGGAAGCCCACGCCAAAGCGGCACACGCCGCTGGCGCGACGCGGCGAAGAAGTTGTCGAAGCGTCTTTTATCGCTGCGGCACTGCGTGCCGGAGCGGCAGCAACCCACGGCGCCATGGCGCTCAAGTTTTTCGACAGGCAGGCGGAGCAGAAGAAGGAATAGACTGTCCGTGCGGGTGTTCGCTAACTTGAAGCAGCAAGTTCTCTGGCTTCTCGCCGCGAGCGTTATAACTATGCCGCTATTTTCATGCTCCGGAACCAGACCTGCCGATTTGGGAGTCAAAGACGGCCACTTGCTTCCTTGTCCCGCGTCGCCCAACTGCGTGTCGAGCGATGCCCTCGACACTGGCCATTCGGTGGCCTCGTTTCGGCTGATTGTGCCGCCAACGGATGGCTGGCGCGCGGTTCAAGCTGCTATCGACGGACTACCCCGCACGAAGATCATCAGTGTGACGGACGATTATCTCCACGCCGAGTGCAGCAGCGCGGTGTTTGGTTTTGTCGACGATCTCGAACTGCACTTGCGGCCAGCGGAGAAGCTGGTCGCGGTGCGTTCCGCCTCGCGTCTCGGTCACAGCGACTTCGGCGTCAACCGCAAGCGGGTGGAGCAGCTTCGCTCGCTGCTGATCAAGCAACTCTTGGTGCGTTGAGGTTTAATGACACAATCGAAAGCGCAACAGATCGATCGGGCGAAATGCGGCGCGAGCTTGGGTTCGCCGTCGCGGTTGCTCAGCTGGTTCTCGTCGCTTAGGATTTCGGCGCTCGGCTGAATCCATAGACAGTGCTCAGCCGGACTTGCAAGATCGCTCCGGATGCCAAAAGTTGGAGACGCGATGGCCCAAATTGAACTTACCGACAGCGTTAATTTAGACATTGCATTGCGCTTGGTCGCCTCGCTGTTAATCGGCGGGTTGATCGGCCTCGAACGGAGCTATCACGGCCGGCCGGCCGGATTCCGCACTCACTCCCTCGTCTGTCTATCGACAAGCCTGTTGATGCTGGTGACGGTCTATGAAACGCATTGGTTTCCAAACCTTTCTGAAGGGCGGATTTCCCTCGATCCGACGCGCATGGCGCAAGGAATCATGACCGGCATCGGTTTTCTCGGCGCGGGTACGATCATGAGAGACGGACTTTCGGTGCGCGGGCTCACCACCGCGGCCTCGATCTGGATCACCGCCGCGATCGGTATTCTTATCGGCATCGGTTTTTACGTTCCCGCTGTGATCGCGACCCTGTTGACGCTGGGGACGCTGTCGGTCTTTAGATGGATCGAGAGCCGGATTCCGACACAGCTCTATTCTCAATTCGTCGTCCGCTTCGCGCGCGATAAGGCGATGCCCGAGGCGCAAATGCGCCATTTGTTAAGCGATTACGGTTTCACGGTCGCTAATCTAAACTATCGGCTCAACGTCGAAGCCGACTTCATAGAATATCAGATGATTATCCGCACCACCCAAGCGGACAATGCGAGCAAGCTGACGCAAGGGCTCAACGCGATTGACGCGGTGAAGGAATATCGCGTCTCGCCCACCGGCGATTAAAGTGTCCGTGCCGAATCGATAATTGAAACGATAAGCGCGACTTTTTGCTAAAACGGCGGGTCGTTGATCTCATAACTAAGTGATGACCAATTTGAGTACCTGATATGCTGAGCTACGATGTTGTCGAATGGGGCAAGCCGCTCGAGAAAATAGAGCGGGCAACGCCGATGCCGAAGAGCACGGAAGTGCTCGTCAAGCTGAAATACTGCGGCGTGTGCCACAGCGACGTGCATATCCGCGACGGTTATTTCGATCTCGGCGGCGGCCGGCGCTTGCACATGAGCGAGCGCGGCATGGCGCCGCCGGTCACCTTGGGCCATGAGCCGTACGGAACCGTCATCGCTGCTGGACCGGATGCCGGCGGTGTTCCCTTCGGTGAAGACCGCTTGATCTTTCCTTGGATCGGTTGTGGCGCCTGCGTGCGTTGCCGCGAAGGGCTGGATAATTACTGCATGGCGCCCAAGATGATCGGCATCCAGCGACCCGGTGGTTATGCCGATCACCTAATCGTGCCGCATCCACGCTATTTGATCGATGCTAGCGGCATCGATCCGGTGTGGGCGGCGACGCTGTCCTGCTCGGGGCTGTCGACTTATTCTGCGATTTCGAAGCTAAAGCCGATTCCTCGCGACGAATGGGTTGCCGTGATCGGCGCGGGTGGATTGGGGTTGTCGGCCATCGGCATGTTACGCGCGCTGGGACATGAGCGCATCGTTTCAATCGATATCGATGCCGCTAAATTGAACGCGGCGTCCGCAGCGGGAGCAGCTGCGACGCTCGATAGCCGCAATGAAGATGCGCTGCAGCGTCTCAAAGAAATTACTGACGGCGCTCTCTGCGGCGCGGTAGATTTTGTCGGCAGCGCGGAGACGGCGCTGCTAGCGTTCGGCGGTTTGCGTAAAGGCGGCAGATTGGTTCTCGTCGGCTTATTCGGCGGCGAGATCAAACTATCGATCGCCAGCACCATACTGCGCGGCGATTCGGTTCAAGGTTCCCATCTTGGCAGTGTTGAAGAGTTGAACGCGGTTGTTGCGCTCGCGCGGGAAGGGAAAATTAAACCGATCCCGATTGAGACGCGGCCATTGTCGGAAGTGAGCCGAACGTTGGATGAGTTGCAGGCGGGGACGGTGATTGGCAGAGTCGTGGCAGTAAATTACTGACTTGCGCTACGTTGCGTCGTAACCGGTTCGGATCGGGCATTCAGAATGGCAGATAACCCTAAGAATATTTCCTGGCGCTACATCACCCTCGCCGCCGCGGCGATGCTGATGATCACCATGGGGGCGCGCCAGGCGCAGGGACTGTTCGTTTTCCCGATCAGCGGATCGACGGGGGTGAGTATTGTCGCGATTAGTTTCGCCATGGCGGTGGGGCAGTTTCTCTGGGGCGCGGTGGCGCCGGTGGCGGGTATGCTCGGCGATCGCTTTGGCGCCGCGCGCGTCCTCGTTGGCGGCGTGCTGGTGTTGGCACTGGGCACGGCGCTGACGCCCTTGTTTACCACTAGCGCGGGGCTGGTGTTTACCATCGGTGTGCTCACAGCGGTGGGATCGGGCGCCGGCAGCTTTTCGATGTTGGTCGGCACGGTGATGCACCGTTTACCGCCGGCCCGTCGCGGCATCGCCGCCGGGATCATTACCGCAGGCGGTTCCTTCGGTCAATTCGTCTTTGCGCCGATCATTCAGGCGCTGATTTCTCTCTGGGGCTGGATGGGTGCGATGTGGTCCTTGAGCGTCATCGCGCTCGTGGCCTTGCCGTTGGTGCGGCCGATCAGCGGCCCCGCGATCGGAAATGGAGCGGTGAGTGCCAATCAAACGGGCGCCGATTTGCGCGATATGTTGAAAAAAGCTTTCGCCGATCGCAGTTATTTGTTGCTGCATGGCAGCTTTTTGACCTGTGGCTTTCACATCGCTTTTCTCGTCACCCATCTTCCCGGCGAAGTGGATCTCTGCGGTTTGCCGGCATCGGTGGCGAGCTGGTCGCTGGCGATTATCGGTTTGTCGAATATTGCCGGCTGTATCACCGCCGGTTGGTTGCTCAATCGCTTCCGGGGCAAGTATGTTTTGTTCTGGATGTACGGCTCGCGGACGTTGCTGATTTTGCTTTATCTCGCCGCGCCCAAAACCGAGTGGACGTTTTATCTGATGGCTGTCGGACTCGGCTTTTCATGGCTGGGAACGGCGCCGCCGACCGCAGGCGTGGTCGGGAAATTATTCGGCACCCGCTACCTGGCGACGCTCTACGGCCTGACCATGTTGTCGCATCAGACCGGCGCGTTCTTCGGCGCCTGGCTGGGCGGACTTGCCTTCGCGCACTACGGCAATTATTTGTCGATGTGGTATGCCGATGCCTTGTTCGCCGCGGTCGCGGCGCTTTTGAATCTGCCGATCCGCGAACCGCGAGTCGAACCCGCCGCGCTGCCGGCATAATTTTAGTTCGATCAGGAAGGATTTTTGCCATGTCAGAATTCACCAATGTCACGGTCATCAAAAAGGCCAACGTTTACTTCGACGGCAAAGTGTCAGCCGCACGGTGGTTTTTGCCGATGGCGCCAAGAAAACCCTCGGGATCATGCAGCCGGGCGAGTACGAGTTCAGCACCGGCGACAAGGAGGTCATGGAAATCATCAGCGGTGAATTGGCTGTCTCTCTCCCCGGCGCCGCCAGCGCCAGGCCGGTGAAAGCGGGAGAGTCTTTCGAGGTGCCGGCAAATTCTAAATTCCGCCTGGTGGTCAAAACGTTGACGGATTATTGCTGCTCTTTCATCGCATCCTAGCTATTGGCGTTGGCTAGTCGCTAATTACTAATTCCACTCCGAAAAATTTGCCCCGGGATGGCACGTCGACGGTGAGCCGTTCTCGCCTCCGGTGTCGACGTTCGTAAAATAATCTCAGAGTGCTGCAACCGCGGTTGCCTCTGCGGTTGCCTCTATTGTAACCTGCGGTTGCTTCGTGCCGCTCACTTTCGCACCGGGCACTTTCGTAATCCTCGTAATATCCTTTACTTACATCTGTTTCCGCTGCTGGCATTCAGCTTGCTCATTGGCTTGGGCAAAGACTTGAAAGCGAGGGTGTTCAATTGCTGGCAGTAGGACAACGGTGCGAGGTTCCCGCGATAAAAGTTGAGCGCTATGCGGCCAAACCGGCGCGCTACTTTCCCTACGATCCCGAAGCGCCGCAGGTCGCCGCGCGCGTCATCGACGCGATTCTCGATTGTCGATCGACTCTTTATGTCGATCATATTGGCAGCACGGCGGTGCCCGGTTGCGGCGGCAAGGGGATCATCGATTTATTGGTATCTTATCCAGCGGGCGCGTTTTTCGTTGCCAGGGATGCCCTCGATCAGCTAGGCTTTCAACCGCAGGGCGGCCCTGAGCCATTTCCCGAATCGCGGCCGATGCGGGTCGGGGCGGCGACCTATCGTGGCAAGACGTATCTGGTTCATGCTCATGTGATCCGCAGCGGTGACCGCGAGGGACAGGAGCTCATCAGGTTTCGCGATCGCTTGCGTGCCGATGCCGAGCTAGTGCAAGCCTACCAAGTGGAGAAATTATCGATTCTCTCCAGCGGTATCACTGTTAGCACGGATTATTCGAAGGCAAAGAGTGAATTCATCCGTGGCGTGCTTGGCGAGGTTCATGGAACCAAGCCTGTTGCATCGTCTCGCACTGAATCGATTGCCAGTGCGCCGGCATCGCAGATATTTACTCGCTCGGTAGCCTTGCCATTGAGAAGCACGCCTGCCCGTGCCTATAGTGACGGTATGCTATTTGCTAAGCTCGGTTTGTCCGACAAGGTTCTCGAAGGGGTTAAGTCGGCCGGTTACACCGACCCGACACCGATTCAGCTGCGCGCGATTCCGTTAGCGCTCGAAGGGCGCGATCTCATCGGCTCGGCACAGACCGGCACGGGGAAAACCGCCGCGTTCGCCTTGCCGATCATTTCTAAACTCGGCCAGCATGGAAAAACCCGCGCTCTGATACTCGAGCCGACCCGCGAGTTGGCGGCGCAGGTTGAGACAGCGTTCCATGATTACTCGCGCTTTACCGACCTGCGTACGGTGGTGTTGTACGGCGGCACCGGATACGGCAAGCAAGATCAAGCGCTGCGCCGCGGCACCGATATCGTGGTCGCGACGCCGGGCCGGTTGCTCGATCAATTGCAGCGCCAGATGCTGCGCCTGAACGATATCGAATTTTTGGTGCTGGATGAGGCCGACCGCATGCTCGATATGGGCTTCATGCCCGACGTGCGCAAGATCGTCGACCGCGTGCCCAAATCTCGGCAGACCATGTTGTTCTCGGCGACGATCCCGCCTGAGATCGACGCGCTGGTGCGCTGGGCGATGAAAAACCCCGAAACGATTCAGATCGGCCAGCGCCGTTCGCCCGCCGAAACCATCACCCACGCGCTTTATCCAGTCGATGTCGCGCAGAAACAAGAATTGCTAGCAGAGTTATTGGAGCGCACCGAATACGATCAGGTGTTGATCTTCTGCCGCACCAAGAACGGCGCCGACCGGGTGGCGCGCCGGCTCACTGAAAAGGGGCATTCGGTCGCGGTGCTGCATTCCAATCGCACCCAGCGCGAGCGTGAGCAGGCGCTCAACGGTTTCCGCAACGGACGCTATGAAGTTATGGTCGCCACCGACATCGCCGCCCGGGGCATCGACGTCGAGCAGATCAGCCATGTGATCAACTACGATGTGCCGCATCATCCGGAAGATTACGTCCATCGCATCGGCCGCACCGGCCGGGCGCTAAGCGTCGGCGATGCCTTCACCCTGATGACCGCCGAAGATCTTCAGGAAGTCGCCGCCATCGAGCATTTCATCGGCCAGAAGATTCCCAAGCTAAAACTAGAAAATTTCAACTACGCATTCACTCGTCTGCTCGATCCCAATCCCAAACCGACTTTCGGCGCCCGCGCCGGCTCCAAGCGTGCCTACGGGCCGGGCCGGGGACGCTGGTAGCCCCTCCCTAGCCGATCGCACGACTCGCGTCACTGAGTGAAGCTAGCTGGTTGTGAGTTTTAAATTGCTGTTGACGAAGTAGTCCGTCATGCCGGTGAAAACCGGCATCCATCTTCGGCATCGGCAATGAGCCTGGATTCCCGCCTGCGCGGGAATGACGGAAATAGCATTGTGGTCCAACGGTGTTTAACTACAGACCTCCCACTCCAAGCATTATTGTACGAACAATTTCTTGATCTGATCGGTCACTTCCGTCGGTTGCTTGATGATGTCGACGGCGGTTTTCTGCAATTGCTCACCGCGCAGGGGCGCGATTTCGATGGAAAGCTTTTTCGCTTCGGCGAGTAATTCCGGGTCTTTCGAAGCTTTTTCGTAGCCGTCGCGCAGGATTTTGACGCGGTCGGCCGGGGTCGCCGGCGGCGCGATTAGCGGCCTTGCCCACTCACCGCCTTGGAGCATCGCCTCGGCGACGCGCCGTTTGGTCGCCGCAGTTTTGTACTCATCCATCAATTCGTAGATCGTCGGCGCGTCGGGGATGCGCGGCGATCGCTTGTGGCCGCTCTGGGCGAGGAAACGGACGAACTTGTTTTTGAGCCAGCTTAAAAATGGCTCGCGGCCGTAGTACGTCGCGATCGTCAATCCCATGCAGGCGACCTCGCCGCGCTCCATGGCCAGAGCGATCTCGCTGCTGCCGGGATAGCCGGTGACATGGCCGACCTTCATGCCGACGGTTTCTTCGAGGATCTTCGACATGACGTAATCCGAACTGCCGACGCCGGTGGAGCCGCATTTGGGTGGCTCTTTCGCGCGAATGATATCAGCGACGGATCTGAACGGCGCGTCGGCGCGGGCAAACATGATCATGTCGTCGTTTTCCAAGGAGCCGATCCACTGAAATTTGGTCAGGTCGAACTTTACTTCCTTCTGGCCGGAGAGCTGGGCCAGGTAAAAATTATTATGCGGCGCCAACAAAGTCAGTCCATCCGGCTTGGCCACTCCCCAAATATAGTTGGCGGCGGTAACCGAACCAGCGCCGGGCATGTTCTGCACGGTGAAGTCGGGATTGCCGGGGACGTACCTGCCCATGTAGCGGGAAACTAGACGGGCGGCGCGATCGTAGCCGCCACCGGTGCTGAGGCCGACAACGATGCGGATCTGTTTGCCTTTGAAGAACGACTCCTGGGCGTGCAGGGCTTGCGACGGCCATGCCGCGGCCAACATGAGCATCAGGACAGCCCAGATCATTTTGTCGCGTCGTATCCTCATTTTTCCTCCGGGTCTTTAATAAGATCTCTCGCGCTGCAAATATAAAGTGTCGGCCGCGCAATGCAACCATGAATGGCAGCTCTGCTTGACAGTGGATTCACCGCCGGGTGATATTTAGATCACGCTCGATATTTGCGCCGCGTTTCACCCAAACCAACCTAGTATGAAAGACTTGAATGTACCTACCCAGATACTTTGAAGAAACTCGCGTCGAAGTCCTGCACCAGCTCATGCGTGAGCGTCCGCTCGCGACCCTCGTGACATTGGGGCCGCGGGACTCAACGCCAATCATCTGCCCTTCGAACTCGACTCTGAGCCGCTGCCCAACGGCACGCTGCGTTGTCATGTCGCCCGGGCCAATCCGGTGTGGCGCGACTATTCCCTCGGCACCGAAGCGCTGGTTATTTTTCATGGGCCGCAGGTTTACATTTCGCCGTCTTGGTATGAGACCAAGAAACAGAGCGGAGAAGTGGTTCCGACCTACAACTATGCCGTCGTCCACGCCTATGGCGCGCTGCGAATTATCCAAGAGCGCGCGTGGCTGCGCGGCTTGGTGACGCGCTTGACGGAGCGCTTTGAAAGCGCCAGCGCGGCGCCCTGGCAAGTGAGCGATGCGCCGGAGGATTTTATCGACAAACAGTTGGGCGCCATCGTTGGCATCGAGATCACGATTACAAGATTAGCAGGCAAATGGAAGGTCAGCCAAAATCGCCCGGCGCTGGATCGCGTCGGTGTCGTCGAAGCCTTGAGCGCAACCGCCGGCGCCGACAGTTTGGCCATCGCGCAAATGATTAAAGAACGTTCGTCGTCGTCGTCGTAACTCGGGACAAACCATGCGAGGCATTGCAGCGCCGACGGTAGCGGAATAGAGTCCTGGCCAACCAGATTAGAACATCGATGCTCTCTTCGGTTTACTTAATCCTTGGCGGTATCCTATTACTTGCCACCTTGGGCCGGGTGGTTGTTCGCGGCGGAGCCAAAGGAACTGACTGGGCGCTTGAAACCGCATTTATCCGTCTCGACTTCCCGCCTGAGCATAGAGCCGTAGCGCAGCAACTCGCCGCCGGTCTCGCCGAAGTCGTCGGCATGAAGATCAAGCAGTTGACGCCGGACCATAATCTAACTCAGATCGCGGATTGGGCCGATGACCGGATCGACGCCAAGGATCTGATCACGCTATTCGTCGTCGCCTTTCACGTCAGATGCGATTCGAACACCACCTTTCGCGCTCTGGTCGAGAAGGTTGCCAATAAGAAGGCCGCGGATAGCGGTAAGAGGGCCGTGTAATGGACTGTTGGGCAAACTTTGGTTGTTCCTGAAGCTACGAACGGAGAATTTGACGGTTGGCAACGTTTACTTGCCGGCGACGTGTGCGATGCCATACTGATCGTCGACTCCTGACCACTATTTAACCATGATCAAAGCACTGATCTTCGATTTCGACGGCATCATCATCGATAGCGAAAGTCCGGAACTATTGGCCTGGCAGGAAGTCTTCGCTGCCCACGGGAGGGAGCTTGACTTGGACGTCTGGGCCGATCTGGTCGGCCGGCCGGGCAACCACTTCGATCTCTACCGATACTTTCAAGAGCATATCGATCCCGTCGCCGACATCGATGCTCTGCGCATAGAGCGGCGTGCCCGGGTCATCGCGTTGACGGAAGCGCAGCCGGTATTGCCGGGAGTGGAGGATTACTTGCGCGGCGCTTTCGATCTCGGCTTGAAAATTGGCATGGCGTCGAGTTCTTCGGCGAACCATGTGCGCGGACACTTACAACGGCTCGAACTACTACAATACTTCCACACGACCAAATGTTTCGAGGACACCGAAGCCCATAAGCCCGAACCGGCGCCCTATCGAGCGGTGCTCGACGAGCTCGGTGTCGCTCCTCATGAAGCCGTGGCGTTCGAGGATTCGCCCAACGGCGTGACCGCAGCGCGGGCGGCTGGCATCTTTTGCGTCGCCGTGCCCAATCCGGTGACCTGTCGCTTGCCGCTGGATCATGCCGATCATCGTTTGGCGTCCCTCGCCGATGAAGCGCTCGAACAACTCCTGATGCGGGCGCTGGCGAAGATTACATCGTGAACGGCGTAATTGGGCGCATGTTACTTTGGCCGGCAACTTCATGCCATATTGGTACCGTTGGAGTTGCGCCGGATTCGATCTGGTTGTTGCCGGTTATGTGCTGGGACGATTTGCCAAGTCATAGAAAAGGAAATGTCATGCTCCACCTTTTCAGCTTCGTTGTCGCGATTCTTATCGGTCTTCTTTCCCTCATTGCTCCCGTGGCGGCGCAGCCTTTGGAGAAACTGCGCTTGGCCTACAGCGCCATCGCCGGTTCGCAGGCGTCATTTTGGATTCCCTACGAAGCGGGGGTTTTCCGCAAGCATGGATTGGACGTCGAATTACTTTACGTTGGCGGCGGCGGGCGCGCGGCGCAAGTGGTGCAGTCGGGCGAAGTGCCGATCGGGACTTTTACCGGTGGTGCGGTCGTCAATGCCAATCTGGCGGGCGGCGACCTGGTCATCATCGCCAGCTCACTGAACGTGTTTACCTTCGTCGTCATGGCCAAGCCCGAGATCCGCGGCGTGGAAGATTTGAAAGGGAAAAAGATCGGCATCTCGCGCTTTGGCTCGGCAACCGACTTTGGCTTGCGCTTCGCGGAGAGCCAATGGCCGATCAAGCGGCAGCGGGATTTTGCCGTGATCCAGATCGGCGGCGTGACCGACATCTTGGCGGCGCTTCGAACCGGCGCCGTCGATGCCGGCGTGATCAACGCCGAGCTCGCCATCCTGGCGCGCCGGGACGGGTTTCGCGACGTTGCCGATATTTCAAAGATGGGTCTGAGCTTTCCCACCTCGTCGATTGTCAGCACTCGTTCCTACATCAAGCGCAATGAAAACACGGTCAGAAAATTCATCCGGGCATACGCTGAGGGCGTCCACTTCGCCAAGACGCAGCGCGCTTTCAGCGTCCAGGTCATGAGTAAGTATATGCGCAACAATGACGTCGCGTTGGTCAACGATCTCTACGATTTGTACATTGTGCAGAATATCCCGAGGATACCGCGGCCAACGCCGGAGCCGATAAAAACCGTCCTCGACCAAATTGCCGAAACCGACCCGCGGGTTGCCAGCCTCAAACCGGAGCAGTTTATCGACGGACGGTTTTTTGCCGAGCTGGAGAAGGAAGGGTTTATTCAGAAGCTGTGGAAATGAGAATGAGTCGAATGAGGTTAACTACTGTGCCCACCCGCAGCCGCGTGGTGGCAACGGCGCGGCTGTCGGGTGCAGCGGAGGGTTAGACGGTTCATCGCAGGTCCGGATCTGGATCTCGGGTAACGGGCTTCAGGCCGATGTGGTCGGCCATTTCAGCGCCCGTGAAGTTCTCCGTGAAACTTGCCGCTGTTTCCGGGAGCATCGTCGCGTTCCACGTGTTCCACTCGCCAACGAGTCGATCGTATATGTCGCGGTGGCGGTCCCTGAGGTTGGCACGTTCGAGCGGATCGGCGACCACGTTGAACAAGAACGTGTTGTCGAGAATCTTGAGGTATTTCCAGTCCCCAATGCGAGCCGCTCGCTGCCACAACGACTTGTAACGCCAGAACAGCCTACGCTCCACGATCGGCACCCCTTGGGCGAGATGAGGTAGAAGGTTCATCCCGTCTGACGGATAGCCCGGATCGGCGTCGACGCCCGCGGCGCCTAGCAAGGTGGGAAGCCAGTCCATGTTGACCGTCACCTGCTCGCTGACGCGCCCGGCGGCAATGCGCGCCGGCCATGACACGATCGCGGGAATCCTTAGACCACCTTCAAGTAACTCCATCTTCTTGCCAGTGAATGGCCAGGTGTCGGAGAAGCGCTCGCCCCCGTTGTCGCTGGTGAAAATCACGATCGTGTCCCGGTTGATGCCGTTCTCCTCCAGGGCGACAAGTACCCGGCCGATTTGCGTGTCCATCGCCACAACAATTCGACGGTAGGTCTCCTGCGACCCGCCGTCCCAGTGGATCAGATCGCGGCCACGCAGGCGCTCCGCCTCTGCCTGATCCCCCGGCGCTTCCCATGGCCAATGCGGGGCGTTGAAGTGCAGACTAAGCAGGAACGGCCGTCCGGTCTGCGCATAGTCCCGGATGACAGTGACAGCCCGATCGCCGAACAGGTCCGTACTATACCCTTCTTCCGAAATCGGCGTGTCCTTATCCCAGAAGTCGGGCGCCCCCCTACGCCCCGTGTGGAAGTAGTAATCCAGGGTTCCACCGCGGTAACCGTAGAAGTGGTCGTAGCCGCTCTTGAGCGGGCCGAAATCTGGCAAACCGCCCAGATGCCACTTGCCAATCAACGTGGTGCCGTAACCGCCCTTCCGCAGCAGCGAGGGGAGTGTTGGGTGCTCGGGTGGTAGGCCGACGCCGGGCGGGCTGTTGGCCGATAGCGGCTCCTCCAGACCGACGGGCATTCGAAGTTGGTAACGACCGGTGATGATCGCCACGCGCGACCCCGTGCATACGGGCGAGCTCGCATAGCCCTGTGTGAATCGCACGCCTTGCGCAGCCAACCGATCGATGTTCGGCGTGACCAGATCACGACGACCGTAGCACGACACGTCTGCGTAACCCATGTCGTCAGCAATGATGAACACGATGTTCGGCCGTCGGGCTTGCGGCTGCACGCGACGCGTGATTTCGTCTGTCATCGGTCCCATCGTGATCCTTTACGTGGAGTAGTAGTAGTCCTCGCGGTCCCAGGTTGCCGTCTAACGCGATGCCGCTGAGCCGTCGTCGCGGATATACCAGTCAAGTGCCATAGCCAATTATCGGCTCAAGCTACGGGTTAGGGCTATCGGCTCGCACCAGAAACCGCCTGTTCAACAAAAGAGACAATCTCAGCTACTGAAACGTTGAAAACACCACCTTTTGCGCTCTTCCAGTCGGCGTAACCAGGCTGGAAATCTGGAAACGACACGTTCGACGTAGATAGTTTGGTAACACTCTTCTCCAACGCCACTCTGGCAACGGGCGCGTGCGGTAGTTCAATCAGAATGCCTTTCGGACCTTTAACCTTCACTCCAACGATACTGATATGAAAAACGTCTCCAAGCTTCGGAGCGCGATCTACTTTTGCGATCCTTAGCAGGGAGCCAGTCTCACCGGGGCGGGTCTTATATTCCCACACCGGCCCTCGGCAAAGCACTGCGCGGAAACTTGACCGGAACCAAGAAACCCCAAACCAATCAAAGCCAATCCCCAGAGTTTCATCTTCGTCATAGCCCTAACGGCATGCGGCCAAGCCGTGGCAAACAAGCGAGCCTGAAAGGCGAGCGCTCTCGACATCAGACTTAAGCCGCGGGTTAGCCAGCCGCCCAAGAACTTCGAACGCTACCCGGCGGAACTCGTGTTTCAATGTATCGAGCGACAGCTCCCAGTTCCGGAAACTGCGACCTCCCGAGCGTGAGGTGCGCAGAGCCACGGTAAACGGCGATGCCAGGGATTGTTCCCGTGCCACTCAGATGTGCCTCTGTGATTTCTGTCCAGATCCACTGCTGCCTCCCCCGAATCGTTATGAACGAGACGCCCTCATCAGAAATCCGAACCATCGACTGAAAAATACTAGTGACGATAACCCAGCAAGCGAACAGTACGAGCATGGCCGCGAAGACACCGAGGCCGTCACTTATTAGAAGGGTTAGCCCAAGAGCACCGGCCACGGCGCCGACTACGCATGCCACGATAGGTGATCGAGTTCGAAACTCATTCATTGTCATCGGATAGGGCAATTGTCAGCCTGGCTAACGCTGTGCCGCTGAGCGATCTTATCAGATTCGCTCAAGCGGCGGGTTATCTCGATGGGAACGTTCACGCAAGGACGTTCAAAGTAGCCGCTGCTCTCCGGAACGGCTTGTCCAACGTCCAAATTGCGCACCTTGTGAGCAACGTCGAAGCGAGAAGATGAGCATCCACCCAACCGATACCCCGCCCGTATAAACGCTGCGCTTCTATGAACCTCATGATTTCCTCATGTTCCAGCAAATGAGCCTCGGGCAAGGCTTTCAACATGCTCAAAATCTCGACCCGTTTGTGTAACGTTCCGCAAGCCAATTCACCTATAACGAACGGATGGCAAAGAACTTGTTCGTCAAGTAGCAGACCTCTTAGACGATCACTTCCCGCTCGGAAATGCTCGACCCAGACCGAGGTGTCAACGAGAATCATGCAAAGCGGCGGGGACGACGTCTCCGAATACTGCGAAGCCGCTTCTCCGTACCCCCGAGATTGGCTAAACGGCGGGCACTCTCTTTGGCAATGAGAGCCTCAAGCCCCAAGCGTACCAAGGAAGTCTTTTCCTCGACTCCAGTCAGCTTGGCAGCGTCCCTTAAAAGAGAATCATCAATGTTGAGCGTTGTTCTCATATGCATATTAGGATGCCCGAATCATGCATACGGGTCAAGTGTGGAAGAGATAACTATTGAGTGAACTGATCTCGTATATTGGATATCCAACAATCATCAATTCGAAATTTACTCCTGCAATCAACAGGTTGTCAATTGTCACTGCCGCTCGTATAGCCAATATCGCTGGTCACGTATATTCAATATACGAGCACTGCGGACCCGTTGCTTGCAGTCCGTCGGCCTGAGTACGCACGTCCTAGCCGCCACGATTTAGCGTATGCGCGTAGATCATCGTCGTGCCAACACCGCGCTGCACAGTTAGTTCCGGGGCAGAGACGAAGGCGATTCTTCTAACTAGAATCGGCTCCATTGTGATACTTGACAACACAGCGAATTTGAGGAGAGTTTCTATCCCATGAGTAATTTGAACGGGCGAATCTGTGTGTTCACTGGTTCCCGCCATGGGCTTCGTCCGGAATATGCCGCCGTCGCCAAGCAACTCGGCCGCGAACTGGTCGCGCGCGGCTACGGCCTTGTCTATGGCGGCGGCAAAGTCGGTTTGATGACGGTGATCGCGGACATGGTTCTGGAATTGAAAGGACATGTCACCGGTGTGATTCCCAATTCGTTGGTTGGCAAAGAAGTTGCGCACTTGGGCTTGACCGCTTTGCGCGTGGTCGATTCGATGCACGAGCGTAAGGCGCTGATGGCGGAGTTATCCGACGGTTTTATCGCCATGCCGGGCGGTATCGGCACCATGGAAGAGTTGTTCGAGGTTCTTAGTTGGGCGCAGTTGGGGTTGCATGAGAAGCCCTGCGCATTGTTGAATGTCGCGGGATACTACGATCCGCTGATTCAGTTTCTCGATCGTGCTGTCGAGCAGGATTTTATTAAGGCGAAGCATCGCGCGTTGCTGATTGTGGAAAGCGACCCGGGCGCGTTGCTCGATGGATTTGCCAAACTGATTGTGGTTCATGCGGCGAAAATATTCGACGCGAAGGTGACCTAGCGCACTAAGAAATCGCAGCGGTCGCAGGACAGGGAGGAATCATGTCATTTTTCCTTTGTTTGGCCCTCTTGTTTGGTTTCGGTGTTCCTTGGCCATTTGTCACTGAGGCCGGCGCACAAACCGCGGCGTCGTCCGCCGCATTGATCGAGGCCGCTAAAAAAGAAGGCCAGGTGGTTTTCTACACACCGCTCAACATCAACGACTCCCGGCCGCTGTTGCAACGCTTCGAGCAGAAATATCCGTTTATCAAAACCGATCTATTGCGCATGAGCGCCGAGCCGCTGCTCAACCGCATTGTCACCGAAGACCGCGCCGGGCGGAACGTCGTCGACGTGATCAACAATACCGTGATCACCGCCTTGAAGAAGGCGCGTTTGCTGCAGCCCTATCGTTCGCCCGAGTTCCCCGCGTACCTCGATCAGTTCAAAGATCCCGAGGGCTCTTGGGCCTCGCTCAACAACAATTACTACGTGCTTGGCTACAACACCAAGCTGGTGAGTGCCAAGGAAGCACCGACGGACTGGCAGGATCTGCTGCATCCCAAGTGGCGCGGTAAAATCGGCATGGACCAGGAAGAATTTGAATGGTTCGCCGCTACCACGGATGTTTGGGGACGGGAGCGCGCGGGCAAATATCATCGCGCCCTGGCGCAGCAACAGATCAACTGGCGCAAGGGACACACTTTGATCTCCCAGCTGATCGCCGCCGGCGAATTTCCCATTGGCGTCGTTTACGCGCATCGCATCGAGTCGATGAAGAAAGCCGGCGCGCCCATCGAGTGGGTCAAGACGGTGAATCCAGTGTTCGTATCACTTGCGCCGGTGGCATTGGCAGCAAAAGCGCCCCATCCCAACGCGGCGCGTCTGCTGCTCGATTTCTTACTCTCGAAAGATTCCCAGCAGTTTTTGCGCAACTCCAATCGCATTTCCGGACGCGCCGACGTCGAGCCGCTGGTGCCGGAAATGCATCATAGCAAACTGAAACTGACCGCCATCGATCCGCAGATCGCCGAGGATTTGAATCGCCACGCCAGCGAGTTCCGCGAGATTTATTTTCGCTAGTCCGCATAGCTCGGATTCGGAAATTTCTCTCGCAAAGGCGCAAAGACGCTAAGTTCGGAGGGGAGTTATAGAGCGTTCTTGCGAACGCTCCACAACCGTGTTTTCCGAACTTTGTGGCCCCGGCGTTTTTGCGGGAGACACTCCGAAATTTCGCTGCTAATTGCTGTGCAAGCGCTACCGTTTTACTTGCGATTTCTGCTATTCAGATGAGATACATGAAGAGAAGGAGCGGCTTATTTGAATGGACTCGCATGCAAGGGTTTTGACCAATCTTGAGCGCCGAACTCTCGAAGCGATCGCCGAGCGGATTTTTCCCAAGACCGAGAGTCCCGGCGCGATCGAAATCGGCGCGGTGGATTATATCGAGATCGCCTTGGCCGGCGATTACGCGCCGTTGTTGCCGCTCTATCGCGCCGGTGTGAAATCGCTCAACCGCCACGCCAAGACGAAGTGCGCTGGACAGTTCGCCCGCCTCGACGAGAAACAGCAGGATGAGGTTCTCAAAGACTGCGAATCCGGCGCGGTGGCGGGATTCAAAAAAGCCGCGGAGTTTTTCGACATGGTCAAATATCATGTCTTCGAGGGACTGTTCTGCGAGCCGCACTATGGCGGCAATAAAAACATGGACGGTTGGCGGGCGGTGGGATTTCCCGGCCAACAGTGGGGTTACCCAGATCCCTATGTCAATAAGCCGGTCGACATCGCGCCGGTGGCGGTGGACTACACCAAGGCGGAGATGAAATAACATGGCGGATTCCATCGCGGATGTTTGTATTGTCGGGGTCGGCGGCATGGGCGGTATCATGGCCAAGGAGTTGGCCTCCGCCGGTTTGAAAGTGGTCGGTTTCGAGCGCGGTCCGGCGCCGAAAAAAGAAGACTACGCGCCGCGCGACTCGATCCGTTTTCTCATCCGTCCCGAGCAGCTCGAATGGGTGCGTCATGAGCCGACGACGACGCGGAAAAAGGCCGGACAGAAAACCAACTTGCAGTATCGCACGAGTCCCTTGAACGTGTTGGGCGGCGCTTTGCTGCATTGGACCGGACAGTCGTCGCGCTACATGCCCGGCGACTTCAAGATTTACAGCAATGAAATCGCCAGCGGCGGCGCCGAGCGCGCCAAGGCGGATCTCACCGGCTACGATATCATCGATTGGCCGCTCAGCTATGACGATCTCGAACCGTATTACGAAAAGTTCGAATGGGAGTTCGGTGTCTCGGGGCAGGCCGGGCTCAATCCCTTTGCCGGGCCGCGCCAGCGCGGTTTCCCGCTGCCGCCGCTGCGCCATAGCGGCAAGATGCAGCTGTTCGCCGAGGCGTGCAGAAAACTCGGCTATCATCCCTACGACACGGCCGCCGGCATCGCGTCGCAGCCCTACAAGCCGGCGGCGCCCTTCGACACGCGCATCGATGAGCGGCCGGCCTGCGTTTACTGCGGCGCACTGCAACTTCTACGGCTGCCATGTGCACGCCAAATCGGCGTCGCTCTACATCACGATTCCGGTGGCAGTGAAGACCGGCAACTTCGAGCTCAAGACCAATGCCAAAGTTTGCCGCATCAACAGCGACGCTAGCGGCCAAGTGACTGGAGTAAGTTACTTCGATGCCGATGGCCGCGAGCATGAGCAGCGAGCGCGGGTGGTGATCCTGAGCGCGTTTATCTTCGAGCATGCGCGTTTGCTGCTATTGTCGAAGACCGATTCGGGGAAATTCGCCAAAGGCTTGGCTAACTCTAGCGGTTATGTTGGCCGCAATATTCTTGCTCATGGCGATGTCCGGGCCATGGGCGCCTTCGACGATTTTATTATCAATGGCTACATCGGCCCGGGCTCGGCGGCCATGCGCATCGACGATTTCAACGGCAATAACTTCGATCACACCGGCCTGGGCTTTATTCGCGGCGGCACCATCGGCACCAGCGGCGATGGCACGCCGGTGACGCGGGTCGACGTCTTGCCGCCGGATGTGCCGACCTGGGGCAGGGAGTTCAAGGAGTTTTACCAACGCTATTACAACCGGATCATGGATCTGAATATGCAACCGGAGACCTTGCCGCACAAAGCCAACCGCATCGATCTCGATCCCCGCGCGCGCGACCGCTGGGGATTGCCGCTGCCCCGGGTGACCTTCGATTTCCATCAAAATGAACACCGGCTGCAAAAATACCTCGCCGGAGTGGGCGATCGCATCATGCGCGCCACCGGCGCGAGCAAAGTTTGGACGGAAGAAAAAGGCCGGCCCAACCGCTGGGCCGGCGGCACGCGCATGGGCGCCGACCCGAAAAATTCGGTCGTCAATCAATACTGCCAGACTCACGATATTGCGAATCTCTTCGTCGTCGGCGCCTCGGTGTTTCCAACCATGGCCGGTTATCCGCCGACTGCGACGGTGGCGGCGTTGAGTTATCGAACCTCGGAGTTTATCTTGCAGCAGAAAGATTGGTTCAAGTAGTATACGAGAAAAAAATCAAGTGATGGAATATTGGGCTTATGAACCCAACACTCCAATACTCCATCAGTCCAGTCTTACAGGGAGGTCTTATGAAACGCATTGTCATTTGCTTCGATGGGACGTGGAACAGGCCGGCGGAGGAATCGATACCGGAAGCTCAGCAGGTGGAGACCAACGTGCGGCGTTTCTACGAATCGGTGCGCCCGCAGTCTGCGGATGGGGTCAAACAAGTCAAATGGTATGACGAAGGAGTCGGCACCAAATGGTACGACCGGGTGATCGGCGGCGGTATCGGCGCCGGGTTGGAAATAAATATCGTCCAGGGCTACGAATTCTTGGCCAAGGAATACCAGGAAGGCGACGAGATTTATGTGCTCGGTTTTAGCCGCGGCGCGTACACGGCGCGCAGTTTAGTAGGCATGGTGCGCAACTGTGGTCTGATTTACCCCAAGCATCTCGGACTTCGCGCCTTGATGGCTTACGGGATCTATCGCACGCGCGACGACAATGTCGATTCCGCGACGGCGAAGCTGTTTCGCTCGTCCTATTGCCGCGATGTGACGATCAAATTTATCGGGGTTTGGGATACCGTCGGGGCTCTCGGCGTGCCCCTCGACATTCTCAAAGATGTGCACATGAAGTTTTACGAATTCCACGATACCAATCTCAGCAATATCGTCGAAAATGGCTATCAGGCGATGGCGGTTGATGAGCATCGAAACGACTACGACGTCTGCCCATGGAGCCCGGCGGAGAAGCTGCAGCAAAATCTTGAGCAGCGCTGGTTCATCGGAGCGCACTGCGATGTTGGCGGGGGTTATCCTGACCGGCGCTTGTCCGACTTGCCGCTGCGCTGGATGCAGGACAAGGCAAGCGCGCTTGGCTTGGCGCTCGACCCCGTCGCCATCGACGGCAAGAGTCATCTCGGCGCATCCACCGACTCCTATGCCAAGTTTCTCAAAGGCGTCTACGCCAAGCGCAATGCCCGGCACTACCGCGCCATCGGCGCAACCAAGTTCGGCAATGAAGTGGTCGACCCGTCGGTGCAGCAGCGTCGCAAAGACGACCGCGACTACGAGCCGCAAAATAACGGGTTGCCGAAGCTGGTGTGATATACTCTGAGGATGGGGATTGGGCTACGGCAGCTTTTTGTTTGCGCTTCGCTATTCGCGCTCGGCTTGGGCTTGTGGGCATTTTGGCTCGAGCCGGCGAGTCTTAGTAACGAAGACCATGAACTGACACTGCCAGGATGGCCAAACAGCTGCGATGGCTTGCGTGTTGCAGTCTTGGCGGATCTGCATGTGGGCTCGCCGTTCAACGGCGTCGATAAGCTGGAGCAAATTGTCGATCTAACGCTCAAGGCCAAACCCGAGCTGATTTTGCTCGCCGGCGATTACACGATCCATGGAGTGGTCGGCGGCAATGTCGTTGCGCCGGAAATCATTGCCAAAGGGTTAAGCCGCTTGACCGCACCGTTAGGCGTTTACGCCGTGCTTGGTAATCATGATCATCGAGAAGGGGCCAGGCGGGTTCGCACGGCGCTGGAGTCCAACGGCATCAAGGTTCTCGACGACGATTCGATCCCGTTGAAATTGGCGGAATGCCGGATTTGGCTGGCCGGCTTGAGCGATTTATGGAACGGCAGGCGCGCATACCAAACGGCATTGGCGCTCATCCCACAGGACGCTCCCGCCATCGTATTCACGCATAATCCGGACAGCTTTCCGGTACTGCCGAAGCCAGTCACTCTGACCATTGCCGGGCACACCCATGGCGGCCAGGTTCGCGTGCCGTTGTTGGGGCGACTTATTGTGCCGTCGGATTATGGCGAGCGTTACGCCGTCGGCCACGTGGTGGAGAACGGACGGCATCTGTTCGTCAGTCCGGGACTCGGCACAAGTATTTTCCCCGTGCGGTTTTTAGTCCCGCCGGAAGTGTCGATGTTGACGCTGCGCTCTGAGAAACATAAGTAAGTGTCCAGCAGCTTAGAACCGGCTCAATGACAACGTCACTCGATATTTTAGTCACCGGCGGTACCGGCTACATCGGCCATCATTTGATCCCGCTGCTGATCGCGCGCGGCCATCGGGTGCGCGTGTTGGCGCGCGATCAATCACTGAACCGCGTGCCGAGCGGCGCGGCGGGAGTGAAGGGCGATGCGCTGAACGCCGATTCCGTGGCAAGCGCGCTGCGTCCGGGCGATAGCGTGATCCATCTCGTCGGCACGCCCCATCCGAGTCCGAGCAAAGCGGATCAGTTCGAGAAAGTCGATCTGGTATCGATCCGTTCGACGGTCAGCGCGGCGCAAAAGGTCGGCATCGCCCATCTGATTTATGTCAGCGTCGCCCAGCCGGCGCCGATCATGCAGGCTTATCTCTGGGTGCGTATGTTGGGAGAAACGATGATTCGCGAAGCCGGTCTGACGGCGAGCATCGTTCGGCCTTGGTATGTGCTGGGTCCCGGTCATTGGTGGCCGAAGTTCATCCAGCCGCTGTACAAACTCGCCGACATGATACCGTCGCTGCGGCCGACGGTGGAGCGCTTGGGATTGCTGAACATCGAACAGATGGTTACGGCGATGACGTTTGCCGTGGAAAATCCGCCGGCACAGGGGCAGCGGCGCATTTACGACGTGCCGGCGATTCGCCGGGCACGTTTGTGAATGATACTGATGTACCAGTCATATTCTCGATCAACAATTTGGCGCATCGATTCAAACTCCTCCCTTTAGAAACGGGGGTGGCGAATTTTCTTGTGCGTGCAGAACTCAAATCCCCCTCTGTCCCCCTTTTTTCAAAGGGGGAATTTCGGATCCTTTGCCTAAGCTTATTTTTTGGTTAGGAAACTACCGTGGAGATTAAAAATTTATTCGCTAATCTCTCGAGCGCGCAGAGCGGCGAAGAATTTCTGACGCTTTTCGACAACGCCAACGTCAAGATCGAACGCATCGTTTCTCATGCCCACGCGAGCCCCGCGGGTTTCTGGTACGATCAGGACGAAGACGAGTGGCTCGTGGTCTTAAGCGGCGGGGCGACTTTAGAATTCGCCGGCGGCGAGCAAGTGGAGCTGAAAGCAGGCGATTATCTAACGATTGGCCGCCATGTACAGCATCGCATCGCCCGAACTAGTGAAAAGACGGTCTGGCTGGCGGTTCATCTAAGATGAACCGCCGTTCAATGTTCAAAAGTTCAACGTCAGATCACGCAGATCGCAATCCCAGATCCGAAACCTTGAACCGTTGAACCTTGAACTTTTGAACTGTTCTTATTGTGGCTTCGGCCTGACCCACGGCTTTTCCAAGAGGTTGTAGAAAATCCCGGCGAGAAAAAACATCACCACCAGTCCCCAGAGCAATGGCTCGTAGGTCTGCCAGCGATCCCAGATGGCGCCGGCGACCACCGGTCCCATGACGCTGCCCCAGACGTAGAACACGCTCATGTAGCCGCGAATTTTGGCGAAATGTTTGCGACCGAAGATATCGCCGACCATCGCCCAAGCTACCGGGTACGTCGACTCCACGGTGGTGAACAGCAGGGTAAAGAGTAACAGCGGTGCCATCGACGAGCCGAAGATCGGCAGCAGGATGGAGCCGCCGGCGACGAAGAGTATCACCGAAATCATCCGCGGTTTGTTCATCGAGTCGGCGAGCCAGCCCAACAACACAGTCGACGTGAAGCCGAGAAAGGCAAACGCGCTCAAGAGAAATGTCGCTTGCTGCGGGCTCATGCCTTTCCAGATCATCATCGGGATGAAGTGGGTGGAGATCGCATGATAGGAGGCGTTGCGCACGGCGGCGCCGAAGACCAAGGCCCAGAAGGCAAACGAGTGCATCGCTTGGCGCGGCGTGATCTCGACCTCGCTGGCGGCCTGCGCTGCGTTGGTGCGATCGTCAAACGCTTGTTGGCTTTCGCCGTCCGGTAGCAGTCCCATGCTCTCGGGCGAGCGCCGGATGGTGAGACAGAGCGGGATGCCAAAAACTAGAAACGACACTCCGGCGAAGGCCGCGCCCCAACGCCAACCCCAGCTGTGCACGATCATGCTCAGGATCGGCGCGATCAGCACGCCGCCGAGCCCGTAGGCGGCGCTGTTGATCGTCATGGCGCGGGCGCGCCAACGGATGAACCAAGTGTTGATCAGTGTCATCGGCGCGTGCATGAAGCCGCCCGAATGGGTGAGGGAGATCAGCACGGTATAAACCAGGACGAAACTCCAGTAGCTCTCGACCTGCGAGAGCAGCAGATAGCCGATGCCCATGAGGGTTACCGTGGCGATCATCACCGGCCGCGGACCGTAGCGGTCGAGCAGATGGCCGACGATGGGGCCTTCGATGGCGCCTTCGGCGCGTGCCAATGAAAACGCGAAGGAAGTTGCCGTGCGGCTGAGATTCAATTCTTGGCTGAGCGGCAGAAAGAACACCGTGAAGCCGTAACTATGCAGTCCGGCGCCGAGCAACCGCACCGCGGCGGAAGCGCCGACCATATGCCAGCCATAAAAAAGGCCGGTAAACTTTTTGAACATTCGATTTTATCGATGAAATGCGGTGGGTAAACAAACAAATGGATAATTGAGAACGGATATTCGGGGACTAAGATCTCAAATTGGATTCTGGAAATTATCCATTGATTTCATTCCGACTCGCCACTCTCCGCGGCCTTGAGGCGGCGTTGGCGCACGGCGTCGGCGAAAGTATCGATCAAGGCGCGGCTGTCTTCCCAGCCGACGCAGGCGTCGGTGATGCTTTGGCCGTAGATCAGTGCTTTGCCGGGGATGAGATCTTGGCGGCCGGCTTTGAGGTGGCTTTCGATCATGACGCCGAAGATGCGCGCGTCACCGGCGGCGACTTGGCTGGCGACGTCTTGGCCGACGCCGACCTGCTTGGCCGGCTCCTTGCCGCTATTGCCGTGGCTACAGTCGATCATGATGCGCGCGGCGATGCCGGATTCGGCGAGACTTTTGCCGGCGGTATCGACATTGGCGGCGTCGTAGTTGGGCTGCTTACCGCCGCGCAGAATGATATGGCAGTCTTCATTGCCGAGGGTCGAGACGATGGCGGAGTGTCCGTCTTTGGTCACCGACAAGAAATGATGCGGTGCCTGGGCGGCACGGATGGCGTCCATGGCGATGCGCACGTTGCCGTCGGTGCCGTTCTTGAAGCCGACCGGACAAGACAGGCCGGAGGCGAGTTCGCGGTGCACCTGGCTTTCCGTGGTTCTCGCGCCGATGGCGCCCCACGAGACCAGGTCCGCGGTGTACTGCGGCGAAATCATGTCGAGGAATTCGCAGCCGGCGGGCATGCCGGAGTCGTTGAGCTCCCGCAACAGTTGCCGGCCGACGCGCAGTCCATCGTTGATTTGAAAACTACCGTCTAGGTTGGGATCGTTGATCAAGCCTTTCCACCCCACAGTGGTACGCGGCTTTTCAAAGTAGACGCGCATGACGATCAGCAAATCGGCGGCGCAACGTTCCTTGACTTCCTTCAAGCGCGCGGCATATTCCTTCGCCGCTTTGACATCATGGATCGAGCAGGGGCCCATGATGATCAACAGACGGTCGTCGGCGCCATGCAGAATGCGATGGATGTCGCGGCGGGCTTCGAACACCGTCTGCGCCGCTTTGTCGCCGATGGGAATGTCAGCCAGCAGGCGGCCTGGCGGTAGTAACTCTTTGATCTCTTTAATTCTTAGGTCGTCGGTTTGATATTTCATGGTCATTCGCTCGCGATTGGATCGAAGTATTATAGACAAAATTCCCCGGAAATCTATCGGAGGAATCGGCGGTGAGGGTTCGTTGGTGATCCGGTGACTCGAGCAAGAGAGATTTCTCGCTGCGCTCGAAATGACAGACTAAGGCCGCTGTCATCCCGAATCCTTCGGCTAAGCTCAGGATAAACTCCGAGAGGGATCGCGCCAAATCGAACCACTGCCCGGCGCCGGGTTACTTTTCGAGGGTTTCGCGCGCCATGACGGCGAGCAGGACGGCGGCCAGAATCAATAGCGGCGCATAGGCCAGAAAGGGCACGCCCGGATTGAACTTGTCGACCAGGAAACCGCCGATCAGCGGGGCGCTGACGCCGCCGATCTCGGCCAGAGTCCGTCGCAGCGCTTGTAAGCGGCCGCGGGCATGGACCGGCACGACGTCGAAGGTCGAAGTGGCTAGCGAACCGAGCGATAGCCCGTTGGCGATGCCGAGAAACGACAGCAGGACTGCGAGCTGGAAAAAAGTGTCGGCAAAGGGGATCAACAGAAACGCGATAGCGGGTATCCCCGTGCTCGGCACCGTGGCCCACTTGCGGCCGACTTTGTCGATGACGAAACCGGCGGGCAGGATCATCACGAAGACCGATAAACCGGAGATGGTAAACAGCAGGCCGATTTCCTTGGGCGTTAAGTGAAGGATCTCGCTGGCGAACACCGGCACGATGCTTTGCGACGTCACCCGGTGGGCGAAACTGGTGAAAGTCGCGAGCACGAGCACGATGTAGGTGGCGCGCAGCTCGGGACGAATCTCGTAGAACAGATCTCTGATGCCGCGCAGCCGTTGGCCGAGAGCTTTGATACTCCAGCCCATGGTTGCCGGTTTCGCTGGGATCGGCGGGACGGGATGATGACTGGCTTCAAGCTGCCAACCGATCAGGGTCGATAACCCGGCGCAGGCGGCGTAGGCGAGAAACACCGCGCGAAAACCGATCTGCTCGGTGAGCAAACCGCCGATCAGCGGGCCGAAGGCGAGGCCGAGATAATTGATGCCGTGAAAGCCGCTCAAGACGCGGCCGCGCTGATCGGCGCGCACCAGATCGACGCCGGCGATCTCGCGGGCGATCACCCAAATACTGTCGGCGATGCCGATGAAGAATACCGGTACTAGAATTAACGTGAACCAGGGCATGAACGAAGCGAGGATCGCCGATAGGCAAGCGATCAGCGGTCCGGCGATCAACGCCGCGCGCGCGCCGAAGCGATCGAGGACAAAGCCGCTGATCGGCATGCCGGCGAATCGGCCGACGGAAAGCGCGGTGATCAACTGTGCCGCCGTGCCGGGTGTGATGGCAAAATGTTTGGCCAATACCGGAATCGTCGGCACCACCATCGCCCACATGCCGGCCATCAGCGTGCTGGTGTAAAGCGTGATCAGGCTGCGAGTCGTCGATGTGAGCGGCATGGGTGTCGTGCGAGGGTGACTGCTTTATGCCAAATTGCGGTGCTTGGATAAACATCGATTTACACCACGAAGGCACGAAGAGCACGAAGGTTTCGGATGAATTATATGCCGAACTTCGTGTCCTTCGTGCCTTCGTGGTAAAACAATCCTGTGACTGTAATACAACTGTGACACCATCTCAATTTTCATCGCATGCGGCCGGTGGCACGGGACCAGGAATTGGACAGACTGGCGAAGAAAATCCCAGCGCCGGCGAAGACGCCGATCAGCGCCCAGAGCAGCGGCTGGTAGGTTTGCCAGCGATCGAACACGGCGCCGGCCATCACCGGTCCCAAGACGCCGCCCCAGGTGTAAAACAGTCCCATGTAGCCGCGAATCTTGGCGAAGTGTTTGCGGCCGAACAGATCGCCGGCGATCGCCCAGCCGACGGTGTACGTGGCTTCGACGGCGGAGAACAGCATGGTGAAAAGCGCCATGAGCCAGAACGAGCTGGTGTAGATCGGCAACAGCATGGCGAGGGCGGCGCTGAATAATATCAGCGCGCATAGACCGCGGCTTATGCGCGCGGTCGGCGTACCAACCAAAACCCAAAGTCGCCGCCATGCCGAGAAAGGCAAACGCGCTCAGCAACCAAGCTGCCTGTTGCTGGCTCAGACCTTTCCAAATCATCATCGGAATGAAGTGTACCGACACGGCATGATAGGAAGCGTTGCGCACGCCGTTGGCAAGAACCGAGCCCCAGAAAGCGAAGGAGCGCAATGCTTGAGCGAGGGTGACTTCCGGCTCGGCGAGCGGCGCTTGGCTGGCGCGGTTGTCGCTTGTCACCGCGTCCGGCGGCGCGTCGCCGTCGGGCAACAAGCCCATGCTCTCCGGTGAGCGGCGTATGGTCAGACATATCGGTATACCGACGACTAGAAAGGTCACGCCGGCCACCACCGCGCCCCAGCGCCAACCCCAGGCTTGAACGACCAGGCTTAAGAGCGGCGCGATCAGCACGCCGCCGAGGCCGAAGGCGGCGCTGTTCAATGTGATCGCGCGGGCGCGTTGGCGGATGAACCAGGTGTTGATCAACACCATCGGCGCATGCATGAAGCCGCCGGCATGGACCAGTGAAATAATGCCGAGGTAGACGATTAAAAAACTCGCGTAGCTGTCGACCTGGGAGAGGATCAAGTAACCGACGCCCATGAGCAACGCGGCCGTTAGCATGATCGGCTTGGGACCGTAACGGTCGAGCAGATGACCGACGATGGGGCCTTCGATGGCGCCCTCGGCGCGGGCCAGGGAAAAAGCCAGAGACGTCGCGGTCCGATTGATGTTCAAGTCTTGGCTGAGCGGCAAAAAGAATACCGTGAAGCCGAAACTATGCAGCCCGGCGCCGAGCACGCGCAGCGCCGAGGCGGCGCCGACCATGCGCCAGCCGTAGAAAAGCCCGGAGAGTTTAGCGAGCAAGAAAATTGTCCTGTCTGACGAATTGGCAATTCACGAATCTCTTCTGACTTAGCACGAGGTTGTCTGAAAAGGGAAGAACCGGACAAGGTTCAACGTTGGAAATCCGACTCTGGACCTTGAACTTTTGAACTTTGAACCCGCGGAATTAAAATTCCGCGTTGCCCGGGGTGCGCGGGAAGGGGATGACGTCGCGAATATTTTTCAGGCCGGTCAGATACATCATCATCCGTTCGAGGCCGAGGCCGAAGCCGGCGTGGGGCACGGAGCCGTAGCGGCGCAGGTCGAGGTACCACCAGTAAGGTTTTTCGTCCAAGCCGCTGTCGCGCAGCCGTTCGGTCAAGACATCATGGCGCTCTTCGCGCTGGCTGCCGCCGATGATCTCGCCGACCCGCGGCACGAGCACGTCCATGGCGCGCACGGTCTTGTCGTCGTCGTTGACGCGCATGTAGAAGGCTTTGATGTCTTTCGGATAGTCGGTGACGATCACCGGTTTCTTGAAGATCTCTTCCGAGAGAAACCTTTCATGCTCGGTCTGCAAGTCGCAGCCCCACTCGACGGGAAACTCCCAGGTCTTGCCGGATTTTTGCAAGTTCCGCGATGGCGTCAGTGTAAGTGATATGACCGAAGTTCGACTGGGCGACATGCTCCAACGTCGCCAGCACCGATTTCTCGATGAACTGGTTGAAGAATTCCAGATCTTCGCGGCAATGTTCGAGGACGTAACGGATGGTGTATTTCAAAAACTCTTCGGCGAGCCGCATGTTGTCTTCGAGCTCGTAAAAGGCCATCTCCGGCTCGACCATCCAGAACTCGGCCAGGTGGCGCGGCGTGTTGCTGTTCTCGGCGCGGAAGGTCGGGCCGAAGGTGTAGACCTTGGAAAATGCCGCAGCGAAAATTTCTCCTTCGAGCTGGCCGCTGACCGTGAGGAACGCCGGCTTGCCAAAGAAGTCCTTCTGCCAATCGATCTTACCGTCGTCCGTGCGCGGCGGCTCTTGCATGTTCAACGTCGACACGGCGAACATCTGGCCGGCGCCTTCGCAATCCGAAGTCGTGACGATCGGCGTGTGCACGTAGATGAACTCGCGCTCCTGGAAAAACAGATGGATCGCGTGGGTCAAAGCGTTGCGCAGCCGAAACGCCGCGCCGAAGGTGTTGCTGCGAACTCTAAGGTGGGAGATCTCGCGGAGGAATTCGAGAGTATGGCCCTTTTTCTGCAGCGGATAAGTTTGCGGATCGGCGCCGCCGTAGAGATGAATCGTTGCCACTTTCAACTCCACCGCCTGTCCCTTGGCCGGCGACTCGACCAGTGTTCCCGTCGCCGCCAAGCTGCTGCCGGTGGTGATTTGTTTCAAGCGTATCCTCTGGAATCGTCCCCGCGTCGACGACCAGCTGCATGCTTTTGAAGCGCGAGCCGTCGTTCAACTCGATAAACGTAACTCCTTTGGAGTCGCGCCGCGAGCGCGCCCAACCGCGCAGGGTTAACTCGGTGCCGACGGCTAAATTGTAAGCCTGTTTGACCGAAAAGAATTGCGTTGCCATAGGGTCGAAGTATCGGATAACCGTTCGAGTTGTCAACCATGGAGTCGGCATGGAGTCGCATTGACAGCATCGAGCAGGGTACTGAGAAAAGCGAATTCTTGCATCGCGCCTTCGACCTCACTTTGGGTGGGCTAAACGCAGCATGACTGGAACCTTTGTAATCATTGTCAGGCATTAAACGCCGCTGGTTAATTACCCGCAGCTCGCTGCGCCGTGTTTCCGTTGTAGGATGGGTGGAGCGTTAGCGATACCCATGATTCCCACGGTGGGCATCGGCGCATTGCGCCGCCACCCACCCGACAATCTCGTTCGAGGTACATTTTTTTCGATACCCCGGTGCTTGCGGCGGGCATATATGAAGGGCATCTCTGTTGTCCCTTGAGGTCGAATACTATTCCGTCGAAACGCGGCCGATCTCTTTTTCATCCATCGGTCTTCTTTGTAGTTACCGATCAGGAACTCGGCTCGGCGGGCGCACCTACCCGCGTTGCATCACATGCCCGACGCACAGTGCGTGCAAGTAGGCGCGGAGGATATGAAGTTAGCGCTTCTTCGGATTCTTCGGCTTCTTGTTCCGGGATTGGGCTATCGGCTGGCATTGTTGCTGGATCAAGGTCGCCAGGGTCTTACCGAGGGGAAATTTTTGTGTGACGGATTGGATCACATCTTGCAGCTGCTTTTCGCTACAAGTAAAGGCACGTTTGCCGTCGGCCACCGGAAGCGCGAGGTCGAGGGCGTCATAGCCGATCGAGTGCCTGGGGAGGCACTCTTTCAAAAGCCTGAATTCGTCAGTCGGCAAAATGAAAGAGAAGTCGCGAACGCGTTGAGTCATTACAGGGGCGAGTAGATACCAAATCAGGAGAATAGCAAGCCCCCGCGCTCCGTCTAGCGGCCGAGACATGAAAAGCGGTCGTTCTCTCCCAGACAATTACATGGCCAAATTGCGGGACTACCGTCTTAGCCCAGCGAGGAGGGACGGCGGCCTTGGATTACTTCACCCCGTCATTCGCTGCCCCGATCAGTTGCCGCCACTGTCACCGCCGCCGCGCCGCGCCGATTCGTCACGGCGTGCCCGGTCGATCTCCTCGTCGAAGTCTTTGCCGATGCGTTGGGCCGCTATAACGAGCTGGGTGTTGTCTGATTTGTTGGACAGGGCGCTTTCTATGTCTCGACGTATCGACCTGCCGCTATCCCAAGCCAGGCCATTTATGGGGTCCGCCGCGATATATTCGATGGTTTCGTGGATGCTCTTGAGGCCGCCTTCGATCTCTTTTCTGCCGCGATCGCCGTCGCCGGTGCGTAGTAACGTCAAGCCCAGATAGAGATGGGCTAGAGCATCGTCCGGGTGGATGCTCACGGCTTTTTCCAGGGTAGTCAGTGCTTCCTTGTCTCTGCCGGTCTCATAGTAGGCTCGGCCTAGATAGGTGAGGACACCTTCGCGTACCCTGGAGGGGATGCGGTACGTGGGGTCGAGGTCAGCGGCGCGCATGAGATAACCCACCGCGTCGTTGGGGCGGCCGGTTTGCAGGGCGTTACGCCCGGACTGAACATCGCCGGCGACTTGCAAGCTGGCGCAGCTGGACAAATAAATTAGCGCGGATAAACAGCTCGGAACGAATAACGTACGAGTCTTCATGTGAGTTCCTCCTGGGTTCTTGGCGACCGCTGTCTGTACTCGTAGCCTGCAGGTTTGCCGCAGAAGATGCAGCGTTCGGCATTCTCGTTACGGACAGTAGTTCCCAGCAATAGCCGAAGCAACAGTACGCGCCGGATTCATGCTCATACTCGAGATGGACGCTTCGACGGTTATGTCAGTTGCCACCAATGCGCCGGCGCAGCGACCGATGAGTTATGCAGCTTAGGGTGGTTCGACAAATGCCGGATCATGGTCATAAGAATGAACGTGATGACGCCCTCGCAGGGAAAATTGAAAAAGCCGGTCTAGCTTTTCAGCCCGGTTCAAATCGTTCAAGCCGTTCAATCGCTGCGCTCCGTTCAAATCGTATCTCGGATCGGACGTTTTGAACGACTGGAACCGTTTGAACGACTGGAACGCCAGGATTTTATAACCGGCGCCACCTTGAATGCCAGGCGAAAACCCAAGAGCAGCGTGAGCACCGCGCCATATTGCACGGGCCGGCGAATGTCGGCTTTGACCAGCCAGTAAAAGTGCAGCACGCCGAGAATCGCGATGCCATAAACCAGATAGTGCAGTTGTTGCCAGCGCTTGCCGAGGCGGCGGATCATGGCGGCGCTGGATGTAACCGCCAGCGGGATCATTAAAACCAGAGCGCTGAAGCCGACGGTGATGTAGGGCCGCTTGAAAATGTCTTTGGCGATAGCAGCGAAATCGAAAAACAGATCGAGCACCATATAAGTCGAGAAATGCAGCGCGGCGTAGAAAAACGCGAACAGGCCGAGCATGCGGCGCAGTTTGATCAGTTCGTTCCACCCCGTGAGCCGGCGTAGCGGCGTGACGGTCAGACTGGTAAGCAAAATAATCAACGACCAGGAACCTGTGAAACGGGTGATATACTCGATCGGATTGGCGGTCAAGTTATCGCTGTAATACCCGTAGCCGAGCTGGCCGAGCGGGATCAGACAAGCGAGGAAAACGGCGGCTTTGAGAAATGAGAATTTCATTGCAAAATGAATAGTGCAAAATTCAAAAGGCAAAATTGAAGAAATCTGTTTTTAATCTTAGTTGTTGAATTGTTCGATTCGGTATTTCGCATTTTGCTTTTTGCAATTTGCCTTTTGCATTAATAGAATTTCTTCAGGTCCATTCCTTTATATAAGCTTGCTACTTGATCGCCGTAACCGTTGAACATCAAGGTCTTGCGCCGGCGGAACTCGCCGATACGCCGTTCGGTCGCCTGGGTCCAGCGCGGATGGTCGACTTCGGGATTCACATTCGAATAAAAGCCATACTCCTGCGGCTGCATCATGTTCCACGATGCTGCCGGCTGCTTTTCGACGAAGCGAACCTTGACGATGGACTTGATGCTCTTGAAGCCGTACTTCCACGGCACGACGAGACGGATCGGCGCGCCGTTCTGTGCCGGCAAGACCTCACCGTAGAGACCCACCGAGAGGATCGCCAGCGGATGCATCGCTTCATCCATGCGCAACCCTTCGACATAGGGCCATTCCATGGTCGGCAGCCTTTGCCCAGGCAGCCGCTTGGGATCGTTGAGGGTGACGAATTGGATGAACTTGGCGTTGCTGGTTGGCTCGGCGAGTTTGACCAGGGCGCTTAATGGAAAACCGACCCATGGAATCACCATGGACCAAGCTTCAACACAGCGCAGGCGGTAAATCCGCTCTTCCAGCGGCGCCAGCTTGATCAGCTCCTCGATGTCGTAGGTCTTGGCCTTTTTGACTTCGCCTTCCACGGCGACCGACCAAGGACGGGTAATCAGATACTTGGCATTCTCCGCCGGATCTTCTTTGTCGGGGCCGAGCTCGTAGAAATTATTATAGTTGGTGATCTCCTTCAGCGTGTTGAGCTTTTCGTTGGTGCTGAAATTACTTTTCTTGACGTTGGCGAGTTTCTCGGCGCCATAGGCGATGCCCGATTCTGTGCCAAGCTCCAAGCCGCCGAGTATAGCGCCGGTGCTGAGGGCCATGGCCGATGCCGAAAGTATGAACTGACGGCGGTTCAGGTAGTGCTCTTTGGGCGTGATCTCCGCAGCTTTGATATCGGCTGGCTTCTTGATGAGCATGGATTCTCCTCTGCGAACTTCGCGCGCCGCTATTCGGCGAGCAGTTGTTTGATCGTCGACTCGGTTTTGCCGTAGGCGCCTTCGCCTATATGGCTGTAGCGGATTGAGCCCTTTTTGTCGACCAGCACGATGGTCGGCCAAGCCCAGACGCCGTAACGTTTCCAAATATCGAAGTTGTTGTCTTGCACCACCGGGAACTTGATGCCGAGTTTCGCTGTAGCATCTTTCACTTTATCGATTGGTTTCTCCCAAGGATACTCCGGCGAATGGACACCGACGATGGTTAATCCGGCTTGCTCATGCTTATCATGCCAACCCCGCAACTGCGGGATGATGTTTTTGCAATTGCTGCAGCCATAGGTCCAGAATTCCACAAGGACGACTCGGCCTTTAAGGCTCGCGATGGTCAGCGGTTTGCTGTTGATCCAATTGTCACCGGCGATATCCGGCGCCATCGTGCCGCTGGTGAGCGCCGCGCCGGCGCGCGGCCATGCCGCCCAAATCGCTAGCGCTAGAACCAAACCGGCTGAATACGCTGTCAGACGCACCATGTATTTTTACCATTTCTCCTCGACCCCAGCGGCATGTCAGCGCACAAATTAGATGCCATCCGCACCGGAGTGGTTGCGAGGTCGTTCAAATTTGCTATTAAACGTCGCTTTGGCGGGCAAAGTTCCCCGGCGATGGCTGAAAAAAAGGTTTTCAAAAAACGCGGCCGGGGGCTCGTGAGAGCCCCGGCGCGGCGGGTGGGCGGTTAGTGGAGGAGTTGGGAGAGGGGCGCTAAATTTTCCAATTCTTTATCTAGGTCAACCGGTTGGGCAGTTTTCTTGATCATTTCCATCAAAGCGAATCGAGCCAAGTTGTAAGCGTCTTTATCGTTGTCGGAGTATTCGAAAGCGACTTCGCTGGCAGCGGCGATCAAATCTCCCAAGTTGGTTTCGATCCTGCGGTTATTGGGTTTTTCCATGGTCTCGCGGGTCCTTTCTCCCCTTGCATGGTTAGACGATTACGAAGAAAAAAGGATGTAGTGCACACTCGACATCAATGACCTCCGAAAAAGTAGAAATCACTCTTCTTCATGCGCATTGAAAGTCTGTCATTACGGTGAAAACCGGTATCCATCTTTGTTCACGGCTCGCCGATAAGAACCGTGGATTCCGAACTGCGCCGGAATGACGGAAGGGGAGTACAATGCGAGTCGACAATTTCAGCACCGCCTCGGCCCAGTGTTGACGGTTGTTCAGTTTGACCTAAAGAATGTTTCCCGCGGGCGTCCACTTACTGTTCAGGCAGTGGATCGATCCCAGCTTCTTCAACCTTCTTGGCTGGCGCGAGCTGTTGGGCGTTGCGATTTTCGCTCGGGCTCAGGTAGCCGACACTGGCGAGGCGGTTCAATATGATGTTGCGCCGGGCGGCTAGGCCGCGCTCCTTGGAGTTGCGCGGACTCGGCAGCAGGGCGGCCAAGGTCGCGGCTTCGACCAGATCGACGGAACCGGCGGATTTGCCGAAGTAGTGCTGCGCCGCCGCTTCGACGCCGTAAATATTGCGGCCCAATTCGACAACGTTCAAGTAAACCTCGAAAATGCGCCGCTTCGACAGGGAGTTTTCCAGCTGATGGGCGATGATGATTTCTTTTAACTTGCGCAGCGGATTCTTCGACGGGCTGAGATAAAGGTTCTTGGCGAGCTGCATGGTGATGGTGCTGCCGCCTCGGCTAAAGCTCAAGGTTTCAAGATCCTTCTTGAACGCGGCCTTGAGTTCTGTCACGTCAACGCCCTTGTGGCTGTAGAACCCGGCGTCTTCACTGATCAGGACGGCTTTTTTAATATGTTCTGAGATCGCACCGTAGGACACCCAGATTTGTTGGCGCCGCCCGCGTGAGTTTTGCTTTTTGTACTCTTGGTCGCGCAAGTTCATGAGCGCAGTGCTAGTAGGATTCTTTTGCTTGAGCACTGAGACGTCGGGCAACGAGAAGTAAAAATAGTAACCTGTGCCGACCAGGAGGGTCGCGAGTAGGGTGCTAAATAGTACGCTTTTCATATTCGCGAAATAAACTAACAGCTTTGGTGGTCATCGACGAGGTGGCGTAACGGTGCAGCTGGGACGGCAAGATCCAACGCCAGCCGGGTGGCAGACTTTTCTTCAGCGCCCAACGGTAGAGTAAGACCGGCGCATGAATGCGCCGGTCGGTGATGCTATGGCGCAGCTCGCCCAAGCGCAGCGGCGCCAGGCTGGCGATGGATAGCGGTCTGAGTTCTTTCCGAATCGCCACCTCTGGCTTTGCCAGCCGCGCGATCTCGGCGCCGGGGAGTTCCCACAGGTTAGCCAGCAATCCATTGGATTGACGGCGCCGCAATAGAATCTTCCGCTGATAACTGATGATCGCCAGCGGCCAGGTTACGTTACGAATATTTGTTTTTGCTCGCTGCTGGATAAATTGACTCTGTCCCAGCTGATCTCGGCTCCGGCAGCCGGACCTCACCGGACAGGCGCCGCAGCGCGGCTCTTGCGGCGCACAGACCGTGGCGCCGAGTTCCATCAAGGCTTGGTTAAGATTTCCCGGCCGCGAGGTTTCGGCCAGTTTGGCGGCGACGGCGCGCACTGCCGCTTCGGCGCTGGTATGAAATAGCCGGCTAAGCACGCGGCGCACGTTGCCGTCGACGGCAGGATATTTTTCGTCGAAGGCGATGCTGAGCAGCGCTCCGGCGGTATAGTCGCCGATACCGGGGAGGGCTCGCAGCAGTTCATAATCACGCGGCAGATTGCCGCCATGTTGGGCCACGATCTGGCGCGCGGCTTTGTGTAAATTCTCGGCGCGCCGGTAGTAGCCCAGCCCGGACCACAGGCGCAGCACCCGTGGCAGCGGCGCGCCGGCGAGCGCTTGCAGGGTCGGAAATGCGTCCAAGAAGCGCGCGTAGTAGGATAGCACGGTCTTAACTTGGGTTTGCTGCAGCATGGTCTCGGAGATCCAGATGGCGTACGGATCGCGCGACTGGCGCCAGGGTAAATCGCGCTGGTTTTTTCGATACCAGTTGAGCAGCCGGCGCCGCAGCAGAGAAAGATTTACTTCAGCCATGAATGCAGTCGGGCGGGGTTTCAGTTATAACGCACTCTAAATTAAATCAGCTTTGAAGGGAACTCGCTGCGCGCCGTGCTGCCAATCATATTCGGGCTGCTAACTTCACTTTGTTTCGCGGTGGCCAGTCTGCTGGCGCAACGCGGCTACCATATCGGGCCGGCGCCCTGGGGCGCGTGGATCACCATCGCCGCCAACGCGGCGTTTCTCCTGGCCGGTCATTTGTTGATCGAGGGTAATACCCGTCTGTTCATCGCCGACAATTTTATCTTTGTCGCCGTCGGCCTATTTGTCCCCGGAGTCACCCGGGTGCTGAGCTTTCGCGGCATCCGCACCATGGGCAGCTCGATTACCTCCACCGTCGTCAACACCACGCCGATGTTTTCCACTGTGTTGGCGATTCTCATACTCGGCGAGCGTCCGAGCGCGTTGGTCCTTGGCGGCGTGCTGCTCACGGTCGGCGGACTGATCACCGTGTCCTGGGGCGGTGAGAAGGTTTCCTACTCAAAGATCGAATTGGTGTTTCCGTTTCTCTGCGCGTTGTTGTTCTCGATGAAAGATATTTCGGTGCGCTGGGGCCTGGGCGGTGGCGGCGGCCAACCGATCCTCGCCGCGGCCATCGCCGCGCTGACTTCTACCGTCGAAATTTTCCTGATTACCCGTTACGCCCAGGGGGAGAAGTTTGCGCTGCCGCGGTTGCCGGTGTTGCGCTGGTTTGTCTGGTCGGGGATCTTCACTGGCGCTTCCTTCCTGTTCATGTATGTCGCTTTCAGTATGGAGCGGGTGTCGATC
>CAVXEP010000035.1:0-110871 GCA_963760795.1 uncultured delta proteobacterium
CCTTTCCGGAACGAAGGCACAGTATAAAAGTTTCTCATTTTCCGATAAGACAAGAGGTCAGATGTTCGAGCGAGCGGCAAGGTTACGGAGACGTATGACGAGTATGAAAACTTTCTCTGCGCTATTTTTGCTGGCGGTTTTGTTGTCCGGCTGCACCGCGGCGTTTCGAGCGGAGAGCGCGGTCGCGCTGGGAAGGCAGGAGTTATTCCAGGGACAAAATGCAGACGCGCTCGAATCTTTTGAAGTCGCCGCGCGAGAGTCTCCGGATTATTCGTTCGGCATCGATCGTCCCGAGGGCGTTCTAAGTTATCTGGGCCGATCGCAGTATCTCAACGGTCAATATCCTCAGGCGCGCCAGACCTTGGAACGTGATCTCGCCCGAGACGAGGGTAACAGTCTATCGCGTTTGTATTTGGGCCTGACGCTGGTTCGGCTCAACGACCGGCAGAACGGGCTGCACGCTATGATCTGGGGCTTGAGTGGAATCCCTTTTTACATCAACTACGTCGTTGACAGCGCGGATGCGAAGTGATGTTCGTCGCTTCTGGGATCGTCACAATCAGATACGCAACGCAGTCGCTATTGCTCTCAAAATGGCCGAACGCCAGGATCTCAATTGGAACGCGCTTATATCACTCAGCGAGAGAATCGCGCTGGCCTGGGAGCGGGAGCCGGATTTTACCCGAATGTCGCCTGAGATGAATCGCCCCTACAACCTCACTCCGTAGTGAATACTTTACCTGACGACAAACTCATGGCCGTGTGACCATGAATATTGTGCATGTGTGTGTGACCCCCATGTGTGACGGAGATCGGCAGGGCTCGAAACGGCGGCAGGCTTTTGCACGGGCTGGCGGCTTCGTATAGTCGTATCAAGAAATTTTTATAGGGGGAAAACAATGGCGGAAATGGACCTGCCCGACATCGATCTTGAGGGCCGCGTCGTCATCATGACCGGCGCCGACCGCGGCCTTGGCCGCGCGATGAGCCTCGGCCTCGCAAAAAAGGGCGCGCGCCTGGTGCTGGCCTCGCCGGTCATGGACGGTCTCAACGCGGTGGCGGAGGAGATCGCCGCCATCGCCGGGCCGGGCCGGGCGCTCGCCGTCGAGACCGACATCACCGATTTGGAATCCTGCGCAAACTGTCTGAGGGCCGCCGTCGACGCCTTCGGAGTGCTCCATGTGCTGGTCAACAACGCCCGCCGCCTGCGCCGCGACTCCGGTAAGCCGGAGGCCGCCGGGCATCTGCCCTTTTGGGCCGTCGATCCGGTTCTGTACCGCGAGACGGTGGAGGTCAACGTCGCCGGCACCTTTTTCATGTCGCGCACCGTCACGCCCTACTTCATCGAGATGGGCTACGGCAAGATCATCAACCTCACCACCTCGCTGCGCAATTTCTACTCGGTGGGCCAGAGCCCCTACGGCGTCACCAAGGCGGCCATCGATTCGTCCACCTATATTTGGGCGCGCGACCTCGAAGGCAAAGGCGTCACGGTCAATGCGCTGCTGCCCGGCGGCGCCTGCGACAACGGCGACGTCAACCGCCCGCCGGAACCCGGGCGCACGCTGCTCCCCGCCGATATCATGAACCCGCTTCTGGTGTGGATGTGCTCGGCCCGCTCGGACGGCGCGACCGGCACGCGATTCGTCGGCGCGCTGTGGGACAATTCCCTCGACCCGGACCAAGCCGCCGCCGGCTGCCTGGAGGACGCCTCGATCCGCGGCGCCGGGGCGCGGGATTCTAAGGTCAAGTCTTGAATCTTGCTGTCGCCTCGTTTTAGACCGTTTCTACCGGTCACTCTACATCTTGGCGACCAAGCCACTACCATGTTCGGCAATCACGGCGTCGAACTCGTCGACCGCCGTGTTCACGTCCATGGCGCGCACGCGATAGATGTCACCGTGGGACGCGGGGAAGGGCTCGATGCCCTGCTGGAGTTCACGGGCGAGATTCAGCAGCCGGCGGCGCGCCGTGATGATCGCGAGGTCGCTTGGCTCAAGGCGGCACGCAAAGCTGGCAAGCGGATTCCTAGGCCGCGTTATCGTCCGATGATTTATCAAGTGGCGGGTTGACGAGCGGCATATTATTTCGATTCAGGACCTTGTCTTGTCGATATATGCGTATGACCAGCGGCTCGCGGATCATCCGGAAATTGTCTTAATTCGTATGGTAAACACGAAAGGTAAACGACGACAAACACTTAGACCGCCTGATTGATCAGGTTCCGTTGACGCAACTCTTTGGTTGAAAGCTGACGTTTTTGGTTGATGATCTCAGTCCGTTCGGGAGATACCGAGAAGCTCACAGCAAACCAAATACCACCTAATCGTCGCAGGTCCGACCCAGGGGCCAAGTTTATCCGGTTGACCTTGCTCTGCGCGAGCGCAAGGCGTTGCCGTCGTTGTTCCTTGGCGCGTTTCCGCGCTTTGTCCGTGTCGGCTTTTGCCCGCTTGAGGATGCCATCGTGCGGATCGACATAGAAGTCGTACCAACGCCACCAACGAACCGCACTCATCGGCTCGCCCGCCTTGTTCATGGTCACCTTGACCGCAACGTAGTCTTTGAGATGATCGCGCACATGCTGCTGTACCGCGTTGGTTGCTTTGAGATGGGCGCTAATCTCCGAGTAAACTTTCGACCACGGACGACCGACCTGGCGGGCAAGATAACGCCGCAGGGGCGCAAGATTCTCGTTGAGCGACTTGGTATCCGCCAAAAGAAATTTCATTCCTTGCTTGATCGGCTGCGCTTCCCAATTGCCGCGCAACCGGCCTTTGAACCGACCCGAAGCTCCCCGCCTCGGCCGTTCGACGATCACTTTGGCCATATCTTCGCGCATGGCGTTTCTCCTACTAAAGTTTTTCTGTGCCGGAACGCGGTCGACCAGCCGCGCCAACAATCAGCGCTGAGGCGGCGACCTTTTTCATATCGCGGCGAATATCCTTCGACGCTCAATGAATCGCTTTATTCAACTTGGATTTGGGCCCTGGCTACGTTCAGGACTCTGCGGATTTGGCAGGCAAAAAAAATGAGCGGTGTCACAATGAGGAATGGCGCTCCTGAAAACAGGATTCAGCGTTCTTAAAGAACTTGTCCTGACGCCCCGGGGTTTTTCATCCTCGCGCCCGGTATTTGGACCCGTGCTCACCGCTCGCATTGATAAATATCGCTGGCCGGCTTCGCCGTCAAGACCTGTAACGCTGCTAGGTCCCCGCCCCGCTATTATTTACTTATAGTGGTCTAAGGGACAGCAATCTTCTTCTATCACACAAAGTATGATATTGTCACAGAACTGTGAGAGGTCGTTTGCGGATATTTAAAAATGCCTGGTTTAGCCGGTTTGCGCGGCGGGAAAATATCAAGGACGCGGTTCTAGTTGATGCCGTTGCGCGCGCCGAGCGCGGTGTCATTGATGCCGATCTCGGTGGAGGAGTGATCAAGCAGCGGATTGCCCGGCCGGGTCAAGGTAAGTCCGGCGGTTATCGGAGCATTATTCTATTCCGCAAAGGAACACAGGCATTTTTTGTTTACGGCTTTGCGAAGAGTGATCGCGAAAATATCGAAGACGATGAGTTAGAGAAATTCAAAATCCTAGCAAAGGCATGGTTTGCGCTCTCAGATAAGCAAATCGAAGCCATGACGAGGGACAAAGCACTAACGGAGGTCAAACATGAAGAAAAGTAAAAAGCGCCGCTATCGTTCGGATGCCTTTGCGGCGATCCATGAGACGGCAAAAGCTATGTACCGTGTCGGCGGTATCAGCAAGACGACGATGCGTGAATTTGACGAGTCTTGCCTTGAGACTGTGGAGAGCATAAAGCCTGCGCAGATACGCGCCTTGCGGCAACAGGCGAATGTTTCGCAACCGGTCTTTGCGCGTTACATGAACGTATCGAAAAATCTGGTGTCGGCTTGGGAACGCGGCGAAAGAAAGCCCGGCGGACCGGCGCTGCGGCTCCTCGGCGTTATTCGAAAACACGGACTTGAGACGATTATCTAGACCGCCGCTCTGTGAATTATCGTTCGCCTTTGAAGGAGATCTGCTGTGCACGGTCGATCGGCGAATCGGCCAGTGCTTCGGTGAGCCGTGGCTCGGCGAAGCGCGGGTAAAGAGCTTTGTCGGCATCGGCTAATCGTAACCTTGGGATTCGGCCAATTGAAAGGTTAACGAACGGCCGCCAGGTGGTGCATTGCATAGCCCAGACGTCAAGCCAGGTTTGTTGGCTTACTGACGTAGGCGCAAATCAGCGGGGGCATCGTCCGACCCGTTGGGTGCCACCCTACGGCAACCTACACCTTGGCGAGCAAGCCATTCCCGTGGCTGGCGATCACGGCGTCGAAGTCGTCGACCGCCGTGTTCACGTCCATGGCGCGCACGCGATAGATGTCACCGTGGGACGCGGGGAAGGGCTCGATGCCCTGCTGGAGTTCACGGGCGAGATTCAGCAGCCGGCGGCGCGCCGTGATGATCGCTTGGTCGCTGGTGCCGAGGTGCTCCTTGCGGCGGTCGTAGATCGGGCCCATGCTTTCTTGTATCGCACGATCCTGGTCGTTGACGCCCCAGATGCCGGTGTAGCTCGTAGTGCGCTGGATCTCGCGATCGAGCAGGTAGTCGTTCGCCATGTTGCGCTTGGGGATGAAGGTGCCGGGGATCAACTCGGGAGGGAACGCGCGACCGGTGCGGCGCATCGCAAGGTCCTGGTCGGTCAGCGGCCGATCCGGGTGGTAGGAGATGTAGAAGGTCATGGTGCGATTGTCGTCGACCGGAATCCAGGCTCGTGCGCCGGCCGGGAAGCGGATGAAGGGGATGAGGCTATAGGTCGGCAGCAGAGCCTGGGTCACCCGCCAGTTGTAGGTTCCCTCGCCGATGGTGCGGCGGGCGCCGTAGCGGAAGCCGTAGTCGGTGTCGTTCACGATGATCTTGGGCGCCTTGTCCAGCGCCTTCTAGCCTCGGATCGATGGCGCCGCCGTCGCCAGTGGGCGAAGCCGCCGGGTCCAGGTAGGTGTGGAGGAACGAGGCGTGGGAGCTGTCGATGTCGCCCTCGTAGCCCTGGAGGTAGTTGGTCTCCTGGTACCACTTCGACACCGAGCGGTGGCTATCGGGAACTCGGGTCCACTCCAATTCGGGTAGCTCGGCGCGGAGATGTTCGGGCCCCATGTAAACCCAGATCAGGCCGCCGTGGAGGGCGGTCGGGTAAGCCGTGATGTGGATCTTGTCTTTGAAGTTGCTCTCGGCGGGTTCGGATGGCATGTCGACGCAGTTGCCGGCGACGTCAAATTTCCAGCCATGGTAGACGCAGCGAATGCCGCACTCCTCGTTGCGCCCGAAGTAGAGAGAGGCGCCACGGTGCGGGCAGTGCGCTTCGACGACGCCGATTTCGCCATTTGAATCGCGAAAGGCGACCAGGTCCTCACCGAGCAGGCGCAGGCGCACGGGCGGGCAATCCGCCCCGGGCAACTCGTCGGACAGCATCGCGGGCAGCCAGAAGCGCCGAAACAGCTCGCCCATGGGCGTTCCCGGCCCGACACGACATGCGAACTCGTTGTCTTCTTTGCTTAACACAGCGCCTCCCCTGTATAGGAAATTTAAACCACTTTTATTCCTGTTCGCAGCAATATCGCTGAACTGGCGAGGGTGTCAATCATCGGAGAGTTTTATGAAAATCTCAATGTTGCGTCGGTGGCTCGGACAGCGCAGCGGTCGGAGAGTGCGAAATGTTCCAGATCGCGCCGCTCGCTCGCACCCAGAGGGAGCGGCTGCGTCGGCTCGCGTTGGCAACCGGTTGGGGCTTCCCAGATCCTCTGGAATAGCTCGATCGCTGCGCTGGCGCGCACGGGGGCGGGTCGGTACGCCGAGATGGCTGAGGATTTTGACAATCACCGCCGGATCTTCGATGCCGGTCCGAGCATGTCAAAGGGGCGGCGATGATCTTCAGGCTGCCGCCGCGGTCGGGCAGGGTGCAATGTCGAGCGAAGACCCGTTTGAGCAGGCTTGCTTAACTCAGGCGCGCCGGCGCGCCCTGCGCGTAAAATGTCGGCCCTGAAGGTCCTATAGTTGCGTCTATACGATATATGCGCAATTAAAAACAGATATGTGAAACTATGATTGCGCATAGACTTGTTAGTTGCGCATAGGTATGGAAATCGGGATCGACAGTGTAAGCGTGCGGCTCAAAAGTCTAGGCGAGCGGGTGACTAACTTACTTCGAACGGTACCCCGGTCTTCGTCGATATATCCATCAAATCATCGACCACCGGTTTCAGTAGCGGTATTCCTTCTTTGCTTCTGATCGCTTCCGCTTCTCGTTCCGGGTCGCCGGGAATCAGTGGGCCGTTGGTTCCCGGGGCGGGTTTGGTTTTTCGGAAAACTTGAATCCAGTCGTCGATCTGTTTTTTGAATTCGTCCTTGTCGATGAAGCCGTCGATCTGCATGGCGCCGAAGAAGTGGCCGATGCCTTTGCCGACGCTGCGCTCGGGGATTTCTTGGCGCAGCGCGAAGGGCGGGGCGAAGGGGCCCCAATTGGCGCCGCTGAGGACGCAGCACAGGATATCGACCATGGACGCCAGGCCGTAGCCTTTGTGGCCGCCCATTTCGCGGTCGGAGCCGAGCGGCAGCTGGGCGCCGCCGTCGATCATGTCTTGCGGATTGGTGGTGTCGCGGCCGTCTCTGTCGACGATCCAGCCTTTGGGCACCGGCTCGTTCTTGCGCAGGGCGATTTCGATCTTGCCGTAGGCCACGGCGCTGGTGGCCATGTCGATGACGATGGGCGGTTCTTTAAGTCCGGGGAATGCGATGGCGATGGGATTGGTGCCGAGCATTCTTTCGGCGCCCCAGAGCGGCGCGACCAGTTTGGTCGTGTTGGTCATCGCCCAGCCGATCAGGTCGCGTTCGAGCGCCTTCAACGGATAGTAGCCGGCGATGCCGAAGTGGTTGGTGTTGCAGACGCTGACCCAGCCGGAGCCATGCTGCTCGGCTTTGTCCATGGCGATTTCGTTGGCCTTCGGGCCAACGACCAAGCCTAAACCGTTGTCGCCGTCGACGGCTGGCGACGCTGGCTTTCTCGCGGACGATTTTGATATTCGGCCTCGGATTGATCCTGCCCAACTCCAACATTTCAAAATAAGTATGCAGCCGGGCCACGCCGTGGGAGTCGATGCCGCGCAGATCGCTCCTGGCCAATACGTCGGCGGCTTGCTCGGCGTCGGCGCGCGGCACGCCGAAGTGCATGAACACCTGGGTGGTAAAGTTGCGCAGATAAGCGTCGGGGAAAAGATAGGTTGTCGGTTCGTCTGGGGTTACGGTCATGACCAAGAATTAGTTTGTCGCTGTGGCGCTGTCAATGATTCTCGTTGGCTAGCAGAAACTGCAACAAGAGAGTCTGTTGAAACGGATTGTAGTTGTCGTCGGAGACCAGATAAATCATCGTGCCTTTGGCCGTTTCCTGGACAGCGAGTCCTTCGAAATTCTCCGTGACCAGAGGTTGCTCGATCTTGAGCAATTCCTTGCCGCTGAGTTTGGCGCCCGGCTGGATCGTTTTAGCGTCGATCATCGTCAAGCGCGCCGACAAGATACCGAAGGGCACATAGCGCCGTTCGAGCACGAGGACGTCGCCATTTTTTAAGCGCGGCACAGTCGGTGACGCGATAGCCTTTGGCGGGCAGATAGGAAAGCTCCGCGAAACGGCTGCCGTCGAGCAGCCAGCCCTTGAAGCTGCCGTCGGGATTGGCGAACTCTTCGGTCAACGCCAACAGCCTGCCCGTCGGGCAGCGACGTTAACCCTTCGAGCCCGCCGTTGCGCGGCGCGCGCGCTAGCGTCACTGGGAACCGGGATCGGGGTTGGCATCGAGGTGAAAGTCCGCGGCGGCGCATCGTAGCGCCAAATCCGATGGCTGCCTTCAAAGGCGACGAGCAATGAACCGTCCTGGGCGCGGGCCAACGCTTCGGCATCCGCCTCGGGACCCGGAGACGGGAGTTCTGGCCGGTGTGAGCATGGGAGCGATTTGCCAATCGACGAGGTCCACTAGCGCGCTGTCGCCGTTGCTCACGATTCTCGCCGACAACCAATAACCGCGGTCGGAGATGGCGTATAGTTTGCCATCTCCACCGATTGTCAGTCCGGACAGTCCGCCGAAGCGCTTGTCCTTGGAATCCAATTGAAAAGCGCCCATGAGCGTCGAGCGCGCCGAACTGTTTGCGCTCAGGGTTTCTGGGGTCGAACTCGAAGGGAATCAATTCGACCAGGGGAGCCTTTGTTGATTGCGCGATGATGGCGCTTTTCCCCGAAAGCAATGAACAAAGGATCGCAAACGCGATTATTGCAGAACGTCGTCTAGTCTGTCGCAGCATGTCGCGATGAAGGATTGCATCGTTGCTGCGTGCACACAAGTCTGATCAGCCTTGACAGAAGGAGCAGGCGCGTTATACGCAGTGCGCAGGCTCTTCATTTGTCTCGATTTCCACAAGCGGAAGTTTCAAGTTGGCAAGAGGTGTTGTGTGAGCACTGACAAACGCAGTTTTTCCGTGGTCGGCAACTCGGTGCCGCGCGTCGATGGCGCCGATAAGGTCACGGGCCGGGCGAAGTATGTCGCCGATCTGGTCATTCCTGGAATGATCGAGGGCAAGTTCTTGCGCAGCCCCTACGCCCATGCGCGGATTGTCTCGATCGATACGCGGGAGGCGGAGGCGCTGCCCGGCGTCAGTCGCGGTTCTTACCAGTAAAGATTTCACCGACATCAGTCCGTACATGGGGCGCGGCAACAAGAAGGACCAACCGATCATCGCCGTGGACCGGGTGATCTACGCCGGCCAACCGGTGGCGGCGGTGGCGGCCATCGACAGGGCGACGGCGGAAGAGGCGTTGAGCATGATTCACGTCGAGTATGCTGAATTGCCGGCGGTGATCAGCGTGGAAGAGGCGATGGCCGACGGCGCGCCGCGCTTGCACGACTTCGCCGAGAAAAACATTTGCGCCCATCACGAGCTTATCAAAGGCGATGTCGCCAAAGGCTTCGCCGAGGCGGACGTGATCGTCGAGGATGAGTTCGACTTTCCGATGATCTATCACTACTCGATGGAGCCGCACACGGCGATCGCCCAGGTCGACAGCGACGGCATCACCATCTGGACTTCCACCGGTCATCCTTTCGGCGTGCGCGCGGATGTCGCCGAGGTGTTTCACGCGCCGCTTTCGAAAGTGCGCGTGCATGTGAACTTTGTCGGCGGCGCCTACGGCAGCAAGTCGGGCGGCAAGATCGAGCCCCTGGTCACCGCGCTGGCGCGCAAAGCTGGGCGGCCGGTGCGCGTGGTGACCTCCGTCGCCGAGGCGATGGTCACCTGCCGGCGCCATTCGATCAAGTGTCAGGTCAAAACCGGGGTCAAAAAAGACGGCACGTTGGTGGCGAAGCAGGCGGATATATTTCTCAACACCGGCGCCTACGCCGAAACCGGCCCGACGGTGGCTGGGCGAACGCTGACACGAATTCTCGGCCCGTACCGCTATCCCAATCTCAAAATCAATGCCTACTGCGTTTACACCAATACCGTTTCCGCCGCGTCGTTCCGTTCCATCGGCGGGCCGCAGACCGCCTGGGCGACCGAATCGCAGATGGATATCATTGCTCATAAACTCGGCATCGATCCGGTCGAGCTGCGGCTAAAAAATCTGGTCAAGCAGGGCGAAGAGCTGCGGCCCGGTTACCGAGCGCTCGATACCGACTTGGCCAAGGGCTTCAAGCTGGTCACCGATAAATTGGGCTGGGACGGGCCGGTGTCAAAAGAAGGCCATGGCCGCGGCTGCGGCTTCGGCACCACCGATCCCGGCGCGCCGTTGGCGTCGACTTCGACGGTGCATGTGCTGGCAGATGGTTCGGTGGTTTTCATGTGCGGCACTTCGGAGCTGGGCCAGGGCGCCAAGACGATCATGAGCCAGATCGTCGCCGAGGAGCTGCGCGTGCCGCTCGAGCGCGTGACGATAAGACCGATCGACACGGCATTCACGCCCTTTGACCGCTCCACCGGTTCGAGCCGGTCGACGACGGTGATGGGCAAGGCCGTGGAGTTGGCCGGCGGCGATGCGCGCCGGCAGATTGTCGAGCTGGCTATCGAGCATTTCGAATGCCCGGAAGAGGCGATTACTTTGAAAGACGGCGAAGCGAGCGCCGGCGGCAAGAAAGTTACTTACGGCGCGCTCATCAACAAGCACTTCGCCGACCAGGGCGGCGAGCTGGTCGGCACCGGCTACGCCCATAGCGGCATGGCGCCGACGCCGGCCAATCCGCTGTTCTGGGAGATCGGCATCGGCGCGGTGGAAGTGAGCGTGGACCAAGAGACCGGCAAAGTTCACGTCGAAAAATATGTCACCGCCGCCGACGCCGGCAAGGCGATCCATCCGCTGCAATGCGAAGGTCAGGACGAAGGCTCGGCGATGATGGGCTTCGGCCATACGTTTTACGAAGCCTATCAATGGGAGGGCGGGCAGATCGTCAATTCCTCCCTGGTCGACTACAAGGTGCCGACCTTCGACGACGTGCCGGATGAGTTTGAATCGATTCTCATCGAAGACGGCAACGGGCCGGGACCCTACGGTGCCAAAGGTTTGGGTGAAGGCGGCATCATTCCGGTCGCGCCGGCGGTGGCCAACGCGGTCTTTTGGAGCACCGGCGCGCGGGTGAAGACCCTGCCGCTGACGCCGGAAAAAGTCTGGCGCGCGATCAAGGAGGTGGCTAATGAGCGCAAGGATTAAAAAATTTGCCCAAGGGGCGATTCATGAATCGCCCCTACTGATGGCGGTTTTGATTTTTCTGTCGCTGCTATGTTTTGCTTCAGCCGGCTTGGCGCAGGCTCCCTTTTATCAGGGGAAAACCATCACGATCATTCGCGGCAGCGCGCCGGGCGGCGTCGGCGAGATGCGCACCCGGGCGGTGGCGAACTATCTCAAAAAACATGTGCCGGGAAATCCCACGGTGGTGATCGAGTTCATGGCCGGCGCCGGTGGCACCAAGGCCGCCAATCATCTTTATCGCGGCGCGCGCGCGGATGGCCTGGTGATCGGCAGCGCGCCGAGCGGCATGGTGTCCTCCGCGCTTTTGGGCGAGGCCGGGGTGCAGTACGATCTCGATAAATTTATTTACTTGGGGTCGCCGAACAGCGAATCGCATTACGTATTTTTCACCAATCGAAAGCTCGGTCTCGGCAATTTGGAAAAACTGCGCGCTCACTCGGGATTGAGGATCGGAGCTCAGACCGTCGGCCATCCGATTTATCTAACCGGCCGTCTGTTCGCTTATCTCCTCGGCTTGAAGGACCCGAAATATGTCGTCGGTTATTCTTCGCCGGAGCTGGATGTGGCGATGCTGAGCGGCGAGCTCGACGCCGGGTCGGGCGTGGCCAGTAGTATCGTCAAGCAAAACCCGGAGTTTCTCGACAAAGGGTTGATGGACTTTCATAGCATCATTGAAATTCCCAGAGGCGACAAACATCCGCGCTTCGCCCAGCTGCCGGAACTCGATAGCTCCGTCAAGTCGGACAAAGAGCGCAAGTTGCTCGCCCTCCATCGCACGTTCAGACTCGCCGGCTCGCCGTTCATTTTGCCTCCCGGTACGCCCAAAGAGCGCGCGGAAGTTTTGCGCGAAGCCATGCGAAAAATTTACGCCGATCGGGAATTTCTCGCCGAGTATCTGAAGTTGACCGGCGAAGAGGCGTCGCCGCTATTGCCCGACGCCAACGACAAGGCGATCCGGGAGCTGCCGCGCGACCCGGAAGTGATCGAGTTCTACAAATTATTTGGCGGCACCAAGCGCTGCCGCCGCGCTGAGACGCAGCCGAAGATAGATTGGCCGAACGCGGGCTCAAGAAGGCACGAAAGCACGAAATCCGCAATTCAAATGACCAAACCCGTCGGATCGTTGGATTTTCGGGTCGATGTTTCAGTCGAAAATGTGATCGCGCAGATTTCCGAAGAGGAGAAAGATATGAAGCCGAAAAAGCCCAACTGGTGATCCAAGGACTCAAGGAAGCCGGCATCGATTTTGCCTCCGGCGTTCCTGATGCTCAGTTCATCGAAGTTTACAAAATGCTCGCCGAAGACCGCGATATTCGCTATGTCGGCGCGGCCAACGAAGCCGAGGCGACCGGTATCGGTTTCGGCGCCTGGTTTGGCGGCAAGAAGCCGGCGCTGATTCTCGCGACTTCAGGGCTACTGGTCGCAACCTATCATTTGGCGCGCATCAATCTGCTCCACGAAGTGCCGGTGCTGATCGTGATCCCATACCGCGGCGATATCGGCGATCCGCGCTGGATGGGGCTTTACAAAAAAACCACCGAGCCGGGATTGAACGCGATGGACATTCCCTATCGCATTGTCAGCCGGTCGCAGGATATTGTCCGCACCATCAAAGATTGCAATGAATCCGCGCGCGCGTGGCTGAAGCCCGTGGCTGTGCTGCTCAACGAGGAGGCTTTATGGTAACGCGATTTGCTTTGTTGCAAGAGTTGGCGGCACTGGTTCCAGACGATGTCATGGTGCTAACCAGCATCGGCAACAACAGCGGCTTTTGGGGCCAATTGAAAGAACGCGAAGCCAATCTGTTTCATCTGACGATGGGCATGTGCTGCATCCACCGCGCTGGGACTTTCGCTGGCGCTGCCCAATCGAAAAATCGTCGCTCGTCGATTCGGACGGCAATTTAACTTTGAATCTCGGCGTGCTCGGCACCATCGCCAATGAGGCGCCGAAGAATCTGACCATTGTTGCTGATGGACAATCAGAATTATCTCGGCAGCAACAAGCGTGAGCCGGGCATGCCGACGGCAACTGCGGGCAAAATGAACTTAGAAGCCGTGGCCAAAGGCTGCGGCTTCGAGAGCGCCTGCACCGTCGAAGATGCCGCGGCGTTTCGCGCCAAGATCCAAGCTGCGCTTTCGAGCTCCGGCCCGCATTTTATCCGCGCCCGCGTCGAGCCGCTCGATAACGATGCACCGAAGAAATCCAAACGGGTGCCCGATCCGCGCGAAAACAAATATCAATTTGCCGGCTATGTTCAGAAAACCGAAGGTGTGGAGATTCTCGGCAGCGGGCTCGGCGGCGGCTGAGATGAAACCGCTTTGCTCGGCGACCGGCGTTTGGATGGCCAGGCTCGCGCACGCCATGTCAGAATGGAATAACCTGATGAATCGCTTCGTGAGAAATTGTTGGCTAATTTTTGTCGTGACAAGCTGGTTCTTCGGCGCGGAGCTTTACGGCGCTGAAGCGAACGTGGAGAGCCTGTTAGCGGATATCAACCGCAAGCCGCCGGAGCAGCGGCTGAAGGCTCTCCTGGAAGGGGCGAAGAAAGAAGGCGTGATTCATCATTACGGCTCGATCAATGCCCCCGACAATGACGAGCTCACGAGAGGGTTCGCCAAACAGTATCCGTTCATCGAGGTGCGCTATACGAGGTTGGGAGCCGAGCAGGTCGTCAACCGCGCGGTGACGGAATACCGCTCGGGCGTCCCCAGCGCTGACGTGATTTCCCTGCGTGGAACGTTCATGCCTGAGCTCCTGGATAAGAAAATCATTGCTCGATACAAAAGCCCGATGGCGGCTTTTCTGCGACCGGGCTTCACCGACCCGGAAGGTTTCATGGCGACTAACTTCGCGACCGGATACGCGATGATCTTTAACGCCGCAAGGGTGAAGCCCGGTGAGGCGCCCAAGTCGTACGAAGATTTACTACATCCGCGCTGGAAGGGAAGATTGGTGCTGGATCAAGACGCCCATGACTGGTTCGCCGGCATGATCGATCTCATGGGGGAGAACAAGGCCGCGGCTTTCTTAAGAAGGCTCGTGACCGAGCAGGGTTTGAAGCTCAAAAGAAACCATTCTCTGATCACGCAGTTGACCGCGGCCGGCGAGCACGATCTGTTTATCGACGGTTACATTCACAACGCTGTGGAATTCAAAACCAAAGGCGCGCCGGTCGATTATGTCTTCACCAATCCGACCATCGTGAAGCCTCCTTCGGTGATTGCGATCACGTCGAAGACCGCGCGTCCTCACGCTGCGGCTTTGCTGCTGGACTATTACCTATCGAAACCGGCTCATGAGATCATGGCGCACAAACAGGCGCGCTGGACAACCCGCGCCGACGTCAAGTGGCTGACGGAACCAGGAACCGAGATTCATGTCGTTTCGCCGCTCAAATGGGGCCGCCGCTACAACGACGTGGTGGAGTTGTTCAGAAAAACCACTGCGCAATAAGAGTGGAGAGAGGGATGATGAACAGATCGCAAAATTCGCTTGAATTGTCGCGCCTGATCCTGGTCAGCCGGGTCGCTGGACTTTCTCCGGTGGAAACCTGCCAGAACAACTCCATCGTCGACAAGCTGGCGCGCGAGGGCTTTTTCGATAGCTTGTCCAAAGCGCGGTGAAAGCGTTTAAATCAAAACCAACGGAGCCGACATGATCCGATCATCGATCACGCTGCACATTTGCATGTGGTTCTTTTTTTCCTTCTCGGCTTGGGCGCCCTGCGCCGAGGCGCAGAGCAAAATCACCTTCGCTTATTCGTCGGTGGGCGCGATGGCCACCGGCGTTTGGATGGCCAAGGAAAGCGGCGCTTTCGAAAAAAATGGCATCCAGGCGGATTTGATTTTCATATCTTCCGGCCCGGTGGTCGTGCAGGCGTTGATCGGCGGCGATCTGCATGGCGGCAGCGCGGCGACCAATGCCGTCGTCAACGCGATCTTGAGCGGCGCGCCGATCATCGGCGTGGCCGGCACGGCCAACCGCCCTTATCATCGTTTGTACGTCCAACCGGAAATCAACCGCGTCGAGGATCTCAAGGGCAAAACTCTCGGCGTCACCCGCTTCGGTTCGATCACCGACAACCTGACGCGCATCCTGTTGCGTAAGGCCGGCTTGGAGGGCGCGGTCGCCGTGCGCCAGATGGGCGGCACGCTGGAGGTCGCCGCGGCTTTTCAAAACCGCCAGATCGCCGGCGCGGTCACCGGCGACCTGCGGGTCGCGCCGCCGAGCCAGCCAAAACTCTTGATCAAGCTCATCGACTTCGGCATTCCCTATTCGATGAATACCATCGCGGTGTCGCGCGACTACCTGCGCCGCGCGCCGGAAACCGTCGAGCGCATCGTGCGCGCTTATGCCGAGGGCGTCGCCTTCATGAATCAGCAAAAGGAGCGAAGCATCCGAGCGATCATGAAATACGCCCATATGCGCGACCCGAAGGATGCGGAGGAGCATTACCGCGACTCGGTCACTTACTTGGAACGGGTGACCCGCGCCGAACCCGATGCCGTGCAAACGATTCTTGAGTTCATCGGCAAAAAAGGCACGCCGGCGGAGACGTTCATGGACAACACCATCGTCGACAAACTGACGCGCGAAGGATTTTTCGATCGGCTGTACAAGAAGCCGTAGAAGACAGAAGAATTCAACACAGAATCGGAAATTCGAATTCGGATATTTAACCAGCAAGAGACTGGCTACATAGTCGTTGCCAGAAAGTTCCTGCCCCTCGTCGAATCGGATTAATTGGCCGCAAAGAACGCAAAGAACACAAAAAAGGAATTGAGATTGGTAGGGGCGGGTTTCAAACCCGCCCTCTTCGCTGGAGGGATAAAACACATGACGACAGTTAGTTACACGGGGATTGAAAGAAGAGAAAGACGGCATCGAAGGCTACATCGCGCATCCCGAACGGGCGGACAAAGGGCCGGCGATTCTGATGATCCATCAGCATTCCGGGCTCACCGGCTATTTGAAAACCGCTGCGTATAAATTCGCTCAGCTGGGTTACACCGCGGTGGTGCCCAATCTGTATCACATGCTCGGTTATCCCGCCGAGACGCACATCGACAAAGGCACGGAGATTCAGAACAAGACGCCCGACCCGGACTTCGTGCGCGTCATCGACCGCGGCTGGCGCTATTGCTTATCGCGGAGCGACGTCGACGGCGCGCGGGTCGGGGTCGTCGGTTACTGCATGGGCGGGCGGCTCGGCATCCATTTCGTCGCGGCAACGCCGGCGGCGCGCGCCTTCGTCGCCTACTATCCGTCGGTGCGCGACGAGCAGCCGACCAAGATTCGGCCGCGCCATCCCTGCGACGCCGCGCGCGAGATCAAATGTCCGTCGATGATACTCTACGGCGGCCATGACCAGCACAGCACGTTCCCGGTGCAGCAGCGCGTGATGGAAAGTTTTCACTCCAACGGTCAATCTTTGGAGTGGCACTATTTTCACTTCGGCTATCACGGCTTCGCCTCCACCGAGTCGGATGGTTACAATCCTTATCTCGCCGATCTCACCTGGCCGTTGGTGACGGAGTTCTTGGGCCGCGAGCTGATCGCGCCTGCGCTGTAGCGCGGCGCAGCCGCAACCAAAGAAAGAAGAATGGCCGCAAAGAACGCAAAGTTCGCAAAAGAATCGGGAGTACAAAGTAGGGGCCGGTCGCGACCGGCCCGGTTTGGATTCGAGCATTGACCGCACCCTTCGACGCTGCTCAGGGCGATCGGGACGCAAAGGACGCAAAGTTCGGATTTCGTTGGAGCGTATTGCATACGCCCTTGGGTGCGGCGGAGTGGCAATCGCATGGTGACACGAATTTGCACGGACGACGCAGAAATCCTGAGTCGTGAGAAGTGAAGGTGAACAGTTGTGGAGGAAAGATGAACAGAAGAACCGCCATCCGGCGACTGGCAACTTTTTTTCTGACTACTGCTTCTCTAGCCCACGCGCAGCAGCCGAAGAAAGTCTCGCGGATAGGGTATCTATCGACTACCGATCCAGCTACTGAGTCCGCCCGTGCCGAGGCAATTCGGCTGGCTCTGCGCGAGCGTGGCTACATAGAAGGACAGAACATCGCCATCGAGTACCGATATGCGGAGGGGAAGCGCGATCGGACTCCTGAGCTTGCGGCCGAGCTGGTGCGTCTCAAGGTTGATATCATCGTGGTAGCAGGAGGGGACGCGGGCGATCCGGGCGGCCAAGAATGCGACCAAGACGATTCCCATCGTTATGATGGGCGTTGGGGTCGATCCTGTCGAGGCAGGCCTGGTTGAAAGCCTTGCCCGTCCCGGCGGCAACGTCACCGGCATTACAATCCTTAGCAGAGACTTAGGCGGCAAGCGGCTGGAGCTGCTCAAAGAAGCCGTTCCCAAACTTGCCCGTGTCGCGGTTCTCTACGATCCGGCCAATCCGACCAGTGTACTCGAGGTGAAAGAGGTTCTCCCAGCGGCGGCGCGTGCGCTGCGGTTGACTCTTCAGCCTTGGGAGGTACGAGGTGCAGACGATTTCGATAAGGTATTTGCTGCGCTGAGCAAGCAGCGCCCGGATGGACTCTATGTGCATCGGGGGCGCGCTAATTGCTGCTAACCAAAAACGGATCGTCGGCTTTGCGTTAAAGAGCCGGTTACCGTCGGTGTACACCAACAGAGAATCTGTAGATGCTGGCGGGCTCATGTCCTACGGCGCGGACCTCACGGAGAGCTACCGGCGCGTCGCATATTTCGTGGACAGGATCCTGAAGGGAGCCAAGCCCGCCGACCTGCCGGTGGAGCAGCCGATGAAGTTTGAGTTCGTCATCAATCTTCAGACCGCTAAGAAAATCGGCGTGACGATACCGCCCGAGCTGTTAGCACGGGCGAGCAAAATCATTCGGTGAGGCGTCAGGGTTGTAGGATGAGGCGATGAAACTTTCATGGACGCGAGCTGATTCTGCCAGCTCTGTAGCCCGCGACCAGTCGAGGGTTGCGAAAAAGCTTACGAGGTGACCATGACAAAACTGGGCGTTCTCGTAATCACGATCGTTTGGTTGCTTTACCCGTCAATGGTGAACGCGGCGACGCCGCAGCCGCCGCGGGTGAGCATTGCCTATTCTTCGATCAGTTCGATTTTTGCCGGGCTGTGGGTCGCCAAAGAAACCGGCGCCTTCGAAAAATACGGCGTGCGCGGCGAGCTGCTATACATCGGCGCTGGCAGCGTCGCGGTGCAGGCGATGATGGGCGGCGAAGTTGAGGTGGTCGCCGGCGCGGGCAATGCGGTGATCGCCGCGACGTTGCAAGGCGCGCCATTGGTTTCAGTTGGTTCGGTGGCGAACCTGGCGGCGATGACATTGTGGGTGCAGCCGGAGATCAAACGACCGGAGCAGCTCCAAGGCAAGACACTTGGGATCTCGCGCCATGGCTCGACGACGCACTACCTGACATTGGTCGCACTTGAGAAAATCGGTTTGAAGGACAAGGTCAAGCTGCAAGCTCTGGGCGGCGCGCCGGAGACCGACGCGTCGTTTCGCGCCGGTATGATCGCCGGCGCGGTGCGCTCGGTGAAGCCTGATCCAAAGGCCCACGGGTTGGCGGACTTGGCGGAGCTCAAGATCCCCTTTCCAATGGATTTGTTCGCAGTGAACCGCGAGTATTACAAAAACTCGCCAAAAGTGGTCGAGGGCATGCTCAAAGCCTACAGCGACGGTGTCGCAACCATCAAACGACGCAAGCCGATCGCGGTCGAGATTATCAGGAAATATTTGCGCAAGACCGACGTGGAGGATTCCTACGAGTATGCGGCGCGCTATCTCGAACGGGTGCCGAAAGTGGACCCAGCGGGCATTCAAACCGTGTTGGCATGGGAAAACAAATCGGATATAGCTCCGAGCAGGTTTTACGACAACACGATCATCGATCGCCTCGTCGCAAGAGGGGTTTTTCGACGGCTTGTACAAGTAAAGGAGGACAAGCGATGCAAGTGGCTGAATGGCGCAAAGCGATCGGCGCAATGGTGCGCGAGCATATGCGCTCGCCGGATTTGGAGCACTACTTTTCGGTAAAAATGAACCAGCCGCGGGCGCAGTTGATGATCACGCAGTTGGGTCTCTACATTCGCCATCGGCGCGATTGTTGGGCGCATGTGTCGGCTAACTGCCCGGTGATGGGGGTGAAGCAGGCGATCTTGCAGCATGAGTACGGCGAAGTGATCAAAGATCAGTTTTCCGACTTCGGCCATTTGCATTTGATTATCAAGCAGGCGGAGAAGCTTGGGCTGACGCCGCAGCAGGTGATCGATACCAAACCGATCGCGACGACGACTGCGACGTTGTACGCCTGGGCATGGCTGACCCATGCCAAGAGTTGGATCGAGGGCGTGTCGGCGTTGACCGTGACCGAATGGACCAACGACGACCGGCTGCTCAATGACATCGGCGGCGGCCATTCGACGCGCATGGGCAAGCGCTGGACCGAAGACATGGGCATCCCCTGGCGCGACATGCCGAACTTCGTCGTGCACTCGCAGGCGGATGAGGAGCATAGCGATATGTTTTTGCCGTTTCTTGAAAAGTATGCGACCGGCGAGAAGGAACAGATGGCGTTGAACGCGGTCAAGGAATCGTTGGATTTGTTCGCGCTCTATCGCGGAGGGGTCGCTGAGGCGATGGAGAAGATTCCGTTGAACTGATTGAAAATGGATAATGGAGAATGGAAAATTGGCGATGATGGGGCGTGATCTGTACTCAAGCTTTGATCGGTGCGATTTATGTGACTGTCATGTTCCTTCCCCCGTCTCGGGGGAAGGTTAGGATGGGGGGTAGGTGCAAGCGGACCTGAAAAGGGCGAGGACGCTACGGAGTCATCTCACCGATGCTGAACAGGTTCTCTGGCGCCATCTGCGAATGCGTCAATTGGGTGGTTGTAAATTTCGCCGGCAGCGACCGATCGGTCCATATATAGTCGATTTTGTCTGTTTGGAGAAAAAGTTGATTGTGGAGTTGGATGGCGGGCAACACACCGAACAACATCGCTACGATAAATCGCGAGACCGTTGGCTGAATACTCAGGGATATGACGTGCTCCGCTTTTGGAATGATGACGTGCTGACGAAAGTCGATGATGTTAAAGAAGCGATATATCGTGCGCTGACTGAGCCCCCACCTTCGTCCTCCCCCGGGGCGGGGGAGGATAGTAAGAGTTCGGAGCAGTGCTAAGTGGTAGCTCTGCTATTGAATTAACTTAAGACACTTTAAGGAGGACCTATGGAAAAACCGAGAATCAGACATATCGCGATCAACGTCGAGGACCTCGACAAGACCGCGGAGTACTACAAGAAGGTATTCGGCATGGAAGAGAAGCATCGGCGGCCTGGGGGAACTATTTATCTATCCGACGGCCACATGGATCTCGCGCTGATTCATAGCGACAAGTATCCCTGGGGTATTCATCATTTCGGCTTCAAGGTGGACAGCGTCAAAGAGGTCGAGAAGATTGCCAACACGACTGCCGAAGAAAATACCTATGGCGCGATTGCCGAGAGTTGGATCAAGGACAACGAAGGCAACCGGGTCGATGTCTCCGAGCATGGCTGGCCGATCTAATTTTCGTTCAAGGTTCAAAGGTTCAAAAGTTCAAGGTTTCGGATGGGGCTATTCCGATTTCGTTCACTGTGGCTAGCATTTGCTTTGCTTGTTGCTGCCGATGGTTTTGCCGGACAGGCGGCGTTGGAGAATATTAAATTCGGCACCAGCGCGTTGAGCCCGACGATGGCGGGCGTTTGGATGGCCAAGGAGAGCGGCGCGTTCGAGCGGCGCGGTATTAACGCCGAATTAGTTTACATCAGCTCGGGCGCGGTGGTCGTGCAGGCGCTGGTCGGCGGCAGTCTGCATGCGGCGCTGGGCGCGAGTAATGCGGTGATCGCGGCGATTCTCAAAGGAGCGCCGATCATCGCCGTCGGCAGTAACACGAGCCGGCCAGGCATGCAGCTGTGGGTTCATCCCGATATTCAGCGGCCGGAGCAATTGGCCGGGAAGACGCTTGGTATTACCCGGTTCGGCTCGACCAGCGAGTTCGTCACGCGCTTGGTGCTGCGCAAGCTCAATCTCGAAGGCAAGACCGAGCTGCGCCAGTTCGGCGGCGTCATCGAGGCCGATATTGGCTATCGCAGCGGCCAGTCGGTGGGCCGTTTGTCGTCGCAGTCGCCCGGGCCCGATGCGCGCAAGCTGGTCGACGCCGCGGAGTTGGGCATTCCCTTCTCGATGAATCTGCTGGCGGTTAGCATCGATTTCCATCGCAAGTCGCCAAAGACGGTGGAGGGAATCATCGCCGCCTATATCGAAGGCATCGCCGCCTTGAAGCAGCGCAAGCAGCAAGCCGACAACGTTTTGGCAAAATATATGGGACAGCGCGGCGGCTCGGCGGACGTGCACTACGAATTCGTCATGAAATATCTGGAAACCGTACCGCGGGTCGACCCGGCGGCCATCGACACCGTGCTGGAAATGGTCGGCAGCAAAGATGCGGCGAAGGCCAAGCTCTACGACAATAGCGTCGTCGATCGTTTGGTCCAAGAAGGGTTGATCGACCGACTCTACAAAGGGGCGAAACCATGACCGAAAAACAGTGGCGCGAGTGCTTGGGCGAGCTCGTGCGCGATTATATGCGCTCGCCGGAGCTGGACTTCTATTTTTCCATCAAGATGAACAAACCCAGAGCCGCGGTCATGGTGCAGCAGCAGAGTCTCTTCGTGCGCCACCGGCGCGACTGTTGGGCCCATGTGTCGGCCAATTGCCCGGTGATGGCGGTTAAGCAGCGTATTTTGGAGCATGAGTACGAGGAGATCATCCGCGACGATTATTCCGATTATGGCCATCTGCACTTGATCATTCGCCAGGGGAAATCGGTGGGTCTGGAGCCTGAGGCAATTCTTAACGCTGAGCCGACGCCGGAAACCCGCGCCGCGCTTTACGCCTGGTCGTGGATGACCAGCAGGATGGCGTGGACCGAATCGCTTACCGGCATGACGATCACCGAGTGGTGCAACGACGATCGCCTGCTCGGCGACCTGGGCGGCGGACAGTCGACGCGCATGGCGAAAAAATGGATGGAAGACATGGGATTTACCTGGAAGCAGATTCCCAACATGCAGGCGCACAGCCAGGCCGACGAGAAGCATAGCGACATGTTTCTACCGTTTCTTGCCGAGCACGCCACCGGCGGGAAAGAAGCGGCGGCGCTTCAGGCCGCCAGGGATTCGCTGGCGTTCAACGCCATGTACCGCAAAGGCATCGCGCTGGCGCAGGAGAAGATTGGGCTGTAGAAAATTGGCCGTGATGGAGTAGTGAAGCGTTTTGTCATCTTGCGGGGTGTGACCCACGCGTGTTGACAGATGGTAGAGCCGGCATAAACTAGTCGCACTACCACGAAACAACCCCCGAGACCTTTACGTGCCACCTAAGATACGGGAACTGATCGGGGACCTGCAGAAAGCGGGGTTTGTTGACCGTGGTGGCAAGGGCAGTCATAGAAATTTTGTTCATCCAAAAGTCGGAAAACCGGTGACGATTGCTGGTAATCCGGGTGACGATGCCAAGCGTTATCAAGTTCGAGCCGTTGAGCTTGCCATTGAGGAGTCGAAGAAATGAGAGACAGCGCCAAATATGCCAAAATCGTCGAATGGTCTGATGAAGATCAATGTTACGTTGGCAGCGCGCCGGGCTTGATCTTCGGCGGTTGCCACGGTGATGATGAACAAGCTGTTTTCAACGAGCTGTGCCGGATTGTCGAAGAAGCGATCGAGATCTATCGCAAAGATGGAAAGCCCCTTCCTCCGCCAACTTCTGGCCGCGATTTCGCGACGAAAATGCAGCATGTTGCCTGATCGTCCTGTCATCAACACAATTCCTGGATTTTCCCTCAACAACGCCGACATGCGGCTTAAATTAATGTTGGGATCGGACCGGTTGTTGTCATTTCGAACCCGGCGGTAGTGCTCAGAATCGGCGGCACAGTGAGAAATCATTTGATAGTTTGCACTGATACCTAGAGTAAAGCGACATCAAGGTTAATTGTTCAGGAGGTAATTATGAGTCTTTGGCCGAAAGTTCGTGAAGAGTTGAACAGCATCGTCAACCAGCATTTTGACACGCCGGAGTATCACCAACTGTTTTCCGTCAAGCTGACGCCGGCGCGGCAGAAGGTTTGGGATGCGCACTACCCGCATTACATCAAGAGCCGACGCGACTGTTGGGGCGCGGCGGCGGTGAAAGCGCCCCTCGACGTCAAGCGGGCGATCTGGGAGCATGAGAAGGACGAGTTGATCTTCGACAAGCGCATGGGCTCGGCGCATTTGACCGACCAGCAGATGGCCGAGGCCACGGCGGAGGCGAATCTGCTTCCGGGCGTGCGCGCGGCGCTGATGGCGTGGATGTACCTGGCGACGACGCGGCCATGGATCGAGTCGTTGACGGTCAACCACATCACCGAGCGCAAGAACAATCCGGCCATCGTCAAAGGCGGCGGCTTCACGGCGCGCTTCGCGCACAAGCGTGTCGCCGATCAAGGCGGTAGTATCGAAAAACTCGATATCAACACCAAAGTTCACATGGTCGCCGACGAGGATCATTCGGATATGTTCGAACCGATATACGATCGCCACATCACCGACGAGCGTATCGCCCAGGCGGTGATCCGGTCGGCGTTGGACAGCCTCGCCATCGACCGCGCCTATCGCAGCGCGCTGGCGGTTGGCATGGCGCGCATCGAAGAGTCGGCGGCGGCCTAGGCGCGCGCAGCGCGCTTGGTTGCGAGTTTTGAGTTACGGGTTTCGGGTTGATCGGTGCGGTTACCGCGCGATGAAGCGCGTCCCTACATTGTGTGTAAAATGTGAATTGGTAGGAGCGCGGGCTTTCTAGCCCGCCAGAATCGCGGACAAGAATGTCCGCGCTCCTTTTTCGGACCGACGCGTCTCTACCGGTTGTTGATGTTCTTTACTCCACCGTCCAAGAGTTTTTGAGGAACAATGCCGGACAAATTTACCGTCATTGCCAAGAACGGCATGGTGGCTTCGAGTCAGCCGCTGGCGACGCTGGCTGGAGTCGAGATCCTCATGAATGGCGGCAATGCCATCGATGCGGCGATCGCCACCGCGGCGGTGTTGGGCGTGGTCGAGCCGTCGTCCATCGGCATCGGCAGCGATGCGTTTTGTCTCTTTTATTCCGCCAAGGACAGAGCGATCAAGGCGCTCGATGCCAGCGGGCGGTCGCCTTATGCGATGGGTTCGGATTTCTGCCGCAAAAGCCGCTTCAAAGAGATGCCGCAGCGGGGGATTCATTCGGTTACCGTGCCCGGGGCGGTGCATGGCTGGGCGACACTGCTGAATGCGTACGGCACGAAGAAACTGTCGGAGGTTTTGCAAGCTGCGATCCGCCACGCGGACGAAGGATTTCCGGTGGCCGAGCTTACTGCGGAGCAGTGGAAAGAGTCCGAGGCTCGGCTGAAAGCCGACGAGGGCGGGACGATCAATTACTTATTCGGTGGACGCGCGCCCAAGGCCGGCGAGATTTTCCGCAATCCGCGCATGGCGGCGACCTTGAAACGGATTGCCGCAGATGGCGCGGATTATTTCTATCGTGGCGAGGTCGCCGCCAAGCTGGTGCGCTGCTCGGAAAAGCTCGGCGGATTGTTTACGCTTAGAGACTTTGCCGATCATCGCTCCGATTGGGTCGAGCCGATTACCGCCAACTATCGCGGCTACGATATTTATGAGATGCCGCCGACCACCCAGGGATTCGTTGCGTTGGAGATGCTCAAGATCCTTGAAGGCTTCGATCTCACGGCGATGGGGGCGAATTCCGCCGACGCGCTGCATGCTGATGATCGAAGCGAAAAAGCTGGCGTTCGCCGACCGCGACCGCCAGCTCGCCGATCGCGACTTCATGAAAGTCGATGTGCGTGATTTGTTCGCCGCCGAGCGGGCGGAGCGGTTGCGCGGGCTGATTCGAATGAACAACGCTGCCGGCGAATATCCCGACGCCTCAGGCGGCACGGACACGGAGTATGTCGCGGCGGCGGATCGCGACGGTAATCTGGTTTCGTTTATTCAGAGCAACTTCATGGGCTTCGGTTCCGGTGTCGTCGAACCGGAGACCGGCATTATCTTGCAGAATCGCGGTCATCTGTTTTCACTCGACGCCAATCATCCCAACTGCATCGGTCCGCATAAACGCTGCGCGCATACGCTGATGCCCGGCATGATTTTCACAGACGGTAAGCCTTACGCTGCACTGGGTTTGAAAGGCGGCCATGTCCAGCCGCAGGTGCAGGTGCAATTGATTTCAAACCTTATCGATCACGGCATGACGCCGCAGGCGGCGATCGCGGCGGCGCGCTTCAATCATCTCGATGGATTGAAAGTTGGCTTGGAGCCGGAAGTGCCGCAGGCGGTCAAAGACGAACTAGCGCGTCGCGGCCACCAAGTCGTCGGCGGCAATCCCGAGAGCTTCGGCGGCGCGCATATGATTCTTATCCACCCCGAGTCCGGCGCCTTTGTCGGCGGCTCCGACCCGCGCAAGGGCGGCTGCGCGCTGGGATTCTGAATCAAGGATTTAGCCGCAAAGAACGCAAAGTTCGCAAAATAATTCCATCGGATCGACTCAAATCTCGTTCTTGTTCCCTCGCCCTTTGGGAGAGGGTTAGGGTGAGGGCAAACGGGCGGTACAAAATCCGCCCATACCACAATCCCGGAGGGCGAGGAAGTAAGAGTCCAGTCGATACTTTCACAGTCAACCTCCTCATTGAGAATCTCACGATCCGCTTCACTGGCAAACTCATCTAAAATCAAATATCACCACTGACAGGAATTCACTCAAGGAGATTCTGTCATGGGTTATTTCAAAGATTTGCGGGAACATATCGCGGCGCTCGATAAGGCCGGGCTGCTGGTCAAGATCGACGAGCAGATCAACAAAGACACCGAGCTGATGCCGCTGGTGCGCTGGCAATTTCGCGGGCTGCCGGAGGAAGAGCGGCGCGCGTTTATGTTTACCAACGTCATCGACGCCAAGGGGCGCAAGTACGACATTCCCGTGGTGGTCGGAACCCTGGCGGCGACGCGGCAGATTTACGGCTTCGGTTTGCAATGCGCGCCGGAGGAAATCGTCGATCGCTGGAACCATGCGCAGTCAAATCCGATCCCGCCGAAGATTGTCGACAAGGCGCCGGTGCATGAAGAAGTGCACATCGGCGCTTCGCTGCTGGAACATGGCGCTTTGGGCGAGTTCCCGGTGCCGATATCCACGCCGGGCTACGACTGCGCGCCGTTTACCACGGCGTCGCATTGGTTTACTAAAGATCCCGAGACCGGCCTGATCAATGTCGGCAACTACCGCGGCCATATCAAGAGCCCGACGCGCACCGGCGTGTTTCTGAGCTCGAGCAATCATGGCGGGTATCATTGGCGCAAGTGCAAAGAGCGCGGTATTCCCTTGCAAGCCGCGCTGGTCATGGGTGCGCCGCCTTGCGTCGCTTACACCGCGCCGTCGCGGATTCCTTTCAGCGTGAGCGAGCTCGACGTCGCCGGCGGTTTGGCCGGAGCGGCCATCGAAGTGGTGAAATGCAAAACCAATGACATTCTGGTTCCCGCCAACGCGGAGATCGTCATCGAAGGTGAAATCTCCACGGAGTTTCTCGAACCCGAAGCGCCATTCGGCGAGTCCACGGGTTACATTGCCGAGAAACTTTTAAATCCTTACTTCGAAGTGAAATGTATCACCCATCGGAAGAATCCGATTTTGGCGACGATCATCAGCCAGATGCCGCCAAGCGAGTCGAGCGTCATGCGCCAAGTTGCCGCGGAAGGAAACTATCTGCGCTTCCTGCGCGATCAGTGCAACATTCCCGGCATCATCGAGGTGGCCTTTCACAGCATCGCCGTGCGCCAGATCTGCGTCATCAAGATGAAGAAGATCAACCAGGCCCATGTCTGGCAGGCGCTGCACAGCATGGTCGGCTACAATCCGGCCACCGGCAAGATGGTCATCGCCGTCGACGAGGATATCAATCCGCGCAATCTCGATTCGCTGTTCTGGGCGATGGCGTTTCGCATGCAGCCGCACCGCGATGTCCTGATCATTCGCAACCGCACGCCGCAGATGGACCCGTCGGTATTTCCTCCGGGACACGAGCAGGGCTTGTCGGTGGATGAAATCGCCGGCTCCTCGGCGATGCTGATGGACGCGACACGCAAGTGGGCCTATCCGCCGGTGTCGTTGCCGAAGAAGGAATACATGGAGCGCGCCAAGCAGCTTTGGGAACGGTTGGAATTGCCCAAGCTCAAACCACAAGATCCCTGGCATGGCTATGATCTTGGCTTGTGGTCCGAGGATGACGAGGCCGACGCTCAGGCGGCGGTGAAGGGCGATCATTATGAGACCGGCGAAAAGCGGGCGAAGCTGCGGGTGAAGGTCGAGAAACTATGACGGGATGCCGAATCATCTCTCGATCGCTACTCACTTCACTCCCAACTCTTTCAACGCCTCTTCCGCCAACGACGGGTCGACGATCATTTGCGGTGTGACCGTCGCCGGAATTACTTTGGCGTCTTTTTCGATTTGCAGCAGGATGTCGACGCCGTCGAGGGGAACGCGGCCGTCGCGGCTGAAGGAATTCACCACGACGTCGTAGGACTCGCGGGCGAGTTTTTCGTCCATGTTGAAACGTTTGCGGATGACCTCGGTTGTGCCGGCGGCGTTGCTTTGGATGAAGCGCAGCGCTTCGATCTCGGCTTTGAGCACTCGTTTGATCTGCGCGCGGTTATTTTTAATCCGTTCGATGGTCGTCCCCAGGCCGGAGAATGGGATGACGACGTGGTCCGAAGTCTGCGCCAGGACCGGGAAGCCTTCGCGTTTGAGTTGCACGGAAAACGGCGGCGCCAGCACGACGGCGTCGACCCGGCCCATCTTGAAGGTGTCGACCATCAGTTTCTCTTCGCCGATGGCGAGGATCTTAACGTCCTTGTCGATGTCGAGGCCGAACTGGCGCAGGGTGATGCGCGTGCTGACATGGTTGGTGCCGCCGATGGAGGTCAGACCGATGACCGCGCCTTTTAGGTCTTTGATGCTTTTGTATTTGTTCTGGCCGATGACACTGAAAAACGGCGCCTTGATGCTGGTCGAAATCGCCCGCACCGGTAGGTTGCGCGCCGCCGAGCGGATGATCGAACCGATCAGCTCGGCGTAATCGATGTCGCCGCCGAGCAGCGCCGCCATGGCGATGTTGGGACGCATGACGATCAGCTCCACTTCCGAGCCATGCTTGAGATACAGGCCGCGATCCTTGGCGACGAACGGCACGAGAAATGCCATCGACGTGGTGGCGATGGCGATGCGGACTTTTTCCGGTCCTGGTTTTTCCTGCGACGGGAGAGGCGCAGGTAAGAGCGTGACTAGCGCAGTCAAAAACATTCCCACTCGAGCGATCCGTTTCCCTGGCTTTAACATCGTTGCTTCAACTCCGTTTCGTCTTTCGCATTGTCGTCGCCGACCTTGGCAAATATGTCCCAAAGGCGGCTGCAACTCAATGTTCCGTCGGTAGCGGTCTCGATTGGTTGACAGCTAACAGCGCTTCGCATAATTTCGCGGCGATATTCCAACAGAGCAAAAGTCGAAGAACGAGGGGATTTCATGGTGCACGGTATAATCGCTTGGGTCGGCCTGTTATTGACTTTGAGCGCCGCGTCATTGTCGGCGCAAGAAAGTTTTTATCACGGCAAAACTTTGCGGCTAGTGGTGGGATTTAGCGCCGGCGGCGGATTCGACGTCTACAGTCGTGCCATTTCACGCCATATCGGCAAACATATCGCCGGCAACCCAGCGGTGGTGGTCGAAAACATGACCGGGGCTGGCAGTATGGTTGCGGCCAATCATGTATTCCGTGCCGCGAAAGCAGATGGTCTCACCATCGGCAACATCAACGGCGGTTTGTTTGTCCAACAACTGCTCGGTTGGCCGGGCATCGAGTTCGACGCGGCAAAGTTTGAACATGTCGGCGTGCCGGTCAAAGACAAGGCCGTGTGCGCCATGACCAAAGCGAGCGGGGTCAACAGTTACGAAAGATGGGCCGCGTCGAAGACGCCGATTAAACTCGGCGCCACCGGGCCAGGCTCGGCGACGCATAATGTGCCTTTGATTCTGAAAGAGGCGTTGGGACTGCCAATTCAACTGGTCTCGGGCTATAAAGGCATCGCCGATGTGCGTTTGGCTGCGGAGGGTGGCGAATTGTCCGGCGTCTGCGGTTGGACTTGGGATTCGCTCAAGGCGACGTGGACGCGAGCGCTGGATGGCGGCGATGTTTCGATCGTTTTACAAACCGTGCCGCAGGCAATTGCTGAGCTGCCGAAAGTTCCGCTGGCGATCGGTTTGGCGAAGTCGGACGATGCCAAGCAGCTGATCCAGGCCGGTATTCACGATGTCGCCGACATGACTTATTCCTACGTCCTGCCGCCGCGCATCGCCAAGGAACGCGCCGATACTCTGCGCAAAGCGTTTGCCGACACGATGAAAGATCCCGAGTTCCTCGCCGATACCAAGAAATCTCGACTCGGCATCGATCCGATGACCGGCGAGGAATTGCAACGCACCATCGCGCGTCTCTTCAAGACACCCGCTGGCGTGGTGGCAAAGTTAAGAGAGGTGCTGAAATGAGCGCAGCATCGATGGTCGATCCGATTGACGGCCCTGCGCTTATTGTCGACGCCTTGCAAACCGCAGGTGTCAATTTTGTCGTGTCGCTGCCGGATGTCAATCTGTCCAAACTGTTGGCGGCGATAGACGGGCAAACCGATTTGCCCCATGTGACGCTGTGCCGCGAGGAAGAGGGCATCGGCATCTGCACCGGCGCGTACATCGGCGGGCGCACCGCGGCGATCGTCATGCAGAACGGCGGCTTGCTCAATAGTTGTAACGCGCTGACGACGACGGCGCTCAATTTCAATATTCCACTGCTGTTGTTGATTTACTACGCCGGCGACATCGGTGATGAAGGGTTCGCGACTCTAGGGTCGGTAACCGAGCCGGTATTGCGCGGCTTGGGCATTCGCTATTTCTTGCTGCGCAAAAATGACGAGATTCCGGCGACGATCAAAGGCGCCGTCACATTGGCGATCGACTCGCGCCGTCCGATTGCCGTGTTAATGAACAAGGACGTATTAGGGATGCGCCGATGAAGCGTTACGACTGTTTGAAGATCGCGAAGGAGGAAATCGGCGATGCTCTGGTCATCACCACGGTTGGCGGTGCCGCCGCGGAATGGAATTCGCTCCGCCCCGGCGACGGTAATTTTCGCTGCCGGACTTTGGGATTGGTTTCATCGATCGCGCTTGGGCTGGCGATGGCACTGCCGAACCGGCGCATTGTCGGCATCGATGGCGACGGCGCTCTGTTGATGAATGCCTGTGGCATGCCGACGCTCGGCTGGCAGAATCCGGCGAATCTGACTTTGCTGGTTTTCGACAACGGCATCTACGAAGCTTCGGGATTGCGCAATACGGCGACCAGCGCGGGAGCCGATCTGATGGCGATGGCAACTGGCGCGGGCGTCAAGCACGCGTCCTGGGCCGCGTCGCTGGACGAGTTCCGCGAACTGTTGCGCCAATCTCTGGGACGGAAGGCGTTGTCGATGATCGGCGTCAAGAGTGAAGCCGGCGAAGAGTATTTTAAGAGCTGGCATGAGCTCCCGGCTTTCGAGTATGGCGAGGTAGAAAATCTCTATCGCTTCATGCGTCACATCGAGAAACTCGAAGGGCGCCGAATCGTGCCGCTGCCGGGGCCGAGGCATTAATCAAAAAAATGCCGCGACGCTGGTTTTTCCGGCTCGGTGAGGAGTCGGACGACCGCCGGTCGCCCCTACGGGGAGCCTCACCCAGCTCTCGTCCACCGTTGTTGGCGAGGGGAGCGGAAACCGGACGGCGAAATCCTTTGCTACGTCCTTCGTTTGAAGTGAATCAATTCCCGCCATGAAATTTGACGTTAGCTTATTGGTTCACGATCTCGGCCAAATGCCGGCGTTGGCGCGCTTTGCCGATGAGTTGGGATTCGACGGCATCTGGACCTTCGAAACTTCCCATGAGCCGTATTTACCGCTGGTGCTCGCGGCGGAGCATAGCCGTCGATTGAACATCGGTACCAGCATCGCCGTGGCGTTCCCGCGCAGTCCGACGATTACGGCGCAGATCGCTTGGGATCTGGCGCGCTTTTCCCAGGGCCGATTTATTCTCGGTCTCGGCACCCAGGTCAAAGGCCACATCGAGCGGCGCTTCGGCGTCAAGTGGGAAAAGCCGGTGGCCAGGATGCGCGACTACATTCTCGCTGTGCGCGCGGTGTGGGAGAGCTGGCAGCATCAGACCCGGCTCAATTACCAGGGCGAATTCTACAAGCTGACATTGATGACGCCGTTCTTCAGTCCGGCGCCCCACGAATATTCGCGTATTCCAATCTTCGTCGCTGGCGTCAATCGCCGCATGTGCGAGCTCGCCGGCGAATTATGCGAGGGCTTTCATGTCCATCCGCTGCACACCGAACGTTACCTGCGCGAGAAGATATTAACGAACATTGAAGCCGGATTGGCGAAGAGCGGCAGGTTGCGCCAAGCAATGGAACTTTCGAGCAGCATTTTCGTGATTCCCACCGACGACACAGAACAGGCGGCCAAGTATGAAGCTGACGTGCGTCAACAGATTGCGTTTTATGCCAGCACACCACCGTACCGGCCGGTGTTCGATTTGGAAGGTTGGGGCGAAACCGCCGATGAACTCAAAGCACGCGCCGCACGTGGGGAATGGAACTGATATGCCGGGTCTGATCACGGATGAAATGTTGGAACGGTTTGCGCTGCGCGGTCGCTGGTCCGAGCTGCCGGTTAAGATGCGCCAGAAGTACGACGGGCTGCTCGACCGAGTGAGTTACTATTTCCCTTTGGTGCCGGGCGAGAACGAAGCCGGTTGGCGCGCGACTGCTGCCGGCTTCAAACGGTAGTAGCTATCGTTCATTTCTCCGCACGGCCGTGGAGCTTGGCAATAAAACCCGACCTTCGCACTTGTTCTACCAGCGACGTGTCCATCCGCTGAACCGGTTTAAGTTTCGCGCATTCGCAGCGCCATCGTCACCAGGTTCAAGATCGTTCCCCGTAGCTTTTGAAATTAGCCGGCGCGCCCGTAGAGTTTGTCAATGAAGCCGGACTTCTTGATCTCTTCCATGATGCTGGTGTCCATGACCGCCGCCGGTTTGACGGTGCGCGCGTTGGGATGGGTTAACGAGTCGAGGACGTTTTGAATTCCGTTCGGCTCCGGCACCGGATATTCGCGCACATGCTTGAGCGCGCGCTCGTAAATGTCTTTCTGTACAGCCGGGTCTTTGATGCCCTCGTCTTCGAGCGCGGCGAAGGCGGCTCGAGGTCGCGTGCGAAAAATTGCGATGCCTTCGAGATAGCCCATCAGCAGGCGGCGCACGACATCGCGGTTGGCCTTGAGCCATGCGGTCGGGAAACACGTAGCCGTAGCGCGCGTAGTCCATCGGCAGCTCGGAAAGGTCGGCCAGTATGCGGCAGCAGTTGGACGCCAGGATCTTGTGAATGCTCTCCGGGCTAACCAGGGCGCCGTCGACATGGCCGGCGGCAAGCGCGGTCATCCGAGTCGGTGTGTTGCCCGATTGCAAGACCGTCACTTCCTTGTCCGGGTCGATCTTCCACGACTTTAATACCATGCGCGTCACGGTATCGGACGCTGAGCCGATCCGGCTGATGGCGAGCCGCTTGCCTTTGAGTTCTTCCGGTTTGGTAATGTTCTTGCGCACGATGAACACATGCTCGATCTTGTTGATGGTGACGGTGACGAGTTTTAAATCGAGAACGCCCGACACCGCCAGGTTCAACATGCCCGGCACTTCCGACTCCGAGCCGGCGATATTGCCGCCTGCGAGCGCTTGGGTCAAAACGCCGCCGCTACTGAAGTAGACGCTCTTGACGTTCAAGCCATGTTTCTCCCACAGTTTATCGCGCTCGATGATCCGGCGCAGATTGCCCAGCGACCCGGCGCCGCCGCTGTGGCCGAGGATGACGTTGTTGAGTGAGGTTTGTGCCGTGGCGACGGAGCCCGCGCTAATGAACCACAATAGTCCGCTGGCGCCTGCAAGGAATCGTCTCATTGGGGCCTCCCTGGCGAATTCAATGGCGCAGCCGCATGGCTACGATCCACAAAACCATCGCGTCATATTCAATGACCCGTTCCGTCATGCCGGCGACGGCCGGCATCCAGGTTTTCTTTCGGCGCCAGACTGAGAACCGCCTGGATTCCCGTTGCCACGGGAATGACGGAAGAGGACCCGGAGCCGGATGGATTTCTCGCTGCGCTCGAAATGACAGCGTGCTGTTTTTGTGCCTGTCATCCCGAACGGAGTGAGGGATCTCGTCTTGATCCGCATGAAACGTCAGTGTCGCGTGCCGATCATGTCCTGCAGCAGCGCCGGGTATTTCTTGTCGAGCTCGGCTTTCAATCGATCGCTGACGGCATTCACCGCGGGAAATTTGTCTTTCCATTCATAGGGCCGGGTGGCGTCGATGATCGCCCGCGAGTTGAAACCTTTGCGTTCGCGCGGGACTGCCGGATCGAGGGGGCCGCTCCAGCAGCGGCGCAGGATGTCGATGTTCTCCGGCTCCGAGCGCGTGCCGATGGCCCAGATGACATCGTTGGGATTGTAGATGTCGACGTCATCGTCGACGACGACGACGTACCGACCGAGATAAGCGCCGGGCCGGCATTGGCTGGCGATCAGCGCCGCCTGCTTGGCGTGGCCAGGATAGCGCTGCTTGATTTTTAGAATTGAAAAAAATCGATAGGCGGCCGGGTGAAGCCAGACGCCTTGAACGTCGGGCACGCCAGCATCGTCGAGGGCGTTCCAAATCAATGCCGAGCGTTGAATCGAGCGGTGAAAGCCCTGGCCCGCCGACGGCCGCAGCGGCGGTTCGCCGCAGAGAATGGGATTATTTCTGTAATACAACGCCTTGACGCGCACCACCGGCTCCGGCCGGGTGGCGCTGGCGTAGTATCCGGGCCATTCGCCGAACGGTCCTTCGGGAAGATCGTCGCCGGGAACCATTTCGCCCTCAATGGCGATCTCCGAATAGGCAGGAATCGGCAGCCCGGTCAGCGGTCCGCGCACCAGTTGGATCGGCTCGCCGATGACGCCGCCGGCATAGTCGAACTCGCTCATCTTGTTCGGCACGTCGGTACAGCCGGCGAGAAACAAAATCGGATGATGGCCGAAGGACATGACCACGGGGCAGGGCTTGCCGGCGTCGAAATATTTTTGCCGCTGCACGCGGCCATGTTTGCCCGGCGAGATGTACAGTGCGACAGCGTCTTTGCCCTGCAGCATGACGCGATAAGTTCCGGCGTTGATCCAATGATCTTCGGGATCTTCGGTGATGACCAGATCGTCGGTGCCGATATAGCGGCCGCCGTCTTCCTCGTGCCAGCGCGGAATCGGGAACGCCTCGAGATCGATATTCTTATCGACGTGGTTCTCGAAAATCGCTGCGTCTTCGACGAACTGCGCCGGCACCGGTTCGAAGTTACGGATCTTACGCCGCCAGGCCTGAATGAAATCGGTCAGCCCGAGATTCGGGTCAGTGCCCATGGCGATGGCCAACCGCGGCAAAGTGTCGATCTGGCTGCAAAGAATCTCCATGTCCTGGCGCGCTCCGGGAATCTTCTCGAACAGCATGGCCGGCGGGTTGGCGCTGCGCTCGAGGATCATCTCGACCAAACCGCCGATGTCCTTGTCCCAAGGAATGTTTTCGATGCGCCGCAGTTCGCCGATTTTTTCAACTGCATTTAAGAACGCGCGCAGGTCGTGATTCGTTAGGTTCATTGTTCAAAATCCTCTAAGAGGTCCAATCGTTCAAGCCGTTCAAAATGTTCGAGTCGTAAAAACCTAAAAGCGGTAGCCCAGCTTCAGGTCGCGTGCTCGACCGCCGCCCGGTGCATGACGCCGTAGAGATCGACGGCGGCGGTGGCGCAGTATTCCAGGTTGTAACCTTCGCGGCAGTCGGCGTAGCCGTCTTCCAAGATGCGCTGCATGACCAGCTTATTAAAACTGCCATGGCCCATGACGCCGTCTTCATGTTCTTTCAGGTCGGCTTCTTCATGGGTAGAAAAATAGACCGCTTGCTGTTTGGTGAAGCCGTACTTCTGCGTCAGGGTTCTGAACCACATGGCGGACCAGTGGCCGATGGGTTCTTCGGTCAACATGGAGAACCACCACTCGGCGACGGTGCCTTCCCACATGAGTTGGCGCTTGAAGTCGAGGATGGCGCGACACTCGGGCAGCATCGGTTCGCGGAGAATTTCGTCCTGGGTCAAGCCAAACGCGTCGGCGGTTTGCAGCATGACCAGCACATGGCCCGGCGGTTTGGGATGGATGAATTCATCGGCGATCTTGACGCCGAGGGGAGCCATTAAATCCGGGTGGCGCTTAAAGAAGCCGATATGCTTGTGGTACGACACCGAGACCAGGGTGTTGATCTCGACGGTGAAGTTGCCCCAGTTCTTGAAAAACAATTTGATCGCCGGCATGGGCAGCTTGCCGTCGAGAAATGGACTCATAAACGGGCCGTTGGTGACCCGCTCCTTCCAGCGTTGAACGACTTTCTTGTTCACTTCGCCGATGTAGGCCTTGGCTTCGTCGGGGCTCATCTTGACGCCGAGTCGGGGTGTCGTCTGGCTCATAGCTTCGTAGTGGTGTAATAACAGTTTTGCGCGGGGTTAATGCAAGGCAAACAGTTTCGGGTTCCGAGTCTCGGGTTTCGGGTTCCCATCGCCAACGCGAAACCCAAGACGCTAAACTTTTGTTAGGTCCGATACAGATTGTCGATAAACCCGCTGTCGTCGATTTTCCTTAGATGGTGAAAATCCCACAGCGCCATGGGGTCGCACTTTTCGGCGGCTTTGTTTTGCTCGATGGCGATTTCGTAAACGTTGGAGATCGCCGGGAGGGTCGCGTAGGGCTTGGCTTGCAAGATCAGTTTCAAATCCTCGTATAGATGGGTCGCCGTCTCGTCATCGAGCTCGCCTTCGGCTTTGTATTTGTCTTTGATGATTTTGATGCACTCGGCGCGATGGGTTTTGAAATAGGCGATGCCTTCGCAGATGCCGCGCAGCATCTTGTCGACGATGTCGGGATGCTTTTCGACGAACATGGAACTGCTCGACACGGTGGTGAACCACACCATCGGTAAGAACGACACGTCGATCACCTTCAGGCCGGCGCGCTTGGACAAGATATCCGCCGGCGGCGTGACGAAAGCGGCGTCGGCTTCGCCGTCGCGCACCGCTTCCCAGTGAAACTTGCTGCCTTTGGTTTTCTCGACATGGCAATCGTTGAGCAGGCCGGCCTGCTTGATGAACAGCCAGGTATTCAAGCCTGGGTGATTGCCCTTGGTGGCGATATGTTTGCCCTTCAAGTCGGCCAGTTTGTTGATCCCCGAGTCGGCGCGGACGATCAAACGATGATTCAACAGGCTGACGGTTTGGCCCAGATAAACCCATTTGTCGCCCGCCGGACGGCGGATGTAGGGCGACAAATGATTGCCGCCGACGAATTCGACGGAGCCGTTGGCGACGTTGTTATGGGAGTCCGCCGAGGTGATCTCGTAATCGTAGTTAACTTCCAGCCCATGTTTGGCCCAGGAGCCCGATTCATGCACGACATGGAGGAACGGCAGATGACTGTCGGAGCGATAGGGGAAATTTACTTTATCCATGGGGCGACCCTCCTTAATGAGCTGACACTATTTGTTGTCCGCGTTGGCGTCAACCGTCGCGGCAATGGATAAAAACAGGGGTTAAAGATGCGCCGCGGATGTCGGCGTTTGTGCAGAAGCAGAAAAACCAAAAATCGAATTAACAAAACGTGAGTCGAATTGATCCTTGCAGGCGCGGCGCGAAAAGACCGGGTGTTTTCCTGATGATCATTTTTGCGCGGCGGCCCCGCGCGCCAACTCGTCATCGATGACCCGCGCGAAGGCGTCGAGAGGCTGGGCGCCGGAAATCAGCCTGCCGTTGATAAAGAATGCCGGCGTGCCGCTGACGCCGACGCGATTTCCTTCCTCGATATCTTGCTTAATCGCGGCCTGATACTTTCCGCTACCCAGGCAGGTTTCAAACGCCACCGCGTCCAGCCCCACTTCCTTGGCCAATCCTTTAAAGAGTTCTGGACTAGAATTAGACGGACCGGCAAAGAGCTTGTCATGATAGGGCCAGAATTTCCCCTGCTCGTTGGCGCAGCGCGCCGCCTCGTGAGCTTTGGTCGCTCCTGGGTGCAGGCTCTCGATCGGAAAATCACGGAAGACCAGCTTGATTTTTTCGCCGTATTGCGACTCGAGTTGTGCCAGCGTGGGTATCACCCGTCGGCAAAAGGGACAGTGAAAATCCGAGAACTCGACGATCGTAACCGGCGCATTCGCTGGTCCTTTAAAGGGAGCTCCGTCGACCGCCACCGCGACCCGAAGGACTGGTGGCGGCTTAAGATTCACTACGATCTTAGCTTGCGAGCGGAGTGACTTGAGAAACTCTTCGCGCTTCGCAGTGAGCTTCTGATTTTGTAAGTGACCCCGAAGCTGGTCGCGCAGACTGCTCTCTTCGCCTTTAAGCTGGGCTTTGTTTTGTTGGTACAATGTTTCGATTTCCTGCTCCGTGACCAGACCGACCTTTGAGGTGACCTCAGCGTCGATTAGCGCCGGAACCGAAAGCCGTCTTTTCGCCGCTTCTTTGGCAAGAAGTTTCTCGTTGATAAGCGCATCAATTCGTTGGCGCTTGAGATTGTAGATCTGCTCTTCGAGCTTGCTTAGCTGTGGCGCAAGGGTCTTCTCGACCTCCTCAGAAGTGATCGCCACGCCGTCGACTACGGCGAGTGGTGCGTCGGCCGCATGGGCCGTGAAGGGGAATCCGAGCCCTGCCAAAAACAGTAAGATCCAAAGAGCCGTCATGGAAGATTATCCTTTTCTACAGACTTAGACCGATTGATCGAGGCAAGTCTCACACGCCGCGGATGTCTCTGCAAGAAAACCCAAGCCGCCCCGATCTCCATGATCACCGTCATCACATCGGTGATGCTACTATCGCCAACGTTTTGATCGCTAAACCAGTGGGCTACAAAGCGAAGGGGAAAAGGTTAATGACACCTTTTCCCCTTCGCCAGAATGAATTTGCTACAATAGAGAAAAGACTTCCGACCGGTTTATTCTCCTAGTAAACCAGGCGCGCACTTTATCTCAACGGTGCGCCGCCCCTAGCTTACAGCGTCAAAGCAATCAGTCTCCTATTTCCTCGCAGTTATAGTTTTTTCCGTCTTCGCTGATTGTGCAAAGTGTTTCAAGGAATAACTGCGGCAGCTCACCGTTGTCGCAGAAAACCCCTTCACCGTCCACGAAGTTGCCCCCTTCACAGATTCTCGCGGTGCCCAAAAACTGGTTGGCAGTAAAATTTACGAATTTATAATCACCATCCAGTTGGGTGCTGCAGATCTCATCTCCATCTTCCTGCGGGATATTGACTGAGAGCTTCGTTGTGCAATTCTTACCCTTGCACTGCACTGCTCCGTCACCCGTCTGCGCGAACAGAGGAAAATCAACATCGTTCGCGTCGATGGTCACGTCTGGTGTAATGATGCAATCGTCGTCGTGATGGTCGTGGCCCTTACCTCTACCGTTAAATTCGTGATCTTTGCACTCCGGCTTTTTTGTCTCCTTCACTTTCTTTTCTTTTGTCGTGGCAGTGAGGGTGACCTCTGACGAGGGCGCCGGAATGCAAACAAGCGTGCCTGTTAAAGAATTAGTTTCAGAAAAAGGACTTGGATCAACTTCACATCTAGCAGTCGAATTAGTCAACGCTCCGCCAGTGCTGGTCAGAGTACAGTCTTCACTGCCGGGAACCCATCGGACACATGTCCGTGATCCGGCGATATTTCTCCATGTTCTGCATACCTCCTCCTGCGCTTGCGCGTCGGCTGCAAACCACGATAGCAAGAGCGCGCTGACGGTGATTATGCCCAATAAAATTCGTTTAAACATTGAATCCTTCTCCTTCTTGTCTTGATCAACACATTGTTGCCCAGTTTTGTAAGGGTTCTTCCTGTAGATAGGATCGATCCCTATCTACTGCAAATCTATGACGTCATAACCCTAACCTCCTGTCTCCCGTCGATGACCAATGCTACCTCCCTAGCTTCCCCCGCATGGAAACGCCAGTCATGTTACAAAAGTTCATATTCAGCACAAACGAATCGAATTCGAGCAAGTGATTGGCAATCGACCTTCTACAACGAAGGAAGGTCTTGGCAATCATACGAGCGGGTATCGCCGCGTCTGAAGCCGGTTAGGTCGGCCGTGCATCGTTGCGCCTTCCGTCCCGGCTGTGCTTAGGTGCGCCGTAAACTGCTTGTAAGGGATCTTCCTGTGAACTCGCCCCGGAATCCTTCGACGCAACATTTTCCTATGTAAAAGGTCTACAGCGGTGTTGCTCTTGCTCCTTCCTCACGCTTTTTATAACTGCGGGCATTGCCCATTCACTACCGTATCAAGGTCGCAACAGGAATATGGAAGTTTATCTCCGGGACGGTAGTTGGTTAGGTTTACTGTGCACCGCTGTGCTAACTCGGCCTCTACTCCCGGTACCGCGCATGTGCCGCTTGGAGTACGGTCTATTGTATCGCAACACTGTGCTGTGTTGTCGAATCCGCCCGGGCAGACTAGAACCTGTGCGTTAAATACTTCGGCGGTAAAAGTTAGGAATGTCCAGTTGGGGTTGATGCAGATATCGTCGGTAAGGTCGGGATTGAGTATGACCTGACTGGGACACTTGCCGTTCCGGGAACAAGTATCGATGTCCTCAGTCTGGCTTAGAAACGCTTTTAGAGTAAACGGTTGACCTTGGGACTTGCGCGCATTGCCGGCCGGATTTACGCAAAAAGCTATTCCTTGAATGGCGCAATCTGCGTCGATATCGTTGGGATTACACAGACCATCGCCTACGTCTACAGTGCCAAATGCCGAACCTGTGATAGTTGGGCAAGTGCCAAGATCTGGGTCGCAATCTTTGATGTTGCCTACCCCAGTACTTATAGCGTCAAGAACTTCGCTACCCGTACTCCAGCTGAGGCATGTCTTTGAGCCCCCAACCGAGCGCCATCTCAGGCAGGTCTGAGCGTCCGCTTCGCTCCACAATATCGGTAACACGCTGATGGCGATGAGAGCAATTATCAGTCGTCGATACATCATAACAATCTCCTTACTATCTCGTTCATTAACTGTTGGTTCGCGCCCACAATGTTTGTACCAGGCAACAAGCTCTACAGTGGGATAGCTGTGTCTCTGTTCCACCCTACAATGAGAAAACCGAAGCCTCTCTGGCTTTCCTTACGGCAGCGCCAGTGTGATTTTTCCAAAGATAGTCCGGTTCGGTTGTATGCGCGAGTTGTTTAAGTCTCGTTCATAGTAGTTGAATTTTTGGTCCAATAGATTGGTCGCTCCAACCGTGATAAACCCGTATCGTTTCGGCAAGCGGTAATTGATCCCCAGATCCACCAGAAAAAAATTATCATTACCGGAGCGCGTGTCCGGCAATTTGATGCTTTGATTGTAGTAGGTCCCGGTCAGGAAGGCGCTCAAGCCCGAAGGGTGGAAGAAACTGATCCCCGAGGGCACACTGTGGGTCGTGAGCTGCCTCGGTTCGCCAATCGTCCCTTCGGTTCGATATTGGTCGAACATGTATTCGGTTCGGAGCGCGACCGATGGATGGGGCGTCCAAAACAGATAGGTTCGGCTCAGGTACTCCTCCATGTCCTCTTTTACTGTTGTATTCGTCGGTCCTATCGCCGGCGTCTTCAAATCCCTTTTGGAAAATTCTACGCCTCCGAACAACTCTTTGGTGAACTTTTGATCGACAGCCGCGCCGTAGCGCCACGCTTCGGCACCATTGAAATCATCATAAAATTGGTTAAAACCGGCGACCTGAGTCGGCTCGACGGTCGCATTGGTAACCAGAGTTCTTTTCAAGGTCCTGAACGCGGCAGCTCGCAGCGTGGTGTTGGGAACCGGATTCCACGTCACGCCGAATTTTGGATTGGCCTGGCTGATGCTCTCGGTATCCGGACTTTCGCCCCTGGTAAAATCCCCACTGACGCCAAGAGTAAACGTCACATTCTTCAGGAAATTCAGATAGGAATACGCGTAAATATTGGTGTGTTTGAGATCCAAACTTTGGCGGTCGTGGATTACCAGAAGCGGGGGTATGTCTATGCCAAAGTCACGAGTGAGGTATCCATGAATATTGAAGTGGCCGACACCGGTCGTGAGGTTAAACCAGCTCGAACGAAACAAATGTTGAAGCTCGGCGCTGACAGCGTTTTCCGGTCTTTTAACGTCGATAAAATCATTGGGGAAACCAACGATATTATTATCCTGCAATTTAACATCTGCATGCTGATAGGTCAGTGAGCCAATGACAATGGAATCCGGCGAAAAGCTATGGCGCGCGCCAAAGCGCCCGGTGTGCCGTTCTTCGGTGTTTTTCTCGCCGGGAAAGAAGTCCTGGGAGAAGAATCTCTGTAAAATGTCGCCTCTTTCATTATTTCTGTAGCGATATTCCGCTTGAATGCTGGTTTGTGGCGAGATCTCCAGTTGCGCAAAGGCGTTGCCGATGTCGTCGTTCTGGCCGGCATTTTTGCGAAACCCGTCGGTCTGATAGTGAAAGCCGCCAAGGCTGTACGATAATTTTTTGTAGATGCCGGCGAGCACCCCTTCGCCACCGTAGGTGCTGTTTTCACCCGCGAGGGCGCTGGTTTGAAAGGTCAGGCCGTTGCGGTTGAAAATCGGATTGAACTCGTTAAATGAGAGCGCTCCAGGACCTCCGGCGCTGACCAGGAAGAGGTTGCTCTCGGAAAGCCGGGGCTGGATGGGTGTCATGTTGAGCGGCTGCAGCAATTGCGACTGCAGCAGTTCGCTGACCCTGGCGATCTCGTGGCGTGGCAAAATGGAATAAGAATCGGCGAGAAATCTGTGCGCGGAAAAATTCGACGGATCGGTATTGACCGATTTCCACCCTTCCACCAGGGCAAGCTGCTGGAAACCCAGATCGCTATAGATTCGCGCTTGGCTGGCGCTGCGCGCGGCCAGATCGGAATCGAGCTGCAATTGCGAGCGATAGACCGCGCGGTTGTCATTGAGCTCGATGGCTTTTTCCATCGACTGCAACGCTTCCACCGGACGGTTGGTGGTCTGTTTCTGGATGGCGTCGTAGAAGTAGGGAGTCGGGTCCTTGGGGTCGAGTTCTTTCGCGGTGGCGTAATCACGTTCCGCTAGATCCGAGCGCTTTTCTTCGTAATAGGCTTTGCCCAAGTAGCTCCGGACGATAGAGTTATTCGCGTCCAGGCTTGCGGCGATCTCCAGCTCTTTTCTGCCGTCAACTAGATCGCCGTCGCGAATCTTCCCCAGACCTAGACCGAGTCTCGACAGCGCATCGGCTTGATCGAGTTCGATGGCTTTTTCGAAAGCTTTTTTCGCTTCGACCGTGTCGACCCGCGTTAGGTAGGCGAAGCCGAGGACCATCTGCGTCCTGGACAGATTGGGATTCAGCGCGACCGCTTTCTGCGCAGCCTCAAGCGCGTCATCCAGGTCGGCGAACGACAGATGAATCTCAGCCAGCCTGGCCCAGGCCAGCGCGTTGCTCGGTTCGGCTTGCACGGCTTGCTGTAAACTTTTGCGTGCGCCTTCGAGATCGAAGTTCGCCTGCTGGGCGTAGGATAGGGCAGTGAGAGCGGCGGCGGATTTTGGATTGGCGGCGACGGCTTTCTGGGCGATACCGAGAGCCTTCTCTTTGTCGTTTTGCACGACGGCCACAATCGACTGCAGCGCCAGAGCGTCACTGTAATTGGCATTTAATTTGAGCGCGCGCTCGAGATCGGGTCCGGCCTCGTCGACACGCCCGACGGCGAGTAATAATGATGCGCGATAGGCGAAGAAGCGCGGCTCGGTTATGTCTGCCGGAGCGCCCTTGAGGGCGTCGAAGGCGCGTTGGTAGTCGCCCTTCAGGTAAGCCTCGACCGAGTTTCGCGCCATGCCCTGCCAGGGTTGTGCGCCCTGAAAATCTTCCGGCCGGAAATAGGCCACCGGGGGATAGTAGAGCGCCCACTGGACGGCATCGCGAGGACGCACCACGGTGCGCAATACCGGCGCCTGCCCCTGCACGGCGACCGCCGATTGGCCGCTGGCGATTGGCAGGCTGCCCGCCGCGTTGGCGGCCAAGACCCTGCCTTCGAAGATCGTGATCAAGGTTCTGTCCGCCTCGACTTGCACCAGGCCTTCAGTTCCTTCCACGCCGGCGTTCACGAAGGCGGTGTTCACTTCTAAGTTGCGCGGCAAACGGCTGAAGAAATGCAAAGCACCGCGGGCAAGATCGATGATCGAGGCGCGTTCATCTTTCAACCCCACCAGGGTAATGATCGTATTCTGATCGAGACGAAGCACCGGTTGATTGACCAAGGCGATGTCCGCGCGGCTTCTATCGCCGACCTGGATGCGATCCCCGGCGCAATAAGCTGTCGTTTAAGCGGGCCGGCTGTGATTGAGTTTGGCCGGCTCTGCGGACCTCGACAGTGCCCTGGACGGAGACCATCTTGGCGACCCCTGGATCGCAAACGGTCGCTGCGAAGGAAGACGGTGGGGAGAATAATGTGACCGCGCTAGCGGACCAGGCTAGCAAGACTAACATTGATCTTACTATTACCTTCACAATGCACCTTCTAATCATCAAAGATCTAACCGGGAATAAACTCGGCACCCCTTAAATCGCCTTTGCAAACCCATGTCAAGCACTTTCTTAGCGCTGTACGACCAGGTATTCGGAGCGACCGATCGACGCCGAGTCAGCAAGATTTCTTCGAATGAGTTCGCCGCGGAATGTTCCCAAGTCATTCCAGGAGGAAAACGCAGAGCATCGATCGTGCCAATGCGCGGAATCCCAATCCCCAGCTAACTAGCGCTGTACGCAGGAAATCGCTCCGTTAGATCTCCCGATGGGAAGTTCGACAGTAAACTTTTGCATACATAGTGTTAACAAGTTTACACAGCTTACTTCTCATCGAGCCTTATTACGCCGTCCCAAGTTTCCCCGGGCGGACGCGATTTGTACTCGTCACAAAGCTTTAGATAGAAATGGGCCGGTCCGTCGGTGTCGCGGATTTCAATGGCGCGAGCGAATTTCTCTTTCGCTTCGTCCCATGCTTGCCGCCTGAATGCGTCGAGGCCTTGGGCAAACAACTCGCAGGTTTGTTTGTGTTTCTCGCCGGACTCTTCAAGGCTGCCCAACAGTTCATGCACGACTATAGGCAGTGCCTTACCTTTAAGCATGAAGGTGCCCACTTCCCGGGCAGCCATACCATCGAGATCGGCTATAGCTTCACCAGACACCAGCACCTCGGTTCCCAGATACTTATTTAGACCGTCCATCCGCGATGCCGTGTTGACGGTATCTCCCGTGGGGCCATACTCGTAATGATCGCCGGCGCCGATATTGCCGATAAAAATCTCGCCTGAGTGCACGCCGACGCGAGTGGGCAGATCGAGATTCGCCACCGTGCCGTTGAAACGATGCACCGCCTTGGCGACGTCGACTGCCGCCGAACAGGCCTGGCGGCGTAAGCGATCGTCCGGTCCTGCCGCCTTCCAGATCGCCAAGAAGGAGTCCCCCTTTAGGTTTACGACCATGCCGCCATGTCGTTTTACCGGCTCAAACGTTGCTTCGAAATACTCGTGCATGAGGTCGCTCAGTTGCTGCGGCGTCAATTTTTCCGACAAAGTAGTGTAGCCTGCAACGTCGGCAAAGAGGCAGGCGCCGTAAACCATCGAGCCACTGTTCTTGATATCGACCATATTTTTCGCTAGCTGATCGACCACTTCGTCGGGCACATAGTAGGCAAGCGCTTTTCTGATCTGCTGGCGCTCTTTATTGGTCTCGGCATAGCTCCACAAGACCGCGCCGGCAATTGCCAATGGACTTTGAGCGAATAGCGGGATGACGATGGGATACCAGGTGCCGTCCACCGCGAAGTGATATTCAGCGCCAAGCAGGTAAAGCGCGCTCATGCCGGTAACAGTCGCCGCCCCGACGATCATCGAGGTGACACGACAAATGATGCCGGTGAGCAAACCCCAGAGTGGAATCAACAAGAGATAAGCGAAAGTGCCGAGCGGTTTTACCGGTATATCTTCGAGCAGGTTGAGAAATGCGGTAGCGGCGATTTCGACGCCGCCGATAAAAACTCCGTTGGCTTGCGAGAACACGGTATAAAAACTGTCTTTGCGCTCAGCGAGGATTCTTTCCGAGAGTCCGACGAAGACGGCTTTGCCTTTGAGATCGACGGCTTTTGGATCGCTTGTCGCCTCGCCGATCTGCAGCGCGCGATAATAGGGAATGGTGGTCACGGTTCGCGGCGGGCCGTAGTAATTCACGTAGCGGCGATTGGAGCCGCCGTAGAGGTCGATGTGAAGCGTTAGCAGTCGCCTGCGATGCTCATCGAACCGCAGTTGAGATGATCGCTCCAGCTCCGCAACCATTCTCGACCGGATTGATGGGTCGGTTTCAAAGATTTCCCTGATATCCCGCATTAGCACTACGATGCCTTTTTTTTGGATGATCGGATCGACATCGCGCGGCAGTTTGGCGGCGTGATGGGGGCTGACTTTCCCTAATAACTCGACGAAGTCTTGGTAAACATCGACGAGGTAAAGTTGGAATGCGACCACGGGAAAAGTCGGCGCATCGCCGGTACTGGGTTGGAAGGTCCAGTACTTGTTTACCTTGAACGGGATCCTCGGCAGCACGAACGGTACGGTGGCCAGAGCTGAGTCCGCCAGCGGAGCGTAGGGTTTGATTATTTTCACGATGCTATGTTCCGGCGAGTCAGAGCCGGCCATATTGGACGTGGAAACCTCTTTGGCGCTGAGGGCGTCGCCAAGCACGACATTGCCCGCTTGTTTCAATGCGGCGGCGAACGCGTTGTCGTCTTTCTCGACGCGGGCTTCGATAAAATGCACGTCGAAGGTCACCACCGAAGCGCCGGCTTTCGACAACACTTCGACGAGCCGGGCGTGCAGCGAGCGCGGCCACTTGTCCGGGTTTTCAGGGATTTTGAGCTGGTCGGCGGAGTCCTTGTCTATGCTTATGACGACCGCATCGGCCGGTGCCCGCCTTGGGCCGCGCAGCTTAAATAGCAATCCCAGGCCGGTGTCTTCCTCGAGCTCGTGGGTAAATTGAAAAAAACTCAGAACCAACCCGGTGGCAGCGACCAATAGTCCGAGCAGTAATGGTTTTAGAATTCGCGACAACATCGATAACACTACTTTTCCGAACACCGGACAAACAGATGCGAGGAACTCATTTGAGCGGCCGATCTTTTCTCAACTCTTGTTGTGCGTCCAAGAGTAAGCGATTGTCGAAGATCGTCTACAGCAATGTAGTGAAAATGTCGACTACTTTGCGGATCGCGACGGATTCAACCGGATTTATGCAGGGGCAATTCCCCGTGGTTGCCCATTCCGATTTTGTGGTCGCAGCATCGGCAGGGCAGGTAGGGGAGCGTGTCCCTGCGGGATCGTTGCGGAGGATTATTTCAGTCCCAGCTTCGGCGCCCATTTTTCCCAGATTTCCTCGCGTTTGTCGGCGCTGAATTTGTTCGCCACGGCGAACTGGTCGCGCCAGTGAAACGGTTTGCAGGCATCAATAAGCATGCGGCCCATGGTGAAATCGCCGCGCTCGCGTTTTTCCGGTGCCAGGCGCGGGTCGAGGTCGGAGGTCCAGGATTTCAATACCTGCACCGACTCGGCCGGGTCGACGCGGGTGCACATGGCCCAGATGACTTGCTTCAAATCCACCGGATCGATGTCGTCGTCGACGGCGATGTAATAGCGGTACATGCTAGCGCCGGTCATCATGCCGGCGACGGCGGTGAGCGCTTGCAGGGCTTGGCCGGCGAAGCGTTGTTTGAGTGAGACGACGACCATGAGCGTGTGGCAATGACACCAGACGCCCTGCACGTCCGACACGCCCGACTGTTCCAAATGATCCCAAATGCGCGCCGCGAATAGCGGGATACCGTAGCGTTCGGTGATCGGCAGCAGTGGCGGATTGCCGAGCAGGATCGGATCGTTGCGGTACATGATTCTTTTCACCCGCACGACGCACTCTTCGCCGCTGTGAGTGTAGTAGCCGGGCCATTCGCCAAAGGGACCTTCGCTGTGGGTTTCTTCTTCCGGCGGCGGCATTTCACCTTCGACGACGATCTCCGAGGTTGCCGGCACGGGGAGTCCGGTGTAGGGCGCGCGAATCACTTCGAGCGGCGCGCCGCGCAGGGCACCGGCGTATTCATATTCGCTAACCCCCGCTTTCGCCGCCGACGGCGCGGCCATCCAGGTCGCCGGCTCGCAGCCGAGCACGATAGCGACTGGGCAAGGTTTGCCCGCCTGCCAGTATTTGCGGGCGATCTGCTTGCCGTGCTTTTGCTCAATGATCCAGAGCGTCAAACGGTCTTTGCCGACAATGCAGGAGCGATAGGTGCCGACGTTGATCCAGCCGCTGTCAGGGTCTTTCACCACCACCATGTCGCCGGTGCCGATGTAGCGGCCACCGTCATGCTCGTGCCACTTGGGCGTCGGGAAAATTCCCAAGTCGACTTTGTCACCTTCGAGAATATTTTCCAGGATCGGTCCAGTGGCGACTTCTATTGGTGCGAAAGGTTTCAGATCACGAATCTTGTTGCGCCAGGTGCGGAGAATTTCCAGTTTCGGCGCATCGGTGGGCAGGCCAAGAGCGAGGGCGAAACGGCGCGCCGTGGCGAGCACGTTGGCGGCGATGCGAAAGCCCTTGGGATATCCGGGAACGTTGTCGAATAGCAACAGCGGGCCTTCCTGCTCGGCCATCAGCTCGGTCAAGCAGCCGATTTCGAGATTCCAATCGGCGCCGTCGATTTGTTTAAGTTCGCCGATGCGGGCGGTGCCGTCGATGAAAGTGCGTAGATCGCTAAATGGCATGAATCCTCGCTTCGCTCGGAAATGCGCATTCGCCTTTGGCTAATGCGTAGCGGCGTAGCAGCCGTCCATGAACATTTTGTTCAAGTCAGCCGGGGTTACGGCGCAGTACTCTGCTGAGTAGCCGGGGCGTTCGTTAATGCCTTCCTGGAGCAGGCGGACCAGCACATGCTGGGTCACCGCGCCATGGGCCATGCGGTCGAGATGGTCCATGGTGTCGGCTTCGTGATGCTTGGAGAAATAACTTGCCTCCGCGGTAGTCAAGCCGTAGTACCTGGTCAGCGATTTGAAAAAGTCCAAGCAAGATTCGCCAAAAGGATGTTCCCATAAGACCGAGAACCAATACTCTTGAATCTGCCCGTCGTTGATCAGCGTGCGGTGAAAGTCCGGCAGGGCGCGGCATTGCGGCAACATGGGTGCGAGCAAGACTTCTTCTTTCGTCAATCCGAGTGCGGCGCCGGTGCTCATCAGGATCTGAATATGGCCCGGAGGCGAGGGATGGCCGAACTCGTCGAGAACCTTCTGGGTGTAGACTTCCATCAGGTCGACGTTTTTGACGAAGAACCACAGGTGTTTGTAAAACGCCGCGGTATAGACCGAGTTGATCACCGGCACGAAGGCGCCCCAGTTTTTGTAAAACAGCTGGATGGTTTCTTTTTTAAGCTTGCCTTCTTTTAGTTCATCCATGAATTTCGTTTTGTCGACCGTCTGTTTCCAGCGCTTGTCGCACTTGGCCGCCAGCTCGGCGACGTATTCCTTGGCCTGGCTTTCGGTCATCTTGAGCATTGCCTATTCCTCCCAGTCGATTCCGCGGTTAGACCTCATTTGCATATGGCAGGGTCGACGGGCTGTCAAGCCGAATGCGGCTTGCTCAAGCCAAGAACAGTAGGATAGAGTGAGAAAAGTTGAAACCACGGAAAGGGGAACTTATGGAATTCTTAAATCTGCAAGAAGAGATGGCCAAGGGACAACGCAAGATCGATCTCTACGGCACGGATAACTTCCGGTCGTGGCTACTCTATTTCGTTCCCGGCGATGGAACGGATATGCACTATCACGCCAGTCCGGAAACCTTTTTGGTTTTCTCCGGCAACGGAGTGGTCAAAGGTCTCAAGGGCGAGGAGAAGCCGATCAAGCAGCACGACGTCCTCTGTCTTGCCGCCAAGGATTACTATCAGATTGTGAATACCGGAACCGAGCCTTTGGTGCTGTTCGGCAACCGCTCCGAGGCCTTCGGCGGCGCGCATATCCTGGCCGACGGCAAGGATCGCAGCAAGATGCAGCAGGGTGCGTGATCGGCGCGCTAGTGAGCAGCCGTTGGACCGCGAATTGACTTCGGACAGGGTAGTGGTTAATTTACCTGGCAGTTTCGCAAGTTGAGGATTTTTCATGCCTATCTATGAGTATAGCTGTCAGAAATGCGGTGTGGTCGAGGTCACCCAAAGGATCACAGAAAAGGCCCTGGCCAAGTGTCCGACCTGCAAGAGCAGGGTCAAAAAGCTGATTTCCAACACCTCGTTTCAATTGAAGGGTACCGGCTGGTACGTCACCGACTATGCTCGCAAAGGGCAAAACGGCGAGTCGAAAAGCGATAACGGTTCGAAGTCCTCGTCGTCATCCGATTCAAAGAGTGACTCAAAGAGTGATTTAAAGAATGATTCAAAGAGTGAATCAAAGAATGAATCGAAGAGCGAAACCAAAAAGAGCGAGAGTTCTTCGACCGGCAGCGAAAAATCGTCATCGACCACCAGCACGGCTTCGACCTAGCCGCGACCCAGATCATCATCGGCTCATTATCAGCGGCGCCTAAGTGGCGCCGCTGGTCGTTTTGGGCGATGTTAAGTATCGGTTCGGGGGGCTAAATAGGTCTAGATTTAGCGCCGCATTTTCGCTATAGCTGGGGCATAAAGAAACTTGAAGGAGGTTTTAGACAATGGCACAGACGATTGAGAATATTGTTGATCCCAATGACTCCGGCTTATCATCGGAAATGGTGAAGATCGGCGACTTGAACGCGTATGTTTCGCGGCCCAAGGACGGCAAGAATTTGGGCACAGTCATCGTGATTCACGAAAACCGTGGTTTGGTCGGGCATATTAAGGACGTCACCCGCCGGTTTGCCAAGGATGGCTTCGCGGCGATCGGGGTTGACCTGATGAGCCGCATCGGCGGCAGCGACAAGTGGAATGGCAGCGACGAGGCGACCAAGGAAATCGGCAAAATAACCGGCGCGATGGCGGTTGAAGATTTGACCTCGGCGGTCGCTTATATGAAGAAACAAAGCTACGTCAACGGTAAAGTCGGCGTGGTCGGCTACTGCTGGGGTGGCGGCCAGTCGCTCAACTTCGCGACCAAGTGCAAGGATTTGAATGCCGCCGTGGTTTACTACGGCCGCAATCCGGATCCGCTCGATTCCGTCGCCAATATCCCTTGCCCGGTGATGGGTAACTACGCAGCTGACGACGCCAACATCATGCCCGGTGTCGAGCCTTTGAAAGCGGCACTGGCCAAGGCCGGCAAGAGCTTTGACTGCAAAGTGTTTGACGGCGCCAAACACGCCTTTAACAACAATACCAATGCCGACCGTTACAACCCCGATGCGGCGAAAGATGCCTGGGGCAGAACGACGAGTTTTTTCAAAGCTAACTTGTCCTAATACAAGACAAGCGGGCTGGGTTAACAGCAAAAGCGGTATGCGGCTTCCTGATCAGGGGAAGTCGCATACCGCTTTTTTTTGTCAATTGTAATGTGTCGGTTGGGTAAGTCCGGGTGCGACATTATGTCTGCGAGCCGCCGGGAGCGCTTGGTGGAGTTTATTTCTTTTCTTCGAGTTCAGGCCGTCGGCCCACGCCGGTGCGGGCAAGCTCCGGGGTGATGACGTAGGGCTCTTGAAAGGTGTCGCGCCAGATTTGCCGGGTTAGTTCGGCGTTGCCGCCGGTGACGACGTAGGAAAGCGCGCCGCTGATCGCACCGACGCTGATGACGATCGCTTTGATCGGCAGGAACCACATATTGCCGGCACTGACGCCGACGGCGACGCCGGCTTTTTCAATGTTGTCCTCGGCGCGTAAGGTTGGCGGCGCCAGGGCAACTAGTGTCAAGGCTATCACGCCCGTTAGTATGTGGTTTTTCATTTCATTTATCCTCTACCGAAAAATCTTTCACGGATGGCGTCGACGCCATGGGTGGGGTTCCAGTAGCGGCGCACGCCGAAATAGTAGCAGCAAGCTTCGTTATCGAGATCGTTGTTAAAGCAACGTAACTGGCCGTCTTGGAAGCGCACCCGGGCCAGGCACGTGCCGCCGGGTACCGATGAGGTCATGCACTCCATGACCACGCCGATGCCCCATTCTTCGTAGCGCCGATGATTGACCTCGTCGCCGACTCGCAGGAAAAGACGCTTGCCGTCGTTGAGCGCGACCCCGTTTTCGCGGCGGCGTTGGAAATGTTTGAGCGTGAGATCGACATTGGGGACGGCGGGCTTAGTCAGTGACGTTGCGCTTGACGCGGGCGATTTGGCCTGTGGCGCCGTGGCAGTTTGGCCTTTGCGCGGCGCGCCGCGTTTTCTTTGCGGTAACTTGAGTTTGCGCACAACTGATCCTTCGATTCACAGGCCCTTTAATTTTCGCCGGCAGCCGGTCGGAATTTCCCTGGACTCATAATCCCAAATATCCGGTTCAATAGTCAAGGTCTACCCGCCCTGGCGAAGATAAATTTATTCACCCTGTTAAGTTGGCATAAGGCGCCAGCGGAACTCGTTGTGGTTGGCAACCATCACCGCAAGAACGGTAGGAGTGCTGCCACTAATGCCTTCGGATTGTCTTGATGCACCATGTGGCCGGCACCGTCGATAACCAGATGTCGCCGGTTGGCGATGGCATCGTAGCGTTGTTGTTTGTCGGCGCGCTTGGTCTGATGGCTTTGCTTGCCGTCGACGATGAGCACGGGGCAAGCGATGCGGCGGAGAAATTCGATGGCCTGGGCGGTGTAGAAGGGCTGCGGCGCCGCCGTGCGGTGCAGCGGATCGAACTTCCAAAGCCATTTGCCAGCGTCATTTTGTTTCATGGCGGCCTGTGCCAGTGCTGCGGCAAAAGCTTCCTGCAATCGAGGATTGGTCTGGCGTAATTGATCGGCGCCGGCCGCGACGCTGGAGTATGCCCGAAAGTGATTGCGGCCGCGCTTGCGGATCTCGCCGATCCATTGAGCCATGCGCAGCGGCGCGTCGGCAAAGTTCATCCCGACCGGGCCAACGCCTTCGATGAGCGCCAGTTTGATCACCCGCTCCGGGAAGGCGCCGGTGTAAAGCAGCGATATCGTGCCGCCCATGGAGTGGCCGATGAGTTTTATGGATTGAACGCCGAGAGCTTGGATCACGCTATCGAGGTCGAGTACGTAGTCGGGAAAATGGTAATAGCCGCCATCGCTCACCCAGCCGCTATCGCCGTGGCCGCGGCAGTCGGGAGCGACGATCCACAGCGGTCGTGGGTTGCGCCGTTGTAACTCGGCGACGAAGGGCGTCCAGCTAAAGGCGAGATCGAGAAAACCATGCACGAGCACCAATGGCTCAGTGTCCGGATCACCCCACTCGAGACAATGAATCGGCAAACCGAAAGAGTCGACGGAGCGATGGCGAGGCTCGGACATGGCGCGGGCGGGCTAGATGCGTTGGATCGGCACTTCGACGAAGTCGGCTTTCTCACTCGACCACGCGAAGGCTTTGATCGCTTTCACGTTGCGGTCGTAGATCGAGGCGACAATTTGCGCCGCTTCGGGATAAGTCGGTTCTCCAAAAGGAGTAGCAGCATCACGATCCTCGGGCGAAAAGTAGGCTGGATGATTTGGGTGCGAGTGATAAAACGCTTTAAGCGTGTAGCCGATTTTCCCCGCTTCAAGCAAAAGCGAGTCTAAGACTCTAACGTCCATGTTGTAAGCGATGGCCGCCGTGCGCGGATGGGTCTTGGGATCGAGGGCGTGGAGTTCGTTCTGGAGATTCCTCAAGCGTTGAGCGCGATCGGTTACTCCGTTTGAAAGCACGACACCACAGCACTCTTCAGGAAACTCGTCTTCGGCATGGCGTGTGATTTCGTTCCACGCTTCTTCAGTTAGCACGACTTCGGTTTGCATGCTCATAGTATCTCATGTGCCTCCGCGCCGACTGGAATCCTTTAGCACAAGAAACTCCGCAGCGCCATTGTGGCGCGCTGACCATCGAACCGATGGCACCGCGGCCAGCGTCCAACACTCGGGTAGGCTCTGACATCGAAAAATAGACACAGAAAAGTTGAACTAGAAAGTCGGCGCTTTGCGATTAGTGTAACGCTTGTAGGCATCGAGCACGAGGGTTGCGTACTCTTGGGAGAACTCTTCATTGTTCTCCAAGCGGTTCTGCAATTCCGACGGCCCGGCATTGTAGGCGATCAAGGCGAGGTTGAGATTGCGAAATTGTTTTCTCAGATCATGCAAATAGTAGACGCCCATGCGGATGTTCAAGATCGGATCGTCAAGGGACTCTGGCCGGTACGTGACCGGCTTGACGCCGAGCTCGCGGCCCAGAGTGTCGGTTAAGAACTTGCCGGTGTCGGGCATGATTTGCATGATGCCGCGTGCGCCCACCGGCGAGATTGCCGAGTATTGAAAGCGGCTTTCCACTTCGATCACCGCAAGGACCAGCATCGGATCGAGGTTGCGCTTCAAACTTTCTTCGAGGATGGCTTCGGAAACCCGCCAGGCTTCGGAATCGGTAATATCGGCACGATGGGATTTGACGATGTTGTAAACTTTAACCAGCTCTTTGGGACGGGGTCTTTCGACCACTTCGACGATCTTGACGATTTCGGTAATTTTGGGAGATTTGCCAGTTTCCGGAACGCCTCTGAAAGCCAGCAGCGCCGGCGTAAACAATGCTATGGCAAGGACCAGTTTCGCACAGGCGCTGCCGCAGCCTAAAGTACGAGTGTGCGTTTTTTTACGACGTGTCTGCATACTTTATTCCTAATATTGATTTCGCTGAAACCGCTGGCGCGTTTCGAAAGTTCGAAAGCTTGGGGTTAACTATCAAACGGGTTCGATCAAGTCAATCGCAAAATAAAAAAATGCTACTTGCCCAATCGAGAAATCGCGGCTGGATACGTGAAAATATTTCTCCTCAAAAACGCTTTTCCACGCCGCGAAAAACCAGGGGCAAGGAAATCTTCCTTGCCCCTGGTTGTCAACTTGACTTGATGTGTGAAATTACCGGCCGGTGCGCGCCAGGGAATGAACCCAGCCCTGCATGCGGTTCTTGGCGTTCTGAATGTCTTTGTCGCTGAACCATTTCTTCAGATCGACTTTGTCGACCGGATAGACGGGCCGCATGAAGTCGCTCTCATAACCGAATGGCACGGTGGCGTCGATGCCCATGCCGCCTTCGAAACTGGTATTCGATGCCGTCCACTCTTTTTCGCCGGCAGTCATGCGCTCGGCGGGCATGAAGGTTTGGCCGCGGCCGCCGGGCAGCGGATTGATGATGTCGGTCTTGGGATTGACGCGCGTGGTGATGTTCCACATGATGTCGTCCATGTCGTAGGGATCGCTGTCTTCGCTGACGGCGACCACCACGCGTGAACCTTGCGAGGTGGCGAGGATCGCCGCCATGAAATTGCGCTGCCAGCCTTCTTCGATGCGGTTGCGTTTCTTCACTTGAATGATCGCGCCGCCCCAATCGGTCATGCAGTAGGGAATATTGACGTCCATGATGATGCCGGGCTGCATTCTTTCGCAGAGCTCGAACATCGCCGCTTCGCGCACCGTGGTATCGATGTTGTGGTCGTCGAGGGTGTGCACGCCGAGCGGGAAAATGATCGGCTTGCCTTCGCGCTTACGCGTGGTCACGGCGGTGACGTGGAAGGTCGGCGCTTTGTAGGCTTTGCCCATGTAGCCGGCCCACTCCGGATGGAAGTGGAAGCGCCCCTGAATGCCGGCTTTTTCGGACTCCGCGGTTTCGAAACGACGATCGCGCGGGTTGACGTATCCTTCGAGAATGACTTCCGCATCGGCCAGTCCGTAAGCGTCGACCGTGCGCGCTTTGACCAAACGCATGGGCGCGCCTTGGACGGCGCCGGCGATGCCGACTTCATCGCAGCCTTGCGGCAGGATGACGTAATCGAAACCGGCGCCGGCGAGCAGCGATCCCGCCACCGGCAAGCCGAAGTTCATGGTGATCGGCACCATTTTATTATCTTTGTAATACTTGCTGACGACCTGCCACATGTGCGAGCCGGGGGAGATCTGGAAAGTGCCGACATTGCCCCAGCGGAAATTCATGCGGTTATAACCGAGATCGGTGCCGCCGTTAAAATAGTCGCCGGATATCAAACGATTGCCGGAACCTACGGTCAATTCGGGTTCGACGTCGGTATGACGGATCGGCACGACGAAGTCGTTGGCTTCCGCCGGCTTCTCATAAACTTCCTCTTGCACCGGCGCGTCTTTTTGATCGACGACGATGGGCGCGATCGGATGTGTGATCGCATAGGCGAGCTTGCGGGTGCGATCGGCGTGATCCTTCCAGCCGAACATCTTGTTGATGACGTTCATGTCGCCGAATAAATTGGTGACACAGCGATGCTGCGGCTTGCCTTTGACGTTATTGAAAAGGATCGGGCAACCGCCGTCGAGCTTTTTCTGAATGCCGGTGAGTTCCAGGTTAGGGTCGACCTCTTTGTCGGTGACAATGATGTCCCCTTCTTTTTTCATCCACTCGATCGCACTGCGTAAATCCCTTGCTTCCTCCGGCGATGCGCCGTCTCGCTTAGCTTGTGCCATTCTTTCCCTCCGAATGATTTACTTTTCTGATTTCAACGCGGTAGAAAAATCCCATAAATCGACAGCTTTTTAGACCTAAACGGCAAAAAAATTGATGGGAGATTATCCAAATCAGGCTGTTTGAACGGTGCCTAGGATTATACAGAATTTATCTCAAAGTCAACGAACGCTCGGTCGATCGGCGCGGCCGATTCGATATCCTGGCGCCGTTCCAATCGCGTCGCGCCGCCACGGTTGAACGGGAACCTTTGGGCGTAACTGCGACTTTACAGTTACTATGCGGCCTGCTATCTGTGCTGGATTATGTTTTTGAGGAGAATTTATGGCCGTTGGCGTTCTGCGTTCTAAACAAGACTGGCTCTTAGTCGTCGGTCTGTTTTGTTTCTTTTTTTCCGGCGCTGCTGGACTGATTTACCAAGTCGTCTGGACCCGCATGTTGTCGCAGATATTCGGCAATACCACCTACGCCATCGCCACGGTGTTGTCCGCCTTCATGGCTGGATTGGCCATCGGCAGTTACTGGTTCGGCAAGATCGCCGACCGCGGTAAGAACGATTTCTTGTTGTACGGCCTGCTCGAAGCGGGGGTCGGGGTGTACGGATTTCTCGTGCCATGGTTTTTCGTCGGGGCGCAAAAGGTCTATGGACCGATCTTCTCACTCAATGAAAGCCAGCCGTTTCTTTTCAATCTATTCTTATTCTTTCTTTCCTTCGTCTTGCTGGTGTTTCCAACTCTATTGATGGGCGCGACATTACCGGTGTTGAGCCGCTTTTACGTGCGCAGCTTCGCGCAATTCGGCCGCCGCGTCGGCGATCTTTACGCCACCAACACGCTAGGCGCGGTGATTGGCTGTGCCATGGGCGGATTTTTCTTAATTCCCGTTTATGGCATGCGCGCTACGGTTTACGTCGCCGCCGGCGTCAATATGCTCATCGCCATCGTTATTTTGATCGTCGATCGCCTGCGCGATCCTGAGCCGGTGGCCGAGGAGGCGGAGGCCGAAGCGCGCAGCCAGGACGCTGCCAGCGCCGCGGCGCAAAGTTCGACTTATCTTGACTGGGTGTTGCTTGGCTCTTTCGCTCTCTCCGGTTTCGCCTCGTTGGTTTACGAAAATGCTTGGACGCGCTCGCTCACCCTGGTCATCGGCAGCTCGATCTATTCGTTTACGACCATGCTGGTCACGTTTCTCATCGGCCTGGCGTTGGGCGGATTTATTTATGCGCGAGTGCTGGGCAATCGCGAAGCGCGCTTGAGCACCTTCGGCCTCCTCGAGCTATGGGTCGGCTTGTCGGCGCTGGCGACCATCCCGCTGTTCGAGCGCCTGCCGCTGATCTTTGTCCGCTTGCTCCATGGCTTCGGCGATACTTTCACGGTTTTCCTTTATTTGCAGATCGTTCTATCGGCGCTGGTGATGTTCATTCCGACTGTTCTATTGGGCATGACGTTTCCGCTGGTGGCGCGGCTGTTCACTCAAAGCCTGTACCGCGTTGGCAGCGGCGTCGGCAGTTCCTACGCGGCGAATACAGTCGGAGCCGTGCTCGGCGCCTTCGCCGGCGGCTTCATATTGATCCCCAACGTCGGCGTGCAGAACACCATCATCTGCGGCGTCGTGCTGAACTTGTTGATCGGTTGCTGGTTGATTGTCAGCGATGGGCGGCTGTCTTTCTTGCCGCGTTATGCGCTTGGGCTCGCGGTATTGGTTCTCGCGGCGATCGTGCCGTTCAAGGTCAAGCGTTGGGACCCCAGTATACTGACCAGCGGCGTGACGATTTACAACGATCGCTACGAAGCGCTGCCGAGTGATTCATTGCGCATCGAAGAAATGAAGCGTGACGAGGTGCTGTTTTATCGCGAAGGACTGACGACCACGGTGAGCGTCCACAAGATTCTCGGCAGCGATTATCTGTACTTTAAATCCAACGGCAAGATCGACGGTTCCTACGGCGACGCGCTGAGCCAGTTGATGACCAGCTACATCGCCATGATGCTGCATCCGAAAGCCGAGACCGCGTTGACCATCGGACTGGGCAGCGGTATGTCGGCCAAGGCGCTGGCTACCTTCAAGACTCTTAAATCCATCGAAGTCATCGAGATCGAGCCGGCGATGATCCAAGCGAGTAAATTTTTCGATAGGCAGTCGGTGCTAGTCGATAAATTCCCGGCAGGCATCAGTTTCCCCGCCGACGATAGCCATGGCCGGGTTTGGTACAACGCGGCTGAAAAGCGTCTCTATTATAAGGGCGTCATGAGCGATGGGGTGCGCACCGAGTTGATGAATCGCTCGCAGGATAAAGACTACCGCGGCATGATCGACCGGCTTTACCGCAATGCCCGCCACTCGCGCCACTCGAGCGTTTTGGAAGACAAGCGGGTGCGGGTGATTCCCACCGATGGGCGCAACTATATACTAGCGACGCCGAAATTTTACGACGTCATCACCGCTGAGCCGTCAAATCCGTGGATCGCCGGCATCGCCAACCTATATACCCGAGAGTTTTACCAGGTCATCAAGTCGAAGATCAAAGACGACGGGATCTTCGCCCAGTGGTTTCACAATTATTCGATGTCGCCAGACGATTTTCGCATGGTCTTTCGCACCTTCGCCGAGGCGTTTCCCCATGTCTCGCTGTGGAGCATGAAGGAAAGCGACTTTCTGCTCATCGGTAGCAAGAAGGAGCAGAAGTTCGACTATGCCGCGGTCAAAGCGATTTTCGATAGCAACGAAATGCTCCGCTCGGACTTCCAGTATCTAGGGCTGTCCGATGTTTATGCCGTGCAGGGATTTTACCGCATGGGCAGGGACGGCTTTCTGGCGTTCTCCAAGGGTGCGAAAATTAATACCGATGACGGCGCGGAGTTGGAGTTTTCCGCGCCCAAGAACCTGCGGCGCGCGACCACCGAACTCAACCGGCGGATCATGACGCCGTTTCTCGTCGATACTCCGCCCTGGTTGAAAAACGCTCCACTGCCGGTGCCCCAGGCGATGCATCATTTTTACCTGGCGCAATCCTACGCCGCCAGCGTGGCGCGCAACCGGGCATTAACCGAGCTTGAAGAAGCGATCCGCTTGGAGCCAAAGAATCCCAAGTTTCAATTGCTGAAAATGAAAATCCTCCTCGAGCAGGATAAGAGCACCGAGGGCGCGCAGGCGGCGTTTAAGGCGTTGGAGCAAGGTTCTGCATACATGCCTGACGTGCTCGCCATGAGCGATGAGTTTTATTTGCCCGACGCCAAGTTGGTTTACAAAAAGATCATCGACATGGGAACTAAAGAAGTGTTGCCGTACTTGGGTCTCGGCAACATCGCGTTGCACTCAGGCGATATCGCCGAAGCTGAGAAGTGGTTCATTCCGGCCCGTGAGTTGCAGCCCGAACATCCGGCGGTATTGCTGGCCTGGGGCCGGCTAACCGCGGTCAAAGGCAATCGCACGACCGACGCGGCGCAGGCCAAAAAAGAGCGCCAAGAAGCGCGCCGGTTACTCGAGCTATCGAAAACCAAAGGTGAGGAATCCGCCACGATATTCACGGAATTGGCCGCGGTCTACTTCAAGCTTGAGATGTGGGACAAGGCGGCGGAGAATTATGAAGTCGCCCTGCGCATGCGCCGGCGCCGCAACGATTTGCGCATGGAGCTGGGAAAAGCTTATGTCAAGCTCGGCAGGACGGTGGAGGCTGAGCAAAAATTTCGCCAGGTGTTAGCGTTTAGCCCTGACGACGCCGACGCCTGGCGCGAGTTGCAGTTGATGGGCAAGGCCTACTGAGTACCCGACTAGCGCGTTTCACCACGACGGACACGGTTCGACTGCGCTCACCACGGACTACGAGCACGAAGTTCGGAGAATTAGCCGCAAATAGCGCAAAATAGGACTCGTTGGGCTGCGCTGTCGCTACCCAATAGTTTTTGAATCGAGGAGGCTCCAGTGTTGAAGGAAAAAATCGGCGTGGTTGGCGCGGGGAAAATTGGTGCGGCGATCATGCGCGGGATCGTCCGGGCCGGCTTGGCCGGCAAAGACCAAGTGATGGCGAGCGATGTCAGCGAGCAACTGCGCGATGCCGTGGTTAAGGAACTCGATATCAAGGCGACCGCGGATAACGGCGTGCTGTGCGATTTCGCCGAGATTATCATTCTTGCCGTCAAACCGCAGATCGTCGATCCGGTCGCCAAAGAGATCGCCACGAAGCTTGGTAGTAAAAAGCTTCTAGTTTCGGTGGCCGCCGGCGTGCCGATTGCGCGCATCGAGGCCAATTTGGCAAAAGGCGCCCGCGTGGTGCGCGTGATGCCGAACATCGCCTGTGTCGTCGGCGCCGGCGCGGCGGGTTTCGCCGGCGGCAGTCATGCCACGGCGGTGGATCTGGAAAAAGTCGGCGCTATCCTCAATAGCTTCGGCGTCGGTATGCCGGTGGAAGAAAAATACTTGGACGCCGTCACCGGCTTGAGCGGCAGCGGCCCGGCTTATGTTTTGCTGTTCATGGAAGCGCTTGCAGACGGCGGCGTGCAGGTCGGCCTGGCGCGCGAGGTTGCGCTCAAACTGGCCATGCAGACGGTTTATGGCGCCGCCAAAATGGCATTGGAAAGCAATAAGCATTTGGGCGAGCTCAAAGACGAAGTCACTTCACCCGGCGGCACCACCATCGCCGGCCTCTACGCCATGGAGCAAAAAGGTTTCCACGGTACGGTGATGGATGCGGTGGTTAATGCGACGCGGCGGTCGCAGGAGTTGGGTAAGGGGTAGGGGTATGAATGCAGGAGGTAAAAGTTAAAAGGCAAAAGCTCAAATCAGCTTCCAAGTTCTGTTAGCGATCTTTCCAGCGTTCGACATCGCGCTTGTCGAGGTAACCCGGCTTGCCGCCTTTTTGCGATTCCACTCTCAACCAGTCACCCTCGGAGCGGATGACGTTGACTTTGATATCCGCTGGAAGCCGGGTCACGACCCGGGCATTGGTGCTCGGTGTTTCGCGCAGGTCTTGTTCGCGCAGCGTGCGATAGGGGCCGGCGACTGACGTTGATGGGAATTGAACTGCGGGCGCGCCGGCCGCTGTTGTAGCGCGGGCGAACTGTTCGTCGATGTAGCCGGGCTTGCCGCCATGCTTGGACTCGACCTGAAGCCAGAAACCCTCTTTGCCGACGACGTTGATCTGGATGCCCTTGGGCAGGATCGTGATGACTTTATGAAAGTTGCCGGCGCCTTCGCGTAGTGGAACCTCGGCGGTGGTTTCGTAGGAACCTTTGTATTGCTGTGCTTGAACCGGATTCGCACCAAACATTCCGGTCAGCGCAAGACCGAGCGCAACCAACATAGCACCGGCACCGATTCTATGAGCCATTAGGGTTCTCCACATGACTGTTGGACGTATCGATAGCTTTTTCGTTACTTTCTCTTCCAGTTTCCTTGGCCGTCTTGGATCCACCAACCGCTACGGGATTGTTCGAGCCAGCTTTTGGCGAAGATCGCTTTGATCTTGGGAATACTTTCATTTGAAATGTTGTTGGCCTTGGCGATCTCAGCGTAGAGGTTCTCGCGATCGCGGTTCTCGGCGTCGACCAGCTGTTTGGACTCTGCTCGCTCCTTCAAGTTAAGCCCATCGGTGTTGCGGATCGCCAGCAGGCCGTCGACGGCGATGCCAATGTTGCCGCGATCCATGAACGGTTTAATCGCTTCGCTGCGCGCCTTGATCGAGTCCTTGGTCGCGCGAATCGCCGGATTCGACACGTTGATGTCAGCCTCCTGCGCATGAACTGCGCTGACGAGACTCAGAGATGCCAATCGCCAAGGCAAATATCGATTGTTACTCTGCGGCGCAGGCGGCGGGGCCGACTTCGACGATTCTCCCCAAGTTTCTTTGACGATCTGCTCGGCGGCGCGCTCTACCGCGGCGGCGGGGAAGTAAATGTTTACGGTCACGCAGGCACTGACGATGAAGGCCAAAATAAAAGTTGTACGTTTTAACATTGCTCCTCCGGGTTATTTGACTTCTGGCTTGTCCGATTTGATCCGCTCCAAGCGGCGCACGAGCTCCGAGAAGGCGATACTTTGAGTATGGCTGACGATATTTACCGTCGGTGGCAACAAACTTCCCACCACCAGAAATTCTTTATCGCCTTGGGATTCCACGCCATGCAAGGTTAGACGATCGTTTCTCAATGTCGCTTTGAAGCCCAGCTTGCTATAGCGAAAACTGTCGAAAAAACTGGCGAGCCCACCGTACAACGAGCCGGCTTCCTGGCCCGAGCTGAGCACGGTAATTTTATTCAACGCATCGACACTGATGCGTTGTTCGACGCCGCTGCGTTCCACCGAGTGCAGGTCGGCGCTCAATTGCGACGGCTGGCCGTCGGTGATGACGAGATCGTCGACGCTGCCCTCCAAGATGCCTGAGATTCGGCCGAATGCAAAGGTCTTGGACAGTTGTTCGAGCTGGATCGATTCCAGCTTGGCGCTCATTTTAATCGACGCTAGCGCGGAAAACGGGTTGTCGATCTCCAGTTTGCTCAAACGGACGCGTCCGCCGAAAAGTTCAGCCTGGATCTCGCCGCGGGTGCGCAGCGTGTTACCGGCAGACTCGACTTCGGGGATGGCGCCGTTCAGCTGGCCGCTAAAGCGCGGCCAATCGAAGGCCTCGGTCAAATCTTGCAGTTGCAGCCGCTTGGTGTCGGCTGAAAATGTCACGGCTTTGGGATCGCGGATGATATCGGGCCATGAGACATTAATTAACTCGACCTCGCCACCGAAGACTGCGATACGCAAGGGCTGATGCAGCCGCAGCGCGTTGTTTGCAAGCGCGACGGTGGTCGTGATTGGCGCCAGCTGCTGGTTGCCGAATCGAGCGCGCCCGATGGACAGCAAGCCAAGCGCGGGTGTGGTCGCGATCTCAACCGGCCGATCGCTGAGGCTGATTTGAAACGGTAGCTGTAAATTGATGGCGGCGAGCTGCCAATCATTCGATTTCGCATCGACCGCACCATTCTTCACAACCAGATTGCCGCTGGCCGCGAGCTGTTCGAGGGCGCCGTCGACCTGCATTTGCATCGCTATCTGGCCGCTAACCGCCAGCTTATCGAGCAGTGGATATTGGCGCTTGAAAGTTTCACGCAGGAAGAATTCGAAAAAACCCCCAGGCGATAAATTGTCGCTGCGCGCCTGCAGGCGGAGCTGCGGTGTCCCGGTTACTTGCTCGATGCTGCCGGTGAGATTCACACGGCCCACGCTAGCGAGGGTCAGATCGCAGCGGCGGCATTGCAGGCGGTCGTTAGCGCGGAAATATTCGGCGTCGAGCAGCAATGCCGGTTTTTGGCTCTTGAGATCGCCAAAGAACTTTCCCCACAACAGTTCGCCGGCGGTGAAATTGAGTTTGGCGACTAGCGCTGTCGCGCCGCTTTCGGCATGGGCGGTTAATTCGACGCTGCCTTCGCCGGCTAAGCCTTCGCCGACTTTACTGTTGTCCGCTGAAGCAAACTGCCCGCCGGTCAATTTGACCTGTGCAGTGATTAACCCCGGCTTCTCTGGGTCGTAGCTAATGGCGCGGATTTCGGCCTGCTCGACCGCGCTTTTGAGTTGGTCACTTCCTGCGAATGAAAACTTCTTGCCATCGACGCGGGCGTTTTGAATCGCCAGTTGGCCATTGCCCCAGCGAAACGGCGCTCTGAGCGAAAAACTTGCCAGGGCAAAGTTCGCCGCACGCACTTGAGCGGCGTCGCTGCGCACGTTGCCGTCGATTTCCAGCGCGCGCCATGGACCGTGAAGTTTCATCTCCAGCTCTCCCTGGCCTTGATAGTTCCATTGATTGAATGGCGCCGGCATGAACTTTTTTACGCTCTCCCAGTCGAGATTGCGCGCCACGATATGGCCATCGTTGATGCTGCCGATCGGCGTAAACGCCAGATTGCCCGCGGCTTCGGCGTTGCCCAGGTGCGAGCTTAGCGTAAGCGACTTGATGGTGATGGATTTGTTCGTCACGGAAAATTGCCCATTGGCGTTTGCTGCCGCCGGCGCGTCGCGAAGTTGCAACGCCACCGGACTAATACTGTTGGGGAAGCCATAGAGGTCGAGCTGGCTGGTGAACGACCCGGCGGCGAAAGTTTTGTCTAAGGCAGCGCTGGCTTTCAGCTGGCCGGACAGTTCTTTTAGCCCCAGTTTGAGTTGGTTAAATTGCAGATCGACAGTCACATTCGGATCTTTTCCCGCTAGTGTCTGCAGCGTGGCCTCGGCTTGTAGAATCGGCTTCGCCGCGGCATTACCCCGGTGAAACAGACCCGCGGCTGATTTCGGGTTGACCGTTGCGGTCAGCGCGACCTGGTTGACTTGCCATTGGATCGCAAGATCAGCGATGCCGTTGAGCGGAGGTACATCGGCGCGCAGGGCGATGCCAGTTTCAGTTCCCAAATTGATGTTTTGCGCGTCGAGATCGATAGCCGGGATGTCGATTGGGCTTCCACCTTCGGTCTTGATCACCGCGCGTCCGTTGGTCACGCGCAAGTTACGCAGAGCCACGGTGGTTGCGCTTTTCGTTTTCGGCTTGAGCAGTTCGGCCAAGTCGATTTGCAATACTGGCTCCTCCAAGTGAACCCGCTGGAGGGTTTGCGCAAAAATATCCAGCGGCGTGACGGTGGCGGTTAATCGGGTGGCGGTCAAAATTCTATTACCGTCCTTCGCGGCGGTGACACCGCTGGCAACCAGGCGGAGCGGTAGTGATAACGTCAGTTTGTCGGCGTGAACGGCGTAACCTGTTCTCGCCGAAATTTCCTTCTCGAGCCACTGGTGAAAGCCGTCGGACTGCACCCAAAAATAGAGACCCGCTAGACCGCTAAGGACGGCAGCCGAGAAATACAAGAGTGCTTTGACAATGCTGCGGACGGGTGTCGCCATGTTTCTTCGCTAACTCGTTGCCGAATGAAGTGCGTCTATCGTCTAAGTCTCAGCTCGCTCACAAGTTAGCGCCCAGCTGCGGGTGAATTAGGTTAGCAGCATTGATTGTTCACGACAGAATACCGTTTTGCAATTTGACAGGCGCTTTTTCTTTATCATATAAGCGGGCTCGTCTTTCGACCGATGGGCTTTTGCCCGCGCGCTCGGTTGGTAATTGTCGCGCCGTCAGGGAGCGACGAAAGGAGGAAAGCGAGTCCTTGACCACATCGGCTGATGCATAAGATCCGTCGCCAGGAAAGAACAACTTGGGGGTTGTATTTCAACTGGGAGCTAATGGTTGAAGGCAATTCCGATTATCAATGTGGTGGAGTCGAAGTAGCTCAACTCTTAGAGGAGGCGATCATGATTCAAGAATTTAAAGAATTTATTCAAAGAGGTAACGTCGTCGACCTTGCCGTCGCCGTGGTCATCGGCGGCGCTTTCGGTAAGATCGTCACTTCGTTTGTCGAGGATGTGCTGATGCCGCCTATCGGATTGATCCTCGGCGGCGCGGATTTCGCCAATTTGTTTTTCAATCTGTCGGGAAAAGAATTCGCTAGCGTTGCGGCGGCCAAAGCGGCAGGTGCGCCAACCCTGAACTACGGGTTGTTTTTAAACAACATAATTAATTTCCTGATCGTCGCCTTCGCAGTATTCCTGGTGGTGAAGGCAATCAATCGGTTGCAAAAGCCGGCAGCGCCACCGCCTCCGCCGGGTCCGACCAAGGATCAAGTGTTGTTGACGGAAATCCGCGACCTGTTGAAGAGGTAAATTCGTGACCCTTAGTGTCGCTGGGCGACCGGTGCGGCGCGCTCGATTCTCGACGCGCGCCGTGCCGGGTACGGCAATTCATTGTGGATAAATGGCATCGTCCGAAGTTTAGAGTTTTTTTCGCGGCGATTGTTGGTTTTGCGCTATGCACTGTCAGTCCACCGGGCACCGACGAAGCCGCCAAAGCCAAAGAAATTCAGCGCGCCGCTCGCGTTGCCATCCGACGCACGAGCCGATTGGCGCCAGTGGGATTTCTCGGTGCCGGCGACAAATCGCAACCAGCCAGTGCTTACTTTTTTCGAGCTAGTGCCTAACCGCCGCCGGACTCACCGGTATGGTTAAAAATTTAAGTATTAGGTCGATTTTTGCCCGACAGTTATCTAACGCCAATGCCTACTTGATTTCGCCATGGGTCTGTTAGATCGATCGCGGCGGACAGCTAACTCCGCGAAACCACAACGGTTAACGCGGATTGGCGTTTATCACGAAAGCCCCCCTTTCGCGGCCCTAACATGCCGCGCGCAAGATCGATTTGACGCCGTCAGTAAACCCGCTCTGCGCTACTTAATCGGACAGGACTTAGAAGTAATCAATAGGCCACGTACGGCGTTTGAAAGAATTCGGGTTTTTTCTTGACAAACTTCGGCCCGTATATTAATTTGGCCGAAATTTCGTATTTTCGCATGGGAGGCAGAGATGACGAATTCAAACAAATATCTAGCGTTAACCGCGCTAGGTTTCTTCATGACCGGTTGTACCGGCCTGACGAAGAATCAAGCAGCATTAGTGGGTGCAACAGTCTGCGGTTTGGGCGGCGCTGGCGCCGGCGCTGCTACCGCGCATATGGGTGTTAATGGAAGTCACGTAAATGAAGGGATCGGCGCGGCGATCGGCTTGGTTAGCGGCGCACTCATTTGTGGCGGTCTGGCGTATTTGATGACAGAGAATCCTAAGCCACCACCACCGCCACCTCCTCCGCCACCACCACCGCCACCGCCACCTCCTCCGCCACCACCACCGGCTCCGAAGCCGCCGCCACCGCCGCCACCACCGGCGCCCAAGCCAGAGCCGAAGCCTGCGCCTAAGGTTGAGCGGACGATCATTCTCGATGACGTGCTCTTCGACTTCGACAAGAGCAATGTGAAGCCGGAAGCGGCGGCGATCTTGGATCGTTTAGTTGCTTTCATGAAAGAGAACGCAGAGAAGAAGGCTAACCTTTCCGGTCATACTGATAATGTCGGCAGTGACGCCTATAACCAGGCGCTTTCCGAGCGGCGCACCGCTTCGGTTAAGGACTATGTCGTCGGCAAGGGTGTCGATGGCGGTCGAGTTTCCGGACAGGGGTTTGGCGAGAGCAAGCCGATCGCGGATAACAAAACCGCGGAAGGTCGCTCCAAGAATCGCCGGGTCGAAATTAAGGTCAACTAAACTTCTCTAACGAGATTTCAACCATGCGGATGCCAGGAAAGACACTGAGTGCTCTCTTCCTGGCATCCGCATTTTTGTTTCCAGCCTTAGCCGATGCCCAGGTCTTTAACTTCAAAGAGATCGAAGCCAAGGTGCGCGAGTTTCGCACCCTGCTAGATCAAGCGGGCTCCAGCGGTACCCGTTTCTGGACCAGACTCGATAGCAGCAAGCGGCCGCATAAGCTTTACGTCGGCGACGGATTCATCAACGCCGATGACGAGGCTAAGGAAAACTTCATTGAACTCTTTTCCCGGTTTCTTGCCGGCCATCCGGAAAAAAACATGCTCATCGATATCTACGATGCGAGCACGAGTAATCTCATCGGTGAGTATGGGTTCGGTGGTTTTCGCCTGTTTCCACCAAAGTAGATATTTCGCCAGCGCTTTCTGAGCTGGCGCATTCTTCATTCTCTGATCACTTTAGTTTCTGGATCACCCCCTAGATTGGCAACTTGTTTTGTCCGGTCTATTTCAATAGCTTGTACGCATCGCATGGACCGGTCAATCGAGCAGCTGCGCTTGGACGCCGCGGCTATTTTCAACGTCGCTGTAAAGGCTGTTGACGCTGCCAATGCCGTCAAGCGCCATGTGCACATGAGTGGGACAGCGATCGAAATTGCAGGTAGACGATATCCCTTCGCGGACTTTCGCAGAATCTTTATCGTCGGCGCCGGCAAAGCTGCCATGCCGATGGCGCGGGCTATGGAGACGTTGCTCGGCGAGCGGGTCACGGGCGGCATCGTCGTGACCAAGTATGGCCAAGCCCAGTTGCTGCAAAAAGTTCGTGTCATCGAAGCCGCTCATCCAATTCCTGATCCTGCGGGCTTGGCAGGCGCGCGCCTGATTGCCGCCATCGCTCGGGAGGCAACTGTTCATGATCTAGTTTTTGTCGTGCTATCCGGTGGCGCTTCAGCGCTGTTGCCCTATCCGATCGACGGTTTGACGTTGGCGGATAAGCAATCAGTCACGCAGTTGCTCTTGCACAGCGGCGCAACCATCCAAGAGATCAATGCCGTGCGCCGCCATCTGTCCGAGATCAAGGGCGGAAAACTTGCCCGGATGGCGTTCCCCGCTCAAGTGGTCACGCTGATCTTGTCCGACGTCATTGGCGACAGACTGGAAGATATCGCTTCCGGACCGACGGCGCCGGACCCGAGCCGTTACCGAGACTGCTTGGAGATAATGCGCAAGTACCGGCTGCAAGAATCAATACCAGCGGCGGCACGGGCGATTCTTGAACGCGGCAGCCAAGGTGAGATCGCTGAAACAGTTAAGCTCGATGATCCAGTATTCACCCTTGTGCACAATGTAATTGTCGGCAGCAATTGTCTCGCGACTGAGGCGGCGCGATTCTATGCGGAAAGCTTGGGATATCGAGCGACGATTCTATCAAATGCAATTCAAGGCGAAAGCCGCGAGGTCGCCAAGCGACACACGGCGCTGCTGACGAAAGCTTTGGCTGAATCGCTGCGAGAACCCACATGTTTCATATCGGGCGGTGAGACGACAGTTACGGTACGCGGCGACGGCATGGGCGGGCGCAACCAGGAGTTTGCTCTCGCTGCCGCGCTTGGTATCGCCGATGTCGGTGGAGGGGTTGTGCTCAGCGCCGGGACCGATGGTATCGATGGGCCGACTGACGCTGCCGGTGCGGTTGTCGACGGCGCGACAATTACGCGCGGTCGTTCGAAAGGCTGCGACGCGGCGGAATTTTTGGCACGTAACGACAGCCATAGTTATTTAAGCGCCACTGGCGATTTACTGATCACCGGGCCAACCCACACCAACGTTATGGATATCCAGGTGATGTTGGCGGGATAATCTTTGATGTAACGATGAGTAATTCGATCGATGCACACGTGACAGTCAGGACCACGGGCGTAGGGCCAGAATTCACTGGTAAAACTCTCTCTGCGAGGGCTCAGGCGGGCGCCGCAGTGGGAAATTTTTCGCCAATTGACTATTGATTTGGAAATTCGTTCATGATTAGAGTCCATTTTTCGCAGCCTTGGCCTTGGAAAAAACCGTTTGTGGAGTAGGACGATGATTGACGTAAGTTTGAAGGGAGTTCGCTGCCGCGCAGCGCAGGAGATCCTCGATATCGAAGGTACGGTCAGTGCCTCGACCGAAGGCACGATAATTTATGAGTTGGAAGGCGAAGGTGGACAACTAGTTAACGTGCATTGGGACGATGGCAGCCGCTCGCTGGTGTCATCCGAAGAAATCGTCATTACCGATCTGGTTACTTGGCAATAGCATTGCGCTTATTCGCAACCTGGCCGCGGCCAGCTAGATCTCAATTCGATTGACGACTTTTTTGTCTCCGGTATCGCCATCGCAGGGCTGAAGAACAAACCTATCTAACGCGACTCACTCTCAATTCTCTTGAAGTGAACTCGAAGGACTCCACTGACTTGACGGGACTCCACGCCGGCAATTCTGTTAGATAGATTTGCTAGAACTTTGCGTTAGACCGAAATCGGCAAGATCCGACGCGGTGACGCGAACCTCGGAAGCGGGCAAGCGAGACATATCGAAACGGGCAATCAGCTCCTCGGCGTGAACTCGTGCTGGTGCATCAATGGCTGCGCTACGCGCAACCCATGCGACGATTTGCCGTGGATCGGTGCCGGCGGCGCGCAGTCGGGCGAGCGAAACGTCGTCGCTGCGTTTGGCCAGGCGGCGTCCCAACGGGTCGGTGACGAGCGGCACATGCCACCATCGTGGATGTTCGTAGCCTAGCGCTTCCTGCAATAACCATTGGCGGGCGCAGCTTGCGAGCAGGTCGGCACCACGAACGATCTCGGTGACGCCTTGGCGCGCGTCGTCGACGACCGCTGCGAGTTGGTACGACGGCATGCCGAGGCGGCGGAGAACGGGAAAGTCGCCGATTTCTTTGCTCACGTCGAACTCATGCACACCAAGAATGCCGTCTGCGATACGCACGAGCATCTTCGGCACGGCAAAGCGCAAGGCGGCGGGCCGGCCGGATTCCTGTTCGGCCACGGCCAGACTTCGGTACCGGCCACGACAAGTGCCCGGATAAATCGCGTCGATTTGTTCGCCCTGGGGGGCCGACATGGCCGCTTCGATCTCGCTCCGGGTGCAGGTGCATGGGTAGGCGAGGCCGTGATCGATGAGCGCTCCAGCGGCGGCATTGATTGCGTCGACGCCGCTCGACTGCACATAGGGTTCGCCGTCCCAGTCGAGGCCGAGCCAGCGCAGATCCTCGATCGTGGCTTCAAGCATGCCTGGCTTGACGCGCTCAATGTCGAGATCCTCCAAGCGCAAGACGATACGGCTGCCGCGTGAACGCGCATGCCACCACGCAAGCAGGAACGAACGCGCGTGCCCCAGGTGCAGATAGCCGGTGGGACTCGGTGCCAAGCGGCCGACGATCTGTGTGTTTACAATATTGCGGGGACCGTCCATTCGACCTAAAAAGATCAGTTGCCGCTCGAAAAATTAAATGTCGGGGTGGTGCGAGTTAAGTGCCATTTAGGTTGGCAGCGAGAGTGCTTCAGACAATTCTGACAGACCTGACAAAGTCCTCGTACCCCGAAGATTTACCATGAGCGACCGTGGCGAAAGTCGCCTTGCCAGACTGATGTGACATTGAACTGCGCCGCTGTTGGAGGTTTGAGTTTAATAGACGTGAAGCAGCCGAGCTGATTAAGGCTTAATGGCTTGGCACACGCTACGGTGAGATCGGCTATTTGACTAAAAGGTATCGTCTTCGGCGTCGGTGGCGTCGAGCCGACGGTAGCTGCGCTCGTTCTCCAGGGTCTTTTGCCGCTTGCTTTCCTTCTCGTTCTCTTCCTGGCAGCGGACACAGAGGCGGGTGAAGGGCAGGACTTTGAGCCGTCCCAACTGGATTTCCCCCTCGCAGCTCTCGCATAAACCATAGGTCTTTTCGGAGATGCGCTGCAAAGCTTCATCGATGGCGTGGAGCTTTTCGCGCTCGCGATCGTTCAAGATGAAATTTATTTCCCGGTCACGCTCGTCGCTGGCAAGATCGTAGGTGTCGCGTCCTTCATCTTTGGAACCTTCGGTCTCGCCTTTGACGCGACCGCGCATTTCCTTCATCAAGGAGCGCTTCATCTCCTGGAGCATATCGGAGGCCTGCTTCAAGAAGTCTCTTCGCTGTTTCTTTTCTTTGTCTGCGTCGGCTTTAGCCATGGAGTGTCTCACCTATCAGGTCATAATCGGATGCGCCAGTGATTTTTACATCCAGCATAGCGCCAGCGTTGGCCGGAGTGCCCGGCTTTGATTCGAAGTCTTCTATAAAGACAAGACCGTCGACCTCCGGCGCATGGGCCTCGGTTCGACCGGTCAGTTGGCCCGAATCTGGATCAACGCCATCGATCATAACTCGCTGAATAGTGCCAATCAAGTCCTGATTCTTTTTCCGCGAAACCGCGGCTTGGATATCCATCACTTCCTGCCAGCGGTTTTCCTTTTCCTCTTCGCTGACCTTGCCGTCGAGCTTGGCGGCGCTAGTGCCCTCTTCCTCGGAGTATTTGAATACCCCCAGCCGGTCGAATTTCGCGGCGTCGACAAAATCCAAGAGCTCGGCGAAATCCTCATCGGTTTCGCCGGGAAAGCCGACAATCATCGAAGTCCGCAGCGTCAATCCGGGAATCGCCTGGCGCAGTTGCTCAACAGTTTGGCGCACCGCGCTGCCGCTTTTGCCGCGGCGCATGCGCTGCAGCAGCCGGGGGCTGATATGCTGAAAGGGGATATCGACATATTTGCAGATCTTGCCGGCGTTAGCGATCAGATCGAGCAGTTCTGTATCTAGAAAGTTGGGATAGGAGTAGAGCAGGCGCACCCACTCGATGTCATCGACCTGGGCAATCTCGCGCAACAGGCGGTAGAGCGTCGTACCGTCCTTGCGGTCCCGTCCAAAGGCGGTCAGATCCTGGGCGATCAGGTTGATTTCCTTGACTCCAGCTTGGGCGAGCTGTTGGGTCTCGGTAACCACCGACTCGATGCTGCGGCTGCGGTGCGGACCGCGTAGCTGCGGGATGATGCAGAAGGCACATTTGTGGTCGCATCCTTCGGAGACTTTCACAAACGCGGTATGGGATGGCGTCGACCGGGTTCGCGGCGTGGCATGGTCGTAGATGTAACTCGGCAAGCCGACATATTGGCGCTGCCGGGTCGCTGCATGCTCGCGCAAGATTTCGGCGATGCGCGGCACTTCACCGGTGCCGATGAATAGATCGACCTCCGAGAGTTCGGCCGCGAGCTCGGCAGGATAGCGTTGTGAAAGACAACCGGCGACCACCAGCTTTTTTAGCTTGCCGGATTCCTTGAGGCGGCCGATCTCGACGATGGTATCGATGGACTCTTCCTTGGCGGCGCCGATAAAGCCGCAGGTGTTGACCATGACGATATCGGCATCGATCGGCTCCGCGACGATCTCGTAGTTGTTTTTCTGCAGCAGCCCGGCCATGACCTCGGAATCAACCAAGTTACGGGCGCAACCGAGGCTGACGATGCTGAATTTTTGTTTGGTCGTCATTGGCCTAGTTCGACGATATCGGCGCCGTTGGGGATCTGCACCTGAAACAGGGAATCTTTGATGCCGACGCCCTTGCGCATGGCGGAAAAGCGCAATGTGGTCAGATTGCTGGCGGCATCGCGCACGCTGACCCAGAGGATGTCAGAGGTCGCTTTGCTGGTGCCGATGAGAATCTCGTTCTGGCCGCCAGCCTCGCCCTTGGGTTCCAGTCTCAGGACGTTTTGGCTTTCCTCGCTCGCTTTGAGGGTGGTGTTGAAATCTTTCTTGAGATTGCCGAGGCCCAACAAAAACGACAGCGGAATATCGCCGCGAAAGGCGTTTTTGAGCGGGCTCTTGATCACTTGATTCTGCTCGGGCTGGTAGAAATACAGGTGCTTGCCGTCGGCCAGCACGAACTGTCCCTTGGGCGTTTCGTAGGTCCAGAGCATTTTGCCGGGGCGCTTGAACGACACCTTGCCCGACGCCTTGAGACTCCGGCCGAGAGTCTTGACATCGGTTTCCTGGCGAAAGTCGGCGACGAAGTCGACGGTGGCATCGTAGCTTCGCTGCAACGCGTCGACGATCGGTTCGGCGCTGTTGGTCTCTGCGGCACGGCTGGACTGAAGATTCACCGTTGCAACGAAGCCCGAGCCGAGCAGGATCGCCCAAAGGATTTGCCTAGTCTTCTTCGATCTTTTGCGCATAAACTTCTCTCGCTTTGGCGCCGTCAGCGGGACCAATGACGCCGTCGCGTTCCATCACTTCGACCATCCGCGCAGCGCGGTTGTACCCTACACGCAATCGCCGCTGAATCATAGAGATGGACGCCTGCCGGGTCTCGGTGACGATGGCGACCGCCTGGTCATACATTTCGTCGTATTCTTCATCGGCGGCAGCCGCGGCTTCGACTTCTTTTTTGGCTTCAAGAATATCGGTCCGGTAGTTGGGCCTGCCCTGTTGCTTGATGAATTTCATCACTTTGCGCACTTCTTGGTCGGAGACGAAGGCGCCATGGATGCGGGTTAGCCGCGCCGTTCCCGGCGGCAGGAAGAGCATGTCGCCGTTGCCGAGGAGTTTCTCACTGCCCATGGAGTCCAAGATCGTCCGCGAGTCGATGCGCGAGGTCACCTGAAACGAAATGCGCGCCGGAAAGTTGGCCTTGATCAGGCCGGTGATGACATCGACCGAGGGCCGTTGGGTGGCCAAGATCAAATGAATGCCCGCGGCGCGGGCTTTCTGCGCCAGGCGGGTAATGTATTCTTCGATGTCTCTGCCGACGGTCATCATGAGGTCGGCCAATTCATCGATAATGATGACGATGCGCGGCAGATGGCCGTGCACCAACGGCGTGTCTTTCGACAGCCTGCCGCCGATCACCGGCGTTTCGTCCATCGGTTCCTCGTCCGTCAACCGGATCAAGTCCTTTTTGTTGCCCGACTCCTTCTCGATCGCCCGGTTGTAGCCGTCGATGTTGCGCACGGCTTTTTCCCTCATTAGCCGATAACGGCGATCCATTTCATCCATCGCCCAGAACAGCGCGGCGGCGGCCTTTTTCGGATCGGTGACCACCGGTACCAGCTGGTGCGGAATGTCTTCGTAAACGGTCAATTCCAGCATCTTGGGATCGACCATGATGAATTTGACGTCCTGCGGGCTCGACTTGAACAGCAGGCTCAGGATCATCGCGTTGATCGATACCGATTTGCCGGTGCCGGTGGCGCCGGCGACCAACAGATGGGGCATTTTGGCAAGATCGGTGGAAAACGGCACGCCGCCGATGTCTTTGCCCAGCGCCAGGGTAATCTTTGAGTCGGCAGCGCGGTAGGATTCGCTCTCAATCACTTCGCGCAAATACACGGTCTCGCGCCGCGGGTTGGGAATTTCGATACCGACCACCGATTCGCCGGGGATCGGCGCCAAGATGCGCACGCTGACGGCGCGCAGCGCCATGGCGAGGTCGTCGGCCAACATGACGATGCGCCGGACTTTGACGCCGGGCGCGGGCTTGAATTCGTACATGGTGATGACCGGGCCGGGACGCACCGCGACGACTTCGCCTGCGACGCCAAAGTCTTCGAGTTTTTTTTGCAAGATCAGCGAGTTGGCGTGCAGGCTTTCTTTGTCGATAGTGACTTGCTGATGTTCCGGCGGATCCAAAAGCTCCAGCGGCGGTAGTTTGTAACCCTCGCCGACCTCCGGGAGATTAAACTGTTCCGGCGCCGGCGCTGCCGGCTTTTTGGCTGGCTTTTTTACCACGAAGTCGAAGTCATTGATCGGATCGTCTCTGGTGACGATAGCCGGCGGGGTGTAGTCTTTTTTCTCTTTTTTGGTGTTCTCGCCTTTGCGTTTGTCGTGCTTTTCTTTGAGTTCCTTCATCCGGGCGTTAATCGCCGGCACCAAGGATTTCCTAAACTCGGCGAAATTCTTTTTGCTATGACCGATCAGATCGAGCAGCGATTGCTGGGTCAGCAACATGATCGACAGGAGCAACATGAAGCAAGCGATCAACACCGCACTCAAGCGGCCGAACAACGGGATTAGAATACTTTCTTTGAGAAAGCCGCCGACAATGCCGCCGGCGTCGCGGGCGCTTTCGCTGTCGATGAGGACGCTCAGCAGGACTCCAATACTCAGCAGGAGAACTGCGTAGGCTGAAGCGCGAGCCAACGAAATGCCATCGTAAGTGGCGCGAAACATTTGCACCGCGCCGGCGCCGAGAAACACCGGGACTAGATAAGAAGTCAGCCCCAGCCCCTGGAGCAGCAGGTCGGCGAGGAAGGCGCCGAGAAAGCCGCCCCAATTATGGGTGTCCACCGCGCCCGATGGCGTATTGAACGAGCGATCACTGACGCTATAGGAAACCAAGCTGATGGCGATAAGCAGCGCCGTAAGCGCGATCACCACAGCCCAGATTTCCCGGTTGAGACGGCTCTTTTCGATGGCAGCTTGCATAGTTCGGTTTCCTCAGGTTTCGATGATATAGGGCAACACCACAGGGCGGCGCTCGAGTTTTTTCCTGAAAAATCTGCGCAGTACGAGGCGTACCTCCTCTTTGAGTTCTTCCGGGTCTCTGCGGGTCTCGCGGTTCATGTTGGCCAGGGCGGCGAGCACGGCCTGTTTGGCGCTCTCCATGACCTCTTCGCTTTCTTCGGCGAGCATGAAGCCGCGGGAGATCAAATCCGGCCCGGCGACGAGTTCGCCGGATTGCTGATGGATCGCCATGACCGCCAGGACCATGCCGTCTTCGGACAGATGGCGGCGGTCGCGAATGACCATGTCGCCGACATCGCCGACGCCTTTGCCGTCGACAAAGACCCGGCCGACTTGAATCGGCTTGACCTTCTCTGCACCCCGGTTGGTCAGTTCGAGCACGTCGCCGTCATCGAGCAGAAAACAGTTTTCCTCGGGAATGCCGACCTCTTGGGCGAGCCGCCGGTGGCGGACGAGATGGCGATATTCGCCATGGATCGGCACGAAATAGCGCGGCCGAGTGAGCTGCAACATGATTTTTAGCTCTTCCTGGCTGGCGTGACCGGAGACGTGGATCTCTGAGACTTTTTCGTAGTGCACCTCGGCGCCGCGGCGGTACAGATGATTGATCAGGTTCGAGATCACCTTCTCGTTGCCGGGGATGAATTTCGACGACAGAATCACCGTGTCGCCGGCAGCGACTTTGAGCGTCTTGTGGTCGTTCAAGGCGACCCGGTGTAACACCGACATGGGTTCGCCCTGGCTGCCAGTGGTGAGAAACAGCAGTTGGTCCGCCGGTAAGCTTTGCCAGCGTTCGCTATCGTTCATGAAACTGCGCGGCATGCGCAGATAGCCGAGCTCGGCCGCGACCTCGCAGTTGCGAATCATGCTGCGACCGCTGAGCACGACGCGCCGCTCGCAACGCTCGGCGATCTCGACGACCTGCTGGATTCGCGGGATGCTCGACGAAAAGGTCGAAACCAAGACTTTGCCGGTACTCTTGACGATGATCTGTTCCAAATTCGTACCGACTTCGCGCTCCGACGGCGTATGGCCGCGGCGCTCGACGTTGGTCGAGTCGGACATCAAGAGCAGCACGCCCTTCTCTCCGTAGGCGGCGAAGCGTTGGAAGTCGAACATCTCGCCATCCATCGGCGTGTTGTCGATCTTGAAATCGCCGGTGTGAATCACCGTGCCCAGTGGCGTCTCGACGGCCAAGGCCAAGCAGTCCATCAAACTATGGGTAACCCGGATGCCTTCGATGGTAAACGGACCGATCTGCCAGGGGGCGCCGGCGGTGATCTCGTGAATCTCGGTACTGTCTTCGAGATCATGTTCTTGCAGTTTATTCGCCAGCAGGCCGAGGGTCAGCTTGGTGCCGTATATCGGCACATCGAAGTGCTTCAAGACGAACGGCAGAGCGCCGACGTGATCCTCGTGGGCGTGGGTCAGCACGATCGCCTTGAGCTTGGTCTTTCCCTCCAACAAATAGCTGACATCGGGGATCACCAGGTCGATGCCCAACAAATGGGCGTCGGGAAACATGAGGCCGCAGTCCACCGCGATGGCGTCGTCGCCATACTCGATCAGCATCATGTTCAAGCCGAACTCGCCGAGGCCGCCAAGCGGGATGATTTTCAATGGTTCCATGGATGGTTAGACGGTTCTTCCTTGCGGCGCGATGGCCGCTCCGGTCAGATTTTCTTGGCTCGCGCGAATCGGATCGCTCGGTCGTAGATTAGCCGCGATGATTTCTTGCACCTGCGCGCTCAAGCCGCGCAGCCCGCCTGGGCGAAAGTCTGCCGCCGCAATCGGCGCGCCGATGGTGACGTCGATTGTCCCGGGCCGGACGCGCCATTCGCCTCTGGCCAGCAGTTTGCCCGTGCCGTTGATCGTCACCGGCACAATCGGCGTCTTGCTTTTCAGCGCCAGGAGAAAGCCGCCGCGTTTGAACGGCAACAACTTGCCGTCGGTGCTGCGGGTGCCTTCCGGGAATACCACCACCGAGATTCCCGCCGCGATGCGCTGCTTGGCGAGCTTTAGACTCTTGAGCGCGTCCAACGCATCCGCCCGGTCGACGGTAATATGCTTCGCCGCCCACAGCGCCCAACCGAAGAAAGGTATCCAAAGGAGTTCTTTCTTAGCGATCCAGCGGAGCTGGAACTGGGGCAACGCTTGAACCAGCACTGGAATGTCGAAGTTGCTTTGGTGATTCACGACAAAAAGATACTGGCGTTGTGGGTCCAGCCGATTCAGCCCTTCTACGGTCAAGGTGATGCCGCTGAATTTGACAATCAGCCAAGTCCAAAATTGATTGATGCGATACACGCGTTTGCCGTGGGGATCGAACAGGCCGCATAAAACCGTCGCCAGCGAAAGCACCATGGTGGCCGCGATGACGATGGCTAATTTGACTGTGTAAAACATCAAGACAAAGCTAAATTTGAACCGTCGAACTTATTGGAGATTGGTAAGTAATTGTAGAGAAGGCCTGAACAAAAATCAATGTGAGGAAGTTTTTGGTGCTTCGGCTCAATCGAGTTGACTCTCCAGATGGCCAGGGTTAAGTTGAGAGCACTTTTCCGCCGCAAAGTTTTTTTCCGGGTCCGGAGGCAGTATGTCCGTTAACAAAGTCATTTTGGTCGGCAATCTCGGCAAGGATCCCGAGGTGCGTTATACCCAGACGGGCAGCGCCGTGGCGAATTTCTCGATCGCCACCTCAGAGCAATGGAACGACCGCGACGGCAAACGCCAGGAGCGCACCGAGTGGCATAATATCGTGGTCTGGGGTAAGCAGGCCGAGCACTGCGGGCAGTATCTATCGAAAGGCCGGCAGGTTTTCATCGAAGGCAGCATTCGCACGCGCAGCTACGACGATAAGAGCGGCAACAAGCGCTACGTCACCGAGATCATCGCCCAACGCATTCAGTTCCTTGGCAGCGGTGGCGGCACCCGCGGGCCGCAGCAAGGTACGGATTCCGGCAGTGTCGACGACCTGGCGATGGGCGGCATGGGCGGCGGCCAGCCGCCCAGTGACGACGATATTCCGTTCTGATCATTTAGTTTATTCATTCCCATTCGTCCAAGTCGATGCATATAGGCCTTGGGATCGATCGATGAGTTCTTTCAGACGGATTTACTTACTTGCGCTTATCCATTAATGGATCGTCCGCCGCTGCAAGACTTCGATGTCGATGCCGCCCTCAGAACAATCCTTGAGGGCACGGCCACTCAGACTGGGACGGAATTTTTTCAAGCCCTGGTAAAAAATCTTGCCTTCGCGCTTAACACGCATGGCGCGTGGGTCACCGAGTATTTTCCGGAATCACGCCGATTAAAGGCACTGGCCTTTTGGATGGGCGATCAATGGCTCGATGACTGGGAGATGGCGGTCGATGGCACCGCGTGTGAGCGGGTAGTCGACGAACGCCGCCTGGTCCATATCCCCGACAACCTCCTCGATATTTACGGCGACAATCCTGAGGTGCGGGCCATCGGCGCAGCGAGTTACCTGGGCATGCCGCTGCTCGATCTCGGTGGAAAAGTTCTCGGCCACTTGGCGGTTCTCGACTTGCGGCCGATGCCCGCCGAGCCGCGCGCCCAAGCGCTATTTCAAATCTTCGCTGCCCGAGCGGGAGCTGAACTGCGCCGGCTGCGCGCTGAGGCGCAAGTGCGTGAGCGCGAACAGAAGCTTGGCCGCCTGGTGGGCAGCGCCATGGACGCGATCATCGAGCTTGATCGCCATTTGGCGGTGACGCAGATGAATCCGGCGGCAGAAAAGGTTATGGGCTGCGGCACGGCAGCGATCGTCGGACGAACGTTTAGCCAGTTTTTGTCCGCCGACTCGCGCGAGAAACTGGCGCGCTTGATTATCGATCTCGATTCTCGCGCTGACGGGCAACGCTCACTATGGATTGCCGGCGGATTGGACGCGGCCACCGAGAGCGGTTTGCCGTTTCGAGCGGAGGCAACGCTGTCTCGGTTCGACATTGAGCGCGAACCTTTCTACACCGTGATTTTTAGAAACGTCAACGACCGGCTCGCAGCCGAACAGAAAATTCGTTCATTGACAGTGGAAGCGGAGTATCTGCGCGAAGAGATCAAGTCTTTATTTGGCGCGGATGAAATTGTCGGCCAGAGCGAGGCTTTGCTCGGTGTGCTCAGAGACGTCAAGGAAGTGGCCGGCACCGATGCGACGGTGCTGATTCTCGGCGAGACCGGAACCGGCAAAGAACTCATCGCGCGGGCGATTCATCATGCCAGCCGGCGGCGGCAAAGACCGCTCATCAAGGTCAACTGCGCGGCGATTCCGGCAACCTTGATCGAGAGCGAATTCTTCGGCCACGAAGCCGGCGCGTTCACCGGCGCGACCAAAAAGCGCGACGGCCGATTCACCTTGGCCAACGGCGGCACGATATTCTTGGACGAGATCGCCGAGCTTCCGTTCGACTTGCAGACGAAACTGCTCCGGGTGCTGCAAGAAGGCGAATTCGAGCCGGTCGGCAGCTCTCAGACACGCAAGGTCGACGCGCGGGTATTGGCTGCCACAAATCGAGACCTTGAAGGGGCCATTAAGGAGGGCAAATTCCGCGAAGATTTATACTATCGGTTAAATGTGTTTCCGATCCAGCTGCCGCCGTTGCGCGAGCGGCGCGGCGATATTGCGATTCTTGCCGCTCAGTTCGCGCAAAAATTCGCCAAGAATATGGGCCGGTCGATCGAGCCACTGTCACAGGATTGCATCCGTCGTCTGGAAGCCTATCGCTGGCCTGGCAACGTGCGCGAGCTGCAAAACATTATCGAGCGTGCGGTGATCACGTCACGCGATCGCAAGCTCAATCTAGATCGTGCCCTGCCGGAAAGCGTCGGCGATCTCGCCGCTGCGTTGGCAGGTGACGAAGCCGGCGCCAAGTGCGTGCGCACCGCCAAAGAGTTTGAAGACCTAGAGCGGGAGAATATCGTCGCCGCCCTCGAAGCGAGCGATTGGAAAGTCGCCGGCGCGCATGGCGCGGCCACGCTCCTCGGCATCAAGCCGACGACGCTCAGCTCGCGCATGAAAGCGCTCGGCGTCGAGCGCAAACGCTAAGCGCACTCACGAGAAATCATATTCGACGCTAACGAGATCTCGTTACTAACGAAATCTCGTCATCCTCTCCTGCCGGCAATATTTCCTCAAACTTCTGAATTCTAAAGCTATTCAGCAATGCCACGGCCTTGGCATGGTTCGCGCAATAGTTCCGTTGCAACGGCGACGAGCCGAAAAAAATGACGGAGGAAAGATCATGAATAACCATTACAGTTACCAAGGGGTGCTGGAGACTTCGGAGCGTATCAACTGGCGCATCGAGGACATCATCGGCGGCGACAAGCGCTTAGATTTTAGCAACCCGTTCATGCCGGAATCGCTGGCTCAGGTGGATGGGCTGGGATTTCTATCCGCCGATGAGAAACGGATCTTGAACCAGATCCGCGGCCACGAGTACCTCGCCATGTTCGGTCTGGTCGAGGAATTCATTCTGCCGTTCGCTCTCGACCACGCAAGGGAGCAGCTTTCGGGCGACGATTATCGAATCCGCGCACTGCTGCAGTTCGCCGGCGAAGAGGCCAAGCATATTCATCTTTTCAAACAGTTCCGCGAGGAATTTACCGGCGGCTTTGGCAGCCGCTGCGACTTCATCGGACCGGCTGAGGATGTGAAGAAATTTGTTCTGTCGCACAGCCCCTTCGGTGTCAGCATTGCCGTTCTTCATATCGAATGGATCACATTGCGCCATTACGTCGAGGCAGTGCGCGATAGTCAGCAGCTCGATCGGCAGTTCAAAAGTCTCCTGAAGCATCACTGGCTAGAAGAGTCGCAGCATACCAAGCTCGATACCTTGATTGTCGAAAAGCTGGCGGCGAGCGCGACGGAAAAAGAGATCGATCTAGGCTTCGAGGAATACGGCAAAATCGGCGCCTTCATCGATGATGGGCTCAAGCAGCAGGCGGAGTTCAATGTCGATGCGTTCGAGAATGCCACCGGCAGGCAACTATCGAAAAATGAGCGGGCAGAGATGACGGCAGCGGTGCTCAAGGGGATGCGCTGGACCTATCTTGGCACGGGCATGACCCATACGAATTTTCTCGCCACCGTGGAGGGGATCAAACCCGAAGCGAGAAAACAGATCGAGGCGATGGCGCCGGCGTTTTGCTAAGCATAACGGCCAATCAAGTTAATCATCGAAAGGAGATCGATATGTCTGTAACAGCCATAAATCTAGCTGACGGAAACAATATCAAGGCAGCGGAAAAGATCGCCACGGTGCTGAACGAACTGGGGCCGCGCTTTGTCGAGCGCGCCGCAGCGGCCGATGAGCAAGATCGGTTTGTCGCGGAAAACCTCGCCGAGCTCAAAGCCCACGGGTTGGTGGCGGCCGGTGTGCCGGAGGAATTGGGCGGCCTCGGCGCCAGCCACGCTGAGCTGGGTGAGATGTTACGACGAATTGCCTATCAGTGCGGTTCGACGGGTTTAGCTTTTTCCATGCACACCCACCAAGTCGCGACCAACGCGTGGCGTTGGCGCCATCAGAAAGCGCCGGTGGACGGCTTGTTGAAGCGAGTCGCCGCGGAAAACATCGTGCTTTTGAGCAGCGGCGGCTCCGACTGGCTGCAAGGTTCGGGTACAGCGACGCGGGTCGAAGGCGGTTATCGCATCAACGGGCGAAAAATCTTTTCCAGCGGCGCGCCCGCGGGGGATCTTTTGATGACCAGCGCGGTGTACGACGATCCCGAAGCTGGCCCCTCGGTATTACACTTCGCCGTTCCGATGAAGGCTGAAGGGGTGAAATTGCTCGACACCTGGCGGGTCATGGGCATGCGCGGCACGGGGTCCCACGATATCGGACTGACCGATGTTTTCATCGCTGATGCGGCGATTGGCGGGAAGCGGCCTCAGGGCAAATGGCATCCGTTATTCCACATTATTTCGATGATCGCCTTTCCATTAGTCTACTCCGCTTATCTTGGCGTCGCCGAGGCAGCGCGCGATCTGGTCGTCGAAAAGGCGCGCAAGCGCAAAGCGGATTATCGTTCGGTCGAACTTATCGGCGGCGTCGATAACGAGTTGACGAGCGCTCGGCTAGCGCTCCAAGACATGATTGCCGCCGCGGCGACCAACGATCCCGGACTGGCGACGACAAACCGCGTCATGATAGGTCGCACACTGGTTGCGCGCGGCGTATTGAATACCGTGGAGGTGGCGATGGAAGCCGCAGGCGGCAGCGCGTTCTTCCGATCGGCGGGGTTGGAGAGACTTTTCCGCGACGCCCAGGCCGCGCGATATCATCCGCTGCGCGAAGGCGCACAACGAGCCTACGCGGGGCGCATGGCGCTCGGGTTGGATGTCGACGAGGTGATATGAAACTGGCTAGCGCCGCGCCTGTATTCCCGGCGCGACGCTAGATTCTGGTCGATCCACTCTTACAGTTAGCTCTAATGAAAAACCTCGCTGCAAGCAGCTGGGTATCAAAGCAAACTCACTTCGGGTGAAGTTGTCGGGTGGGCGGAGGCGCAACGCGACGATACCTATCGTTCGGAATGATGGGTATCGCGGAGTCTATCCTCAGCCAAGCCGAAAGACTCCACCCATCCTACGTCGGAATCACTACGCCGCAAGCTACGAAGAATCAACCCGCAGCGATTAAGCCACAAGATTTCTCGGCTCGCCGCGGAGAAACGCTTCAATGTTGGCTTCGACTTCGACTAATAACCGCTGGCGTGCTTCGCGCGCTGACCATGCCGTGTGCGGCGTCACGATCAAATTATCAAGTTGTTTTGCCGCGGCAACGATCGGATGATCGGCGGGCGGCGGCTCTTGGGTGATGACATCGAGGGCGGCGCCGGCGATCTGCTTGGTGCGTAGCGCTTGAATCAGCGCCGGCTCGTCGATAAGGGCGCCGCGGGCAGTGTTGACCAGGAACGCGCTAGGTTTCATCAACGCCAGCGATTGACGGTTAATTATATGTCTCGTGTCGGGCGTCAGTGGGCAGTGGAGTGAGATGAAATCTGCGTGGCGGAACAGCCCTGCCATTGGCATACGATCAGTTGTGGGCGTTGGGTCACCAGGACGCGCGCCGACTAATATTTCCATACCGAAGCCGCGCGCCATTTGCGCGACGCTCTTACCGATATTGCCGTAACCGATGATGCCGAGTTGTTTGCCCGCGAGTTCCATATTCGGAAAAGTCAGGAGCGTGAAGACCGGGCTCTTCTGCCATTCGCCGGCTTTGACAGCGGCGGCATAGCTGCTGGCGCGACTGGCCAGCTGCAAAATCAACGCCAGGGTGAATTGGGCCACCGATTGGCTGGCGTAGCCTGGCACGTTGCAGACTTTGACGCCGCGTTTCGCTGCGGCTTCTTTGTCGATGATGTCGGTGCCGGTGGCGGCGACGGCGATGAGTTTTAGCTCGCGGGCATCAGGCGAATTCAAAAGCCCTTCGTTGATGACGACTTTATTGGTGACGGCGATGGCGTGGCCCGCGAGTCGGGCGCCGGTTTGCGCCGCGTTCGTGACTTGATGGATCGTACAGTCCCATGTGTTGGTGAATTCTGTTAACGGCATGTCGCCATAGGTGGCGGCGTCGAGAAAAACGATTCGAGTTTGCGGCTTGCTCATTTCGCCAACTTCCCTCGCGCTTCGAGTTTTTTTGCTTCGTCCCAGTAGCGGTCCATCTCTTCGATGGACGACTGGGCAAAATCTTTGTTTGCTTGGCGCAGCTCGGCTTCGATGTAATGAAAGCGCCGGGTAAAGCGGTCGATGGTCTGTGCCAGGACTTCTTCTGATTCGACATCGAGAAAACGCGCGATATTAACCATGGTGAACAGCAAGTCGCCTAGCTCCTCGCCGGTGTGGGTCTTGTCGCCGGAAGCCACGGCCTCTTTGAGTTCTCGCATCTCTTCGTCGACCTTGGCCCAGACCTGTTCGATATTCGGCCATTCGAAGCCCAGGCTGGCGGCGCGCCGCGAGATCGCTTGCGCCCGCGCCAGCGCCGGCATCGCTTTCGGGACATTGCCGAGAGCGGAATTGATTTCACCGGGGTTTTTTTCGTTGGCTTTGAGCTGGGCACGCTGTTTGAGCGCGGCCGCGGGATCTTCCGGCAGCGGTTCGCCGGCGAAGACATAGGGATGGCGGCGAACCAGTTTATCGGTGAGCAGCGCGATGACATCTTCGATGGTGAAGCGGTTTTCCTCCTTGGCGATCTGGGCGTGAAAGATTACTTGCAGAAGCACATCGCCGAGCTCCTCTGTGACTTTTTTCGCGTCGCCGTCATCGAGGGCATCGAGCAATTCATAGGTCTCTTCGAGCAGGCAGGGCTTGAGCGAGAGGTGAGTCTGCGACTTGTCCCATGGACAGCCGGCATCGCTGCGCAGTTGCGCCATGACGTTTAGCAGTGCGGTGAATTTTTGTTCGGTCTCGCGATCGCTCACAGATATGGCCTCCACACAGCTTGACGTTGTCAACTTTCCTTCCGGGCCGGCAGCGTGCTAAATCTTACTGGTCGTTATTCTTGAAGTCCAGCAAGTCTAGTTCAAGGAGAGCCGCTTATGCCAGTTGCCAATGTCGATGGGATCGATACTTACTACGAAACTCATGGTTCGGGCACGCCGATTTTGATGTGCGCGCCGGGCGGCTTCGATGCGACTATGGAAAAATGGCGGGTGGCCAGCGCTTGGACCGGCATTGACGCGATCCAAGCGTTGGCGGCGGCACATACGGTGATTCTCTACGACCGGCGCGAGTGCGGCCAGTCGGGCGGGCGGGTCGAACGGTTGAGCTGGGTTAGTTATACCAAGCATGGCAAAGCGCTGCTCGATCATTTGAGGATCGATGCGGCGTGGATCATGGGCGGCTGCATGGGCTGCTCGGTGGCTCTTGCGTTTGGCGTGCATTATCCCCAAGCGACCCGCGGTTTGCTGCTGCACTGGCCGGTGGGCGGTTATCGTTGGAAGGTCAACAGCCAAGCTCGCTTCATGCGCCACTACGAGTTCGCCAAACAGCATGGCCTCAATGGCGTCGTCGAGCGCGCCCGCGCCGGCAAAAGTTTTTGGATGGACCCGGAGGCTGGACCTTGGGCCGGTATGATCGCCCGCGATGCCGGCTTCGCGGACCGTTTTTTAGCGCTAGATTTGGAACGTTACCTGGGTTTGATTATCACTAGCGGCCGCACCCTGTTTGACCGCGACAGCGCGCCCGGCGCGGAGCCGGAAGAAGTGATGGGGATCAAAGCGCCATCGCTCATCATCCCGGGCGATGATCAATCCCACGCGACCTCCGGAGCGCATTATCTGCGAGAGCTCTTACCGAAGTCTGAATTCTGGAATGTCATGCCGCCGGGGCAGACGACGCAGACCGTGGTCGATCGGATTGGCGAATTCTGCCGCAAGTATGATTAAATTTTCGTGAACTTGGCTTGTCGAAGTGTGGACCGCTGGGTTGAAATTTGATAGACAAAATTCACTTCGAATTGTTATTGACCAATCAAGGAGGTAGCGATGGACATTTCCAATTCTACGGTGCAACTCAACACATCCGACGGCAAGATGGATGCCTATGTGGCCCAGCCCAAGGCTGGCGGCAGCTATCCCGGCGTGGTGGTTATTCAAGAGGCTTTCGGCATCAACGATCACATGAAGAAAGTCACGGAGCGGATCGCGGCGGAAGGCTACGTGGCGATCTGTCCGGATATTTTTCATCGCGAGACCGAGCGGGTGATTCCGTTTTCCGATATGGGCAAGGCGATCGCGGCCATGCAGCGGGTGCAAGACCCCAAGGCGATGGAAGATGTCGGCGCGGCGATCGCCCAGTTGAAATCCCAAGGCAACGTCAAAGCCGGCTCCCTCGGCGTCGTCGGTTTCTGCATGGGCGGCCGGCTAACCTATTTGACCGCGGCGCATCACGCCAACGACGTGAAGTGCGCGGTGCCCTATTATCCCGGCGGTATTACGATGGGTAATCCGAGCCCGTTGTCGCGGACCGGCGAGATCAAATGTCCGATGTATTTATTTTTCGGCGCCAAGGATCAGCTGATCCCGCTGGATCAGGTCAACCAGATCAAGACCGAGCTGACGACGAAAAAAGTCGCCTTTCGAGGTGGAGATATATCCGGAAGCCGGCCACGGCTTTTTCTGCGACGAGCGTGGCAGTTATCATGAAAAGTCGGCCACCGACGCCTGGGAAAAGACCAAGTCGTTTTTTGCGCAGCATCTGAAATAAATTCGTTTGGCGCGCTGTCCGAGGGAGAGGAAGGGTTGGTACTTTTCCTCTCCCTTTTTTGTTTCTTCGGGCTATTTCGGTTACATTGACGGCATCATGGCAAGAGCGAACAAATCCGATCAAGTTAAACTTGCCCTGGTGCAGATGAGCTGCGCCAAGGATCCCGCCGCCAATCTCGCCAAGGCTATGCAACGCATCGAAGCGGCGGCAAAGAAAGGCGCGCAGATTGTCTGCCTGCAAGAGCTGTTTCGCTCGCGCTACTTTTGCCAAAGCGAGGATCATGGCAATTTCAAGCTAGCGGAATCTATTCCTGGACCGAGCACCGAATCGTTGGGTGAGGTTGCCCGGCGGAAAAAAGTAGTCATCGTCGCCTCGTTGTTCGAGCGGCGCACAGCTGGGATCTACCATAATACCGCGGTGGTCATCGATGCGGATGGCTCGCTCGCTGGCAAGTACCGCAAAATGCATATCCCCGACGATCCGCTCTACTACGAAAAGTTCTATTTCACCCCCGGCGATTTGGGCTTTCCCAGTTTTCAAACGCGTTACGCCAAGATCGCGGTGCTGGTCTGCTGGGACCAGTGGTTTCCCGAAGGGGCGCGGGCGGCGGCGCTTAGCGGAGCGCAGATCCTGTTTTATCCGACGGCGATTGGCTGGATCCCCAACGAGCCGCGTGTGGCGGCGCAGAATCAACGCAATGCCTGGGAGCTGATACAGCGCTCCCACGCGATCGCCAACGGCGTCTTTGTCGCCTCGACCAACCGCGTCGGCAGCGAAGGACAAGATCAGGTTCTGGGGCAACTCCTTTGTCGCTGGGCCGTTGGGAGAGCTTGTTGCCCATGCTGGCGACACGCGCGAAGAAATACTGATCGCTAAATGCGATCTCGCTAAGATCGAAGAGACGCGCCAAGCCTGGCCGTTTCTGCGCGACCGGCGCATCGACGCCTATGGCGCCCTGCTGACGCGTTCCCTCGATCGTTAATGACTTCCAGCTCGAACAACGCTATTCCATGGCGCATTCCTTCCCGAGTTCATCCACACCTGCAGCTCTGGGCTACGCTATGCCAGCCGAATGGGCTGCGCATCGCGCCACTTGGCTCTCTTGGCCGGATAATTTAGAAACTTGGCCGACCTACTTGGAAAAAGTTCGGGAGATTTGGCTGCGGATGGTCGCGGCGCTGTCACCCCATGAGCAGGTGTTTTTGCTGGTCAATGATGCCACGGTCAAACAGGAAGTGACGGCACGACTGAACGGCGCCAAAGCGGCGATCGCCAACGTGACGCTGCTGGCGATCCCGACGGTCGATGTCTGGATGCGCGATTACGGACCGACGTTTGTTACCCGGAATTCAGCGGAGCGGCCGTTGGCGTGCAACGATTGGATCTTCAACGGCTGGGGCGGCAAGTACCCGGCCTATGATGAGGACGAGCGGGTCGCGCGTGCGATCGCGGAGCTTTTACAAGTGCCGGTGTTCGACCACAAGCTGATCCTCGAAGGCGGTTCCATCGAAGTAAACGGCGCGGGCAGCTGTCTGACCACCGAGCAGTGTTTGCTCAACCCGAATCGTAACCCAGAGTTGAGCCGCACGCAGATCGAAGAGTTTCTCAAAGCCTCGCTTGGGGTGCGCCATATCCTCTGGCTCGGCGATGGTATCGTCGGCGACGATACCGACGGCCATATCGACGACATCGCGCGCTTCGTCAATCCGACGACCGTTGCCTGTATTACTGAGGCGAATACGCAAGACGATAATTACCGCTGCTTGCGAGAAAACCATGAGCGCCTGCAGAGCGCGCGCGACCAGGACGGTCGGAAATTAGATATTATCTCCTTGCCCTGTCCGGCGCCGCTTTTCTCCGCCGGCGCGCGCCTGCCGGCGAGCTACGCCAATTTTTACATTGCCAATGAAGTCGTGCTCGTGCCGGTGTTCGACGATGCCAACGACAAACTAGCCTTGGGAATATTGCAGGAGTGTTTTCCCAAGCGCAAAATAATCGCTCTGCGCTGCAATGAAGTGGTGGCCGGCTTGGGCGCGATCCACTGCGTGACCCAGCAGGAGCCGGCGGTGCGCTGACCAACTTGACCGCTGCGATTTCTTTGCCAGGGCCTTGACTATTTTTCACGCTACCCTATCCTGGCCGCTGCTATGGGTCAGATCATTCAACTCCAGGAGCTGCACCAAGCCCGCCGGCGCAAGTCGGAAAAGGTCAGCATGCATCAATGCCTCGAGCTTTTGGAATGGAATTTGAAAAAGAGCGTCGATGACTATTTCGCCGCGCCACGAGAAGAACGATCCATGCGCGCAACCCAAATCCGCAAGCTCAGCGAAATCCTCGAATACGCGCTGAGACTGCTCTAGAGCCCCGCCACGGTTAGTCGTGGATTTTGCCCATCTCTTAGTTCCGCTGGTTATCTTCGTAGCCGGGTCGATAGCGCTTGGCTGGTTTTTCCTCAGCCGTTTGCGCACGTTCCTTCAGGATAAATCGGCAGATCAGTCGTTGCTGCTGATGCAGCAGCAGATCGATCAACTGCGCTCGCAGTTGAGTTCGACTCTCGATAACAATGCTCGGTCATTGCAACAGCAGTTGGGCCAAATGATCGCTCAGGTCAACGAGCGGCTGAAGGAAAACGCTCAGGTGCTCAACGACACTCAGCAGAGCCTGGGCGAGCGGCTCGATAACGCGGCGCGGGTGGTTGGCAGCGTGCAGAAAAGCCTCGGCGGCCTCGAAGAGGCGAATCGGCGCATCTATGAAGTCGGCAAGGATATCTCGTCGTTGCAGGAGATCCTGCGGGCGCCCAAGCTGCGCGGCGGGCTCGGCGAATTCTTCCTCGAGGACTTGCTCGGGCAGATTCTGCCGCCGCAACATTTCTCGATCCAGCATGGCTTTCGCAGCGGTGAGAAAGTCGACGCGGTGATCAAGCTGGGCGCCTCCCTGGTGCCGGTGGACGCGAAGTTCCCCTTGGAAAATTTCAAACGCTTGCTGGAGGCGACGAGCGACGATGAGCGCAGCCGAGCCAAGAGACAATTCACGGCCGATGTGCGTAGGCATATTGACGCCATCGCGGCTAAGTATATTCTTCCCGATGAGGGGACCTACGATTTTGCGCTAATGTATATTCCGGCGGAAAATGTTTACTACGAAACGGTCATCAAGGACGAAGCCGCCGACGAGCGCAATCTGTGCCAGTATGCCATGAGTAAAAGGGTGATTCCGGTATCGCCCAATAGTTTCTACGCCTACTTGCAGGCCATCGTCTTGGGTCTCAAAGGCATGCGCATCGAAGATCGCACCAAAGAAATAATTGAGTACTTGGGCCGGCTGCAGGGAGACTTCACCAAGTTTCGCGACGAATTCGTCGTCCTCGGCAAACACATAAACCATGCCCAGTCGAGTTATCAGAGCGCCGACAAGCGGCTCGAACAGTTCAGCCAGAAATTTTTCGCCGCGGAGTCGGCGCAGAGCGAGCTATTTGAAGCTAGCACCACCGGCGCTAAGACCGACTAACGAACCGCCATGCATTTGAGTTTGTTTTCCCGTCTGACGGTCGGCTATCTGGCGATCTTTGCGATCGTCGCGGCGGCGAGCACCTACGCGATCGTCGAGCTGACCGTTTTCGGCAACCAGGCCGAGTCGATCCTGCGGATCGACAATCGCGTGCTCGACCATGAAAAGTTTCTCACCGATCTGTTGCTGGCGCAGAGCCGGGCGGAGCAGAAGTATGTCATTAGCCGCGACGAGGCCTGGTATCTGCAATTCGTGCGTTTGAAGATCGATTTCGAAGCCCGTGCCGAGAGCGCGGCGTCGGTCGCGGACGTTTTGGCCAAACCGATTTTGTTACGGGTACGAAATAACCATCGGCGTTACGTGGATTTGCTCGACCGCGAGGCGCGCCTGGTGCGTACCAGAAAAGAATATCCGCAAGCGCAGTTCAAGCAGGACAAAGATAATCTGGTCGACGCCATGTTGGACGAGCTGGAGCGCTTGCGCGCCAATCAGCAGGTGGCGACCTACGCCAAGGTCAAAGATTTGGCCGCGGCGGCGGCGCAAGCTCGGGAGGCCTCGTTGTCGATTACCGCGGGTTGTCTGTTGATGATCGTTCTGATGTCTTTGTTGATCACCAAGAGCATTACCCGGCCACTAGCGGCGCTCAAAGCGAAGACTCAAGAAATTGCCCGCGGCAATTTCGATAATCCCGTTCAGGTCAAGTCGCCTCAGGAGATTGGCGAACTGGCGGTGGCGCTCAATTCGATGAGTGAGCGGCTGAAAGAGCTCGACCATATGAAGGCGGATTTTTTTGCAGCCATGTCCCATGAGCTGCGCACGCCTTTGACCTCGATCAAAGAGGGCACCGGGCTTTTGCTCGACGGTGTCGGCGGGGCGACCACCGAGAAACAGCAAAAATTGCTCGGTATCATCGCCGAGGAAAGCAACCGTCTGATCAGCCTGGTCAATACTTTCCTCGATCTGGCGAAAATGGAAGCCGGCATGATGCGTTACGAGTTCGAGATGAGCCCCATCGATCCCTTGATCAAACGCGCGGTCGCGGAAATTACGCCGTTAGTGGAAGCCAAGCAGATTCATTTTGAAAGCGCGCTGGATGGGCCGATGCCGGCGCTGCGGCTCGATCCCGAGAGGATGTTACAAGTGCTGCGCAACCTGATGGGCAATGCCGTCAAGTTCACGCCCACAGGCGGGCAAGTGTCGATCGCGGTTAAACGCCGCGATGGCATCCTGGAAGTTTCTGTGAAAGACTCCGGTCCGGGCATCCCAGCGGAGAGTCTCGAATCGATCTTCGAAAAATTCAGCCAAGGTAGCCACGCCGGCGCGAATCACCGTCAAGGCACAGGACTGGGTTTGGCGATAGCCAAAAATATAATTTCATCGCATGGTGGAAACATATGGGCGGAAAGCCAATCGGGCAGTGGCAGCAAATTTGTATTTGTTTTGCCCTGCTGCTAATCGTTACGGGCTGCGGTCTGTTTCCGGAATCGAATCGGCGCTGGGAGTTGCGAGAAGCGTTGACCCAAGGGCATCAGTTGCTCGCCCGCGGCGACTTCGACGGTTCGCTCGAGGCCTTTAAAAACGTTATCGTCATCGCGAAAGATCAGCCGCCGGCGGATTCGGCGAACTACTATATCGGCGTCCTGTACGCGCACCAGCAGAATCCACGAAAGGACCGGCAGAAGGCGGTCGGTTCATTCGAGCGTGTGGTGACGCGTTATCCCGAGAGCCCATTGGTCGAACCGGCCAAGGCCTGGATCGGCGCCCTCAACGAAATCGACGCGACAAAGCAGGAAATTGAGCGAACAAAACTCGAGGTTGAGAAGTCTAAGCAGGAAATTGAAAAGTCTCGGCTCGCCGCCGACCGGACCAAACAAGAGATCGAAAAGTCCCGCGTGGAACTCGAAAGATACCGGCAAGAAATCGAAAAGATCAAACAGGAGATCGAAAAATCCAAGCAAGTGGATATTGAGATCGAGAAAAAGCGGCGAGTGCGGGGCAGATGAGGATTCCATGATCAAAGGCAAAATTTTAGTCGTCGACGATAATTCGAATCTTCTTGAGCTGATCAGAATGCGACTCGAAGCCGCGGACTATGAGGTCACGGCAATGACCGATGAGGATAAGGCGCTCAGCGTATTCAAAGACAAGGCCTTCGACCTTTGCGTCGTCGATCTGATGCTGGCGCAAAGCGATGGTTTGACTTTGATGGAGCAGTTCAGGCTGATTCATCCGGATATTCCGACGATTATTTTGACCGCCCATGGCAGCATCGAAAACGCCGTCGAGGCGATGCGCCGTGGCGCCTACAGTTATTTGACCAAACCCTTCGAGCCGACCGATTTGTTGTTACAGATCCAGCGGGCGTTGGAAAACCGCAATCTGAACTCCGAGATCAAGCGGTTGAAGGACATGCTCCACGAGCGTTTCGATTTTACCAATATTATCGCGCGCAGCGGTAAGATGCGCGCGATCCTCGATGTGGTCACGCGCATCGCCAAGCTCGACTCGACGGTCTACATTCACGGCGAAAGCGGCACGGGTAAGGAACTGGTCGCCAAGGCGATCCATCTCGCCAGCGACCGCAAGGACACGACGTTTGTCGCGCTCAACTGCGCCGCGCTGCCGGAAACGCTCTTGGAAAGCGAATTATTCGGCCATGAAAAGGGTGCCTTCACCGGCGCAGTGCGAAGCACCAAGGGATTGTTTACCCAGGCCCATGGGGGAACGCTCTTTTTGGACGAGATCGGTGACATGCCGCTGGCGACCCAATCCAAGCTGCTGCGCGCCCTGCAAGAACGGCAATTCTACCCAGTAGGCAGCGAGGCCCCCGTGGAGGTTGATGTGCGGGTAATCGTCGCTACCAACAAAGATTTGGCCGAGCAGGTAAAAAAAGGTCTATTTCGCGACGACCTATATTATCGCATTCACGTCATCCCGATTTATCTGCCGCCTTTGCGCGAACGGAAAGAAGACATTCTGCCGCTGGCCGAGCACTTCTTGAAAACATTTAGCCAGCAGATGAAACGCGACGTGAAAGGTCTTACTCCGGAAGCGGTGCGCCGGCTTACGCTGCATGAGTGGCCCGGTAACGTGCGTGAGTTGGAGAATACGATCGAGTATGCGGTGGCGATGACCCAAAAGGACATGGTCACCGAGGATTACGTCATTCAGGGCAAGCAATCGCCGACGGAACGGGTTGGCGGGTTGCCCATGGAACGTCACGGTGGGATGAGCGCCGACGCGCTCAGATCGCTCAAGGATGCGCGGGATGCCTTCGAGCGCGACTACCTGGTGCAAGTCCTGTCCATGACCGAGGGCAATGTCAGCCAAGCCGCCAAGCTGGCGGGCAAATATCGCGCCGATTTCTATGACCTTCTGAAAAAGCACGATCTCAAAGTTGACGAGTTCAAGCGCGCCAAACCTTCATATCAGCATTAGTTTAATCGGTCTTGGCTGTGATCGATTTGGTTCAGGAGCGCCGCTGGGCGATCGTTAAATCTCGCCATCACGCCCGACCACGGTCCAAGCCCACTTGCGTGAGTGGGAAGCTCCGTTGACGCGAGCAACCCAGGCAAGTCGAAAAAATAGTTATTTACGTTGGTTTACCCTGGTGCTGTGGGGACTGCGAGTGTCGTCGTGGTCGGCACCCCTATCAAGGCGGGAATAGGGATGGGAAGGGCGGTTTCAGGTCTCTGAGCCGGAGGTGGTGCCGGTCATTGCTAATCGCGTGGGTCCGGACTGGGACCAGTAGTGCCGAGAACCAGTAATTTAGCTCAGTTTCTCCTATCGAACAAATTTATCGGAAACTGGGTCGATTTCGATAGGAAAATCCATGACTACGCGAGCAGTCCGAGAAAAGGTGGCGCATTCGATGGCATGTATAAGCCCATTTACCTTCAGTAGTGTATGAAAAACCATTCTCAGCTATGTACTGGTTGGCAGCAAAGAAGTGAAAACGCTGTGATTTTAAATGCTTAGGATTTTTCTGTAGGTGGTACGGAATTTGATTATAGCTAACTGACAGTAGATGCATAGGAAACTCAATTTGCAAATAGAGTGGCGGGCAAAATGAATAATCGTCACCAACAAACAGGAGGAATTGCTATGAAAAGTATCGCTAGTAAATATTTTATCGGGGCAGGTGTTAGCGCAGCATTGCTGATGGGCCAGGGGTGTTTGGCGACTCGCGATTGGGTTCGTGAGAATGTCAGCGATCCGCTGTCTGGGCGAATCACCAAGAACTCTCAACGTTTGGATGGCCATGATGGTCAGATCGGCACTCTCGGCACCCGCATGACCGGTGTCGAAGGCAAGCTTGGCCAATTCGACGGCCGTCTCGGCCAGGTCGAAGGCAAGATCGGTCAGGTCGATGCCAAAGCCGACAAAGCGCTCAGCGCTATCGCCAATTTACGTTTGGAGCGCAAGATCGTCATCGATTTGAAGGATGGCGTAAACTTCGGTTCCAACTCGGCCAGTTTGCCGCCACAAGCGCAGCGTGAGATCGATGGTTTTCTGAGCGATCTCAAAGGCGATGTTGCCGGTGCGGACGGGACGGTTTTCCTGGTTGCAGGGCATACCGACAGCGTTGGTAGCGAAGATCTTAATTATGAGCTCGGCAAGAAGCGTGCGGACGCGGTAAGCCGTTACCTGATCACCAAGAAGAGCATGGACCCGATGAAGGTGATCCCGATTTCTTACGGCCAGAGTGCTCCGGTAGCTGAGAATACCAACAACCAAGGCAGATCTAAAAACCGCCGGGTTGAAATCCTAGTTTACCGCGAAGGCATCACCTCGCAGGCGGCCGAAGCTCCGGCGCCGCAGCAGCCAGCCGCGCCGCGCTCGTCGCAGACGACCCAGCCGGACGGTGAGAGAGTCACACAGCGCTAATTTCATTGTAAGAGAGTAACGGGGGCAGCGAAAAAAGGCGGAGTCATATGACTCCGCCTTTTTTTATGGATGCGGGCTTTAGCTTCGGTCATCCGCAGTTGAAGAAATTGAGCCTGCGAGCGCGGCGCAATCGTACCGTTGCGAAGACCATGGTGACTGCCTCATCGCTGCGCGACCCGTGTATTGACTTGGCCAGTGCCAATAAGGCTTTTAAAGGGCACTCCTTGGGTGTCTTCACAACTCCAGGCTTGCACCTTGCCGGAGCCTCGATGCTGTAGAACCGCGAAATCCGGGTTTAACCATACAATTTGTCGATGTAACCGCTGTCGTCCAACTCGCGCACGAAGTGGGTATTCCATAGCGCCAGCGGATTATAGGCGGCGATCTCGGGATTGCGGCGCACGGCGAGCTGAAAGACGTTGGCAATGCCTTCGAGGGACGGATAGGGCTTTTTCTCCAAAGACTGCGCCCATTCGTCATAAAGCGTTTCGACTTCCTGGTCGGTTTCGAGCTTGAGGATCGGCGTGGCGTGTTCCTTAAGAATCTCCAAAGTCTCCGCTTTGCGGGTGATGAAAAAGTGGATGGCGTCGACCAACCCCCGGGTCAGTAAACGAATCTCCTCGGCATGACTCTTCACGAAGCGAGAGGTGGTGGTCAGCGTGACGCCGCGGATCATCGGCATTGCCCGCGCGGTGATCACATGGGCGCCGGCTTTGGCGGCGCGGCTGTCATGGGGAATGGTAACGAAGGTGGCGTCGTATTCGCCGCTGAGGACTCGTTTCCAGCGGTCTTCTGAAGAGCCGCGTAACTCGCAGAGCTCGATATCGCCGCGGTCGACATCCAAACCCTCTTGCTTCAAAAACAGCCAGATGTTGAGACCGGCGTGGGAGTTGAGCTTGTCGGCGACGATTTTTTTGCCTCTGAGTTCCTGCACCGAGCGAATTTCCGGCCTGACGATAAGTTTGTTTTCCGTCCAATTGTTCGTCGGTTGAGCCAGGTGGACGAAGTCTTCGCCATTTTTGGCGTTGCGCACATACAAATTATGATGATTGCCGGAGATCAGGTCGACGGTGCCATTTTTGAGCGACTCGACGGCTTTTTCACGAACCAGCTGCGGTGAAGTATCGACTTCAAGACCATTTTTTTGCCAGGATCCCGATTTTTCGGCGACCAGCCAAAGCGGCGCGTGGGAATTGGAACGGTAAATGACCCGGAGTTTTGTATTTGCCATGGGAACTGCCTCTCAAAATACAAATCGCTGCTATCGGGGTCATAGCACTACTTAGAACCTTATTGCCAGCGCCGGTTTAGCGCTGCAGCCGCAGACCGAGCCACAAAGTAATGGCGGCGAACAGCAGAATGCACCAGTTGGCGCTGGTCATGCGGGAAATGATCGAGCGCAGTTGCTCGGGTGTGACTTCGTCGCCGCCTTCGGTCCGCCTGACGAAACGATGGCCGATGCCGAGGGCTTGGTAGACGCTGAACATGACCATCAGAAAGGCGAAGAGCAACTTGAGGCCAAGTTTGTAGGCGAGATACTCGATGAACGTCTCGCGGTATGCGGCCTTTATTTCGGTGAGCTGAAACGCCCCGGTGAATAAAATGATGCCCAGGGAACCAACTTGAAGCGGATTGTAAAACTTCAGGCCGCGGACAAAATAACGCACTCGCTCCTCATGCTTTTCCAACACGCCGACCGCGGGTAGCAGCATCAGCCAAAATCCGACGACCGCGCCCAGGTAGACCACCAGGGCGATCAAATGGAGCCAGGAGTAGAACATCGGGCGGTGGATCGGATCACCCCCAACTAAAACGTGAGCCCTTCTTGTAGGGTTTACCGGCGGCGTCATAGGTGTCGCCGATGACGTCCAGCTGTGCGCGGATGCGCTCGCGCTCGCGCTGCTGGTGGCTCTCGAAGGCGCTGGCGTCCTTGGCGCGCCGTTCGACGAATTCCGCCAGCTCACGCTCGCGCCGTTCGACGAATTCGCGTTGCTCGTTTTCCCATTGGTCGTAGGAGTCTTTGAGCAGCGTGCGAATATGATAGTTCAAGTTGTCACGGACCACCGTGGACTTGTGGCAGTGGGGGCAGAAGATGACGTTGCCGATGGTGAAGTTCTTGACGTTTTGTTCATGAACGCCGTTGCACTTGTAGCAGCGCAACGGAATGTTCCAGGAATCGATCGGCGGCAGTTCGACATAATTCACATCGGCTTCGGCGAATGCCGATATCGCTCCAGTCTCGACCGGCGCCGAGACCGGGCTCGGATGGGCGGGCGTGCCAGGGGTTTGCGCCATATCGGCCGCCGCCGACTTACCTTGGCCCTTGCGAAAGCGCGACTCGAAACTGTCGCCAAAGTTGGTTTCCGGATGAAGCTCGCGTGCCCTTTGGATCAATGCTTCTTCGGATTCGACATTGTTGGGATCGGTGACGCAGACATCCACCGGACAGACCGCGGCACAGGCCTCGTAGTCGTGAAACCCGACGCATTCGGTGCAGAGCTTTGGATCGATGACAAAAACCGGGTCGCCTTGCGTAATCGCATTGTTGGGACACTCGGGCTCGCAAGCGCCGCAGTTGATACACTCGTTGGTGATCATCGTTGCCATGAACTTCTCACCTCCAAAATAACTAGCGCGGAATTGCCATCGGCGTAAAACTCATTTTATTCTAGATGAAATGAATTGGCGTTGCAAATCTTTGAATTCTCTAAGAACCGATTATTAGAAGCATTTTATGTGCTGGACCTGCGGCTTTAAAGTTCTGAGTTGCTGCGATGGCGAGTGAAGCGCGATATTTCATCGGTACCTGCGGCTATTCCTATCCCGGCGCGCCACCCAACGGCTGGAGCGGCGGGTTTTATCCCAAGGTCGGCGGCAAGCACGTCGATGAGTTGGAATTCTAGGCGGCAACCACGCCCGCGGTCAGGCAGTAGCCAATGCACTATGCTTAAAGCGGCGCTTGGCCAGAACGATGGCGCGGCGCCGCCTGAGGCGCTCTTGGAAGCATATCCAAATTTGGCGAATTTCAAGGATCGCACTTAGTCGATGGCGTCCAATAAAATGTCGCAGACAAGATGGAGCGGGTGCGACCCCTCTTGGCGCGTCGGTTCTGGTGGGCTATGATGCCGCATGATGATTTCCCGACCATTTAACTTCCATCGGATTTTTTCGATGGGTTTTGCCGTCGCACTGGTTGTTTTTACCGCCACTGTTTCTTTGGCCGCCGATAGTCCGAAAAAACTGCGCTTGGCCTACGCCGGGTGGGAAGTCGGCACGGCTGTGGCCTACATCGGCGTCGACGCCGGTTTGTTCAAACAGCATGGATTGGAAGTCGACGAGCTGCCGATTCGCGACACGCTGAGCGCCGGCGTGCAGTCGTTGTTAGGTGTCGATTTGCTGATCGGTTTCGGCAATCCGCTCGCCGTACTGCAGCCGCTGGCTGGCGGCGGGGATATCACGGTGATCGGTTCCCATGTCAGTTTCGACCAGTACGGTATGGGCGTGGCGACATCCATCGACGCAGTAAAAGATTTGAAAGGAAAGAAAGTCGGCGTTTCCGCGCTCGGCGCACGCTCGGATCTAATCGCTCGCGTCATGTTGCGGCGGGCCGGGTTGGATCCTGCTAAGGATGTGGAAATGGTCGCGGCCGGTTTGGCGCCGCAACGGGCGCTCGCGTTGTCTAAGAATCTCGTGCAGGGCGTGCCGCTCAGGGAAGATATCGCCGCAGAAGCGAAAAAAGCCGGCATCAAAATCATTGAAGTCAAAAGCGTGCCGGTGGTCACTGATTTGTTGATGACGACACGCTCGTTCATCAAGCGCGACGAAGAAACCATCCGTCGTTTCATGAAGGGCTATGCCGCGGCGATCCATCATTTCCTTTCCAAGCGCGCCGAGAGCCTTGCGATCCTGAAAAAATATTTCCCCGGTACTCAAGGCGTCTCCGTTGACAGCATGTATGACGCGTATGCGGCGCAACTACGGCCGCTACCCGAGCTCAACAACGAATCGATCCAAGCCCTGGTCGATGTCAGCGCCGCCGCCGACCAGCGCGCCGGCAAGCTCAAACTTAACGATATCGTCGAGCCGCGCTTTTTCGAGGAGCTCAAAAACAGCAAGTTTTTGAAGGATCTCTACGTCGAAAAGGTGAGCCTCTGAACGTCCGCAATTAGCTTCACGCCGAAAACTTTAATCGAGGATTGAGGATGGAAGATCGCGGCTGGCGATCTTCTAGCCGCGCATCCTTGCTTCAGTGGGCGTGCGCCTATCGGTTCCTCAGCGCGCCGAACTGGAACTTTCACCGCCCTTTTGATATGCAGCAGAAAACAAATTTAACCGGAGGAACTCATGAGACTCAAAGATCAGGTGGCGATTGTTACCGGAGCGGGGCGTAATATCGGCGAGGATGTTTGTAAACTGTTCGTTGCGGAAGGCGCCAAGGTCGCCGTCGTCGATTTAGATCCGGGGCGGGGCAGCAACGTCGCCAATGAAATCAATGCGAAGAATCCTGGCAAAGCTATTTCGGTGGTTTGTGATGTCGCCAACGCGGCGTCGGTTAACAGCATGGTCGAGACCGTGGTCAAGCAATTCGGCGGCGTCGATATTCTGGTCAACAACGCAGCTTGGACCGATCACAAAACGCTCTTCGACATCACCGAAGAAGAGTGGGACCGGACGATGAACGTGTGCATGCGCAGCGTGTGGTACTGCACTCGCGCGGCGGCCAAAGTGATGATCGAGCAGAAGCGCAAAGGCAGGATCGTCAACATCGCCTCGACTTCGGGTCACTGGGGCCGCAAAGAAGCGACGGCTTATACCACGGCAAAGGCGGGCGTATTGAACCTAACCCGTTCCATCGCCGTGCAACTGGCGCCGGAAGGCATTCGCGTCAATTCCGTTTCGCCGAATCGCATTGGCTCGCCGGTGGGCCAGCAAGATGTGCCGGAAAATCGCTTCGTGAAAAATTTGGCCGGCCGGCGCGGCGTGCCGATGGATATCGCCAAGGCTGTGGTGTTCATGGTCTCCGATGAGTCGGAATTTATCTACGCGATCGACCTGCCGGTCGACGGCGGCGCGTTGGCGATCCGCGATTAGTTGTTCTTTCGCTCATCACTAAAGGCGGCGAGGCGATCGTGGCTTCGCCGCCTTTTTTTGTTACGCCGAAATAGATGCATTCACCGCACAGGCAAAGCTCGCGAAGCCGCAACAAAAGAACAAATTCGGAATCGGGTATTTAATCGCAAAGGGCGCAAGGAACGCAAAATAGATTCCCAGAGGAATTCCTAACGGCGGAGCGGTTTAAATACCACCCTCCCTGCTTTTCCTTCTCGTTGCGTTGACAGTCTTTTGTAGGATCGGATAACTTCGCCGCGAAGAGGACCAGCCATGAGTGAAACCCCTATCCAAGCAGCTATTCAGCCCGACGCGACCTTGAAGTCGACGCCTGAGACGGTTTTGTGGGGCTATATCGCGGCGAATTTGCCGCCGGCATTGTCGGTGAAGTCGGGACAGATCGTTGAGATCGAGGCGCTGTCGCATCAGGGATTGACCACCGGCAAGGACCCCGAGAAGTTTTTCGCCGGCTACGGGATTCCGGCGAATGAAGTTCTCGCCGATGCCAAGCAGGTTTACGCCGAGGTGAAGCGGCCTAAGGGCGCGAGCGTGCATATTCTCACCGGGCCGATCTACGTCGACGGCGCGGAACCCGGCGATACTTTAGAGATCCGCGTGCACGACATCAAGTTTCGCGTGCCCTACGGCGTCAACAATACCGGGCCTGGCAAAGGGGTGCTGCCCAAGCTGCTCAAAGAAGCCACGGCGAAACTGATCCGTATCGATCTCGAACGGCGCGTAGCGCTATTCTCCGACGATATTCAGATACCGCTCAATCCGTTCATGGGCATCATGGCGGTGTCGCCGCCGACGAGTTTGGGGCTGGTTTCATCCACGCCGCCGGGCGCCTGGGGCGGCAACATCGATTTGAAGTACACCGGCATCGGTTCGTCGTTATTTCTACCCGTGTTCAACAAGGGCGGGCAGTTTTTCACCGGCGACGGCCACGCCGTGCAGGGCGACGGCGAGGTCGACGGCGGCGCCATCGAAATCTCGCTCAAGCCGACTTTGCAATTCATCGTCCACAAAGGCAAGACGATCAAGCAGCCGCGGGTGGAAACAGCGACGGATTATCTCACCACCGGGCTCGATGTCGACTTAAACGTCGCCACCAGAATCGCCATGCAGGAAGCGGTGGATTTCCTCCAAGAGGAGAAAGGCATGAGCGCGGCGGACGCTTACGCGCTGTCGAGCCTTGCCGTGGATTTAGGAATTGGCGAAGCGGTCGACATCGTGAATCTGGTCTATGCCAAGATTCCCAAGAATATTTTTAAGAGCAATCCGGAGTTCTGGCACAAGCCGGCGTAGCCGGCGTTCGGGGTGCAAAGTTCAAGTATTCAACGTTGAATCCGAATCCGGTCTCAAAACTGACCCGTTACCATGAGCGATCACCGAGTTGGCGAGTGGATAACATTTGCCCACTGAAGGAGAATTCCATGGATATCGCGCCACTCAATCAAAAAACCGGTTACGTGCGCTGGATAAAGAGCCAGGGGCTGCCGATACACACCGGCCATGGCATGGCAGATCTACGCGCGCTTGAGGTCTCGCCTTACGCGCGCATGGGCGGCAAGGCCGCGTTCATTCAACTGCACGGCATGCAGGGGATCACCGGCGGCTACATCGGCGAGATCCTACCGGGGGATGCGCTGAAACCGGAACGGCATCTCTATGAGGAGGTGATCTGCATTCTCAACGGCCAGGGCGCCACTGAGCTATGGGACGATCATGGCAACAAGAAAATGTTCGAGTGGGGCAAGTGGAGCTTGTTTGCGCCGCCGATGAATACGACGCATCGCTTGGTCAATGGCTCGCGCGAGCCGGTGCGCTTTCTCGCCGTCACCAACGCGCCGTTGGCCTTCGACATCTATCGCGATGAAAATTTCGTCTTCAATTGCCCGTACAGTTTCAAAGACCGCTATTACGGCGAAGAGGATTATTTCGAGGTTGGCAAGAAGCGCTACGTCAGCGGCTTGATCAATATCTGGGAGACCAATTTCATTCCTGACATCAATGCGGCGATGCTGGAGAGCCTCGAAGTCAAAGGCGCCGGTTTGCGCTTGGCGCAGTTCGAGATGGCCGGCAACGCGCTGGTCGGTCACCTGGGTGAATGGCCGGTGGGAAAATATCACAAAGCGCACCACCATGGCCCAGGCGCGATCATCGTCGGCACGAAGTCGGTCGGTAACGTGCTTCTCTGGCACAAGCAATGGGGCATGCACCCGTACACCGACGGACATGAAGATAAAGTCATCGACATCAATTGGGGTGAGGGGAGCATCTACTGCCCGCCAGGCGACTGGTTTCACCAGCACTTCAACACCGGCAAAGAACCGGCGCGCCATCTCGCCGTGCGCTATGGCAGCCGCATCCATCCACTGGGTTTCAAAGTCTCGCACCAGAAAACCGACGACGATGTCTTCCGCAGCGTCGACGAAGGCGGCTGGATGATTAACTACGAGAACGAAGACCCGGAGATTCCCAAACGGTATCAAGCGGCGCTCAAGGCGAATGGGGTTGTTTCCTAAAATTCGTTCAAGGGTTCAAGGTTGAAAAGTTCAAGGTTTGGGACCGTTTCGGCTGAACTTCGAGCTATTACAATTGTGTTTGCAGGGGACCTCACAACGTTCCTCGATGTGCTTAGGACACGTCGTCGACGCTGCTGTCGGCTGTGCGGCTCTGCGACATCAGTGACGCCAGCACCGAGAGCAATAAAATTCCGCGCATCACCCCGATCGAATTTTGTCGGCATCGACCCGCATCTTTTTGACCCCAACAAACGAGCACGAAGGCACGGCCGACTTTCAAATAGACGAACATTTCCATCACGACCGCGAGCATAAATGGAGCGCTCGCAAACCGACAATGGCGAACACGGTTGCGGCTAATTATCCGCTTCCCAGTATTTGTCTTTCTTCAGTTGCTCGACGACATACGTCTTGGGATCTCGGCGCGCGGGTATTGTCGTGGCAATGCAGGCGACGTGGCGGACGTCGGTTTGTGCGGCGGTGCGGATGATGTGCGGCGGCTCTTTGCCGGCGGCGACGGCGCGGGCGGCGTTCAACAAAAACTTACGCACGGCGATCACCGTCATGTCGCTGACGCCCAGGTGTTCCTGGGAGCGGTCGTAGATCGGTCCCATGGTTTCGGTGGCGCAGGCGTCGTGGTTTAGAAAGATCGGCCCCATGCCGGTGAAGTTTTCTCGCCGCTGCTTTTCGCGGTCGATCAGATAGTTGTTTTGCAAATTGCGAATTTTTTTGAAGTCGGGACCGATCTCTTCGTCGTGTTGTCTTTCTTCAGGCTCGATCGCCCGGTTGCGGCGGAAGTGGATGTTGTAGCGCATGCTGTGGGTATCATCGACCGGCACATGGGAGTGGATCGTGTAGCCTTCAGGGTTGCCTTTGATGCCACCGGTAGGGACGAAGCCGTGGCAGGGCATGACGATGTTCGACACGCGCAGATAGACTTTGTCGGCGGCGATCTTGCGGCAGGATAACATGCGGATGCCGTAGTCCATCTCGATGCCTTCCAGAGTCGGCGCGGTATCGGCGGCGTAAAGATCGCCGTCGCCGCCGCCGCGCGGCCGGTCGCCGGTAAAAGATCGGTGCAAGAACGACAGGTGCGACGAGTCGCATTCGCCTTCGAGGCCTTGCAGCCAACTACAGTCTTGAATCGACCGGGTAACGTAGAGATTCTCCGGCGCCATGGTCATCCACTCGTAGTTGGGCAACAGCGGCTGCTTGTCCGGCGCGCCCATGTAGGTCCAAATCATGCCGCCAGCTTCTTTGCACGGGTAGGCCACCTGGCGCACTTTGTCTTTGAGCGTGCTGCCGGCGGGCTCCGCCGGCGTGTCGAGCACTTTGCCGTCGATGTCGTATTTCCAGCCATGATAAATGCAGCGCAGGCCGCATTCTTCGTTGCGGCCAAAAAACAGCGACGTGCCGCGGTGGGCGCAGTGTTCCTCGAGCAGGCCGACTCGGCCTTGAGTATCGCGAAACGCGACCAGATCTTCGCCGAGCAAGCGTACCCGCACCGGCGGGCAGTCGGGCTCGGGGATTTCTGAAGCGAGCAGCGCCGGTATCCAATAGCGGCGCATCAGTTGGCCCATCGGTTTGTCGCGGCTCACCAGGGTGAGCATGTCGTTTTCTTCGCGTGGCAGCATGTCTTGGTCCTTTTGATGGCTTAAAGTCGATCAGCCGATTTTGAATTCTCCCGGAGCGATTTCGACGATGCGGTTTTTCGCCGGATCGCGGATCGTGCCGATGGGATCTTGGCCGGAGGCGATCGCCTCCATGGAGTCTTTGTAAAGCTTGCGCAGCATGATCACGCCTTTGTCCGACACGCCCAAGTGTTCGATGGTGCGGTCGCAAATCACCCCTTGGCTTTCTTGGGCGGCGCGGTCCTGGTCGCCGCGCGCCAGATAGCCGGTCGCTTCGTCGTAGCGGTACTGCCCCGGCGTGGCTTCGACCACGCCTTTGGTGGCGTTATCCGGCGGGATGGTGCCGGTCGGTTTGCCGTCGACCACCGGCGCGAAGTAGACGGTGAAATGCATCGTGTGGGTGTCGTCGGCGGGCACGCGCCAACGCAGAGCTTCGTAGCCCGGATGATTGGCCGACATGCCGCAGGGATGGCTTTCCGGGACGTGGTATCCGGTCTTGTTCATGGTCGGCATGATGAAGTAGCTGAGCGTCTGATAGCGCTCACCGCCGCCGGTGCGCGCGAAGGTGTCACGAATGCCGTAATCGAAGTACTCCGAGGTCAGCACCGGATCGGTCCATTTTTTGGTATTGGGCGTGCGGTGCAGCCATTTGAAGTGATGTTGATCGACGGTGTTCTCGACCATCTGTAAATAATTGCAGCTGGCGATGCGCCCTTGCAGCGAACGGATACCGTCCTCGCGCACCAGCACGTCGTAGCGCGGCAGTAGCGGCGCCGGCTCCGGACCCAGGTAGGCGAAGATCACACCGGCAAGCTCTTCGACTTTGTAGGATGGCTGGCGCACTTTGTCCTTGAAGTTGGCTTCGGCTGGCTCAGTAGGTTGTTCCAAACAGCGGCCGGTCACGTCGAACAGCCAGCCATGATAGCAGCAGCGCAGTCCGCCGTCCTCGATGTAGCCTAAATGCAACGAGGTGCCGCGATGGGGGCAGCGCGCGCCGATCAGGCCGAGCACGCCGTTCTCGTCACGGAATAAAACTAGATCTTCGCCGAGCAGCATGCGCCGTACCGGTTTGCCTTTGAGTTCGGCGGTGAAGCCGACCGGATGCCAGTAGCGGCGCATCATGGTGCCGCAGGGAGTGCCGGGGCCGACGCGGGTCAGGTCGGCGTTTTCTTGGGCGGTGAGTGCCATCTGGATGTCTCCTGCCTAGTGCGAAATTATCGAGGTCATTGGAAATAGTGTTTCACCACGAATGACACGAAGGTTTCGGAAGAAGGGCGCCGCATGCTGGCGCCCCTACAGGCCCAATTGCTTTTTGTCCCCTTTGCGTTCTTTGCGGCCAATCTCTTCTTCTCTTCAGCTTACCTTGCGAACAGTTTCAATTTATCAGCCGGCAGACGAATGTAAACCTGCTGCGCCAGCGCGGTGCGCTGCGTCGTTTTGAAGCGTAACGGCTTGCCGTTCACCTTGACGTCGCACACCGTCAGTTCGCCGAGAAACGTCGATGCCAATACTTCAGCGGCAAATTCGTTTTCCAATCCGGTAGGCGCGGCGGCGATCTGCAACTCTTCGGGCCGGATGGCGACGCTCACGTTGCGCAAATTGCCATCGCCGACGGCGCAGACAAGCTTTCCTAAGTCGGTGTCGACTTGAGCGCCGTTGCCGACGACGCCGTCGATCAAGTTGGTCGAACCGAGAAACTCGCAGACCTCACGGCTCGATGGCCGGTCGTAGAGTTCCCGCGGCGGCGCGCACTGCAAGACTTTTCCTTTGCTCATGACCGCGACACGGTCGGCCAGCGCCATGGCTTCGACCTGGTCGTGGGTGACGTAGAGCACGGCGATGCTAAATTTCTTCGCCAAGTTCTTGATCTCGTCGCGCACTTCTTCGCGCAGGCGGGCATCGAGATTGCTGAGCGGCTCGTCCATCAACAGCACTTTCGGTTCCACCGCGAGGGCGCGAGCCAAGGCGACGCGCTGTTGCTGGCCGCCGCTCAGGAATGGCGCGGGGCGGTCGGCGAGGCCGCCGAGTTGAACCAGCTCCAGCGCGTTCAGCACGCGCTTTTTGATGTCGGCGCGGGACAGCTTGTGCGGCCCATTGATCAACGGGAAGGCGACGTTGTCGTAGACCGTCATATGCGGCCAGACGGCGTAGGACTGGAAGACCATGCCGATGCCGCGCCCTTCGGGAGCGACAAAGAAGTTACGTTCGGCGGAACTGACCAGGACATTGCTGATGGCGATCTCGCCGCCGTCGGGCCGCTCCAAGCCGGCGACGCAGCGTAGGAGCGTGGTCTTGCCCGAACCGCTGAGCCCGAGCAGGACGAAGAACTCCTGGTCGCCGACATCGACGCTGACGCCGTCGACGGCATGCACCGCGTCGGTGCCGGACTTGTAGATCTTCAGTAAGTTTCTTATCGAAATCATTTGTCGGCGCTTCCCGATACGTCGTCGCGGTCGCGCTGAGCACAAAATTCCAGCGCAGTTTTTATCACGCTGCCGGGGATTTGCAATCGACTCGCCCGCTTACGCCGTTAGTCGCCGGCATAGTGCAGGCGCCAGTAATAATTCGCCCAGCCAATATACTCGTGGAGGGTGGCGAACATTTTCGGCGCGGCGCCTTCGCTGGGAAAAAAGTTGAAGGGCGTAAAGTCAAATTCGCCAACGGAAAAGTCTCCGGGAGCGGGGATCGGTTCGGCCACCCGCGCGCCGAACACCAGCATGCTGCGCGGCATATGCAGCGCCGATGTGACCAGAAGATAGCGTTTCCAGCCATGCTTCTTCAAGACTTTTTGGCTCTCTAAGGCGTTCTCAAAAGTGTCGCGGGATTTTTCTTCGCCGATGACATCCTGCTTGGGCACGCCCCACTTGATGAGAAAGTCCCGGGCGATCTTGTTTTCGTCCATCGCCGGCGTGAACGGATTGACATGGCCGCCGGAAATAATGATCGGTTTGGGCTGGATGCGATAGAGCCGCCAGGCCTCGTCGAGGCGGCGAAACATATGCTCGTCGATGGAGGGAAAGGGAATCAAGCCGGTCGCCGGATAGCTGCCGCTGGTGAGCACGACGATGGCGTCGTAAGCGCCGACTTTGCGCGGATCGAGCAGCGGCGGGTAGCGCGATTCTAATTGGTAGCGCAGCGCGTAGTTTAGCGGTCCGCAGTGGAGCGCCAAGGTGAGCAATATCGTGACGAAAAGCAGCTTGCGCGCCCAGCGGCGTTGCCAGAAGATCAACACCGCTAGCAGCATGAGCAGCCAGGGCATGGGTGGCAGAAAAAGTGCTTTCAAGAACTGCTTGAGGGTGAACATGGGTGTGGGGCAGTGCCGGAAGTCAGTGGTTCGGTAAGTCAGATTCGAATCTCGTTCGACTTGAGCTACCAACTCGAAACTCGGGACTGAAACTCTCACTACGCATCACTCCGCGTCGGGCTGCTTTTCCGGGGCGGCGTTGGCAAAGGCTGGGATCGCGTTGCAGTTTTTCTCAATTTCTAAAATCGTCGGGTACTTCGACAGATCGCAGCCGTAACGCCGCGCGTTGCCGAGCTGCGGGATTAAACAAACGTCTGCCAGCGTCGGCACGTCGCCGAAGCAGAACTTGCCGCGCTTGGGCTGGGCAACGATCATCTCTTGCAACGCCGCCAGTCCGAGGTCGATCCAGTGCTGCGCCCACTTGTTCACTTGCTCGTCGGTCTGGTTGTAGGTCGCTTTGACGTAGTTGAGCACGCGCAGATTCTGAATCGGGTGAACTTCGCAGGCGATCACCAACGCCATGCTGCGCACCAACGCTTTGTCGGCTGGGTCTTTAGGCAGCAACGGCGGATTGGGATGGGTTTCTTCGAGATATTCTATTATCGCCAGGGACTGGGTCAGAATCCTGCCGTTGTCCTCCAGCGTCGGTACCAGCGCTTGCGGATTGATCGCCGTGTACGCCGGCATCAGTTGCTCGCCGCCGCCGCGGCGCAAATGAATCGGCGCCTGTTCGCAGTCGATGGCTTTCAAATTTAACGCGATGCGCACGCGGTAGGAAGCGGAGCTGCGGAAGAATGTGTAAAGCTTCATAAGACCTCGGGTTGCGGAGTTGGAGTAAGGGAGTACTGGAGTACTGGGTTTCCGGACCCAACACTGCACCACTCCAGTACTCCATCACTCCGGATTTATTGAAAGTATTTTCTGTATTCCTTGCGCTTCTCGGCCATCATGTTGGCGTCGGGTTCGTCCATCTCGACGACTTGGATTTTGTCGGCGTCGGCGAGGGGTGGGTGAATGCCTTTGCGGGTGACGAACTCGCCGGACTTTGCCATCACTCTTAGGCTTTCGTCGCTGTAGAAGTAATCGAGAAACGCCTTGGCGGCATTGGGCCTTGCGGCGCGGCTGCTCATGGCGATGGCGTGGCCGTGGCTGAGCATCTTGTCTTGCCTGACGTAGTCCAGCGGCGCGCCCTTTTGGCCGAAGACGATGACGTATTTCAAGTAAGTAATCGCGATCGGCGTCTCGCCGGTGGTGACACGCTCGGCGGCGGGCAACACGCCTTCGACGATCACCGGTTTGCTGGCGCCGAGATCGCGCAGGTATTTGTCGGCGCGATCCTTGCCCATGAGTTTGTAAAGGCTCATGGGCCACATGATGGCGACGGCGCCGCGGGAGGGATCGGGAAAGGCGAGCTTGCCGCGGAACTCGGGCTTCAATAAATCCTCCAGCGACTTTGGCGCTTTTTCTGGGCTAATAATGCTCTTGTTATAGACGATGCCAACGATCGATGTGCGGTAGCTCGGGCCGAGCTGCGGATGTTGAAATTCAGCGGCGAAGTTTTTCGCCATCGGCGAGTCGTATTTCGCCAGCGCGCCTTCGGCGAGCAGGATTTCCATCGGGCCGGCATTGTTGAGCACCAGATCATAGCCAACTTTGTTGGCGCGCTTTTCACTCGACGCGCGTTCGAGCACGGTGGCGCCGGCGGCACGCCAGTAGTCGACCTTGATGCCGGTTTTCTTTTCAAATCCCTGCTGAACGCCGTCGAAGATGTCGGTCTCCATGGAGCCGTAGATGACGACCTTGCCATCTTTCTTGCCTTCGGCGACCAGTTTGGCATCCTGGGCGAGAAGGTGAGACGGGAGACAGAGACAGAGCAAGCCGATCAGTATGCGCATAGAGATTTCCAACTGTAGGGGGGACAGCATGCTGCGCCCGTTGCCTCAGGCCGCCAGTTCCACCGAGGTGACGAACGGCAGGCCGCTGGCGACTTCACGCGCGCCGCTGTCGTCGACCAGCAATAAAGTGCCGTCGGAGGTGCCGGCGATCATGCCACTACCCTCGGGCGTCGGGCAGAGGTGCATGACGCCGCCGTTTAGATTGTCGATGACGGTGTCCCAAGTCTTGCCTTTGTCGCTGCTGCGCAGGATCGCCGACATGGCGCCTTCGTCGCGCAGCCAGAGATTGGGCCGGCCGCGGGCGGCGCCGACGTAGAGGACGCCGTGGTTATCTTCGGCGACGGAGATGCCGTAGTCATGATTTTTCGGCGAAATATTTTCCCAGTGGCCGGCGCGATCTGGACTGCGGAAGCAGGCTTCGCCGCAGGCGAGAAAAACCATGCCGCTGTGTTGCTCGGAGGCGAGGATCTCATGGATGTCCATGTCGGTGAGCCCTTCGTTGCAGGGCTCCCAGCCGCGGCCGCCGTCGTCGCTCAACACCATGCCGCCGACTTCGATGCCGGCGTAGAGGCGATTCTTGTTTTCCGGCTCGCAGGCGAGGTAGCGCGTGCGCGACTGCAATTCCGGACTCGGCGGGAAGTTGGCGCCGGCACTGTGCAAGCGCACGCCTTCAAGTTCCTCCCAGCCGCCGTTCTTGCTGCGGTACACGGCGGATGGGATCGTGCCGACCATAACGCCGCCGTCGATGGCCAGCGCCGAGTAGAGAAACATCTTCGGCACCTGCGGATCGGCGCGGTGCCAGTGGGCGCCGGCATCTTTGGTATAAAAGAGTCCGGAGTGTTCGGTGCCGGCGTAGATGGTCTTGGGATCTTCCGGGTCCACGGTCATGCAGGTGAGCGTCCAGTAACTCAAGCCGCGCTTGGTCTGGGTGAACTGCTTACCGTTCTGTTCGAAACGGTACCAGCCGGAAAATGTCGCGACATGCAAGGCCTTCTTGCCATTGGTCCCGCTCATGAGGGTCTCCTTACGGCGATGCGCCGAGTGAATTTTGCCTTAGTATTAACTCGACAGGGGGTTCAATCGCAAATGGGAAAAATCGTGAATCACTTCTTGGCATGCAGGTCACGCTTGACTTGTTCGATCGCCTCGTCCAGCCACAATTGAAATCTTCGGCTTGCTGACTCTTCGGCAAACGGTCGTGAGCGGGCAGATTGAAGAATCTCCAGGGATTGCGGTGTTGCAAATGCTACCAGGCCGTCGAGCGCTTGTTGCCACGCTTCTTCTTCCGCGCCGTGGAGTACTTCGCTGAGAAAAGGCAGTACCGCTTCTTCATGGCGTTCCCAGGCTGCTTTGACCAGGAAGGCGCGAATGCCGGAACTTTGTTCATCCCTGAAAGTCTCGATCAATGCCGGCAGGATGTCGCCAGGCAACTCAATCAGAGTGAAAAACGCCGACTCTTCGTCTCCCGCCCGAAACGTCTCGACAATAGCTTCGATTTCGCGCGCCAACGACATCTAAC